>NZ_JARMXH010000003.1:0-519508 GCF_056892235.1 Abyssisolibacter sp. ZYX002
TCTTTTGAGATCTTCTTCGTCAGTAAAAGTGAAATATGCTGGTGTATAATGAGAAATTGGTGATGCTGCATAAGAGATGTTTCCTTTAGGTATTAAATTTAAAATCAAACATGTAGCTACAAATAAATATATAATTTTTTTACTAAATTTACTCTTGTTACTTTTGTTTTTCATATTAATACCTCCTGTTTTTTTATTTGTTTACATAATATATCGCATCAAGAATTATGTAAACATAGTCTATAACTTAATTATACTACTATGATTTATAGAAGTAAATGTCGTTTCAGGCCTAAAAACAACGGTTTTATTAACAAATTGCTAAAATGATTGAAATGTTGTAAACGATAAATAGATTTTTTGTACATTTGTGCATGGGTGTTCGTATACAGATAAGAAAATACAAGGAAGTAGTTCATCTAAATTTGAGTAATAAATGAAGGATTAAGAAAAATACGCACAGATAAGCTTATACAAAACTATTAGTAAATAAAACTTGTTTCAATATCAAAAAGAGGTAGGGGTAGATTCATGTAAGATGTGTAATATTTGCTTAAATTAATAAAATATTTCAATTTTATGTAAACAAAACTTATTAATCTATTTATATCATATTTCTTATACTGATTTATATGCTTCTTGGAAAATCATTTTATATTCAAATCTTATCTAGGGTAGTTTAGATTAAATGACACTCTGTTATTAAGATACAGTTGTGTAATTAGTTTACAATAAAACAGTGTTGCATTATCAAAAATTATTTGCTAATACAACACATATCAATAAATAAATTGGGGGAAATCTATTATCTCATAGTTGTTGTTCCAGAACTTGTAGTTACACTACTTTTAGTAACACGGTTCTCCTGTGTATCATTAAATTTAGTATTTTCTATAGTTATACCTTTTGAAGCTGATGCCTTGGCTAATTTAAATCCGCTAGATAAACCTTTTGGGCTCATTGTAGCACTTGTACTTCCTAACTCTTCATCGGTCAATGCTACTGCATTGTCTGCTACTATTTCTACGTGTGTTCCATCTACACATGTGAATTTACCATCTACTTCTGCGCCTCTAGGTCTACAAATATGAGATACTACAATTTTCACATTGTCAGCACCAAATTCTTTTTCCATCCAGCTCCAATCCCAATCAGAATATCCACTTATATCTCTATGTTCGTAGATATCTTGTATTTGTTCTTGAGCTGATTTATCTTTGTTTCCAAATGTAACATCTACAAATGGTCTTTTCTTAGGATGATCTTTTCTTGCATTTCCACTATATCTTAAGAAACCATGGAAAGTAATGTCATACTCCATATATATTTTAGCTGTATATGGAACATCTGATTTAGTTTTAAAACTCATTAATTTAACAGTTTTCTTGCTCTTAGCTGGTACGGTTGTATCGTATGATGTTGTTACTGAAGTACTTGAGGCAGTTTTCGTTTCATTAGTCCATGATTGTCCTGCTGTAAAAGACCAACCATAATTACATGAAGCAGAAATAAATTTAATGCCCACTTCTGCGGTACTATTAACTTGTATGCCTTCTTCAAATGAATAAGTGAAAGAATGAGATACGGTTTTATCTTTTGTATATGTGAAGCTTACATTAGCAGTATCATCAGTATCGCCTTTATTAATTGCATTAAAGCTTTGGATCATTACAGGGTCTAACTTGGTTACTTTTTCATCACCTAATTTAATTGAATCAGTGTCAATGTAAAATCTAACATTCGATACAGTCATTCTTAATCTTTTGTCAGCCCAGTAACCACTTGCATGAGGATCATGCTTGTTATAATTTGCTTGTAAAATATACTTGTTTCCATCTTTTTTAAATGAAAAATCTTCGCCTACATATTTACTACCAGTACCACCGCACCATCCAAAGCCCATATAATGTGCTAAATAAGCATGGTATTTGATAAAATCATCTGAGTTTATAATCTGTCTTTTGAGATCTTCTTCATCTTTAAATGTATAATATTTAGGGGTATAGTGGGAAATCGAAGTATCCGATGCATAAGAAATATTTCCCATAGGTATTAAATTTAGAACCAAAATCATTGCTACAAATAAATATTGAATTTTTTTAATAAATCTGCTTTTGCATTTCATAATTATACCTCCTACACTATGTTTTTTGTTTACATAATATCAATACTACGAGGATTATGTAAATATTCTTTATACTTTCATTATACACCTATGACTTGGTTGAAGTAAATGTCATTTTAGTCCGAAAAATAACGTTTTCATTGACAATTTTAAAACAAATAAAGAGTAATGTATATATGTAAGATTGTTGCAGGTTTTGTGCATAAATAATCAATATAATCTATTATGTTAAGCAAAATTTTCCTTTTATTATAAATTGAAAAAAGTATGAGATTATATTTTTATAGTTCAAAAAAAGGTATTGCACTAGCAAGGCTTATTTGCTAATGCAACACATATCAATAAATTAATTGGAGGATACTTATTATCTCATAGTTGTTGTTCCAGAACTTGTAGTTACACTACTTTTAGTAACACGGTTCTCAGGTGTATCATTAAATTTTATATTCTCTATTGATATACCTTTTGAAAGTGATGGGTTAACGGATTTTAGACTACTAGAAAGATCTTTTTTGCTCATAGCAAAGCTGTTTGTTGTAGTATTATCACTAGCTAATTCTTTGTCAGTCAATGGCACAGCATCTTCTGATACTACTTCTACGTGTGTTCCATCTACGCACGTGAATTTACCATCTACTTCTGCTCCTCTAGGTCTACAAATTTGAGATACTACAATTTTCACATTGTCAGCACCAAATTCTTTTTCCATCCAGCTCCAATCCCAATCAGAATATCCATTTATATCTCTATGCTCATAGATATCTTGTATTTGTTCTTGAGCTGATTTATCTTTGTTTCCAAATGTAACATCTACAAATGGTCTTTTCTTAAGATGATCGTTTCTTGCATTTCCACTATATCTTAAGAAACCGTGGAAAGTGATGTCATACTCCATATATATTTTAGCTGTATATGGAACATCTGATTTAGTTTTAAAACTCATTAATTTAACAGTTTTTTTGCTTTTAGCTGGTACGGTTGTATCGTATGATGTTGTTACAGAAGTGCTAGAAGCAGTTTCTGTACCGTTAGTCCATGATTGACCTGCTGTAAAAGTGGATATTATGATTTCGAAGAATATAAAAAGTCACTCGAATACTGTGAAAAGAATATAAAAATTGCGCAAGAATATAAAATATTTGATGCTAGATATTTTAAAACAATTATGATTAAGATTATGGACTTATATTATTTAGGCGAAAAAGCAGATGCTTTGGAGCTTAAAGAAAATTTTGATGACTTCTTAAAGATAACTGATAATTTATTTATAAAGGATTATATAGATAAAGATGACATATAGATTTAAATTGTTTAATATTGAGAATTGCATACATGAACAACACAAAAAAATCAACCATAACAAAACCAAAAATAAACCACATAATAATAGCACTAACATACATAGGTATAATCATAGCAATAAATCAAATTAATAGTACAATCTATAATGGCGTCATAAACACTTTTGACTTCTTGATAATTTGCCTTTTACTCAGCTTATCAGAAATAAAAGACATATACCATAGAAGGACATTGATGAAGAAAATACTTTTTATACATGTACTGATGTTTATAGCGATTATAACTGTTTATATCATGATATTACCAGCATATACTCACGATGAAGCTATCGATATTGTAAAGAATGACTTTAAGAATAAGTATGATTTAGATATTGTTTATGAACAGTCAGCTCTTGAAAGGGTTTATGGGAGATATTTTGTGAAATTCAAGTATGTATTGTACTTTAAAGATAGATATAAAAAAGTGATAATATGTTTTAATCCTCTAACAGGAGATTATGAGGCTGATAATTGATGAGGAATAGGATAAGTTTATTAGAAATATTAATTGTAAGATGATACATTGAACACAAACAAAATATTGAATAAATATTGGAGCTATACTTTTGAGTATAGTTCTTTATTTTTGTGTGGAAGCGTCAAATAACATTTGCTTAACTCTGATGGAAGTATGTTTTTTACTACTATTCTCAATGTTGCTTACAGCAAATGTCATTCGGCTTCTAAAGGCTACCGTAAATAAAGATAAAACAAAGGATATGAGATACATGGGTATTAACTATTTAATCAGGTTCTTTTCCTTTAGCATTTTAGTAGCTACGGCTTTAGGATTTTCACCCTCATCAACCATTAGGTTATATTTTTGCAGTTCATCATTTGACCATTTGTTACCTAGCTCTTTAAGTGCTTTGACTATTTCAGGATTTTCTTTTGCATAGTCTAATCTTAATATTGGAGTAACAAAGTAAGGCGGAAAAAACTCTTTATCATCTTCTAAATTAATAAAACCAAACTTTGCTATTCTTCCATCAGTACTAAAAGAAGAATTAACATCTATTTGACCATTTTTGAGAGCTGAGTAAGTCAAACCTTGATCCATTGCAACTTCTTTTTTAAATCCAAGATTAGTATACACAGTTTTAAGTCCTTTGAGTCCATCGGTTCTATCTAAAAATTCTACGTTTCCACCAACGATTAACTCTTTAGAGACTTTCTCTAAATCCGAAATTGTTTTTAGATTGTATTTATCAACAGTGTCTTTTCTTACAGAGAGAACATAAGTATTATTCCAACCTAATGGAGTCAACCATGTTATTCCGTGTTCTTTTTCACAGTTAGTTTTTACATAATCATAAGTTTCTTGTTGACCAAGCATTTTTATTTGTTTAAAAACAGCTGTATAAGCTGAACCTGTAAATTCGGGATATATATCAACATTCCCATTTTTTAAGGCATTATAACATAACATAGTACCAGCTAATTCTTTAACCTCAGTTTTATATCCTTTTGACTCAAGATATATTGCTAATAATTGCCCTGTTATCCTTTGTTCAGTATAATTCTTGTGGGCTATTTTAATCGTCTGACTTTTAGAATCTTTATTATCTCCACATGCAATAAGAGATAGAGATAATACAAATATCATTAATATACTTATTATTTTTTTCGTCATACTACACTCCTCCTAAATATTTTCTTCCCTTACAATCCCTTTTGATGTCAACAATTTTTCAAACATGCTTAATATAAAATCAGCAAATAAAGCAAGTAATGCAGAAGCACCTGCACCTGTAAGTAACATAGGATAGTTGTAATTTCCTATAGCTTGGTATATCATATCACCTAAGCCACCAGCTCCGATTAAAGTGGCAATAGTAGCTATACCTATACTTGTAACTGTAGCGATTCTAATACCGCCCATTATTACAGAAATAGCTAATGGGATTTCTACTTTGAACATGATTTGCATTTTTGACATACCCATACCTCTTGCGGCTTCAATAGTTGCTGGATTGACATTTCTTATTCCTATTAAAGTATTTTTTATTATAGGTAAAAGAGCATATAAGAACAAAGCAAATATTGCAGGATTTTTACCTATACCGAAATATGGCATACAAAATGCGAACAGTGCAAGCGATGGGATAGTCTGAATGACATTAGCTATATTTATTACTATATTAGCAAGTTTTTTGTTATTTACTATTAAAAAACCAATGGGAACACCAATGCCGCAAGCAAGTAACACTGCTATACCTGCTAAGGATACATGTTCAAAAGTCTTAGTCAAAATCTCATTGGCATTTGTACTAATAAAATTGTAAATATCTATTAAACTAGTGTTCATTAATATTCCTCACTTTCTGGTACGATTTGACTTAGTACATTTAGTATACTTGTATTGCTAATAATCCCTAGTAAATTATCATGTACATCTATTACGGGACTATATTTTAACTTGTTATCTTGCCTTATATTAAGGACGTCAGTTAATGGCATATCAAATGGTATCTTTATAATATTTTTTTTCATTATATCTTTCATTTTAATACTGTGATCATTTATACCATAAAATCTATTAGAACCAACGATACCTAATAGTTTTTCGTTGTTATCTTTTTTATTTATCACAGCCAATACATCTGTGTCATTTTTCTTCATAATTTCTATAGCTTGAGCTACAGATCTATTTGCATGCACTTTTACAACCTCTTTATTCATAATATCTTGAGCTCGTAACATATCGGGTGTTTTCCATAACCTGTCTTTACCAACGAAGTTTTCTACAAACTCGTTTTTAGGATTTTTGAGTATTTCTTCGGGGGTATCATATTGAACTATCTTACCATCGCACATAACTGCTATTTTATCACCTAATTTTATTGCTTCATCTATGTCATGTGTAACAAATATTATAGTTTTGCTTAACTCATCTTGTAGTCTTAACAATTCGTCTTGAAGTTGTTCTCTGGTTATAGGGTCTAAAGCGCTAAAGGGCTCGTCCATTAAAATAATATCGGGTTCATTAGCCAAAGCTCTTGCAACACCAATACGTTGTTGTTGTCCACCACTTAATTCTCTAGGATATCTTTTGGCGTATACATCATAGGGTAACTCTATAATGTTCATTAAATTTTTGACTTTACTTTTGATTGTTTTTGGATTTACTTTACAGAGGTTTAGAACGGTAGCTATATTTTTTTCTATTGTATAATGTGGGAATAGTCCTATATTTTGAATTACAAAACCTATATTTTTTCTAAGACTATTTTTGTTAATAGATTTAATATCTTTTCCATTGATTAAGATTTGTCCACTGGTTGGCTCAATTAATCTGTTGATCATCTTCATAGTTGTTGTTTTACCACAACCACTTTCACCAACTAAAACAACAAACTCACCTTTATTTACATACAAGTTAAGATCATCGACTATCTTTTTCTTTCCATTGTATGATTTACATATGTTTTTTAATTGTATCATTTATCCTCCTTTTGTACATTATTTTAATATATAATAAAATAGCAAACTGACAACTTCATTTTGAAGTAAGGTTTGCAATAATCTTATTATAACACATAAGTTGACAGATGTGAAGTGAACTTTTTCTTGATTTCTAGGATAGATATTTGTTAAAATTAGTTATATCAATAAAGGAGATTACTATGAAAAAAAAAGTTTCTATGCCAAGGTACATAAAAATAGCGCTAGATATAGCTTACAGTATAATAAATGGTGATTTAAAGATTGGAACAAAAGTAAGTGGACGTTCAACTCTCGCTAGTAAATACAATGTTTCGCCTGAAACTATCAGAAGGGCAATAGCTTTACTTAGAGACATGAATGTTGTTGAAGTTTCCGAGAAAAGTGGTATTAATATTCTTAGTGTTGAGCAAGCACATTCCTTTGTTAATTATTTTAATGTCAAAAATGATGTTTTAAGATTAAAACATGATACAGAAAAATTATTAAATGACAAAAAAGATTTGGAGAATCAGATTTTAGACAATATCAATTCCATAATAGAGTATTCTTCACAATTTAAAAACATAGGATTAATATACACTATGGAATTAACAATACCTAAATCAAGTAAAATAGTTCACGAAACGATTAGTAGTAGTGCATTTTGGCAAAATACAGGTGCTACTATTTTAGGTATAAAAAGAGATAAACAGTTAATCATTTCTCCAGGACCTCATTTTACTTTTTTAGAAGAAGATATAATTTTGTTTGTTGGGCAAGATGGTGTTTTTGACAAAGTTAAAGATTTTATAGGAGTACAAAATCAAAACTAGTTCAGTATAAATTGTGTTTTTTTATTTGATAAATGTTAGATAAATTTAGGGAAATTCATAGAAATTGACAAAACAGTGAGATATGATTTCTATAACTAAGAAACGAGCAATACAAGAACCATACAACTATAAATATAATCAAAAAATAACCTATATTGAAATTAACATTCAATGATAGGTTATTTTTATTTAGCAAATTATTTATCTACTCTACAACCATAACCTTTACATCTTCTGGGACGATAAGGTCTGCTTCTGTTTTACTTACAACTTCCTCTACAGTTACTTCTGGAGCTAGTTCTCTAAGTACTAGTCCCTCATTAGTAACCTCAATATATGCCAGTTCTGTTACTATAGCATCTACTACCTTTGCTCCTGTTAATGGGTAGATACATTCTTTAAGTATCTTAGAACCACCTTTTTTAGTGCAATGTTCTGTAGCAACTATTACTTTTTTAGCACCTGTAACAAGGTCCATAGCGCCACCCATACCAGGTATAAGTTTGTTTGGAATCATCCAGTTTGCTAGGTTGCCTTGTTGGTCAACCTGTAAAGCTCCAAGAACAGTTATGTCAACATGTCCTCCTCTAATGATAGAGAAAGAAGTTGCACTGTCAAAATAGCAACCACCAGTTAACATTGTCACTGGCTGAGCACCTGCATTTGTTAAGTCTTTGTCTTCCTTTCCTTCTTCTGGGGCAGGGCCTAAACCTAAGAATCCATTCTCAGATTGGAAAGTTACATCAATATCACTAGCAACGTAATTAGCTACCATAGTAGGTAGTCCAATACCTAAATTTACGATATCTCCGTCATGTAGTTCTTTTGCAATTCTTCTAGCTATAAATTCTTTACTATTCATGACTAACCCCCTCTACAATATAGTCAACAACTTCTCCAGGAGTCATAACTAAGTGAGGATCGATTTCTCCTACTTCTACTATTTTTTCAGCTTCAACTATTACAGTCTCAGCAGCCATAGCTATTAGTGGGTTAAAGTTTCTAGTTGTTTTGTTATAGAATACATTACCTTTTTTATCTACCATAGATCCTCCTACTAGAGCTACATCAGCTTTTAATGGAAGTTCTAGTATATAGTCTTTACCATCAATAGTAATTTTTTGTTTTCCTTCTTCAACAATAGTACCTACTCCTGTAGGAGTTAAGAAACCACCTAGACCTGCTCCGCCAGCTCTAACTTGCTCAGCGAGCGTTCCTTGAGGAACTAATACAACTTCAGTTTCTCCTTCTGACATTTGTCTACCAGTTTCTTTATTAGTACCTATATGTGAGGCAATGACTTTTTTAGCCATTTTATTTACTATTAGCTTACCTATACCTATTTCAGTGAAAGCAGTATCGTTAGCTATAATAGTCAAATCCTTAACACCTTTTTTTATCAATGCATCTATTAAACCATGAGGATTACCTACTCCCAAGAAACCGCCTATCATGATTGTCATGCCATCTTTTATTCTGCTTACAGCTTCATCGTATGAAATAATCTTATTCATAGACTGCACCTCCTATTATCTTTCAACAAGGATTGATGTTCCCATTCCTCCACCAATACATAAAGTGGCTAATCCTTTGTTAGAATCGCGTTTAATCATTTCGTGTAATAGTGTTACTAATATTCTAGCGCCAGAGCAACCTATTGGATGACCTAAAGCTATAGCACCACCGTTTACGTTTACAATATCAGGGTTTAAACCTAAATCTTTAACAACAGCTAGAGATTGAGAAGCAAAAGCTTCATTAGCTTCAACTAAATCTAAATCTTCTATAGTCCAGTTAGCTTTAGCTAGAGCTTTTTTGGTTGCTGGAACAGGTCCATATCCCATTATAGTTGGGTCAACTCCAGCAGAAGCATAGCCTTTTATAACTGCTAGTGGAGTAATACCTAATTCGTCAGCTTTTTCTTTAGACATTACTACTAACATAGCAGCACCGTCATTTATACCAGAAGCATTAGCAGCTGTTACAGTTCCATCTTTTTTGAATGCAGGTCTTAATCTTGCAACCTTCTCTAAAGAAGCACCATGCTTAGGGTATTCATCAGTATCAACAACTACAGGGTCGCCTTTACGTTGAGGAACGCTTACTGGAACAATTTCTTCTTTAAATCTATCAGCCTTTTGTGCTTTTTCAGCTTTATTTTGGCTGTTAACTGCAAATCCATCTTGAGCTTCTCTTGTCAAATTCCATTGCTCAGCAATATTCTCAGCAGTTATTCCCATGTGGTAGTTATTGAAAACATCAGTAAGACCATCATTTACCATAGTATCAATAACTGTAGAATTTCCCATTCTCATTCCCCATCTTGCTTTAGGGAGTACATATGGTGACTGACTCATGTTTTCAGTTCCGCCACATAGTATAATGTCAGCGTCATTTAGCATTATGAACTGAGCCGCCATGCTTACAGCTCTTAAACCAGAGCCACATACTTTGTTTATAGTCATAGCGGGCACCTCTTTTGGAATACCTGCGTTGATACTAACCTGTCTAGCTACGTTTTGTCCAAGTCCTGCACTTAGAACATTTCCGATAATAACTTCATCAATCATTTCTGGTTTTACACCTGCTCTAGATAGAGCCTCCTTTGTAGCAGTTACGCCTAGGTTAACCGCTGAAACTTTTGACAATGCACCATTAAAACTTCCTATTGGAGTTCTAACAGCTGATGCAATTACTACATCTCTCATTTAAAATCCTCCCTTTGATATTTATATATTAATATATGCTAAAATATAAGCATCATAGCACTTATAATTATACCACTATATAGTAGATTAATAACACAAAATCCCATGATATCTTTTGCACCTAGACCAGCAATACCTAAAGCAGGTAATGCCCAGAAAGGCTGAATCATATTTGTCCAAGCATCTCCCCAAGCTATAGCCATAGCAGTCTTAGCAGCAGGTACACCTATCTCGGCACCAGCAGGCATCATTATAGGTGCTTGCACAGCCCATTGACCTCCACCAGAAGGTACGAAGAAGTTCACAATTCCTGCACTCAGGAATGAAAATAGTGGGAAAGTTGTTTCATTTGAAATACTGACAAATGCATTAGATATAGAACCAGCTAATGAAATGCCTTCTATGCTTTTTCCTGTCATCATTCCCATTATTCCTGCATAGAATGGGAACTGTAATACTATACCAGAAGTACCTTTGATAGCATCTTTGACAGCGTCTAAATAATTTTTAGGAGTTCGATGAAGGAATATACCTACAAATAAGAATATAAAATTAACAATATTTAGACCTAGAGTAAAACCATTTTTCTTAAAATAAGTAACAATAAGTATAAATCCCATTAAACTCAATAGTATAGTTATAATAGTAGAGTTTTCTAACTTATCAGCAGGTGTTTTAGCAAAAATAACTTCTTTATCTTCAGTATCATTTTTTAATAAGTCTGGATTAATAGAGATTGTTTCTGATTTTTTAGGATGCATTGCTCTGTTTATAAAAGGCATAGTAAGTAATAATATACCTAATATAGCGAGATTCATTGGTGAAAACAATGTAGCAGAAGTACTTATTGCTTCAGTTACAGCACCATTTGTCTGTTTAACAAGATCTGCGCCACTAGAAGATAATTTAAGCGGTATAGATCCTGAGAGACCAGCATGCCATACTAAGAAACCAGAATAAGCCGAAGCAATTAATAGTCTATAATCTACATTCTTCACTTTCTTAGCAATTTCCTTTGCGAGTAGCGCTCCGATTACTAAACCAAAGCCCCAGTTGATCCAGCAAGCTATAATTCCAACAAAAGAAATCAATAGTATTGCTGATGTAGGCTTTTTAGGAATGCATGCTATTCGTTCTAGCATTTTTTTAAATAATGGGGCACTAGCCATTGCAAAGCCAGTTACTAGAATTAGAACCATTTGCATAGAAAAACCTAGTAAGCTCCAAAACTTGTTGTACCAATGACCTATCATATCAAAAATGCTTTGGTTAGTGACAACGACACCCATTATTAAAACTATGAATGTTAGTATAACTGCAAATATGAAAGGGTCTGGTAGTAATTTTTTTACTATTGTTACGCAAAAATTTGTAAACTTTTTAAACATTAGTTAACCTACCTTATAAAAAATTTATTACAATGTAAATATATTAGCAAGATGTGTGCCAATTGATTCAAGTAGTAAAGATATGTATTTCATGAGGACGAGCTATTAAAAAAGATATGCCGAAATTGCATTGTATGCAAAACTGCATATGCAGAAGTGATAAAATATGCAGTTTTGCATATTTTCAACTTGATAAATTTTATATTTTGTGAGACTATAAAGTTAATAGTAAAAAGGAGGATTATTTATGGAGTTTGTAGGTATATGCTTAATAACTAAAGATGTTATAAAACTCAGTGAATTTTATTGTAAGATTCTCAGTACTGAGTATGAAGGAAATAAAGAGCATACAAACATAAAAGTTGATGGTGCTGGTATATCGATATTTTCTGAGGAACGAATGAAGGAAATGGCTAAAGGCTGTTTGAGTAATTCTGGAGTAGGTAGATTTACTATTGCAATAAAGGTAGAGGATATAGAGAAACAATATAATAGATTAATTGCAGATGGTGTGGAAATCATCAAGCCACTACAAATGCATGACTGGGGGACTAGTTCGTTTTGGTTTAGAGATGTTGACGGTAATATAGTTAATTTTATGTCTTTGGATAGCTAGGAGGGAGAAAAAATGAATCAAACACTGCTTGGTAATAATATCGGATTTGTACTGACTGATGCAGATTATAATATAATTGATTACAATAGTGTTTTTAATTTTTTAATAAACGGAAATAATCAAACAATAACTAAACCGCTTACTTATTACTATCCAAAACTATTAGAGTATACAATGAATGATGGTATAGTAGTAGATGCAATTAATAATAACAAAAAAATTCATATTATAGGTAATAAGATAAACGTAAATAATAGTACGCAGTACATTTTTTTCTTCACTGATTTTTCTGTAAAATATGAATTAGCTGATCAAATTAAGTATCTAAATGAACATATTTACTTTTATAATGAGATGTTTAATAAACTTCTAGATGGTATATATATAACAGATGAGTACGGAAAAACATTATACGTCAATGATGCATTTATAAATTTATCAGGATTATCTAGAGATGTACTTTTAGGTAAAAACGTATATGAACTGAGAAAAGAACATATATTGCCAAATTCATGTTGCATGAAAGTAATAGAAGATAAGGCCCCAGTATCAACAATTAATAACTATTACAAAGGACAAAAGTGCTTAGTTAGTGGTTCTCCTATATATGATGATGATAATAATTTAAAGAGAACTATAGCAGTTGTAAGGGATGTATCTGAGCTAGATTTACTAATGAAGGAGATAGCAAAAGAAGATAATCTATCACTTAGTTATGCTAAAAGAATAAATACTAGTATCAATTATATAGAAAATGATCATGTAGTAACTGAAAATATGAATATGAAATCAATATACAGCAAAATCAAAAAGATAGCCAATGTAGATAGTACTGTTTTATTACTAGGAGAAACTGGTGTGGGGAAGGATTTCATAGCTTCATTTATACACAAAATAAGTGATAGAAGTAAAACGGGAAGCTTGATAAAAATAAACTGCGGTGCTATACCAGAGCATCTATTAGAATCAGAGTTATTTGGTTATGAAGAAGGAGCATTTACAGGAGCACAAAAAGGTGGCAAGAAAGGGTTGTTTGAAGAAGCTAATAATGGGACATTATTTTTAGATGAAATAGGAGATATGCCATATACATTACAGGTCAAACTACTCAACGCTATAAATGATAAAAAATTTCACAGACTGGGAGGTAATAAATCCATAAAATTCAATGCTAGAATAATATCTGCCACTAATGCGAACTTAGAAAAATTAATTGAAGAAAAGAATTTTAGAGCAGATTTATATTATAGGCTAAATGTCATAAATATTAGGATACCTTCGCTAAAAGAACGTAGAGAAGATATATTACCGTTAGCAAGGAATTTCTTAGAATATTACAACACTAAATACAAAAAATCATGTTACTTTTCTCCAGATATATTAGAGTTATTTTTAGTGTATTCTTGGCATGGAAATATTAGAGAAATGAAAAATCTTATAGAGAGATTAGTCATAATATCTGATGATGCTAGAATAGATTCAAATACATTTAATGAACAAGTATCGAGCAAAACTATAAAGAAAGCATTTGATTATAAACAAATTATAGCAAAAGGGAATACTAATCTTTCCCTTAAAAAACGAGTGGAGTTATTTGAAAAATCAATTATAGAGCAAACTATAAAGAACTCTAAAACTCTTAAACATGCTGCTGAAAAACTAGACATAGACATATCGACGTTAGTTAGAAAAAAGCAAAAATATAGTATGTAAATATTAAAGCCAAAACACAGCTAATAGGAGAGTGAAGCAAACTGAAAACTCCTAATATTACCATCGTTTAAAATTAGCTTACTTAGACTTATATTATATGTTCTATGTTATAATGTTATCTGAGGTATAATTCAATATATTATTGTAAGTATATGCAAGAGTTGCAGTGCTTACTAGTTTTATTAATATTAAGATTAGAGGAGGAAGAAATGGAAGGAGCAAAAGATACAAAAAATCTAATAAGAGTTGTTTTATTAACTGCTATAACTATTATGCTTGCTTTTATATGCTATGTAGAGATAAATAAGATATCGACAGCAAATTGTTCGGAAAATGATAAGATAGGTAGATATCAGTTTTATCAAGCAAATGATGTTAATATAGCTATTCTAGACACGGTTACAGGGACGGTATGGACGAAATACATACGTTCAGATGGTGGAAATAGCAGTTGGACTAAAGAAGAAATAAAGTAAAAAAGGAGTAGAGATGTTAAGAATTCTGCTCAGAGGTAATTGCAATTCATAAATATAGCGTTAATCATTAAAGTTGATTAACGCTATATTTATGAATTGATTTATGGTGAAATATATCAATGAAAGTTAAGTGGAGATGATTTGGTAAAAAGATTACTAAAGCTTTTTTGTATGGTGGAGGAACATTAGGTGCATTTTATTATCTTGTTATAAACAGGAAGTTATATTATAAATTTTATTAATTATTTATATTTATATTATCCATAGGGTAGTTATAAATAGTATAATTATAAGTAAAATATAGGGAGGAATTGTACGATGAAAAAAATAATAAATTGTCCAGAGAACGTTGTAAACGATATGATTGAAGGTATAGTTAAAGCACATCCAGAGTATATAAAGAGATTAGAGGGATTTGATGTTTTAGTAAGAGCTAAAAAGCCATGTGATAGTAAAGTTGCGCTAGTGAGTGGTGGTGGAAGTGGCCACGAACCAGCTCATGGAGGTTTTGTGGGTGAAGGAATGCTAGATGGAGCAGTGGCTGGCGAGGTATTTACATCTCCAACACCAGATCAAGTATTTGAAGCAGTAAAAGCTGTAGACAATGGAAAAGGAGTATTATTAATAATCAAGAATTACACTGGAGATGTTATGAATTTCCAAATGGCAGGGGAACTTGCTGAGGCAGAGGGCATCAAGGTTGATAGTGTAGTTATAAATGATGATGTAGCTCTTGAAAATAGTACATGGACAACAGGAAGAAGAGGTATAGCAGGAACAGTATTCGTTCACAAAATAGCAGGAGCAGCAGCTGAAAAAGGTATGGAACTGGAAGAAGTAAAAAGAATAGCGACAAAGGTCAATGACAATGTTAGAAGTATGGGAATGTCATTATCACCTTGTACAGTACCTGCTGCTGGAAAGCCTGGTTTTACGCTAGAAGAAGATGAGATGGAAGTAGGACTAGGGATACACGGAGAACCTGGGACGCATAAAGAAAAAGTTAAGACCGCTGATAAGATAACAAAGGATTTAATGGACAAAATATTTGATGATATAGAGATAAAATCTGAAGATGAAGTTGCTGTGTTAGTTAATGGGTTAGGTGGTACTCCATTAATGGAACTTTATATAGTAAACAATGAAGTGCAAAAAATATTAGAAGAAAAAGGAGTAAAATCATACAAAACAGTTGTGGGTAACTTTATGACATCTCTAGAAATGACTGGATTCTCTATAACGATATTAAAATTAGACGATGAACTAAAAGAATTATTAGACTATAAAGCTGATACTCCTGCTTATAAACAATTTTAAGTAATAGGGGATGTCTTTTTTTGGCATATTCCTATTTTAAGTAGTGGAAAGGAGAAAAGATATGATAAAAAGCGATTTATTATTAGAGGTACTAAATAACATTGCACAAGTTATACAAGAGAATAAACAATTCTTAACGGATTTGGATGGAGCGATAGGTGATGGAGACCATGGCATAAATATGAGTAAGGGATTTAAGGCTGCTGGGGAAAAGCTTGATACTCTAAAAGATAAGGATTGTTCTACAATATTGAAAACTGTAGCTATGACTTTGATATCAACAGTTGGAGGGGCATCAGGACCTTTATATGGAACGGCATTTTTAAAAGCATCAACAGCAATTAGAGGGAAGGATGACATAGATCAAAATGATATATTAAACATGTTTGATGAAGCTATAAAAGGAATAATAATGAGAGGTAAAGCTGAGAAAGGTGAAAAAACAATGCTTGATGCATTAATTCCTGCTTTTGAAACTCTAAAAAATTCATTTGAAAATGGTGATTTGACTAAAGTTGCATTTGATAAAGCTGCCAAATCTGCACTAGAAGGTGTGCAGTATACTAAAACTATAAGAGCTACTAAGGGTAGAGCTAGTTATTTGGGAGATAGGAGTATAGGACATCAAGATCCAGGGGCAACTTCTAGTTATCTTATAATAGACACTATAGCTAAAACTTTGAATAAATAACAAGATGCGTTGAATAGGAGGATAAAGAAGTGGTTGGAATAGTAGTAGTATCTCACAGCAATAAAATTGCAGAGGGCATAGTTGACTTATGTAGGCAAATGGCTAACAAAGAGTTGAAGTTGATAGCAGCTGGAGGAACCGAAGATGGGAGAATAGGAACTGATGCTACTAAAATAATGGATGCTATAGAAGAAGCAGATGATAAAGATGGAGTATTGATATTGGTGGATATGGGAAGTGCGGTCATGAGTACTGAACTTGCACTTGATTTATTAGATGAAGAATTAAAAAATAGAGTAAGAATAGCTAATGCACCAATAGTAGAAGGTTGTGTAGTTGCTTCAGTTCAGGCATCAATAGGAAACTCGCTTGATGAAGTTCTGGCAGTAGCAGAGAAGAGTAAGGATATGAATAAAGTAAATTAAATTATCATACAATAAAAACTATAAAAATACCTAGTTTAGTCTATATAAACTAGGTATTTTGTATTTATCGTGAGAGCAAAGCTACTGCTTGGATTTTTTAAACAGATTATTATTAACAACGAAATTTATACTTCCAGCTAATATTATAAGCAACGCTCCTATAAAAGTAAGCCAATCTAGGCCTTCTTGCCATATTAATAACCCAATTATACTTGAGAAAATTATATTAGCATAAGTATATATAGACAACTCGCTTGCAGGTGCGTATCTATATGCATAAGTCATCAAAAATTGTGCTGAAGTTGCAAATATACCTAATAGAATTAAACGTATTATTTCAGGATTTGTAGGGATGCGAAAGTCTCCAAAAACCATAAATGGTATCGTGGCTACAGTTGAAATAAAAGTAAAGTAGAGAACAATAGTTTCTGGTGAATCTGTTTTTCTAAGATGCCTTATAATGGTATATGCGCATCCAGCAAAAAATGCTGAAGATAAAGCAAATAGTGATGGTACAATACTCAAGTCGAATTTGGGTTTTATAACAAGACTAGCCCCCACTATAGCTATGGTTAAAGAGATTACTTGGTATTTTTTTATTTTTTCTTTTAAAAATAGTGCAGATAACAATATTATAAAGAATGGTGAAAACTTATTGAGTATAACAGCATCTGCAAATTTTATCCTATTTAATGCGTAAAAATAACAAACTACGCCGAGCAATCCAAAAACACCTCTGGATATAAGCAGTTTTTTATTGTTTCCAAACAGAGAACTTTTTCTTTTTTTAAGTATAATTAGTGAAAAAGCAAAGCCTAATATATTTCTAAAAAATATTTTTTCTGCCATAGGGACATTTGGTAACGACTTAACAGTAGCAGCCATTAGTGCAAAAAATAATGCTGATAGAAGTATTAAAAATGTTCCCTTTAATTTATCATTCATAGAAAACCTCCTGTAAGATACAATATTAGTATAATAACATTTATATTAATTAAATACAAGGTAACATATGCCATTATATTATAATAAGTTTTTTGTTTATGATATTTATCAAAAAATATGGGTATAAAAGAATAAACAACGCAAAAAATCACATAATAAATGTGCAAAAGGAGGATGATAAATGAAAAAATATACTTTGATATTTATTGTAGTTATAACGCTGGTTAATTTTAGTGGCTGTAGTAAAAAAACTGAAGGTAATAGTGAAAATAATGAAGGGGTAAAGGTTGGAACTGTAAATAACACATATCAAACTATAACTCCACAAGAAGCTAAAAAAATGATTGATGAAGATACAAATGTCCAACTATTAGATGTCAGAACAAAACAGGAGTATGACGAAAACCATATACCTAGTAGTATACTTTTGCCATACGACGAGATAAAAGATAGAGCGAAAAGTGTATTACCAAATAAAGATGCAAAAATAATAGTCTATTGTAGAAGTGGGAGGAGGAGTAAAATAGCTTCCTTGGAATTAATTAATATGGGGTATAAGAATGTATATGATTTGGGAGGAATTATAGATTGGCCATATGAAGTAGAAAAATAAGAAAATTTTCAATAAAAATCTTGAGGGTTTTACAAAAATGTAATATAATAGAAAAAAGTAAATGTAATTCTAATAATATCTTACTCATATTAGAAATATTATATTAAAGGAGGGTGAAATATGAAGAAAAAGTATAACGTTTTAATGATTGCATTACTTGTAGTTATAGTGATGTCAGCGGTTATAGTACAAGCTAGTGGCTACCAAAAGATTACTCCGCAAGAAGGGAAACATATGCTTGATTCAGATCCTAGTATAAAACTGTTAGATGTAAGAAATTCGTGGGAATATGAACAGGGACACATACCGAATAGTATATTACTTCCGATGTATCAGATAGAAGACGAGGTAGAAACTTTAATACCTGATAAAGACACAAAAATAATAGTATACTGTAGAAGTGGTAGAAGAAGTAAATTGTCAGCAAATAAGCTAATTAGTATGGGATATACAAATGTTTATGATATGGGCGGAATATTAGACTGGCCATATGAAATAGTTAAATAACATATATTTAAAGAGATGTCTATTAAATACAGGCATCTCTTTTTAAGTTATAATAATCAAAAATTGACAAAACAGGAAATGTGGTATATTATTACGTTTATATCAATTATTACATAACAAACTAGGGGAGGTGTAACTATGAGAAAAATCCTATGTATTATCACTATTGGTATTTTATTAGCAATTGCGGGATGTAATAAAGTAGAAGAGGATAAAAAAGTAATTTGAGTGTTCAAAATGTAACAGAGGAAGAAACATTTAGTGTCAAAGAAATAAAAAAAGATATATATGAGTTAAGGTTAGCGTATGATACGATGCATCTTTCAAAGAGGGACAAAAAAATAAGGGAAGATTTTTTCCGAAGATATGATGAAATAGTGAGTTCGATAAATAGACCTATGACAAAACATGAAATAAGGTTCATGCTAATGGAATACGTTGCAACATTAGATGATGGGCATAGTTGGGTTGAGATTGAAAATGAATGGTATTTACCGATGAATTTAAGATTAATAGGTGAAGGTTTAGCGGTGCTTAATGATAATGATGATGGATTAAATAAGGGTGATATAGTTTTAGAGATTAATGGGGTTGATATTGATGAAATATTGGATAAACTGAAAAAAATAATTTCTGGAGAGACTATTCATGGTAAAAAGTATAAAATGTCGTATTATGTGACAGCGAAGAATGTATTGAAATACTTAGAGGTCGTTAATGATGAGAATGATTCTGCGTTAATTAAAGTAAAAACACCCAAAAATGAAATTAAAAGCTGTACTGTTAAATTTGTAAAAATAAATAATAGTAAAGGTGAAAAAACTAAAGAATATTTTCACAAGGGATTTAAAGAGTTTGATTCAGCTGTATTTGTTTATAAGAGGTGTAGAGATAACGATGAACATAAAGAGGCAATTAAAAGCTTTTTTGAATATGTTTACGATAACAATATCTCTAATATATTCATAGATTTAAGAGACAACCCTGGAGGACATACTTCAATTGCAGAAGAGTTTTTTAAGTACATTGACATAGATAAGTTTTATTATCTATATAATACAAAAAAAACTATAGAACATTATAATGATAAGTTATACGATGGAGAAATATATGTAGTTACTTCAAATGGGACATATAGTGCAGCTCCATTAATTGCATATATGTTAAAAATCAACAAGGAAGCAAAAATAATTGGAGAACCGACAGGTGGTGGTAATGTTGTATATGGTCGCCCTAGGTATGTGACATTGCCAATAACACAAATAGACTATAGTGTTTCGACATTTATTACACATTTCTCAAATCGAGACGTCAAATATACTTTAGAGCCAGACATATATATGCCACTAACTGTATCAGATATAGTACAAGGGGTAGATCCTTTAGAAGAATGGATTAAAGGGATGAAGAAATAAATAAAATATTCACACATGCGTAACAAATATAATAAATTTATGAATAAAGGGAGGTATTGTTTAAACAATCCCTCCCTTTATTCATAAGTTGTAATATTCTTGAGTCTGTCAAGTAATTGGTGTAAACTAACTAAAATAAATAACAATTTTAAGATGAGAGGAGGGATTAAATTCTCCCCTCAAAATATATACTTAGTTGACCTAAAATCATAGCCCAATTCCTAATCCTTTGAGTTCATTTTTCTTGGATTTCATGATTTTAATATTATAACTTGTTTAAAACACTTTTTATCTTTTTTATTGATGTACTTTCAATATCCTTTATTTCTCTAAGCACATCTATTCTAGGTACTATTGGAAGATTACTTTCAGATATTTTAAGTAAGCTTTCACCTATTAATTTATAGTTATGGCTCAATGATAAAAATTCATTTGACAAATTAGGATACATTTCAGAAAGTTCTTTAAAAAAGATTGATGCCATAACTCTACATTCTCCCCATACTGTAGCGTTCCAACGATTACCTTGTCCGTTACCATGTCCATCTTCAATGGCTTTAATAAAAACATCATATGCCTCTAATCCAGTAAAATATGGTTTAGTTGTATACTTGTCAGGATTCGTATTGATCTCTATTGCGGAATACAGAGCAGCTCTTATCATTTCATTTATTGGCGTTTGTGTTACACTTTTAAAAGTAAAAATGCTCATATGAATTTCATTTTCAATCTCTTCCCATGATTGAAATGTCAAATGTCCTGCTGGGTAATCTGTTGACCACGGTTGTGCTGTAATTAAACCTTTATCATCATAACCATTTATCAGCTGATATTCCGTATTTAATAGTGCACATGGATTATTACTGTCTAAATGTTCTTTGATTGTTTTTTCAATTTGCTTTCTTTCTTTTAATGTACTTGATTTAGTGAAGAAACCACAGTTTTTCATTTCAATACCAATGTTTTTAAGAAGCTCGATAAATACTGTTAAATTGTAACAATAAGGTCCACTAGCGCATAGTTCATCATGTATATTTATCATAAATGCTTGCCCAGTAAGCCCATAGAGCATCGCTGGACTAAGATCTAAAGAATAAAAATTTGCAATTCCTTTTATTGTTCCCATTAAGGTTGAGTGGTCAGGTGATTGATATAAATTATTTAAAATCATTTCTTCTTTCTCCTTTTCTATTAATTCAGAAATTCTTTTTTTTAGGTTTGCTATTTTCATATCAGTAAATTGACGTTCTTTTTCAGCAACGAATAGTTTTTTTTGATATAGACGGAGCAAATCAGAATCATTCATTTTATTTATATCCTTATTAGAAATTTCATTAAGCGTAAAACCACATTCTTTTAACTCAACGATATGATTGATTTCCGATAGTTGTTCAAGTCCATAGTACCGATAATTATTACCCTCTATACATGCAGGATTTAATAGTCCAATTTCTGCATAATATCTAAGTGTCTTAACAGGTATACCTGTTAATTGTGAAAAAGCACCAATTTTCATCATGATAACAACCTCCAAACATATTGAGTTAACTCTTTGTTAGTATATCATGTCCAGTAACTGGAAAGTCAATATGTATTTTATGACTTTATTAAATTTATTGAATAAATATGTTTTTAACATATTAGAATGATATTTTGCCTTAAATGATTTATTACAGTAATTAAACATCTTCAGGAATGTAAAGAAGCCACTAAAGGGCTATAATATCAGGGTTAGTTAAAGGGTTATTTTTAAAAACCCAAATTGTTTTGTAGGATTTAACATAATCAGTTTTCATTTAAAATAATACTTATTCACGAATTACTGGACTGATGCTACGCAAATATGTATATAGAAAATATTGATATACAAATTACCACCATAAAGAGCTATAATACAAAATACTACTCAAGTATCTATTTGAATTAAAATTAATGTTATTGGCATATAATTTGCATTATATTTTATAAACGTTTTCAAATTATACACATTCTAAATTTTCATATGGATTGATAAATTTATATTCTATGAATAATTCAGGATTATATATAAACTAACATTTTAAAAAAGGAGAGACATAATAAATGAACAGAGAGTATCTAATAGGTAAAGGTTTTGGAACAAAAACTATACATGGTGGACATGTAGGTGACAAGCAGTATGGGGCATTAGCAACACCAGTATATAGAACATCAACATTTGTATTTGATTCAGCAGAGCAAGGTGGAAGAAGATTTGCTTTAGAAGAAGAAGGATATATCTATACTAGATTAGGAAATCCAACAAATACAGAAGTTGAAGAAAGAGTTGCTATATTAGAAGGTGCAGATGTAGCTGTATCAGCTGCTTCTGGAATGGGAGCTATTACGACTGCTTTTTGGACAGCGTTAAGAGCAGGGGATCATGTTGTTGCCTCTGATACATTGTATGGATGTACTTATGCATATTTAAGCCATGGCCTAACAAGATTTGGAGTAGAAGTAACGTTTGTAGATGTATCTAAATTAGAAGAAGTAGAAAAAGCGATGAGACCAAATACAAGAGTAGTATACTTAGAAACTCCGGCAAACCCAACATTGAAAATAACAGATATAGAAGCAGTAGCTAAAATAGCACATAAAAACGAAAACTGCCTAGTGTTTGTGGATAACACTTTCTGTACTCCATATATTCAAAAACCGCTAGAGCATGGAGCGGACGTTGTAGTTCATTCAGCTACTAAATATCTTAATGGACATGGAGATGTTATAGCAGGTTTCATAGCAGGACCAAAGGAATTTATGAATGAAGTTAGATTCTTTGGATTAAAAGATATGACAGGTGCAGTTATGAGCCCAGATGATGCATATTTGATTTTAAGAGGAATGAAAACACTAGAAGTGAGGATGAAAAAGCACTGTGAAAATGCTATGAAGGTTGCTGAGTTCATAGAGAATCATCCAGCAGTTGAAAAAATATACTATCCAGGGTTAAAGAGTTTCCCACAATATGAGCTAGCAAAGAAACAAATGAAGTTACCTGGAGCTATGATATCGTTTGAATTAAACGGAGGAATAGAAGAAGGTAAAAAAGTGATGAATAATATCCATATGGCACAACTGGCAGTTAGCTTAGGAGATGCTGAGACATTGATACAACATCCAGCTTCAATGACTCACTCAGCATATTCGCCAGAAGATAGAGCTAAAGCGGGAATCACTGATGGATTAGTAAGATTATCTGTAGGTCTTGAAGATGCAGAAGATATTATATTTGATTTAAAACAAGCTTTAGATTTAATAGTAAAATAAAATTATTATATCAAAAAAGGGTTGTAAAATATTACAACTCTTTTTAAGTGTAAAGATATTTTGACATATGTAAAGAAATATTTACACTTTGCAAATTGAAGTGGTTCTAAAACTTTACACGAATAAGACGTGGGAGTCTAAAAAGCACCTTAAAAGCTGATGATAACTGATGTTGGATTTTTGGCACAACACTTGCTATTAATTATTTCACGAGTACATTATGTGAATTATATATATTCAAATATAAATAAGGGGAGAGATTTAGATGAACAGAGATTATTTAAAAAGCAAAGGCTTTGGAACAAAAACTATTCATGGTGGTCATAAGCCAGATAAGCAATATGGAGCGTTGGCAACACCGATATACAGAACATCAACATTTGTATTTGATTCAGCTGAGCAAGGAGGAAGAAGATTTGCTCTAGAAGAAGAAGGATATATCTATACTAGATTAGGAAACCCAACAAATACAGAAGTAGAAGAGAAGGTAGCGATATTAGAAGGTGCAGATGCAGCAGTATCTATGGCTTCAGGTATGGGAGCAATTTCTTCAGCATTGTGGACAGCATTAAAAGCAGGAGATCATATTGTTGCTTCTGATACGTTATATGGATGTACGTTTGCATTCTTAAGTCATGGATTAACAAGATTTGGAGTAGAAGTTACTTTTGTTGACGTTGCTAATTTAGAAGAAGTTAAAAATGCAATGAAACCAAATACAAGAGTAGTATATTTAGAAACACCTGCAAACCCTACTCTAAAAATAACAGATATAGAAGCAGTAGCAAAAATTGCTCATGAAAATGAAAATTGTTTAGTATTTGTAGATAATACTTTCTGTACTCCATATATTCAAAGACCTTTAGAACTTGGCGCAGATGTAATAATACACTCAGCAACTAAGTACTTAAATGGACATGGAGATGTTATAGCAGGATTTGTAGCTGGTTCTCAAGAATTTATGAATGATGTTAGATTATTTGGGTTAAAAGATATGACAGGTGCAGTTATGAGCCCAGATGATGCATATTTGATTTTAAGAGGAATGAAAACACTAGAAGTGAGAATGGTGAAACACTGCGAGAATGCGATGAAAGTTGCTGAATTCTTAGAAGGACATCCAGCAGTTGAAGAAGTTTATTATCCAGGATTAAAGAGTTTCAAATACTATGATTTAGCAAAGAAACAAATGAAGTTACCAGGTGCTATGATTGCATTTGAACTTAAAGGTGGATTAGAAGAAGGAAAAATAGTTATGAACAGTGTTCATATGGCTTTGCTAGCAGTTAGTTTAGGAGATGCTGAGACATTGATACAACATCCAGCTTCAATGACACATTCGCCATATACTCCAGAAGAGAGAGCAAAAGCTGGTATAAGTGAAGGTTTAGTAAGGTTATCAGTAGGATTAGAAGATGCAGATGATATCATAGCAGATGTTAAGCAAGCTCTAGATTTAATAGTAAAATAATAAATTGTTCTAAGACATCATGAAATTAAAAGGTGTAATTGGGACATGAATAATCCCGATTGCACCTTTTGGCTATATAAATTTTTTACATATTTGAAAACGTATTCATACTATTTTAACTTTATAAATTTAACGCATTACTAAAACAAAGGAGGAAATTGTAGTGAATAAACAATTAAATAAAAAGACCTCTAATGGATTTGCTCTAATACCTTTATTGGTATTTGTTGGAGTTTATTTAGGGAGTGGCATATATTTTCAGATGAAGGGCGTAGCGAAAGCTTTTTACCAGTTCCCTGCACCAGTGGCGATTTTTTGTGGGATTATAGTTGCATTTATCATACTTAAAGGAACTATTAATGAAAAATTTGAAACTTTTGTAAAGGGCTGTGGAAACAACGATATTATAATAATGTGTATAATCTATCTTCTTGCTGGAGCTTTTGCTGCTGTGTCCAAAGCTATGGGGGGAGTTGATTCCACAGTTAATTTGGGACTTACATATATACCGCCACAATATGTAATGGCGGGACTCTTCGTAATAGCAGGATTTATATCTATAGCAACAGGTACATCTGTAGGAGCTATCGCTGCACTTGGTCCTATAGCTGTAGGAGTATCAGACAAAGCAGGTCTATCATTAGCATTGACTTTGGCAGCGGTTTGTGGTGGTGCAATGTTTGGTGATAATCTATCAGTAATATCAGATACTACGATTGCTGCAACTAGAACTCAAGGCTGTGAAATGAGAGATAAGTTTAAAGTTAATATATTTATTGCGTTGCCAGCAGCTATAGGTACGATTATATTATTATTAATATTTGGACATCCAGAAACTGTTCCTGCTATGCAATCCTACGATTTTAATATTATCAAAGTAATACCTTATTTATTCGTTTTGATTTTGGCATTGTCAGGCTTAAATGTTTTTGTAGTGTTAACAGGAGGTATTTTTTTATCAGGTGTTATAGGGTTATATTATAATGATCTGAATATTATTGGTTTAGCAAATGAGATATTTACAGGGTTCACAAACATGACTGACATATTGTTGTTATCACTGCTGACAGGAGGTCTAGCGGCTATGGTAACAAAGTGTGGAGGAATACAGTTTTTACTTGATAAGATACAAAAAATAATTAAAGGCAAAAAATCAGCAGAATTAGGGATAGCTACATTAGTTTCTTTAACAGATGCAGCAGTAGCAAACAATACAGTTGCTATAATCATTAATGGTCCTATTGCAAAAGAAATCTGTGAAAAATATAAAGTAGATCCTAGAAGAAGTGCATCTTTGCTTGATACTTTCTCATGTATAGTACAGGGCTTGATTCCGTATGGTGCACAGATGCTTATATTGACTAGTTTTGCGAAAGATTCACTATCATCTATTGATGTAATTCCTCTTTTATGGTATCAGCAACTATTAGCAGTGTCTGCTATCATATCAATATTTGTACCGTTTGCAGATAAAATAATAAAAAAGAATCCTTGGAAATGGGAGAAAAATAACCAAAAAATCAAGGCTGAATAACGTTTGGCTGATAGGAAAAACAAATAATAAGATATTTAGATAAAGGATACTTAGTGGACGATAGTTTGCTAAGTATTCTTGCTTTTATATTAACTGTTAATAATGTATGAAGATATTATGTGCTATAATATAAGTGAATTGATGAAATGGAAAATAAAATTAAGGAGTTAGTTATGAGTAAAAGTAAAGTATACGCGGTTAGAAAAGGAAGAAAAACAGGTATATTTAATACATGGAGTGAGTGTCAAAGATCAATAATGGGGTTTTCGGGCGCAGAATATAAAAGTTTCGATAATATGGAGAATGCTCTACAGTTTATGAATAAAGCTATTGATGAGAAGCAAGTAAAAACAATAGAGCAATTAGATGACGACGAAATGATAGCATATGTAGATGGTAGTTATGATAAAAAAGAGAAATGGTACAGTTATGGAGCTATAACATTCTACAAAAATAAAAGACAAGATTTTTCGGATAAAGCAAATGATATAGACCTTGTAGAAATGAGAAATGTAGCAGGGGAACTAGAAGGAGCTAAAAAAGCCATAGAATACGCACTAGAGCAAAAGGTAAAGCGACTATACCTATATTATGACTATGAAGGTATTGAAAAATGGGCTAACATGTCTTGGTCAGCTAATAAACAAGGAACTAAAGATTATCAGGAGTATTTTAATCGTATTTCCAAAGAACTAGAGGTTGTTTTTGTTAAAGTAAAGGCACATTCGGGAGATAAATATAATGAAGAGGTTGATCAGTTAGCAAAAGAAGCATTATTTGCTACTAAACTTTCACAAAAAGAGATTGTTTCAGATGAAAATATAATTAGTAGTAAGGTTAGCACAAATAAAATAACACCTGTTTTTAACATCAACATAAACAATAAATATGTAAATACTAACGATTTAATGAAAGAGTTCAAACAGAAGTGGAAAAGTATGAATAAAAAGATTTCCGATATAGAGGATTTAAAAATTATTATATCCAGAGAAGAAGAACTAAAAACAGTGTTTCAGGTAATAACAAAAACAAATGATGTAATTATCGTTGAGGTGAACAAATGATAAAGACTATAGGAGTTCTTGCTCATGTAGATGCAGGGAAGACTACATTTTGTGAACAGCTATTATATCATACAGATAAGATTAAAAGCAGAGGTAGAGTAGATCATAAAAATTCATTTATGGATACACATTATATAGAAAAAAACAGAGGAATAACCGTGTTCTCAGATCAAGCAGTTATAAATTACTCAGGATGCAAATATTATTTGATAGATACACCTGGGCATGTAGACTTTTCTCCTGAGATGAATAGAGCAATAAAGATGATGGATTATGCAATAGTTATTCTAAGTGCAGTTGAAGGCTTGCAGGGTCATACTGAAACTATTTACGAATTTTTAAGAAAAAATAACATACCTACTTTCTTTTTTATAAATAAAATAGATAGAATAGGTGCTAGGGTAGAAGAAGTAATGGAGGAAATAAAGGACAATCTCTTTGAAGATGTATATTATATAGAAAAAAATCTAAAACATGAAAATATGTTAAGTGAAGAACTGATTGAATTCATGGCAGAAAGAGATGAAAAATTACTTGAAAAATACTTGGATGGTGAGAGAAGCTATAAATACTGGATAGAAGCTTTAAAACATATGATAAAAGAAAATAATATTAGTATATGTATGAGTGGTTCTGCGCTCCTAGATGATGGTGTAGTGGATTTTTTTGATAATGTAGACCTTTTGACACATGTCAAAAATGACATAGAAAGTGGCTTTGGTGGCAGGGTTTATAAAATCAGGCATGATAAAGATGGCGCTAGACTTACACATATAAAAATAACTACAGGCAAATTAAAAGTGAGAGATGAAGTAAACTATATAGCTGGTGAAGAAGAAATTAAAGAAAAAGTTACACAGTTAAGAGAGTACAATGCGGATAAGTATGAAAAAGTAAATGATTTAAATGCAGGTGATATGGCGTGTGTATTAGGACTTACAAAGGCAAATGTGGGGGATGGCTTGGGTGAGCTATTAGGAACTAAAGATAACTATGAAAGCATGACTGCATTAAAAGCAAAAGTAATATTCAAATCCGATACAAGGCCAAAGGAGGCTCTCAAATATTTTATGATTCTTGATTTAGAAGAACCATCATTAAAAGTATCATGGCAGGAAAAGTTAGAGGAAATACATGTTCATGTAATGGGTGTGATACAATTAGAGGTCTTAGCTGATATAATAAAAGATAGAT
Source organism: Abyssisolibacter sp. ZYX002 (assembly GCF_056892235.1). Lineage (NCBI taxonomy): Bacteria > Bacillati > Bacillota > Clostridia > Eubacteriales > Clostridiaceae > Abyssisolibacter > Abyssisolibacter sp. ZYX002. The sequence continues at coordinate 29,093 of NZ_JARMXH010000003.1, forward strand.
TTTCACTTGATGTTGAATTTGCAAAACCTGAGATTATATATAAAGAAACTATCAAAACAAAAACCATCGGCTATGGTCATTTTGAACCACTCCGTCATTATGCGGAGGTTCATCTAAAGATAGAGCCAAACGAAAGCGGAGAGGGAATAATATTTGAGAATCAATGTCATGTAGATATGCTTCCAATAGGAAATCAAAAGTTAGTAGAAAAACATATTTTTGAAAAAGATCACAATGGGTTATTAACTGGTAGTGAGTTAACTGACTTAAAGATAACACTTTTAACAGGTAGAGCAAGTAAGCTTCATACTAGTGGTGGAGATTTTAGACAGGCAACATATAGAGCTTTGAGACAAGGGTTAGAGAAGGCAGAAAATATACTATTAGAGCCTTATTATGATTTTAAAATACAAGTAAAAAACGAACATATTGGAAGAGTAATATCAGATATACAGAAATATCATGGGAGTTTTAATGAACCAGAAAATTTAGGCGATAATGTGATTATAACAGGTAAAGGACCAGTTGCAACTTTTATGAACTACAGTATGGAATTAACAACGTTTACTAAAGGGAAAGGTAAGCTAAGTTTTAAATTGGCGGGTTATGAAGCTTGTCATAATCAAGATGAAGTAATAGCCAAGATTGGATATGATAAAACGGCGGATAGTGAGTATATATCATCTTCTATATTTTGTTCTAAGGGTAAATCGTATACATTGAAATGGGATGAGTGTGAAAAAGAAATGCATTGTCTAAGATAGAATAAACAGTAACAAGAAAATGTGGATAACTTAATTGTAATTATTTTGAAAATTAATAATCTTACGTGACTTCGTAATGAATCTGTAGTTTTATTTTATTTATAAATTATTTTGGGGGGATAGATAATGATTGAAAAAATACTAGAGTGTTTTATGACTTTAGCAGTTGCAACTGTTTTTTATGGATTTATGATTTATCAGTACCTATATCCAGAGAAAAGTTTTGTAATGGGTAGAAGGTGGATGTATAAAGAAGAACCAAAAGCTAGTGAAGATTTAATCCGATTTTATAAAAGATCCGCCATAGTAGGTATTGTTGTTCTTACATTATTATTAGTAATTGTTCTATATATCATAATAAGAGGATGAAACTAAAATGAGTAAAAATTTTAGTTATACAAAAAATAAGATAGTTTAAAGGAATTGTTAATGATTGTATTGTAAATAAGTACTTTTATATTAGATGATGGAGGACGATATGAAAAGAAGACTAGGGATAGTTACATCTAGTAAAGATGTTGGACATGAATACGAAAAACAGCTACTAAATGTCTTTGGTGATAAGATAGAGGTTATCACTTATGCATTTGAGTCAAATGACGTGAAAAATATAACAAATCTAGATGCAATATTGATAAGTACTTTTTCACAATACGAGGTTTTAAAAAAATATATAGACAATGAAGTTGAGATTATAATATCCAAACTCACGCTCTCTAAAAGAAGTTTTGATTTGTTGAGGAATTTTAAGATTGATAAAACAGCAATGCTTGTAAATTTAAGCTTAGAGATGTGTATAGAAACTATGGCTTTACTATATCAGTTAGGTTTTGATAACTATGAATTAATTCCTATGTATCCTAATATTAATGAAATACCTAACCTAGATACAGCAATAACTACTGGAGAAATGAGATATGTTCCCAGAGATATCAAAAAAGTTATTGATTTAGGACATAGATTGATAGATAAAAATACTATTGTTGAGATTGCTGCCAGCTTGAATTTAGAAGAAGTACTTTCAGAAAAAAGAGCTCTTAAATACTTTGAATCATTGGTTGCATACAACAAAGGTGTGGAGTTTTTGATAAGTAGATCTAACACTATAAAAAACCAATTTAATACATTGCTCTCCATTATGAAAAAAGGAGTAATCGGTGTGGATAGTGATTGCAATATAGTAAGTTGCAATGGCATAGCAAAAAAGATACTAGGCGAAAGCAAATCATCTATTGGACATAATGCAAGAGAGGTTCTGCCACAGATAGAGTTTGATAAATTTTTCAAAACGAAAAAAACCGTAAAGGATAAACTAATTGAGGTTAAAGGAAAATACGTAACAGTATCAATATATCCAATTGGAGTAGTGAGTGGGTCAGATGTTTACGACATAACAGATGGTGCTTATGCTATAATAGAAAGTTTTCAATCACAAGAAAATAAGCAGAATATGTTAAGACTACAACTAGCTAACAAGGGTCATATAGCTAAATATAATGTTAATAATATCGTAGGTAGAAGCAAAGAAATAGAAGAAGTAAAGAGTCTGATAGTTAGAATGGGTAACTCAAAATCAGCTGTTTTGATTACAGGAGAAAGTGGAACAGGAAAAGAAATAGTAGCTCAAGCAATACACAATGCATCTCCAATAAGAGATAAACATTTTGTTGCTATTAACTGTGCTGCAATATCACCTAATTTGCTAGAAAGCGAGCTATTCGGATATGAAAGTGGAGCGTTTACAGGAGCTCTAAAGGGTGGTAAGATAGGTATATTTGAATTTGCTAATAATGGAACACTGTTTTTAGACGAAATAGGGGAAATGCCTATGGAACTTCAGGCTAGATTGCTTAGAGTTATACAAGAAAAAGAGGTTATGCGTGTAGGAGGCAATAAGATTATCAAGATAGATGTTCGTATAGTTGCGGCTACAAATAAAAATCTCTATGAGCAAGTTGAAAAGGGACAGTTCAGAAAGGATTTGTATTATAGGCTTAATGTACTTCCTATCAATCTACCTCCACTAAGAGATAGGGTAGAAGATTTGGAGGTATTGATAGAACATATTAAAAGCAAGGAAGGATACGATTTTAAAATCTCTGATTCTGTCATGAGATTTTTAAAGGGATATAAATGGGATGGAAATATCAGAGAGCTTATAAACTGTATTGAGTATTTTGATAATATAGGTACAGAAGTTATAGAGATGAATCATTTGCCACATCACATGGAGGAAATATATAAAAAAAGTAAACAATCAAAGCAAGTGGAAACTATAGAAGATTTGAATGAAAAACAAAGTTTTGTTCTAAATCTATTTTACGAGTCATTCCTTAGTCGCAAAAAATTAGGAAGAAGAAGTATATCACAGAGAGCTTTTGAAGAAAATATGCATATAACAGAGTATGATGTTAGAGGAATACTTAATAAATTGAAAGAATTAGGATATATAAATATTGAAGTTGGTAGAGGTGGAAGTACTATTACTAGTAAAGGTATAGATATAATGAAAAATAAAATGGGTTAACGGGGGATAAAAATTCCGTTAGCCCATTTTATTTTAAATTGTTTAGGAAAACTTTTTCATAGATATTTTTTTATAAGCGAGAAAAATGTTTAAATTTGAATTGTTTAATAAAAAAATAATATAAATCTATTTAATTTGGCACTTCTTTTGCAATATAAAAGAACGAAAGCTGATATCGCTTCGTGAAATTATTTTACTCATACTTACCTAGGCAATCATGTGGGCTTGATTATTACTTTTCAAATTTAATGCTTTACAATGGTTAAGTTTGTAAATATAATGATATGAAACATGATTAAATAGGACTAAAATTAGGAGGTTATTTATGTCACAAACAAAAATTACTAAAAAAACAGTGTTTCAATCGTACAGATCATTGATATTATTGCTAATGGGTATTATAGCCGGCTGTATTATTGGTCTAATTTATGGAGAGAAAGCGACTGTACTTAAGCCTTTTGGTCAAATCTTTCTAAACTTAATGTTTACAGCAGTTGTACCACTTGTATTTTTTAGTTTATCTAGCTCAATAGCTAAAATGTCAAACACAAAAAGACTTGGAAAAATACTAGGTAACACACTATTAGTATTTATTGTTACAGGACTTATAGCGTCAGTATTTATAATTGGAGTAGTGACTATTTTCCCACCAGCTGAAGGTGTTAATATATCACTTGGAAGTTATGAAGAACCAGAGCAAATGAATTTGATGGATCAGGTTGTAAAAGCTTTAACCGTTGGTGATTTTAAAGATATTTTATCTAAAGGAGCAATGCTTCCATTGATAATTTTCTCAATAGTATTTGGTTACTGCGTGAGTTTAATAACAAGTAGCAGGAATCTTGAACACAACCCAGTAGTAGATGTGTTGGATATATGTGCAGAAGCATTTATGAAGATGATAAATATAATCATGCTTTATGCTCCAATAGGATTGGGTGCATACTTTGCATCATTAATTGGAACTTATGGCTCGAATTTAGCAAAAACTTATGCTAAAGCAGTTGGAATGTTCTTCCCTATATGTATATTCTATTTCTTAGTATGTTTCACTCTTTATGCATACTATGCTGGGGGACTAAAAGGTATCAAGGTATTCTATAAAAATATTTTACCAGCAGTTATAACTTCATTAGCAACACAAAGTTCAGTAGCAACACTTCCAACAAACTTAAGTGGAACTAAGAGGATGGGAGTACCTGAAGATATCAGTAGTATAGTTTTACCATTAGGAGCAACTATGCACATGGATGGTACAGCGCTCACAACATTGATGAAGATATCGTTCTTATTTGGAATATTTGATATGAACTTTACAGGACTTAGTGTTTGGGCTACAGCGATAGCAATATCAGTAATGAGTGGTGTTGTAATGAGTGGTATACCTGGTGGAGGAATGATGGGATCACTTATCATAGTAGGGTTCTATGGATTTAACACAGAAGTTATTCCAATTATTGTAACAATAGGACTTCTAACAGATGCTATAGCAACTATGATCAATGCTACAGGTGATGCTGTTGCTTCAATGATGGTTACAAGAAGAGTTGAAGGTAAGAATTGGATGCAAAAAGCATTTAAATAAATTAGCGCTAAACAGTGCTTAACGAAAGATTTGGAGGTAAACATGTATAATTTTGATTTAGCAATAGATAGAAAAAATACTAGTTCAGTAAAATATGAAGAAATGGGCCTTAAATTTGGCAGTAATGATTTACTTCCTTTTTGGGTAGCAGACATGGATTTCAAATGCCCTGATTTCATGATTGATTGCCTTGTAAAGAGAGCAAACCATGGTGTGTTTGGATACACTAAGAGAATGCCAGAGTACTATGGTGCTATAATTAACTGGCTAGATACAAGACACAATATAACTGTTAAAAGAGAAGAATTAGAGTATGGTCCTGGTGTAGTTTTCTTACTCAACATGATGATTAGAAAATTCACAAATGAAGGTGACAAAATCATAATACAAACACCTGTATACTATCCTTTTAAAGCTGTTATAGAAGGCAATAAAAGAGTAGTTAGTGACAATACTTTAGTATTTGAAGATGGAAAATACGTAATGGATTTTGAAGACTTAGAGAAAAAGGCAAGTAATCCAGAGTGCAAAATGATGATTCTTTGCAGCCCACACAATCCAGTAGGAAGAGTTTGGACTAAAGATGAATTGAGAAAAGTTGGAGAAATATGTTTTAAAAATGATGTATTGTTAGTATCAGATGAGATTCACTATGATTTAGTGTATAGTGGATACGAGCATACACCTATGATAAACGTTGACGAAAAATGGAACAAAAATATTATCATATGTACAGCACCTAGCAAGACATTTAATATAGCTGGACTTCACACTGCTTTCTGTATAATCAAAGACGAAGAAAAAATGAATGCATACAGAAGTGAGTTAGGGTTGTTAGATCTTAACAGATCAAATTCATTTAGTAGAGAAATCACACAAGCTGTTTACGAAAATGGAGCAGAGTATGTAGATGAGTTAGTTAAGTACTTGGAAGGAAATATGAATTTTGTATACGACTTTATAACAGAAAACATTAAAGGGATAACTCCATACAAAATGCAAGCAACATATTTAATGTGGATGGATTGCAAAGGGTTAGGGTTAGATACAAAAGATATAGACAAGCTGTTCTTTGAAGATGCTAAAATCGCCCTTGATAGTGGACACTGGTTTGGTGAAGTGGGAGAAGGCTTTATGCGAATAAACATCGCTTGCCCAAGAGCTATGCTTAAAGAAGGCTTAGAAAGGCTAAGAGACGCAGTTAACGCAATAAATAAATAGTTACTCAATATACATCCTGCTAAGCTGTATCAAGATAAAATTCTTGATACAGCTTTTTTCTTTGATTTATAACAGATATAGTTTACAATATTCTTATAGAAGAGTTTTGTATAGAATATAATGTGAATCAAAAATATAGTATTAATCGGGGGGATTATTATGTATGAACTTGGACTGAATAATTATATGAAGCCAAATGAATATAGATTCAAATTTTATAAAAAAATACATAATCATTTTTTAAAATACAAGAATAAATCAATAACTAGACAGCAGCTATATAAGTATGGTAGAGAAATAAATATGACAAGGAAATGGGTGGAAAATGAAATAATAGGATGTCTATATGCTCCGTTTTTGATAGAACTGGAATATAATAGAGATGTATTTGAGTTAACATATAACGGAGAGCAGAGATTCAGAAATTTTTTTGACTATGGTAATTATATAAAATATGAAATGCCATTTAATATGAGTATTGCTAATGACAAAACTAAATTTCAGTTTTTCTATACAGACAGCTTAAATGATGAAAAGATACTTTCTACGTTTGCTGAAGAAGGATGGAGTAAAAATGTTTCACAAAAGAGACTAATGAAAAAAACTAAGAGTAAAATATCTTTTTTAGATAGTATAAGATTAATCATTAATTCATTAAAAGTATATAAGCAAAATCAGTGTAATTATCTAGATTGGATAAATCAATACGGGAAAAAACATCTAACAAGTGATAACAGGACATGCTTTTTACATTCAAGATTCTATTTAAAAAGTGAACTCGTAGATGGTCATAGAAAATTTTTTAAAGAACTACTAGAATTTTGTGAGAAACCTGTAGATTGGAATGGTAAGACTATACTAGTAAAGCAATATAAAAATATTATGAAGAAAAATGATATTAATATTGATACAAAAGAGTTCATACAAACATGTATAAAAGATACTATTATAAGATATTGTGACTATGAAACATTAACTTTGACAAGTACAGGTTATTTTATATTGACTACTTATTTTAATGAGTTAAAAAACATACAGATTGTTTTGAGAAAATATGAAGATGAAAAATATGAAGTGATAATAGGGAAGAATGATAAATTTTTAAAAGAGATAATGATGTATTTAGATGATAATGGGTTTAGTGATGATAAAATGGGATGGAAGTATAAAAAGGTAAATAGAGATGATTTGATTAAAGTTTTTAGTAATATTTATGATATATGTAATGTACAAAAGAGTTTCTTTTAATTAACACAAAATGCCTTAGGGACTGGATTATAAAGTTGGAGAAAGTAAGACTATAATATCCTTATATTTTATTTCTATATCTCTTGCTTGATATCTTAATATCTTATTCTTTTTGAATTTTAGAATGTAAAACATTAAGATTACTGTCAAGACTGTGTGGAGATAATTTCTATTAGTTATGATCCCATCTTTTTTCTTTTCATCAAATATACATAAACAAACTAAAAGAGATAATATAGTTTGGATATATAAATTGTGCAAAAAGAAATAGACAAAGTAATAAAAGTGATAAAGGGAGATATCACTTAAGACATCTTCCTTTATCGTTTTTAATGAGTTCTATCAGTAACCAAAGCTATAACTTTATTTATTTTCTATCGAAGCTTCTATTGTTAACCTTAGAGCAGTAGCTATAGTCTCAAGAGGCATAGAAGGTAAGTGGTATCCAGCTTGCTCAGGTAAATATGGTACGTGTATAAAACCTCCTCTGATATTGCTAAATTCATTTTCAATCATATGAAGCAAACCATACATTAAGTGGTTACAAACAAAAGTACCTGCATAATTTGAAATAACTGCTGATATATTATTATCAGTCAATTTCTTAAGAATTGCATTAATAGGCAAGTTAGAATAATAGGCATATTTACCATCATCGTAAATAGGTTTGTTAATAGGTTGATTTCCTTCATTATCTGGAATTGTAGCATAATCTAAGTTATGTGCAATTTTTTCAATAGATATAGAAGAACTACCACCTGCTTGACCAGTGCAAATTACTATATCAGGCGATTCTTTTACTATTGCTTTCTTTAAAGTATCTATAGATTTTCTAAAGACTGTTGGAACTTCAAGTTTTACGATACTATAGCCCATTATCGTATCAGGTAATTTTTTAACAGCTTCTATAGAAGCGTTTACAGAATCTCCTCCAAAAGGATCGAAACCTGTTATTAATATTTTTTTCAAATTAAAACCTCCTATTTATTTTTTCTAAGAAAGTTTAACCGGTTAAATTTAACTTCTCACTATATACAAACAAAAAAACTAATCGAAATGTAAACCCCCTCAAAAAATTATTTTAACGAGTTACTTTTTATCGGCTTTAAATACATATTTTTTTATTTCTATTACATCTTCTTTAATATCTAAAACTAAATTAAGCTTTTCAGTAAGACTTGTTATAATATCTTGATATTTTATTTCTCTTTCTTCTTGCTTAATATCTCGTTTTTCTTGATTTTTTAAAATGTAAAACACTAATATTACTGTCAATACTGCCCAAATACCATGTTTGGAGGCAATTTCTATTAGATTCGATTCCATCTTTTTCACCTCCGTCGGATGATATGTATTTTCTAAGATTTTTCAATGCTCTGTTTTTTAAATGATTTACTGCTTGCCTTGATATTTTTAATTGTTTAGCTATTTCTATATCTGACAAATCATAAATGTATTTCCTTACAACAATTCTTCTTTGCTGTACTGGTAGTTCTTTTAGTAACTCACAAATAAACAGATTACTAGCAAAGTCTACCGTTGCGCTATTTTTCAATAATTCTTGGTTAATTTTAAGACATTCTTTTGTTTTTATTTGATTGTTTTTTCTTAATAATCCAAGTGATTTACTTTTTAAAAAAGCATTAATATATTTAGCTATCTGACTATTATTGCGATTCTTTATTTTGCTTGGATTTAAATTTAATATGAAATCTAAGAATGATATAGTTAAATCACTTTGCATATCTTCATTTTTTTTACTGTAGTATACTATAGATTTATAAAAATCAACGTATAACTCTTTTAATGCTTGCTTATCTTCTTTTTGCGCGTCTAGTATTGCTTTACTTAACTTCATCTCATGCGACCCCTTTTAAACATACTTGTACTAGATACAAATGAATTTGGAGCTGTTTTTGTAAACGGGTATATTTTGACTTGTTTTGTAATTTTTTAAACTTTAGTAATATAGACTGCTTTAACCTAAAATAAGAGCAACTAAAAAGTTTTAGTTGCTCTTATTTTAGGTTTTTCTCCTGTAAATACATTAAAAACAAGTGCTGATATTGAAAAACAAAGTTAGATTATTGCATAAGCTATAGTATAGCTAGAGTACAAAAGTTTAAAACTGGAAGTGTTAAAAGAATTGAAATACATGATTTAAGGTTAAAAAATGAGAAATCACATACAAGCAAACATATTGATTAGTCTAAAACTAATCTTAACTATAACCTCCATGAGTTTGAAGGTTCGTTTATGTTAAAGACGGATTGGGGTTATGATTTAAAAGTTGAAGAACAGTTTAGTGAAATCATATTTCAGTTAATTAAGATAGAAAAAAAGCGACTGCAAGCAGTAACTTCAGATCGTGGGGTTTTGGGGTCAGGCTTGAAAAGTTGAAAAACAGTTCGGTGAAAAACATATTTTAGTTAATTAAGATAGCAAAAAAGCGACTCTAAAGCAGTCGCTTTTATACCTAATATAGTATAAAAAAGTTTGTTACCATCATGTCTCTAGCGGTTTTGGCAGTGTATTTAACAGTAGTATCGTTTACTAACTCAACACCTGGATAAAAACTTGCTCGCCTAGCAAGTTGATGTTTTTTGTAGTTGATTTCTAGTTCAAATTTTTCAGGAAGTTTTATAGTGCATTTCTCCATCTTTGATAGACCTACCTTTATTTTTTCCTTTATTAGAGAGCAAGCATAGCTAGGGTTTAAGCTAATTGTGCTATCTCCAAGGCCTTCTAAAACTGCTACAGTTTCCAAAGTGGGATTGATAAGTTTTGCATCTTCGCAGAGCATCTTGTCTCCACTTAAGAAAACAACAGGGATTCCCATTTCAGCAGCAGCATATGCATGTAGCGTGTATTCCGTTGCTATAGTACCATTAATTTTTATATAGTTTATCTGAGTATTCATGGTGTGAGATAGAGGATTTCCATTTCTACTAGCACCAGAGTGATAACCTATAAAAGCAACAGCATCGTATGTATCATCTATACCACCTATCATAGAATTTGGATCAGATGTCCACCCTCTAACTAATCTAACATTTTGGGGCAAATCTGCTATTATTACATTTCTTCCAGTAGCATGAGAGTCCTTTACCAATATTTCAGTATCATCACCAAAGGCTTCATTGATACCTTCACATGCAGCTTTGATTTCGTTAGTCATCTGCTGTCTAAGCATCGGATAGTCTATGTTTCCCATACGAACTTCATCCCAGTGAGTACAGCCAGCAACACCTTCTATATCCGCACTTATAAATACCTTCATAAGAACATACCTCCTATAGTTTTTTTGTTATATTTAGTATTACTAATATGTTTAGATTTGTCAAGAAGGCTTTCGGTGGATTTAAAAGTTGCATTTGTAACTGCAACACTAAACAAAGTTGCACTGTAGACTGCAACATATTTTTAAAGATTGATATTTTGAAGAGTATTATTTGTTAGGAATATTTTTCAGCATAGTATCAACAGTAGGAATATATACAGTAGTTATGTATATCATTAAAGCTGTATAGGATGATATTTAGCAAAATATCTAAGTGATTACTACGGTATCAAAAACTAACTAAATGAATATCCGCTTTTATGGAAAGTGACTATAGACACTTGTTTTAGAACGCTAAAAAGGGAGAAATTATATCTCCCTCATCTTTATAATATAAAGAAAATAGTTACCATCATATCTCTAGCTGTTTCAGCCACAAATTTTACAGTAGTATTGTTTATTAAAGTTACACCTGGATAAAAGCTTGCTTTTCTAGCATCTTGATGTCTTTGATAATTGATTTCAACCTCAAAGCTATCTGGAAGATTAACTATACATTCATCAATTTTTGATAGACCAATTTTTATTTTCTCTTTAATTAATGAACAAGCATAGTTAGGATTTAAGCTTATAGTACTATCTCCAAGCCCTTCTTTTACAGCAACAGTTTCAATAGAAGGATTTATTATCTTAGCACTTTCACAAAGCATTGCATCTCCGCTTAAAAAGACAACAGGTATTCCCATCTCACTGGCAGCATAAGTATGTAATAAATATTCTGTAGCTTGCAAACCATTAACCGTGATGTAATTAGTTTTCAGATTCATAGAATGAGACAAAGGATTACCATTTTCTCCTGCACCTGAATGGTAGCCTATATAAACTAAAGCATCAAATGATTCGTCAATACCGCCTATCATTATATTGGGGTCAGAAGTCCAGCCTCTAATCAATTTTACGTTTTCAGGTAAGTTCTTCATTATTATATTTCTTCCAGAGTCGTGTGAATCTTTGACTACTATTTCAACATTACTGTCAAAAGCTTCATTGATACCTTCACATGCTGCTTTGACTTCATTTGTCATTTGTTCTTGAAACAAAGCATACTCACTATGACCAAGAGTTGTTTCGTTCCAATTATTACAGCCAGTTACCCCTTCAATATCAGTACTTACATATACTTTCATACAGTTACCCTCCTTAGTTTATTTTAAATCTTCGTCAGTTATGATTCCTTTACATACTATATTAGTATCTCCTGTTAGAAATACTTTTGTTATAGCATTATTATCTTTTAACAAACTAATTTTTAAAGCTCCTATTTCCACAAGTATATTGACAGTATCTTTTCTTAGTATGCCTTTGAGAATAAGTGCTATAGCTACAGAGGTAGAGCCTGTTCCACAAGCTAGTGTAAAGTCTTCTACACCTCTTTCGTATGTTTTGACAATAGCAGTATTTTCGTCTATTATATCATAAAAATTGATGTTTGCCCCTTTTGGAAAAGCTTTATTATATCGAAGAGATCTACCAAGCTCAAATATACTATCATTGTCAGTATTAGCTAAGTTATCGTACTTAATAACGCAGTGAGGTACTCCAGGATTACCAAGTTCAATATAAGAACATTCGTATTTTTTTCCTTCAATATAGACTGTTTTGTCGAGTTCTAAAACACTTGGATTGTTTAACTGTATTTTAACCTGTCTATTATCTAATATCTCAGCATTAACTACTCCAGCGGTGGTTTCAAAAGACATTTGTTTATTTACGATATTTTCTTCAAAAGAATACCTAGCTATACATCTGGCGCCGTTTCCACACATTTCTGCAATACTCCCATCAGTATTGTAAAATTTCATTAGAAAATCAGTACCTTCAGTAACAGGATTATTCACAGCCATTAAACCATCAGCTCCAACAGAAAGTTTTCTTTTGCAAACTCTTGATGCTAGAGTAGACAGTTCTTTGTCTGATAGATTGTATTTTCTATTATCTACAATGATAAAGTCATTACCAAGTCCTTGTAGTTTGTAAAATTCGATATTCATTATACCACTCCTTATAATTGTAATATCAAGAGATATAGATTACAAGTCCAATAGAGCAAGAGTATTAGCTATTTGCAGCCTTACACCAACTTTTAGACATTCCTCGTCTATATCAAAACTAGAATTGTGTAGAGAGTTGTTAATATGTTTTTTAGAATTACCACAGCCAAGATGAAAAAAACCACCTTTTGTTCTATTAGAGAAATAAGAAAAATCTTCACCGCCTAAACTAGGCGTTTCTTTAAATACAATATTTTCTCTACCAAGTAAACTTTCCGAAGTATTTTTAATAATATTTACAACATCAGAATCATTTACTAAAGGCTCATAGCCATCGAGTATTTGAGCTTCTCCACTACCACCAAAAGATGCAGAGATATTTTCTACAATACCTTTTATTCTGTCTTTAGTATATTGTCTAGTTTCTGAATCTAATGTACGAAGTGTTCCGATCATAGTTACTTCATCAGATATTACATTACCCCTAGTACCACCCTGTATTGTTCCAATAGAAAGTGCAACTGAATTTAAAGGAGATATGTTTCTACTTACGATAGATTGTAGACCTACAAGAACATGGCCAGCTATCATTATAGCATCAATTCCTTGCTCAGGGTAAGCACCATGACCACTTTTACCTTTTATGGTTATATTTACACTGTCAGTAGAAGCATTTAACTTACCATATTTTAATTCTACTTTACCAGCATCCAAATTAGGCATCACATGGAGTCCTAGTACATAATCTACTTTTGGATTATCCATACAGCCTTCATTTATCATTGGTAAAGCACCACCAGTTGATTCTTCAGCAGGTTGAAAGAACAGCTTTACATTTCCTTTTATAGAATCTTCCATTTGTTTAAGTAACTTAGCTACTCCTAGAAGTATAGTAGCGTGGGCATCATGGCCACAAGCATGCATAATACCTTCATATTTAGACTTATATGGTACGTTGTTTTCTTCTTTAATCGGAAGTGCGTCGATATCTGCTCTTAAAGCTACTGTGTTTCCACTTTCTTTTCCTCTAATTATACCAACTACACCTGTAGTAGCTATTACTTCATGTTCAATACCCCATTTGGTTAAATATTCACATATTTTATCTCTAGTCCTGAATTCTTTTGTGCTTAGTTCTGGATGCATGTGAAAATCTCTTCTAATATCAACTAATTCGTTATATATACTGTTAACAGCTTTTTTTAAATCCATAATGTACTCTACTCCTTTAAATATTTGAAAATTAATCAAGTAAATAATCAACAATTTTAATAATATTATTGCTTTTTATATAAACTCTTGGCGTTCTACGAGTTATTCTTGCCACAATTTCATTCTTATTTGTTTCTGCTAATTCACTAGCTTCTTGTATACTCATGGTATTATTTTTACCGTCTCCGTATATTATTACTTCATCGCCTATTTTAACATTAGGGACATGTGTTAAATCAACCATACATTGATCCATACATATTACACCGATTATAGGAGCTTTTTGATTGTGAATAGTTACATAACCTTTATCTTTCATATTCCTAGGGTAACCATCAGCATATCCAAAAGGTAGAGTGCCGATTATACTATCTTTTTTTGCAATCCATCTATAACCGTAACTAACACCTTCGCCTTTTGAAACTAATTTTATATGAGAAATCTTTGTTTTAAACGTCATAACTTGTTTTAATATTAATGAATCATTTTCATAGGATTTCAAGCCATAAATTATTGCACCAGGTCTAATCATATTTAGTCTATATTCTGGATAATCCACTGCTGCTATACTATCACATATATGTTTATATTTAAAGATGATACCGCGTTTTTTTAACTCGTTAATAGCGTTTACAAACTTATTGTATTGAATGCTGTCGGTAGATTTGTTTTTTAATGCAAAATGTGAAAATATACCTTCAGGGGATATATGTTTGAGGTTATAGATTTGCTCAATCTCATCTATACTACAAGTACAATCTCTAAAACCTAATCTATTAAAACCAGTATCATACTTTATGTGAATTTTAGCTTGTTTATTATAATTATATGCAACTTTATCTAATAGGAGTGCCTGATTTAGCGAAAATATTGTTTGAATTATATCGTGTTTCACAGTATGTTCTAGAACATTATCGGGAGTATATCCCATTATAAGTATATCATCAGTGAAATTATTTTTCCTAAGTTCAAGAGCTTCCGTCAAGGTAGCAACAGCAATCATATCTGCGCCACTCTTTATGATTATAGGTGCTAAAAAAGCTCCTCCATGACCATATCCATTTGCTTTGATAACAGCAGCTATAGCTACATCTTCGCCAATAAGTTTCTTGATTTCTTTGATATTGTACTCTAAGTTATCAATATTTACTTCTAATATGGTATCTCTAAATAAATTAGACATTATCAAACTCCTTTATTTGTAGTTAAATGCAGGCAGATTCTAAAAATTCAATTTCTTTAGTAGTAGCATTAAGTCTTACTTTTGTTCCAAAGGCAATAGTTGCTTGAGGGTGAATATGACCAGCTCTAAAATTATTAATCGTAGGTTTATTATAAGGTTTTATTATTTCATCAATTATAGTCTCTAATGATAATGAGAAATCTTCGTATTCCTTTTCGCATTTATTCCACGTGCCAAGAATTATACCATTGCAGTCTTTGAATTTTCCTGCAAGAGCAAGCGAGTTAAACATTCTATCTAATCTATAATACATTTCTCCTACATCTTCAATAAACAATATTTTACCTCTAGTATCAATCTCATAAGGAGAACCTAGAGTTGAAACTAGTAGGGATAGATTACCACCTATTATTTCGCCGTAAGTTTGCCCATCATTGATAGTGATAATTTCTTCACCGATAGGATTTTTAACTGAGCCAATGACATCAGTTTTAAATATGTTATTTATAATACTTTTCTTTGTATATTCGTCCATTTTATTTTTAACAAAACAGTCACTCATACCGACTGGACCATGAAATGTGACCATACGGCATATTTGATTAAGAACCATATGAAGTCCAGTGATATCACTATATCCCATAAATACTTTAGGATTTTTTCTAATAGTTTCATAATCTAATAGCGGTAATAACCTGGGAGTTCCATAGCCCCCCTTTATACACAAAATACCGTTTACATACTTATCAGCAAAAGCGTCGTTTATATCTTTTGCTCTAAGTGAATCATTTCCTGCTAAAAAACCATGCTTTGCGTAACAACTAGGGTACATTATAGGGTTTAATCCGTAGCATTCTAAAACATCATTCAATAAATTAATATATCGGTGATTCTTTACAGGCGATGAAGGAGCAATGATTGCTATAGTATCTCCTTTTTTTAGAGCTTTTGGCTTATTGATCATAATCAGTCCCCCTAAAATTTTGTAATTTATAAACTTACAACTTAATCATCAAATTTTATGAATATTGAAGATTAAAAATTCAATCTATCTGGGATTATATTATTACGAAGCATATCATCATAAGATTGCCTTTTTACAATGACTTCATCTTTTCCATCCTTTACCAATACTACTGCTGGTATTACATTTGAGTTGTAATTATTCGCCATAGAATATCCATATGCACCAGTACTAAATACTGCTAATATATCTCCTGGAGAAATTTCAGGAGTTTTCAAATCGTGTATCAATATATCACCAGATTCACAGCACTTACCGCAGATAGTAACTGTTTTGTATGTTTTGCTGTCAAGTTTATTTGCTATTACTGCATCATATTTGGCTTGATATAATGCTGGTCTTATATTATCAGTCATACCTCCATCTATAGCTACATAAGTTCTGATATTTGGTATGGTTTTTATAGAGCCTACAGTATAAAGAGTTATTCCGGCTTCACCAGCTATCCATCTGCCAGGCTCTATGATGACATGCATATCATCAATGTGATTTTTACCACAGAAATCATTTATCTTATTCATAATAGGGTCAATAAAATATGAAAGAGATTTAGGCTCATCATCATTGGTGTATTTTATACCAAAACCACCACCAAGATTTAATTCATTAACTGTATAATTATGTTTTTCTTTAGTGTATTTCACTAACGATAAACTAGCATCAAGAGCAGCTAAATGAGATATATTATCATGAAGTTGAGACCCTATATGAAAGTGAAAGCCCATAAATTCAATATATTTAGAATTAATAGCTTTTTCTATAGCAGGGTAGATGATATTCTCATTTAATGGAATTCCAAATTTAGAGTCTTTATTACCAGTTGTAATATATTTGTGAGTATCTATTTTTACTCCTGGAGTTATTCTAAACAATATCTTAGCGGATTTGTTTTTTGATTTACATATTGTTTCTAGCAAATTAAGCTCATAACAATTATCTACTATTATTCTTCCTACTCCATAGTCGATAGCCATTTCTAGCTCTGATTGGGATTTGTTGTTGCCATTGAACTCTATCTTATCAGCAGGAAAATTTGCCTTGATAGCAGTGTATAACTCGCCACCAGATACTACATCTAGACCTAATCCTTCACGCTCTATGATTTTACACATTGCTAATGATAGGAATGCTTTGCATGCATATACTGCCTTTGTATTTTTATATTTATTGAGGAAAGATTCCCTTATTTCTTTACATCTTGAAATTATTACATTTTCAGAAAAAACATACAGTGGAGTACCATATTTATTTGCCAAATCTATGGTATTACAACCATCAAAATATAACACCGAATTATTGTTTTTGCTTATCATGTTATCCTCCTTCGTTACTCATGAAATTTCTATTATTAGTTATGCGAAAACTGTGCCAACTCTATAAATAATAAAATTATAGTTATAAAATTTTATACAATTTACATATATAGTGCAGTTATTTTTATATTAACATATAGAATACATACCTAAAAGGTTAGTATTATGGATAATTTATATTAATTTTAGATATTTGTCTATATTTTTGGACAACTTTCCAATTTTGTGGAAAGCATTTTACTGAATATTCATAATATTAAATTAGCTATATTGACAATAGTGTTTAATAAAGTATTGCGGGAAAACGCTATCGTAATAATTATTAACGATAAAATAAAAATCAATTGCATTTAGTAATGGGCATGTGTTAATATATTAGGAAACCTATAACATAATATTGATATTGGTATTACTAAACAAGGTAATTCGTTTAGCTATAAGGGGTAGTACATATAGTTATTTGGAAAAGTGATATAACAATTTAACTTTATTGCTTTAAAGTTATAATCAAATAAACCGATAATAATATTATGTTTTAGACAATAAAAACAAGGAGGAATAAAATGAAGAAGAGAGTTATAGCATTGATGTTATCTATGTTTGTACTAAGTACAGTACTACTAAGTGCATGTGGTGATAATCCAAAAAAAGATGATAAAAAAGCTGACAATGACAAGCCAAAAACTCTTATTTATGCAAGAGGCGCAGATTCTGTAGGTTTGGATCCAGCGTATGTATCTGATGGAGAGTCAGCAAAAGTCACATGTAATATTTATGAAGGGTTACTAAGATATAAAGAAGGTACAACAGAAGTTGAGCCAGCCCTTGCAACAGATTGGAAAGTTAGCGAAGATGGGAAAGAATATACGTTTAACTTGAGAAAAGATGTCAAATTCCATGATGGTACACCTTTTAATGCGGATGCAGTTTTATTTAGTGTAGAGAGACAATTACCACCAAAGAGAACTAGTGATATGCCATATGCATCATTTACATATGGAGCCGTAGAAAAAGTTGAGAAGGTTGATGATTACACAGTTAAGTTTATTTTAAAGGATAAGTATACACCGTTTTTGGCTAATATGGCAATGGCTTTAGCAGCACCTATTGCTTGTCCAAATGGAAAAAACCTAGCATCAAACCCAATAGGTACGGGACCTTATAAGTTTGTAAAATGGGACAAAGGGCAATCTATAACACTAGAGAAGAACAATGAATATTGGGGAGAAAAAGCTAAGATAGATAAAGTTATATTTAAAATAACAAAAGAAAACTCTGTTAGAGCTAGTGAGCTAATAGCTGGTTCTGTTGATATAATCGACGGAGTTGACCCTAATGATGTAAAACAAATGGAAGACAATAAGTTAAATGTTATAAAACAAAATGGTATGAATATTAATTACATGGCGTTTAATTGTGAAAGAAAACCATTTGATGATCCAAATTTAAGACAGGCAATATCATATGCAATAAACCGTGAAGAGCTAGTTAAATACTTATATCAAGGATATTCAGAGATGGCTAATAGTTACATGCCAGATTTTATACCAGGATATAATAATGACATAAAGCCTTACGAGTATAACGTAGAAAAATCTAAACAAATGTTAAAAGAATTAGGAAAAGAAAACTTAGAGATCAAAATAATATGTTATTCTAATCCAAGACCATATAACCCAGTTGGACAAAAGTTAGCTGAAGCTATTCAAAATTACCTATCTAAAGTTGGAGTTAAAGCTACAATAGATGTTTATCCTTGGAAGGAGTATAAGCAAAAAGTAAGACAAGGTGAAGGAGACATCCTATTTAATGGTTGGATTGGTGATAATGGAGATGCAGATAATTTCTTATCCCTTTTAGATTCAAAAGAGATAGAAGGTGGGCTTAATTCAGCAAACTTTGGTAGTGAAAAAGTAGACGAGCTTTTAGCTAAAGCGAGAACTTTACCAAATGGCGAGGAAAGAAACGAGGTATATAAGAAAGCACAAGAAGAGTTAACTAAAGAAGCTCCTTGGTTACCTATATCACATGCTACAGATATGGCAGCAACAGCTAAGAATATTAAAGGTTTCAAGCTTCATCCAACAGGTGTTGTTAATATAAGTAAGATTGATAAAGAGTAGTTAAGATTCTAAACACATATTGAACACTTAAAGGGGCATCTTGAGGTCATCTTGAGATTGCCCTTTTTACATACTATTAAATAAGAAAGGAGACTGTTATATGTTAAAGTATATTATTAAAAGATTGATGTTGCTTATACCTGTACTAATAGGAATATCAATAATGGTATTTGTAGTTATGCATGTATTTACAACAGATCCAGCAAGTATTATATTAGGACAACATGCCACAGCTGATCAGATAGAAGCATTACAACAGGAGCTAGGTTTTGACAAGCCTTTATATATCCAATATTGGGATTTTATAAAAGGTATTATGCATGGGAGTTTTGGAGATTCATTGATAACGAAAGAATCTGTAACCAGTGAATTTTTTGCAAGATTTCCTGCTACAGTAGAGCTTGCAATAGTTTCTATAATCCTAGCTTCTGTATTGGGCATAACTATAGGGATTATATCAGCAATAAAGCAAAATTCTATTATTGATTATATAAGTATGATAGCATCGCTTATTGGAGTATCTATGCCGATATTTTGGCTTGGACTTATGCTAATAGTAGTGTTTGCAGTTAATCTTCATTGGCTACCAGTAGCAGGTAGAATCCAACTTGGGCTTGAGCCTGTCAAAATTACGGGATTATATATTATAGATAGTATAGCAACAGGAGATACCGAAGCTTTAATTAGCACTTTAAAACATCTTGCATTACCTTCTATAGCATTAGCTTCATATTCAACAGCTATAATAGCACGTATGACTAGGTCCACAATGCTTGAAATAATAAGACATGATTATATAAGAACGGCTAGAGCAAAAGGATTGTTTGAAAGAGTGGTAATTCTATCACATGCACTTAGGAATGCACTAATACCTATAGTGACCGTAATAGGACTACAGCTAGGGAGATTACTTGGAGGTGCAGTATTGACAGAAACTGTGTTTGGGTGGCCAGGAGTTGGAAGCTATACAGTTGATGCTATACTCAAATCAGATTTTCCAGTAGTACAGGGCAGTGTAATGATGATGGCAGTCGTATTTGTGGGAATGAATCTATTAGTTGATATATTGTATGGATTTTTAGACCCAAGAATCAAATTTTCATAAAGAGAGGTGAAATAGATGGAAAAAAAATCGTCACAGTGGTTAGAATTATGGAATACGTTAAAGACCAATAAATTAGCTATGGTTGGTCTAGGAATAATAATATTTCTAGTTTTTATCGCTATCTTTGGGCAATTTATAATGAAGTATGATCCAAATGTGGGAGAACTAAAAGATAGCTTACAAACTCCATCATCATCTCATCCTTTAGGAACCGATGAGCAAGGCAGAGATATACTTTGTAGGATAATTGATGGTACACAGATATCACTTAGGGTTGGAATGATATCGGTAGCTATTTCACTCAGTATAGGAATAATAATTGGCGCATTAGCAGGATATTATGGAGGTAAGATAGATTTGATTTTGATGAGATTTATGGATATTATATTAGCTTTTCCTTCATTACTGTTAGCTATAGCTTTTATGAGTGCATTAGGTAAAGGAATAGATAAAGCAATCATTGCAATTAGTATAGTTACAATACCAGAATACGCGAGAATAGTGAGGGGTTCGATATTATCCATAAAAGAAAGTGAATTTGTACAAGCAGCTAAAGTTATAGGAAATCATGATTTTACTATAATTTTTAAACATATACTACCTAATATTATTTCACCCATAATAGTAAGAGGAACGTTAGGTATATCAACAGCTATATTGGAAACAGCAGCACTTGGATTTTTAGGACTAGGTGTTCAACCTCCATACGCTGAATGGGGAACTATGCTTGGAGCAGGTAGAGGATATTTCTACAATGCACCACATCTAGTATTCTTCCCAGGTATTGCTATAACGATAACAGTTTTAGCATTTAATTTGCTTGGAGATGGTCTGAGAGATGCATTAGACCCTAAGCTTAGAAAATAAGGAGGGATAAATTATGCTATTACAGGTTAAAGATTTAAAAACTCAGTTTAAACTAAAAAAAGGACTAGTCAATGCTGTTGATGGAGTTGATTTTAAAATAGATAAGGGAGAAGTAGTTGCATTAGTTGGAGAGTCAGGAAGCGGGAAAAGTGTTACTTCATTATCTGTAATGGGGCTTATACCAAATCCTCCAGGTAAAATAATAAATGGACAAATTTTATTTAATGGTGAAAATCTACTAGAAAAAACTAAAAGACAAATGCAAGATATAAGAGGAAATAAGATATCTATGATATTTCAAGAGCCGATGACTTCACTTAATCCAGTATTTACAGTAGGAAAACAGATTTCAGAGGCACTTATTAGACATAAAAAGATGAGCAAAAAAGAAGCGATTAAAGAATCAATAAATATGCTCAAACTAGTAGGTATACCTTCTCCAGAGGAAAGAATACATTCGTATCCACATCAACTTAGTGGAGGTATGAGACAAAGAGTAATGATTGCTATAGCGTTAGCGTGTAAGCCAGAGTTATTAATAGCTGACGAGCCTACCACAGCATTAGATGTTACAATACAAGCTCAAATATTAGACTTGATGGTAAAGCTGAAAAATGAATTTAATACTTCCATACTACTGATAACACATGATTTAGGTGTTGTAGCAGAGACAGCCGATAGAGTTGTAGTAATGTATTGTGGAAAGGTAGTGGAGACTGGAAGTGTTAAAGAGATATTTGAAAAACCGCTACATCCATATACTCAAGGTTTACTTTCTTCAATACCAAAGATGGATAAAAAGGTTGAAAAACTATTCATTATTCCAGGAATGGTTCCAAATCCTCTCGATATGCCGAAAGGATGTGCTTTTAGCACTAGATGTAGTAAGTGTATGGATATATGTAAAGAAAAGATGCCAGAACTTAAATTTATTGATGGTAGAAGGGTAAGGTGTTTCTTAGAGATAAAATAAAGGTAGGTGATAACTATGGAAACTCTACTACAAGTAAAAAACTTAAAAAAGTACTTTCCAGTTAAATCAGGAACGCTCGGAAAAATTACTAATTATGTTAAAGCAGTTGATGATATTACATTTGATATATATAAAGGAGAAACATTAGGACTAGTAGGGGAATCAGGTTGTGGTAAATCTACAACAGGAAAAATGATCGTAAATTTGTTAAACCCGACATCAGGACAGATATTGTATGAGGGTAGAGACATAACAAAGCTATCAAAAAAAGAGAAGAGAAAGTTAGCTATAGACATACAAATAATATTTCAAGATCCATATGCATCTCTCAATCCAAGAATGAATGTAGGGGATATTATTGCAGAGCCAATGAGAGTAAATAAAATAGTAGAAAAACAGGATATTAATAGCGAGGTTTTAAAGCTTTTAAACTATGTAGGGCTTGCAAAGTTTCATAAGGATAGATTTCCACATGAGTTTAGTGGAGGTCAGAGACAGAGGATAGGTATAGCGAGGGCATTATCATTAAGACCAAAGTTAATAGTATGTGATGAACCAGTTTCAGCGCTTGATGTATCAATACAAGCTCAAGTTTTAAATCTATTAAAAGATTTGCAAGAAGAATTCAAACTGACATACTTGTTTATAGCGCATGGTTTGAACGTAGTAAAGCACATAAGTGATAGAGTAGGCGTAATGTACTTAGGAAAGATCGCAGAAATAGCAGATGGTAATAAGCTGTATGATAATCCAACTCATCCATATTCACAGGCTTTATTGTCAGCAATACCGATACCAGATCCAAACAAGAAGAAAGACAGAATACTCCTAACAGGAGATGTACCAAGCCCTATAAATCCACCAACAGGGTGCAGGTTTCATACTAGATGTATACATGCAAAAGATATATGTAAAAAAGATGAGCCAAAGTTAATAAGTATAGATAAAAACCATGATGTTTCGTGTCATTTGATTGAGAAGTAGAAGTGTATAATTTTAGAATTAGATAGTAAAGGATAAAGGAGATGTTTTTAAGTGAACAGCTCCTTTATTAATATCTTATATGTTTATATCTTCTTCTCAAATATTATTTGATAAGCATAAGGCATAAAAGCTCCCGCTTTTTCATTTTGTGGAGTTACAATCTGAACCAATCTCCATCCGTCTTGTGCATGTTCTTTTATGATTTTCATACATTCTTCAAAAGTAACTCCTACTTTAACCTTTAGTCCTTTTTTCAGTGGTACTTCAACTGATTTATATTCGTACAATGTATCAACTCCTTAAAACTCATATATTTTGTATCTTTTTGATTTTATATAATGATATTATTCTACTCTAGCTTCTATGTTTTCACATTATCAAATATTTCGCTATATAAATTATACTAAAGTGTACTAAGGAGAATTCTCATTTAGATACAGCTAATGACTTACCTAATTTATACTTCTGCAGTCTCCACTTTATTCACAAAGTCCATATTATAACGGACAGCACCGTGGTCTCTAAATATCGAGCATCTTGTGATGCGTATTGCCAAAATAACGCAGTTTTCATCTTGTTCGTTATTTGCGTCATCGTACCAATCGGCAAAGGCATTACGAAGTTTAGCCCTTAGTTCAGCGTTTTTCGGATCTAAAACCCATCCTAGGTTTTCGCCAATTCCATTTCCGGAAATCCCCTGTAAGCAAACTGTAAATGCAACCTCTTTGTTTTGAGCTATCTGTTGCATTTTATTTGATTTTCCCCAAGTAGTAACATAAAACACACCGTCTTCATAATAAGCGTCCACCTCACGGACATAAGGAAAGGTGACTTTGCCACCACTCGGTTCCATTCCGATGGTTGACAGAGCAATGACATTATCTTTTCCATTGCCACAACTTTCCGCTATTAATCTTAATCCTTCTTCGTATCTGCTACTCATCTTTAACTCCTCCTCTAAATTGGCATTGTGAAATTACTGCCATTTTCACAAAATTATATCATCTCCATATGAGTATTATAATATATTTTAGATGTTTTTTGAATTAATTCATCTAAAGCAAAGAAAACATTGTATCCTAAATAAAAGTATGATAACATATCTCTACTAAACCTTAAATGAGAGGAGAATAGCATGAATACAAAAGATATACAGGTGTTTTTCTTTGACATGGGTAATACCTTGATGGATTTTCACCAAGGTAAAACAGATGTAGAAAAGGATATTATAGGATTACAAGAAATGCAAAAATACTTAGATAAGTTTGGTATAAACTATACTGTAGATGAACTTAAAGTGAAATTTTTAGATCCATTGGACGAATACATGATTAATAGTAGAAAAAAGAATGGGCACGAAACCCCTATAGAGGATTTTTTTAGATTAATAGTTGACAAGAAGTTGCTCAGTGAAAAAGTAATCCTAGAGCTTTCAAAGTTATTTTACTCACAGTACATGAAAGAGGTAGTAGTGAATGATTTTGTGGTGGATATATTAAAGCATGTCAAACAAAATGGCAAGAAAATAGGTATCATATCTAATTGTTTCTTACCAGAAGAAGTGTATATAGACATATTCAAAAGTAAAGGTATAGATAAATATGTAGACAGATATTTCTTTAGTTATAGCAATAACTATATGAAGCCAAATATTAAGCTGTTTAACAAAGCATTGGAGTATTTTAAAGTAATCGGTAAAGAGGCAATTATGATAGGTGACAATTTTAAAGCGGATATACTGCCAGCACATGAATTAGGCATGAAGACATGTTTGTGTAATAAAAAAGATGAAATGAATCCATATGGATTGAAGGTCATAAAATTTAGAGAGTTATATGAAAAAATAACATAGAGAGGGAGTGTCTATTGAGACATTCCTTTTATTGTGACTTGATTGACAAATTCATCTGCAATTAATAGAATTAACATATAACAACCAAAATAGGGGGTGAAAAATTTGAAAGAAAAACAGGGTATATATATACTAATAGCAAGTGTAATCATTGGAATATCAATTATATCTACTGCTTATATATTTACTCATAGTGATAAAACTATTGAAAAAGAAAAACAGACAGCACTTATGGATATAAATGAGTTATCAGAATATTTAGGAATAGAAACTAATATTATAGATAAGATATTAAGGATGGAGATTAGAAGTTTGAGCAGTAATGAATATACTGGAATACCACTAAAATACATGTCTATAGACGGGAAAAAATATTTCTCAAAAATGTATGTAGACATATGGCTACATAATAGAATTGAAGTAGCAGAAAAATACGATACATCAAAAAAGACAATACAGCATCATAATTTATTTACTAAATCAGATGATTACGATATATTTAATAAAATAATCGAATATAATAAAAAAATTAATAAGTAGGTGATTTAAGTGAAGGTACTAGTATTATTAGGAAGTCTTAGAAAGGGCAACACTTATAAATTAACTAAATTAGTCCAAGATAATATGAATGAGCAAGGCGATGTAGAATTTGAAGAGATATTTCTTGGTGATATAGACTTGGGTTACTGTATATCTTGTCACAACTGTATACTTAAAGGAGAAGAATTTTGCCCTCATAGAGAAACAACAGATATGCTAGAACAAAAAATGTTAAACGCAGATGCTATAATTATTTCTGCACCTGTATATATGTTGAGTGTACCCGGAGTAGTTAAAAATTTTGTAGATCATTTTGCTTATATATTGCATAGACCTGTTTTATTTGATAAAAATGTACTAGTAGTAGTGAGTACAGCTGGTGGGGGAGATAAAAAAGTTGCGAAATATTTAAAAGATGTATTTGAGTACTGGGGAGCGAACAAGGTGTTTATATTTAGACATAAAGTGTTTGCCATTAAGCTAGAAATAACCGATAAATTAGCGCAAAAAGCAAAGCGTATATCTAAGATGTTTTATAATAGCATTGAGTCTAAGAAGCTAAAAGAACCTTCAGTAAGAAGGATAGCATTTTATAACGCTTTTCGAGCTATAACTTTTCTGGATACTACCGAAGATACAGCAGATTATAAATACTATAAAAAACTGGATTGGTTTGATAAAGTATATCCTGTTGATACAGTAAAGAACCCATTTAAAAAAGCTATAGGTAACATAACATTTCACATACTAAAAAAGATTGTACCTAAATCTAATAAACAATGATTTAACAAAACATTCTCAAGAAGTCAATAAATCGAGGGTGTTTTTTATTACTTAATCATAATATAAATGCTTATTGGTTGAGAAAAGATAAACATATGAACTATGATATAATAAATATATTATTTATATGTAATAACTTTATATAAATATACAACTTCACAGGGGGATTTTATGGACAAAATACTAAGATATAAATTAGAAGGTGACTATCGAATAGTTGCTATTAGCGATATCCATGGTGGATATGAATTATTAAAGAAATTAATAGATAGAGTTAACTTACGAGAAAAGGATTATTTAGTTATAATAGGTGATGTAATACAAAAAGGAAAGTACAATATGCAGACACTTCAATATGTAAAAGAGTTGTCAAAAAGAAAAAATACTATAATACTAGCTGGTAATCATGAAAGAAAGATATTGCACATGTTGAAAGAAGAAAATTGCACTGATGTAGACAGTTATTTTAAAACCAAGAAACATTCTTGTATATTAAAAGAGTGGATGAAAGAACTAAATATCAAATATAACAATATAGAGGATGTTTTAAATATTCAAAATCAAATAAAATCAAGATATAAAGATGATATTAAGTTTTTAGAAAGTTTACCGATTGCTTTAGAATTAGATGATTTTATATTTGTACATGCAGGTATAGATGATATAGAAGACTGGACTAAATCAAAAACATGGAATATGATAAAGACAAAAGGATTTTTAGATAAACAACATAAAGCAGACAAATATGTAATAGTAGGACATTGGCCTACCCAGAATTATAGAGAAAACAGTCTAAGTGGTGATGTAATAATAGATAAAGATAAAAAAATCATAGCTATAGATGGTGGGTATAGTGTTATGACTACTGGACAAGTTAATGCGCTGGTTATAGAAAAATTAGAGGGTAAATTATTATTTAATAGTCTTAGAGAAGATTACTTTGAAAGGGTACAAGTAATAAAGGATACATTACCACATAAATTTCAAGTAATGAAACTAGATTGTAGAGGTACAGAGTTTGAAATATTGAAAGAAAACAAGGAATTTTCAATTTGTAAAGTAGCAAATGTGAGTGATGAGGTATTAATAAAGAATGAATTTATAGATAAAACAAAAAGTAAACTTAGCCTTAAAAAAACATACATATCGTTATTTTTAGAAGTTAAAAATGGGGATAATATAAAACTTATAAAACGTTGTGGTGAATATGTATTAGCTAAGCATAATGGAGAAGTAGGTTGGATTAAAGCTGATTGTGTTAATATATAAATATATTTATTTTAACTAATAAAAATATAAATGTTATGATATAAAATACTCTTAAGTTTCATAGATTAAGGGTATTTATTTTTTTTAAGTTTATAATATATGTGAAGGATTATTTAAGAACAGATAAATATAAACTGATTTATGCGATATGGTATAATAATAAAAGAGATTAGACTATTACGTTACGGATATTATTATGAAAGGAAATATTATATATGAGTGATAAAGATAGATGGTACAGATTAGACAACGCAGCGAAGATATTCCCTGCCGCATCTACATCAAGCAATACAGCAACATTTAGAGTATCTGTAACACTTACAGAAGCCATAAATGCAAAGTTACTTCAAGAAGCATTAGATAAAGTAATAACAAGATTTCCTGCATATGCTGTAAGGATAAGAAAAGGCCTATTTTGGTATTACTTCGAGCATAATGACAAAAGACTAATAATCCAGGAAGAAGTTGACTCACCATGTCATAAGATAGATAAATATTCTAATAATAGATATCTTATAAAGGTCTTATATTATAAGAATAGAATATCAGTAGAAATATTTCATTCTTTAACTGATGGAACAGGGGCACTTGAGTTTTTAAAAACTCTAACATATGAATATCTTAAAAGAATACATACAGATATAAAACACGAAGATAAAATATTATTGATAGAAGATACACCTTCAAAATATGAAATAGAAGATAGTTTTCAAAGATACTATCAGCCTAGTGATACTCCAGCTATAAAAGATGAAGATGCTTACCAGATAGAAGGAAAGCCATTTGTTAACTTTGGTAACAATGTAATACATGGTGTAATAGATTCAATGGAGTTTAAAAGAGTAGTAAAATCATATGGAGCAACTATGACAGAATATATTGTAGCTCTATTAATTTATTCAATTTATAACGAGAATATGAAGTATGGAATATATACTCATCCAATATCCATATCTGTACCAGTTAACTTGAGAGGGATTTTTCCTTCAAGAACACTTAGAAATTTCTTTACAGTTATTAATATAAGTGTCAAAGTAGACAAGGATATGACACTTGATGAAATAATAAAAGAAACATCAAGGCAGCTGAAGTACAAAGTTAAGAAAGAGAATCTTTATCCAAGAATAGCAGAAAACATTAAATTTGAAAAACTACTTATCGCGAGGTTTGTACCTCTGTGGGTTAAAAATATAGTGATGAAATATGCATTTGAAAGAGCCAATATAAAGAAAACAAGCAGTGTAACAAATTTGGGGAAAATAACGATACCTGAGTCTATAGAGAAGTATGTAGAGCGTGTAGATGTTATATTGTATTCTACAGCAAGCAATCCTTTAAATTGCTCTATTTGTTCCGTTAAACATGATCTGTCAATAACATTCTCTAGAACCATTGTCCAGACAGAGATAATAAAACATTTCTTTTCCTATCTGTCAAAAGAAGAAGGATTAAATGTTGATATATACACAAATGAATGGGGGATGGAAGATGAAGCATTGTAAGTTTTGTGATGTAAATATAGATGATAGTCAAGTAAGATGTCCGTTATGTCATAAGAAATTAGAAGGTCAAATAGAAAATGAAGATAGACAATATCCTCAATATAACTTAGAGAAAATACAAAAAAAGAATTATAGATCTAAAGTGTTTTCGTTTATAGTTATTATAGTAATAAGCGTATGTACGTTAATAAATTTACTTAACTACAATGGATTACTATGGTCATTTTACGTGACATTTCCATTAGGATATGTTTGGCTATCAATTAGAAATACTATAATATCTAACATGCACTATGGGGTAAAGATTTTACTGCAATTAATAGGACTATCGTTTATGCTTTTTATGGTTGATATAACCAATGGCCAGTTTAGTTGGTCTGTAGATATAGTAATACCTTTATTGATAATAACATCAATATTTATAATGACTATAATTATATATACAATTCCAATGCTTTGGAGTGAGTATATAGGATATTTGTTTATAATCATGTTTATTGGTTTAATACCTATTGTGCTTTATTTAACTAATATAGCAAAAATACTTTGGCCTAGTGCTGTATCAGCATTATATACATTACTTACACTGATAGGAATGTTTATATTCTCAGATAAAAAATTGAAGAACGAATTTGTACGAAGGTTCCATATATAACATGAGACTAGATTTTCAATGATAATTTTGTTTTACAGTAGGAGGGGGAGAATGGACAAGATACTCAAAATGAATGTAATTAGTAATTATAGAATAGTAGCTATAAGCGATATTCATGGTAGCTATGATTTGTTAAAGAGGCTTATAGATAGAGCAAAATTAAAAGAAAATGATTATCTTATTATTCTGGGGGATGCAATACAAAAAGGTGAAGATAACAGAAAAACACTTGATTATATAAAAGAGCTATCCAAAAGAAACAATACAATTATACTCACCGGCAATCATGAAAGATATATTCTAGGGCTATTAAAAGAAGAAAATGCAGAAGATTTAGCTTATCATCTGAATAACGTGAGATATCCTTGTATAATAAAAGAATGGATCAATGAACTTGGCATAGAATATAAAAGTATAAATGATATAAAAAACATACAAACAAAGATAGTTTCTAGATATCAAGACTATATACGATATATGATGGATTTACCCATAGCGCTAGAACTTGATGAGTTTATTTTTGTACATGCAGGTATAGATGATATAGAGGATTGGACTCAATCAGAAGTCAGAAGTATGCTTAGTATAAGTGAATTCTTAGAAAAAAAGCACAGCGCAGGAAAATACGTAGTAGTAGGACATTGGCCAACTCAAAACTATAGAGAAAGAAGTTTAAATGGTGATGTGATAATAGATAATAAAAAGAAAATCATTGCTATAGATGGTGGAAATGGGGTAAAGTATGCTGGTCAAGTCAATGCGCTGATTATAGAAAAAAAGGATAACCAAACATCATTCAATAGTATTAGTGAAGACAAATTTGAAATAAAAGAAGTAGTAAAGGATTTTATATCAGAAGATAATCAAATAGTAAAATTAGATTGGAGAGATTTAGAATTTGATATATTAAAAGAGGATTGTGAATTTTCGCTTTGTAAAAAAGCTAGTACGGGTGAGAAGTTTTTACTTAAGAATGAATTTATCGACCAAACAACGGACAAGCCTAGTCTTAAAAAAACTTACATATCTTTGTTTTTGGATATAAAGAAGGGTAATCAATTTAAGGTGATAGAGAAATTTGGCGGTTATGTACTAGGCAAATACAAAAATGAGGTAGGTTGGGTAAAAGAGGACTGTATTAATTTATAAGGAGGAAACGCCTGTAGTTTAATAATAGGAATTGTATTTTAACAATTAATATATTAATGGCTAAGGGAGTCAGGCTGAAAATAATGGAGGTGAATAGAGGTTTTTTGAAAACGTGTATTTTAATATATTTTGGAGTTACCTGCTGAAGAATTTTTATATAGAGGATTGCTATTATATCTTTGTGCGAAATAGTTGATATTAAATCATCAATACTAATGAGCATTTGGCTTTATGTGCTTACATGTAGTATTTCTAGATGAGCAAACAGAGGAGGAGAGAGTATGGGATATATAGATGATTTACGTAAATACATTGGAACAAAACCTATAATAATGGTTGGCGCAAATGTAATCATTATAAACAAAAAGGGAGAGGTATTATTACATCACAGGACAGATAGAGACTGGTGGGGATTACCTGGTGGTGCAATGGAGTTAGGTGAATCTTTACAGGAAACAGCTATAAGGGAAGCTAAGGAAGAAGTGAATCTAGTCTGCCAGAATTTGAAACTCATGAATCTTTATTCTGGGAAAGAGTTGTACTATAAATATCCAGATGGAAATGAGGTATATAACGTAACAGCTACGTATGTATGCAAAGATTATAGTGGAGAAATAAAGGTAGAGAAAACAGAAGGAAGAGATGCAAAGTTTTTCTCAATAGAAGAATTACCATATAATTTATGTGATCCAATAAGACCGTGTATAGAAGAGTTTCTAGAAAGATATGATGAGTTTTATCAACGATAAAAGGGGGAAATATGAAAAAATTATTCTTTATAGCAATATTGATTATTGTAGTAACTATAGGATGCTCAAAAGACAATAAAGGTATAAAGGGAAATATAACAAAAGAAGATTTGAGCCAATATTATGATGAACTTGATGGATGTTTTATATTATTTGATAGTAATCAAAATAAATATATTGTACATAACATTGATAGAATGAACAAAAGAGTTGCTCCATGTTCTACTTTTAAAATAGTAAATTCATTAATTGGACTCGAGACAAAGGTTGTAGAAGATGAAAACACAGTTTTCAAATGGGATGGTAAAAAACGCTTTTTAGAGAGTTGGAATAAGGACCATACATTGGCTACAGCTATAGCAAACTCAGCTGTCTGGTATTATCAAAGGCTAGCAGAAAAAGTAGGAAAAGAGGATATGCAAAAATATCTAAACAAAATAGATTATGGAAATAAAGACATATCAGGCGGGATAACAAAGTTTTGGTTACAATCATCGCTAAAGATATCTCCTATAGAACAAATAGAGATACTTAAAAGGTTGTACAATTATGATCTTCCATTCAGTAAGAGAAATATGGATATAGTCAAGAAAATAATAGTTCTAACAAATCAAAATGGTGTTGTATTCTCTGGAAAAACTGGAGGAGGAACAAGAGACAATAAATTTATAAATGGTTGGTTTATTGGATATGTTGAAAAAGACGATAATGTATACTACTTTGCTAACAATGTTAAAGGAGAAGAAGGAGCAAGAGGAATAAGAGCAAAAGAAATAACTATGAAAATATTAAAGGATAAAAAGATATTGGAATAGAGGAAGATTATTGGTTATAAGAAAGTTAAAACAATGATATCAATCTATTTAAAAGAGACAGATTGAAAATAAAGAGAGGGGAGATTCAATATCCCCTATAAAGCACAAATATACCTAATATTTTTATTTGACAGATTGTACTAGACCAATTCAACCGTGAAATCAAACTGCTTTTAATCGATTAAATTTAGGAAGGTATTATTAGTGAGTTGTCAAACACAAAGATCATAAGTCAGATTAATTTCTTTTTAAAGACATACGATACTTTTTAGGTGTAAGTCCTGTATATTTTTTAAATACAGTAGTAAAATAGTTTTGATTGTCAAAACCTACAGCTAAAGCAATATCGACTATAGAGTGATCGGTGGTTTCAAATAAGAGTTTACTGTTTTCTATACGAACTTTATTAAGATAAGAAGTGAAGCTTTCTCCTGTTTCTTTTTTAAAATTGGTAGACAGATAACCGGGACTTAGCTTTACTTTATTAGCAACATCACTTAGACTGAGGTATTTATCATAGTTTTGAGTGATATAATTTATAACTTTCTTTATTAGATAGCATTTGGGATCATTTTCAATACTAGATAATATGAAAAACTGAGTTTCTTTAATAAAAGATTTACCTATCATAAAAATAAAGCTATACTCGGTTGAGCTTGCTAACTTATCTAAGCTATTTTCATATATTTTATATATGAAACAGTTATTGTAATCAACAATTAGGTAATTACTTATAGTACCAATAAAACTTACAATAACATTTTTAGCAATATCAAAAGGAAGTAAAGAAAGAGCATGGGTAAAAGAGGTTTCATAAATACTTAGAGCTAATTTGAATTTAGATAGCCTGATATTTGCAATAATTTCATTCATTATACTTAGATAATTAGTTGAATGATTGAGCTTCTTATAACAGATACATCTTTTCATAGTAGAAGAATCACTTAAACTTCTTATATGATGTAGGCCATTTTCTACTAATAAATTTATAAAATTTTTAAGGTAACATTCCTTTGTTATATCAGAAAAAGAACCGATAACTATAAATCCCAATTGAGTATTACGTATATTAATTGGGAGAATTATAAAATAATCACTTTCAATGCAAATAGTTGTATTTTTACTGTTTGTATTTTTTAATACAGAGGTTATATCGACTGTTTTTGGAATTGTTCCTTTTTTACATATAATTTCTAAGCTAGAAGATATAGCGAAAATGCTAATACCACTTATATTATAAAAATAATCTAGTATAACATTTAGGTGATGGTTGTTAATAGAACCATCTTTTTTTAATATACATTTCATATAAAAAACTCCTTCGTGAAAAATTTATAAAAAAGTGAATAAAACTATAAGAACTTATAAAAAAATTTTGTTAAACTATATAGGATAATGATAATCAATATCACATAAAAAGTAAAGATATTTATCAAAGGAGAATCAAAATGAAGAGAATAGCTGTATATGGAAAAGGTGGGATAGGCAAGTCAACAACAGTATCCAACTTATCAGCTGCATTGACTACATTAGGATATAAAGTTATGCAAATAGGATGTGACCCTAAGGCTGATTCAACAAAAAACTTAATGAAAGGTAAATTCATACCAACGGTATTGCAAGTGATGAGAGATAAAGAGGATATATCACTTGAAGATATAGTGTTTGAGGGTTACAATGGGGTTTTATGTGTAGAGGCTGGAGGGCCTAAACCAGGGATAGGATGTGCAGGAAGGGGCATTATAACTGCATTTGAAAAACTAGATGAGTTAAAAGCATTTGAGAAATATCAGCCTGACGTGGTAATTTATGATGTTTTAGGTGATGTAGTATGTGGAGGATTTGCAATGCCCCTTAGAAATGGTTATGCACAGGAAGTCTATATTGTGACTAGTGGAGAAATGATGAGCATGTATGCTGCATCTAATATATCAAAGGCAGTGGGAGAATTCCAAAATAGAGGTTATGCAAAGCTAAAAGGCCTTATATTAAATGCGAAAGGAGTAGAAAAGGAACAAGAATTAGTTGAAAAGTTATGCGAAGAAATAGGAACAAATATTATCAAATATATCCCTAGAGATGGAAATATTCAAAAAGCAGAAAACGAGGGTAAAACTGTAGTAGAAGCTTTTTGTGATGCAGATATATCAAAACAATACATGAAATTAGCAAATCAAATTATTGGATAATAAAATGGGAGGTTATGTTATGAAAAAAATATTAATTATAATAAGTATGTTAGCAATGATTATGAGTTTTGCAGGGTGCTCAGAAAAAAAAGAGGATGTTAATACTAGCGCATCTAAAGAGCAAAAAGAACAAAACAATGAAAATGATCAAAATAAAGAAGCTGATAAATTAACAGCTGAAAGTAGGATAGCAGTTGGTACAAATTCTCTAACAGAAATAATAAATGAGTTAGGTATAAAAATGCTTGGAATACCTACTACGACTCATGAAAGAAAAGAAGAACTTAAGAAGATTGATACAATAGGGAGTCCTATGAATCCCGATATAGAGAAATTAAAATCTCTAAAGTTAGATTTCTTTATATCAGACGATGTACTTAAAAACTCATTACAAGAAAAATTAAAAAACCAAGATATAAAAACATTATTTTATAAAACTTCAAAATACGATGATGTTAAAAATACTATCAAATCATTAGCTGATACATTTGGAAAACAAGAAAAAGGGAATAAGCTAATTAAAGATATGGAAGCTATAGAAGAAAAGATTAAAAAGGAAACAAAGGATAAAGAAAAGATAACAGTGCTTGCTATATTTGGAACTCCAGAAAGTTTCATGATGTGTACAAAGCATTCATATGTTGGTGATTTGGTAAATAAAGCAGGTGCGATAAATATAACAGATTCACTAGAAAGTGCAAAAGGACCATATGTACCATTTAGTATAGAAAACATTGTAAAAGCTAATCCAGATGTAATATTGAGAATGACTCATGCAAATCCAGAGCAGAGTAGAAAGATGTTTGATAAAGAATTTAACAACAATAAAGTATGGCAATCACTTGATGCAGTAAAGAACAACAGAGTATATGATCTTGACAATAAATATTTTGGAGTTGTAGCAAATATAAGATGCGGTAAGGCTTTAGAAAAAATGTTCGAGATGATACACAAATAAGTCTTAGATAATGGAGTTATAAACAAATGAGTAAACTTTCAAGTATTAAAACTAACAATAAAAAATCAGTGTTATTTGCAGGTATATTAATATTAGCTTTATCGTTTTTGTGCTCGATTAAGTTTGGGAGTATTTCGTGTAGTTTAAAAAGTGTAGTAAATATAATATTAGGTAAAGATGAAGGAGTGCTTAATGTTATATTGATGGATGTAAGAGTGCCAAGAGCTATAATTGCGATAATAGTAGGCGCAAATCTTTCTATAAGTGGAGCATTATTACAAGCAGTTATGAGAAACCCATTAGCTGACCCTGGAGTAACAGGGGTCAGTGCCGGGGCAAGCTTATCAGCAATAATAATATTATTACTTTTTCCAACACTTACATATTTACTACCAGTGGTTGCTTTTGCAGGAGGAGCGGTCGCGTGTTTGATGGTATATATGTTGGCATGGAAAAATGGTATAAAGCCTATTAGGATAATATTAGCTGGAGTTGCTGTTAATGCAATTTTAGGAGGAGGAACATCACTTCTTTCGATACTGCATAGTGATAAGATTCAAGGAGTTTTGATGTGGGTTAACGGTTCACTTGCAGCTAAAAGCTGGAAGGATGTCTATATGTTATTACCATATTCAATAATAGGACAACTCTTATCAGTGTTTTGTATAAGAAGTGCAAATATACTACAGCTAGGTGATGATACAGCAACAAATCTAGGTAAAAATGTCAATAGAGATAGAGTGATAATATCAGCAATAGCTGTATATTTAGCTGGAGTATCTGTATCTGTAGTTGGAATAATTGGATTTGTAGGTCTAGTAGTACCTCACATTAGTAGATTGATTATAGGATCTGATTATAAATACATGCTTCCATTGAGTATATTACTAGGAGGTAGTGTTCTTAGTATAGCAGATACTGTTGCGAGAACAATAGTTGCACCTATAGAGCTTCCAGTAGGAGTTATTATGGCAGTATTAGGTGGACCCTTCTTCTTGTATTTACTAAGAAAGGGGGATGCTTAATGTTAGAGGCTAAAGGATTGATGATAGGCTATGAAAGTAAAATAGTAGTTGAGGATTTCTCTATAGATGTAAAAAAAGGAGAAATACTTTCTATCATAGGGCCAAATGGTTCAGGCAAATCAACTATACTCAAATCAATAGCAAGAATAATAAAACCTGAAAACGGAGTAGTTTATCTTTCAGGGGACAATATAACTAAAATCAGCCAAAAGGAGATAGCAAAGATACTCGCAGTAGTATCACAGCAAAACACATCACCAGCAGATTTTACAGTAAGAGACTTAGTTTATTATGGAAGAATGCCCCATAAAAAATGGTATGAAAAGAAAAATAAAAATGATCAAGAAGTAGTGGACTGGGCACTTGGTAAAACTAAGCTTTTACATATGAGTTCTAGAAAGGTTATAACACTATCAGGTGGAGAGAGGCAAAGAGCTTGGATAGCAATGGCACTAGCTCAGAAGCCTAAGATATTATTATTAGATGAGCCGACAACATACCTTGATATATGTCATCAACTTGAGGTATTAGAGCTAGTAAGAGAATTAAATGAAGATTTAATGCTTACATGCATTATGGTCCTACACGATTTAAATCAAGCAAGTAAGTATTCACATAGAATTTGTGTCTTAAAAGAAGGAAAAATATATAAGGTTGGATTGCCACAAAATATAATGACTAAACAGACAATAAGAGATGTATATAACGTAGATGTGCAGGTCAGGCAGGAAGAAGTTACTGGTAAACCACACATAATACCATTAGGAATAGCTGGGAGGTAGAACATTGAAATACAAATATGATTTATCGTTACTTGCATTATTAGATACGATAAAAAGTGATAAAGATATACCAC
This sequence comes from Abyssisolibacter sp. ZYX002, assembly GCF_056892235.1. Taxonomy (NCBI): domain Bacteria; kingdom Bacillati; phylum Bacillota; class Clostridia; order Eubacteriales; family Clostridiaceae; genus Abyssisolibacter; species Abyssisolibacter sp. ZYX002. Next base: position 66,895 of record NZ_JARMXH010000003.1, read on the forward strand.
AATTGTCATATGCACAATTTCCAGGAACACATTGTCCATTATTCGGAAGTGTTATGACAGCTTCTTATATAGAAGATTTAGTAGTTATGGTTGTAGGAACAGAGGAATGTACTTACTATGCTAAAGATTTTGCATACTTAAGGCAAAATGGCAAAGATAGATTTTATTCGTTAGTAATGGATAAAAACGATGTAACATTTGGATGTGGAGAAAAAGTAAAAAAGGCATTAAAAGCAATATACAAAAAAGAAAAACCAAAAGCGATATTGATAGTGACAACATGTATACCTGAATTAATAGGAGAAGATTACGAATCTTTAATTATAGGCATGCAAGAAGAGGTAGATTGTAAACTGCTAGTTGTTAAAACAGATCACTTTAAATGCAATAGTCATATTTCAGGAATAGAAAAGACGCTACAGGTATTTTCTAAATTAATGGTTAGCGGAGAAAAGAAAGAAAAAACAGTGAATATACTGGGTTATAGGTATGACGAGATAGAAAACACTGAGTTGTACAAGTTGTTAAGTGATGCAGAAATAAAAGTCAATATGACGATACCATCTAGCTGTACTATAGAAAACTTAAAGTATGCTCCAACAGCTACAGTTAATATCGTGGTAGATCAAACAGCAATGATGTTAGCGCATCAAATGAAAGACCAATATGGTATAGAATATATTAATTTTGCAAAGCATCTAGATATTGATGATATAGATGAAGCTTATAATAAGTTACAGGACTTATTGCAAATAAATTTAACGAAAAAATTAGAGATTCTTAGAGAGAAAGCATTAGAAAAAGTACAAAAGTCTAAAGCAAAACTTTCGGGAAAAACATTTATATATGGAAACACTCCATTTGACTGTATGAAGTTGTCTTTATTTTTAATTAAATTAGGAATGAAACCAATATTAATTCAAATGAGGGAATATCTCAAAAAAGATGAGATTAATATAAAACGAATCCTAGATACAGGTAATAATCCTTATGTGAGTAGAATAGCTAACATAGCACCACTTAGGACTGTGTATGATGAATATAAGCCAAGCTACTATTTAGGACACGAAAACCCTATGGAATTAATATCTAGAGGAATAACTCAGATTATACTAGACCCTGTAAGTAAAAAGCTTGGGTATGAAGTTATAGATGAGACATTAGAAATATTGACAAATGATAAATCTTTTAATTTTAGAAACAAAATGATGAAAAGCAAAAAAAAGGAGGTAATATAAATGCTATATGAGAATTTTCCATTACCTTCGGATAGGATGGGTACACTTTGGACTTTAACATCAATAAAAGATGCTATAATAGTTGAATTTGGGCCGGCAGGTACTACACATTTTGCAATAGAAGGGTTAATGCAACTAGGAGGAGATAGCCTAGCTAGAACCTTTACGACACATATAGATGAGACTGACATAGCTTTTGGAAAGCATGATAGATTAGAAAAGGCTTTATTAGAAATAGACAAAATATATAACCCACCAGTGATATTTATATTAGCTTCATCAATATCATCAGTTATAGGGATTGACACAGAAAGTATATGTTATATGATGAAAGACAAAGTAAGAGCAAGATTGATAGCTATAGATACAGGAGGATTTAAAGGGGATTATACAGTTGGAATAAAAGATACACTGAAAATGTTATGTAAAGAAATAGTAAAAGCTAGTACAGCCAAAGTACCTAAAACATATAATATCATTGGAAATCAAATGGACTATTATAACTATAAATCGGATGTGTGGGAAATAAAGAGGATGATGAAAGAACTATTTGACTGTGAATGTAACTGTGTTATGACAGCAAATACAAGTATAAATGAAATAGAAGGTGCTTCTAAGGCAGAATTCAATATCGTAATTAGGGCAGAGGGGATTGATTGTGCAAAATACATGTTAAAAGAGCACAAGCAAGAATATACAGTAGGTAGGCCATACGGATTTAAAGGTACGATGAAGTGGATTAAAGATATAAAGAATAAGTTTAATCTTGAAATTAATGAAGAGAAGCTAAATATTATTAGTCATGAAGCAACTAGTGTGATGATGAACTTATCTAGATATCTAAAATCCTATAAAATAAAAAATGCAATAGTAACCGCACCATATGATAGAGCATTGGGACTAAAGAACTTTTTAGGAGAAATAGGAATAAAAGTTCAATATACTGTAATAAACCACAAAATAAAAGATAGCAACTATATGTCAAAGGAAGAACTTGAAGACGAGAATGTAGTAATATGCCCTAGTGAAAGTAAGCTACAGGATATATTAGAAAGCGTGAAACCAGATATGATATTAGGGGATTTTATGTCAAACAAATACTATCAGACAAAAGTAAACTTACAAGTATCAAATCCAAATCTAAATAAAGTGCTTTATTATAATAAAACTCCTTACGTTGGTTTCGGAGGGCTGAACTACTTAGCTGAGGAGATAATAAACAAGATTAGAGAATAATAAGTTCATTATAGAAAAAATTAACCCCTTATTTAGGACATGATTCTAAATAAGGGGTGTTTATAACGATGGAATTATTTCAACACATCAAAGCCTTTGTTGATAAATTCATCATAAGTTACAAGCTTTCCTACTGGTGCATAATCTCCGATATAAGCATCACCAGTTGCTTTTTTATTTTCCTTGAAGTTTGGTACGAGATTTATATTACCTTCAAAGTTTGGATTAGATACAAGATTTCTGTAGATTAGTACCATATTTGAATCTGCTTTCCAAGGCATATAATTATAATTTGCATCTAAAGAATCTTTTACTTTAGTATCACCAATAACAAGATATACATATCCATCATCGGCTATCTTAATCTCTTCATCACATAGAGTCAGAAGGTTATGACTTTCAATATCTCCTTGACCTAGAGAAAAATAACGTACGTCTTTTTCATTTACTTTTGATAGAGTAGGTGCTTTAAATTTTACAACAGCTACTTCGTCATTTTTCCTAGTAATAGGCATAACTAAATAATCATTGTCTTTATTTGGATACATCCCATTACCACTTAGATGGTATGAATGTAAATCTTCAGTACGATTCACCAAGAAGAATGGTCTAACGATAGTTTTAATGATATAATTACCTACCGAAGAACGTATATGCATTCTTTTTGAGCCAACATTTTTACTTGTTTTAGGCAAGTCTGTTTTTTCTCCTGTGGTTGTATCGAATGCTTCAATAGTAGGAAGCACAGCGCCTCCTTTGTCATCTTGGTTAGGCAAATAATAACGTAAGAAAACAGATATTTTATTGAGTGAGTTGTCGTAATAAACAACGTTTTTACCAGAAATATTTTTAGTGCCTTTTGGAACTACATATATTGTATAGTGCTGGTCTGCTTTATATTTATTATCTTCAAGTGAAGCGAATTGGTTAATACTACCTTCGTCTGGAACTATATCATAATCAGTTATACTTTCTATAGGTGAAAAATTTGAGTCATTATAAACATTAATACTCATGTATCTAGCATCTGGAAACACACCTGTTATTTTTAAGCCTATATTTTTATTACTGTCTTTACGATTAAGACCAAAACGCCAATAATTAGCATACGCATCTGGATAAAATTTGATAGTGGGGTCATTGCCTATAAATTCATTATCCCAACCACCTTCAATAGTTGATGAACTATTTATTAAAGAGGTTTGAGATTTTGAAGTACCATCCATATTTTTATCATTTGCAAAAGCACAATTAGTAAAGATCATACTACCTAATAAACAAAAAGATATACAAGTTTTTAAAAGATTCATATTAATCATCATCCTTTCAATATTTTTTATCAGCTTGTGACTTTATTGTATATCCTCTTGTATTTTCATATCAACGGCTAAACTGTTGCTAAGTTGTTGCAAATGTATAATAATATATTTATTAAATTAATGGAAAGGATATTTTGAAAATTGCTCCGTTTTCACCCTCACCATTCATTGCGGTTAAAGTACCTCCCATTTGTAAAGTGGACGCCTTAGCTATTGCAAGTCCAAGACCGAACTTGCCAGTTTTGCCCTTGTAGAAACGTTCAAATATATGAGGTAAATCTTTATCATCAAAACCAGAACCATCATCTTTAATAGTGATTATAACTTCATGATCAGTAGACTCGAAAGTAATAGATACACTGTGTTTGGCGTAGCGTAAACAATTTGAGGTAATATTATATATGATTTGTGATAGTAATGTATCATTTGCTTCTATCATAACCTCATCCACCTTTATGTTGCTTATTAACTCTTTATTTAGTTTTACAGCTATACCTTTAAGGCTCTGGTAATATTCTAGTAAGCTATGTGATAGTATGGTTGGACTGAGTTCATAGTTATAATCAATATTTTCTATGCGAGATAGCGTTAGTATTTGATTTACAAAGTCGTTTAACCTTTGACTTTCTTCACATATGATACTAGAGGCATGGTGAACATCAGTAAAAACCCCTAGCTTAATACCCTCAGCATAGCTACTAATAGCCATCAGAGGGGTTCTAAGTTCGTGAGAAATATTTTGCATATAGCTTTTTTGATTTTCAGTTAACTTATGTAATTGCCTAGACATATCGCCCATATGAGTGCTTAATTGATATATTTCTGTAAAACTTTCATTAGGAGGAACATCTATAAAATCCCCTTTACCAATGAGTTTAGTATAATTACATAATTTGCTTATTGGCTTAATTATACCTTTTACAATAAAGGATGTTAGGACTAAAGCAATAATAACTGCTATAGTAGCTATAGATATAAAAATTATATTCATAATAGATATAATAGGCCCTGCAAAGTCTACTCTGGATACTAGTAAGATATTTGGTTTTAGTAGGAGTGAATTCATTTTAAAGACAGCGTATAGGTAGTTTTTATTATCAAAATTAACTTTGTAAATTTTTTCTGCTTCTAAATCAGGAAGTTTTTTTTGTAAATTTGCTACAAAGTTACCAGTTAGAGCTGTACCTGAGTTAAATTGAGATAGGGGTTTGTAATTTCTATCAAAAACCACGAATTCAATGTTTTTATTAAAGCGTGTGGATTGTAAAACAAGTGCTAAAACACCATTATTGATAGCTATAGATGCATTTCTTTTAGTTGAATCCCATAGTATTTTTCGATTTTTAGACATTTTAATTATGTTTTGTAGCTCATCTCTAGAAATTTTTTCTTCGGCATAATTCATACCAATGTTTACTACCAATAGAGTAATAATAGGTATAAGTATAATAATTACAAACATAGGTACTAATAATTTCTGCTTAAGAGATTTCAAGTTAAGTACCTCCTTTAGTTAACTTAAAGCCGAATCCCCAAACAGATTCGATAATAAGATTAACACCAGCAATTTCAAATTTTTTGCGTAATCGCTTGACAGCATAATCCGTAGAACGAGTATCAACATCAAAATCATAATTCCATACATTTTGTAGTAGTTCTTTTCGAGATAATGCGATTTCTTTATTTTCTAATAAATATTTGGTTAGAACAAATTCCGTAGGAGTTAAGTCAAGAGCTTTATTATCGCACCAAGTATTACGACTATTAATATTGAGTTTGAGATTGCCATAAGATAACTCTATGATTTCATTAGATTTTTTAGTAAAATTTATACGTCTAAAAATTGCCCGTACTCTAGCTACTAATTCAACAGGAGAAAATGGTTTAGTTAAGTAGTCATCTGACCCCAGAGTAATGCCTGTTATTCTATCTACTTCGCTATCTCTAGCAGAAACAATAATAATAGGTACATTGCTTTTTTCCCTGATTTTTGTGCAAAGAGCTAGACCATCTGTACCAGGCATCATTATATCGAGAATAACCAAATCAGCAGGTTCAAGTAAGAAATGCTTTAGAAGCGCATCTCCTGTTTCGAATTCAACTACAACAAAGCCGCTACTTCTTAAAAATGCAGCCATAGGATCTCTTATGTTACGTTCATCGTCTGCTATATATATTTTTTCTTGCATTCTATCACCTCGACATCATTATATAATATAACTGTTTTTGAAAAAAGTATGCAACAGCTCTTGCAACAGTTTTGCAACAAGTTCATGAAAAAGAGTTAGGCTTTTACAATTACATGGATTGCAAAATATTGAGTACATATTTTTTATCGTAACTATATTAGAAGCATTATTTAGATTGTAGTAGAAAAAACAATAGACCAAATTAATGGATTTAATAATCCGATAATTGGTCTGTTTTTAGACATAAAACTTAGCAAAGAAAATAAGTAAAGTATTAATTTATACATAAATTGTACTTTACTTTTACTTGCTAGGATTATATATAACTTATATAATTGTCCTAGAATTTAGAAAGATAGATTCCATAAAGTTAGACCCAATTGTGGTGGTTTATTTGGGTCTGTTAATATATCATTAGTTTCAGTCATAAAACTATTTTAATTATTTCTCCATTAGTTCATCTTCTGAATTTGATTTAATATAGTAGTTGCAAAACTTTACACTATTTATTTCCCATATGTTAATTTATAAATCACTAAAATAGATACTAGTAAATAACCTAATATTTTTTAAATACATTACTTCAAAAGTTCGTTTCTTCATTTCTTTTCTAATCATAAACTTATGGGTAAGTAAATAAACGTTAACCACACATTACAGTAAAAGTTTTGCAACTATTCAATGTTATATAATATAACATTAGAAGCTACCTTAAAGTATATAGAAAGTTATAATATCGTTCTTGGTGGATAATAATTGTCTGTTGCTTGCCATGAAATAGAAACAGCACATATACAATCGCAGAATTCCTCAAGTCTAAAGATCTCAACATATGAACCATCATTATTCATTCTTTTTTTTAATTTTTTCATCTTTTTTCCTCCTATCAATTATAGTTGGTTGTATAATTGTAAAACCAGCAAACACATTTCATCCTATAATAGCAATAATGACAAGCAAGATTGCATTTGCCTGTTACTTTGAACATTTGATAATGTATCATCAATATCGTACAGTTTAGAAAAATTTTAAATCAATAATATTATAACAATAAATTACATAAATGTAAATAAATATATTAAAATTAATCAAAACAACTGAAGTATCAAGCAAGTTAATTAATTAAGTTGATTCTCAGATGTTAATCATTATTGTCTTTAATTTAGAATATAAAATTTAATATTTCAACTTGATTTTTTAGTATTATGGGTGTATACTACACATAGAAATGATAATGAAAACTGTTATCAGTGAAAGTTAGGAGGATATTATAATGAAAAGATTAATATGTGCTATGTTATCTTTGATGATGATTTTATCATTTACAGCATGCTCTAATGATAAAACAGAAAACGTAGCTGGTAGTCAAAGCAATAAGAAATCATCTGATAAAATATTGATTTATCTATCGGGAAGTCAAGCAATGATAGATAAGTTAGAAGCAGAATTTGAGAAAGATAGAGGAGATGTAGCTGATTTTCTTACTATGAGTTGTGGGCAAGTTAGAAGTAAGGTATGGACTGAAAAAGAAGCTGGGCAGATACAGGCTGATGTAATATGGGGGTCTGATCCACTTATTTATAACAAGCTAGATGATCAAGGATTACTTGAGAAAATTGAAGTCAAAAATATGGAATCAATGAATGAAGAATACATAATAAAAAACAGAAACTACATATACATAAATGAAAGATACATTACTATAATGTACAACAAAAAAGCATTTAAAGATTCAAAGGTGCCTCAGAGTTATGAAGATTTATTAAAAGAACAATATACGGATAAGTTAGTTATGGCAGATGCAAATAGATCTTCTACAGCGCTTGGGATTGCATCTAGTATCTATCAGATTAAGAATGAAAACATAGATTACTTTAAACAGTTACAGAAAAATGGAGTATATCTTGCTAAATCTAATGGGATAGTCCCATCTAAGATACTAGAGGGCGAATTTGACTTAGGAATTGGGCCTCATGATTCTGTTATTAGACTTAGAAAAAAAGCTAAAAAAGAAGGTTATGAAATGCCTGTAGATATTATCTGGCCAGCTGAAGGTGCTATATCAATAAAGAGACCTATTGCTATAGTTAAAAATAAAAATAGAAGTGACAATAACAACAAAGTAGCTAAAGAATTTGTGAATTTTATGTTATCTAAGAAAGCACAAATGATAACTAATAATTTTGGATTTGTAAGTGTTAGAAAAGATATCGAAAATAAGTATTTACCAAAAGATATCAAAAAGTGTAACATTGATTGGAAGAAGGCTACCGATAATGAAGATAATTTCAAAAAACAATATGAACAGATATTCCAAGACTAGTAAAAACATAAAAAAACCAAAATTGCATTTGAATTTTACAAATGCAATTTTGTTAGTATTTAGTGTATTTATAGCGTTTTTGTTCTGCTTTCCAATACTGAAGATAGTGTATAATAGCTTCAATATAGATGGTAATATTTCTATGAAAGCATATAAGGATATGATAACGAGTGTTGGTACATATAAAGCTCTATATAACACGATGAAGTTAGCGTTAGGAGTATTGTTACTGACTTGGTTATTAGGGGGTAGTCTAGCTTTTTTATGCCAAAAGACAGACTTTAAATATAGCAAGCTAATAGACAAATTAGTTTTTCTTTCATTTTGTATACCATCATATATAATATCTGTCTCTTGGGTTCAAATCACCTCTAAGGGAGGGTATTTACATAGAATACTTAAATTATTATTTAATATACAAAGTTACAATTTTAAAACATATTCAATCACAGCTTGTGTACTAGTAATGTCGGTACATCTATACCCTTTAGTTTATTTTGGTATTAGTAATGCTCTAAGGAAAACAGGTGGTGTACTAGAAAAAAGTGCTCGTATATGTGGGGGCTCATCAATACATGTCATGAGGACAATAACTCTTCCATTAATTATACCAGCTTTTTTATCAACAGGATTATTAATTGTGAGTAGATCAATGGCTAACTTTGGTGTATTAGCATATTTAGCTTTACCAGTAGGGAGTGAAGTGTTAACTACAAGGATATTCAAAGCTATGTCAGAGCTCAACATTCCACTTGTTTGTGTATTGTCTATAACATTGGTTATAATATCTAGCTTGATCTATATAATAACTCAAAAATATATATTTAGAAGAAGGTTCGATATTAAAGACGGTGCCTCAAGTAATAAGACAGTAATCCATTTAGGTAAATTTTCTACTATAATTTATCCTATTGTCTTTAGTTTTTTTATGATAGTGCTAGTGATACCAACTATAACGCTAATCATATCATCCCTTATGAAAAGATGGGGACTTTCGGTTGTTGGTGCAAATATGACGCTAATTAATTACAAGAGAGTGTTATTTGAAAATACACTAATAAAGAGGGCGATAATAAACAGTCTAGAATATGGAGTTGTATCAGCATTTATAGCATGTATTATAGGCATAGCAATAATATATATTTATAAGTTTTCAAAGAAAAGGACCGCTAGATTGGCAATGAACATAGCCATAATACCTTTAGCTTTACCTAATATGATATTGGCTATAGGGGCTGTTTTTGCGTGGATAAATAAGCCTTTAAAACTATATGGGACTAAATGGATAATAATAGTTACTTATGTGATATTGTTTATTCCTATGATAATTAAACAAATAAAGGGTATCTCAGAAAACATAGATATTTCTATGGATAATGTAGCTAAAACGTTAGGAGTTCCTTTGTTTAGAAGAATAAAAGATATATTTCTTCCACTCATAAATAGAGGGGTTATAACAGGGTTTTTAATATGTTTTCTTATAGCACTAAGAGAAATCCCCATATCATTATTATTGTATTCAAAAGGTAACGAAACAATAGGGGTTATGCTATTTACTATACAATCAAATTCATATGGATTAGAGATGACATCAGCAATTGCTGTGATAGTTATAGCTATAAGTATTATAGGAAATATAATTATTAACAAAATAGGTATTAGGAGACTGAACAAATGAGCGAGTTAAGTATAAGTAATCTAAAAGTTAGCTACGGTAAGGATGAAATAATAAAGAACTTTAACTTGAATCTAGCAAATGGAGAACTTTTAGTTATATTAGGTTCTAGTGGATGTGGAAAGAGTACTTTGTTGTCTGCGATATCAGGTTTACTAAAACCAAAATATGGAGATATTATATTGGGCAACAATATTCTTTTTTCAGTTGATAATAAAATAAATGTACAAGTAGAAAAAAGAAATATCGGATTTGTATTTCAAAATTATTCACTGTGGCCTCATATGAATGTATTTGAAAATATTGCTTATCCACTTAGAATAAAGAAGTTAAAAAAATCACTAATTAAAGAGGAAGTAGTAAATATACTAAAAAGTGTGGAGTTATCTGACAAGGCCAATTGTTATGAAAGCCAATTAAGTGGTGGAGAGAAGCAGAGGGTTGCACTAGCTAGAGCTGTTGTAAGTAAGCCAGAGTTATTGTTGTTAGATGAACCACTTGCCAATATAGACGCTGTACTCAAACATCAGATATTAAATTTAATATCAAGAATAAACAAAGAATATAGTCTACCGATGATATACGTTACACATGATCAAAATGAATCTTTTTTAGTAGCGGATAGGATAGTTATTATGAAAGAGGGTGAAATAGTCCAAAAAGGATCACCAAAGCAGATATATAGACATCCTAAAAATGAATTTGTAGCTGAGTTTATAGGAAGAAACAATATTATACATTCAGGTATGTACGGTAATATCACAGATATAACTAAGGAAAATACAATAGCAGTAAGACCTGAGGATATATATATACATAGTAGTGGTGAATTTACTGGAGAAATAAAGAGAGTAATATATAGAGGTTTTATTAGCGAACTGTATGTTGATTTTAACAATCAGACTATCATAATATCAGTAAATTCAGACGAATATAAACAAGGTGATATTGTTAAATTCAATATAGGTAAGTATCATGTTTTAGACAGATCAGTATAAAAAAGTAACGATAAATCAAAAAAGGGATTATATAAATTTATTTATACAATCTCTTTTTTAATTTTTTATTGTGGTACATTTTGCTGTCTATGCACTTAATAAACTGATTAGCTTCTTGTTTTGTTTCATAAGTGTAAAGCTCATAGCCAATACTAACACTTAAAGGATTAGAGTCTTTATTGGTAGTATCATTATATATTGAAAGCTCGTATTTAATCATATTTATAGCGTTTTGTGCATCATAATGACTATCTATTTCACTGATTATTACAAACTCATCACCTGCATATCTTGCAATAAAATCATTTGGCTTAAATGATTTTCTCATTATTTTTACAATAGCTATCAAAGCTTCATCTCCACGAGTATGTCCGTAGTGATCGTTTATATGCTTAAAATTATCAACATCTACCATAAAACCAGTAAAGGTGCTAGATGGATTTATAGTCTTGATTTTATTTTTCAAATAAGAATCTAGGTGTCTTCTATTAAAAGCATTAGTTAGGTAATCAAAGGTTATATTTTTTTCTTGAAAACCAAACAATATTAAAAAGTTAGATATTGCCATACTAATCCAGATAATTGATTGATTATCATATATAACTTGAGATATAATACAAATCATAGGCGGGAGAACTACTGATAATAACGAAAACATATTTTTTCTTTTGTATATAATTTCTATAAAAGCTATAAATAGTATGCTGTAATTTGCAATTACATAACAAGAATAAAAATAACCCTTAATAAAAGAATTATCAGTATAAGAAAAAATTATATTAGTATATATATTAATAACTATTAAAATTGAATTTATTATAATAAAGATATAAAGAACATGCCTTAGCTTAGAGTTTCTATTTAAATTTGAATGAATTTGATAATCTATAAACATAGCGCAAACATAAAAAGGTAGCCAAAAGAAAGCATAATATATAGAATAAATTGTCATGCAAAGCACATCATTAGTTATAAAGTGAGTATCGCACAAATATGAAAGGCTCCCTAAAAGAACTATTAATATATTTAATGTAAGAAATAATACCATCAGTCGATGTTCAACAGACGTATAATCAAATCTTTTGTTTTTATTAAAATAAAAATATGCAATTGTAAGTAATACAACAACGAATATATTGATGTCTAATTGCATTAGAATAATGTTCATAATATCTCCCTCGCAAAAATTAGGTCTAAAGTTCTATTGACGATTTTAATTATAACACAAAATTTCGTGAAGTTGTAAAAAACATGTAAAAATATAAAACAAAATAGCAAATCTTAAAGGTTATTGTATTGCGGTATATATAGAAAGGATTAACAGTAGTAGCTGTATAAGAAAATTGTAAGGTAAAGTATTATTTAAATATATATATAAGATGTTATATTTTTATTATCTTTTATAATATATTGTATACAAAAATAAAATTTAAAATTAATTATATTAAAGTAAAAAAATATTAAATTAGCATGACAGTTGTGTTAATATAGTTTATAATAGTTATGTCTGCAATATTTACATAGAGAAATAATTGTAACATAGTGACATATTATTTCGAAGATATTTAACTTGGTATCTTAAGACTTGATAAGAAGGGGTGATTGGATGATAGTTAAAAGTATAAGACCATACTTAAAGAAGTATAGTCCGTTGTATCTAATAGGTTTGCTTAGCCTTTTTATGGTGGATTTTTTGCAAGTTAAAATTCCTGCTATTATAGGAGATACAACAGATGGTATATCAATGGGAACCTATACAAAAGAAAACATATACCAAAATTTAACTAAGATAATAATGATAGCAGCTTTTATCATGATAGGACGGTTTGTTTGGCGATTTTTCATTTTTGGTACCGCGAGAAAGATAGAGTATAATTTACGTAATGATTTTTTTAGGCACTTAGAGAAATTATCATTGAGTTACTTCAATAAGACAAAAACGGGAGATCTAATGTCTCATGCAACCAATGATTTGAATACTATTAGGATGTCACTGGGACAAGGAATGTTGTTTGCATTTGATTTTATATTGATTATTTCTTTAGTTTTATATCAAATGATAAACAGTATATCTTTAAAACTAACATTGATAGCAATAATTCCTTTACCATTTATAGGGATACTAGGTGTTGGTTTTGGTAAAGTAATGATGAAGAGATTTAAGGCAAAACAGGAAGCATTCTCTGATATGACTGAGCAAGTTCAAGAGAATATTTCAGGAATCAGGGTTGTCAAAGCATTTACACAAGAAGATAAAGAAATAGGAGCATTTGCAGACATAAACAAATATAATTTCAAAAAGAATATCCATGTTGTAAAGTTATTTGCTTTATTATTTCCTACTATAACCTTAATAAGTGGACTAAGTACTATGATAACTATAGGTTATGGTGGTTACATGACTATGATAGGGCAGATATCACTAGGACAATTTATTGAGTTTATACAGTATTTAGGAATGTTAGTTTGGCCAATGATGGCGTTTAGTATGACAATAAACATATTCTCACAGGGAATGACCTCAGCTAAAAGATTACAAGCTATATTAGATGTGGAGCCAGAAATATTTGATTCAGAGAACACAGCTGATATAAAAGAGTTAAAAGGGGACATAGAGTTTAAGAACTTTTCATTTGATTATCAGGGCGGTCAAAAAGGAGCATTAAAAGATATAAATGTTAAAATAGAGAAGGGTCAGATGGTAGGTATTATCGGTAGAACAGGAAGTGGCAAAACTACATTTGTTAATTTATTGCTTAGATTATATAATCCAAAGAAATCAGAAATTTTTATAGATGGAGTTGATATACTGGATATACCGTTAAAAATACTACGCAAGCAGATTGGTTATGTACCTCAAGACAACTATCTGTTCTCTAATACAGTTAAAAACAATATCTTATTTGGAGCTAGAGATAAGACCAGTGAGCAAGTAAAGGAAGCCGCAAAGATGGCAGATGTACATCAAAATATAGTCGATTTTACTGATAGTTACGAAACGGTAATAGGTGAGAGAGGAACAACTTTATCAGGAGGACAAAAGCAAAGAGTATCAATAGCAAGAGCATTAATTAAAGACCCGTCAATATTGATATTAGATGATTCGGTATCTGCTGTTGATATAAAGACCGAAGAAAAAATATTGAGTGAGCTTGAGAGAACTAGAAAAGGTAAGACGACAATAATAATAGCTCATCGTATATCGACTTTAAAGCAAGCTGACAAAATATTAGTAATAGATAATGGAAAAATTATAGAGCAAGGTACAAATGAAGAACTTATGGCCTTAGATGGACTATATGCTGATATGGCTAAAAAACAACAACTTGAAAAATCATTAGATGATGAGGCGTAGGAGGTGTTAGTATGGATAATCACGAAATAGAATACAAATCCTATGACCCAGATATTATGAAGAGGCTCATGGGTTATGCAAAGCCCTATAAATTAATGATTATGTTTAGTATATTATTGCTATTATTATCAACGGGTGTTTTGCTAATTAGACCTTTATTGATGGGAAGAGCAATAGATTCAATATTTCAAAACTACGAAAAAACATTTATCATTGAAGATACAGGCGATATAAAAGTAGAAAACTATAATTTAAAGCTAATAGACGTAGATGATGAAGATGATGTTAATGAGCTTAATAGTTCAAATACATATGCAAGAATATTTAGTAGCGATGATACGTATTATCTTGCTGTAAATTTAACAACAGGAGATTTATCTAAATTTATAAGTGTAGATGAAAAAAAGATCAATATATCTGATGGTAGTTTAATAATGAATAATCAAAAATATTCAATACTTAAGTTATCAAAAGACAATTTAAAGGATATTAGAAAAGATGATTTTGTCCAATTAGCAAAGCTAGTTGCTTTATATTTTGTATTATTGATAATAGGTATGTTAGCGGAGTATTTCCAAGCAGTGTTATTACAAAAGTCTGGGCAAAAGATAATTTACAATATCAGAAATGAGATATTTACCCATATAGAAGGATTATCAACAAATTATTTTAACAATAATCCAGTAGGTAGGCTTGTAACTAGAATAACCAATGACACTGAAACACTCAATGAGATGTACACTAGTGTTATATCAAATTCTATAAAGAATGTATTCTTATTAGTAGGAATAATAGTGATGATGTTTACATTAAAAGTAAAGCTTACTTTAATAGTGTTGTGTATAATGCCTGTCATAATTATAACAACATTTATATTTAAGAAATTCTCAAGAGAGAATTTTAGAACGATCAGAACAAGAGTAGCTAAAATCAATACATTTTTATCAGAACACATTCAAGGAATGAAGATTATACAGATATTTTCAATGGAGGATGAAGTTTTTGATGAGTTTGACAAGGACAATAAGAAACTTTACAAATCTAATCTAAAAAGTATTATAATATTCGGAATGTTTAGACCTATAATGTATGCTATGTATATAGTAGGAATTTGTTTAGTTTTAGGGTTTGGTGGAAACATGGTGCTTAACGGTGCGCTTACTATCGGAACGCTAGTAATATTTTTCAATTATAATACAAGACTGTTCCAACCGATTAACGAACTAGCAGAGCAGTTTAATATACTTCAATCAGCTATGGCAGCAGCAGAAAAGATATTTACTATATTAGATACACAGGATCGTATAGAAGATAAAAAAGACCATAAGGAATTGAAGCAGGTTAAAGGGGAAATAGAGTTTAAAGATGTATCTTTTGCATATAAAGAAGGTGAATATGTACTAAGAGATGTTTCATTTAATATTAAACCAGGTGAAACAGTAGCATTTGTTGGAGCCACAGGAGCAGGAAAGACATCAATATTGAATCTAATAAGTAGATATTATGATATTCAAAAAGGAGAAATACTAATAGATGGAGTAAATATAAGAGAATATGATAAGAAATCTATTAGACAGCATGTAGGGCAGATGTTACAAGATGTTTTCCTGTTTACAGGAGATATAAAGAGTAATATAAGATTACGTAATGAAGATATCACAATAGAGGAGATAAAAGAAGCTGCCAAGTACGTAAACGCAGACTATTTCATACAGAAGTTACCAGATAAGTATGATGAAAAGGTTTATGAAAGAGGGGCTACATTCTCAGCAGGTCAAAGACAGCTTTTATCCTTTGCTAGAACGCTTGTGTTCAATCCTTCAATATTAATACTAGATGAAGCAACTGCCAATATAGATACAGAAACAGAAAGATTGATACAAGATGCAATGGAGAAACTTATGGAAGGGCGTACTACATTAGTAGTTGCACACAGACTTTCGACAATACAGCATGCTGATAAGATTATAGTACTTCACAAAGGAAAGATTCGTGAAATGGGTAATCATCAAGAGCTTCTAACTAAAAAAGGAATGTATTATAAGCTGTATGAGCTTCAGTATAAAGATCAAGCAGAATAAACACCAATTATGGGAGTGTCTATACTATCAAGACACTCCTTAGTTGTATACAGTTTTGTATTAATGAATATAAGTTAAATCTAAGGAGATAAATATGTTATTAAAAGATTTTAAGGAAAAAATGATTTTTCCAATTAAAGAGATTCTAATAGATAAGATAGTAAAAATTAGAGGTTTTGATGTTCATATAGTATCGCTAACTCAAGAAAAAAATAAAAATGTTTTGTGGGTATTGTATGAGTGCAATGACGAATTGACTGACTTAGAAGAAAGAGAAGAATACATTTCAAATAGAGATAAAATGATTAACAGTGTGAATAAACACATGAAAGATATTAATTTTTATATATCTGAATTATACATACAAAATCAAAAGATGACATTTATAAGATCAAGGGGAATAAGCTTAGATGATTATCACCCAGACGAAGGATATAGTTGGTTGCAACATTTTATTGAAAATGGAATGTCTACAGATCATTGGGATGAAGTCAACGTATCTAATATAGTTATAGAAGCGTATGAGCAAAAAGAAGACGAAAAATTTCCTAAAATCGATTTATCAAGAGAACTAGATATCACAATAACGATTAGTGAAGGATTTAAGGAAGTGTTAATAAATCAGCCTATCAAACTAGAATTTGGTGAAATGCAAAAAGGAAATGAGCTTTATTTTTATGACACTATTGGAAACAAAAAACGTACTTTTTATATTGACAAAATGGAGCATTATGATGTATGGCAAGACATAAATAAAAAATTGGAAAGTCAAGAATTTCAGAACTTTTCAAAGAATCAGATGAAGCAGATGAAAACAGACTATTTAGCTAGTATTGAAGAAATTTGTCCTAAAGGTATGGATTTAGCAATGCTTGAATATGAAACAGAAGATGGGATACAGCTTAATTTTTATACAAAGGAATATCTTGATAAAAAGCCAGTCTATAAAAATTATTCAGGCTCCTTGGGTTTTAGATTAGACAAAAAAATTGGTATTAATGGATTTAAGAATAGATTAGCTATGATTAAGCCAATAAAAAAAGATTTTTATAATAGCATAGATGTCGAATTATTTTCATGGTACTTAGAGATACCTAAAGAAGTAATAACATTATAAGCTTATATCGTTAGAATGTTAAGATAATATGTAATAATATAGAAAACACAATTACACACAATTTACCTTAATATCACACAATACAAACATAATCTTACCAAATTATCTATGTATACTTAGTCTATAGTTAATATTTATTATCACGAAAATTGAATTGTTTACTATAAATAACCTTACGGTTAAAAACACAAAGAATATAGGAGGGTATGTTATGAAGAAAATAATTTCACTAGGATTAGGAGTGCTTATATCTGCTAGTATACTAGCCCCTACTAATGCAGATGCAGCCACGAATAATTATAACTCGAATTTCAATAGAATAAACAACGAACGCAGTACCGAATATAATTCTAATAATAAAAATTGCATTGATTGGTGTCGTAATGAAGATGATATAATTAAAGTGTTAGAATATTACACAAAAGTATTCAACGACGCATATAAAGATGGGAAATTAGAAAAAGGCAAATATTATGGAAATGAGGATTTGCTTAAACTAATTAACGAATAAAGTCAATTGCAAATAGATAATAATTTATTAACTAAACAAGTAGAATAAATAGGTTGAGTAAGAAGTTGAAAATATGCATCTTGTACTATGAATTAAAATGTACAATCTTAAGGGAGTGTTTCAAAGTTGAAACACTCCTTTCCCTGTCTATATAACTTTTAATGGTATTGATATAACAACCTCTGTCCCAACACCTATAGAACTGTCTATGCTTATTATCCCACCATGTGATGTTACAATGCTCTTAGCAATTGCCATACCTAGACCGTTATCTTCTATATATACTATAGTACTTTATATATAAAAAACTATTTAAATATAATTGAAAAAATGGTAAAATGATTATGAAATGAAACCAATAATTAACCTTAAAATCCAATCTATAGTAAAAACATTATAAAAGGTAAAAGAATCCGTTACATTTAATCAAATCATTATAATTCCTGTTGAAAGAAAATAAAGAAAGGACAAAATATAGTTATGAAAATCAAAAGTGCGTATATAAAGCAGTTTTATAAGAACAATAAGCTTAATTTTTCAATGTCTATATTTATATGTATACTAGGAGCTATTTTTAATATAGTAAATGCTTTTTTATTACAACAACTCATTGATGTTGCAACAGGCGGAACATTAGAAAAATTAAAAGTTGTTATCTTAAGATATATTATTTTTATGGTTATGTTTTTAGTGATCTATTTATTAAAAAGATGTTTTATAAATAATTATGTTGAAAGGGCTATGAAACAATATAAGGACTATGCTTTTAATAACCTACTAAAGAAAAACATGAATGCCTTTGGAGAAAATGTTACTAGCAAATATATTTCAATATTTACAAATGATTTGAATGTTATAGAATCAGGGTATGTAAAATCCGCTATTACTATATTTGCTCAAGGATTACAATTTGTCCTAGCAATCTTGGCGATGGCATATATGAATTTTACACTTATGGCGATTGTTGTGACAGCCAGCATATTATCCATAATAGTATCTATCTTATTTGGTAATTCTCTTAGCAAAATGGATCAAGAACTATCAAAAATCAATGAGAAATTTATTGCTACAGTTAAGGATATGTTAACTGGATTCCCTATAATTAAAAGCTTTAAAGTGGAAAAAGAGGTCTTTGCTCAATTTAACTTAAGCAATAAAGCGGTGGAATATTCAAAGAAGAGAAAAAAAAGAAAAGCTGAATTAATAGAAATGATTTCAGGAGAAGCTGGATTAGCTCTTGCTTTGGTAACTTATGGTGTGGGTGCATACTTTTCAATAAAAGGAGTCATTACGGCAGGAACAGTGGTAGCTTTTATACAATTGTTAAACTATGTAATAGACCCTATAAATCATCTTGGCAATTTGATTCCAGCCAGAAGATCTAGTAAAGGCCTTATAGAAAAGATGGAGATAGCTACTTACTGCGATAATAATGAAGATGATAAGATATATAAAGACGAATTTGACGATTGTATAGTATTTAAAAATGTTTATTTTGGATATGATGAAGGTAGAGATATACTAAAGAACATCAATGTATGTTTTGAAAAAGGGAAAAGTTATGCTTTAGTTGGAAGTAGTGGAAGTGGAAAATCTACCTTACTCAATTTGATTCTTGGATATATGGATGGCTATAGAGGAGAGATTATTTTTGATGATCTAGAATTGAGAAGAATAAAAGCAAGCAGTTTATATGAACTTTTTTCTGTAATTCAGCAGAATGTATTTATATTTGATAACACTATTGAGGAAAATATAGTAATGTTTAAGAAATATGAGGAAAATATAGTTAATAAAGCTGTAGATATAGCAAGTTTAGATAATTTAATAAATGAAAAAAACTATGACTATAGCTGTGGTGAAAGTGGGAAATTTTTATCTGGTGGTGAAAAGCAACGTATTTCCATAGCTAGAAGCTTAATTAGAAAGTCACCTATATTAATTATGGATGAGGGTACATCTGCTCTTGATGTAGTTACAACACAAAAAATTGAAGCAGAGCTTGCTAAAATTGATGGATTAACTAAAATTGTAATTACTCATAAGATGGACAAAAATATATTATCTATGTATGATGAAATTTTAGTTTTAAATGATGGGGCTATTTACGAAAAGGGATCTTTTGATGAATTAATTTCTAAAAAGGGATTTTTTTATTCACTATTCAATGTAAGTAATGTAAGTGCTTTAAAGGATGAAAGCAAAGAAGCTATGAGTTAAAACAAGATGGCAGATTTGATTAATGACAATTATAAAGGATGTTACTCTAAAAATTTAGAGCTACATCCCAATTTTTATAATCTTATAGAAATAACAACCTCTGTCCCAACACCTATAGAACTGTCTATGCTTATTATCCCACCATGTGATGTTACGATGCTCTTAGCAATTGCCATACCTAAACCACTACCTTCTATATCAGAGCTAGTATTAGTGCCTCTATAGTATTTGTTGAAAACATGCTTCAAGTCATCCTGAGGTATACCTTTCCCGTTATCTTTGATTATAATATTAGCTGTACTTGTTTTATTTATAGATATATTGACATTTACATTGTCATCATTGTGTTTAAGAGCATTTATTATAATGTTATTAATAGCTCTTTCCATCAACGATTTGTCAATATTAACATTGATTTTACTATTGGATTTTTGTAAGTCGATATTTCTGTTTGAGTATAAAGGATTACCTGAAATTTGTAAAACTATATCCTCTAACAAATCATTAACATCTATACGAGCTAATTTTAAAGGAATTAGCTTATTTTTAAGCTTATTTGTTAGATTCAAGTCGTTGATTAAATTCTCAATATGCATTGATTTTGACCATATTATATTTGAGTATTCAATTAATTCATCTTTACTAAAGCTATAATCTGGATTTTTTAGTAGCTCAGCAAATCCTCTTATTGAAGAAAGAGGTGTTTTCAAATCATGAGATATAGAGCTAATCCATTCGTTCCTAATGTTTTCTACTTCTTTTCTACTAGCTAAGCTTTTATTTAAAGTTTCTCCTAGCTGATTCAAATTATAAAAAACGTGTTTGAATATGCCCTTATTTTCAAGATTAATATTATAGTTTCCTTTTGCTAAATTGTCAATACCACCAATTATTTTATTTATAGGTGTAGTGAATTTTCTAGAAAGTAAAATGTATAATACTAGAACGATTAAAATCAAATCAAGAGTGACAAGCAGACCAAGTTTTTGTATTGCATTTCTTAGCATTGAAGGTTTGAATACAACAGTATGTTTTGCAATTTCTTCTAATGGATACCCTATGACATATATATATTCATGATTATCAACATTGATATTGTTTACAAATATAGTATAACTTTTATTTATATCATATTTGAAGTTGTTAAGTAGTTTAAATGTAGTATATGAAGCTGGTATACTAGAAGGCTTATATGTTGAATAGACTTCAGTTAAATTATCATCTAGTATTTGAAGCCATGCATTATTGTCAGTAAGAAAAGTTTTACCTCTATCTTTGATTAATATTGTTTTATTAAAGGAAATATACTCTTTGAACTTCCTTGTCAATGTTTCAGGGTCAGTATTAGTTATTTTGTTATATGATACTACACCTAAGCCAGTAAAAATGATATTTATTACAATAACAAATACAGTGATCAGGATGAATACTATTAAGAATGTATTAGTCAATCTTATATTTGTTTTCCATTGTCTAAATTTTTTCATAATACTCCCCTTTATTGTAAGCGAATTTATAACCCATGCCCTTGATAGTTTTTATAAATTTGGGCTTTGATGGATCAACTTCAAGCTTTTTTCGTAGTTTACGAATATGAACCATTATAGTGTTATCATAACCTTCAAAGTCACAACCCCATACATTAAGACTAATAAGATTCTTGCTAAGCACGTAATTATAGTTCTTTGCCATATAAGCCAAAAGCTTATACTCAATAGGTGTTAATGTTATTTCATGGTTATCTTTCAATACTACATGCCTATCGGTATCAATAATAATATTATCGAATTTAAGTATATTTTCGTTATGTTTTTTATTTACATAATTATTCCTTTTAAGGTTTGCTATAATCCTCAAAACTACTTCTGTAGGACTGAATGGTTTAGTAACATAGTCATCAGCACCAGTTTTAAAAGCATAAAATTTATCAAACTCTTCAGATTTTGCAGATAAAAATATAATTGGTACAAATGAAAACTTGCGTATTTCTTTACATACCTCATAGCCATCTAAATCGGGTAACATTATGTCTAAGACTATGATATCAAAAGAAACGTCTTCTGACATTCTAATAGCTTCAGCACCAGTTTTTGCTTTATAAATATTTGTAAAACCTTCTTTCTTTAAAACAGTTTCTAAAAGCAACAAGAGAGACAGCTCGTCATCTACTAATAATATATTTTTTAAATATAATGATTTTTTCATAAAATATCACACTACTTTCTTCTAATTACTCTAAATATAGCAAAAAAAATATAGATGTTCAATGTTTCTATAAAAAAATAAGGTTTAGTTAAGGTTAAGAAAATTATTTGTTAAAGATAAGATAGTATCATGAATATATACAATATTTATTCATGGATAATTTGTGTATTTATAAGATAGGAGGTCAAAAAATGAACAAGTACATTATAGAAACTAAAGGATTAACTAAAAATTACAAGGATATGAAAGCAGTAAATAATTTAGACATAAAGGTTAGAGAAGGATTAATATATGGTTTTTTAGGGCCTAATGGTGCAGGAAAATCGACAACCATTGGTATGTTACTAGGTCTTATTAAGGCTAGTAAAGGAAAGGTGAGTATATTTGGAAAAGACATCAATAAACACAGGATAGATACACTAAAAAATGTAGGGTCAATTGTAGAATCACCATCATATTATCCAAATCTATCTGCGTATGATAATTTAAAAATATCAGCTGATATACTTGGATTAGAATATAAAGAGATAGATGAAGTATTAGACATTGTTAATCTCAGTAAGGTAAGAAACAAAAAGGTAAAAAAATTCTCGCTAGGAATGAAACAGAGATTAGGAATAGCACAGGCATTGATTGGTAAACCGAAGCTTTTAATATTAGACGAACCAACCAACGGGTTAGATCCATTGGGGATACATGAAATTAGGGAGCTTATAAAAAGCTTCCCACAAAAATACGGTATAACGGTTTTAATATCTAGTCATATTTTAAGTGAAATAGAATTAATTGCTGATGATATAGGTATTATACATGAGGGGAAATTGCTATACCAAGGAACGCTAAAGCATCTTAAAAAGCTTAAACCCAATGCTAATCTTGAGGAGGTGTTCTTTGATATATTAAAAAATGGTGGTGAAATTAATGATTAGTAGATTAGTAAAAATCGAACTTTTTAAATTTAGAAAAAACTTGCTGTATAAATTGACTTTAATAGTTCCGCTTTTTATTTCTAGCTTATTTTATATAGATATACTACTAAGAAAAGAGACAATAATTAAGGGGACAATGAAATATTATGAAATCAGTGAGTTATGGAGAATTGCTCTCATAGAAAATTTCTATATGAATGGGTGGGGGTTAGTTTTACCAGCCATAGTAGTTATGATGGTATATATGTCAAATACCATAGAAAAGCAAAATAATACGTTAAAATTAATACTCGCAAGACCTATAAGTAAAATGAGCTTTATAATAAGTAAATTTATAGCAATGGCGATCTGGACATTAGTTATAGTGATATTGACTTACATTAGTGTTTTGATTGTTGCAGATATGAATAATATGCTATCTGATATAGACTACTATCAGTTAAGTATTTATATTGCATCAATGATATTAGCAGTAGTTGCATTAATTAGCTTTCAACAGTTAGTAGCAATAGTACTAAAGAGTGAAATTGCTGCAATGGTAATTGGATTAATAGCAAGTTTTGGTAGTATCATGGTGCTTCAGAGTCCATTACTGCCCAAAATAATACCATATGCTTATATATTTAGATTAGAGCCGAGTAGTGATAGATTCATAGTATCAAGCTGTATAAGTTCAGTTGCTTGTATAGTGATATCACTATCTATTAGTAGTATAGTTTTTAACAGAGAGGATGTACGATAATGAGAGTAGGCTTCTTAAAGTTAATAAAGGTTGAATTTAATAAATTAAAAGGGACAAAATTAATACCAATATTTATATTGTTTCCACTAATATTTTGTTCACTTGGATTGATGAATGTTATAAGATATAAAGAAAAATTCTTTAGTAACACAGATCCGTGGTCTATAGTTTACGAACAGAACGCAATATTTTATGGTGGGCTATTTTTTCAAATTATGATAGCAGTGATTGTTGGAGCTATAGTAGGAGTAGAGTTTAAAAACAACAACCTTAAAAATATGTTTACGTTGCCAATAAAAAAAGAACAAGTTTATATCAGTAAACTAATAGTCGTAAGCTTGATGATTTTACTAAATGTAGTGATATTTATTGTTTTTATAGCTGTAAGTGGTTTAATTATAATTAAGCCAGATAAAATACCGTTATATGTAATAATGAGTCCTCTGATATCTTTCGTATCTTCTTTGCCAATAGTAGCTATATATTATTACTTAAACATAAGACTAAGAAACAGAATAATACCAATTATACTATCAATTTGTCTAGTATTTCCTACTATGATAATTAATTCAAGTAAATTATGGTGCGTGTTTCCATTTGCATTTCCAAGTCATTTGATTATGGCAGGTACATGTTTTTATAGCAATAGTTATTCAATAGTCATGGTATTTGTAACGATAGTATCATTTGGACTGTTTACTAGGTTGGGAATCAGGTACTTTAGAAGAATGGATGTGAGATAATAAATCACTTAGGGTCATGCTTTTGAAGTGTGGCTCTTTTCTTTTGGTGGAAAGGATAAATAACATCTGCCAAACCATGCGAGAGTAGTGTTTCATTAAAGCAACAAGAAGCATATCCGTTTTTTGAAGAAGCACTTTAGAGGACTTATTCCTGCAAAGCTTCTAGTGAATAAAGAAACAGGATACCTGTTGAAAAAATCAGGATATGCTTTTGTCAATAATCAATAAGCTTAGAGTCGATTCTATGTTAAAAATAGCTTTAATGATTAAACCTACTTATCAATAACCACAATATCACCGTATACTTTTTTACTAAAAGCACGTTCACCTTCTGCTATAGTCATACCTTTTAATATTATATTATCCAAATTGCTTTCACCTAACTTTAGCTTTGAACAATTATAAAGATAATGTATAGCTTGAGGTTTAAAGCCTAAAAGCCTAGCACCTATAGTATCAGTTGCTATAGCATCATTGCCACATATTACTATACCCGTGTGTCTTGCTATACCATTTGATGGACCAGAACCTATCATAGCTGGATTAGCGCTTACAATGGCTATATCTATAGGTAGTATTTTTGTCATAGCAGTAATAAAGCTGTGTAAATCGTCATGAATACCTAGATTTTTCTTTGGATAGCCATGTATTTCAGCTGGAGGCCATCCAAGAGCTATATTTTTTATACTGGCTGACATAGTTGCTTCTTCGTGATGTTTTAATTGAGTAAAAGATATTAATACAGTCATTTCTTCAATGAGCTTATTAATTTTGGTTTTCTTTGGATTGTCGTGATTAAGTTCTACTTCTATAAAAGGCCCATTGTTTAGGTCTATAAATTCAACATCTTCTGATTTTATTATTTCATCATAGCCCACTTCTTTCATAACAGTGTGAGTTTTTACACTTCCAGAACCAGTGGCTACAATAATCCTTTTTGGATTTAGATTTTTTACATATCTTATAATGGTCTTTAGAGTTTTAGCACCTACGACAATAGCATCGCTCGCATGATTTTTTTTGTTGTTTACCCAATTAGGTGTTATTACAACAACATCATTAGTATTTATGATATCTTTAGCGTTTATTTTTTCAAGAGCATCTAATACAGCTGTACTTTCATTATCATTTTGTACTAGAGCTACAATAGATTCTTTATTGTTTAATTTATCCTTCAAATTATCACCTCTAAACGGTATTATTCCCAATAAGTTAGAGAATACAAGAGGTTTTTTTATATTATGTAATTATAAATTAATAGAAAATGAAATAAACTCCCTAAAAGAATAAATACATGGAAAATCTCATGGAATCCAAATTTCCATATACGTATTTTACTTGATTTAACCATATATATAATAGCACCTATGGAATAAGCTATTCCTCCTAAAAACAAAAGGAAAAACGCAGGTTTAGGTAACAAGTTATAAAGAGGGTAAATAACAAATATAGCTGACCATCCTAGAATAAGATAAAAACTAGTATATAGTAACCTTGGTGCATTCAGCCAAAAAAATTTCAATACTATACCTACAATAGCCAATGTCCATACAACGCTAAGCAAAGTATAACCCACTTTTCCTTTTAGTACAACCAAGCATATAGGAGTATAAGATGCAGCAATAAGCACATAAATCATTGTATGGTCAATTTTTCTAAGGATTTTTATAGTATCATCAGAAGCTTTAGACCAGTGGTATACTGTAGAAGCACTGTAAAGACCTATAAGACCTAAACAAAAAACTACAGAGCTTAAAATCTTAATCCAGCTGTGGGAACTAATAGAAGTTAACAACAATAGAACTAAACCTATTATTGAAAGAAAGATTCCTACTAAATGAGTAATTGAATTAATTGGTTCTCTCATCTTCATAATACAAACACCTCCATACATAGTATAAAAAACTAGATAACATCATATTAATATAATAGCAACATAGTTGAGACAAGTCAATAAGTTTTTAAAAGTTTTGTAATAATAGAGTTATTACTATATAATTATTAATGAATAGTAAGTACATAACTTTGAGGTGAGTGTAATGAATGAAAGTGGGAATATTCTATCATACGAAGCTGTAACAGCTGATAGTATACCAACGATTGATTTATATATGGATCAGTTGACGAGTTATTTAGATTCCGTTTTTGAGAAATATAAAGTGTCAACTGATGAGAAAATATTAACTAAGACGATGATTAATAACTATGTAAAAGCCAAGCTAATAGAAAAACCTACCAAGAAAAAATATAGTAAAGAACAGATTATGCAACTCATAATGATCTATAGTCTTAAGAATGTAATGTCTATAAATGAAGTTTCTGATATATTCAAATTAAATTCAGATAATTGTGAGTTTGAAAAATCTATATGTATTAAAGAAATGTACAATATGTTTATTGACATCCAAGAGAAGGTTCTGAATGAATCAAAGAGTGAAGAAGAGCAAAATGAGAGTATTAACAAAGTAGAAACTATACTAAGATTAATAATAAAAGCAGATATAAATAAACGATTAGCTCAAAAAATGCTGCTTGATATTAATATTGCTGATAAAGAGAAATAATACAACAAAGGAGGATATAGATTATGAAAAGAGTTGCAGTAATAAGTGCAATACTAGATAATCCATTAGCTTCGCAGGCTAAATTTAATGATATTGTATCAGATTACAAACATTTGATAAAAGGAAGAATGGGATTACCACTTAGTAATGATAAAGTGACAGTAATATGTATAGTAGTAATGGGAGAGCTCGATAACATAAATAGCTTGACAGGAAAGTTAGGAAGATTAGAGAATGTTCAGGTCAAAACTTCTATTTCAAAACAAGAGTTATAATTATTTAGTAACACAATATAATAATTATACGTATAATATAATTGAATAATAAATATATTGCATTAACACAGCTGATATTACTTAAAGATGAAAATTAGCTGATTAACAGAAAATCAATATGATTTTAAAATACAAATATACTAAATATTGATCTCAGAACAAATAACAAAAGAAAAAGGTTAAAAGTTATACAATTTTCAAGTAGCTTAAGAGGGTAAATAACAATAAGAGACTGTTCCTAGATGGACGGTCTCTTTCATGTTGTAAAGAAATAAAGAAAACTATAATAAAATGCAAAATATGACAAAAAAATGATATAATGTAATGATATACTATACATATAAAATAATATTTTGGAGGTGTAAATATGACAATATCTAGATTTATAAGCTATAAAGAGGGTCCTAGATATCTTTGTTTACCTGACAGAATACATGGACGGCCTTGCTTAGACGATAAAATTCACTACTAAAACTGACTAGATTTTATAAACACCTGTAGTTTATACCTTGTCAATAAATAGTATAATTTAAGCACAAATAGCTATAGTGAAATATAGCTTATAAAGCATTGAATTGATAAAAATACAAAGGAGGCGAAAATATGACAATGTCAAAATTTGTGAGCTATGATAATGTTCCTAGATATATTTGTTTACCTCACAAAGTAATAGGAAAACCATGCTCAGGCGATAAAATCTTTTACTAAATTGACTATATTTATAAACATCTATATTTCACGTTGAAATTAAAGGTGAGCATAATTAATACAAAATCGCTATAGCGAGATATAGCTATAAAGTATTACTACTAATAATATAAAGGAGGTGACATAATGTCATTATCAAAATTTATAAATTATAAAGAGTTACCTAAAAGAATTGACCCATGTAAAGTAGACAAAATAACATATTTCTAAGCATAAAATGATAGAAATAAAGCATGATATAAAAATTAACAAAACACCTTGATAAACTAGACATAGAATAATATTTAGGAGGTGTAATATGACAATATCAAGATTTGTGAGTTATAAAAATGTTCCTAGATATCTTTGTTTACCTAATAAACCAATTGGAAAGCCATGCCCAGAAGGTAAACCATATTATCCACCATACTAGATTTTATAATGATTAAAATGAAGCCCCGTTAAGGGGCTTTATTTTGTGCTATGCCTAAATAAAATTAAAACATATCGGATAAATTTTCAATTTCTTTATTGACTAATGCGGTCAATGTTGATATAATTATATTGACCGCATTGGTCAAAAAATATAAAGGGTGTGATAATTTGAATAAGAACTTCAAAAACATTGACCCGAAGAAGAAAGACACTATCTTAAATAGTGCGTTGACGGAATTTGCACTAAAACACTATGAAGAAGCCTCATTTGATAG
Source organism: Abyssisolibacter sp. ZYX002 (assembly GCF_056892235.1). Lineage (NCBI taxonomy): Bacteria > Bacillati > Bacillota > Clostridia > Eubacteriales > Clostridiaceae > Abyssisolibacter > Abyssisolibacter sp. ZYX002. The sequence goes on from NZ_JARMXH010000003.1 coordinate 96,012, forward strand.
TATTGCTCAAAAGGCAGGTGTATCAAAAGAGGAACTATGCCATTACTTTAAAGACAAAGACGAGATGTATGAGTATATTGAAAGATTCGTCTACAAAACTATGATCAATGCTATTGAGGATGGTATTGATTGGGAAGAGAGTGATTTACTAGAAAGAATTAAGCAAGTGGCTCTAATTAAGTTAGAAGTTACAAAAAAATATCCTGAGATACAATCTTTCATAAACGTTATAATGGAAAAAAGGACTGTTCAGGAGTTAAAAGAAAAAGCAGAAGATATTATGCCAGAATTAATATGTCAGATTTATAATAAGAATATTGACTATTCAAAATTTAAAGACATTGATGTTTCAAGGGCAATAAATACGATAAGATGGACAATAGAAAAAATGTCAGAAGAGTACTTTAATAAAGCTAAAAAACTTGAAGAAGATATTGATATGCAAAAAGCTATAGCTGAGATGGATAAATATTTAGATTTATTTAGAGAAGTATTATATAGCTAATTTTATTGCTAATGAAACCTCGTTTTTTGTAAACGAGGTTTTGTTTATATAGAATAAAATCTATAGAAATAACATATAAATTAGTTTAATAGATAAATTGACCACTATGGTTAAGTATGATATTATTACTATAATCTTAACAAGTTATAAATAAGAAGAAGGTGAATATATTGGAAGATTCATTTAAAAACATTGATGAAGAAAAAAGAAATCGAATAATAAATAGTGCGATGCAAGAATTCGGTAATAATACTTATGAAAAAGCTTCTACAAATAATATAGTAAAGAATGCAAATATATCAAAAGGAGCATTATTTCATTATTTTAAAAATAAAAAAGCATTATATGACTATCTTGAAAAACTGTCTTATGAAGTATTTTTTGAAACTATAAAAAAGAAAGTAGATTGGAATGAAACAGATATCTTTAAAAGATTGAAACAAATAGTAATAGTAAAGATTGAAATTACAAAACAATATCCTCATATTTTTAAATTTTCACTTAAAACTTTTGAAAACAAAACTCAAGAAGAATTGAATGAACTTTTTGGTAATGAAACGCTTGGGTTGATGAAAAAGGTATATTCCTACAATGTTGATTTGACAAAGTTCAAAGAAGGTATTGACACAACCAAGGCGATAAAAATCATCAGATGGACTATGGAAAAATATGCTGATGAGTATAGAGAAACATTAAAGCTTTCTGAGTACAAATTAAACCTAAAAGAATTATGGGAAGAGTTTGATCAATATGTTATTATGTTAAAAAGTGCTTTTTATAAATAATTTGAAGGAGGTAATATTATGTATGTTATTGAAACCGACAAATTGACAAAATATTATGGCAAAGCGAGGGGGATAATCGATGTTTCACTAAAAGTTGAAGAAGGAGAGATATTTGGGTTTATAGGTCCAAATGGAGCAGGCAAATCTACTACTATAAGAACAATGCTATCTCTAATATACCCAACAAGTGGGAGTGCTAAAATATTTGGGAAAGATTGTATTAAAGAGGGTTCAATGATAAGAAAAGATATAGGATATTTACCATCAGAGGTTTTTTATTACGATAACATGAAAGTAATTGATCTATTAAAATATTCTGCTAGTTTTTATTCTAAAGATTACACTAAAAGAATTTATCACTTAGCTGAAATAATGGATTTAGATTTAAAGAGAAAGATAGATGATTTATCATTGGGAAACAAGAAAAAAGTAGGTATAGTTCAAGGATTATTGCATGAGCCAAAGCTAATAATATTAGACGAACCGACAAGTGGTTTAGATCCTCTAATGCAAAAGAAATTTTTTGAGCTTATTAAAGAAGAAAACAAAAAGGGAGCTACTATTTTCTTTTCATCACATATTCTTGATGAAGTTCAAAAGTTATGTCATAAAGTAGCAATAATAAAAGAAGGTAAGCTAATTAAAGTAGAAAGTATAGAGACATTAAGACAAAACAACTATAAAAAAATAAGAATCGAGGCAACAGAAAAACTTAGCGTTGAAATGTTTAATTCAAGTGGCATAAAGGATTTAAAAATAGAACAAAATAATGCGAGTTTTATGTTTAAAGGTGATATAAACAAAGTAATAAAGATATTTTTAGGTATAAATATTAGAAATCTACTAGTCGAAGAACCAACATTAGAGGAGATTTTCATGTATTATTATGAAAAGGAGGAATAGTATGAATATCTATAAATATGAACTAAAAACATATTTAAAAGAAAATATAATATGGACTATATCTTTACTAGCGTGTTTATTTTTATTCCTATCTACTTTTAATTCTTTTGCAGCAGAGGCAGAAACATTAGAGAGAATGTTTGAGAACTTTCCAGATGTGTTTAAAAAAGCATTTGGTCTTGGTAGTATAAATTTGTCTGAGTTTAACAGCTTTTATAGTATGATTTTTCTGTATATTAAATTGATAAGTGCTATATTTGCAATGAAGTTAGGGCTAGATGTCATATCAAAAGAAGTAAGAGAAAAGGCAGTTGAATTTTTAATCACTAAGCCAGTAAAAAGAGTCAAGGTGGTTACTTATAAATTGATTGCAGTTTTTACACATATAATCTTTATGAATCTAATTTTTTTACTTGTATCTTTAATATCAACTAGAATATTTGGAAAGGGAGATATAAATTATAGAGTATTCTTATTGATAACTCTCAGTATGTTCTTTATACAAATGTTCTTTTTTTCATTAGGAATATTTATTGGATCATGGCTAAAGAAGATTAAAAGTGTTATAGCAATAGCTATGGGGACTGTATTTGGATTATATATATTACAGCTTTTAAACAATACACTACAAGATGCAAAGTTAGCTTACATTTCTCCATTTGGTTATTTTGATACAGATACAATTATTCTAAGTGAAGCGTATAGTAGTAAATTTGTTATTATCAATTTCACATTGATTATTGTATTTTTTATCTTAACATATGTGAAATATCAAAAGAAGGATTTCCCTTCTATATAGATTGGAGGAAATGGTATGAATATAGTTTTAAAAGAATTACGTTCAAATAGAAAATCACTCATCATATGGTGTTCATGCATGATCTTACTGATAGCAGTAGGGATGATAAAGTATCAAGGTTTTGTTGAGATGGGAGAAGAAGCTAATGAATTACTAAATAGCATGCCAGATATATTTAAACGGGTTTTTTCACTTGATAAAATTAATCTCTCAGAGATAAGCGGGTATTATGCGATATTTAATATATATTTTTCACTTATAGCAGGCATACATGCAGTATTGTTAGGTTCCTTAATTCTTATAAAAGAAGAAAGAGATAAGACAGCAGATTTCTTGATGGTTAAACCAATTAAGAGAAGTCGAATAGTAACTTCTAAGATAATAGCAGCAGTAATCAATATGGTTATACTTAATGCAGTGACATTGATAACATCAATGTTGTTTGTGAACAAATTGAATAAGGGAGCTTCAATAACGTCGTATATACTAAAAATAATAGGAACACTATTGATATTACAATTTGTCTTTTTTAGTATAGGAATGATGATTTCTATGTTCACTAAATCGGCAAAACGGGCTTCAGGTATATCAACATCTGTTTTATTAGCAACATATATATTATCAATAGTAATCGGAATGTATGATAAAATTAATTTTATACGCTACGCTATACCATTTTACTATTTTGATGCTAAAAAGATATTGATAACTGGAAAGATAGAAACTGTTTATATAATAATATCAATTGCTATAATTTTGGCAGGTATAGCGTTGACATATAAAAAATATCAATATAGAGATATAAATGCTTAACTGAAATGATTGTGGAAACTTTCATAAATATCAGAAGGATGCTTATATAGTTATTGATTTTCTATGAAAAGTTAAGGTTTAATATACAACAGAAAGAATGTCAAAGTAATTCACTTGTGGATGAAATGGCATTTTTTAATTGCAAAAATTTGCTATATTAAAGTATAAAAGAGTATGTCAAATATTATTTTTTAACACTGATTATTTCATTAAAGAGATATAGTTATAATGGATAAAACAACAGTAAAATACACACATAGAGACTTTTCATATAAGTGTTTTGGCTTATGGGCATATTCTAAATTTAATGTAATAAATTTTGCAACAAATGATGACATTTTTTTAAAACAGCATTTATTATAATTAAGACTATAACAGCATTAGAAACTTTTAAACTATTATTATGGTTAAACTTATTGTTTAATTAGTATAAGTTAGTTATGCTGATCATTAATTACTAGAAAGGAGGAAAAAAATGAGTATAGGGAAATTTATCAATTATAGAAAATCTGAAAAAACAAAAGGATGTGATACTGTTAAGTCGTTAATTAGTTGTCTGCCAGGGATAACACCTATGACAAATTTTTAGTTAAAGATTCTATTAAATTTTTTAAGCTGTAGCCAATTAAACAATTGTCTACGGCTTATTTAATATATAGCTCAAATAAAAAATCAGAAGAAAAGTATAAATTAACTTATATAAAAATAATATTAATTAGAGAGGAGGGATAATTGTATGAAGCTATCTAATTTTACAAGATACAAAAAATCAAAAACATCAAAACGCCATTGTTTTAGTACGTATTGCCCACCATCAGTAAACTATAGTTATAATGGTTAAATAATAAATAATCGGTACATATAATGGAGGATGTTTACCTTAGACATCTTCCATTATATATTACGATATATTAACAAAACATAACACAATTGTAATAAATCGACAATAAATATCTACAAAATTTGCAATATATATCTATTATAATTACATTAATAAAATAAACGGATATTAAAAAATAATAAAGGAGGTAAGTATTTTGACTATTATTAAATTTAAGCAATACAGAAAAATAGACAAGCTTTACGGATGCATTAGTTTATATTGTCCACCACTAGTTATAGCTAGATTAGATAACTAATTTATAGAAAAGTTCAAGTCAATATAGGAATACAAATCTATAACACACTAAAACCCATAAAAAAATACAAGAATGTGAAACAAAAGCACATGTTGTAATCTACTAATATAAACCATAAAAAAACTGCAGTACATCCTTTTAATTTTAAATTCCATAAAATAAATTAATCAATTAGCCCATATAAATAATTCAATCCAATAAAAAATTCAAATTTATTACTTTTTTACAAAAGCTAAAATCTAAAAAACAATCAAAAGAGGAGGTGAAATAATGACACTTGCTAGATTTTCTAAGTATGAATATAACAAATCAGATAAATTGTATTGTTATCCTTATACAGTGCGTTACGCAGATTGGTGCAAAACAGATACACAATATTTATGTAGTACAGCTAGATTCATTGCAGTTTAGTTTTATTCAACAATCATAGACAAAATATTATAATACAATAAAGAGGAGTGTGTAATGGTAATATAAGCAACATCTATAATAACAAGTTCAATAAAGTATCAATATGCACTCCTTTGACAGACTGATATCTCATCTTATTGTTCTTAAGTAATGTAATAAAAACATGTAGCTCATATGAATAATAAGATCCATAAAGAACTATATTTCTTAAAGTTTTATATCAAAAATAAAAAATCATAAAAAAATAGATGAGATAAATTATGACATTAGTTAGATTTACTGATTATAGTATTGATAGAAGATTCATGTGCAGATTTTAAGATTAATAATGCACTGAATTTATACAATATTTATGTACTACATTATATATTGTAAATTAGTGATAAACAGAATACTAAGTAAAAGAACTAATACTCCTTAATATGTAGAACACTACAATAAATGGTGATTTTATCATTAATAAATATAGATATACTTAAAAGTTCAATCTGAGGAGGAAAATAAAATTAGTTAAACTTATAAGCTATAAAAGTTATAAGAGTAGCTAATGTAATTATTGGAATGAATTAATATGTGATTATATCTGTAATAAATTTGCTTTAATTATAAAATGGGAGGTGTTTAGACATCTCCCATTTAAAAAAACAAAAAGTGTACCAAAATACTACAAATTTTTTACATTGTATATGATATACTTTTGTAAAAGAATAGTACATAGAGGCAAATAAATTATGGACAAGGGGGATTGTTTGTATTTTAACTGTATACTAAAAAGATAGAGAAAGGAGAAGCTATGTATCCACATTTAAAGGAAGAGTTAAAATTCCATTATATTAATGATTATGCCATAGTTACAGGTGGCAAAGACCGTATGTTAAGCGATATTGATATTTATATATTTGATAAATTAACAGGTGAAAAGACTATAGACAATGTAATAGATGAAATAGCTATTGAACTAGGTGCGGAGGAAAGATCTCAAATTGAAGTAGTATTTGACAAGTTCTTAGATGCAAATAATGATATTTTAAAATATGAAGAAAAACCAGCAGTATATACAATACCATATACTGGAGAGCGAAATATGAAGTACCCAAGTACTCTTATATTATCTTTGACAAATAGGTGTAATCTTACCTGTAAACACTGTTACAAATCATGTAACATAAATAATAAGGATTTTTTACCATATGATGAACTCATAGATATCCTAGAAAAAGTAAATGGTAAAGTACCTGGTCTTCAATTAACAGGTGGAGAGCCAATGTTACATGAAAGATTTTTTGATATTTTGAAATATTGTAATGGAAATTTCGGTGTAAATATAACTACTACAGCAACACTAATCACAGAGGAAAATGCGCCTAAATTTAAAGGAACAAAAAGTGTGCAAATATCTTTATATTCTCATATTAAAGAAAAACATGAACTGCTTACTAATACAAAAGGATCGTATGATAAAACAGTAAACGGAATAAAACAGTTAGTTAAAAATGATATTAATGTATCGGTTGCTATGCTTGCAAATCATAAGAACTTAGATGAAATACCGCTTATGCTAGAGTTTTTATTGTCTATGGGAGTTAAGAGATTTAGCCTAGGGTCTTTAAGTAAATGTGGTAGAGGGTTGAATTTAGAAGATCATTGGTTCTTGGATGAAGAACATAGGGTAAAAGCAGAAGATTTATTATTAGAGTTAGGAGAAAAATACAAAGGCAAAATAGATATAGAACAATGGAATGATGGCAAAGATGCAAAAGAACCAGAAGAGGAAGAAAAAAAAGAGGATGAAAAAGAGCGAGAAGGAATGGGCTGTGGTGCAGGAACACTAACTTGGTGTATATCAGCAAAAGGCAATATATTACCTTGTGATTTCTTTCCTGAAGATCTATTCACATATGGCAATATTTTAGAGCGAGATATGATTGATATAGTAAAAGAGTTTAAGCTAGATAAACTAGATGAAAAAATGATTACATGGGATAAAGAATTGAGAGAAGTAAATAGTTCTGTAAAAGAGATATGCGAGAAAATGGAATTTTTCAGAGAGAAAAGCGTTAAGAAGTTAGCCGAAGCAAGTGTGTAATGTAAAGGTGATTTGAAGATTAAATCTATATTATAAAAAACTGCTCATAGAGCAGTTTAGATTGATGACAAAGTCATCAAGATAGCAGACTTTAGTAAAAGTTCAATTTCAAGGCGTGTTAAAATTGAGTAGCAGAGCTTACTTAGAGGTAAGTGAGCAACGGAAATTTTAACAACAACGCAGAAATTGGGCTTTTGTCTACGGTCTGAACTGCTCATAGAGCAGTTTTTAGTTTGCGTAAGGAACAAAAAAAATGGTTCAAATAATCTTATGTTAAAAATGGAGAAAAATAAAAGAAGGTAAGTTTATGACATTATTAAAATTTGTAGCATATACAATATATGAAGAGCCTAATGTATGCCAGACACTTATAACTTATTTTGTTGTTCATCCGTACTAATAATCTTTAATTCTTAAAACAATCCCTTGCTATGAGGGATTGTTTTATTATAATTTAACTTATAATATTATATCAGATACGCTTAGGATTTTGAGCAAAAAAGAAAGCTAAGGGAAGTTGAAAAAACTATAAATATAGATAAGATTTGTATACGACATGATTGCTTACATATAAAGATATCTTAGAGCGAGATACAAATAAAAGATAAAACGCTGTACTACAAAGTTCAGAGTGTTTTATCTTTTTGTATTTTTTTGGATAATTAATATTAACTACTAACTGATACAATAGTTTTGATTAAGTTATAAATAACAATACTTTTGCTCACAGTTAGTTATTACTTTTTAAATAAGATTTTGGGCAAATAAATTATATTTCGTTATTTTTTCCACTTTACACTAAAACTGCCACTATGGTTGTTACCTAAAACTTTAAATGTATAGGTGGTATTCTTTTTAACAGAAAATGTATCACCGTCTTTTATTTCGCATTTATTATCATCTGTTACAATGTAAAAAGCAAATTTACCTTTATTGGTTTCTGTCGTTATATCAAATACTAATTTATCATCTTCATTGAAAGAATATTTTCCATATTTTTCTCCGTTAAATTTAGAATACTTACCTGTAATTTCATTGTCTTCAAAATCTATATCGCCTTTTATAAGTAGGAAACTTCCGCCTGTTGACCTGACGTTACATCCAGTTAGAATTAATAATAATATAATCAATATTATAAAAACTTTTTTATTCATATCCATTCTCCTTAATGTGTTTTATTTTATTAATTATTCCAATAGATTGAGATATAGGTATTATTGCTAATAAAGAAAGAACTCCTATTAGAGGGATTTTTATTTTACTTGCAAAATCCTCTATCATGTATGTATAATCTTTTCCCATAATGGTCAATTCAGGACTTCCCATTATACTTAATAAAATAACTACTAAATATAAAAATCCTATATTTCGTATAGCTCTATAGTGTGTTAGTTTACTTTCGTTGTCTGTATAAACTTCAAATGCTTTACTGTCATTTTCTTTTTCAAGAATTAAGAACTCTGAATTTAAAGAGCCTTTGGTTGTATCAATTCCTATTCTATCTCTATTAAAAAACCTTAGTTTTAGATTATGATAAGAATATTTGCCCAAATTCATTTTTTTAGCATAATATTTTATACCCAAATCACTTAACAAATATGTATAGTCTTTAAAACTTTTATCGCCTCTTCTACCTACGAAATCTACTGCATAAATATATTTATTCTTTTGACATTTTTCAAAAGTGTATTTGATACTTCCTGTATCTGTCAATCTATAACCTTGTGATGACATATTATTAAGAAATTTAGCTTCTTTTTCTGTATCAATAAAAAATCTATATTTTATCATTTTAACCCCTCCGTTGAAATCTGTGATGCTAATTTATATATTTTTTTTAATCTTATTACTTCTTTTTGTACAACTTCTTTTCCTAGGTCTGTTATAAGATACTCTTTTGTTCTTCTGGTATCTTTTATATCTGTTTCTATATTGATAATCCACTTGTTTTTTAATAAAGTTTTTATACCACCATATAATGTGCCTGCACCAATTCCCACTCCTCTATTAGTTTCAATAAACTGCATGATAGCGTATCCATGCTTAGGTTTATATAACGCTAATAACATATATAATGTCGTTTCTGTTAAAGCTCCTGTTTTTTTACTTTCATACATACAATTTTTACACCACCTATTTATATCGTTAAACGTAATATAAATTATAAGCCTCATTTCATTATTTGTCAAGCAATGGGTGCAATTAATAATGTCATAGCTAAACAACATTAAATATTACTAATAATTGAGAAATATCTTTTTTGCTGATTTATGGGTAAATAAAGTGAAGAAAGAACAAAAAGACACCTAAAATAATCTTATAATAAATGAGAAAATTTAAAGGAAGTTGATTTATGTCATTATCAAGATTTGTAGAATATAAACCATTAGAGAGTTTTGAATGTATCCCTGAAGCAGTTTCTACAAATATCTGCGGTGATGTTATTTATAATTAACTCTTTGATACTATTGGGATTGTTTTACTATAACTTTGAAGTATTATTATATATTAGAGTGAAGTAAGTATAATACTTTTTATCGGAACAAAAAAATAGCTGAAATAATCTTATAATAAAGGATAAAAATAAAAAGGAGGCGAATTTATGTCTTTATCAAAATTTGTAGGATATAAAGTGTCAAAGTCTCGTAGACCATGTTTACCTACTCAAAATATAGAACCATGCTTCTGCAAAGAAGACGAACCTATTTATCATTTATAAAACACTAAGTATTTAACTCTTAGAACAATCCCTTGGTATTGGGATTGTGCAGACCGTAGACAAAAGCCCAATTTCTGCGTTGTTGTTAAAATTTCCGTTGCTCACTTACCTCTAAAGTAAGCTCTGCTACTCAATTTTAATACGCCTTGAAATTAAACTTTTACTAAAGTCTGCTATCTTGATGACTTTATCATCAATCTAAACAATCCCTTGATATTGGGATTGTTTTATTATAAATTAAAAGTAGTATTATATATTAGAGGTGATTAGCATAAATGAGCTAAAAAGAAAGCTAAGAAAATTAAAAAAATTAGAAATTAAGATAAGATTCTATTCTGATAATAAAAAAAGAAGAAAATTAGTATGGAATGAGTTTTTTGATACAAAGGATGAAAAAGCACGCGTCAGATATAACCTCAAAACTTTAATTGCAATGGATAAAGAGACATACAAAAAGGTAATAGATGAATACTTTTTTAATGTTTATTTTAGGAGTTACATAGAAAACGGTTTGACTATGTCTTCATACGATCCACATTTACTTCAGATATTAGGACTACCTTTCAATGCAGAATTAGCTGAAATAAAAAAGAGATTTAGAGAATTAGCAAAGATCTACCATCCTGATCTTGGTGGAGATACATCAAAAATGACTGAGTTATTAGATGTGTATAACCAATTGACAAATAAAAACTAGGTCGTGAAAATTTTATATATTTGATTAATATTTAAAAAGGCTTTTTTAATGGATAAGCCTTTTTTTGGTTTTATTATTGACAAAGCGTATAAGGAGATGTTATATTGGTTATATGGTTAGTTAGTTAACTAACTAACCATATAACCAAGTAAAAGGATAGGTATAAATGTGAAAAATAAAAATCTATTAAAAAAGTTTCTTAGAGTTTTAATTTACATTTTGGTAATAGAGAGTTTTATAATGCATCCTGTATTGTTTAAGATATTGAAAAGACCAGTGAAATACACAATAGTTGAGGAGTATGAATTTAAAAATAATATCGGAGAAGATATTAGATTAGCTATACTGTTGCCCAAGGATGGGGCATATCAAACAGTAAGTAATATATCAATAGACTGGGATAAAAATATAGAGATGGTAGACTATGACAGCCTTCAAGTAGCAAGAGTAAGCGGTAAATTTACTAGACACAATCAAAAGATAGTAGCAAAATATGATGTACAAATTAAAACCAGAGAATATAGTTGGCAAGGTAATATAGATAATAATTACTTACAACCTTCCAAAGACATAGAATCAGACAGTGTTATTCTTAAAGAAGCAACGAGTAAAATCACAAAAGGAAATACTGTTGAAAATGCATATAAGATATACACATTCGTATCAGAGCATCTAAGTTATCCCACCCAAAATAGAATAGGAGTTAGTCAATCTGCTATTAAAGCTTACAACTGCAAAATTGGAGGGTGTGGAGAACATGCGAATCTGATGGTGGCTATGTGTAGAGCGAGTAATATTCCAGCTAAAAGTATATCAGGGTTGGCACTTCCTAAAATAGCAAAGTTGTCAAAAAAAGCATGGAATCATCAAGCTGGTGCACATGCGTGGGTGGAATTTTATGCTGATGGTAGATGGCATTATGCAGACCCAGCATGGGGAGGAAAAAATAACTTTGGGAAGATTGATGGAGGACATTTATCTTATGGATGTAAGGATAAAGAACATAAAATATATCTAGAAAATCTAAAATGGGCTAAAGAAGATGATATATACACCATAATTGGGAGTATGACAGCACCTCTTAAATACATTTGCTCGTCAACAGGTAAAGTAGAAATAACCCCAATGGGCTACATAGACAATAATGAAAAATATATAGCATTGGCAGTTATATTAATGATTATCATTTTCTTAGAAGGCGTAGTTTTTTCTAAAAAGCTAAAGTTCAAATAACGGAGGTGTGATATGGAGGTAAAAAATGATTCAAATATACCTATATTCGTACAGATAGCTGAATTGATAGAAGACCAAATATTAAAAGAAATTATAAAAGAAGAAGAACAAGTCTATTCAACTAATCAACTTGCCACACTCCTACATATTAATCCAGCAACAGCAAGAAAGGGGTTAAACATGCTTGTAGAGGAAGAAATAATATACAAGAAAAGAGGGATAGGTATGTTTGTAAAATCAGGAGCTGTAGAGTTAATTAAAGAAAAAAGGAAAAATAATTTTTTAAATAATTTCATAGGAAAGGTTTTGTCAGAAGGTAAAAAACTAGGAATTACAAAAAAAGAAATCATAAGTATGATCAATAATTATTCAGAGGAGGGATTAAATGAATAATATAACGATTTGTAAAGTTTGCAAATATTTCGAAGAAGTAAAGTCTATAGATAATATATCAATAGAGATTATGGAAAATAAAATATATGGATTGATAGGAAGAAATGGTGCAGGAAAAACAACATTGCTTAAATTGTTGGCAAATCAGCTAAGAACAAGTGAAGGTGAAATCAAAATCGGTGGAGAGATACTTGAAAATAATGATGAATTAATGCAAAAAATATGTTTAGCAAGAGATACTATAAAGAATTACTTTGGTGCTATAAATTATAAAATAAAAGATATATTAAAACAAGCATCATATATGTATCCATACTGGGATAATGAGTATGCAAATGAGTTAATAGAAAGGTTTGATTTAGATACATACAAAAAATACAATAAACTTTCAAAAGGTATGCAGACAAGTGTAGGAATAATCATTGGGTTAGCAAGTAGAGCACCTATAACACTTTTTGATGAACCATATTCAGGACTTGACCCTGTAGCGAGAGAGTTATTTTACGAGTTATTGTTAGAAGATTACGATAAAAATCCAAGGACGATAATAATATCTTCGCACTTAGTTGGTGAATTTGAGAATATATTTGAGCATGTTCTAATACTCGAAAAAGGTAAACTTAAACTTGAGACTTCGATGGAGGAGCTAAGTAGCAAAGCTTATATAGTTGAGGGAGAATATCAGACTACATTTGAAGCTCTAAAAAATAAAAATATAATAAACAGAAATATCTTAGGAAGAATGGTAACTTATACTGTTTATGACTTCTTATCTGAAGATGAAAAGAAACATATGAGAGAGCTAGGCATTAATGTAAAGAACATAGGGTTACAAAAGTTATTTGTCAATCTTTCAAAAGGGGGTAAGGAAAATGATAACTAGTAAAAATATAAAAAAGTTAATATTTGAACATGAAAAATTCGCTATACTTGCTTCAATTATACTGGTTATATTTTTCATGGTACTTATAGGTGTGGGTGGATTTTTAGATGATACAAATGAATCTATGATGCAAATGATAGCGGAACTTGGACCTTATATGATTAGAGTTATATTGTTTTTATATGCAATAATGTATATTTTATTAATAGTTCTTTACTGTTTACCGCAAGCATCATACATGAATTGTCCTAAAAAGTTGTTAAGTAAAGTTATGTTTTATCAGATAATTAAAAGAAGTATAATACTATCAATTATCTATATGGGCAGTATATATTTTAGCAATAATAGTTATTTTTTAGGGTTCAAGATAAGTACACTAAATAGCGAAGAGGTTATAACGCTGTTTATAGCTATGATTTTAGTAATTAATTTTGTATTTAACTTTTACTTTTCTTTAGACAATATAAGCAATACATATAATAAACAGATAGCATTAGCGTACATGCTTATAGTAGTCTCAATAGCATTTTTATCTGCAAAGCAGTTAATAATATTGGCTTATTTTGGTGCAGGGATATATAAATTTATATTTATAATGCTTATAGTTGATATTTTATTGTGTATTCTAAATTATAAATTAACAAAAATCAGTGAATATAAATTTTAGGTGGTGAGGTCATGAAAAAGAGAAATATAATATTGTTAATAGCTCTTGTATTTTTAGCATTTAGTTCTTATTCATTAATTCACACATTCGAATATATGAATACAAGTCATAGTCATAGTACATATGAAATAGCTGAAGGTGTTCAAAAATATAGGCTAGAAGTTTTAAAAGATACAAAAATATATTTGAAGTTTGATGCAAGTTTAAAGGATGGATATATAGAAATAATGCTAAAAAATAAAGATAGCATTATAGATAAACATAGGATAACAGATGAATTATATATAAACAAATCTTATGCATTACAGCCAGGAGTTTACGAAATTCTTTTAATTAAAAAGGCCGTTAAAGGGAAAGAATATTTTTATATGTTACATGATGGAACTGAGGTTAAGAAACGTAGCGGAAGTAATAAAACAACGCACTATAGAGAGAAAGATATCTTTGGTAAGGTATATTACAATTAGAAAAAGGGCATTCTAAGCATCTAGATTTTAGGTTTATCAATAAATATATTAAAGCATTTCTCCTGATAATAAAGTACAGAAGAATTGCTTTTTTACTTGTTGGAACATTTATAAATTTGACAATAAAATATTGTATCATTATAATATTAATTAACTTAGAAGTTCATATGTATTGGTTTTACTATAATACAAAATAGGAAGTAAAGATATGAAAGAAATTACTACTCTAAAAAAAATCATCATAGTATCAGCTATAGCTACTCTAATGGGGCAAGTGTACATCAATCCTTTTAACTCATCTTTTAGAATATGTATAGGTGTTGCAGTTTTAATGTTTTTATTGCTTTGGTTTGAAAAACTATCAATAATCAAAACCACTATAATAACATCTGCTATGATATATTCATTTAGGACAATTCTAGATATATTAAAATATGGTATGGTGAGAGAGTTACTTTTAAATCATTTGCCTGCAATTGCATTTTATATAACTATGGGATTTATATTTAACAAAGTTAATATACGTAGATATAAAAGACAACCAATATTGCTAATATTTTTATTAGGAATTACAGATGTTATTTCAAATATAGTGGAGATATTAGTTAGAAATGAAGTACACATAAATATGGTTGAAGCTATATTGAATAGATTATTAATTACTGGATTTGGAAGAGCTTTGCTAACACTTTTTCTTTATATGATGGTTAGGTCGTTTAATACATTGACTATAAAAGAGGAGCATCAAAAGAGGTATAAAGAATTATTGCTGTTTACAGCTAACATGAAAGCAGAGGTCTTTTTCTTACAGAAGAACTCACAACTAATTGAGCAAGTTATGGGAGAAAGCTATTCAATATATCAGCAGTTAAAGGACTACAACTGTACGAAAGATACATTAGATTGTCACAAAGTTAATGAGCTAAGGCAAAAGGCACTTAATTTATCTAAAGATATCCATGAAATAAAAAAAGATAATAAGAGAGTAGTATTAGGGATAGAAAAATTGTTACCAAATGAAAAGACGAATAATAGTATGTCGCTAAGTGCTATATTTGAAATTATCAGTGATAACACGAAGAGATTTATCCAGCAACTAAACAAAGAAATCAGTCTTGAGTTTATAATAAATGAAAACATTAATATAAAAGATTATTATGCAATTATTACTATAATAAACAATCTGATTAACAATTCGATAGGAGCTATAGATAGTAGAGGTTTTATAAAGGTTACTCAGACAGTCAATGATGATAATGTTATATTTGAAGTGTTAGATAATGGTTGTGGAATACCAAAAAAGAATCTATGTGCTATATTTGAACCCGGTTTTTCAACCAAATTTGATCGAAAGACTGGTAACATGTCGACGGGCATAGGACTTACTCATGTTAGAAATATAGCCATGAATAAATTTGGTGGCGACATAAAAGTGAAGAGGCGAGATAAAGGAACAAGTTTTTATGTTTATATACCAATAGATAGAATATAAGTGGTATTATGGAGGGGTTGTATTGCAAACATTTTATATTGTAGATGATGATTTAGGCATAAGAAAAATGCTAGAAAATATAATTATTGAGTATTCCCTTGGAAATGTAATAGGTGAAGCAGAGGATGGTAACCAAGCAATACAGGATATAAATGAGCTTAGTCCAGATATAGTGTTAGTAGACTTGTTGTTGCCATCAGTTGATGGGATAGAAATAGTAGAGAAAATAAAATCGCAAAATGATTTAGTGCAGTTCATTATGATATCAGAAGTAAAATCTAAAGACATGATTGCAAAAGCGTACAAAAGTGGTATAGAGTTTTTTATCAATAAACCTCTCAATGTAATCGAGGTAGTATCAGTTATAGAGAAAGTAATAGACAATGTTAATCTAAAGAAAGCTCTATCACTTATAGAAAGGACAATGGAACGAAAGCGGAAAATAATAGACAATAAAAATGTAGTAAAGCCTCAGATAATAAGGGTATTATCAGATTTAGGGATATTGGGAGAGACAGGAAGCAAAGATTTGATTAATATGTTAGAGATAATAATAGAAAAACGAAAAAAATTAGATGTAAAGGTTCATCAATATAAAATCGGTGAGCTATACAAAGAATTAGCTAATAAATACGAAAAGGAAGCAAATGATAAAGTATCTATTAAAGCGATAGAACAAAGAATTAGGAGAGTAGTACAAAGTTCGTTTGTGAATATATCTAGTATAGGATTAGATGATTATACTAACATTAAGTTTGAGAGATATTCAAACACATTATTTGATTTTTCACAGGTGAGAAAAGAAATGCTGTATTTAGATAAAAAATCCGATAAACCAGGGAAAATTAATATAAAGAAATTTATAGAAGGTATTATAGGATACATAGAGTTTTAAAATAGAGAGAAGACCAATCAGTTGTGAGAGGTCTTTTTTTTATTTTCTAAGTATATTTTATTTCAAACAAATGAAGGTCTATTTTGAAGCAATGCAATATTTAAAAAAGTCAGAAAATTTAATGTAGTATTTAGTAGTTTGGCGTAGTAAATCGTAGTGAGTAAATAATATATAAATAATGAACAATTTATAATATATTTCAAGGAGGATTTATACTTATGAAGATGAAAAAAGGATTAATTCTTACTGTTGTTTTACTAATGATAGTAACGTTTGCTGGCTGTGGTGGCAAAGATGTTTTTGTTAACATCGGTACAGGAGGAACTGCAGGAACATATTTCCCACTAGGTGGAGCATTTGCTGATATATGGAACAATAATATAGAGGGGATAAATGCTACAGCGCAATCAACAGGTGCATCAGTTGCAAATATCAATTTACTTAAAGATGGAAAAGTGGAAGTTGTTATCGTTCAAAATGATATAGCTTGGTATTCAAAGAATGGAAAAGTTATGTTTGAAGGACAAAAATTTGATGACATAAGAGGTATGGCTACAATGTACAATGAGCCATTGCAAATAGTAACAACAGATCCAGATATAAAAACTATAGCAGACTTAAAAGGAAAGAGTATTGCTGTTGGAGCTATAGGTTCAGGTGTTGAAGCTAATGCTAGACAGATAATAAAAGCTGCTGGTCTTGATTTTGAGAAAGATATCAATGCTAAGTTCTTATCATTCTCTGAAGCTTCTGCTGGGCTTAAAGACAATCAAGTTGATGTAGCGTTCTTAACAGCTGGTATACCAACAGCTGCTATACAAGATTTAGCTACACAACATGATGTTCATGTTGTACCAGTTGATACTGAAATATCTGATGCTTTGATGGCTAAATATGATTTCTTCACAAAGTTTACTATACCAGCAGGAACTTATAAGGGTCAAACAGAGGATGTACAGACTTTGACAGTAAAAGCAATGCTTGCTGTTAGTAACAAACTTGACGAAAATGTTGTGTATAACTTAACTAAGACAATATACGAAAACCCAGAAAGAGTAAAAGCAGCTCACAATGTAGGTAAATATATAACTAAAGAAACTGCGGCTGAAGGTATGTCAATAGACTTACATCCAGGAGCAGAAAAATACTTCAAAGAGATTGGTGTAATAAAATAACGTGAATATTAAAATAAGGATATTATTACTAAGCTTAGGAGTGCTTCTATTAGTGAGTGTGTGCTTTTTAACAGATATACTATCCTATGACAAAGTATTAGTAATAGAAGACTTAGATGAATACTCAAAAGTTAAATTTGTGCTAGAAGATAATGAATTCACATTAGGGTATATTCATTCGGTGTTACTCACACCAGCAGAAGAAGTATTTACTGTAGGAAGAGACAATGAATTACTACTCCAAAAGACTATTTATGAGTCCTTTGGAGTAGGGTTGCCTTATGATAGAGAAAAATACAAATTTGAGATAAAAGACGGTAAGTTTATATTATATGTAAAGAGATCTTTTGATTCAATAAATATGAGAATATCGTCAATTCCAAAGCACTGGTTACAAATAGGAAATGCAAAATATCAACTCGTAGACTTAATCGCAAAAGAGGAAGATTTGATAAAAATATATGCAAAGAACACGTTGATTATAAAGTTCGGAAAAAGAAAATTGATTTTATAACCAAAGAGAAAGGAGTTTGAGAATGCAAAAAAGTAATGTAGTTGAAAATGCAAATCCTGAAAATGCAAATGACCTTTTGAGAAAATATGATAAAGGGTCAGACTATAGAGAGCTAAAAGGGTTTGCAGCTAAAGTAATATCTGCAATACTAATTATTTTTACATTATACCAACTGTATACAGCTGTATTCGGACAATTAGATGCAATGCTTCAAAGATCAGTACATCTAGCATTTGGATTATCTTTAGTATATTTGCTATATCCATCTAGCAAAAAATGGTCAAGAGATAAAATGCATCCTGTTGATATAGTATTGGCAATAGTAGCGGCGGCAGTGTGTATGTATGTCTTCGTATTCTATAAAGATTTAGTATTTAGAGCAGGTAGAGTTACAACGACAGACATGATAGTTGGGCTTGTAGCTATAGTGATGGTTTTAGAGGCAGCTAGACGTGTTATAGGGTGGCCTATGGTGATTATAGCGTTGCTATTTATTGCATATGCATTATTAGGGCCATATATTCCAGGAAAGTTAGCACATAGAGGTGTTAATGTATCGGATTTAGTACAACATTTATTCTATACAACAGAGGGTGTATTTGGTATACCAATAAAGGTTTCCTCGACATTTATATTCATGTTTTTATTATTTGGTGCATACCTAGAAAAAACAGGAATGGGAGAATTTTTTATAGATGCAGCTAACGCAATTGCAGGATTTGCTTCTGGTGGACCAGCAAAAGTTGCTGTTATCTCAAGTGGGTGTATGGGAACACTTACAGGAAGTTCAGTAGCAAACGTTGTTGGAACAGGAAGTTTTACAATACCAATGATGAAGAAACTAGGATACAAAGGAGAATTTGCAGGAGCAGTTGAGGCAACAGCATCTACAGGAGGTCAGTTAATGCCTCCAATCATGGGAGCAGCAGCTTTCCTTATGGCTGAATTTACAGATACTCCATACATTAAAGTTATATCAGCAGCAGCGATTCCAGCTTTATTGTATTACTTTGGAGTTTGGGCAGGAGTACATTTTGAGGCTAAAAAACTTGGATTAAAAGGATTACCAAAAGATAAATTACCAAGATTAGGGAACATAATGAAGGAAAGAGGACATTTATTAATCCCAATCATAATAGTTGTTTACTTCTTAGTAGCAGGATATACTCCGATAAGAGCAGCGTTAGGTGCAATAGTAGCTTCTATAGTGTGTTCAGCATTTAAAAAAGAGACTAGACTGAGCTTTTGGGATATAATAGATGGGCTAAAGAAAGGCGCAAGAAGTGCAATAACAGTTATTGCAGCCTGTGCATGTGCTGGTATAATAATAGGTGTTGTAACACAGACAGGTTTGGGGCTTAAGATGGGTTCAATACTTGTTAGTATGGCAAAAGGAAAACTATTCTTAACATTATTCTTTACAATGCTTACGTCTTTGATATTAGGAATAGGAGTGCCAACAACAGCAAACTATGTTATAACTTCAACGATAGCAGCACCAGCGTTATTGATGATGGATGTTCCAGTATTAGCGGCTCACATGTTTGCGTTTTATTTTGGTATAGTAGCAGATGTAACACCACCTGTGTGCTTAGCAGCCGTTGCGGCATCAGGAGTCGCCAAATCAGAACCAATGAGAACAGGTGTACAAGCAGCAAGACTTGCAATAGCAGCATTCTTGATACCGTTTATATTTGTTTATTCTCCACAGCTACTATTGATAGATGTAACAGTAATTGAGATTGTATTTATAATTATAACATCATTAATAGGTATAATATCAGTAGCATCAGCATTAACAGGATTCTTCATAGCAAAGATGTCAATAGTAGATAGGTTGTTGTTCATAGCAGGTGGAGTTCTACTAGTTACAACAAATTATACATTCAATGCAATAGGGCTTGGAATGTTAATATTAGGATTTATTTTACAAAAGAGAAGTAAAAGCAATACAGTAGTAGCTTAAATACGTAGTATTGTAAATAATAAATAGTGTCGAATAATATCCTCAGGGGGCTGTGAAAGCAGCCCCCTTTTTGAGTTCAGATGAAATAAATATAATAATATATTTAAAATATTACTTTTTACAGTAAAAATGACAAAATTTGCGTAAAATTGATGTTATAATAATAACATATTACATAGGCATATTTTTGAAACTCAAAGGTAAATGGAATAGACATTTTTTTAGAAGAATTATTTACTTAAAACTAAATATTGGATTGTAATCATATGTAAGCTATTTTAATTTTACTGATTAACACAAAATTAATTATGATTGAGGTGTTTAAATTGTTAAAAAAAGAGTACAATATTTACGATTTGTACATCACTATTTTTAATACTTATCAAAGTAAAATTTATCATATTGCTTATTCAGTACTGGGAAATGATTATGATGCAAAAGATATAGTACAAGACACAGTTATGAAAGCTGTAGATAAAATTGGTCAGTTAAAAAACGACGAAAAACTTGAATTTTGGATTTGCTCCATAGCATACAACTTTTCAAAATTACGTTATAACCAAAATAAGAAAAATGTCAAAGTAGAACAGTATTGTTTCGACAAGCTCAATTATGATAAAGGGTTAACATCTATTCCAGAGAATCTTATAGAAGAGGAACGTAGATCGTTTATGCTACGAAAGATTGAATGTCTTAATCCTAAGTATAGCAAGGTTATTTACCTTTATTTCTACAAAAATCTATCTTACAAAGAAATAAGCGACGAACTAAATATCAGTATAGGAACGGTAAAATCAAGAATATATCGAGGAAAATTATGTTTGAAAAATATGTTAAATCTTGATACACATTTCAATTGCGATGAATGGAGTAAAGTGCCTGACTATGGGCTTAAGAAGTTGAGTTAGACTATGTGCAATTTTAATGTTGAGAGTTTAGTGATTTACTATCAGAAAGAGATATCTAATGCAAGATATCTTTTTTTGATATATAAGTTAACTATCTTTTTTTTACCCCTTGAAAACTATGTGGTATAGTGATATATTATGACATAGTGAATTTATTACATGATAAGGAGAAGTAAATGGTGAAATTAGGTGAAATACAAGAATTATATGTTGTTGATGTAAGTTCTAAAGGAGCATGCCTAAATGACAATATGAACGGAAACAACAATATAGTACTGCCAAGTAATGAAATAAATCAAGATATTAAAATAGGTAGTAAAATAGAGGTGTTTGTTTATCGAAATGCAGATGACAAAATCGTAGCTACTACAAAAAAACCCAAATTGACTGTTGGGGAGATAGGATATCTAAAAGTTGCCCAAATAGCTAAATTTGGAGCGTTTTTAGAATGGGATATGGATAAAGATTTATTCTTACCTTTTAAAGAACAAAAAGATAAGATAGTAGAGGGAAGAGAATATTTAGTTGGTGTTTATGTAGATAAGAGCAATAGACTATGTGCTACAATGAGGGTTTATGACTTACTTAGCACTGAGCTACCATACAAGGTAAATGATGTCGTTAAAGGATTTGTGTATAGTCTAAACAGAGAAATGGGTGCATTTGTAGCGATAGATAACAGATATCATGCTATGATACCTAAGAATGAGATTTTTCATAATGTAAAAATAGGAGATACAGTAACAGGAAGAATTACAAAGATTAGACCGGATGGAAAGGCATACATAAGTCTTCGTGATAAAACGTATAAGCAAATGGATAAAGACACAGATACATTGATGAATAAATTAATAAAAAATGGTGGCAAACTCCCATTAAACGATAAAAGCTCTCCAGATAAAATAAAAGCTCAATTAAATATGAGTAAAGGCTCATTCAAAAAAGCTGTAGGAAGATTATTAAAGAAGAGAATAATAAAGATAACAGATAATGGTATAGAGTTAATAGTGTAGTTAAAAAACTTTCTTGAAAAAGAGAGTTTTTTTATTGACAAATACTATAAACATATACTACTCTATATATAGAGTAGTATATGTTTATAGTATTTTAGCGAGGAGGAATAAGTTATGTTAAATAAAACTGCAATAATGTTATTAGGTATAATAAATGATGAACCTGTAAATGCATATGAAATAATAAAACAACTAGAATACATGAATATTAAATGGTGGTTTAATATTGGAGATTCTACAGTTTATGCTACCATAAAGGTTCTAGAAAAAAAGAAGTATATCTGTGGAAATATAGAGAAGATAGGGAATATGCCAAGTAAAAAAGTATATTCAATTACACAAGAAGGAATAGACCAATTAAAAACTTCTATAATAGAAATATGTGAATCATTTAGTTATGATACAGTTTTATTTTCTATTGCAGCATGTTATATCCATGTTTTTAACAGAAAAGAGATTGTAGATATATTAGAAAGAAGATTAGAATATCTTGATGTATATTTAAGAAACATAAACAAACAGCTGCCAATACTAAAAAACGACCAAGTACCAATACATCATATTAGTAATGTTAGTAGAATGGTTGAAATTGTGAAAGCCGAGATAATAGGAACAAAAAGAATTTTAAATGATATAAAGGAGGGAAATACGTAAATGAATAGATTATTTAGATTTAAACCGACAAGAGATACGTATATTGCCTTAATGTGCGGAATCATAGTCATCACACTTAGCTTTACTATGAGTTTATTTCATGAAGAAACAATTTTAAATAAAATAGTATGTGTGATATTAAGAGATATATTAATGATATTGGTAGTTGGCATTGGATTTACATTGTATTATATTCTAATTAATAAAAAAGGTAGTTTAGCTGATCTTGGAATTACAAAAAGAAAACTACCACTAAGTTTAATTATCAATGTGTTACTTGGTGTAGGGTTATTAATGATGTTTATGAAAGAAACTGATAAGCATATAGTAATAGATTATAACAATATTTGTGCCATTACATATATATTTATGGCAGGTATATTTGAGATAGTATTTATATATGGATTTCTTAGATTTTATTTTGAGAGAGCTTTTGGAGTAATACCTGCAATCATACTTACTGCGATATTTTATAGTTTACATCATGCAGGGTTTCAGCCAGAATTTTTAAAGCTATTTTATGTAGGAATTATGTATACATCAGTCATTTATATTACCAATAATATGTTTATAATGTTTCCTATATTTTGGGGTGTAGGAGCCACTTGGGATGTTTTAATCAATTCAACAGCAGGAAAGAGTATACGAAACACATTTTCGTTCATAGTTGCAATTATAGTCTTGATTTGTATGATATTATATTTTTTGGTTATTAGATATATTTTAAAGAAAAATAGTATAAAGAGTAGTAAAGTATAACTTTTTCAGCTTCAAGTATAGCGTGTAATAATTTCAAATAATAACAATAAATGTTGCGTTAAAAAAGAAAGCATCAGGGATAGACTAAATTTCTATATAATGTTAAATTACTACAATCTATAATTTAGACATTATATAGATAAGAGGGAACATTTATTTAAATACATAGTCTAACCGAATAAGGGGGGATTTGAGTTGAAAAAAATTTGTACTATTTTTATAATTATCATAGTAATTAGTTTTGTTGGTTGTACAAATAACAAGATGACATCAAGTAGATTGATTGAAATAAAAGATAAATCATTAAATAATGGCGTTGTAGCTGATATTAACAGTTTAGGTGTAAAGACTTTTAAAGCTACTTCTGATGGCAAAACAAATAATATAGTTTCACCCATAAGTCTAGCTATGGTATTATCGTCAATTAATCAAGGTGCAAAAGACAATACGAAAAAGGAACTGGATACAGTAATAAACAGTGCAGGTTTAAGTAATATGGAGTTGGCTGAGCAGTATGCAATAATAATAAATGCATTAGTTAAAACGACAAAAAACACAGATACTATAATCAATTTAGCTAATTCATTGTGGGTAGATAAAGATAAAAACATAAAAAGCGATTTTCAGCAGTTAATTGGGAGATATTACGACACAGATACATTTAGCATAGAATTTAGTAATAAAGATGCTAAGAAAAGTATAAATAATTGGATAAGCGAAAAGACAGATGGGTTGATTAAAAAATATATAGAAAATATAGATGATTTAAAGGTATTATATGTTATAAATACGTTATATTTTAAAGGGGATTGGGTAGATAAATTTGACAAGAGATATACTAAAAAAGAAAAATTCACATTAAAAAGCAAAGAGATAGTAGAAGTAAAAATGATGAATGAAGAAAGAAAAATTGATTGTTATGAAGATGATAAAATTGTCTCAGGAGAGTTAAAATATAAAGACTGTAGCATGAATATAATAGTGCCAAAAGATGATATAGATGATTATATCAAGAATTTTAATCTAGATAGTATCAAAGCAATGGAGTATAGTAATTGTGAGATAAAACTACCAAAATTTGATTATAAAGCTGAAAATGATTTGACAATGTGTCTAAAAATTATAGGGATTAAAGACTTGTTTTCTAGTAAAGCTGATTTGTCAGGAATAATAGAAGCTAATACACCATTATGGACAGATATAATAAGACAAAAATGTGTTATACAAGTAGATGAAGAGGGCACAAAAGTAGCAACTGTAACTTCAGCGGGTGCAGTTGGATGTGCGCCACCTTCAAAACATATCATAAAACTACATGCAAATAGACCATTTATATATATAATAAAACACAACGAAACGGGTGTGGTATTGTTTATGGGAGTTGTTTATGATCCTAGAAATAAAAATTAAATTTACTTACTATACACATGATTTTAATTAACGATAAGTGATAATAGACTTATGCTTAAAGAGTGTGACTATTTACTATAAAGATTACTTGTCTATTTTCTGATTTAATAATTAACTCTTATATAATTTTGGGGAACATTTATTCAAACACATCGTCTAACCAATAAGGGGGGGATTTGAGTTGAAAAAGCTATATACTATTTTTATAGTCATCATGGCAATAAATCTAGTTGGTTGTGCAGATAACAATATGAAAAAGACATCAAGTAGATTAATTGACATAAAAGATAAGTCATTAAATAAAGGTGTTGTAGCTGATATTAACACATTAGGAGTGAAAGCTTTTAAGGCTACTTCTGATGGCAAAACAAATAATATAGTTTCACCTATAAGTTTAGCTATGGTGCTGTCATCGATTAGTCAAGGTGCAAAAGGCAATACAAAAGAGGAATTAGATACAGCTATAAACAGTGTAGGTTTAAGTAATATGGAGTTGGCAGAGCAATATGCAATAATAATAAATGCATTAATTAAAACGACAAAAAACACAGACACTATAATTAATCTAGCTAATTCATTGTGGGTAGATAAAGATAAAAACATAAAAAGCGATTTTCAGCAGTTAATTGGGAGATACTATGATACAGATACCTTTAGTATAGAGTTTAGTAATAAAAATGCTAAGAAAAGTATAAATAATTGGATTAGTGAAGAGACAGAAGGATTGATAAAACAATTCATAGAAGATATAGATGATTTAAAAGTAATGTATGTGATAAATACTCTGTATTTTAAAGGGAATTGGATAGATGAATTTAATCAGAGGTTCACAAAAAAAGAAAATTTTACACTAAAAAACAAAGATATTGTAAAAGTAAATATGATGAATGAAGAAAGAAAAATAGACTGCTATGAAGATGATGAAATAGTTTCAGGAGAGCTAAAATACAAAGATTGTAGTATGAATATAATAGTACCTAAAGGCGATATAGATAGCTATATTAAGAACTTTAATCTAGAATGCATCAAAGAAATGGAGTATAGAAATTGCGAGATAAAACTACCAAGATTTGAATATAAGGTAGAAAATGATTTGACAAAGTGTTTGAAAGATATAGGTATTAGAGACTTGTTTTCTAGTAACGAAGCTGATTTGTCAGGAATACTAGAAGTTAATACACCATTATGGACAGATATAATAAGACAAAAATGTGTCATACAGGTAGATGAAGAGGGCACAAAAGCAGCAGCAGTAACATCAGCTGAAGTAAATGAGAGCGAGGCACCTGAAGAAAATATCATAAAATTACATGTAAATAAACCATTTATATATGTAATAAAACACAATGAAACAGGCGTTGTATTGTTTATGGGAGTTGTTTATGATCCTAATAAAAATTAAATTTACTTATAAATATATGACCAGCTAAAATAACTATAAGGGATAAAAGAGCTACACTTAGAGTGTTGCTCTTTACTTTATATGGGTAAAAGGGTATCAGACTTGAAAAGTTGAAAAGCATGTCATGTGAAAAGACATAGCTCATTATCATTTTGCCTAATTGGTAAAGACATTACTCTATTTTTAGAGAAAAATTCAAGTGAAAAATTACAAAAAACTAATCATTTCGTCCTACCAGAGTATTTCTACAGACTTCCGATCAACCAACTTGAAGCAGATACGATTTTGGTATAAATACATTCAAAACTACCTAAAAATTACAAAAAATATTCTAAGATTCATTGACAAAGATAAAAAAACATGTTATTATTTGCATAGATGCACAAATACGCAAAGAGGTGATTTCGTGAAACTCAAACAAGGATACTATGGATTTTTGGATATGCTACTCAGTTTTAGAGAGATATATATGGGTGAGAGGTTCAAACCTTATTGTACTCAATTATCAGATTTAATGGCTAAGTTAGAAAAAGAGGAATTGAAAAGTATTAATGATATAGGAGATGAAAATAATGGATATCTTGATACTATTGAAAAAGCTATTGATATTACATTAAAAAACAATGTAATAATAGAAGAATTGTTTTTAAAATTAATTAAAAACCCTGCATTAGTTCTAAACGATTGTAACAACAACTTGAGTAACATCAATTTTTTGATATTTATGTGGCAAAAGTATTTTAATATTGAGATTTCTAAAAACCATAAGAAATTAGTAGAAAAAGTATTTCACATTGATAAAAAAGTGAACGAAAAAGGACTTCTTAAATACCTACAAAGCATAACAGATAGATTTGATATATGTAACGATATAATAAGTTTTCATATCAAACCGGATTTAGAAGTAGAGATTAAATCTATAGAAAACATAATAATTATGCCATCATTGTACGCATGTAGAAACTTTACATTTTGGTATAACAATAGTGATTTTATCTTTTATATAGGACTAGATAGCCACCAAATAACACCTACAGACCCTTCAGATATGCTGTTGTTAAAGACATCAGCATTTAACGATAAGACTAGGCTCAAGATACTTAAACTCTTAACTAATAAAAGTATGAGTGCAAATGAAATAGCACAGATATTGAAAGTCAATGCTTCAACAGTGTCTAGACATTTAAAGATATTTAAAGATACAAATTTTGTAGATATACAAGCTAGGGAAGGTAATTCAATATACTATTACCTTGATGAAGTCAAGGTGAAACAAGCACTAGAAGATATAAACAATTTTATATTAGGAGGGATAAAATGATAAGACTTATTGAAGAACTAACAATGAACGCAATGCCTTCGTTAAAGACAGTTTTATATGATGGATGGGTTATAAGAATAACCGAGAATTCTAAAAGCAAAAGGGCAAATTCGGTTTATCCTGTGAGTAACTCAACACTGCCTTTGGAAGAAAAAATAGATGTTTGTTCTTGCATCTATGAGAAAGAGAGTATAAAAACAGTATTCAAAATAACAGAAGATGAAGAAAGTTTAAAAGTAGATAGTTTATTAGAGGAAAGAGGTTACGAAATACAGGCTAAAACAGGTGTCATGACAATGGATATAGATAATAACATAAAAATAGATAATGATGTTAATATTGAAGATACAATGTTTGATGGTTGGCTAGATTATTCTAATAGCATAAGTAATAAAAGTAAAGAACATGCAGAAGCTTCGAAGAAAATATACAGAAATCTAGTACAACAACCATTATGTGCATCAATAATCATAGATGGCGAATGTGTGGGAGTCGGTTTAGGTATTATAGAACGAGGATATATAGGGATATATGGGATATTTGTTAAGCCAAACTATAGAAGAAAAGGGTTTGCTAAAAAAATAATGAATACACTGCTATACGAGGCTAAAGAAAGAGGAGTAAACAAAACATATTTACAGGTAGTAGATAGTAATACACCAGCAGTAGATTTATATAGGAAATTAGGTTATAAACACCAATATTATTACTGGTATAGAGTTAAATAGGAGGGACGAATGATTGTCTATAATTATGATGAAATAAGTAAGGTGTATGATGATGTTAGAGATGGAGATTACGAGATAATAAAAGAGATGCTCAGATGTAGTGATTTACAAGTAGGTGACAATATTTTAGAAATAGGATGCGGAACAGGTAATTATATAAAAATGATGCCAGAATGTTTTAATTTATATGGTATAGATCAATCAACTGGTATGCTTTTAAAAGCTAAGGAAAAATGTAATAATGTGGCTTTTACAGCTGGAGATGCTATCAGGCTAGAAGATTATAAAGATAATCAATTCGATTTAATCTATATGGTAGATGTTATACACCATATTAAAGAGGAAGAAATTTTCTTTAATAATATATATAGAATACTAAAAGATAATGGGCGTTTATACATATTTACAGATAGTCATGAGCATATAAAAAATAGACTTACTACAAAATACTTTCCCAAAACATTAAAGTATGAATTAAACAGATACCAAAGTTTTGATGAATTAGCTGGTTTGCTAACATGCAATAATTATAAAAATATTAAGTCAGGGATTGTAAATATGCCACCAGTAAAAAACTATGGAAAACTTCTTATTAATATAGCAAAAAAGAGAGCATATTCAATGTTTACAGCTTTAAGTGATGAAGAAATTAATGAAGGTATAAAAAATATTCAATTAGAAATAGATAAAGGAATCAACATTGAATATCATACAGGAGCAACCTATATAAAAGCACAGAAATAAGTATATATTCATAATACTTATAAAACTATGAAAAAGTCATCTAATATGGATGACTTTTTTGTAGGTAAAATAGGTGATTAACAGTGTTAATAAAGTGGTGGGATGATATAAATACCGCTACAGGTATGTTATAATTATTATAGCTTTAAGACATTAAAGGAGGCTATATGAAAAATAATGAATTATATGAGTACCTTATGGATGGAAAAACTAAATTACCCTCGGTAATGGGTATAGTACCTCATACAGAATACATATTTACATTTGAGAACATCTTATACAATCTAAAGAATAGTCAATTGTTTGATGTAAAAAATGTTAGAATCACACAAGAAAAACTTAACTGTGATATATTAATTCAAAATAAGAACTTTAAAGTAGAATTCCATATTTATAATTTAAAGGAATTAGACCTTGAGATAATGAAATTAGGAAATAAACTTGGAGCAGATGAACTAAGTTGCTTAAAAAACAAAACACAATATATAGAAAGCAAAATGTATTTTGATAATGATTCACTAGTTTCTTATCATATACAACTTAAAATATTGGATGCCATTGTACCCAATAAAGGTTTATTATTAGATATTAGTAGTTTAAAGCTTTTATCAGGTGAGTGGCTAAAATTAGTAGCTAATTCTGATATATGCCCTAGTCCAACATACTTATATTCTGTACATGTTGTATATGATGAGTATGATGAAGAAACTAAGTATTGGTTACATACTCATGGTTTACATAGATGTGGTTGTGTAGAAATAGAAATAGTAGAAATAGAGTTTGAGCCTGACGAGTACATATCTATTATAAATACTATAGCTAAAAGATTTATAGAGAATGGTATGATAAGAACTGAAAAAGTAGTTGATGTCGGTGATGGAATGGATTTTGTCTGGGTTCCTTGGGAAAAAGGCCTAAAAAAAATAAAACAAGAGTTAAAAATAGAAGAAATTATAGTAGGCGGGAAAGAAGATAGGCAAGATGGATTGCATGACAGACCTTCAGGTATACTATTTGCAGTAAAAGATAAACAATTTACTCATCCAAGTATATATCACGGATTACTGCAAGATAATCCAGTATTTTATGTTACAACATCAGAGACGGATAGAATGTCTAGTTTAGCAAAAGAAAGATTTGAGCATTTTAGAAATATTTTAAGTTTTTATAAACATATTAAAGGATGGAGATTTTTAATTAAGCTAGGAATAATAGTAGATAGTTATGAGGACATAAATCAAAAAGAGCATTTATGGTTTAATGTTGAAAGTATATATGATGATAAAGTTGATGCAGTATTACTTAATAAACCATACTGGGTATCAAAAATGAAAGAAGAAGACAGAGTTATATATGATCTAGATACAATGACAGATTGGATAATATACTCACCAACAGAAGAATTTACACCAGATAGTATATATAGATTTTATCAAATGGAAAATGAAATCCATTAGATAATAGCTGTTTAAATTTAAACAGCTATTTTAATATGTTTTTTTAAATTGATTAATGCACAGTTAAAATAAATTAATATAATTTTGTAATAATATTATTAAAATTAATAATGACATAAATGAAAAAATGGTATATAATATATATATGTTATTCATGTCTTAAGTTGCCTAAATATTATGAAAAAATGTGTTTTAATAAAGGAAGTGAATAAATGAACCAAGTAAAGAGAGTAGCGGCTATACATGATTTGGCGGGGTTTGGTAGAGCTTCTTTATCAGTGATTATACCGATAATATCAACAATGGGTATACAAGTATGCCCACTACCAACAGCTGTATTATCAAGCCATACAGAATTCAATGATTATACATTTGTAGATTTTACGGACAATATGGGTGATTATATTAATCATTGGGTTAAAGAAAAAATAGAATTTGATTGTATTTACAGTGGTTTTTTAGGTTCTAGTAGACAAATAGATATAATATCCAAATTCATAGACAAATTTAATCATGAAAAGTGTTTAGTAGTTGTAGATCCTGTTATGGCGGATAATGGTCACTTATACAGTACAATGGACGATGAAATGGTTCAGAATATGAAAGAACTAGTGTGTAAAGCTGATATAATAACACCTAATTTTACAGAAGCAGCGTTTCTTCTTGGAGAAAAATATGATAAAAATATTTCCGAGGAAAATGTAAAAAGCTGGCTAAGGAGATTGTCAGATATGGGTGCCAAAACAGTAATCATAACTAGTGTTCCGGAAACAGACACAAAAAACACGTCGGTTATTGCCTATGATAGTCTACAAAATAAGTTTTGGAAAGTTAGTTGTCAATACATACCTGCTCATTTTCCTGGAACAGGAGATGCGTTTACAAGTGTTATAGTAGGAAGCTTATTAAATGGAGATAGTCTACCTATGGCATTAGATAGAGGCGTTCAATTTATAACTGCATGTATTAGGGCAAGCTATGGATTTAACTATGATAGAAAAGAAGGTATATTACTAGAAAAAGTATTGAGTAATTTAAATATGCCATTTATGATGAGCAGTTATGAATTACTAGAATAAAAGGTTAAAAAACTAAGGGGGTAAAAAAATGTTTAAATTTCCAAAAAATCTATACACAGATGTAAGAATTGAAGAAGTATTTAACACAGATATTAAATATGAACAACGAAAGTTAGAAGATTTTAAAGCATCAAAGCACAAAGCAGTATTTATTAGAGTATTTGACGGTAACATATGGCATTATGCATCTACTACAAATGTAGATAATATTCAAGAAGAGATAGATAAGCTTGCAAAGAAAGCCATACCTAACGAAGATATAAACAATAATCCTATAGTTATGAAATATCAAGTTAACAAAGAGAAGGTTTTTAAATACGACAAGGAAAATGATGTTACTAAAGTATCTAGAAAAGATAAGATGGATTTAATAGAGAGTTATTTTAAATTTGTTGATTCAAAATATTTAAAGGTATTTACAGCTAGGTATGTAGATTTTAAGAAAATTATAAGCTTTTATTCATCTAAGGGAACAGAAATTGAGTACGATACACAAAAAGCAGGATTCAAATTTGTCTTTGCACTAGAGCATGAAGGTGAAAATTTCGCAGATGGTTTCTCTAAAGATGGTGATAATTTCAGCTTCCTTAATAACTTAGAAGAAGACATGGTAAAAAGATTAAAACAGTGTGAAGATGCACTTTTGAACGCACAGCCAGTTGAGCCAGGGAAATATACAGTAATAATGTCACCAATAACAACAGGTGTATTTGCACATGAAAGCTTTGGGCATAAAAGTGAAGCAGATTTTATGGTAGGAAATGAAACTATGAAAAAAGAATGGGCTATAGGTAAAAAAGTAGGTTCGGATATATTAACAATAGTTGATTATGGGATGACACCGGGAAGTGGATATGTGCCATTTGATGATGAAGGAACAAAAACAGAGGAGACGTTTTTAATCAAGAATGGTATATTATCAGGAAGGTTACATAGTGTAGCTACCGCAGTAGAGTTAGACGAAGAGTTAACAGGTAATGCAAGGGCAGTCAGTTTTGAGTTTGAGCCTATAGTTAGGATGACAAGCACATATATTCTTGGTGGAGATAAAACCAAAGAAGAGTTGTTTAATGAAGTTGAAGATGGTATATATATAGAAACCATAAAACATGGAAGCGGAATGTCTACGTTTACTATAGCACCATCACTAGCTTATAGAATAAAGAATGGAAAGATAACAAATCCAGTTAAGATTGCAGTAATCACAGGAAATGTATTTGAAACACTGGGGGAAGTCGATGGATTATCTAATGAATGTGAGGTTCTATCATTTGTACTAGGTGGTTGTGGTAAAATGGAACAGTTTCCGTTACCAGTAGGAATGGGTGGCCCATACATGAGAGTTAAAAATATAAATGTTAGATAGATAAAAGGGGGTAAGTAGGATGATAAAGGAAAAGTATATAGATAAAAACAAAGAGAGTGCTGTAATAATAGCTAATACTTCAATACAATCTACTAGAACAAAAGATACAGTCAAAACAGGTATTAGAATATATGATAATGGAAAGATAGGTATAGCTGGAGCAATCGGAAGTTTTGATGAAGGTGAGTTAGAGAAAGAAGCTATAAAAGCATTAGATTTTAATGTGGTATATGAAGATGAGCCTAGCAAGAACATGGTTAAGAAGTTAGAAGATATACCTGATATTATTAAAGAAGATTTGAAGGATGAAGTTGAAGAGGTATTATCACATTTGAAATCAAATCATTCAGATTTTGATTTCTCAGGAAATTTTAAACTCAAAGAAAGAGAAGTTACACTCTGCAATGACAACAATCTTGATTTGAGGTATCATGGTAAGGGGTTAGAATTTTCATTATTGTTTACAGAAAAGAAATCAGTAAACATAATGGATGGATATATTTTTTGTGAAGGTAAGAAATATAATAGAGAAAATTTCTTAAATGATATTGATAAAATATTAGATGGATATAGAAATGTTGTAGAATTACCTGAAAAGACTAAAATGCCAGTAATTATCTTACATGATCTATCACAAAGTTTCGTAAATAAATTACGCCAAGAATCAAATGGAGAGTTGTATGGAGCTGGCTACTCAAAATTTAGTAACAAAATCGGAGAAAAGTTGTTTAATGAAAAATTCACAATATACAATACATTTAATCCAGAAGATGTAGCTGTAGAACCATTTTTTGATACAGAAGGAGTGGTGAATGAGGACTATAGATTTGCTATAATAGAAGAAGGAGTATTTAAACTACCTTATACAAGTAAAACAACGGCTAGAAAATATAATCTAAAGCAAACAGGAAGTGCTACAGGTGGGTATTTCGACAAACCTTCTAATAATGCGAATATTACTTATAGTATAAAGCAAACCAATGAAGATATAAAAGAGTTGCTAAAAGGTGAAGTAGGTATATTAATCTGGGTAGCGAGTGGAGGAGATTTTACATCAAGTGGAGATTTCTCAACACCAGTTCAACTTGCATATTTATTTGATGGTGAAAAGATAATAGGTAGATTACCAGAAATTCAAGTATCTTCAAACATGTATGATATGTATGGAGACGATTTTAGAGGTGTAGCAAAAAGCAAAGCATTACCAAATAGTGATAATAAATGTTTAGTAATAGATATGAATGTTTCAAAACTATAGGGAATATTTTAAAAGGACTGCCACCGAATATGAGGCAGTCCTTTTAAATAAAGGAGGATAATATGGGGAAATTATCAATAAGATACGCAATAGATGAGGATAATAGTTTCATAGACGAAATGCTTAAGTATTCATTCAATAATTTAGAAGCAGGGATTGGATATCCTAGATGTGAAGATTTAAAAGAATTAATCGCAGAAATTAAAATATACGAAAATGAGTTAAAAAACTGTATATGTATTATACTATATGAAAATGAAAGAGTAGGAATAAGTGGTTTATTATATGCACCAGAGGACCAATATGGATATATGATTGGGCCAATAATAAGGCCAAAACATAGCACTAAGACTATCATTAAAGAAATAATAGGTTTAGTAAAACAAAGCAAAAAGGATACTCTAAAAACAATATATGCGGCTATAACTGATGAGAATACACTACTTAAGGATTGTTACTTGGAGTTAGATTGGACATATAAGAGCACAGACAGAGAAATGTGTTTTGATATTTCTGATGAAATAGTATATAATCAAACGAAATATCAAGTGCAAGATTTAAATGAGAAAAATGAAGAAGTAATAAATAGTATATTTAGACTATTTGATAGAGTATTTAAATGGCAAGGAGATAGAAAAAGAATAGAAGAATTCTTAAAAGAAGGATATAAATTAGGTTATGTTGTTAATGATAGTAAAGAGCTTATAGGTGCAGTTTGCTCAGATTACCTTGATGATATGGATTTTTCACGATTAGAATATGTAGCAGTAGACGAAAAACATAGAGGTAAAGGAATAGGAAGAGCTATGATAGAGCACGTAATAAATCAAAGTGCTAATAAAAATATTAAGCAAGTATATTTAAGTACAGATATAGATAATAATGCATCAAATTTATATAGTAAGATTGGTTTTTATGATACGGTAATTTCACATTCATATAAATCGGAATAAAGGAGTGTTAACGTGAAAAGATATTTAGCTCTAATTATAGTAATGATGATAGCAATTACTTCATGTAGCAATAAAGGTGCAGAGAATAAAAAAGCAGATAATAATAAAGAGAGCAGTAATATAACTTGTGACAACAAACCAAAAGGGGAGCAGAAAGAAGATCAAAAACCTATAAAAACAGACAATAAAATATTAAACAAGGAAGGCAAAACTATAGAAACTAGGTTTAATGTAATTAATGGATGCAAACGAATAGATGTAAGTGAAAATAGTTTTGGTAAATATATTAGAGATTTAGAGTTAAAACCTCATGGTAGTGAAGTAAAGTACTATAATGGAAGCACAAAATCAAACAACAATGTATACGAAGCTGTTGTAGATATGGATATAGGAGATAAAAATTTACAGCAATGTGCAGATGCAGTTATGAGACTGAGAGGAGAGTATCTATACAGTCTAAAAAAATATGATGAAATTCATTTTAATCTCACAAATGGTTTCAGGATGGATTATAAAAAGTGGATGCAAGGATACAGAGTAAAAGTTAGTGGCAATAAAACTAGTTGGGTTAAGAGCAAAAAAGCATCAAATACCTACAAGGATTTTAGAGAATATATGACATTTGTTTTCATATATGCAGGAACATTATCTTTAGAAAAGGAGTTAGAACCTGTAAAATTTGAGGATATGCAAATAGGAGATGTATTGGTGCAAGGTGGTAGCCCAGGGCATGCTGTAATAGTAGTAGACATGGCAGAAGATAAAACAAATGGTAAAAAATATTATATGTTGGCACAAAGCTACATGCCTGCACAGGATATACAAATACTATGTAACCCAAACAATAGTGATATAAGCCCTTGGTATATGTTAGATAATAACGAAACTATAATAACACCAGAGTGGACATTTAGTAAAGATAATTTAAAAAGATTTAAGTAATATAAGAAAGTGAGTATAGAGCCTAATTATTTAGGCAAACTATACTCATTTTTTCTACACCAGCTAAGCCAGCAACTACTTCACATTTAGCCATAAATAATAAGAAAAGATTATTTCTTTTTTCATCACTTAATCCTTCATAGTTTCCTTGGCCTTTAGCAATAACAATATCTGATGAATTAAAGCAATTCTTAAACTCATCACTAGAATCATTAATAATAGCACCTGGAGATCTATCACCACTATCAATTACATCTGCTAGTTCGTGCATATTAACCATAATAGCATCATCTATAGTAACGTCATTTAAAGCAGGTTTGCCTCTAACAGCAAAAGTTATATGCAAACTAGGATATAACCTTTTCAAAATTTTGATAAAAATTTTATCAAGTACTATTTCACCGCAATTATCGCCAATATATAAAAGAGATTTAGAACTGCTAAGGCTTTCTTTTAAAGCATCACTATTATCAATAGTTAGGTTGTAGTCGTTAACACTTCTTATTTTTGAGAGTATTATTTCTTTATCAAATTTATGAGCAGGACCAAAATCTATTATATTTCCAATTATCGCAGTCTTTAGAGCAGTAAGGAAGATGTTATTAGATTCTAAAACCATACTTTCAATTTCATCAAATTGCTCAAGTAAAATACGGTTATAATATTCTTTTACTTCCTTATATGGATTATCATTGCCTGTGTGTTTTTGTATAATTTCAATGATGAACTTCATAGTATGTGGGTTGGGTAGTTCATAATCTACATTTTTAAGTAAGTTAAAAACATCTGAGAGTATAGCTTTTGTTTGATGATCACCACAATTTATAAGCTCTGTTATTTTGAGAACTTGATTTATATTACAAGGCAAACATTTTAAATTAAGCTTCATATAAAACACCTCTTATGTGGAAAATTTATTTGTCGTTTGTATAGTATAACAAAAACAAAGAATAGTCAAATTTACAAAATAAGTAATTAATGATAAAATATACACAAAGGGAGGTTGGTTAGTTATGATGCATACACTATGTATTATCACAATTATGATTATCTCTGGAGTATTAGGAGGTGTGGTAAATAACTATATGCAAAATAGCACAGATGACAATATTGAAAGCAAAAAAGATAAGTTGTTTAAGTCAATTATTATAGGTATAGCAGCAACATTTTTAGTACCATTATTTTTAAATATGATTTCTAGTGATCTAATTGATGCTAGTCAGACTGATAAAAATAAGTTATTTGTATTCTTAGGATTTTGTACTATAGCTTCAATAGCGTCAAGCTCGTTTATTAATTCAATGACAAGTTCTTTCCTAAAACAAGTAGATGAAGTGAAAAGTC
Organism: Abyssisolibacter sp. ZYX002; assembly: GCF_056892235.1. Lineage (NCBI taxonomy): Bacteria > Bacillati > Bacillota > Clostridia > Eubacteriales > Clostridiaceae > Abyssisolibacter > Abyssisolibacter sp. ZYX002. The sequence goes on from NZ_JARMXH010000003.1 coordinate 133,892, forward strand.
AGGTAAATCACATAAATAAATATATAGACCCAATAGTAAATAAGGTGATAGAGGATGAAGAGATAGAAGACAATGATACGAAAGTAGTACCAAGTGACAAAAAAGTATCAATTAAACCAGAGGATGCAATGATGGATAGCGAAAAGATACTGATATTAACCGCAATATACGAAAGTACTTTTGTATTTAGATCAATAGAAGGAATAAGTAGAGAAACTAAACTAGAGATACTGGTTGTAAAAGCTGCTGTATCGGATTTATTGTATAAGGGATACATAGAAAGTCTTAAAAAAGGTAAATATGTACGATATTATTTAACAACAGATGGATGTGAAATAATAAAGTTCTTAAATGTTGATAAGCAACTAATTTGAATTACTCATGGAACGTCTTAAATACACTGTAGTTTTTTAAATTGAAATATTTCAGCGATTTTGTAAGCGTACTGGTTAGTACGGTGAAAAATCGATAGAATAATTAGAAGGATGCTGTGTAGTTATTGATTTTCTGTGAATAATTTAGATTTAATCTAAAAAATAATAAATTTATGCTATCAATATTTTATATAGCGTCATAATTATAAAGTATAAAGATATTTGAGTAATTAATAGAGACAGTATTTAGAAAGGAGGCATATAAAATAAATAGCATAACTATTATAGGAAGTGGTTACGTAGGATTAGTTTGTGGAGCTTGTCTAGCTGATTTTGGTATGAACGTTATATGTGTAGACAAAGATAAAGAGAAAATTGATAAATTAAATTGCGGTATAATTCCAATATATGAACAGAATCTAGAGGCTCTGATAAAGAAAAATAGACAGAATAAAAGATTAGAATTTACAACAGATATATCCTATGCTATCAAGCAAAGTAAAGTAATATTCATAGCAGTGGGGACACCAGCTATGGAGGATGGCAAAGCGGATTTGAACAATGTATTAGAAGTTGCTAAAACTATAGGAAAATACATGAATGGATACAAGGTTATAGTTAACAAATCAACAGTACCTATAGGGACTGCAAAATTAGTAAAAAAAGTCATAAAAGAAATATTAGATAATAAAGGTGTAAGTCACAAGTTTGATATGGTATCAAATCCAGAGTTTTTAAGAGAGGGTTCAGCGGTATACGATTTTACTAACCCTGATAGAATAGTCTTAGGGGTAGATAGTAAAAAAGCAACACGTATAATGAAAGAAGTCTACAGAGTGCTATATTTAAGTGAGACACCATTTGTAATTACAAATATAGAGACAGCAGAAATGATAAAATATGCATCAAATGCATTTTTAGCTATGAAGATAACATACATTAATCAAATAGCTAATTTATGTGAGAAAGTGGGTGCTGATGTCTGTCATGTGGCAAAAGCAATGGGTATGGACCAGAGAATAGGTTCAAAGTTTTTAAACCCGGGACCCGGATATGGAGGTAGCTGTTTTCCAAAAGACACAAATGCATTATTTAGAATTAGTGAAGAAAAAAAGGAACCAGTTACATTGATAAAAGAGACAATAAAGGCAAATGAACATCAAAAACATAAAATGGCAAAAAGAATTAAAAGAGAGATAGGAAATCTAAATGGAAAAACAATTGGAGTTTTAGGGTTAACATTTAAACCAAAAACAGATGATATGAGAGAATCTCCAGCTATAACTATATTAAATAAACTATCTAAGTATGATGTAAAATTTAAAGTATATGATCCACAAGGGCATAAGGAAAGTGCAATGAGGCTACAAAATATATTAGATAAGATTAAGTATTGTGAAAATGAATATGATGCAGTTACAGATGTAGATGCAATCGTAATCCTAACAGAATGGAATGAATTTAGAACAATGGATCTCCAAAAGATAAAAAAGATAATGAAGGGAAACTACTTTTTTGACTTTAGAAATATTTATGATAGAAATATAGTTGAGAAATTGGGATTTAAGTATTATTGTGTAGGTAGATAAGAATAAAAAAGATATGTCAAGGCGTATTGTCTTGACATATCTCAGACTGTAGATAAAAGCCCAGTTTCTGCGTCGTAGTTAAAATTTCTGTTGCTCACATACCTCTAAGTAAGCTCTGCTACTCAATTTTAACACTTCTTGAAAATGAACTCTTACTACAGTTTGCTTTTTTGATGACTTTGTCCCGAAAAAGATATCTCAAGATTACATACCTTGAGATATCTTTATTTTATTATATAGAATAAAATGGTATAATACTATATAGCATAAGTGAAATGAAAAGGAAGTGAGTTTAATGATATTAATTAAAAACGGGAAAATTTACACTATGGAGAATGGAATATTAGATGGGGCTTCAATACTAATCAAAAACGGTAAAATAGCTGAGATTGGATATGATATAAAGACAAATGGTGATGTGGAAATTATTGATGCCAAAGGTAAACTTGTTATGCCTGGATTTATAGATGCACATACGCATTTAGGGATAACAGAGAGTAGTATTGGATTTGAAGGATCAGATCACAATGAGAGGACAGATCCTATAACTCCACATTTAAGAGCAATTGATGCTATAAATCCAAATGATATAGCATTTAAAGAAGCTGTGGAAAAAGGGATAACATGTACAGCTACTGGTCCGGGGAGTGCTAATGTTATAGGTGGTGAATTCGTAGCTATAAAAACATATGGTAATATTATAGATGATATGGTAGTAAAAAAGAGTGTTGGTATGAAATGTGCTTTTGGAGAGAATCCTAAAAGAGTCTACAATGAAAAAGGAAAAATGCCAATAACTAGAATGGGTATAGCTGGATTACTAAGAGAAGCACTATTCAAGGCAAAAGATTATAAAAATAGAATAGAAGCTACAAAAGGAGATTATTCAAAAAGACCAGCATTTGATATGAAAAATGAAGCATTACTTAAAGTATTAAACAAAGAAATACCACTAAAAGTACATGCACATAGAGCAGATGATATATTAACAGCAATGAGGATAGCAGATGAATTTGATGTAGATTTAACATTAGAACATTGTACAGAAGGTCATTTAATAGCGAAGCGTATAAAGAATGCAAATTTAGATGCTATAGTTGGACCTATTATGACACATAGATCAAAATTTGAACTAGCAAATAGATCATTTATTACACCAAAGGTACTATCTGAAAACGGAGTAAAAGTAGCTCTTATGACTGACCATCCAGTAATACCACTACATTTATTACCAGTATGTGCTTCATTAGCAGTAAAAGCAGGGTTAGATGAGATGGAAGCATTAAAAGCACTTACTATAAATCCAGCAGAGATACTAAAGATTGACGATAGAGTTGGAAGTATTAAAATTGGTAAAGATGCAGACATAGCTATTTGGGATGGCAATCCACTAGAAATAAGTTCAGAAGTTATATACACTATAATCGATGGTCAAATCGTATATAAAAAATGTCAATAGTATACAAGTTCGAGTTAAAATAAACAAAAAATGGGTGTTTTATGATACAATATAAATGTAGAGGGTATTATTATTTATACTTACCCTCTGATATTTGATTTTTTTTTTATTTTATAATAAAATCAAAACTAATAAATGAACTAAAATAATATATTCTTTCCAAGTTGGTTTTACATTACCATAATATCCTTGTATAACAAACCTAATAACACGAAAAAATAATCTCATGAGATTGATTATAAATTAGGATGGTGAAGGATTATGAATGTAAGACTAATAGTTATAGCAACTATACCAGTTTTTGCACTTGGATTAGGAATATACTTAACAGATAGATTTGACAAAGAACCTTTCAATTTGTTAGTAAAAGTATTTATTTTTGGAATGTTATCAGCAATACCAATATCTATAATAGAAAAAATTTTAATGTCTTTTGATATATTTGGGGGATTTTTATCAATTGCATATGTAGCATTTATAGTAGCTGGGCTTACAGAGGAATTTTTCAAAAGGCAGGTAGTTCTTAGATTAGCCTTTAATCATGAAGCTTTTAACGAAAAGCTGGATGGAATTGTATATTGTATATATTCAGCTCTAGGCTTTGCTCTAGTTGAAAATATTATTTATGTTGCTTTTAGATTTACTACAAACCCTCATATAGGAATTTACAGAGGACTATTATCTGTCCCTGCACATACATTATTTGCAGTTACTATGGGGTACTATTTATCTTTATCTAAATTTGCAGATAATAAAAAAGAGGCTAGAGAATTCATGACTAAATCATTAGTTGTGCCAATCATATTTCATGGACTATTTAATTTTATATTGATGTCAAATATACCGTTTTTAATGCCGATATTGATTGCATTTGTTGTTTATTTGTGGATTATTAGCTTAAGAAAATTAAATTCATACTATAAAGAATCCAAACATATGTATGATTCAGAATTTCTAAAAAAATAGTTAAATATTTGATTTATAAAGGAGTAATAATTGAGATGAAACGAAATTATATGCTTAATAATTATATCAATCTAGCAGAGGATTTTCGACAAAACAATAAACTATTTAAGTCGATAGAATTTCTTAAAAAGGCATTGTCATATGCAGATAAAATAGATAAATATGAAATAGTTCTTAAAATGGGTCTAATTTATGATGAGATTGGAAACTACACTCTAGCAGAAGAAAAATATAGGCATATATTAGAGATAAATCCAAATGAAGCGAGGGCTTATTATGGACTAGCTATATTATATGACGAGCAAAAGGAGCATCTTAAAGCAATAGAATACTATGAAAAAGCAATAGAAATTAAACCAGACTATGACAGAGCATATTTCTTTCTAGCTGATACATGGGACTGTATGGGAAATAAAGAAAATGCTATAAAGTATTACAAAAAAACAATAGAGCTTAAACCAGACGACTTTTGGGCATATATAAATTTGGGTTCAATATACGAAGAGTTAAATGAAAATGAAAAAGCTTTGGAAATGATAAGACAAGCTATGGCAATAAAGTCAGATAATTTTTTAGCATTATTTAATATGGGAGTAATAATGAAAAAACTTGGGAAAATAGATGAAGCTATAGATAGTTACATGTTATCAATAAAGCAGAACAATACTTATCCATACAGTTATTTAAACCTAGCTATTATTTTTAAAGAGAGGTTAGATTATAAATACGCTATAGATATAATTTCACTAGGAATAAAGAATAACGAAAAATCAGCATTTTTATACTATAACAGAGCATGTTTTTATGTACATATAGGCAATTTAAAATTAGCATTAGAAGACGCTTTGAAAGCAGTCGAGTTAAATATTAATCTTATGGACTATATAAGAGAAGATGAGGAGCTAGACCCAATTAAAGAAATGTATGATTACAAAGTATATTTTAATAAATGATGTATGAGACGAAAGTCTCTTTTTTTTGTATGTCAAGAAATGAAGATAATAGAAAAAAATCACTTACAATCATTGAAAAATCAAGATATAGAGATATATCAAGTATTGTCAAGAATACTTGATATATTTGTGTTATACTTTTACATAAAGGTTGGTGATATTAATGTCAGATTATTATAGTAGAATTCAAAAAACTCTTGAGTATATCGAGAGTAACATAAAAGATGAGATATCTTTAGACAAATTAGCTCAAATGTGTTTTTATTCATCCCATCATTTTCATAGAATCTTTCAGTCAATAGTAGGAATACCAATCAGTGATTACATAAGGAAAAGGAAATTAGCAGTTATAGCAAATGAAATAATAGAAACAGATAAAAAGATATTAGATATTGCAACAGAGTATGGCTTCAATTCGCATGAGACATTTACGAGAGCATTTAAAAGAACGTTTGATATAACACCTACTGCGTATAGAAAACTAAATACACATGCAATACCAATAAATTTTTGGAAGGTGAGTTTTGCTAATAGTGACTTGCAAAAAAAGTACATGAAAGCGGTAGAACGGTTATGTAATAGATTGAAACAGGATAAAAATATACTGGCAGTGATAATATCAGGTAGCTTATCATATGATCAAGTTTGGGAAAAATCAGATATAGACATATCTATTATAGTCAATGATGGTTGCAAACTAAAATCAGAGATATGTTTATTAGAAGAAGACATATATGTAGATGGACATGTAATAACGAGAAGTGACTTTAAAGGACTTCTCAACAAAAGTCTTAAATCATCTTTTTTTTATTCATACTATTCATTAAGCACTATGATATATTGTAAAGATGAGTCAATAAGAGAATTATTTGAAGAAATCTGTAATAATGATAATTCCCCAGAAAAAGATAAATCTGTCATGCTGATGAACAATATTGCGTACATACTATGGAGAATATACAAAGCTGAAAAATGGTTGAAAGTTAAAAGTGATGTCAGATATGCATATCTTTGGATAACAGAGGCTCTGAGGTATATCGCATCAATAGAAGTAATAATGAATGATGGAGTACCATCAAGAGAGGTCATATTACAAGCGTTGAAGTACAAAAATCCTTTAATCGACAAGCTTTACATCGGGCTTATGGATCAGAAAAAAAACAGCATAAACATATCTCAAGCAATAGATATGATATATGCTTACCTCCGTGAGAATGTAGAAGTAATATGTAAGACTATATTAGATTATTTTGATAGTACCAATAAAATGAAACCCTTATCAATGATAGCGCAGGATTTTAAAAACGCTCTTAATGCAAACGTAATATGTGAAGTGTGCGAATGGTTGTGCGACGAAGGAATCTTAGTTAAAGACATGTCAGAAATTAGAATAACTAAAAAGGGTAATACAATAGTATATGAACCAGCTTATTTCCTAAGCAATAAAGACATTGATATATTTCTATAGAAGGATAGGAGTGGTTGAATGATTAAAAAGCATATAGAAATAAAAGGAGCCAAACATCACAATCTAAAGAATATAGATATCAATATACCTAGAGACAAATTGACGGTTATAACAGGTGTAAGTGGTTCAGGCAAATCATCACTTGCATTTGATATCATCTATGGAGAAGGACAAAGAAAGTTCTTAGATTCATTACCAGTGTTTTCACGTAGCAGAATAGTTCAGCAGAAAAAGCCAGACGTTGATTTCATACAAGGATTATCACCAGTTATAGCTATAGAGCAAAAACGAGGGCTTGTTAATCCAAGATCTACAGTTGGAACAATGACTGATATATATGATTATATGAGACTATTATATGCTACAGTTGGAAGAGTGAAATGTCCACACTGTAACAATGAATTTGATATAAAGACATCTGGGCAGATTATAGAAACAGTACTATCTTTGCCTATAGGGACAAAAATAGAATTTTTAGCACCAGTATACAAGATATATGGAGAAAAGTATTCATATTTATTTGATGAGATTAGACAAAAAGGTTATAATAATCTAATCATAGATGGTGAACGAATAGATATAAGTCAAGAAATAGACATAGATGAATATACTGAACATGAGATATATGTGGTGATGGATAAATTTGATGTGAATAGTTCTATAGAGAAAAGTATTGCTAATTCATTAGAAACAGGACTAAATATAATCGGAGAGCATGTACTCAAGATAGAGATATTATCAGAAATAGATCAGAGAATTAAAGATGAGTTTTATAAAAAAATAGGATGTTGTCATCATCATATAGCAATGGTAAACATAGAACCACATTACTTTTCTTTTAATAATATAAACAGTTGTTGTAGGACATGCTCAGGAATAGGAACATCTAAAAAAGCTGACCCTAGGTTGATGATAGTTGACGGGAGTAAGAGTATAAACGAAGGTGCATTTGATGCTAGTGTATATTATAGAAGAAGTGAGATGACATACAAAGACATCATAATGTATAATATAGCAAAACACTATAAATTTAGTTTAGATGTTCCGTTTGATAGTTTATTAGATAAAGATAAAGAAGTGTTATTCTATGGAACAAAGGGAGAGAGTATTTTAATCAAGAAACCTCCGGCATTAAAAAAAAGACACTGGCTGATAGGAAGAAAGATACAGTTTAGTGGTTATGTAAATCAAACAGAGCGTTGGTATAGAGAGTCAATAAGAAAAGATAAAATAAATGAATCAGTTCTTGAGTGGTTTAGAAAGAAAATGGTTGAATATACATGTCCAGATTGTGGAGGGAAAAAACTAAAAAGGCAAAGATTTAATTTAGAAATAGACGGTAAAAATATTAATCAACTAGTACAAATGGAGTTAACCGAGCTTCATGATTTCTTTAAAAAGCTAGAGTTTAGAGAAGATAAAAAACATATTGGAGAGCCAATAGTAGAAGAGATTAAAAAGAGAGTAGCACTTCTGCTAGAAGTTGGACTTGATTATATGTCTATAGGCAGAAGAGCAGATACTATATCAGGAGGAGAAGCACAGAGAATAAGACTTGCTACACAGGTAAGTTCAGGGTTAATGGGTATGATATATATACTTGACGAACCTACGATAGGATTACACTCTGTAGATAGTGACAAAGTAATCAATGTATTAAAAAAACTTAGAGATATAGGAAACACAGTAATAGTAGTAGAACATGACACACAGGTGATAAAAAGTGCGGATCATATAGTTGAGATTGGACCAGGACCAGGATTTCATGGAGGTTATATAGTACAATCAGGAAAGATAGAGAAAATTTTATCAGATAAAAAATCTATAACAGGTAGATTCTTAAGTGGTAAAGAAAAGATAGATTTACCGACAAAAAGAATGTTAAAGAGTGATAAAAAATTATCCGTATTAGGGGCAAGAGAAAATAATCTTAAATCAATTGATATTGAAGTGCCTTTAGGTGTATTAGTATGTGTATCAGGGGTGTCAGGGTCAGGAAAGAGCACACTAGTTAATGATATAATTTACAAAAAACTTAGAAGTATAAAAGACCCTAGAATAATCCCAGGCAAGCATGATGAAATAAAAGGTATAGAACATATTGATGGTATCATAAACATTGACCAATCCCCTATAGGAAAAAGCAGTAGATCAAATCCAGCAACATATATAGGAGTGTTTAATAGTATAAGAAAGCTATTTGCAAATACGGAAGAATCAAAGGAAAAAGGGTTTACAATATCTAACTTTAGCTTTAATAGTAAAAGCAGTGGAAGATGTGAACATTGCAAAGGAGAAGGGCGAATAGTAACAAAGCTACAGTTTATGCCCGATGTAGAAGTTGTTTGTCCAATATGTAAAGGTAAAAGGTATAAAAAAGAAGTTCTGGATATTAAGTATAGGGATAAAAACATATATGAAGTGCTGAATATGAGCGTAGAAGAAGCAACAGAGTTTTTTAAAGAAAAGAGAAATATTCACTATAAACTAGATATTATGAATCAATTAGGATTAGGATATATTAAACTATCTCAACCCTCTACAACACTTTCAGGAGGAGAAGCACAAAGGATTAAGCTTTCATCAGAGCTAGGTAAGATAAAAAGAGGTAAACATAACATATATATTCTAGACGAGCCTACAACTGGGCTACATATATCAGATATAAAAAAATTGTTAAACTGTTTAAAGCTGTTTATTGAAAAAGGTCACTCAATGCTAATTATAGAGCATAATCTTGAAGTACTAAAGATGGCAGATCATATCATAGACCTAGGCCCAACAGGTGGGAAAAAGGGTGGAATAGTAATAGCTGAGGGAACGCCAGAGGAAATTGCACAATCTTCAGAGTCTGTAACAGGTAGATTTTTAAAGGAAGTACTTGAAAACTGATAAAACTTTTACACGAGGAGCTATAGAAAAAACATAGCTCCTTTTTAATATAATTAGAGGAAATCAGACTAATTAGTACAATATATATTTTAAGGACAATCATTTAAAGGAGGTAGTGATTATGGATGATAATATGAAATTTGTAAATCAATGTAGAGCAAAAAAAACAATAGAAAACTTAGCAAAAGGAAATATTAATGGCTATTTAGTAGAAGATGGAAACGACGCTATAGAAATAATAGAAAAAATATTAAAAGAAGGCGATACAGTTACGGCAGGAGGTTCGATAACTCTAAAAGAAACAGGTGTTATGGATTATTTAAGAAAGGGAAGATATAATTTTCTAGATAGAGAAGTTAAAGGCTTAACAGCTGAGGATAAAAAAGAAATATACAGAAAAGCATTCTTTGCAGATGGCTACTTAACAAGTGCTAATGCACTTACAACAAAAGGAGAAATATACAATGTAGATGGAAATGGAAATAGAGTAGCTGCAACAATATTTGGTCCAGATAAAGTAATATTTGTGGTAGGTGTAAACAAACTAGTAGATACAATGCAGGAAGCAATAAATAGAAACGCTAAAATAGCAGCACCAGCAAATGCCAAAAGAATAGATAAACAGACCCCTTGTACCAAAGTAGGAGAATGTGTAGACTGTTTAAGCAAAGATAGAATATGTAGAAAATACGTTGTAATTAAAGGGGATTACGATAAAGACAGAATACACGTAATAATAGTTAACCAAAACCTAGGATACTAAGGAGTGAGAATATGAAGATAACTTATTTAGGTCATTCAGCATTTTTATTAGAAGGAGATAAAATAAAAGCATTAACAGATCCTTTTATAAGTGGCAATCCAAAGTGTACTGTAAAAGTAGAAGATTTAAAAGACATAACACATATTTTCTTGACGCATGGTCATGGGGATCACTTAGGAGATACAGTAGCTCTCGCAAAAGCAAACAATTCACTGATAGTATGTCCATATGAATTAGGGCTATATTTAGCTAAAGAAGGACTATCAGTACACACAATGCATATAGGAGGAAGGTTTGGCTTTGATTTTGGAACAGTTAAAATGACTCCCGCACTTCATGGTGGTGGGATAGAGCAACCAGATGGTACAGTGATAAATGGGGGAACTGCCTGTGGTTATGTAATAGGAGTAGATGGCAAAAAAGTATACCATGCAGGGGATACAGGTCTTACAATGGATATGAAGTTACTAGAATATGAGAACATAGATGTGGCATTACTGCCAATAGGAGGTAACTTCACCATGGATATACAAGATGCCATAAGGGCAGTAGACTTTATCAAACCAAAAACAGTTGTGCCGATGCACTATGATACATTTCCTGTGATAGAAGTAGAAGTAAAAGAATTTAAGAGTGGAGTGAAAGATGTACAGGTCAAGGTTATGAATAGTGAGGATATGCTAGAAATATAGTATATAATATATATTAAGAATATCTAAAGGAATGATACATCGTGATAGAGGTGAAGGTTTTTGGATAAGACACATATTATAATATTCATTATTAATGCTATTCTTATATTTGTTTATGATAACTTTATATTTTATAAAATGAAAACTAGAACATTTATTATATTGAGATTATGTTATATATTTTGTTGGTATATATTTCTTATAAATAAATTAAAGTTTGAAGGCAAGACAAGTGTTTGGATAAACGGACTTTTTTTAATAGCTACAATAACCACTATTTTTTATTTTAAGAATAAGGTAAGGCATAGAGAGGGTACTTAGAACTGTATTAGAATAAAAAGAAAAGAAAAAGCTGCTTACTATGAAAATAGCTGGTTGACCAAAATTGCAAAGGGCATTTTGCTTTTAATGGTATTAATTATAATACTTATGATATAAACGATGATACATTTCCTGTGATAGAAGTAAAAGAATTTAAGAGTGGAGTAAAAGATGTACAGGTCAAGGTTATGAAGAGTGAGGATATGCTAGAGATATAAAATATCATAGAATATAAGTTAACAATATTTATTTGGAAAGGGCTGGAATATTATATTCAGACGGTTTTTCTGGACACATCAATGAGTATTCTTTTAGACATTAGTTTTTGATGGAGTAGATCAAGTCTGAACTTGTAAGTTAAACAAAATATGTTTAAGGAGTGACATTATTGAAATTTCGAGAATTTAACAAAGAAGATGTAATTCAAGCATCGAAATTATTGGCAAATAGGCATAGAAAAGAAAGGGATATTTTCCCCTCATTAAAAAGAGAATTCGAAGACAGTAAGCATACAGAAAAAATACTTTATGATTTGATGGAGAGTAGTTATGTTAAAGGAATATGTGCATATGAAAATAATAATTTATTAGGATTTTTACTATCAAATATTAAGACCGATGGTATGGTTGGCAGATGCGCATTTGTAAGCTATGAGGGCTTAGCAATAGCAGATACAGAAACACCTGAATTATATAGAAAACTTTATGCTGAAATAGCAAAAATATGGGTGGAAAATGGAGCGCTATCCCACTACATAGAAGTCCCAGCTGGTCATAAAGAAGTAGTAGATTCGTGGTTAAAACTTAGTTTTGCATTTCAACAAGTATATGGAATAACTAGCTTATCAAAAGCAGAGGTTAGTATTCCAGAGAATTTGGTTATCAGACAAGCAGGTGAAAACGATTCACAGGAGTTAAGAAAAATTTCTAATCTTATATACTCTTATCAAGCTGGATCACCAACTTACGCTGCCGGATTACCAGAAAAAGTAGCACAAATAAGAGATGGTTATGGAGAGTTACCAGATGATGAAGATGCAATTGTTTTACTTGCTTATAATGATAGTAAATTATTAGGATTTCAATGTGCTAATATAGAAGAGAATAACTCAAATATGATGATTCCTGAAAAATCTTTAGAAATATCTATTGGTGGAACTATAGAAAAAAGTAGAGGAACTGGTGTTGGCGACATACTTACTAAGTTAATGTTTAACAGAGCTATAGAACAAGGATTCGAAAATGCTATTGCTGATTGGAGAATTGCCAATTTAAGTTCATCTAATTTTTGGCCAAAAGAAGGATTCAAACCAGTTGCATATCGTATGTTTAGACCTATTGATGAAAGAGTGTATTGGGCAGATGGTATAAGCGTATTGAATAAATAAAGTAAGACAATAGTAAAAATTTAAAACCAAAGAATTTCTTGGAAAGTCCTCTGCGCATCCCACCACCTTAGCTCGTCGGGAAAGTCATCATTAGACCTCGATAGTTTATTGTAGACAACACCAATATGAAATATCAGCACCCAAATTGCAAAATAACGACTGTGCAGTCCAGCTCTTGTTTTGCCACTGGGTATATCTATCAAAACCGTGATCCAAATTAACTACCATAAAAAATTATAACTGATCAATTTGCTTGGGAAATTAAGGGATTTTACTTGTAGGTAAATTTGAGGAGCTGTTTCTTCAAAACCCTAGTTAAATACTTAGAAACAGCCTCTCTACTACACCGTAAAGTTTATCTTAGAGTTCCATTTACTAGTATATTACTTTTTGCAATAAGTTACTTTTTACACTCTTAATACGTGCATTTAAGCAACAAGTTGATATTAAAACTACTCAATAAATCTGCTTTTAAATTTAAACATATAAACCAACATCCCCACAATACTCAAAGCAAAAATAGCAGTAACAGTAACTCCACCTTCAAGTCCAAAACTACCTCCAGTTAGCCAGTCAGAGCCTATGTTTTCAAAATCTAGTAACATTCCACCAGCAGGAGTAGTTCCACTTACTTCAAAGCCTACAATGTTACCTTGAGCCCAATTCCAAGCAGTGTGAAAACCACATATACCCCAAATGCTTTTGTCTAGTAAACAATAAATAGATGCAAAAACACTAAATATTAAAAGATTAACAATAGAAAGAATAGTTAGATTGTCATTGCCTATATGAATCAACGCAAATAATAGTGAGGATAGAGTAATAGCACTAATAGCATTGTACCTAATACCAACCGATGTCATAAACCATCCTCTAACTAATATTTCTTCAGAAGCACCTTGAATTACCCATCCGAACAAAACAATTAAAACACCCCATATAGCATTTAATCCAGTATAGCTTCTAGGAGTTGTATTTAGCTTGATATTATTAGTTAACAATAGAAATAATGTACATATCATAATCATAGCTACTGCAGCCACAAAGCCTATAAAATACTTTTTGAGAGGTTTATTTTTAGTATTAAAGCCAAGGGTACAAATTCCTCTTTTTTCGATAAAGATAGCAAATAAAAAGACGAGCAATATAATTAAACCAAAGGGAACTGCTAATGATAAAATAGAAAAATTAATACTCCTACTTATCAAACCAGTTTTAGATGGTATAAATTTCTTTATGTATGGACTAATAAGAAAAGATAGAATAGATGATGTTAATAGGATTATTATGAATATAAAAATTGTTACAAGTATATGTGGATAATAACTAGATTTATTTTTTTGTTTAAATAAATAAAATTTGATAATATGCACCTCCTCGATATTTACATTATATACCAAAAACAAGTTTGTTATCAAATCGTCAACTTGCAATTTTGTAAGGTTGACAATAGTGATGTGTTTGTATAATATAAGTATATGACAAAAAGGATTTTAATTATGATAGACAAAAGGATGTGTAATATGAAAAATCTAATAAAAAATATAGAGCAAAGGATATTAAGTGGTGGAGAAATCACATATGATGAGAGTTTGAAGCTAATAAATTTAGATGAAGAAGGAATTATTAAAAGCTTATTAATATCAGCAGACAATATTAGAAAAGCTAACGTGGGGAATGATTCAAATCTTTGTACTATTATAAATGCAAAATCAGGAAAGTGTTCAGAGGACTGTAAATACTGTGCTCAATCAGTCCATTATAACACAAATGTAGATCAGTATAATTTACTAGAATACGATAAAATACTAGAAAGAGCATTATATGTAGAGAAAAAAGGAGTTCATAGGTTTTCATTGGTAACAAGTGGACGAGGTATAGAAGAAAATGATTTAGTAAAATTGACTCAGATATATAAAAAACTAAAAAGAGATACAACACTTATGTTATGTGCATCACACGGTATATTAACATATGATCAAGCATTAAAGCTAAAAGAAGCAGGAGTAGATATGTACCATCACAATCTTGAGACTAGCAAAGACAACTATAGTAATATATGTACATCACATAGCTTTGAAGATAGAGTAAATACAATCAAAGATGCAATGAAAGCAGGGCTAAAGGTTTGCAGTGGTGGAATAATAGGTATGAAAGAATCATTAAAAGATAGAGTGGATATGGCATTTGAGCTAAAAAAACTGAAAATAGAGTCTGTACCT
Organism: Abyssisolibacter sp. ZYX002; assembly: GCF_056892235.1. Lineage (NCBI taxonomy): Bacteria > Bacillati > Bacillota > Clostridia > Eubacteriales > Clostridiaceae > Abyssisolibacter > Abyssisolibacter sp. ZYX002. The sequence continues at coordinate 148,978 of NZ_JARMXH010000003.1, forward strand.
ATTAATATATTAAATCCAATAAAAGGGACACCTTATGAGAGTTTGAATCCAATAAAGCCATTAGAGGCACTTAAAACAATGGCGGTGGTTAGATTTATATTACCAAAAGCAAACATAAGATATGCAGGAGGTAGACTAGCGCTAGGAGATAATCAAAGACTAGGGCTTAGAGGAGGAGTAGATTCAATGCTTACAGGAGACTATTTAACTACTACAGGGCAGAATATAGAAAGTGATAAAAAAATGCTAGGGGAACTTGGATATACTTTGGAATAATATTGATAGTATTTTTAGTGACAGAAACGATAGTTAATAATAAGAAATTATAGATAGTTACATGACTAATTATAAATAATCACTATTTATAACAGTCATGTAACTATCTATATAACTTTACACTCGTGTATTCTTCTTGAAAAATGTATAAGGTCATGAATACATGCCTATTACCTTGATGACAAAGTCATCAAGATAGCAGAGTGTAGTAGAAGTACAAGTTCAAGGCGTGTTAAAATTGAGTAGCAGAGCTTACTTAGAGGTAAGTGAGCAACGGAATTATGACTGCAACGCAGAAATTGGGCTTTTGCCTACAGTCTGATAGGTCATGAGAACATGACCTATATACTTAATTTTAAATGAATATGCTTATATTCTCACAAACTTAGGCTTCATACCTTCAAAGGTAGTCAAATAATCAAAACCGACATGTTTTAGAACATCTATTGCATATTGATAATCAGCACCTAGTTCTTCAACTGTGTGAGAGTCAGAGCCAAATGTGATTATCTCTCCACCTAAATCCTTGTATAATCTTATAATATTACTTGAAGGGTTGATATCTTTAACCCAGTATCTTAAACCACCTGTATTGAGTTCAATACCTTTTCCCTTTTCTATAGCTATTTTAAATAATTTTGTGAGTCTTTCATATAAAAGAGACGTATCAACTTTAGCTATATCTTCATTATATCTTTTCATTAAATCAATATGCCCAAGTACTGAATAAGAGTCAAACTTATCAGCACAATCAATAAATTCATCTAGATACCTATTATAAGCCTCAATTGCTGTTTTACCATTATAGAATTCCTTGAAGTAGACATCCTGCTTATCGCAAGTATGTAAAGATAATATAACAAAGTCAAAATCAGCCGAGTCAACGAAAGCTTGACATTTGTCTAAGAGGTGTGGTTGCACACCTAGTTCAACACCTTGAAGTAATTTTATTTGATTATTATAAATACCCTTATGTTTATTTATTTCTTCAGTGTGTTTCAGAACATCAAAATTTATACTTGTTTCATTAAAATCAGCATGATCGGTAAAACATATTTCTTTCATTCCTAATTTTATACCATTCTCAATAAGATTTTTCATTGAAGATTTGCTATCAAATGAATGTTCTGAATGGACATGATAATCGTACATTAAATTCACCACCCAATTTAATTTATGACAGTATTAATATTATTATATCTCCTTAGAAAAAGCAATATACATTACATCATTAGCGTAAAGTCATTTTAGATGTTTCAGATTTTTTCATAGTCATATAATCAGCTTTATCTGTTGTTTTAAGATATATATCAAATTCCCCTGAATTAGATATATAAATATTAAAATTATTAGCACTAATCCAAGAATCATCTCTTTTAAAACTACTTGATATATTAACACCTCATCACATTTATTTAAACTCTATTATTTTTTCAGTATTCAAGTCATAAACATTAGTAAACTTAGCATCATATCCATTTTGAAAAAATAAGTAATTATCTATAACACATGGAAATAATATTACTCCATCCGTGATTTTAGTTTCTTTTTTAGAATCTATATCATATTCATATAATCCTGTTGATTCATCTGTATAGAAAATAGTATTATTAACTATAGCATATTCACCTACTTCATTGTTCATTTCATATGATTCTGATTTGCCATTAAAATCTATCTTTGATATTTTATTTGAAGAAAAATAAGTATGATATATATGGTCATTAATTGCATGTAAACCTATAATACATGATCCTGATCCTTCCGCTAATAACTTAGATTCCGAATTTTCCAATATATGAATATCTCCATTTTCTGTATATATAATTTTATTGTCTAAAACAAGCATGTCATCACAGTCTTCAATTAATTGCTTTTTATTTGTATTATCAATACTTAAAGATATTATTTCTTTATTATCTCCAGGATTATCAGCATAATAGATTTTGTTATCTACAACATTTAAGCGGTATGGAGTTACATTATAAGAGAGAAATTCATGATTTTCCTTATTAATACGTCCTATATTATCGCATTTTTTAGCATAGTCATAATAAGAAAAAATAATAAAATTATCAGCTAAATTTATATCAAATACATCCCTAATCTCACTGATTTTTTCCACATTATTGCCTTTTAAATCACATCGATATAATTTTCGCCCATCTGCCACATTAGAAAAATATAAATACTGACCATCCGTATTAACAATATTATAACTTGGAGCATTTATTATATTGTAATTTGTTTTAGGATTGACTGTTATATCAAATTTTGAACGAGCTTTAGTAATTGTGACTGTGTTTGTTTTACCATCCCAGCTAACAGATGCACCAAAAGCTTTAGCTACGAATGTAAGTGGTACAAAGGTTCTGTTATTGTTTGTTATTGCATTTGTATCCATCGATTTTTTGCTTCCGTTTATATCAATGATATTCTCATCAATTGTAAGTGTAATTGTATTATTTTCCGATTCAAGTTTTACGGTGCGAGTTTTACCATCCCAACTAGGTTCTGCTCCAAAAACTTTAGCAATTTCTGCAACAGGAATCATTGTTCTATTGTTCTCATCAATATAAGGCTTTACATTGTCTTGAAATAGCATTTTTTCATCATCGATAACAATGTTAAGATTAGCTGCAAATGATGCAATACTAAAAATAAAAAGCGTTAAAATCATCATTAATATTGTTCTTGTTTTTTTCATACTTTCATCTCCTAAGTCATTATTTTTACTTCCATAAATTTGGTTCTAATTTTCTTGACTATTTCTTTAGCTACTGGAACTTAAAATTTGAAGTTTTTTAAACTGAAAAAAGCCAGTTTAGGATACTCCTGCACTAACTCAATTTGAAAAATAACTATAAAATATGTAAATTATTTTTGTTGCTTTGTAGACATAAATACTTTATTTAGTTGTATTAAGCTACTAATCCATGAGTTTTGTTATATGTAATAAATGTTATCACCCTTTTAAGTGTGGTTTTCATTTTTCGTGCAAACTACTATAATACTATTATCATTTAAGAAAGATTTGTTGCTTGATAAGTTATCATGGCAATTGTTGATTTATGTATAATTACTAAAAGATACGACACCCAACCTCCAATAAAATATATTGCTCATTTGAATTAAACTACCTCCTTTCATCAAAATATATATAAATATAAGTGGTTATAAAACTATATATTTTAAAATTAGTTAAATTAAAACAATATACCCGTTTTGCGGATGATTTTGATTATATCACATATGAAAAATATTTAAAACGACTTGATAGTGTAAAATTAAAAATATCTACATAAATACTTATATATATATATAATAAAAAAATATTTAACACGTTAAACTTTTTTGGTTACTCAAAACCATTGTAATAACCTAATTTACAAAGCTTAACTATGTACAAAATTAGGGTTATATTTATATACTGCAATTATATCTAAGTGCAGTTTTTTATTTTTAAATCATCTTGAAAGATAGCGTTATATTATACACTTACTTGGATATCCTATAGGGATACTATATCTTGCTGATTGCATACTCTATATGGTCATATTTAAGCTTTTTCTTACAGCTTTGTAACTTGCATCACTGTTAATATAAGTGTATAATGACAGTAACAAAATATAGTAAGAAGTGAAAAGATGGAGTGGGTATTTTATGAGGATTTTTAGAGTTATAGCAAAAATAAAAATAGCCTTTAAGTATCTATTTGATTCAAATGTTAAATTTCGAAAAAAAATACTGATATTTTTTGGATTTTTATACTTAATATCACCTATAGACTTGCTCCCAGACCCAGTTTTTGGGATTGGATTAATAGACGACTTGGTAGTTTTGCTAGCTGTAATATTCTCAATGAAAGAGAAATTAAATGAATATGAAGCAAAGCTGAAATACGGTGATATAAAAGAAGCTAAACAATGTAAAGTCATAGAACTTTTGGAATACAAAGAGGATGAAAAATAGGGTTACTAAAGAGGCTATTTAAGAAAAATAACGAATAGTCTCTATTAATTCATAAATAAACTAATATATTACAAAAATATAATTCTTAATAGTATATAATATTATATAATTTATGTAGTGCCTATATTAATCATTATATCCTTTGGATTAGGGAATAATAAATAAGAATGTTTTGACATTAAAAAGAGGTGTAACAATGATTACTGAGTTATTGAGTGGATATGGTTTAATAGGTATATTTGTACTAGGAATTTTAGAAGCAATGTTTTTACCAGTTCCAGTAGAAACATTAATAATACCATATCTCATGATGAATAAGAAAATGATAGTATTTGCTATTATAGCTAGTACAGGTGGTTCAGTGATAGGTGCGTTAATTAATCATTATATAGGTAAAGTAGCAGGTAAAAGAGTTATATATAAATACATTAAAAATGATAAGTCTGATATGATACACAAATTATTTGATAAATACGGAGTTTATGCTGTTGCAATAGCAGCACTCACGCCACTACCATATAAGATATTTGCATTAATATCAGGAATTCTTGGTATGGAGCGAAAAAAACTTGCATTAACAGCTCTAATAAGTAGAGGTTTTAGGTTTACAGCAGTAGGTATTTTAACAATTAAATATGGTGATGCTTTTATGAAAACAGTTAAAAGTATGTCAGTAGATCAAAAAATACTTGTTTTTTTAGTACTGATTATTATAGTTTATATAATGGGCAATATATTTAGTAAAAAGAAAGAAAGGTAGATTTGTACATGGTAAAAGATCAAACAAAGTTTTTAGTATTAACAGGGCTAATAGCTGCTGTATATGTAGTAGTAACTATAACATTTTCATTTATGAGTTATGGTCCAGTACAGTTTAGGATTTCAGAAATAATGGTATTCTTTGCGTTTATAGATCCGCTTTATATACCAGGTCTTGTAATAGGTTGTTTTGTAGCCAATCTATTTGGACCTTTTGGGGTAATAGATGCAATAGTTGGAAGTACAGCGACTTTTTTTGCAGTTTATATGATAAGCAAGTGTAGAAGTTATATAAAAAATACACATAGAGCGTTATTTGTAGCTAGTTTATTTCCTGCTATATCAAGCGTTATAATTGCACTTCAGATATATGTTTTAGGTAAGGGATCGTTTTTATTTTGGAGTACTATGATAGCAATAGGTGAGCTTGCTGTAGTGACATTAGTTGGATTCCCACTTTTCAGCTACATATTTACGAAACCTAATTTAGTAAAAATATTAACAATAAAAGATAATTATGATGAAATAAAGAAGGTGTAACGAGTGAACATAAATCAGTTTTTAACAGAAATTATAAATGAAGATAAGTTAATATATGGGGTATTGAGTGGAAGAAAGAAAAAAGCATCTAACGAGTTTAATCCACAAATAAAAAAGGTCAAATTCAAATGTGTAAAACTAAAAGAACAATTATATATTCAGATTGAAGAGCAAACAGACAAGCAAGCATTTCACAGAAATATAAGTAAAGAGGAAGCAAAAAAAGAGTTAGAGATTTTGCTTAAAAATGGATTCAAGCAGGCAAATATATTTACAACAGACAGTGATTATCAAGTATTTATAAACAAAGATCATAAAATCAAGATACTAAAGAAAAAACCAACAAAAAAGAAAGTGGATATAAATCATAATAGAGAAAAGAACTATATTCTAAAGGAACAAACAGAGTTTTTATATAAGTTAGGAATAACAAATAAAAGTGGTAAAATATTTGATAAAAAATATGATAAATACAAGCAACTTAATAGGTACTTAGAGTTAGTAGAAGATTGTTTTAAGAACTATAAAAAAGATAAGGAACTCATGATAATTGACTTTGGATGTGGCAAGTCGTATTTGACATTTGCACTATATCATTACTTAGTGAAAATGAAGAAAATCAAAGCAAAGATAATTGGACTGGATTTAAAAAGAGAAGTAATAGAGTTTTGTAATAAAACAGCTAAGGATTTAGGTTATAATAAATTGAAATTCATACATGGTGATATTAAAAACTATGATGAATTAAACAGTGTTGATATGGTTATCACATTACATGCATGTGATACAGCTACAGATGATGCATTAGTTAAAGCTGTAAACTGGGGAGCAGATATAATCCTTTCAGTACCATGTTGTCAGCATGAACTATTGAGCAAGATACATAATCCTATAATGGAGGGTATAGAGAAGTATGGAATAATAAAAGAGCGTATGTCCTCTCTTATAACAGATAGTATTAGAGCAAATATATTAGAAATACTAGGCTATAATACACAAATACTAGAGTTTATAGATATGGAGCATACCCCTAAAAATATAATGATAAGAGCAATTAAAAACGACAAAAAAGATAATACAAAAGCAATAAAAAACTATAAGGATTTGACAACATTTTGGAATGTCAAGCCGTATATACAGGAAGCAATGGGTAATAAATTAAATTTATAAAGGAGTGAACAAAGTGCAAGTATTAAAAGGTTTAAAACCAGAAGATGTATTTAAGTATTTTGAAGAAATATCAAACATACCTAGGTGTTCAGGAGATGAAAAACGTATAAGTGATTATCTTGTAAAGTTTGCAATAGATAATGGACTTGATTTTTCTCAAGAAGAGTGTCTAAATGTAATAATCAGAAAGCCAGCGACTAAAGGCTATGAAAATGCGCCTACAGTAATATTGCAAGGTCATATGGATATGGTATGTGAGAAAAATAATGATTGTGTGCATAATTTCTGCACTGATCCTTTAAAGCTATTAATAGATGGAGATATGGTTAAAGCACAGGGAACTACTTTAGGAGCAGATAATGGAATAGCTGTTGCATATGGACTAGCTATACTTGCTGACAAAACTCTTGAACATCCTGCAATTGAAGTATTAATTACTTCAGATGAAGAAAGTGGCATGACTGGCGTGATGAATCTAAATCCAGAAGACATAAAAGGAACAACTTTAATCAATTTAGACTCAGAAGAAGAAGGAGAGTTTTGTGTATCATGTGCAGGTGGTGTAAGTGGTAGTTTTTATATTAAAGCAGATTATGTTGACGTAGATTCAAAGTATGATGAGTTTTACTCAGTAAAAATAAGAGGGTTAAAAGGTGGCCATTCTGGCGCAGATATAGACAAAGGTAGAGCGAACTCTCATAAGTTAATGGCAAGAGTATTAGATTCTTTTGATTTTGATTATACGTTGGCTGATATTAAAGGAGGAGCAAAAGCAAATGCTATCCCTAGAGAGGCAGATGCAGTTATAGGAGTAAATGCAGGGGATAAAACTAGCTTAGAGTTATGTGTAAAGAAATGCGAGGAGACATTTAAAAACGAATTTAGCATTACAGATTCAGATGTAAAAGTAGTGCTAAAGCCAGTCAGTAAACCAGAAAAGACATTTACAAGCGATGTTAAAAATAAAGTTATTGCATTGATTACAACAGTTATAAATGGGATACAAACTATGAGTATGTCTATAGAGAATTTAGTAGAGAGCTCAACAAGTTTAGGTGTAGTAGTGCTAGAAAATGATAACATAGAGTTTAGATGTGCATTAAGGAGCTCAGTTGATAGCTTAAAAGAATATATGGTAAAACAAATGAAAAGAACGGCTGATCTGGTAGGTGCTGAGTTTATTGCATCTGATGGATATCCAGGTTGGGAGTATAAAGAGGATTCAAAAATCAGAGAGATATGCATAGAAACTTATAAAAATATGTACCATAAAGAACCTAAAGTAATGGCTATACATGCTGGCTTAGAGTGTGGTTTCTTGAAAGAAAAGCTCGGAGATATAGATATGATTTCTATTGGGCCAGATTTATTTGATGTGCATACTCCAGATGAATGTATAAGCATATCATCAGTAGAGAGAACATACACGTTTTTAAAAGAAGTATTAAAGAATATTAAATAAATTTATAAGGGGCTGTCTGATGACAGTCCCAAGAATTGTAAGTATAAATTTTAAATTTACTATATACATATTTTTTAGAACACCTATAAATTATACGACATAAAATCATGGTTGGAGGCTATAATGGATAAAGACAATATAGAGATTAGTATTAATGGTAATAATGTAGTTTGTAAATTAATAGCATCATTTATAATGAAAAATAAAGAATATGTGGTATTATTAAATGAGGAAGACAATGAAGCATATGCCTTTAGTATAATAGAAGAACAACTACAAATTATTGAGGATGAAAAAGAGTTAAACGATGTTATGACAATTCTACACAAAGGGTATAAACATTAATATAAGGAGTGATGACGGTGAACAAACAACAAGATTTTGCACAGGAATTAATAGATTTCATACAAAATAGTCCATGTTCATATCATGCGGTAAAAACAGTAAAGAGTATACTAAAAGAAAATAATTTCGAAGAATTAGATATGAGAATGAACTGGAATATAAAAAAAGAAGGTAAATATTTTGTAACTAAAAATGATTCTGCAATTATTGCTTTTACAGTAGGAACAGGAGAAGTTGATGAGGATGGTTTCAAGATTGTTGGAGCACACACTGATTCACCATGTTTGAGAATTAAACCTAATCCAGAGACTATTAAATCAGGATTTCTTACATTGAATACAGAACCATATGGAGGGCCAATATATAACACTTGGTTTGACAGACCATTATCTCTAGCAGGTAGAGTTATGGTAAAGAGTGATGATATATTAAATCCAGAGCATAAACTCATTGATTTTAAGAGACCATTATTGATGATACCGAACCTAGCGATCCATCTTAATAAGAGTGTAAATAAAGGTGTAGAGATAAATCCTCAAAAAGAACTATTGCCAGTATTGGCGACAATAAATGACGAAATGAACAAAGATAACTTTTTAGTGAACTTAATAGCAGAAGAGCTTGATATCAAGGTGAGTGAAATAACAGATTTTGAACTTTATACATATGAATTTGAAAAGGGATGTTTAGTAGGCTTAAAAGAAGAATTTATATCATGTAGCAGACTTGATGATTTAGCTATGGTTCATACAGGTTTAAAAGCTATATTAAATTGTGAGATAACAAAAGGGACTAACGTACTTGTATGTTTTGATAATGAGGAAATTGGAAGTTCAACAAAGCAGGGAGCAGATTCACCATTACTAGCTACATTACTAGAGAGAATATGTTTAGAGCTTGGCAAAGATAAAATAGATTACTATAAGAGCATAGAGAACTCATTCTTAATATCAGCTGATTCAGCTCAAGGAATTCATCCGTATTATGCGGATAAATTTGATACTAGTGCTAATTGTTTAATCAATAAAGGCCCAGCCATTAAGATAAGTGCTAAATACAGATATGCAAGTGATAGTGATTCAATATCAGTATTCGAGCAAATATGTAAAAAAGCTGATGTTCCATGCCAAAAGTTTGTCAATAGATCTGATATGCCAGGAGGTAGCACAATAGGACCTATTACAGCTAGTAAAGTAGGTATGAGAATAATAGACATAGGTAATCCTTTATTAGCAATGCATTCAATTAGAGAATTCGCAGGAGTATATGATCACTACTATATGAAAGAGGCAATGCTACATTTTTATAACATATAACAAGAGGTGTTAGTATGAACTACAAATTAGTAGCAATTGACCTAGATGGAACACTGCTTAATGATGAAAAGACTATCTCTAAGCAAAATATAGAGGTCTTAACTAAGGTAATAGAGCTAGGAGTAGAAGTAGTTATAGCAACAGGAAGGAGCTATCATTCTGCTAAGCAATTCATTAAGGATAGTAAACTTGATTTAGTTATAATGGCTAACAACGGTAATATAGTCAGAAATATAAAAGATGATAAAACTATATTATCTAAGTATTTACATGACGAACATTTGCATATACTACTTAAAGAAGGTAGAAAAATTGATTTATACCCAATAATTCATGTTGATCATTATGATGAAGGGTATGATATGATTATAGAATTAAACAAGAATCATGAGAAATATTCAAGTTACCTCAAAAATGTTAAAAGGTATAAAGAGATACAAAATGGATTAGATTATAACTGTGGAAAAGTCCTATCAGTGTGCTATATATCAGATGAGAAGACATTAGAAAGATTATATAGCATATTGAAGCAAAGATATAGCGAGTTATATTCAAGCCATATACTGAGAACCTTATCTAAAGTAGGTACAATGTTAGAAGTAATGAAAGTAAACGCTTCTAAATGGGATACAATAAAAAGTTATGCTGATTCTAAAAATATAGAAACTAATCAGATCATGTCCATAGGTGATGATATGAATGATTTAAGCATGATAAAGGAATCAGGATTAGGGATAGCAATGAAAAATGGACATGAAGATATTAAAGCATTTGCAGATATAGTGTCTGACAGAACTAATAATCAAAATGGTGTAGGACATATACTTAAAAAGATATTTAACCTGTAATATATGTAGATGTATTATTATTGATTTTTCAAATATTTGAAGTTTAAGTTGGACATCTGTGCCATAATTTGATAATATAAAAAAAGTAGATTTAAAAAGGAGAGAATTAAATGGAGAATAAAGTTTTAGCAGTTGTAGAAGGTAAAGAAATAACACAAAAAGATTTAGATTTTTTATTAGCAGGTATAGGCCCTCAAAGAGCAATGCAATTCAATAACGAAGAGGGAAAGAAAAAGTTATTAGATGAATTAATCAACCAAGAGATGTTTTACTTAGATGCTAAAGAGCAAGGATTAGACCAAGAAGAAGCGTTCAAGATGGAATTACAACATGCAAAAGAAAATATATTAAAGCAAATGGCTATTAAGCAGTTATTAGATTCAATAGAAGTTTCTGATGAAGAAGTTAAAGAGTACTATGAAGCTAATAAAGAGCAATTTGTTAGTGAAGAAAGTGTAAAAGCTAGTCATATACTTGTAAAAGATGAAGAAGTTGCAAAAGAACTTTTAGCTAAGCTAAAAGAAGGCAGTAGCTTTGAAGAAGTTGCAAAAGAAAGCTCAGAGTGTCCTTCAAAAGCTCAAGGTGGTAGTTTAGGTGAATTTACTAGAGGTAAGATGGTTCCAGAGTTTGAAGAAGCTGCATTTAAATTAGCTATCGGAGAATTAAGTGATCTAGTAAAAACACAATTTGGATACCATATAATCAAGGTGACAGATAAAAAAGAAGCAGGTACAAAGAAATTTGATGAAGTGCAATCACAAATTAAAAATCAACTATTAGCTATGAAACAAAACAAAGAATACTTAAACAAAACTAATAGCTTAAGAAGCAAATATAAGTTTGAGGTTAAGTAATTGTAGATAATGGGGAGTCTCATATGAGACATCCCCATTATAAATTAATCAAATAATTCATCTGTAAAATCGCAATTATGATGTTCAAATAAGTCTATTCCACCTAAAACAACATGAGCTAAACCAAAGCCAACAATACCCCAAGCAACCTGTTTAGGTAGAACTTTTTTCGATAAAATTCCTCCTACAGTAACAGCTGTTCCTAAAACTGTAGGAATCATACCTTCTCTAATGCGCATGACAACCTCCTATGAACCAATAAATTAAACAATCTAGACTTTATTGACCGTTATATATATTTTTACCTGATAAGAAAATAATATTTATATAAATTTAAAATAACTATAAAATAAAATTATGACGATATAATATATAATAAAATTAAGATAACTATTGTATTTATACAGAAAATAAAGTATTTTATTAGATAGCTCAAAATTTAAAAGAAAGAAGTTGTAAAAATGAATGAAATGCCATATAGAACCTATTCACAATATCTAAAAAATAAGTACAATGCTAAAGTATATAAATTGCCAATAAATCTACCAGTGACATGTCCTAATAGAGATGGATGTGTTGGCGAAGGCGGATGCATATTTTGCGGAGAAGTTGGGGCTGGATTTGAAAATTTGGACAATAAACTTACAGTATCACAGCAAATAAATCAAAACATGCAGTATATAAAAGAAAAGTATAAAGCTAACAAATTTATAGCTTACTTTCAAAATTTCACAAATACATATGTTGATTTTAAAGCGTTTAAACAATATATTAATGAAGCTATCAAACCAAATATAGTAGAGATATCTATATCAACAAGACCAGATTGTATAAATGACAATATATTAGATTTTTTAAAACAAATAAAAATAGAAAATAATATTGAAATTACAATAGAGTTAGGGCTTCAAACTGTAAACTATAAGACATTAAAAATAATAAATAGAGGACATACACTAGCAGAGTTTATAGATAGTGTTTTAAGAATTAAAGAGCGTGGATTTGAGGTATGTGCACACTTGATACTGAATTTACCATGGGATGACGTAACAGATGTTATAGAAAATGCAAAAATACTATCTGCATTAAAGGTGGATTATGTTAAACTGCATTCACTTTATATTGTTAGAGATACACATTTAGCACAGCTTTACAAACAAGATAAGATTCAAATGCTATCTAAGGAAGACTATATAAATAGGGTGATATTATTTTTGAAGTATCTAAAAAAAGATATAGTAGTTGAAAGATTGCTAGGAAGAGCTCCTAAAAAAGAAACATTGTTTGTAAACTGGAACACTAGTTGGTGGAAAATTAAAGATGAAATAGTTGAAAAAATGAATGATTTACATGCAAAACAAGGAGATGTATGTGATTATTTAAATGGAAAAGCAATTAAAAAATTTCATAATGAGTGAATTTTATGATATGATAGTGGTAGAATATTGTGTTATAATAAAGTAATTAATAAGAAAGCAATTAAAAGCATATAGATATTATCAAATAAATTTATAATTTCACATACACAAAATTAGTTAAAGAAAAACGTGTATTATATATAGCATTTATAACTATCTGTATATTCTAGCCATGAAAAATTTGGAGGTGTTAATTAATGAATATAAAACGCTATCTTCCTAATATTTTTACTTTTTTTAATTTAGCATTAGGAATTTTAGCTATTATGTGGATTTTTAAAGAAAATTGTTTTGTATCGGGATTATTAATATTACTAGCTGCCGTGATGGACAGATATGATGGGAAAATAGCTAGAAAGCTCAATGCAACATCAGAAATAGGTAAAGAACTAGATTCTCTTTCTGATTTAATATCATTTGGAGTAGCACCCACATTGTTGATGTGGAATATAGCATTAAATCAATTTGGAGTTGTAGGTATAATTATTACAATATTATATTCAATAGCAGGAGCATATAGGTTAGCTAGATATAATGTAATGGAGTTTGATGGAGTTTATTACGGTATACCAATTACCATGTCTGGTGGTATAGTAGCAATAATATCACTATACTTAACTAAATACTACATAAATATTGTAGTTTTAGCTGTTATAATGCTTTTATTATCATATACTATGATAACTAAGAGAATAAAACTTAAAAAAAGATAGCAGAAGCTAAAATAATCACATAATAGAAAGGTTCAAGTATGAAAGAAACTATATTTGATAAATTTTTTAATCATAGGGATTATCTTATAATACAGTATAAACAGGGTGATTTAACAAAAAAAGAGTATATACAAGCTAATGTTGATTATATATATAAAAATAATATTAAACCATTTGATAAAATAGATATATATGAAAAAGGAATGTATAACTATCAATATTATAACATGATGGCTAAGTATTATTTTATGCAAGGTAAAATACTAAATGAAAACAAAGACGATGAAAAATATGTTAAATCTTTTATCGAAGAAGGACACTATTATTATAGAATGAAAGATAAATCAACATTAAACTTGTTAAAGCTACTAAAGTTTAAAAACATGGAAGCGTATTTTATAAAACTAAATTCTAAAAATTTAATGGGTAAACTTTATGAGATATGCTTAAAAGATTATGATAAAGCAATATTACATTCTCAAAATTATAAAATATTAGAAATCTTAAAAAAAGAAAGAGTTTTTTCAGGAGATTATAAAAAATCAGTAATAGATGAATATGTTAATGTAAAATATTAATAAAAAACTTGGAGACGTAATAAACGACTCCAAGTTTTTATTCTGTAATTTGGTAAAAGCTATTCTTTATAACGTACCATGTATCTAAGTACAGTTTTTAATTTTGAGCTTTCAACTCTTCTGAAATCTGTAAGATAGATTTCTCTATGTTTAAATACTGTTTTTTCAAGATTGTTTTCATTTATAAATTTATTCATTTGTTTGAAACTTTCAGGCTCGTTATCATATGAGCCTAAATGCATCATTTGAACAGATAGTCCATCTTCAATTGTTTTAAAAACTACATCATTTAAAAGAGGGTTATCTTTTTTCTTTTTAACAAGTTCAAATGCCTTATCTACAACATCATCTGTAACAAAATCAGGTTGTCTAATCATGATTGAATATATTAGCTCATCTTTATTGAAAGTATCAGATTGCTGACCTTTTTCTGTCAAATCCCATATACCTTCAAGAGGATAAACAGTATATTCAAAGTAACCATCAGGAGTATAACCTTTCTTTGGCATCATCCTGATTGCATACGCTAAAGAATATAAAATGCCTATTTTTTCAGTAAATTCCGGGCTATTAGGATTTCCTTTACCATCGATGACAAAGAATTTCTGTTTAGGTATAGTTATTAGAGACGGTGTTTTACTAGGTAAATATAAGTCTTTTTCTTTTTTTCGCCATTCAAATTTCATTTATATCACTACTTTCTTTAATTAATATATTCAGTATAACATTATATTCTTGACATCAGCATGGCATAATATAAAATAAAAGCTTTGATAGATGTCTTTAGTTTTAACAAGTATCCTTAGTTTAAAACAATTTTTAAGAAATAGATATTGGAGTTTTCATGTATATTTTCTAACAATTTAATTACTAGTACCAAATCCTTTGTTTTGAAGGTTTTAATCTAAAAATAAAATACAAAGGCAACCTTCATCTTTTTTAGTTTTAACATAGTGATCCTCCCTATTTGTATAGAATATAATAAATATAGCACTATATTCTTGACGCCTGTATGACATGAATAAAAAATAAAAAGAGCAATCTTTTACAGATGCTCTTTTATTTAACAAATATCATTAGTTTTATTTCTTTTTCCAAGCCAATTTATAAATTATATCTTCTAGAGAACTATTTGATTTAATCTTATAAGATCCAGATCTCAATTTAGTGTCCAATTTTAATTCAACAGCTTTGTCTAAAAATGCTTTTTTAGACTCAATTAAATTGTTCTTAACTAAAATATCTCCAATAGTTCCAGGAAGTGACCCAGAAGGAATATCAATTTCTACAACTGTTGCTTCGTTGGTGTTTTGTTTAGGTGGTTGTGTTTCACCATTATTATTTTGTTCTTGATTATTGTTATTTTTTTGTTCATTGTTTTGATTGCTTTGGTTGTTTTGGTTGTTATTGTTTTGACTATTTTGATTCTTATCAATATTCTTATCTGTTCCTTTTGGATCAGCAGTATTGCTATCAGCGTTAGAATCTTGGCCATCCTGATCTTTAACATCACCAGTGTTATTGTCAGGAGATTTTTTATCTGTATTACCTTTACTATCAGTATTAGTTTTTTGTGTTTCTACAGCTGCAATACTAGTATCATTTGAATCAGTAAATAAAATAGGGAGTTTCCAACCTATAATACCGCCAACAACTATAACAACAGCACCCATAATCAAGAAATCAGAAATATCATAAACACCATCTTTAAACCATTCAATAAATTTTTTCAAATTACCACTCCCTTAAAACTGTTAATTAGTATGTATTTATCAATACCTATGAGTACTCATGGATATAAGATGACCATTCTTAAAACATAGTGTATAGATACTCTGTTTTTATAATATCATAATATTACTGTATAATTCAATTACAATAAGATGATATAATAAATATTATCATGAAATATCGTGGAATATTGATAAATATATTGTAAATAGAGTTCTATAGATAATTTGGTTTAGATTAAAGAGAAAAAAGCAGGTGAAATTATGATAGAAATATTGATAAAAGAAAATGAAAGTGAACAAAGATTGGATAGATTTCTGAAAAAATACATGGATAAAGCACCTAATTCATTCATATATAAAATGATCAGGAAAAAGAGAATAAAACTTAATAGTAAAAGAACTGATCCAAAAGAGATGATTTTAGCTGGAGATAAAATACAACTATATTTATCTCAAGATACGATTGACAGCTTTAGGGCTAAAAAAGATAAACTATCAAAGTCATCAAATCATATAAAAGTTATTTATGAAGACAATAATATAATACTAGTACACAAAGAAGCGGGGGTATTATCACAGCCATCTCAAGCAGGGGAGAGCTCATTAACAGATGATATAGTAAATTACTTATATAATAAAGGTGAATATAATCCAGATGAAGAAATGGTATTCAGACCTTCTATATGCAATAGACTTGATAGAAATACAATAGGAATAGTAATAGGTGCAAAAAATTATAAAGCATTAAAAGCTATAAACGAGGCTATAAGGCTTAAAAATGTAGATAAATATTATAAAAGCTTAGTTGTAGGAACACTCAAGAATAATCTTAAGCTAGAAGATTATATAGTGAAGAACAAAGATGAGAATAAGTCGTATATAACAAAATATGAGACTTCAGAATCTAAAAAGATACAGACAGATGTAAAAATAATAAAAGCAAATAACCAATATAGTTTACTAGAGGTTAAATTAATAACAGGGAAGTCACATCAAATAAGAGTACATCTAGCATCAATAGGTCATCCAATAGTTGGTGATAGTAAATATGGACTAAAGAAAGTAAATAAAATATTTAAAGAAAAATTTGAGCTTGAGCATCAATTTCTAATAGCATATAAATTGAAATTTGACAATATATCAGGTGAAATGAAGTATTTAAATGGAATGGAGTTTGAAGACAATATAGAGGAAAGTTTTGCAAATATTGAAAACGATATATTTAGAGCCTAAGTTTTTGATTAAAAACTAGAAAAATACATATCCTAAATAATAGAGTAACTAAGGAGGAGATGTATATGAAAATATTAAGAGACATAATGACTAGTGAAGTATCTAGCTTAAACAGCGATGCTTCAATTAGAGAAGCAGCTGAGAAAATGAAAAACTTAAATGTTGGCTCTATACCAGTTTGTGATAACTCAAACAGACCAATAGGTATAGTAACTGATAGAGATATAGTACTAGGTAGTGTTTCAAAGGGTCAGGACAGCTTAGAGCCAGTAGAATCAGTAATGACAAGAAACGTTATAACAGCTTCACCAGATACAGATGTACATGAAGCAGCAAGAATAATGGCTAAGCATCAAATAAGAAGATTACCAGTCGTAGATAGTGACAAGCTAGTAGGGATAGTATCTATAGGAGATTTAGCAATAAGAGACATATATGAAAATGAAGCAGGAAGTGCTCTTTCTAGCATATCAGAAGATGTGCTTAAATAAATAGGAAATACTTCTTGGGAGATGCCTTTATGGGATGTCTATATGACATCCCTATTATGTATGAATATTATTGCAATATATATTATAATAATATTAGGACAAACATATTTGGAATAATAGTGCTCGCCTAATGCATAGTTATATAACACATAAATAAGGAGGGTGATATATGCAAACAGTAAATATAACTGAGGTTGGTAAAATAAAAATAGAAAAAGGTACTAGTATATATGATATATTAGTAAAGCATAATATAGAAAAAAAATATCTATGCGCTAAAATAAAAAATGATATTAAGCATATGAACTATGAAATAACAGAGGATTGCGATATTGAGTTATTAGATATAGAAGATAAAGATGGTTTTAGAGTATATCAAAGAACACTTTCCTTTATATTTATCAAAGCATGTATAGACATATTTGCAGAATGTAAGGTGTCAATTGAACATTCTCTTAACAAAGGGAAATATGTTGAGATTACTAAGGATTCACCTTTAACTGCAAGCGATGTAGACAAAATCAAAGCCAGAATAAAAGAAATTATAGATATGAATCTAAAAATAGAAAGAAAACTAATTGACTTACAAAAAGCAGATGCTATATTTAAAAAGCAAGGTTATACTGATAAACTTAGATTATCTAAGTATAGAAAACAAGATAAAATGCATGTATATATATTAGATGGCTTGTATGATAAATTTTATGGATATTTAGCGCCACTGACAGGTTGCATACATTCATTTGACTTAAAATATTTTGGACCGGGGGTTATAATACAATTCCCAAGAAAAGAAAATAACTTTAAAATCCCAAAATATGAAGAACATAAGAAGTTAGCAAAGATTTTTAAAGAAACTGAAGACTGGGCAGAAATTTTAGATATAGGTTACGTTGGAGCATTAAATGATAAAATATCAGAGGGATTGTCTGGTGAAATAGTTAGAATTGCAGAAGCATTACATGAAAAAAAGATAGCATATATTGCAGATCAGATATGTGAAAAAAAGAGTGTAAAGCTTATATTGATAGCAGGGCCTTCGTCTTCAGGAAAGACTACTTTTGCTCAAAGGCTATATACACAGTTAAGAGTCAATGAAAAGAGACCAGTTTCTATATCACTAGATAATTACTTTGTTAACAGAGTAGATACGCCAAAAGACAAAAACGGAAATTATGACTTTGAATCAATAGATGCTATAGATATTGTTAAATTTAACGAAGATTTACTAAATCTAATGAACGGTAAAGAAGTAGAACTACCTATATTTAATTTTAAAACGGGTAAAAGAGAAAAAGAAGGGATAAAGTTACAAATTGATGAATCTCAAATTATAATAATAGAGGGGATTCACGGACTAAATGAAAAACTTACTAGTATGATACCACATGAGAAAAAATTCAAAATCTATATAAGTGCGTTAACACAATTAAACATTGATAATCATAATAGAATACCAACAACAGATACAAGATTAATCAGGAGAATGGTTAGAGATTACAAGTATAGAGGAAATAGCGCTCAGAGAACATTAGATTTATGGACTAACGTAAGAAATGGAGAAGAGAGAAACATATTCCCGTATCAAGAAGAAGCAGATGCAATGTTCAATTCTGCACTTGTATATGAACTCTCTGTATTAAAAAAACATGCTAAACCTTTACTCAGAGAAATACATCAAAATAGTGAGCATTATAGTGAGAGCAAAAGACTTTTAAAATTTTTAGATTATTTTAAAGAGATAAAAGATGAAAGCATAATACCCAATACATCAATAATTAAAGAGTTTATAGGAGGCAGTTGTTACAGAGAAGAGTAGAAACCAAAAACACTATTTTTCCATACTATATTTTATAGAGAGAAATTTTTAATTTATGGTGGTGGAAAATTTGCAAGCTAATTTTATTATAGATAGATTAAAAGATAAAGTGTGTATTTATTTTGAAAATGATATAGATAATTTATTAGATAAATTTAAAAATATATTAGTAATACCTTTTTATAATTCAAGTTTAGTAATGACTTATCATCCAAAGAAAAAAGTATGGGATTTTCCTAAGACAGAAATGATAACTGATGAAGATATAAATGCGTGTGTAGCAAGAAGTGGGTTCAATGAAATAGGTGCTACGTTTAACACTGTGCAACCATTTGCTTATTATGAAATTATAGCGGAAGATACAAAAGTTACAACAGGAGTAGTAGTTGGGCAGATAGATAAGTTTGAGCCAAAACCTAGATGGAGTGAAACTGATATAGTTAAACTTTTTAATGAATTACCGGACAATGTAAAAGAAAATGATAAGTTAATATATGAAATGTTGATAAAAGAAGCACTTGATAATCCAAATATATTATTGGAGGGATAAAACTGAGTATAAGAATACCTAAAAATGTAGAAATAATATTAGATATACTAAAAAAATATAATTATGAAGCCTATATAGTAGGTGGATGTGTTAGGGACAGCCTCATTGGGAGGCTCCCTAACGATTTTGACATTTGTACAAGCTGTAAGCCTGATAAGTTAAGAGAGATATTGGATAAGCATGATATAAAAAATATACCTACAGGGATTAAGCATGGGACAATTACAGCAGTTATAGAAGGTAATGCTTATGAGATAACAACATATAGAGTAGAGGGCGAATATAAGGATGACAGAAGGCCGGAGAGAGTTGAATTTACAGAAGATATACTAAAGGATTTAAGTAGGAGAGACTTTACAATAAATGCAATAGCATATAACCCTTTAGAGGGACTTGTTGATCCATTTAACGGGTGTATAGATATAGAAAACAAAATTATTAGATGTGTTTTGGATGCAAAAGATAGATTTAATGAAGATGCCTTAAGAATAATGCGAGCAGTCAGATTTTCTTCTCAACTAGGTTATAAATTAGACGAGAGATGTATACAAGCAATTAAGTTAAGAAGAGAAAAATTAAAAAATATAAGTAAAGAAAGAATAAGAGAAGAATTCAATAAAATATTGAGTAGTGAATTTGTAGATATGGGGATTAAACTTATTAAGAAACTAGAACTAGGTGAATATATAACTGCTTATGATATATTCAGTAATAATGAAATACTTACAATGATGAATAAGATTCCTAAAAATACTGATATTAGATTATCGGTGATGTTTATAGTAAATAATATCAGCACCGAGCAATCAAAAGAGATTATGAAAAAATTAAAATATGATAATAAAACAATAGAAAATAATAGGTTTATTTTAAAGAATTACAATAAATTATTAAAGAGCAACGATGAAACGGAGTTAAAAGAGTTACTAAGAGGTAATTTAAAGTATATAGAACTGTTGATTAAAGTGTGCGATGCATTACAATTATTAAAAAAGTATAATAGTAATATTTTTATAGAAAATAAAGAAAAAATAAATATAATATTACATTCAAATTTCCCGTTAGAGATTAGAGATTTAGCTATAAATGGAGATGATTTGATAAAGATAGGAATAAAAAAAGGGCAAGCGATAGGGAATATGTTAGAAACACTATTACACGAAATCTATCAACATCCAAATGATAATAAAAAAGACATACTTTTAAAAAAGGCAAGAGATATATTAAATCAAAATAGAGATTAGACAAAAAAGAGCAGTGTATTATTAAAGATGTTTAAACACTGTTCATAAATTGCGATTATTTACGATACAAGCCTTATATTGGTTAATTAATTTCACAAAGACCTTTCTATTAAAACAACAAACTTATAACGTAAGCTATCCTTCAAATTTACTATTACTTTGGTAAATAAGGATGAATGACAACGCCTAATAATTGTCAAAAATGATTGTGGTTAATATACTTGTCACTTTCATATCGAGCAACAGGTATATGAGATAAATACAAATGATGTGGTTAGTTTAGAAAACTATTAAATGAAAGGTGGGTGTTATGCGAGTAGATGAATTAAGGAATTACGGGAAGGATATTTTAACTATTCAAAAAAACATGAAGTTACCATTAAAAAGTAAGATGAAGATTATAAATTCAGCGCTAAGATTAGGAGGTCGTTTAGTTTGGCATATGAACCCAGTCGGGTTTTTAAAGTTTATCAAAAAAGTGAAATTAGAAAAGCATAAAGCGCTTCAAATGGATTGGACCCATGTACGGGCAAAGGGTATCTCTGAAAAAGATCTTACCTCAGTTATCAGTAAACAGGTAGTAGCTAAGGTGATGGTTGATATCTTAGGCTATGAGCAAGCTGCGAAGATTAGAAACCACTTTTCAGATAGATGTGCTTATTACATACTACAAGAAGTTTTCGCAAAACCTGAGGATTTTGTTGCGTGCGGTGAAGGTGATTTTTTAGTATCTTTTAAAGAATATTATATAGCTCTTCAAGATGCTATGAAGGAGGTAGGTTTAGAAGAATATGAGGTTGGTATAGATACAAAAGATTGCTTCCAAATGAATGTAACCTATTGCGTGTACCATGAGGTAGCTAAGGCATTAGGGAACTCAATAAATTGCTATTATTCAACTTGCTATGGCGATGAAGTTTTCTTTCCTAAACTATGTGAGCAAGTTAATTTTGAATTTAAGAGAGAGGGAACATTAGCTACAGGTAAAACCTGCTGTGATATGAAATTTACTCGTAAGTAAAATTGGTGGGGTCAAGATTGAAAAGTTGACTTATTAAGTTATAATATACGGATACATTTATTATTTAGAATTTTAAAAAATTGTTTTCTATTAAAAACTATAAATTTATAATGTAAGCCATCTTTCAAATTTATTATTACTGCGGGGAATACAAGTAATCAACGACAACGCCTAATATATTTTATATCAGAATATAGTATTTTAATGTTTCTGTAGTTGTCAGATAAGACAAGATTTTGAGTTTTATAAACTAAAAATTCATTACTTAGTAATATCATGCCTCCATGTGCCCCTATATGGCATAAACTTGCAACAAATTGCTTCTTCATGTTGTACCTCCATTTAACAATACAAGTGTAATATTTTGTACATGGGTATTAATATTATTATAACAGAAATAGATATAAACCTTTAACCTAAAAGTATATCATAAAGTAAAATGAGATAGTATAGACATGTTCTAGAGCCAAGACACATTTATTATTTTTTAGTGAAAAACGGTTTTATCACTACAATAAAATATAATCAACCACAAGGGCTCACAAAGGATATGCTATATTACAATAATAAAATAAGAATCAGAAAAGAAACTAATAATTCATTGACAAGAATGAGCTTCAATGGTACACTCATAATATATTTAAAAACTGAATAATAAAGGCTATTGGTGCAATAATATTGTTAAAAGGGAAGTTGGTTAAATTCCAACACGGTCCCGCCACTGTAAGAGCTTAGTATATTCATTATCCACTGTAATTTGTTATGGGAAGGAGAATATACGTATTGCTTGAGTCAGGAGACCTGCCAATAGTAACAATGCTATTTATTGACTCACGAGGATGAGGAGGTGTTATATAACATAGAGGAATTTATAGATTCCTTCCATATGTTTGTAGTGCCCTTTCTTATGAAAGGGCTTTATTAATTGTGAAAATAACTAGCTAATTATGGCTAGTTTTTTGTTTAAGGAGATGAGACTTTGGTAAAGCAATTAGTACAGAATCCTTTATTGATGATTGCAGTTTGTATTGTTTTAGGGCAAATCATAGGGACAATAAGAATAAGACATATCAAACTTGGTAATTCTGCGATACTGTTTTTGGGTTTGTTAATAAGTTATTTATTAACAAAGTATTTAAAAGTAGATATTAGTATAGAAAAAACAGTATTTGAACTAAGTTTGATTGGATTTATAAGTTCAGTAGGGCTTATAGCATCTAAAAATTTAGCAAAGATACTAAAACAGTATGGTATTAAATTCTTAATATTAGCTTTTATTATAACATTTACAGGAGCAGCTACAACACTAATATTTATAAGTTTATTTTATAGCCAAAAAGCAAGTATAGTAGGTACGTATATAGGGGCACTAACTAGCTCACCTGGCTTAGCTACAGCATTAGAAATAGCCAAAGGAATGTATACTGACCAAAGTGCAAATGTAGGATTAGGATATTCGATAGCTTATATACCAGGAGTGTTGCTCGTAATACTATTTACTCAATTAGTAGGAAAGAAAAATAAAGCAATTGTTAGTGAAGAAATAGTTGAAGTATCTGATGAAATTCAAAAGCCTTTTGATTTAGTAAGCTTTATAGTAGTGATAATTGTAGGAACTTTACTAAGTTTGATTGAAATAAAATTAACTAAAACTACGACGCTTTCATTGGGTATGACAGGAGGAGTATTGATAAGCGCTCTAGTGCTTGGTAGTTTGAGAAAAATAGGAAAGTTATCTTTTGATTTTAACGTTACGCATCTTAGTATAATCAGAGATATATCTCTAAATATGTTTCTAGCAATTGTTGGACTAAATTATGGATATGAAGCTATAAATGCATTAAGTCAATATGGAATAACATTATTGGTAATAGGATCGTCTATAGGAATAATTAGTATAGGGGCAGGATATTTAGTAGGTAAGTATATTTTAAAGATAGAGACTATATATTTAATCGGAGGAATTTGTGGTGGGATGACAAGTACGCCAGGATTAGCAACAGCTATAGATACATTTGAAAGCGAAGAGGTGGTAGTAGGCTATGGTGCAACATATCCCTTTGCATTGATGTTTATGATTGTTTTTACAAATCTATTATTTGGAGGTAGTTAGGAATGAATATACACGAATATCAAGCTAAACAAATTTTAAAACAGTACGGTATAAAAGTGATGAAAGGTTATCTAATAACTAAGGAAGAGGATATAAAACCTAATGTACAAAAGATAGAAAGTGATATAGCAGTTGTAAAGGCTCAAGTTCATGCTGGAGGAAGAAGCAAGGCAGGAGGAGTCAAACTGGTTACATCATTAGCAGAAGCTATAGAGACATCCAAAGATCTATTAGGTAAGACACTCGTAACACACCAAACCGGAAGCGAAGGTGTTTTAGTGAGAAAGCTGTATATAGAAGAAGGATGTAATATAAAGAAAGAATATTATTTGAGTATAGTACTTGATCGTTCAAATAGTCAGGTAGCAGTTATAGCATCAGAAGAAGGTGGAGTAGAGATAGAAGAAGTAGCAAAAAAGACACCAGAAAAAATTATAAAAACTGATGTTAATAGTTGCATAGGATTGACTGACTATCAAATAAGATATATTATCAATAAGCTAAAGTTACCTTTAGAAGCTCACAAAGCAATGGAAAAAACATTAAAAGGTCTGTATAAATGTTATATAGAAAATGATTGTAGTTTAGTAGAAATAAATCCTTTAGTGTTGACTCTAGATAATGATATCGTAGCGTTAGATTCAAAAATAAACTTTGATGATAATGCATTATTTAGACATCCAGATATAAAAGATTTAAGGGATATAAAAGAAGAAAATCCAAAAGAAATAGAGGCGTCTGAATATGGATTATCATATATAGCGTTAAATGGTTCTATAGGATGTTTAGTTAACGGAGCTGGTTTAGCGATGGCAACAATGGATAGTATAAAAAATGCTGGTGGTTTACCTGCTAATTTTCTAGATGTTGGTGGAAGTGCTAGTAGTGAAAGTGTTACAAATGCATTTGTACTTATTCTATCAGATCCTCAAGTTAGAGGGATATTTGTCAATATATTTGGCGGTATAATGAAATGCGATGTTATAGCAAATGGTATAATCAAAGCTACAAATATTATACATACAAAGATGCCTATAGTTGTTAGATTAGAAGGAACAAACGAAGAAAAAGGCAAAGAGATATTAAAAAAGTCAAATGCAAATATTCATATAGTAAACAGTTTGGACGAAGGTAGTGAGATGATAGTAAAATTGCTCAATAAGATAAATTACGAAAATCATAAAAAATATGACACATATGAATAATTTCTTAACTAGTCATGAGGAGGAAAAAGATAATGAGTATATGGATAAATAAAGATACTAAGGTTTTAGTACAGGGAATAACTGGTTCAGCTGCTAGGTACCATACAAAACATATGCTAGAGTATGGGACTAAAATAGTAGCAGGTGTTACACCCAATAAAGGGAATACAGAGGTAGAGGGTGTGCCAGTTTTTAATTCAGTAAAAGAAGCGGTTGAAATTTCAGGTGCTAATGCTTCTATTATTTACGTGCCAGCACCATATGCAGCAGATGCTATATTAGAAGCTGTTGACAGCGAGTTAGATTTAGTTATATGCATTACAGAGCACATTCCTATCCTAGATATGGTAAAAGTAAAGAATTATATTATGAATAAGAAAACTAGATTAATTGGACCAAATTGTCCAGGGATTATAACTTCTGGTGAGTGCAAAATAGGTATTATGCCGGGACATATTCACAAGAAAGGTAATATAGGTATTGTTTCAAGATCAGGAACCTTGACTTACGAAGCAGTCAATGTTATTTCAAAAGCAGGCTTGGGGCAATCGACTACTGTTGGAATTGGTGGTGATCCAATAAAAGGCACTAGTTTTATTGATGTATTAAAAGAGTTTAACAGAGATGATCAGACACATGGAGTTGTAATAATAGGAGAAATTGGAGGAGACGAAGAAGAAAAGGCAGCTGAGTGGATTAAAAACAATATGACAAAACCCGTTGTAGGATTTATAGGTGGGAAAACAGCGCCAAAAGGAAAAAGAATGGGGCATGCAGGAGCAATAGTCTCTGGAGGAAAAGGAACAGCTCAAAGTAAAATAGAAACTCTGAATTCATGTGGAGTAAAAGTAGCTAAAACAATATCTGATATAGTACCAGAACTTTTATTGGCTTTAAAGAATAATCAAAATTAAAAGTTTTTTGAGAAAGGGGATAGGGTTGTGGTGCAAAAACTTAAAGATTACATTTTTATAAATTTGGGATTATTAATAATGGCAATAGGTTTATATTTCTTTTTAATACCTGCAAATCTAGCTGTTGGAGGAGTAAGTGGTTTAGCTATGGTAATACAAGGCTACTTACCATCTATAAACATAGGCTTAGTTATGGGAGTATTTAATATAATACTATTTTTGCTAGGGCTTATAGTTATAGGCAAACAATTCGGAGGGAAAACAATTTATTGTAGTTTTTTATTATCAATTATAATAGGTGTTTTTGAAATAGTTTTACCTTTAGAAGCTCCAATATCAGATGATATAATAATCAATTTAGTGTTTGGAATAGTTATTCAAGGGATAGGAATGGCTATAATATTTCATTATAATGCATCAACAGGAGGGACAGATATTATTGCTAAAATAATCAACAAGTATACACATATAGACATTGGAAAATCGTTGTTTTTGTCTGACTCATTAATTACATTATTAGCAGGACTAACCTTCGGACTGACATTAGGGTTGTATGCATTTTTAGGAATACTCATAAATGGACTGATAATAGATAAAGTAATTGAGAAAATAAACATAAAAATTCATGCATTAGTTATTTCACAGGATTTTGATACAGTTAATAATTTCATACACAATGAACTTAAGAGAGGAACAACATTTTTACCAGGAGTAGGAGGTTATACTAACAGTGATAAAAAAATAATAAGTGTAGTTTTAACCTATAAAGAGTATAAAAAACTAAAAATCTTTATAAAAAAACAAACACCTAAAACATTTATAATAATGAATTTTGTAAACGAAGTTTTAGGAGAAGGCTTTGATTTGACTTTACAAGTAAGATAGTATTACTTCATATAACAATCACAAAACAATATACATTAGCATAAAATATAAAGAGTATATGTCTAGGTATTTGAGGTGAATGTAATATGAGTGATAAAGAGCCTAAAAATATAAAAAATCAAAGCATTACGAGCTTAGCAGTTCCTATCGCTATAGGGATTTTCGGCGGAAAAGCTATTGGGCTAGGTAAAGTTTTTAGTGAAATCACAGGAATGTCAAAAGGGTTTGAGAAAAATGCTAATCTATTAAAACATATTAAGCCGTATTTTTCTCATAGCGAACAATACACAATTTCTAAATTGCAAGATATATTTGATGTATTAAATAAAGTTGGCAGAATCAGAGGAGAGCAGTACGAAACAGAAGTTTGTAGCTTAGATGTTGAATTGGATGTGGGAGAAAAAAAACAGAGGATCATTGAGGCGTTATATGATTATTTAGATTATGATAAAAAACAAATAATAGATAAAGCAATGGAGGTTAAAGAGCAAATATTCACAGCTAAGAGTAAAATAAATGGACTTAATGCATTAGATGACGTGGGTATTAATAGTACTATGGATATTTTGTTTGAATTTATAAAATGTTTTAAGCCAATACTTAGCCAAGAGCATACTAGGAATCTTGACAAATTTGAAAGAGCGGTGGAAGTATTGAAATCACCAGATTGATATAAAGGGGCTACTCATTTGGAAAAGTGACTAGTCCCTTAATTAATTGTAATTAATTATTGTAACAAAAAAAGAACGTAAGCATATAATGAACATATACTTATAATTAGGGAGGGACTGTAGCAGTAGGGCTTATCCTAAGCTATGGGAATATATGTTTAATAGGGTAAAGAAGTATATCAAAGAAGGCGTTGACGATTTATTGTTTTTCTTTTTACTTTTAGCAGTCATATTAAACAATTACATATCTTATTCAGAAGGTGAAGAGAGTTTATTGTTTTTCTTTTTAATTATTTCAATATTTTTAATAAATTAGTAAAATCCCCCTACCTAGATAAATAAAATCAAGAGGACATTTCAATATGAAATGTCTTTTTGATTTTAAAGTCTTAAAAGAGCAATTTATTAACTAAAATCTCTATTAGATAAAACATTGTGAACTAAGATAGTAGCTAGAATAATAGTAGTAATTAAGTAAATAAACAATTTGAGTATTAAATGATTAGATAGATTATAACTACTAATATTGAGCAAATAAACTATAGGGTTTGAGTACAAAAATATCTTCACCAAGAAAAATAATTTATCTAATTTATGATAATTAAATATATACACAAATCCACCTGCAAAAAAATACAAG
The DNA here is from genome assembly GCF_056892235.1 of Abyssisolibacter sp. ZYX002. Classification (NCBI taxonomy): domain Bacteria; kingdom Bacillati; phylum Bacillota; class Clostridia; order Eubacteriales; family Clostridiaceae; genus Abyssisolibacter; species Abyssisolibacter sp. ZYX002. The sequence continues at coordinate 177,748 of NZ_JARMXH010000003.1, forward strand.
CACATTATAGTACTAACGTTGTTAACTTCTTTTAGTAGTATACACAATGAAGAACTAATAAATAAAAATATAGCTAAAGCTATAAAGTTGTAGTTAATAAGGAGTATACCTTTTTTAATTTGATGATAATTAAATGATGTATTGGTTTTAAGTATATTAACGCATAGTGATAATAATATACAAGTATAATACAAAATGAACATATATACTATTCCAATGAATAATTTAGAAATAAAGATTTTGAAAGAACTATAACCATTTACAATTGATAGACTACCAGTGTTACTAATATTATCTTTGGCAACATATGAAGTTGCAATAATTAAAACAATAACCCAAAAAAAACCTGTATTTGCTAGAGATGTCTGCATTACTTCTTCAAAAATTGGTTTAGATAAATATCCATTAAAAACAAATCCAACTCCTTTACCAACTGGAATACTACCTCCTCCAACTCCAAATAACGTGAGGGTAATAGAGGATATATTACTCATAACTATAAGGAGTACACCTATTATTGAGTATCGAAACACTTTTGACCATCTGAGTTTTAGGATATCTGTTTTTAGCAATTGTATCATAATATTTCACCTCCTAAAACTTTTTGAAAATAATTTTCTAATGTTTCTTTAGATGATTCTATATGAGTAATATTAATATTTTCTGAAAATAAAGTATTTGATATTTTGCCTATATTTACAGATGGGTTACGAAGCCTGATACAATTATCATCAACAAAGCTTATATCTTGAATATTTAGCTTAGATTTTAAAACCATAAGGGCTTTTTTAGTATCATCAATTTTTAACAAAATAGATTCAACACTAGCATTATACAAATCCTTTGAAGATATTTCTTTTATTAATTTACCATCATCTATCATGATGAACCTAGTTGCAATCTTTTGTAGTTCTTCAAGAGCATGGCTTGAAATAAGCATAGTAACACTCTTAGTACGATTTAAATCTAGTAAAAGTTTTCTAATGTTTATTGCACTAATAGGGTCTAGACCGTTAAAAGGCTCGTCTAATATCAGACAATCAGGAGTACCAACTAGTGCAATGGCTATAGATAATCTTTGCTCCATACCCATAGAAAAACCTCGAACCACTTGATCCTTGTACTTCCATAGGTCTACCTTTTTTAATAGTTCTTCAGTGATATTTTTATCTTTTATATTTTTCAAAACTCTATGTAATTCAATATTTTGAGTTGCAGTAAAATCCCGATAAAGAGATGGCTTTCCTATAAAACATCCTATTCTTTTTTTTTGAGATAATATTTCAGATGGAGTGGATTTACCATATAAACTAATCTTGCCAGATGTTGGATTACAAAGTCCCATAACTAGTTTCATGAAGGTAGTCTTACCAGAACCGTTTTTTCCTATGAGTCCGTATATTTCACCCTGTTTAATACACAAATCCAGATTATCAATAGCAGTATCTATATATCTTTTACAAAGCTTAGTTGTTTCAATAACATAGGACATATTATTCACCTCGGTATTCTTTTTGTTTTAAACCTTTTAAAATATCTATTAATGTATTAGCGTTATATTTAATAGAATGACAGCTTTTAAATTTATTTTCAAGATTTTTATAAGGACAACCTCCCATGCAGACAGGTAGCATACTACACGTGTTGCATTCTTCATGCTGGAAAATATTATAGTCTAGCCATTTTAGAGAGTTAGGTGAATGGGTGAAGTTATTGAAAATATCTCCACATTTTTTATTTTTATCACCTACTTCATCCCAACATTTGTACAAATCCCCACAGGGATCTATTACAAAACTGTTTAAAGAAACAGCACCACAAATACTTGGATTATATTTTGGTATATTAATATATGTGTAACCACTGTTTATATTTTTAAGGATAAAATTAGCTTCTTCTTCTGCAAATTCTTTATCATTAAAACAAAGAGGAGCATTACAAGAAGGTGTAATTTCATCAACAGGTGCAAGATATACACTAACTTTACCTTGTAATCCAGCCTTATCTAGATAAGTTAGGACATCTTCTGCTTGATAGATATTTGTTTTATCAACATTTATTCTAATACTAATAGTAATTAAATCGCATACGTTTTTTATGTTATTAACTATTTTATAAAAAGTATCTTCGTTGCTAGGAAGCTTTCGGCGTTTATTATGTATTTCAGGAGGACCATCAATTGTTACTTGAGCTTTAGATATATTTAGTTTTTTTAGCTTTAATACGTTTTCCCTATTAAGAAAATATCCATTTGTTACAATATTACTATTGTATAAAATATCTTCATGTAATTTTATAGAATTAGTTATTTGTTCTATTGTATCTATTTCTAGCAAAGGTTCTCCTCCATACCATGTAATACTTAAAGCTTTTTTATCCTTAATAATACTATTAATAAAATCTATGGTTTGGCTAGTAGTTTTTTTATCCATACTTTTGTAATTCCTACCTTTTTCATAACAATAAGGGCAGATGAAATTACACTTTAATGTTGGTGCAATAGTCAAGTTGAATGAATTACTATTAAACCTTGAAATATTATAATCAGTTCTAACCATGCTTATCTCATCAAGATTCGAATCAACTATCATTTTTCCTTTAAGAAGGTTGTTGATGAGCTCGTTTTTATTGCATAAACCATTATATTCATGCAGTTGTTCTCTTATTCTATAAAACTCTAAAGTGTATTCTAAATTTAGAGATAAAATTCCTCCGCTTAATGAATTGTATATAATAATTTTATTGTTTTTATTAATATAATTATTGAATATTGAAAGTTTCATGTACATTCTCCTTAAAATGAATTTTCTCTATAGTATATTAAGCTTTGATTCATTATTTTTAATGAAAAAAATTATTACGCTAGATTATGAGTTGTCAATAATTAATATGGGAACAAACCATTTAATCATTTTGGTAGTTCCCATACAAACTACTATTTTAAAAATTTCTGTGTGCAATATTATTATTTAATAATAGATTGCTATTAGCTAGAATAATTTATGAAACAGAACTTTGTTATACATAGTTTTGCAAAGCAAGCATCAGCATTGCAAGATACACGATCCCAACATGCTTGAGCAATACAAATTCCTTTAACTGAATCATTAGGTATATTAATCCATTCCATTTTAATTTCCTCCAAAATAATATTTATAACTTAAATTACGTAAAATGAACAACGCATACTAAACCAGGGCATTGTCCAAATTTAACACCACAGAAAAATTCAGGGCAACAAGTATCCCTTCCAAGACATTTAGCTCCAAAGCATTTACAGCTGTAATCTGGATTAATTGGTGCAGGGCTGTTCAACCATTCCATTTTAAGAACACTCCTTTCTGCATATAGTTGATAAAGATTATCATTTTAAATTGAATATAACATAATAAGCCAATGGTTGTCAATATATTTCTAATTTACTACAATTAATCTTAAATGGGTTCGATAAACAGGGAGTTCGATGAAATAATAACATAATATGATTGCAGTTAAATCAGACATATGTAAATCCTATAATAAAATTATTGTACAAGTATTGCTACTTTTAAGAATTTAGTGTAAATTATAAATAGCAACTTTAGGCAAAAATTTAAAGTATACTATCGAGTAGGAGGTAAGAGGATGATTAATAGAAACACTATCGAGAAGGTTCTAGAAGCTGCATTGACCACTGGGGGGGATTTTGCAGAGATTTTTGTAGAGAACAGAATAAACAGCAATATTATTCTGATAGGTGGACAAGTAAAAGATAGTAATTCGGGGATAGATTATGGAGTAGGTATAAGAATATTTAGTGGGTTTAATTGTATTTATGCATATACCAATGATAGTAGTGAAGAGAACTTAATAAAAACGGCTCTAAAAGCTGCTAAAGCTATCAAAAAATCAACATACAAAGAAGAAATAGATATAATATCAGGGAAGATGATAGACATAAACCCAATAAAAGTTTTACCTTCAACAGTAGCAAAATTAAAAAAAGTAGAAATGTTAAAACGAGGATATCATATAGCAAAAAACGCATATGATACAATCTCGCAAGTTGAAGCAAGGTATTCTGAATATGAGCAAGATATATTAATTGCAAATTCAGAAGGGCTATATGTAGAAGATAAAAGAGTTAGAACAAGAACGGATATTATAACAGTAGCTACTAGTAAAGGACAAACTCAAAGAGGTGGCGATAATATAGGTGGCCACAGAGGCTTCGAAATATATGATATCTACAATATTGAAGATACAGCACGTGAAGCTGCAAGATTAGCTCACACAATGGTAAATGCAGAGTATTGTCCAAGTGGGAAGATGCCAGTTATAATAGATAACGGTTTTGGTGGAGTAATATTCCATGAAGCATGTGGACACGGATTAGAGGCGACATCAGTAGCTAAAAATAAATCTATATTTTCAAATAAAATAGGTCAAAAAATAGCTTCAGACATAGTTAGCGCAGTAGATGATGGGACATTACCTAATGAATGGGGTTCATCTAATGTAGACGATGAAGGAATCAAAACTCAAAGAAACTTATTAATAGAAAATGGTATATTAAAAGGATACTTAATTGATAGATTAAACGGTAGAAGAATGAACAGTGCTCCTACAGGATGTTCAAGAAGACAATCATATAGATTTGCACCAACATCTAGAATGTCAAATACCTTTATACTTAACGGTAAATCTACACTAAATGAAATTATTTCAAATACAGAGCATGGATTATATGCTAAAAGATTGGGTGGAGGCTCAGTAAATACTACAACAGGAGACTTTAACTTTGTAGTATTAGAAGGCTATATGGTAGAGAATGGAGTAATAGTTAAGCCAGTTAAAGGAGCTACATTAGTAGGTAACGGAGGCCAAGTACTACATGATATAGATATGGTAGGAAATAACTTGAAACAAGCAATAGGAGTTTGTGGCTCTGTAAGTGGGCAGATACCAGCTAACGTAGGACAGCCGGCAGTAAGAGTAAAATCCATGACAGTTGGTGGAAGGAGTGAAAAATAATGATGAAAGAATTCTCAAGCAAACTATTTGCACATGGTAAAGCGTTAGGACTATCAGAAATGGAAGTTTATATAAATAAAAAGAGCAAGCTAAAGATTGCTTCATTTAATAAAAAAATAGATAAATATGATATAGCAGATGAAGTAGGTTTGTCATTTAGAGCTATAAGCAACGGCAAAATGGGGTATGCTTACACAGAAAATATCAATGAAGAAGTTATAGATAGATTAGTTAAAGAAGTAATAGAAAATGCTTCTATAATAGAAAAAGATGATGTAGATACAATCTTTGAAGGTTCTAGTGAATATATGCAACCCCAAACTAAAGAAAACAAGCTAGATAATGTATCAGAAGAAGAGAAAATAGATTTTGTACTAAAACTTGAAGAAGAAGCATTGAGTTTAGATGATAGAATTACAATGGTAGGAATGAGTCAATATATAGAAGAGATAAACGATATAGAGATATTTAATTCAAAAGGTTTAGAATTAAAGAATAGACAAAATAAAGCATATGTATATTTAAGCACTACTGCAAAACAAGGAGAAGATATCAAGACAGGGATAGCATATCAAGTTGCCACAGATTTCAGTGAATTTGATTATAAAAAGTTAGCTAAAGAAGGAGTAAAAGATGCTGTAGATAAATTAAGTGCAGAGCAAATTGCCTCTGGTAAATACAAGGTGGCTTTTAAAAATGAGGTTATGTGTGACTTACTAGATAGTTATAGTGAAATATTTTCAGCACAAAAAGTGCATGAGGGAATGTCGTTATTAAAAGATAAAATAGGCACATTAGTGGCATGCAGTGAGCTCTCAATTATAGATGATCCTTTTGCTAAAGATAGTGTAGTTAATAGGAACTTTGATGATGAAGGAGTTGCAACAAAACCAAAAAAATTAGTAGATTGCGGGATGTTAAAGACATACTTACACAACATAGCAACAGCAAAAAAAGACGACGTAGAGTCGACAGGAAACGGATTTAAACCTATATTTAAGTCTGTAGTTAAGATTGCACCAACAAATATGTATATACAAAAAGGAGAAATATCTTTTGAGAACATGTTGAAAAAGATGGGAAAAGGTGTTCTAATCACAGATGTACAGGGATTACATGCTGGTTTAGACGCAGTTACGGGTGATTTTTCTCTATCTTGCAATGGTTTTTATATAGAAGATGGAAAGATACAAAAAGTAGTTAACACAATAACTGTTGCTGGTAATTTCTTTGATATGCTAAAGGATATAGAAGAAATATGTTCAGACTTTAAATTTTCAATACCATCAACAAATACTTGCTTTGGATCACCATCTTTATTAGTAAAAGAGTTAACAATATCAGGTAAATAAAAAATCTAAGGTGGCAAGAAAATGAAATTTAAAATTGGTGTTTGTCAAATGATAACTACAGAAGATAAGCTATCTAATATATGCACTGCTCAAAAATTTATAGAAGAAGCAGTAAAAAGAGGCGCACAGATAGTAGTTCTACCTGAGATGTTTAATTGTCCATATGATAGTGACTTATTTCAGGGATATGCAGAGAGACAACACGACAGTATAACTTTAAAAATGTTAAAAGAAGAAGCAATTAAGCATAAAGTGCACATAATAGGTGGGTCTATACCAGAGATTGATGCAGGAAAAATATATAATACGAGTTTTATAATAAATAGTAGTGGAGAAATAATAGCAAAGCACAGAAAAATGCATTTATTCGACGTACAGGTTGAGGATGGTATTTCGTTTATGGAATCAAAGACTTTATCATCAGGAGATAATGTAACAGTAATTGATACAAAATTTGCAAGGATTGGAGTTTGTATTTGCTTTGACATTAGATTTCCTGAACTGTGTAGGCTAATGATAGAGCAGGGAGCACAAATAATAATAGTTCCTGCTTCATTTAACATGACTACTGGTCCAATGCATTGGGAAACACTATTTAGAGCAAGAGCGATAGATAATCAAGTATATATGATAGGCTCAGCACCTGCAACAAATAGAGAAGCATCTTATACCTCATATGGAAATAGTATTGTGGTAGATCCATGGGGAAAAATATTGGCAAGATTAGATAGTAATGAAGGCTTGATAATACAAGAACTTAATTTAGAAGTAGTTAGAGAAGTTAGAGAACAATTGCCACTTATTAAAGCTAGAAGATTAGATATATATAATTAAATAAATATACTTAAACAAGTAAAGCCACCTTTTAAAGGTGGCTTTACTTGTTTAAGTAAGTTAATTGTTATGGGATGCTAAATGCATCTCTTCTATTTTAACAATTATAAGGAAGCTTATTTAGTAGTTCTTCTATTTCTGTCATAGTCTCTGAACAGAAATGTTATAGAGTATAATCCTGCTATTCCAACTAAACCATAAACCACTCTGCTTAAAATTTCTGTTTGGCCACCAAATAATGATGCAACCAAGTCAAATTGGAATAGTGCAATTAAGCCCCAATTAATAGCTCCAATAATAACTAGTATTAAAGCTGCTATATCCATAAAATCACTCCTTGAATTTAGAAATATTTAGTAAATTTATAGTCATGTTTATTATTTCTAAAAAAACAAAATTATATACCTAAAATTTAAATTTAATTAAAATTCAAAGTATTGCCTTGTCACATATATTACTAATATGAATAAAATGAATTAAGTAAAGATTGTATTTTGTTATATATGAAAATTTACATATCTAGAAATTGATAAGTTTTAGGAGGTAATATAATGACTGAAGAAATCAATGTTAACTGTGATGAATGCTCAGGAATAAGCACGAATCTGCTGTTTTTCTTCCTATTATTAGTTATATTAATGAAAGATTATGGCTGGTTTGATCCAGGAAATGAAAGTTTATTATTCTTTTTCTTAATTCTAGTAATACTTTTCTGTCAAATGTATTATTAGACAATGTATAGGACTTGAATAGACATGTATTATAATTATTATGATTATTTTAATTGGATGATACCTGTTCAGCATGGAAATACATCACATCTAAGATTATTTCATGCAAGTCCAAGAGCACCTGGTGTAGATATTTTATTAGGCAATAAATTAGTAGCGTCGAATTTGAGATATAGGGAATTTACTAAATATATGGCATTAATGCCGGGATCATATAGTCTAAAAATTTACAAAGCTGGTATGCGCGATGTTCCGATAATTAATAAAATGATTGATATATCACATGGCTCAGATAATACTATGGCAATAGCTGGAGAGCTAAGTAATTTAGAAGCTATAAGAGTCTATGATACTGCAATGACTATAACTGATTATAAAACACAAATCAAATTTGTTCATTTAGTTCCTAATGCACCACCAGTAGACGTAATACTCCCTAATGGATTAGTGCTTTTTAATGATATTAGTTACAAACAATCAAGTGAAAATTTATTAGTCTCACCAGCAAATTATACAATTTTAGTAAGAGTTAATAGTACAAAGCAAGTAGTATTAACAGTGCCTAATGCTACATTACGTTCAAATAAGTACTATACAATATATGCAATAGGTCTTGCGAATGCTAAGCCAGGGCTTCAAGCAATAATAGCACTTGACAGAGCTTCTTATTAACAAAAATTTAATGATATTCATGAATAGCATAAAATTTTATGAGGACTGATATATATAAAGAAAATCAGTCCTTTTCCTATTGTCCTAGTTTTGTAAGTATGCATATAACTATAGATATAGTAAAGAATATATCATAGGATAATACCAAAATTATAACCTATGACAGGAGAAGATAAAGTATGATATATCAACCAAAGAGAGTTTACATAGAAGAAAAAGCAATAAGCTATGAAATAGGAAAAAGATTGTATGATTATTTTACAAAAAAGGGAGTAGAGATAAATGTATTAAAAAACAACAAGATAACAGGGATACCAGGGAAGACACCTCAGCAAGCATTTGCCGAAGGGAAAAGTACATTAGCAATAAGAGTTAGAAAAAAGGGAGAATTTCAAACCTGTAAACCATCAGCACATTACCAGTTACCTTTGTTTTCAGGGTGTGTTGGTAAATGTGAATACTGTTATTTGAATACTCGTTTTGGAAACAAACCATATAATACGATTTATGTAAATGTAGATGATATTTTAAATCAAGCTAAAGAATATATGAACCAAAGAGAAAAACAGGTAACAATATTTGAGGCAGCAGCGACATCAGATCCAGTACCATTAGATTATTATAGCAAATCATTAAAAAAAGCAATTGAGTTTTTTGCAAACGAAGAATTTGGCAGATTGAGGTTTGTGACCAAATTTCCTCAGGTAGATAATTACTTAGATATAGATCATGGAGGACATACAACAATTAGATTTAGTCTTAATACAGATACAGTAATAAATAGCTACGAACATGGAACATCCACAGCAAGAGAGAGAATAATCGCTTCTAAAAAGATAATAAAAGCAGGATATAACACAGGTTTTATAATAGGGCCAGTAGTGCTATATAAAAATTGGAAAGAAGAATATCGTGAACTATTAAAAGAAACAGCTAACGAGTTAGCAGAGTTAAGTGGTAGTGAAATACACTTTGAAGTGATATCCCATAGATTTACAGCATCAGCTAAAAAACAAATACTTAAAGTTTTTAAGGACACTACACTTCCAATGAATGAAGAAGATAGAAAATTTAAATACGGTCAATTTGGTTATGGAAAATACGTATATCCAAAAGAGCAACTAGAGGACATGAAAGAATTTTTTACTCAAAGCATACCTGAGTATTTTAATAATGCTGTTATAGATTATATAATATAATATCAAAAAAATAAATTTTTAAGTATTTAAACATAAATTGAGAGGAGATTAATCTTCTCTCAATTTGTTTTCGTCAAAAGGGACGGTTTTTTTTGATTTCTGCTCGTGGTATGCCAATGAATAGTCATCCATACTCTATAATTAGAAATATCCAATCATACTTGTAATTCATTTTTTTATAGTTTCATTTTAGCCACATCCTTTAGCATACTACTTATATCAAGAAACGCTAATTGATGTGCGTTTTTTTCTCGGTGTATAATATATCTTCCTTTGTTAGAATGGTGCAAGACTTTAAAAAAACTAGAAATAATTAAATCATACATAATAGTAGTTATTTTCAAATACAGTAGTTTGTATTTTTACTTTTTATAGCTGATTTCGGTTCGTATATCTTGACAATTGATAACTATCGTGGTAATATTGCGATGACTATAGTAATAGTTTATAAGGAGGATATGAAAATGAACATTAAATTATTTGACTCTGAACGTAGAGTCATGAACGTTTTATGGGAAAAAGGTAATTTATCTGCAGGACAACTAGCTAAGATATTAAAACAAGAAATTGGTTGGAATAGGAATACTACGTATACTGTTATAAAAAAATGTATAAACAAGGGTGCCATAAAAAGATATGAACCCAATTTTATGTGTGAGGCTATTATTAGCAAAGAACAGGTTGGAGAATATGAGACTAATGAATTGATTAAAAAAATGTTTGATGGCTCACCCGAAAAATTCTTTGCGTCTTTCCTTGGCAACTCAAATTTATCCAATGAAGAAATTAAAAAATTGAAAAAGCTGATTGAAGAATTAAAGTGAGGTGAATATTATGAGTATTATGCAAATGAGCTTAATAGCCAGTGTTTTTATCGTATTTGTCACCATTATAAGGATGATTGTACTTAACTTCCTAGCAAAAAGAACATTTGTATATTTATGGATTATTGCAATTGTTCAATTGTTGGTACCAATACGTATACCTTCACGTTATAATATCTATACTCTTTTTAATAATTATATGCAAAGGAATGAAGTCCATACCTACAAAATAATGAAGAATGCTATTACAGGTATAAATAATCTTATACAAGATAATTTGATTTATGTTCCGCAACAAGAAATGAAAACAATCCATCCAATGACTATCTGTTGGTTAATTGTTATGATACTATTTATCCTATATTTTTTGATAAACTTTATAAAGAGTTATCAAAAGATACGAGTAGCTGTACCTATTCAAACTAACGATTTTATAACTCGTTGGATAGAACAGCAAAAATTGTATCGCAAATTACAGATAATGACTTCTGATATAATCTCAACTCCAATTGCCTATGGTTTTATCCATCCCAAAATCATTTTACCTAAAGGTATAGATTATACTGACATACGGCAGCTTGAATATATACTCAGCCACGAACTAATACATATTAAACGGTTTGATGCTTTATGGAAAATAGGGGCTGTAATAGCTTTATGTATTCATTGGTTTAATCCTATGGTATGGCTACTGTATATTTTATTAAATAGGGATATAGAAATGTCTTGTGATGAGAAAGTAATTTCCATCTATGGCGAAGATGTAAAATCCGATTATGCCTTGGCTATTTTGAATTTGGCGGAGCAAAAATCAAGTTTTTTCTCCATGCACGCCTATGATAATGCATTTTGTAAAAATGCCATTAAGGAGAGGATCGTATGCATTATGAAATTGAAAAAAACATCAAAAATAGGTCAAGTGTTAGGGCTCGCATTCGTGTTTGGTTCGTTAAGTTTAGTTGCATTTGCTAAGGATAAAGATATTGGATTGAATAGAGTAGTTAAAAGTGTTATTATTACTGATTCGAGCGGTATTGAAAGTAGATTTTCAAAAGAAATTGATTCAATATATAGATCGGTATATACTGCAGAAGAATATGAAGAACGTATTAAAAAAATGAAAGAGATTTCTCCTTCTACTATGAAGAATTTAGGCTGGACTCAACAGGAACTTGATGAAACAATTAGGAGAATGGAAAAACTATTGGAAGAAATTAAATCTGGTAAAGTGATAGTATACAAGCTTGATAGAATTGAAGACAACATGCATGAGAAAGGAGAATATGTTAAAGGTGTGACAAGTTATACTACAGGTGAATCACAGATAGTAATTTGTACGGATAAACAGCAGAAATAAATAAATCAAAGCTCTCAAAGAATCTTTATAGAATTAGAGAGCTTTAAATGAGATATAAATACATAATTATAGTAGTATAGTTATATTTTCTTGCGTATATTAAGTACTGAACAAATAAAATTTTTATTCTTATAAGTATATCATTTAGTAATTTCCTATGTTTAACATTGAAAAATATGATAAACTTAACTAAATATAACTCTTCAATGTTGACTTTATCCTTTATTGTTTAGTCACTTTAGAGGATATTATAAAATTGCCTTTAAAGTGTTATTTTTTTTATGGAGAGCTTTTGATTGTTCAGGTAAGTATATAAAGCATTTATAACATTAAAAGATATCCAATGATAGCTAGTACCAAAAAGTGAAGGGGATAGAAGGCGTAAAAAAAATATTGAAACCTTTTCCCTATATTTCCCTTCTCACCTGAATAGAATAATGTTATCAATATACCCAAGTAATTACCAATAATATTAAGAAGACAAGTAGAAATATAAGATGCCAGCAATCGTGAAGGAGCTTCAAGAGTTAATAGAATAAGACGGAATCGGGACAGTATAATAATAGGAATAAAATATAAGGCTTTTTTCCACATAGCACTATCTCTTAGTAGGTAGAAAGCGAAAATAATGAGTATGTATCCCTGTCCTCCTTCTATGGGAAGAAACCAGGCAAGTGCTAATGCAAGTGCTGCTGAGCCAATGCTTAATAGGATTTGTTTTCTCTGATGAAAATACTTCATTACAGTCAGAGCCAATAGCCCTAATCCCAAAGTGAAAAGAATGTTGAAACCCCACCAATTAGTAAACCCACAACTCACAAAATCAAATAGAACATAAGGAACTTGTGCAATAATGGCTGTAATAAAGATACGAACAATATATCTTTTAACGTTGCGAGTATGTATAAATCCCTGTACCAGACAAAATAGGAATATGGGGGCAGCTAAACGACCAATATAGTTTAAGAGCCTTGGGAACCATTCAATAATCCACCATCCTAAATCACTATACCCCTTATGGTCAAGGTAGTTACAAACAGGTATAACGACATTATCCAATGAAAAAATACGAAATGTGTGATCAAAAATCATACTGCAGAGTGCAATAATTTTTAAATTCTTATGGTTCATTATTAATCCTCCTTTAATTTTTTTAGAAGCCATACAAATGACTATTGCAATAGTATACTATCACAATAGTCACATGCTGTCAAGAAGTAGTTAACGTTACCTATATGGTAATATTGCTACAAAAAATACCATAACAAGTAGTAAATATAATGGTTTCAGATTTCATTAACTTAAATATATGTATTAGGATTGACCAACAAACAAGCTATATCAAGAGTCTATTTACAAATTTAAGCTGGAAAAGTTGAGTGTGCAAATAAACTCATCAAACTCCCTAGAGCTGTTTCTAAATCTATATCGCTTATATTATCTAGTATAGAAATAAATAACTAATTCAAACTGCAGACAATTGTTGCCTGCAGTTTTTTTTGATGATAGAATAAGATTAAAATGATAAATAGGGAAGTGAAAAAAGTGTTGTCTCAAAAAAAAAGTATTTACTTGAAAATAATATTATTAGTTATATTTGTGATTTCAATTATTTTTTTTATAATTTATAAAACAACAATACCTTTTTCTAAAATACAGACCAATATAGAAAAAACTGTGAACGATAAAATAACAATAAAAACCGTTAAATACTGTGAAAATAATGATGTTTTACTACTTTTTGAATTAGAAAATAATAAAGGTATTGGAGTAGCACAGCTAGATAAACACTATTTCAATAGATTTTCGATAATAAAAATGGGTTGGAAAAGAAATTGCTATATTTATTATGGATTCTCGGGCAAACAAAAAAACGATAAACATATTATATCTGTATTAGTTGGAGGTAATAATTTAAATAACAAAATAGCAAAATACAAATTAGTTATCCAAAATAAAAATCCAATTACTATTGAAGTTAATCCTAATTCTTATTTGTTAGATTATCATATAATTGAACTGACTAATATTGATCAAACTAAATGTCTTTATGATATTATATTTTATGATGAAAATAATAATAATATAAGTGCTAAAATTCATAAAATGCATACTCTATTTTTATTTTAAACGTTTTAGGAGATTGCACCATTTATTTTCCACAAAGGAGATGATGGGTTCTGAAGAATGCAAAGAAGTAATTAATAATAGAGGTACGAGATGGATTAGTTGAAAAGGTCTATGCTAATATTAGTACAGGAGTTGACGTTAAAATTATACAATTATGATTGTGCTGGAAATGAAAATCAGATATCACAGGAAAAAACAAGCGAATTAACGAAAAACATGAAATAATATATTAGGAGAGTGAGAGATGACTAAACTAATAAAGCAAAAAACTGTTAAAAATTTAAAAGAGGAATATACATATAAGACAAAGAACTTAAAGCTACTTTTTTAGTATTGGAAGTAGCTTTAAGTATGTAATAGATGTTAAAAATAATAAAATCATTACTTTACCGAATGGATACCAGATTCCAAATCCTGATGATTTTTAGTAAAGATTTGATACCTTTGGTAAAGAAGGTAGTGAGGAAAATAGAATCAAAAGGGACGGTTGACGGTTCTTTTTGATTTACGATTTATAAAAATAATAAATCCTATAGACTGGAGAGAAGGTGAAAAGAATTGGAGCAAAGAGCTATATTAAAAAGAGCTAGTGAAATTATGGAGGAAGAAGTTATTTTACAAGTTTCTGATATAGAATTTGTATGTTTTGCTAATTTTATACCTTATGAGATAAATGTAGGGGATGAGTACGAGGTATCGCTAGGAATTACTATCTTAGATGATTTTAGTATATCAGAATCTACATCAAAAACAAAAGAGATAGAGCGTATAAATGATGGTTTTGAATATTTAATTAGAGGAAAGTTACAAGAAGGAGGAAAGATTGATGTTGGCATAATTCTTGAAAATGAATTGCTGGTAGAATATAAGTATTTGCTAGGTAAATATGTTGAAATGAAGGTAGATAGAATAAGTGTAGAATTCCTGTAGAGATATTTTTAACTGAATAAAATGGACGGTTTTTTTGATTTAACTAAACTAAATAAACTTTCACACCATGTAATTCCAGTGGATATGAATATTATCCGATTGAATAAAGTTGTGAATATATGAAAGTCAAATATATTAATATTCTTACAAATGAACCTAATTTAACATCAGATAAAGTTTATTTAGTAATTTTTATTGAGTTTAGTAATTTGGAATCTAATTCAGACGATTATATCAAATATATAATAATGAATGATCAAAACATGGTTATACCTTTTATGTTGCAAGGAACTTTGAGGTTGTTTCTGATAAGTTATGCCTATGTTGGATATACAGTATGAAATCTAAAGATAATTTTTCAAATATTCCAATAGATATTACATACAATTAATATAATATTGATAACGAACTAAAATTGAGGGTAGATTAAATCTCCCCTCAATTTTTATTTATTGATAGTTTAACTCTTGAACTTAATTAATCCTTATAACATTACTTATGTATATATAACCAGTAATCTACACTTTTATACTATCAATATTACTTATCATTTGCCTGCTTTTCAAGTAAATAATCATATAAATTAAGTGTATGCTTCTCACTACTTGGACTACCAGCGATATTTGTTATCTTCTGAATAAGCTGTTTATCAATAATTTTATTATTAAATACCTCTTCGTTATGAGAATCTGTATATTTTATCAGTAGGCTTAAAGCATTTCTCAGGTTCATATGATTATTCGTGTAGGATGTAAGATAAACCATCTCGTAAGCACTATGCAAACTATGATATAATCTTGGCTTGTAAAAATCAATATCTTCAGAGTTTAATTGACTATCCGAAAAAATAATAGAGCAAGAGCCTAATAGCTTAGACAAGTGTTCATCAAACATTTTATCTGCTTCTATTTGGACATCAGGTGTAGTATTATAGGTTTTATAAAGTGCAACTGATAAAGCTACACTGACTATTAATAAAAAAACAATGCAAATGGTCTTAAAATTTTTCAAAAAAATCACCTCCTTAACCACAGTATATATTATACAATATATATCATGGAATAAAAAGGCGATAGTTACTATTTTTTATTGAAGGCATACTCAAATAACTTATGAGCATCATTATATATTTCTTCTTTAGTGCTACCTAATATAACAGCTAAATATTCCTTGCCTTCATATGTTGCTGTAGCTATTAGACAGTACCCAGATTTATCTGTATGCCCTGTTTTAAAACCAGTAGCTTCTTTCAAATACCATTTGTTGTTTTTTTGTATAAGAAGATTTGTATTTATCCATAGTCTAAAATCAGGGTCGTTTTTACTATATTGTTTCCAGTCCTTAACTTTCATTTGGTCAGTTTTTACGATCTGGCGAATAGTAGGATTTTTATAAGCTTCGGAAGCTATAACAGCCAAATCTCTAGCTGTAGTATAATGATTTTCATCATGATAACCATCTACAGTAGCAAAATTAGACGAAATAGCGCCTAGTTTTTTAGCTTTTTCATTCATAAGAGTTATGAATCTATCGACAGCTGTGTCCACATCCATAGATTGGTTTTCTTCAGATTTTCTAGCACCATTCACAGCAAAAACATAGGCAGCATCATTGCCAGATGGCACCAACAAAGCATAAAGAAGCTGATTTACACTTAATTTTTCATTATAATCTAATCCAGCCCTACTAGAATCAAAAGATATTTTATTGGCTTCATCACCAACTTTAATTTCATCTTTCAAGTCCAAATAATCAAGTGCAGTAATAGCAGTTAAGATTTTAGTGGTACTAGCTGGATACATTTTTTTATTACCGTTTTTACTATAAATCAATTTAGAAATAGTGGGATCAGCCATGAAAACACTTTGAGCTGTTAAGCCTAGATCAGGAAAAATTAAGCTCTCCATTTCTGAAATACTAAGCGTCTTTTTAGGTGTAGATTTTTTAGCTTCAGCTACCTCTGTATTATCATTACCAGTGCTAGATATGTAATAGTATCCCAAAACACATAAGAATACAATTAAGCATAACCTTATAAAAATTTTAAAAATATTAGTTCTTTTTCTACGTTTAAACATATGCCCTCCTTCGTATATATTAGTAAATACAGTGTAGCATATTAGACGTAAAAATGCCATTAAAAAATATTACAGTTTAATTAAAATATTCAAGTTTGTAATAGTTGGGGATGACTTATGGAGGCTATCCCCAACTATTAATAAAGTAGCGTAGTAATTGAAAACGCTATAAATTTATTTAAAAGCGTCAACTACACCACCGTTATATTTCTCCTTAATGAAGTTTTTGACTTTCTCTGATTGTAAATATTGAATAAGTTTTTGATATACTTTTTTATTTTTTTCATTTTTTCTGATTGCAACAATATTTACATAAGGAGAATCTTTATCTTCTAATATAATAGCATCTTTAACAGGATTCAAATCAGAAGCAAGAGCGAAGTTACCATTTATCACAGCTAAATCTACATCAGGTAGTATTCTTGGTATTTGAGCAGCTTCAAGAAATTTAAACTTTAGATTGTGTGGATTCTTTACGATATCTTTCTCAGTAGCTTTTAGACCAGAGTTTTCCTTAAGCTTGATCAGTCCATTCTTCTCAAGTAGTAAAAAGGCTCTTCCTTGATTAACAGCACCATTTGGTAGTGCTATAGAGCTACCATCTTTGATGTCTTTGATAGACTTTATGCTTTGTGAATATACACCCAGTGGCTCGATATGAACACTGCAAAGAACTTCTAAATCAAGCTTACGCTCTGATTTGAAATCATTGAAGTATGGTGTATGTTGAAAAAAGTTAGCGTCTATTTCTTTATCAGAAAGAGCTATATTTGGCTTGATATAATCATTAAACTCAATAATTTCAAGGTTAATGTTCTCTTTTTTAAGGTCGTCTTTGATTAGAGCCAGTATTTCTCCATGAGGAACAGGTGTAGCACCTATTTTGATTGTGTTTTCCTTAGAACTTTTGTTGCAACCAGTTGATACAAATATAACTAGAGCAAATATAGACAATAAAATATAAAGTTGCTTTTTCATAATAATTACACTCTCCTATCTTTTACTTAAAATATTTTGTGAAACTTTATTTCCTATTAATTGTACACTTTGAACTAATACTATGATGAGGATTACAGATTCAAACATTATATCGGTTTGAAATCTTTGATATCCATATCTAAGAGCTAAATCTCCAAGACCACCACCTCCGATAGCTCCAGCCATAGCACTATAACCTATGATATTGATAATAGTTAGAGTTATACCTAGTACTAATGAAGGTAGTGCTTCGGGCAATAAAACTTTGAAAATTATTTGTCTAGTAGAACATCCCATAGCAATAGAAGCTTCGATAACACCTTTATCAACTTCCTTTAGAGAGTTTTCTACTATCCTAGCTATAAAAGGTGAAGCGGATATAGCTAGGGGAACAATACTTGCTGTAGTACCAATAGAAGTACCTACTATGAGTCTTGAAAGCGGAAAAACCAATATCATCAATATAACAAATGGTAGAGATCTACATATATTGACTATAAAGCTTAGTATAGAATTAAGAGTTCTTTTTTCATATATCCCATTTTTTTCAGTAATAAATAGTAATATACCAAGAGGGAAACCAAGTAAAATAGCAAAACTACTAGATAGTATTACCATATATATAGTTTCAAATAAAGAAGGTAAAACTAAACTAATAAAATTACTCATTACGAATCACCTCCAATCTTATAGATTTTTCATTAAGATAATTTATAGCCTTGTCAATTTCATTATCATCACCTTTAAATGCAACCACCAAAGTTCCTAAACTAGTAGACAATAGCTCATTAATATGGCCCGAAAGAATATTTATAGATATATCAAAAGATTTAATTAAATCAGATATAATAGGTTGGTGAGAGATATCACCATTAAAAATCAATTTATAAACTTTAGAGCTATCAGATAATGTAGCTAGACTTATATCATCTTTAGTCATATGTGATATGAATGCTTTAGCTGTGTTAGATTGAGGATTGCTAAACACCTTGTTAACGGTATCAAGCTCGATTATTTTTCCATTTTCCATGATAGCTACTCTATCACAAATATCTCTGATTACTTCCATTTCATGAGTTATCAATATAATAGTGATATTAAGTTTATTTTGAATATTCTTTAATAGCTTTAAAATTGATTTAGTAGTTTTAGGATCAAGGGCACTAGTAGCTTCGTCACATAATAATATATCTGGGTTATTGGCTAAAGCTCTAGCTATAGCAACTCTTTGCTTTTGACCTCCACTTAACTCGCTTGGATAACTTAAAGCTTTATCACTTAAACCTACTAAGTGTAAAAGTTCTTTAGCCCGTTTATTTATAGTATCTTTATCAAAGCCAGCTATTTCAAGAGGAAATGCTATATTTTTGATAACAGTCCTTGATTTTAATAGATTAAAATGTTGAAATATCATACCTATTTTTTTTCTAAAAACATTTAATTGTTTTTTGTTTATACTGTTTATATCAGTATTGTTAATGAGAATAGTTCCACTTGTGGCTTCCTCTAATCTGTTTATCAACCTGATAAGAGTAGATTTACCAGCACCACTTAAACCTATAATGCCGAAAATTTCATTTTCATTGATATCTAAACTTATGTCGTCAACAGCTGTAGTTACAGTAGAATTGTTGGTATATGTTTTAGTCAGATTTTTTATTTTTATCATATTGCACCTCCAGTTAAATATAAAAAGCTTCTTCCCTAAAAAGAAAGAAGCTACAGACAGTTAGACAAAAACCCAATTTCTGAGTTGTTACTAAAATTTCCGTTGCTCACTTATCTCTAAATAAGCTCTGCCACTCAATTTTAGAACGCCCCCGACTTGTGCTTTTACTACAGTCTAGAAATTTAATGACTTTGTCATAAATAAAATAAAAGCTTCTTTCTAAAAGAAGAAAGAAGCTTTTTAAAAAAAACCGCTTCCCTCATCTTTCGAAATTATTCGCAGGATTTAGCACCTCGTACATAACGTACAGGTTGCCGGGTTTCATAGGGCCAGTCCCTCCACCACTCTTGATAAGGAAATCAAAATTATATTCAGTTATTAAAATCTATTATAGATGTATTCTAAATAAAAGTCAAGAAATTTTAATATATTAACCATTTTAAGTAAAAGAATAACAATAAATCCTGAAATTTGAGGATAGTAGAATGTACACAAGGTGATAAATCAAACTATACTATATTATATTATGTAATATATTTAGTGTGAAAAAATATTAGTTATGGTAGAACAATGTAGATTAAGTCCATATAGCTAAATAACTACAATTAAAAACTAAAGTATTAATACTAAGAGTTTGGCTAGTTTAACAAAGTAAAAATATATCCTTTCAACTATTGAGATTGTTTGATATAGTGATATAATAATCATATATATAAATTAAATAATATCAAAGGTGCTCATAAATAGTGAGCTAAGAGGGAAAGAGGTGAAAAACCCCTACAGCCCCCGCTACTGTAAATAGATATGAAATCTTAATACCACTGACTATGTTGGGAAGGAAAGAGAGTAAAGAAATCTATGAGTCAGGAAACCTGCCTTTGATTGAGGATTGTAACTACTTCGGTGGGAAGTGTGTTAATATTAACATTCGATTATTAAAACACATAATTTCCATATGTGTTTTTTGCATTTAAAAATAAAACATAAGAATTGGAGTGTACAAAGGTGAAAAAAAATATAATGTTTCAAGGAACAGGGTCATCGGTTGGCAAAAGCTTATTAACAGCGGGTTTATGTAGAGTATTAGTTCAGGATGGATACAAAATAGCACCGTTTAAGTCGCAAAATATGGCATTGAATTCATTCGTAACAAAAGATGGCAAGGAAATGGGGAGAGCTCAAGTTGTACAGGCAGAAGCAGCTAACATACAGCCAACAGTAGAAATGAATCCTATACTACTCAAGCCTTCTAGTGATGTTGGATGTCAAGTTATAGTAAATGGACAGGTTTATAAAAATATGGACTCGTTTGACTATTATAACCACAAATCAGAGTTAAAAGAATGTATCATGAAGGCTTATAACAAGCTAGATGAAAAGTATGATGCCATCGTAATAGAAGGAGCAGGTAGTCCGGCAGAGATAAATCTAAGAGATAATGATATAGTAAACATGGGTATGGCAGAAATGGTCGATGCTCCAGTTTTGCTGATTGGAGACATAGATAGAGGGGGAGTATTTGCATCAATATATGGAACGATTAAGCTTTTGACAGAAGAAGAACAAAAGAGGATAAAAGGATTTGTAATAAACAAGTTTAGAGGCAATGTTGATATACTAATGCCGGGAGTAAAGATGATAGAGGAGAAAATAGGTATCCCATGCTTAGGAGTAATACCTTATATGAATCTTAATATAGATGATGAAGACAGCGTGACCGAGAGGTTTAAAGACAAAGGCAATGGAGATATCAATATAGGAGTAATCAAGCTTCCTTATATATCTAATTTTAGTGATTTTACACCACTAGAATTAGAGCATGGCATAAACGTAAGATATATACTAAATCCTAATGATTTTGATGATATTGATTTATTAATAATACCGGGAAGTAAAAATACTATAAAAGATATGAGATATTTATATGATACGGGTTTTGACAAAATTATATATAAACTTCACAAAAAAGGAGTTCCTATAATAGGTATATGTGGAGGATATCAAATATTGGGACAAACAATAAGTGATCCTGAAAATATGGAATCAACCACTAAGCAAATTAATGGACTTGGTCTACTAAGAACTAAAACTGTGATAACAAATAGTAAAGAGACAGTTCAAATTACAGGGATAATTAACAAAGATATAATATTAGGAGATGAACTTAAAAATACAAAAGTAAGTGGCTATGAAATCCATATGGGACAAACGGAGCTATTAGATGCAGTAACGCCATTTATTAAGCTAGAAGATGGTAGATTTGACGGAGCAACTGATGAATCAGGAAATATAATAGGAACATATCTACATGGAATATTTGAAAATGATGATTTTAGAAAGTCAATAATAAAAAAATTACTTAGTAAAAAAGGATTAGAGCTTAAAGAGAATGATATGAGCTATGAAGAATATAAAAAAAGAGAATATGATAAATTAGCTGATTTAGTTAGAAATCATCTAGATATAAGCAAAATAAAAGGTATCATGGGACTATAGTATGCAAAACGTAATAATGCTTACAGTAGCAGTAATATTAGATTTGATATTAGGTGATCCTAACGGATGGCCACATCCTATTATTTATATAGGTAAAATGATTAGGAGTTTAGAATCTAGGATAAGAAAGCAAAAGATAATATCAGAAAAATTAGGAGGTTTTATTTTGCTAATATTAAGTGTAGCTACAGTAGTGGCTATACTGAGTTTAATGTTATATATTGCAGGTAAAATTAATAATTATGTGAAGATCATTTTGTCTATATATTTTATATATACTTCATTGGCGTCAAGATGCCTTCATGTAGAGGCACTAAAAGTATATAATACACTAAAAAGTGATGATATAAAGAAAGCTAGAATTCAAATATCTTACCTTGTAGGCAGAGATACAAGTAGTCTTACTAAAGAAGAAATAACAAGAGCCACAATAGAGACAGTAGCTGAAAATACAATAGATGGCATACTTGCCCCTTTGCTTTACATAGCTATAGGATTTATGATAGGATACCCTGTTCAATTAGTATATATCTATAAAACAGTAAACACACTCGATTCAATGGTAGGATACATACAACAGCCGTATAAAGATATAGGGTATGCTTCAGCTAGATTTGATGATGTTTTAAACTATCTGCCAGCAAGGATAGGTAGTATATTTATGCTATTAGGTGGAGGATTACTAAAATACAATATAAAAGATGGATGGAAGATACTATTAAGAGATAAAAGGAATCACAAAAGTCCAAACTGTGGATATCCTGAAGCGGTAGTAGCAGGCCTTTTAGATATACAGCTTGGAGGCACTAATACTTATTTTGGGCAAAAACTGTACAAACCAACATTAGGAGATAAAAAAAGAAATCTACAAGCACATGATATAAAATCAACAGTTAAAATAATGTACAGTTCATTTATATTAGCGTATTTATTTATAGTGTTTATAATATAGAGAAGGTAGGTAATCAGATGAATAAACATGGAGGATATTATGGTGAGAGTAAAGACGTCATAGATTTTAGTGTCAACATAAACCCACTAGGAATATCTAAAAATTTAGAAAAGGCGATAATTAGTGGTATATCACAATTACACAAATACCCAGAAATTGATGGTAGCACAGCATTTAAACATATTGCAAAGCATTACAATATTAAAGAGAATCATATAACGTTAGGTAATGGAGCTATAGAACTTATATATCTATTTGCAAGAGCACTTAAACCAAAGAAAGTACTAATAGTTCACCCAACATTCAACGAATACAAGAGAGCGTTTAAACTTAGCTCATCAGAAATTCATGAGTATGTATTAGATAAACATGATTTTAAATTAAATGAAGATGATTTGATTAATCATATAAAAAAAATTAAGCCAGATGTCATTGTGCTTTGTAATCCTAACAATCCTACTGGAACATACAATGAAGTAAATAAATTAGAAAAAATATTGAAAGTTATAAAAGAAATAAACGGAATAATGTTTGTGGATGAGTCGTTTATAGATTTTGCTAATAAAGAATCTTTAATTGATTATTACAGAAAATACCCATTGATTATACTTAGGTCAATGACTAAATTTTATGCTGTACCAGGTCTTAGATTGGGTTTTTGTATTGCAGATGAGCAGATTATAAACAAGTTATACCAATATAAAGAACCTTGGAGTTTAAATTATTTATCACTGAGGGCAGTACCCGTTTTGCTTGAGGATAAAGAATACGAAGAGGTTACTATAGATTGGTGCAATAAAGAAAGAGACTATGTTTATAGTGCCATTAAAGATATAGATAATATTTACGTTTATAAGAGTCATACCAATTTTCACATATGTAAAACTGAAAATATCTCAGCATTCCAGCTACAAGAAATGTTATTGCAAAAAGGTATATATATAAGAACATGTGAAGATTTTATAGGGTTAGACGATAAGTATTTTCGAATAGCACTTAAAACAAGATTAGAAAACGATAAATTATTAAACGAACTCAAAAAATTAGCAAGGAGTGAGTGTTTATGATGATAGTTGTTACAGGGGGCGCTAGGAGTGGAAAGAGTACTTTTGCAGAAAAAGTAGCAAGAGAATCTAATAAAACAGTGACATACTTAGCGACAGCAATAGCTTTTGATGATGGCATGAAAGATAGAATAAAAAAGCATAAAAACTCAAGACCTAGCCATTGGAAAACTATCGAAAAATATAAGGGTTTCAACAGTTTAAAAGATATGGATGCTTTTGATGGGTGTGAGTATATATTATTAGACTGCATGACTGTTTTAGTGTCAAATCTATTGTTAGATAGTAGATTAGATTTTGATAAATGTGAGATGGAGCAAGTTGATGAGTTGGAAGAGAGCATATTTGAAGAGATAAACGAACTCATAAAAGTTGTAAAAGAGCATAAAAAGGATATTATAATTGTCACAAATGAATTAGGAATGGGGATAGTTCCACCTTATAGAATGGGAAGAGTATTTAGAGATATAGCAGGAAGAGTCAATCAATATATCGCTAGTATAGCAGACGAAGTGTATTTTACTGTATCTGGAATACCATTACAAATAAAGTGAGGTAACTAAATGAAAGGTTTTTTATTGATGTTGACTTTTTTAACAAGGATACCAATAAATATTAAATTTGAGTTTAAAGAAAAGGATTTTTTAAGTGCAGTTTATATGATGCCTATAATAGGTCTAATAATAGGAGGGTTAATGTATACTGTTACTTTACCATCTCAATACTTCCATAAACCTATAATTAGTATAGTGGTATGGATTATATATATATACATAACAGGAGGTCTTCATATAGATGGATTGGCAGATTCAGTAGATGGAATACTAAGTAACAGGAGCAAAGAAAGAGTACTAGAAATAATGAAAGATAGTAGAATTGGTGCATTTGGAGTGTTAGCGATTTTTATGCTATTTACATTTAATATAGCACTTACATGTTATATAGATCCACGCTATATTTTACTAACACCAGTAGTAGGAAGATGCTCGGGAGTAGTTGCAGCATCAATTGGTAGATATGCAAGAAAAGATGGTATGGGAAAAGCAATAATAGAGAGTAGTGGAAAGAAAGAAGCAATATTGGCGATATTAATTAGTGGTATTATTTCTTTCATTGTAAGTGGATTGGTATCACTTACATTCTTGATAGGTGCAATCTTTACTGCAGTACTTATAGTGAAGTATTTTACAAAAAAAATAGATGGAATAACAGGAGATACAATTGGATTTACAATAGAGTTTACTCAGTGTATTTATTTATTCATAACATATATATATTTGTGTTTGAGGTGATAAATTGAAGCTAATTTTAGTAAGACATATAGAGACAAAAGCTAATTATGAACAAAAGTATATAGGACATACTCATTCGCAAATAACTCAAAGAGGGTATGAACAAATAGAAAAGTTAGTAAAGAAGCTAAAAAAATATGAATTTGATAATGTATATACTAGTCCTATGTATAGAGCTAAAGCAATAGGAGAGAGATTAGCAGTAGATAAAGAGCTAATACAGGATGATAGGTTAAAAGAACTGAATTTTGGAGTATTTGAAGGATTGAGCTATAAACAGGCGAAAGAGCAATACAAAGATATTTGGAATAATTGGACTAATGACTACATAAACTATACATTACCTAAAGGCGAAAACTTATTAAATCTACAATATAGAGTAGAAGATTTCGTTAAATCATTAAAAGAAGGTATACATTTAATAATAACTCATGGAGGAGTTATACAGAGTTTTTTAACTTATCTATTAGGAATAGATATAGATAAAAGATGGCATTTTAAAATTGGTCTAGGTACAATAATAGAGATTGAATATGACAATAATTATGCAATAATTGAAAGTATTGATAGACTAGTTTAAGAAAAATATATATAATATAAGTGAATAATTAATAGGGAGTGTTTTTATGTCTAATAGTTTTTACGGTAAGCTGGAATTAAATCCGGTAATAGCCGCAGCTTCAAGCATAGAAAAACTAGAAGAAGCACTTAAATCACCTTGCGAGATTATATTTTTATTAACAGGAAGTATATTTAACCTAAAAAATCTAGTAGAGAGATGCAAAGACAAATCTAAAAGTGTCTATATACACATAGATTTACTAGATGGATTTTCGAGAGATATAGTAGCAATGAGGTACATAAGTGAAAACATAAAACCAGATGGAATAATAACAACTAAGAGCAATCTTATAAAACCAGCTAAAGAACTAGGGTTGTTTGTAATACAGAGATTGTTTATGCTTGATTCGCTATCACTTGAAACAGGAATAAAAATCATATCTAACACAAAACCAAATGCAATAGAGATTATGCCAGGAATAATGCCTAAGGTTACAAAGATATTAACTAAAGAGACAAAGATACCAGTTATAACTGGAGGACTTATTATAGACAAAGAAGATGTTATACAAAGCCTAAAAGTAGGTGCAGTAGGAATATCAACGAGTAAAGAAGATATATGGTATATGTGAATAGAAGCACTTATACGACAGTGATATAATTGGACTTTAAATCAGTAAAACCTTGAAATTACAAGGGTGGTTACACGATTGAAGTCCAATTTTTTAATACTCAAAAATTAATGGAAGGAGCGAGATAAGAGAAGTAGCAAATTAAAAAGGAGGAACGAGTAAAAGTACAACATATAGAATATAGTGGCAACAGTAAAGGACAAAGGCTATAAAGGATTAGTAATTGTTATTGATATATCATAATATCATTTAAAAGTTAGCTACAATAGCTAGTCATACATCATTATTTGTATCTTATGAAGATTTAAAATATATAAGGGTATAAATATGTAAATGTGGATGTAGAAATATTATTATAGAATTAGAAATTCAAGATAAAGAGGTCGTACACATTAATAAGCTTATAGACGAGATTGAATATCCATTTGAAGATGAAAAATTGAAGTTGTCTATGAGTTATTATGATTTATCTTTAAGATGACACTATGACATCTGTTTCTTATATTGATATTAAAAGTATAGAATCTTAATATAGTAAACAATTCAATCTACACATTTAAATTTTTTTATTGTACCAATTCTTTGACCTTTTCTGAAAATATTAATTTTCCTATTAAATAAAAAAGACCTCAAGGTCTTTTCATAATATAGTCAAAATCTCATTCAAAAACATATCTTAAACTTATGATTTTACTACAATCTCCTATACTAATGACTGCGTCATAATATTGAAAAGACCTCAAGGTTTTTTATCTATATATTTATCTTTATTTTATCTGCTAATTTCAATCCTAATATTCCACCTACAGTTAACGCTGGCAAGAATACCCATCCTGACAATGACATATTAGACAATCCTGAATATAATGCTCCTACGTTACATCCTAATGCTATTCTAGCACCATATCCCATTAACAAACCACCTATTGCATAAAACACTACATCTTTGAAATTAAACTTAAATTTAAATTTAAAGTGACCTGCTAATAAAGGTGCAATTAATGCCCCAACTATAATCCCCATATTTCTCATTGAACCTGCATCATTAATAAATCCTGCTCTCATTGAATCCATTTTATTTGCAAACCAACCCCAATCAGATACATCTATAAGTCCTATAGATTGATAAATCCAACCAGCCCACTTTGCAAATATAGCTGTTACACCCCAGCTTGTACCTGTTGTAACTAATATAGTTACAAACATTATCATAATAAATGCAGCACCTGTATAATATGACCATCTTTTTACAAAGAATTTATGATATGTTTCTTTGCTAAATATCTTGAATTCTTTTGGTTTAGCTATTTCTTTTTCCCAGTTTTCATATTTTTCTAGTTTCAATGTATTATTATTTCTTCTTTTGTTTTCATACTTTTTAGCAATTGCATATATTAAAAAATAACCTAACAATGATAACACTATTGTACCCATATATCCAAATACATCTGGTAAATACAGTCTTTTGTGAACTTTGAAGAATACACTTTGAGTCCACCATGGCATATCATGTGCTCCCCATAATGCTCCTGTTGAGAAAAAGAAAAGTACTATAATTCCTCTACCGTATCCTTCTCCTACATCTGTAAGTGTACCAGACGCGCATCCACCACCAAACATCATTCCTATTCCAAATAATATACCACCAAGTATTGTTGCAATATTTGCTGGCTCTACATAATCAGACCCTGGTATAACTGCTACACCAGATTCTACTGCTCTATAATACACATCTGCACCATTTACGTGTGCACCATAGTGTATAGCAGCAGTTATTACCAAAGTTATTGAAAATAAAAACATAAGTCCTTTTGTTAAGCTACTATCACCAGTGTGATATATCTTTCTAATACCACCTGCAAATCCAAATCTTGATCTTTGCATAACATATCCTATAGAAAGCCCTATTATTAAATGCAATGCAAGTCTGTAGTCTTTGCTATACTGATATATTCCCAACGCTATCATTGAAGCTAATATAGCAAAACCAACATAAATTTGATTCTTCTTCATATTACTTATACCTCCTAAGTTTTATGTTTATTATAGTTAGTCACAAAACTCTACAAAATTTATAATTAATTGTTTTAAAAGTTCTAATTTATTTAATACTACCAAAACTATTCTAATCCTATGGATAAAATAAAATTTTACTTATTTATATGCTTATGAGCAATTTGTTATAAATAAAATTCCATCATTATAATAAATCCCTCACCAAATGCTTATCAACTTTATTTATTAATATATCTACTTTTATTTGTTTTTCGTTTTGCAACTATTTATGATTGTTGTTATGAAATATTTGATATTAGTTATAGATTAGCTATGAGGACTTTTTTGTTAGGTCCTCATAGTTTTTATCTTTATAAGAAATTGTAATCTGTTACTATTGGTTCTCTATCAGTTGTTTCATCATTAAAATATTCATAGAAACATAATCCCATGAATCCACCTGATATATTATTAACTTTGTCAAATCCAAGATGGCTTAATGCGAGTACCATGTTGTAGCTTCTTTGACCGCTTCTACAATGAATATAGATTTCTTTATCTTTTGGAAATTCATCAAGTCTTTGTCTAAATTGACTTAGAGGTATGTTCACTGCACCTTTTATATGACTTTGTTCATATTCCTTTTGTTCTCTAGCATCTACTATAAAAGCTCCTTGCTCTATTAAATCTCTTACATCTGAGGCATGAACTTGTTTAAATGAACCATTTAATATATTTGATCCAACATATCCTGCAAAATTTGTTACATCTTTAGCTGTTCCAAAAGGTGGTGCATAGCACAATTCTAAATCTCTTAAATCTTCTACAGTTATTCCAAATTTTATCCCAGTAGCTATTACATCTACTCTCTTGTCAACATTTCCTCTGCCTATTGCTTGTGCTCCTAACACTTTTCCAGTTGGAAGTTCAAATATTAATTTAAAGTGTAATGGTTCACTTACTGGCATTAAGCCTACTTTATCATTAGGTATTATTTTTACTACTTCATAATTTAATCCCATCTCTTTTGCCTGAACTTCTGTAAGTCCAGTTGAAGCTCCATTATAATCAAAACATTTTATTACTGAAGAACCTATAAATCCTGTGTTTCTAATATTTTTACCGTTTATATGGTCAGCTACTGATCTAGCTTGTTTTTGTGCTGGTCCTGCTAGTGGCAATTTTACCATTTTTTTAGTAAGCGCATGATAAACTTCAATTGCATCTCCTACTGCATATATGTCTTTATCAGCAGTTCTGTAGTTTTGATTTACTTTTATTGCTCCTGTTTTTCCTATTTCAAGTCCTGCATTAACTACTAAATCTGTTTCTGGAGTAACACCAATAGCCATTACTACAACTTTAGACTCTATTTTTTTACCTGAATCAAGTACTACAGTATCTTCTTCAAATGAAGCCACTTTATCATTTACAATTAGATTAATTCCTTTATCATGTAACTCTTTGTGTAATATTTGTACCATATCATAATCAAAAGGTCTCATAATCTGAGGCATAGCTTCTATTAAAGTTACATTGTATCCTGCTTCTTTAAGGTTTTCAGCTACTTCTACTCCAATAAAACCACCACCTATAACTGATACTTCTTTTGAATCCATTGCTTGTACATATTTTTTCAATTTAGCAATATCAACTACATTTCTAACAGAAAATACGTTTACTTTATCTATACCTTTTATATTAGGCACTATTGCTTTAGCTCCTGGAGATAAGATTAATTTGTCATAGCTTTCCACATATTCTTCACCTGTTAAAGTATTTTTTACTGATAATTGCTTGTTTTCTCTATCTATTGATAAAACTTCATTATTAACTCTAGCTTCTATTTTATATTGTGACATAAATTTTTCAGGATGCATTAAAACTAAATTTTCTGAATCCTCTACTACACCACTTAAATGGTATGGTAAACAACAATTTGAAAAAGATACATGAGGTCCTCTTTCAAACATTATGATTTGATCTTCTTCACTTAATCTTCTCAGCCTTGCTGCTGCTGATGCTCCACCAGCAACTCCACCAACTATCAAAATTTTTCTAGACATTGTTATCCTCCTATTTTAACTTATATATTTTTTAATATTTTTTATTGTAAACATAAGCATTGCTAATATGTTTAATGACCCTACTATAAACATTAGTAAATCAGATGCATCAAATATCATATTGAAATCAGTTATACTTAACATTCCTGATAAACTAATTAATGTTATATATAATACTATTCTTTTATTCTCTTTTATATTTATAGTTTTATTTACAAAATGAAATGAACCTAGTATTGTTGTCAATCCTGATATTATAAAGAAAAACATTATCACTAATTCTCCGATATACCCTGTTACTTCTTTTACACTTTTAAAATAACCCGATATCCTCTCAAAACCATTTACACTTAAATTTACACCAGTCAGATTATATTTACCATAAGTAAATATGTAAGATGTAATAATTACAGCTATAAATATTGTTATTATGGTTGATAGTATCTGTATTGCTGCCTCTCTTCTAGGTGAATTATATCCATCAGCACTTGCTAACGCGCTTGTTCCTAATGCAGTTTCACTAATTTGTATAATTCTTTGAAAACCTATTACAATACCTATAGGCAATCCAACAGCAGCTCTTCTTAATGTAATGAAGTCTTTCCATATCAATGAAAAATATTTTGGGATAAAATCATTAGTTTTAATTACAAATACTATAAATAACAGCACATATGATGCTATGACAAGCCCTATCATTGATGCTAGTGTCTTTATGAATAATTCATGATTTTTAGTTATTACTATCAAACTAACAACTATTATAAGTGGCAAAACAATATATAGTGCTGAACTAGTATTAGTAAATTCATAATCCAAACTAACTTTTGCTATATTTTTAATTACACTTTGTATCCCTGTAAGTTGAAATCCTACAAAACCAAATGTATATAATACAACTAGACTTACTGAATAAACATATCCAGATTTTTCATTTAAATTATAGCTTATAAATTCTCTAGGTTTTCTTTTTGTTATTCTCGAAAAAAGCACTTCACAATAAGTAATAGGAACTAAAATTAACATTCCTAACAAAATCCATAATACTATACTTTCACCACCAACACCGTTATTGGACATTTTAAACATTGCTGCTAAAACACCTATTATTGCTCCTGTACCTATTTTTGAAGAAAGAGATATAGCAATAGAATTTCTTATTTTCGACCAATACCATCTGTTTTTGTCTGCTTTGCTTATTTTATTTCTATATTCAAATGTTCTATATATTATAAAAATTCCTGCTAAGATTACTATGGGTAAAAACACATCCCACAAGTACCCATTAAGTGTGTAAATAATTTTGCTTATTATATTTTTTATATCTATCGCTCCTTATGTCTCTCGTAAAATCTTTGTTAATTTTATCTCAATTCAATTATAATCTACAATTACATATTTTCATAATAAATATAAGTTATGTACTATAAGCATTTGTTATGATACATAATTATAGTTATTTATTTCATTAATTTTACATTGATTAGATGAGTATATATCTTGAATAGAAGTATTGTTTGCACTTATTGTTCTTCTAATGTATAATAATGTTATATTTCTTTTTATTTGATCTATATTAAATTTACAATTTAATCTAAATAGTTTTGAATGACAAAAAATAAACACATAATATATAAATTTTTAGATAATATAACTGTGAAAATCATATGGACAGATTATTAATTAAGTTTTAGATTAATTCTTAACTTTGTCAATTTCATATAAATACTATCTCTATTTGGATATACTAAATAATAGGACGTTTAATTTACATACTAGACAAAACGAAGAGATACTAACTTTATTTACTATAAATATTTGATTTATTTTTATTATTTAGATACTTTTAACCTCAAATATCATAGATTTAAAAATGCATAAATTTTCAACCCTCTATGAATAATTAGGTATAAATACAGTTTTTAATGGGGATGTGATAATGTGAATCTTGAGTATCTACAATCATTTTACACTACTGTAAATTGCAATAGCATTTCTAAAGCTGCAAAGCAACTACACATGACTCAACCCGGTCTGAGCCTTCAACTACAAAACTTAGAAAAAGAACTTGAAGCAAAACTTTTAATAAGAAGTAATAAAGGTGTAAAGTTGACTGAAGAGGGTAAGGTAGTATTTGATTATGCTAATACAATTTTATCTATACAAGGAAATATAGAACGAGATTTAAAAAATCTTCAACAATCAAGACCAATGCTTAATATTTGTTCTTGCAAAAGTGTTGGAGAATATGCACTACCTTGTAGTGTATATACTTATAAGAAACTCAACGAAGAAATTGATATTAACATGGATATTTGTAATTCAGATTGTGTTATTGAAAAACTTAGAGATCATACAATTAATATTGGTATTATACAGTACGGGCATGAATATAAAGATATTAGCACCTTAAAAATTATTTCTGATAACATTGTACTCGTAAAGAAATATGAGTCAGATGAAAATCAAAGTATTACAATAAATGAGCTAAAAAAAATTCCTCTAATCTTAAGAGAAAAAAATTCTGGCACTAGGTATTTAATTGAGGATGCTTTAAAAGATAAAAACATATCAACAGATAGTTTGAATATTTTGTATGATTTAAATTCTCTTGAAGCTATTAAATCTTCAGTAATATCAGGAAAAGGACACTCTTTGTTACCAAAACTTGCTATACAACATGAATTAAAAGCTAAAACAATTCAAGAAGTAGACGTTATAGGTTTAAACATTTCGTTTAATTACTATATTGCATATAGAAAAAATTATACACTTACTGATTTCGAAAAGAAATTTGTTGATTTTATAATATCTAGCAAAAGGGGCTTTTGTTAATAATAATGCCCTATGCTAGATATTTAATAAGTATCTTACATCCTATCCACGCTCCTACAAATAAAAACAACGCAAACACCCATCCATGTAATGAAAATGAAGGTATTCCACTAAATAATGTGCCTATATTACATCCTAATGCTAATCTTGTTCCATAGCCCATTAATATACCACCTATTAATCCAAAAAAAAGTTGCTTCTTATTTTTAACTCGTCTTATTTTAAATTCAGATGCTAGCAATGTTGCTACTAAAGAACCTACTATAACTCCTATGTTCATGATTGTATATTTATTAAGCATTACATTTCCACTCTGTAGTATAGGGTCATAATAATGATGAAAATAATTAAAATATTCGTAACTAATAGGATCAAAACCTAACCACTGTAATATTCCAACTCCCCATAATAAAAAACCACTTGTTATCTGCCAGCTGATACCACTAAGAGCTAAAAGTGTTACATTTAAAGCCCCCAATAAAATACCTCCAACCCAAAAAGGCCAAGGCTTTTTAAGCCATTTCTTCATTAATTCACCTACTTTTTTTCTATAAAAACATTCCATTCTCCATTTTCTGTTTCTATTACCTCTACTGAATAGTCTTTTTTTTCAGCCCATTCCTTCAGACTTATTCCCACACAACTATGATCAGTTTTTACTATTAAAATATCACCAGTATCCATAGCTTTCAGCTCTTTAATAGATTTAATTATTGGTACTGGACATGCTTCACACATACAATCTAATTCTCTTATTGCCATATCAATCTCTCTCTTTTTCTTTATTTTATAACTTAATATATTTCATTTAAATTCTTCATCCTAATATTTTTTAGAACATATAGTTTTTGAATCGTTTTTTCTCATAGTATATTGCATACCTGTATAGAATAACAAGCACAAATATTTGAATTACTGTAACTACTCTATAATCTAAATACTCACTAAAATATATGACTTTAGATAAATTTTTAGTAATCTTATGCCAAAAAGAATAGTCTCTAGCTCCCAATAATGCACCTATTATAAATCCTACTAATACAACTATCTGTAGTAAATGTCCTTCACCTATTCTCATAAGCACTCCTGAAGCACACCCTCCAGCTATCACCATACCTATGCCAAATATTATTGCCCCTAAAATTACATGTGGTCCTACAGAACTTACTTCTCCAGGTATTGTATTATAATTTATTGTATTATTAGAAAGATATTCTCCTTGTATAAAAGTAAAACCTAATGTTGTGACTATTAATGCCAATATCAATCCTCTCATAAGTCTAGTATCACCAGTGATTATAGGGTCTCTAAATATTGCTGTAAAACAAAATCTTGAATATCTTAGTACGATACCAAAACATACTCCAATAATCCAACATATCGCCATAGTATTATCTTTCTTTAATAAGAATATAAAAATGATTATGGAAATTAATATGAATAATATTCCATAAAAGAATTGATTTTTCTTTTTATTAGATTTATTTTGTCGTTCTTGTATCAATTTGGCCATTTCATTTGAAGGCATGTATATATCATCCTTTTCTATATTATATAATGAACAGTTTTGTATCCATTCAATTTAAACTTTAGAAATATTATAAAACTATACTCATTTTATCACAAATTAACTAATGTGTATAAAAGAAATGACTCTAGTTTTTACCATCTACAAACTACATTGTATTATCTTTAATTCTCCTTATTTTTCTTCATGTGTATCGTCTTCGTGTAAATCTTCATCTTCATCGCATAATTGCATAAAAGCCTCTGATACTTTAGCATACTCTTCATCAGATTCTATATGCAATAATTCAGGTTGTCCATTATTTTTAGAATACCCATATATAAATATTGTCTCTTCTTCTGGAGATATAGCTATGTATTCTTTTTTATCTACTACCTCTAGAGTTGTACAATCTATTATAATTCCAAATGTAGTGTATTCTCTTGCATCCATAAATCCTCCAATATACTAATATGATATTATTATATATCTGACACAATAAAGTATACAACAATTATATTTACTCATATTTATAAATACCATATAAAGTTATACAAAAAATATATTAATACTGTATAATAGCACATGGTAAATATAAAGTTCTAGTAAATATCAATGCTTTAAATACTATTTTCTTTTGAAACAGTTGGATATGAGGATATAAAACCCCACTTCATAATAATAATATTGTCTGTTTTGTCAAAATGGTTGTAATAGAATTTTCAGTGTGTTCCATAGATGATAACAAAGTTTCATTTGTTAAATAGCCAATAGCTCTATAAATATAGCTTTTGGTACTATCATAAACCATTTCTTTAGATAATTTTCCTAAATTAAGATTAACCTTATATCTTTAGAGAATTCTCTCAAACAAGTAATAATGTTTGTTCCATCTCACACAAGAAGTGTAAATTGCTATCGTCATCTTACATATTATCAATAATACTTTTTACATTAATACATTAGTATTTTTATATCCAATAAGAAAATGAGTATCATCAATTTTTTTTATTTATATTTTCATACTACTTAAATCAATTTAGTTTGAAATTTTTCTATTATTGACTCAAAACTATAAGGTTTTGTTTGTGTATTACTAGATTTAGTACATCAAGCTAAAATTATAAGTGATTAATAATAATTTTTTGGTATTAATATAGTTCCTTCTTACTGCATTAATAGAACGAGGGTTCCATGACAAATAAACACAGTAAGATTTAGGTTAGTTTGTAATTTGATACAATTATAAAATTATTGGAATAATTTGCTCATATACTTTGTAATTGCACTGAAAAGAAGTAATCCATCTAGTAAGCCAACAAAATGTATTGATGTGACTTCTACATTTATATTGAGATGGGGTGTTATAAGTCACATAATCTGGTAAACTATTTTTTTATCACTATTGACAAAGAGTATAAGGTTTGTATTATAATTATGATAACGATAGTCAATATCAATAAAGGGGGATAGGATATGAAGGTAAGTCATATTTTGTACAAAGTTAATGAATTAGATAAAGCAGTAGAGGAATGGAGAGATAAAGGGTTTGTGGTCGAATATGGAAAAGAGAAAAATCCCTATAATGCTCTTATATATTTCACAAATGGACCATATATAGAACTTTTTCAAAACTCTGGAATGCCAAATATAGTTAAGAAGATTTTAAAATTACTTGGAAAAAGTGCCTTAGTTAATCAAATTGAATATTGGGAAAATGCAGGTGAAGGGCTTATAGGAGTGGCTATAGAAAACTATAAAGATAATTTAGATGATGAACTAGCGATACTCAAAAAATACAAGCACAAATATTTTAAGATGAATAGTAAACGGATGGATACCAAGGGTAATTTACTTAAATTCAAGGTAGCATTTCCTTATAATTTGAAAATACCTTTTCTAATGACTTATTTTAATATTGATCCAAAACCATTTAATTTCATTCATCCCAATGGTATTGAGGGGATTTCTAGCATAACTTTTGGAACAGATAAAGAGCTTATACCATTAATTAAAGAACTCTGTGATGACCCTATATTAAAGTTATATCATGGGTCTGAGGTAAAGGATATGGAGTTTATTAAAAAGAATAAGGAGGCTTAGTAATGAATAATAAAAGATATATCGATTTAAAAGATGGGAAAAAATTAAGTTATATAGTTCATGGATCAGGCGAACACAAGATATTGTTCTTTCATGGAATAATAGGTGGGGGATATCTTAGTAATGAGTGGATTAAAGCTATAGAAGAGAGAGAGATAACTTTAATAGCGATAGAGCGCTTAGGGTATGGTTCTTCATCAAAGATACAGATGAATAGTGTTGCTGATTTCGCAGATATAGCTAAAACAATAGCTACTCAATTAAATATAGACAAATGCGATATTATTGGCTGTTCAGCAGGAGCTCCCTATGCTTATGCAACTGCTTATGCTTTAGGGGAGATAGTTGAAAGAGTTTTTATATTAGGAGGTGTACCTTCGGTTTATAAAGAATCAATTTTTAAGCATTACTCAGAAGAAGCACAGGTGGAATATATGTCTTTTCTAGAAAACTCAATAGAGGATATTCAATCCAAGTATGTAGCATATCTAGACCACTTGAAACAAGAGCTTGCATCGCATGGTGAGCCTTATATTAACAAAACACTGAATGAAAATATCAAGCAAGATTGTTTTGGAATGGCAATGGAGAGCAGATTACAGATTATAGATTGGGGTGTTCCTTTTGAAGATATTGAACAATCTGTAATATATTATCATGGGAAAGTAGATGAGATGGTACCAATAAATGGCGCTAAAGAAATGCTAAAGTATTTAAAGAATACACAATTTATTGAGGTGGATAAATCTGATGGAGCAGATCATATGAGTTCAATTAGTCATGCATTTTTGCATGTAATTAGTAAAATAAATATAAATGACTCATATGATAGTAAATCTAATGAATATGAAAAAGCTTAATACTTTCTTAAAATTCAATGAGCAGCGCCTTTAAGAAAAAGGAATTAGAACTGATTTATTAAAAGAGATAGAGGAATTGTTAAAGTCACACAATGAATACACAGAGTAACTTGTGTTCCACGTGAGCAAAAGCTAAAAACTAAAGGCATAGTTGATACAGCATTTTAATCAAAAAACTATATTGTATATGGGATGCACAAAAAAGTGCAGTCCCTTTTTTGTTACTATAACATAATATATAATAATACGATAGTAAGGGGTAATAGGGATGTTATACAGCAATACAGAATTGAGAAGCTGTGTAAAAATGGATAATTATTATACAAGAATAATGTTAAAAAACGGGACTTTGAGTAAAAAAATAAAAGTGGTAGTTTTAAATACAAGCTATACATCAATAGAAAATGTAGAGGTATTTATTACATTTACTATACCTCATGGATTAGCACTAGCACAGGTTGATATAAATACAGAAATAGATAATAAATTAAAGATATTATCAGATGGAAAGGCTTTGATTCAAACAAAAATACTAAAAATGAAACCAAGTGAGGATGAAACAATAGTAATACATGTATATTATGCAGGAGAATTAAGTTCACCAGAATATATTTTGGATTCAAGTGTTTATTTGATGCTTAATGGCGAGCTATATGATGCAAAATCTACACAAGAAAAGATATTAACAACTCCAGATACAAAAATTTTGGAGCATGAAAAGTATAGAATTATCTAGCTCTATTAATTAAATATTAGCAATAAACTACTATTTTCATATTATATTAATGAGAAAACTTTTTAAAAATTCCTAAAAATATAGTTATAAGGAGATTATGAAATGACAGAAATGAATAGTAATAATTTAACTCAAAATATGGAGTTTGAAGCTTTTCAAGTTAAACCAATGGTAAAAGATGCGGCTTTGTCAAATGAAATATTTATGCAAATAAAAAATGCTAGCTTTCAAACAATAGAGGATGCTCAATTGATTATGATGACAAATATTCCTGCTGGTCTAATGTTGTCAGAGGTGACAATTATACAGGAATTAAATCAACTAATAGAGATGCTAGAAGACGGCTTCATGGAAATAACAGTAGATTTACCTAAGATGGCTCCAAATTCTTCTATGATAGTGAATGCTTGCATATATTATGCAGGTGATTTGATGAATCCAAATTATACAATAGATAGTACAGTATATCTTACTATGGATGATGAAGTAAAAGATTCAAAAGCTGCAGAAGTAGTTATGGTTATGAAACCAGAAATAGATTAATCCAATATACTGGAATTACTAAAAAACACAAGGTTGTCTGATAGACGGCCTTTTTTATGTATTTTTAGTATAGAGGATGTCAAAATAAAAGTTATGTCATATTATATTAGTGGGACAAAGGAAAACAAGCCCTAATTAAATTGATGATTAATTAAGGAGTAGGTATTAATATGATTGGTATGAAAAATCCTTTAACAATGGCTTTATTTTATTCAAGACCAATGGCAAGAAATGGAGCTTTAACTAACAAAGTAGCTGTATTAACTAAAAACGAAGGTTTTGTAACAGCTGATAAAGCGCAAGTATTTATTGAGAGTACAATTCCTCCTGGAATGATATTATCACAAATAACTATTACACCAGAAGAGTTTGAGTATGAGATGAGAATGTTAGGTAATGGTAAATTTTTAGTAACAGTTGATTTACCAGAAATACTTCCAAACGAAGATGTTATGGTTACAATGGATGTTTATTTTGCAGGAGAGCTAACAGCACCTTCATATAAATTAGATACAACTGCAGCGTCTGTAATGAAGGATGAACTTCAAGATGCTAAAGCTTCAAATGTTGTTATGGATATGGAGCCTGAGATAGATTTAGATGTTTGGCAATAATTAAAGATTACGAGGCATTTCTCAGTGGAGCGTGAGAAATGCCTTTATTATTGTGATTATCTTTTTACTGGTTAGTGTAAAGGAACTTTAATAAAAGTATGAAAAAATATATAATAGTCAGTACGGGTGGTAGATAAATAAAAGGTGTGAAAAATCCTAATAAGGCTAGATTTTTGAAAACTTTATAAAACAAAAAGAGTTAAATATATAGATGTTAGTTTAAAATATGATATAATGAAGCAAGACAATTCTATCATTACATAGGGGTTATTCAATCTCTAAATTCTCTACAGTAAACGAATGCTATTTTTTTATTGTAAATGCTTTGACAATTTATAAAAACTATTATAATATACATAGAGTACATTGTATACACAAAACATTTATTATATATTAATTTAACATATAAGTTATAAGAAGGGAGCGAAATGAATGTATAATTTTGAGACAGAACTAAAAAAGCTCAAATTTCAGGTTTTGGAAAAAATTGCTAATTTAGCAAAAGAAAATAGATTAAACAATGATGAATTTAGAAAGCTATCATATGATATAATACCTGGGAAAAAGCCATTATATAGGTGTTGTGTTTATCATGAAAGAGCAATATTAAAAGAAAGAGCAAAGATAGCATCAGGATATATTCCAAATGGCGATTATGCACAAGAGCTAATACAGCCAGAGCATGATGATGAAATAATGTATATAATAGAAGCTGCTTGCGATAGATGTCCAATAAATAAATATACAATAACAGAAGTATGTAGAGGATGCATTCAACATAAATGTGTAGAAGTATGTCCGGTAAATGCAATAACGAGATTAAATGGTAGAGCATACATAAACCAAGAGCTATGCAAAGAATGTGGTAGATGTAAAGATGTATGTCCTTATAATGCAGTATCAGAAGTTATGAGACCTTGTAAAAAGGTGTGTCCCGTGGATGCAATAGCTGTAGACAGTGATAGAACAGCAACAATAGATAACACAAAATGTATAAACTGTGGAGCTTGTATGGAAGGATGTCCTTTTGGAGCAATATCAGATAGAAGTTATATTGCATCAGTTGTCAAAGGTATAGAGAAAGGTGATAAACTATTTGCTATAATTGCACCATCTATTATTGGGCAATATGGTGCTGGTGTTTCTTTAGGGCAGGTCAAAGCAGCACTAAAAAAAGTAGGATTTACTGATATAATTGAAGCAGCGTTAGGAGCGGATATAGTTACAATACATGAAGCAAACGAACTAATAGAGAGATTGGAAAATGGAGACAAGTATATGACTAGTTCATGTTGCCCAGCGTTTGTATCATATATAAGAGAAAAGTTTCCAAGTGAGATATCAAAGATATCCCATACAGTATCGCCTATGATAGCTACAGCAAGGTTTATAAAAAAAGAGCATAGCGACGCAACAGTTGTTTTTATTGGACCTTGTACAGCTAAGAAAGAAGAGATGAAAATGCAAGACGCAAAAGATGTTGATTATGTACTTACGTTTGAAGAACTGACAGCATTGTTGTCTGCGTATGATGTTGATGTAAAAGAATGCGAAGCTACAAAGGCAAATGATGCATCACAGTATGGAAGAAATTTTGCTCAAAGCGGAGGTCTATCACAGGCAATACAAAATGTTATAGAACAAGGAGATAAAGATGTACAGTTTGAGCCTGTCAAAGTAAGTGGACA
Source organism: Abyssisolibacter sp. ZYX002 (assembly GCF_056892235.1). NCBI lineage: Bacteria > Bacillati > Bacillota > Clostridia > Eubacteriales > Clostridiaceae > Abyssisolibacter > Abyssisolibacter sp. ZYX002. The sequence continues at coordinate 219,459 of NZ_JARMXH010000003.1, forward strand.
AGCGGAAATAAAGAAATGTTTGACACTAGCAAAAATGGGCAAATTACAAGGGAACTTTATTGAAGGTATGATGTGTGAAGGTGGATGTATAGGTGGTAAGGCATGTATATTGGAGCAGAGAAAAGTTAAGCCCGCCTTAAATAAATTTAGCAAAGCCTCAAATGTTGTTGATATAGTTTCTAATGAAAAATTAAAAGAATTTGAGGGTATTGAGTTAGATAAAAGAAACATAGTAAAAATATAGAATTTAGAATCAGACAGATTGACATTAATAATACTATTTATAAAACAGCTATTTAAGTATAACCCAAATAGCTGTTTTAAATATAATCAATTTTTAGTAAAATCTATCTGAATCAAAACAGGATCATGATCAGAGCATCTACCGTCTGCTTCAACAAACATAGAGTTCATATTAACTGGATTGATAGTAGTTTTATTAGCAAAACGAGAGTTTATGAGTACATTATCAAGCACCTGAGAGCTTCCTCCATGTATATAGGTAAACCTTTCATTAACACTTATATCTTTAAATAGATTATTCATATTCCCATTATCCTCTAATACTACAATAGGATCACTGTATTCGTAATCATTCATATCACCAAGTACTACAACAGTAGTTCTTTCATTATTCGGAATAGTTTTTACAAAATCACGAACAGCAGTTGCTTGTTCTACACGTTTTGTAGTATTATCTTTTTGCTTTCTTTCTGCTTCACTGTAAACAGTAAAGATACCTTTCCCTCCTCTTTTTGAAGAAAAGTGATTATTTATGACTATGATTTGTTGTCCTTTAAATTGAAACTCTGTAGCTAATGATTTTCTAGTCCCATAAAATGCTGTGTTTTGAGGGTCTATCCTAACTGGATTTTTGTTCAAATGGCCATTAGTATATATACCTTTGTCTGAGAAAGTGCCTTTATTACTTTCATTTCCAACTAAGATAACTCTATCAGTTCTATATAAAAATCCTACTCTGATATTACTTCCTGGCTGGCCACCATCTTTATCATTTTCAGGGGCAATATCGGTAAATTTATAGTTGTATTTTTTTCCTTTAGGAGACAGCTGAGCAATCTTATTTATTAGAGCTTTATAAGACTGGCTGGCATCGGTTGTACCATCATCTATAGGGCCATTATTATCTTGAACTTCAACTACTCCTATAATGTCTGGTGCTTTTAAATTACATATTATCGCTCTAGCTAATCTTTCTATTTTTTCTTCACCAACATTTTTATTAAAGTTTTCAATATTGAAAGATGCTATAGTTAGTTTATTGTAATCAGGTACTATTTTAGCACTAGGTTGAACTAATCCACAATCCACTAATTTCGGCAAATGGTTTATATTATATACTTTGTAAGTACCAAATGCATAACTAACAACAGCAGTGATAGAAGAATCAAATTTATCACCTGTTTTGGGCATAAATGATTTGTCAATAAAACCAGTAGTAGTTTTATTACCTTTTGGCTCTGTGATAGGATATACATTTTCACCTATGATAAAGATTTCAGGGTTTTTGTTATTTTTAGTGGTTTTAATACCTCCATAGGAGTTTAGTTTGCTAGTTGACGCTATACCATTATCGGCTAATACATAAACTTCACCGAATTTTTCATTAGCACCTATTATGTGAGGTCTGTTTATTTGTATTAGCATACCTTCAAGAGACTCATAAAAATCCATTGCATCAGTCTCAGGATTAAAATTTGCATCATCAAAAGCTACAGATTCATCTTCACTATAAATTATTGAAGTAGAAACCATTCTTTTACCTTTACCAGTACCTATAATTACTGGGCTAGGAAGCGAGTTATTGCTTGATATTTCTTTAATGTTAGATTCTGTTTGAACTAATATTGAAGTCTGCTTTAATTCTCCCGGATAACCTGATTCTATCACTTTACCTGAGACTTTAATAAGATCTCCTACATCTATAAAATCAGGTTTTTTATAATCATATTTAGAGCTAGGGGTTTTCAGTGGTAGTATTAATATTCCTTCAGATGTTTTTATGTCATTGTCAATAAATTCGTCTCTTTCTTGAATAGTGAAACCATCAAAGACCCTATAAAATTCACCTGATGAGTTCTTTTTGTATTTATATAGTATGGCAGTAACAACACCCTCAATATCAGATACATTTTTGTTTTTTATAGGTGAGAAATGACTTGCACCTTGAATATCATGAATTCTTAATTGTGTAGTAGGTGGCTCATTATTACTAAAAACACCAAGAGTAGAAAAGTCATCTATATTATTTGAAAAAATCCATTCATCAGATGGAGATATCTTTTCAATATTACCTTTTGTAATATGTGCTTTTCTCATTATTTTAATATTTGCTCCGTCTTTCTTTTCAGTAAACCATATTCTGTCTACAACTTCATTGTTTTTGACTAATTCTAGCATATCATCACCATTAAAGGTTGTTATGGTAGTATCATTATTGATGTTACCCTTTTCTTTTAATTCACTTGTAGCATCTTTGTTTACAATTACATATGTTTTGTAGTTTGGTAGTTTACCACTTAATGATAATTCTTGTTTATTGTTTTCGTTTTTGTTTACATATTTAACAATTTTATATTCTGATAAGTCAACAGGTTGGTCAGTAGGGTTATACAGCTCTAGAGCCTTGTTATATCCACTACCTTCAAGGTATTCAGAAAAAATTAGAGTATTACTTTCTCCACTAACAGGTTCCTCTATACAGCTAGCTGATGATATAGAAATAAACATTACCATAATAATTATAAAAAGTTTACTTGAAAATTTATAAGAATTCATGACAAAATCTCCTTTCATTATATAGCTTAGTTAAAAGCTCTGATAAAACCTTCAGTATAATAAAGATTTTATGATTTTTTTAGTTAAAATATTCAATTACTTATATTTTAGGTATTGATGAAGTGCTATGGAAACAATTTAAATATTAAAAAATTAAATAATTTGAAACTATTTAGTTTAGTGCCACATCTAATAAGGTGTTAGAAAGTTAAAATAAGTCTTTGTAATGTAATTAAGCAGAATTATTTAGGTTATAGATTTGCGACTAGTATGTTTTCGTATAATTGTTTAGGCATAATAGCAAATCAACCAAATGATTGAACAATAAGTAATTATTGCAAGAGAGTATTAGTAATAGTTTATGATAAAATACAAAAGTAATTAAGGCTTAGTGAAACTTTTTTCTTACATACTACATCTAATTGGAGAAAGGAGCTAATAAAGTGTTCAACCAGCTGGAAGAAAAATATGTAACAATGATAGAACAAAACAAAGAAGAATTTTATAGATTAGCTTATAGCCACGTTAAAAACGAACATGACGCATTAGATATTATGAGTGAAGCAGTTTACAAAGGATTAAGATCTCTTCATAAATTAAATGACGAGAAATTTATGAAAACTTGGTTTTATAGGATACTTATAAATGAAAGCTTAATGGCGTTAAGAAAAAAGAAAAAAATAGTATATAACACGGAAATTGTGGAAATAACAGAGTCTACTGAAATAGATAAAGATGAAATCATGGATTTATATCATGCTATTGATAAACTGTCCACTAATTATAAATCAATTGTCATTTTAAAATATCTAAGACAGATGAAAATACAGCAAATATCAGATATATTGCAATTGAATCCTAACACAGTCAAAACCAGGTTGAGAAGAGGGATACAACAGTTAAAACAATATATGGGAGGTTATTAGCATGGAGGAAAAGCTAAAAAAACTAAACGAAATATATGATAATATCAAAGTGCCTGATAAGCTAGATGAAGTAGTTCATGAAGCATTAAAAAAAGGTAAAAATGGGAGGGTTATATCAATGAATAATAAAAGAAAGAAAAATAGTGTAAAAGGGTGTGCTAAAACAATAGGTTTAACGGCAGCATCATTAATAGTAGCTCTTGGAATATCAGTAAATGCTAGTGCTGAGGTTGCACAAGCAGTTAGTAAAATACCTATACTTAGTAGTATCGCTAAAGTGATTACGTTTAGAGAATATAACATAGACAATGAGGCTTCTAAAGGTAGTGTTAAGATACCAGAGGTTGCTGATGTAAGTAACAAAGAAATAGAGGGAAAAATCAACAAAATGATAAAAGTAAAAGTTGAAGAGATGGTAAAAGAGCAAGAGCAACTAGATAAAGAATATAAAGAAGCTTACCTAGAAACTGGTGGTAAAGAAGAGGACTACAAAAAAGTTGAAACAAAAATTGGATATAATAAGCATTATATTACTGATAAGTTGATCTCATTTGATATATATAAATATCAAACATTAGCTCCAGCATATGATGAGGTTAATTATTACAATATAGATGTAAGCACTGGAAAAGTACTAACTCTTAAAGATATATTAAAGGATGATTTTGTAGACGTAAAAGATAACATCATCAAAGAAATGAACAGACTTATGAATTCAAATGAAGATGAAGAAAGAAAAATGAAGGAAAGCTTGAAATATTCTAAAGAAGCGCTTAAACAAAGCAAAAGCGATCAAGAGAAAAAGCATATAGAGGCTACTATTAAATCTATAGAAGAAAAAATAAAGAATAAGGATTACAGTCAAATTAAATATGATACAGACTATGTAAAGGATATGAAAATTGATGATAATCGTCCATTCTACATAAATAAAGATGGAGATATTATGTTTGTATTTAACAAATATGAAGTTGCAAGTGGCTCAATGGGTAGGCTAGAATTTAAGATAGGTAGTATTAAATAAGTAATTTATCAAAATGAGGTGTGTACTAAACTAGTGCACACCTCATTTTGATATGCCTGTCAGTTCATCTTAGAGAAGAATAATGGAATACAACTGCGCTAATAAAATATGGGATGAATATATAGATACTTTTAATTACTGGAAAAATCTAAAAAATGCAGATATAAAAGAAATAAAAAGAAGGTTTAAATTGGTTAGTGAAACTATGTGGTATACGTTTAACTCACATCAATTTGCTGAGGCTTTTAATCGTGTGATATATAATATGGTAGATAATAAAAAACTACAAAAACGGTTTAAAAAAATAAGAGAAATTTATTGGCAAACACATGATATATGTTATCAGATAATAGCGCTTAATATGTGTAGAGACTGGTCAAGTAAACTCTATGATTTACTAGAATGGGGAATGTGTGAGAATGTTATTACGAACCTTAGAGTCATAAAGGAAAATGATGATAAAGTATTTGCATTGATAAAAGAGTGTGTCCAGATATTAGAAAAAGAGTTGGATTAGCAAATAAGGGGTATCTTATAAGATACCCCTTATTGTTGTAAACATGAAAAAAATTCAGTCGTAACTTTCTTTTTTATTATGTCTATACTTTTTGGTGTTTGGCGAATTAATCTTCACGTTTTTCTTTTTTCAAAGACTCTTTTAAATGATTGACGTAAAGTTCTTGTACTGACTCTATTTGACCTAACCCTTTTAATATTGGCTCTACAGCATATCCTTTACTTTCGAGTATACTACGCCAAGAATCATCATCTTTTCCAGCCATATCATTAGTTGCATGGTCGCCAGCAACTAACATTAAAGGCATCAAATAAACTTTTTTATAGCCTTTATTTTTGGTTATTTTTAATATAGTATCTAATGTAGGGAAACCTTCCACAGTTCCTACGTAAACATTTTCATGACCTTTGTATTTGAATGTATAATCAAGACATGCATAAGCTGAATTTGAAAAATGGTGAGTACCATGTCCCATAAAAAACAATGCTTCATTCTCTTTTAAATTGGGCATTTCTGTTGATAGTGCATCAACCAAATTTATATAATCATCAGGAGAAGTTAAAAGTGGATTTCCAAAATTAACTTTTTTAAACTTATCTTTATATTCGCCAACTATTTTTAAAGTATCGTGATATTCAGAGCCATTCATAATATGTAATGGCTGAATTATCACTTCACTATAGCCATTTTTAACTAGTTTGTCTAGTGCTTCTTTTACATTGTCTATTTCTAGATTATCTCTTTTCTTTAGCTTTTTAATTATGAACTCAGAAGTAAAGGCTCTTTTAAGATCATATCCAGGAAAAGCTTTGGCTATCTTATTTTCCGTAGCCTCAATAGTTAATTTTCTAGTTTCATTATGACTTGTACCAAAACTTATTACTAGAACTGCTCTTTTACTGTTCTGCACATTCTTGCTTATAATTTGAGAATTTGTACAACCTATTAAAACAATAAATGATAATAGTATAATAAATATAACTGTTATACATTTTGACATAAAAACACTTCCTTTCAAATTAGTATGTGATAGGAAGTTAAGATATTTGTATTCATCAAGATACAGACTGTAGTAAGAGTTCGAGTTCAAGGCGTGTTAAAATTGAGTAGCGGAGCTTACTTAGAGGTAAAGTGAGCAACAGAAATTTTAACATCACTGGACTTTTGTCTACAGACTAAAACCGCCATAAAAGGCGGTTTCATAGCGTACTAGTTACAACTAATACTCTAACTTCCCACCGAAGTTTGAATATAATAATCTCTAAAAGGCAGGTCTTCCGACTCCTGTTTATTGCTTAATATCGCCTTCCCGAAATATTCAGTGGCATATTGATATTAAACAAACAGTTACGGCAGCGGGGGCTGTGCAAGAATTACACTTGACTTCCCTTTTAATCACATCTAATGTGAACCTTCCGAAATATTATTCAATTGTTTATAGTATAACACCAAAATAAGAACGTGTCTATAACTTATTTAAGGTATTTAAGAACTTCATCAATTCATTGTATGAGTCAATAGGCATTTGAAAGTATTTATTATCTTTATATTTTAATATACCATTATCTAGAATACCCAAATCGGTATTACCGTGGTTCTTAGCATGAAAATATAATTTAGGAACTTCATCTGTTTTGTGCTTAATTTTTTTCCAATCATCTATCTTTAGAAGAGAAACAAACTTTTTGCTGTCGTTAAGATCAAGTGTAACTGACTTATTTGATTGGTCTAAGCTTTGAGATATAACTATAATAGCATTATTTTTATAGATTGACTCTAAGCTATAATATGTTGAGTACATGTGATAGATAAAAATAACTATAATTGATACAAATATAAACGGTAAAGTTCTTAGTATTTTTTTAGTAGATGTTTTGATAAGTATAACCTCCATTCTATAGTGTAATTAGTGTGCTGATAAATTGGAAAAAATAAATTGAACATTATATACTAAATATAATATTATTTTCTCATGATGTCAAAATTTTTTTAAATTGGTTTTAATAATGTAAATAATAAGTTTGAAGCATATTAGATATTTCTTTATTTTTAAATATATGTATATTATACCTTATAAAAGGCTGTTATGGTATATTGTTAAATTAATGTAAAAAATAACTCTATTTTTTTTAAATAAAAAACATAGAACGACAAAATAATAATAGAAGTTTCAAAATTAAATAGGATAGAATCTTTAATATTGGGTTCGATTTTATAGTATAATTAATAAAAAAGAGGTGAAAGTAAATGAGTTTCTATGAAGAAATAGCAAGATACTATGAATATATATTCCCATTAAAACAAGATAAACTAGATTTTGTTTTAAGCCAAAAAAAAGGTAAGATATTGGATATTGGTTGTTCTACAGGAGAGCTTGCTTTAGCTTTAAATAAGGAAGGATACGAAGTTATAGGTATAGATTTAGATGAAAAAATGATAAATATTGCTAAGAAAAAAGAAATTTCAAAACTTAAATTCTATCACCTAAATATGATGGATATAGAAAAGTTTTTCAAAGACGATAAATTTGATCAGATCACATGTCTAGGAAATACATTAGTACATTTAAAAAGTACTGATAGCATATTGAATTTCTTTAATTCAGTTAAAAAATTATTAGTAGAAGATGGAGTGTTTAAATTTCAGATATTAAACTATGATAAAATATTAGAAGAAAAAATTCAGTATCTGCCAAAGATAGAGAACACAAAAATAAAATTCATTAGAAGATACAAATATACTCCAGATAAAATAATATTTGAAACAGAATTATATATAAAAGAAGAAAACAAAACTCTTACAGGTAGAGTTGATTTAATACCGGTAAAGAAAAAGCAGATCATCAATTTATTAAATGAAGCAGGATTTAATAAAATAACCTATTATAGTGGGTTTGATAAGAGGCCATACACCATAAATGCATTACCGCTGGTTTTTGAAGTTAAGATATGAAATGATAAAATATTAAAAACTAAATCGTAAAGCATTATCAGTTGTGCTATGTACAGTTTTGTAGCGATTAACATAAAGTTAATATACCTACTATAGATGTACATAGTGTTACATTATATAAAATTAAAAGTATTAAAAAAGAGTTATAAAATTAATTACATGGTTTCATATGTATATTAATTTTACTTAACTCTTTTTTTATGACTCTAATAATGAAAGAAGACGAGTGTTAGTAGTTTTAATAAAGCGAAGAAAGAATGTTAAAATATTGAAAAAACAAAATTAAATTAATGACATATTAGACTTAAATTGTGTGAATATTCAATTAAATGTGTTATAATTATAAATTATAATAAAAAGGGGGCTTTATATGCTAAAAGGCAAAAGAATAATAATAGTTTGTATTATGATATTAATTTTAACTACAGTTTATGTTACATACGATAACAATAATCCAGTCTTGATAAATGATTTTAGTGAAGATAAAGTAATGGATCATATAAAAGAACTTTCATCAGATAGATATGAAGGAAGGTTAGCAGGATCTAAAGGTGATAAACTTGCAGGAGAATATATAGCTAACCAGTTTGAGAAATATGGTCTTAAGCCAGGTGGAGATAATGGTACTTATTTTCAAAAATTTAGGACTACAGTACCAAGGCTTAATAGCACACCAATATTAAGGGTAAAGGATCAAAAAGGAAACATTATCAAGGACTATATACATAGAGAAGATTTTTATGAGTTAACATCAGGTTGCGCTGGATCAGGGAATGCAAGTGGAATAATAAATATTATTAGTAATGCTAGTGAGTCAAAAGGAAAACCTATAGTTCTATATAATAAGAGTTATGATCAAAATTTTAGAAAAGAGTTATTAGATACAGGAGTTAAAGCTTTTATTACACCGGGTAAATATGATATTACTAACAGAAAAACTGTTGCTTTAGGGGAATACTCTGGTACTAACAATAAATTCGCACATATAATAATTTCAAATAAAGCATATAACGAATTAATAAAATACAGCAACAAAGGATATATACTAGATGTAGCTGTTGACTTGAAATACGAAAACATAGAAACTAGAAACGTAATAGGGTATATAGAAGGTACTGATAAATATCTAGAGAAAGATATGTTAACTATTACAGCTCATTATGATCATATAGGAATTGACCCAGATGGAACTGTGTTTGGTGGAGCATTAGATAATGCTTCAGGAATATCAACGGTTATGGAATTAGCTAGGTTAATATCAAAGACTAATCCTAAAAGAACTGTAGCATTTGTAGCATTTGATTCAGAAGAAGTGGGTTTACAGGGTTCAAAGAAATATGCTAGAAAACCATTTAGAAGAGCAGAAAATAATAGAATATTAAATCTAGATATGATTGGGACTAAAGAAAATGTTAAACTTTCACTTGAATATAGTTCATTTGGTAAACAACCTAATCAATTTGTAAAAGATTTAGTTAAAATATTAGAAGAAAATAAAATAGAATTCCAAGTATATAACACTTCTCGCCGTAGTGATCATTATAGTTTTAATGAATGCGATATTGACGCGGTATCTTTTATAGACCCAGGCATGAAAAATATACATACTAAATCTGATGATATAAACAATATAGACAAAAACAGGATTAAAAAAATTAGTGTAGTTCCTATCGAATATATGAATCAATATGCAATAGAAACTCATGATTTATACAGATTATGTTTGAGTGAAAAGCAGATAGAAATAGCTAACTACGTTCCAATATATGTAGCTGTATTAATAGTTATATTTATCATAATAATATTAGTTATATCAAAGCTTAAGAAAAACAAAGATATACAAGAAAAAATACTTAAGAGAGGCATATTTACTGCTTTAACTGTATTAATTACCATGTTTGCAATTTTTGTTTTTAACAATTATCTTTGGGAAGATGAGATAAAAGAAAGGGCAGACATACAGCCATTATATACTAATGTTGAAGTTGAAGATGGTTATGAAAAGATAATAGACATTAATGTAGATAAAGAGATAACGGCAATACTGAGTAACAAAAAAGGCATATACAAGATAAAGTTTGATCATTATGGAGATATTGTTGATGATGTAATAAGACTTGACGATGGTTCAAATGTTAGCTATAAAATTATGAATGGTTATATGTATAACATTAAAGATAGCAAATTGTACAAAGAAAGTGATTCTAACACTAAAGCAATATTTAATAATGTCGTGGATTTTGATGTATTTAATGTAAATGGTGATAACTTTATAACAGCATATAATGATAATGAATTGATTTACAAGGTTAACGATAAAGAATATAAGATACCATATGATAGTATAAAAACAGCTAAATTTAGTGCAGATAAAAATCAAAATGTACATGTGTTACTATCTAGCAAGGGGATTATTAGACATGTAGTATTAGATAAAAACGGAAAAGAAGTATTGAGCAACGAGCTTGATAATATTAAACTACCTGATAGTTTTAAGTTTGGCATAGATGAAAACTACGGATATATTATTTATGAAAATCAGGGCATAAAAATGTACTCTACATTTAGCTTGAAATCAAAACAAAAACCTAAAACAAGAAAACTAGAGGTACACGATAGATATGGAGCATTGGTAGAAATTAAAGATATAGAAATATCAAAGTATAGTGATAAAGAAGGTTATTTAAATTCAATGCTAACTGGCTTAACACAAAATGGATATAATTACGGAATGCTTGTAAAATTTAAAAAAGGAAGTTTGTTTAACAATAAAGTAGTATGGGAATACAAAGGTGAAAATAACATTATGAGCAGTACTTTTGTAACATCATATGAAGATAATCAATATGTTGGTGTTATAAAAGGAAATAGCTTCTGTATGAAAAGTTCCAATGTTATGTTTGGAGAAAACTATTCTACGAAGACTATATTAAGCAGAATATATAGAGTTATGCAAAACTTTATAATGATGTTTTTTGTATTAATATCTAGAGTTATATGGATATTAGTTGGATATGTATTCTTTTTAATATGGTATTTAATAAAGAAACATGAATATGATAATGATACGTGGATTGTGTTATTACCTATTACACTATATATGTCTATTCAATTAATGAGTTCTAGTTTAAGTAGTATATTTGGTTACAGATATGATTTCATACTTGTTAGTTTTGTCATAGGAATAATCTCAGGTATTTATACACTACTATATAAGTATGAGAAAGGTAAAGCATCATCAATAAGATTATATACTGTATATGCTGTAATAAACTTATTATTAATAGCAAGTATATATACGCCTTATATTTTGAAGCATAAGATGTATATGGTACAATAAAAATTTATGTGAATGTCACACTTAGGTGTGACGTTTGCTTTTTAAATATATTATTTATTAGTTGATAAATATATCAATAAATAATAAAATATAATAAGCTATAATATTATATTACATAAAGGGATTAAAGGTGGTGATATTATGTTATATTTTGTTATAGGATTAATATCTTTTATGATTGATCAAATATCTAAATATATAGTGGACATAAAATTAGACCAATTCGAGAGAGTACATCTTTTTAGAAGACTATATTTAGTTAAGGTTTACAACCATGGTGGAGCATATGGGCTTTTTAAAAACAAGAAGAAGTTTTTAATCATTATAACTACCATAGCTACTATAGTTTTAATATTGCTTGGGATATATCTAGAGCCATATGAATATATGCTCAAAATTGGATTTGCATTTATGGTTGGAGGAGCACTCGGAAATTTGATAGACAGAATAAGACTTGGATACGTAGTAGATTTTATATATATAAAAGTCAACATAAAAAAAGCACCTATATTTAATATAGCTGACATAAGTATTTTAATAGGTGTTATCATAATATTAATTTATGACATAATTGAGCTTGTATAAATAAGGCAAACAAAGGAGAGAAAAAATGTTAAAAAACATAAAAGCGGTTATATTTGATTTAGATGGGACACTAGTAGATTCAATGTGGGTTTGGAAAAGTATAGATTTTAAGTATTTAAAAGATAGGCTGCATGATATACCAACAGATTTAATTGATGATATTGAAGGAATGAGTTTTACTGAAACAGCTGTATATTTCAAAGACAGATTTGGGTTAGAAGAGTCAGTAGATGAAATAAAAGAAGAGTGGAATAAATTAGCTCTTGAGTATTATAGTAATGAAGTAAGATTAAGAGAAGGTGCAAGAGATTTTATAAACTATTTAAAAGAGAACGGTATAAAGATGGGGATAGGAACAAGTAATTCTAGAGAACTTGCTCAAGCAGTCCTAATATCTAATGATGTATTAGATCACTTTGATATATTAATAACATCTTGTGAAGCTGGCAAAGGAAAACCAAATCCAGATGTATTTCTTAAAGTTGCAGCATCACTAGAAGTTAAGCCTGATGAGTGTATCGTATTTGAAGACACATATGCAGGAGTTCTAGCTGGAACTAGAGCAGGCATGAAAGTATATGGTGTAAAAGAAGAACTTTCAATTCATAATACTGAAAAGATAACGAATTTAGTTCAAAGCTATATAACAAATTATTATGATTTAGAAATTCTTGCAAAAGAGAAAATATAAGATATTTTATTTTCTTAATAATGTGTTATTGTACTTGATTTATGTTTCTATCTATTATATTCTTTTGATAGAGAAATAAAGAATATAGAGTTAGGCATAAATAAAACACTTTACTCTGCGAGTTAGAGTTATTGACAATGTCATTTATCTTTAAGGGTAAGTGTATAAAATTAGATTTATGTATACTAACAAAGTCTTGGTTTATTAGGCTTTGTTTTGGTTTTAGGCAAAAAAACATGCATTTCTGTTAACAAAGTGTAAATTTATTAAATTTATTGGTAATTATTGATTGACAATTTTTCTACAATAAATTACAATGAATATGCAATATATAAACGACTAAATTTGTACTAGTATTAAAGAAATGTATTTACAATTTAGGAGGTGTCTTTTTTGAAAAAAGTTTTAGTGACAGGTGCTTTGGGTCAAATAGGATCAGAACTAGTTGTTAAATTAAGAGATGTTTACGGAGAAAATAATGTAATTGCTAGTGGTAGAAGTGAAAACGTTACTACACATGGATTATATGAGCAAGTTGATGTTACAGATCCTAATCAGATTTTTCAAGCTGTAAAAAAACATAACGTTGATTGGGTAGTACACCTAGCAGCTATATTATCAGCAGTGGGAGAAAATAAACCATCAGCAGCATACAATGTAAATATGGGTGGATTATTCAATATCTTAGAAGTAGCTAGAGAAGAGGGGTGCGGAGTATTTACACCTAGTTCAATAGCAGCTTTTGGTCCTGATACTCCAAAGGTTAATACACCACAAGACACAATTCAAAGACCAACCACTATGTATGGAGTTACAAAAGTAGCTGGAGAACTTTTATGTGATTATTATTATAAAAGGTTTGGAGTAGACACAAGAGGGGTAAGATTCCCAGGACTAATATCATACGAAACTCTACCAGGTGGAGGAACGACTGACTATGCAGTTCATATTTATTATGAGGCATTAAAAGAGAAGAAGTTCACATGTCCACTTGATAAAAATACTTACATGGATATGATGTACATGCCAGATGCTTTAGATGCAATAGTTAACTTAATGGAAGCAGATCCTAGCAAGCTTATACACAGAAATGCTTTCAACATAGCGTCAATGAGCTTCTGTCCAGAAGATATATATAGTTCTATTAAAAAGATAATACCTGATTTCACAATGAATTACGATGTGAATTCAGTATTGCAAAACATAGCAAATTCTTGGCCAGATTCATTAGATGATTCAGCTGCTAGAGCTGAATGGGGTTGGGATCCTAAATATAATTTAGATTCTATGACTAAGGATATGTTAGACAAATTAAAGATTAAATTGAATTTATAGAAGAATAGATTTCGGGTCATGCTCTGAGTATGACTCGTTATTTTTTGTGGGCAAAATGGGGTCAGGCTTGAAAAGTTGAGAAAAACCAGATAAATTTTTTATATGATGAGTTAAAAACAGAAAAGCTCAACTAAGTAAGCAAATGGCTCACATAGTTAAGCTGATATACTTTACTTAACCAATTCATTTTCAATATTTTGTGCAAATAATCTTGCTCTTTGGTATATGTTTTCTACTTTTTTAATAGCATCTTTATCGTTAGCAGTTTCCATTATAGCAAAATAAGGTGGTAGACTAAAAGACTTGTTCATATTTAACGCACTTATTAACTGTTTTGCCAATGCATCACCACCAGAACTTCCAGATACTATAATTGCAAATAATCTTTTATTATAGAATTTATTTGATCTAAACAATGCAGTGAGCCTGTTTATAACAGCAGATATATTTGCAGAAACAGCGTCGTTATAATTAGGACAGATAAAGACAACACCGTCTGAAGATAGTATTGCTGGATATAGTTCTTCAACCATAATACCACCATAAAAACAACTTTCTTGATCGCCATAATGTTTACACATAGTATAAGAACAGCCTATACAATCTTTAACAGAACCGTTTTCAATATGTATTTCCTCAATACTATTGATAGATAGATTATCTTTTACCATATTCCAAAGAGTTAGTGTATTGGATGTACTATAATTGCTGGAATGAAGCGCAAGTAGCTTTGGTTTCTTTATTTTATCAGTCGATTGATTAAAGAATCTCTTTGCAAGTGCTTTACATGCCTCATAGCATACTTCTTCTAAAGGAGCTTTAATAACTTTTTGAAGAGTTAGAAAGTTGCGTAATGAGCCTATTGCTTCTACTAATGGCTTTCCTATAAATCTACAACCAAGCATATTTGCATGAAAAACTAAATCTTGGGCAGAGGTTTTTGTATACAAATCACTACCACAATGCACTAAAATTGCTCCTATAGAGCCTTGTAAACTGTCATGACCTTTTTGAAAAAGCTTAGTTATGATATTCATCATACCTAGATTATAGCCTGCGGTATTTAATTCAAGCACAAATAAAATCTTTTTGTTTTTTAAATTAGGCAAAGCTATAGCACTATTATCAACTAATGTATACTTATTATTCGAAGCAAAGCATCTAAGCATGGACATAAGCATGCTAGATGGCTTTTCAGGCATAATTACAATAAATTCTTTCAAACTTTAGACCTCCTTAAAGGCTCTGATACGTTTTTAAAAGCCTATTGTATAATATACTATTTAAATCTAATCTTTCTAAAACAACACCACAATCAGATAGTTTATTTTTAGCTCCCATAAAAACACCACCCATGAAAGTTGAACTATAATGATATTTTCCAGCTATAGTACTGATTATTGATAGACTACCAGAGGATAAAGCAGGAGCTATATACGGTTTGTAGCCAGTATTTCTAACACTAATATTAGCAGTTTTAGCTTTATAAGTTAATGTCTTTGAAATCTCATCATTATAGTTTTCTATGCTATCAGCTATAACTAATCCTTCACCATGAGGACCAAAAGCTCTTCCATCAGTGATATAATGCTTCATTGCATTATCTTTATTGGCATAATAACATGCACGAGCGTTCATTACTCCAAGACCATAGCCTCTTATTTGTTCACCAGATAAACCTTTAAAATCCATTAAGCCATGAGAGTTTCTGTTGCTTTCTAAAAACACTGTTTTACAGAGCAAATCAACAGGATCAGAAACAACAGCAAATATACCTTTGAAAGATTTATTTCTAGCCATATTAGCGTACTGCGAAATAATTTTGGCGTTGGCTTCGTATTGAGCCATTCTTACATCCCCATGTTCTTTTCCAACGGGAGGAACTCCTTTGGAAGCGCAAAATATAAACATATCACAATCAAATAATTCATCATATTTTATAATGGAAACATTAGGGTACTGAGCGTTATCAAAAGCTGAATATATCTGATTTATTTCTTGTTCCCATCTATTTAATTTATTTTCAGACCTATCATATATACCTATATTATTAATATAATTTCCACCTAGTAGTCGTAAGCCTATTAAGAGTGTGCTACCAACATCACCTAGAGCTAATATGTTTATGTTCCATTTCTTTGGTATTTGATTGCTAAGGCACTCTTCCCAATTAGGATAGGACATGTTTACCGCCATAACTTGTTCGTCACTGATTTTATTTAAGAACCAATCAGGTAGATTTTCGCAGATATTAGTAGATAATTTCTTTATTAGGTTCAAATTCTCAGTATTTATGAACAGTAGTTCTGGATCCGTGATACTGTAAAATTTCCTAGAGCATTTAGGATTCATATTAAATACAAAGTATATCTTACCTTCATATTTTTTAGGGTTATCAGTATATTTTTTAAAGCTGTCAATCTCTTTTAAGCTGACGAGCAATTTATTTTGAAATTCATATAAGTACATTCAATCACTCCTATATCACTTAATATTATAAACCAGAGTTATTCATACAAAATCAATCAACAATACATCAAAGTTCTACGAATTATAAAGTTAAACCATATTTTCCATTCTCTGAAGATGCTCCAAATCATTTTTAATATACTTTGAAGGATTTACATGTAGATCATAGTGCACATCTTTACCATGATCAGGATATCTAGGATGCACAAAGACCTCACCAAGGTTTCTTAGTGTTAGACTTCTTTGATGTATAGTTTGATATTCTTTTTCCATAGTGCTTATTATATCCAAAGAATTGATTAAGCACGTTTGTGAGACGTTAAATATCTGCTTTTTATCAACATCTTTTATATACATAGGCAATGCATATGGAAGGAATAAATTTATAGAAGGTAAGATATTATTTTGTGGATTATTACCGCGCCATATTGAGTCACCTCCAATAAAAGGATACATTAAGCTTTCCTTAAACCATAAATTCAAATTTGGTATAAAATAAGCACTATCTACTTCACGTTGTTGTATATCCATTAGTTCTTTACCTCTGCCTGACAAAAGTCCAACCAATATTTTGATAACCTTAATATTGTACTTTTTCAATAGAGGATCTATAACCTTTAATCTATAGCCTTTATTTAAAAGATCATCTACTAATATAATAGGTCTATTAAAAGCCTGAATCATCTTTATTTGATTCTCAAGGTTCATATAATAAGGGTACGCACCGATTGTAAAGCTTTTTAAATTAGGGTCGAACATTTTTTCTGTGTGCATTGATTTCGTAACGGTATTTGGCACTATAAATCCATTCAATATAGAGCCAAAAGGTACGCACATATTGTTTCCTAATATTCTAGGTTTTTTTTGTAAGTTAGGAACGTCATTGATATTGCAGATTTTGTTTACAATTGCTTCGTTAGTAACAGTTCTATTAAATGATAGCATAAGCTGATTTGGATATAGTTTTATTAACTCAGCCTGCAATCTTTTAGTACATCTGTTTAATGCCTTTACTACATTAGGATTACTTCTAAAGGGTTCTTTTATAACTGATTCCATATCTAGACTTAGAGTACAAGGATTACTCATTTTGACACCCATGATAGGTGCATTTGCACTAGTAGTAGGTATCTGCTCAAACCCATTTAATTGTAGAAGATTACTAAGAGAGACAGAGGTATTATTAGTTATGATGTCCTTATAAACTGCATAAGTATAATCCTTCGCTATACAAAATGATAATGTCTCAGTTAATAAAATTTGCTCTATATCATTAGAATATGATTTAGTATAAATACCATCTATTGCAATGATTCTGCCTATAGAATTTTTCCTTATATATTCAGAAACAGTGCTGTTTTTAAATTCATTATAGATATTATGAGATTTTAAACGATGAAAAACTGAAAAACCAATTATATTATTATTATCTTGTAGATTTCTTATAACAACTATTCTCACATTAGTTTTATTTCTTAACTCCTTTAGATTGCAATAGGTGTCACTATTTCCATCAAAGAAATTTTTATATAATAAATCTAATACAGTGTCACTGACATGCTGTATAACACTAATGTCCATTGAATTAGTTTTAATTAATACTTTATATTGAGGTTCTCTTCTATAAATACCATGAGTGTAAATGTATTTTTGTGCTAAAGGATCAATCAATTCAGATATATCTCTGTTTTCATCTATATAATTTCTTATTTGTGTTGAACTAATATCTTCATACTGTGCAGGTAATGCTAGTTTTATTACATTATTATTTATTTTACCTATAGTTTTATTTAAATCTACATCATCTTGAGGTGATGAGAGAGAACTTTTACGCGAGAATACTAAATGTGCAAAATTTAGTATTGAGTACTTATTATCTGATTTATGTTTGTAACTAGATGCATTTAAAAGTACATCGCTTCCTACAGAGATGTATATATTTTTATTATCAAAAATGTCTGATAGTTGTTTTAAACTATCTGGATTAGCTATATTTATTGAAAAATCCTCAGGAAATAAGTAAATATCCATTTCATCTGCTATAGACATAGATATAATATTTCTTCTCAATTTATTTGGTTGAGCTTTTTTAGACCAAGAGAATTCATCAACAGCCAAGTAAACCTCAAATCCTAGATTTCTTATATCCCTAGCAATTTCTTTATGACTTAGGGTAAACGGATCAAAAGTTCCTGGGAAAAAAGCTATTTTTTCTTGATGCTTGAGATTTAAATCTCCAATAAAGAATGAATAATCAGATATAAAACGATATATATGGTTTATTGAAGCAGCGCTATTAAAGAACAATAATTTATTTGCTTTATTACTAGGTAATAGAGTTAATAGTTTTTTACCAATTATATCAATAATTTGTCTCTTCTGATTTAAATTAAGTATATTAGAACCAAATATATCTATCCCTAGTATTCTTAAAGACTCTCTCTTAATTTGGTTATCATAATTAGCAAGACCATTTAGTAATAGTCCAAGCATTTTATTCAGTCTTTTATTGTATACATCGTTAGGTTCAGGGAACAAATCCTTATAACTGTTATAGTTTTGTATAGCTATACCAATAGTTTTGAAGCTTAAATAGGTTGTTCTAAAATTTGCAACCTTAGTTTTTTCGCCAAAATCACTTATAAGCTCATCAAGTTCACTTGGCTGTAAAAATAGTATTATTCTACCCAAATATTCAGGTATATATCTTGTAAAGTGGTATCCTTCTATTTCTAGAGCTCTAATAAGTTCTATAGTTATATCATTTCTTTCCTCTAGTGACAGAAAAGGCGTTATCTTAACAAGTGCATTACCAGCATGATTTCTTACATTTTCAACAGAGCTAACTTTTAGTAGATTACAAAAATGCATGGCAGTATATATTCCATTTTGTCTTGGTTTCATGATAGCTTGCTCAAGTAATATACGTATATTTATTTTTTTTATTATCCAGCTAGTAGCACTTTTAAGATTTTTTAAGTATAAACTGGATGTATTACTAAAATCATTGTTGTATATTGTTTCAAATTTCAGCAGCAGACTTTCTTCGACATTTATCTTACTAGCTATTTTATATATAAGATAATTTTCAGCTTGCAAATCAGATTTTTCACATTTAAGAATGATTTTTCTTAATTTACTAACAAAAATATGTCCTAAAGAAATCTTTTCTAATAGATTATAAGTCCTTTCAAAAGCAGATAAACGTATTATCTTATTTTCACTTGAAAGTTTATCTATCAAAAAATCAAACATTGGAATTATAGGCTTATCAATTACATTTAAAAATGGTATATGTTTTACGATTTGCAATAGATAAAACTGAGTTATATCATCACCATAATTATAACCTTCATAGTATTTTAGTATAATATCTCTATATATCTTTTTTTGCTTTTCAGACGAATTTGAGAATAAAGAAGCCAGCATTATTCTTAAACTAAAAGTTATCCATTCTCTATGAACTTCTAATATTTTATGATCTGGCATTAAAAATAACCTGATATATTCATCAAGAAGCTGATGGCTTGTGTAAGAAGGCGTTGGTAAAATTACATCTGAAGGCACTTCTTTTCTATATTCCTCATCAAATTTAGATATCAGTATACCAATTAAGGAGGCAGATTGTTTTCTTATATCCTCATCTTTGTGTATTAATAAATCATACAAAAACTTTAAAGTTATGAGTTTTTGGTTTTGAGTAAAGTAAATAGAATATTCCTGTAATACCTGTATATATCTTCTTAAATCCATCCAATTGGTTTCACTTCTTGCTAATTCCAATATAGACGTAAGTGATTCTTCATTTCTTAGCTGATACATCAAATTAATATTATGTTTTATTGCCTCAAATTTGATGCTGTCTATAACTTGCTTACCATGCATTAATGAGTAATATTTAGTTTTTTTATCAATATGTTTAATATCCATATTTGCGTCAAGAAGAGACACGTCAACACCTATATTTATCATAAATGCTTCGAAATCATATAGTTTGTTATATACCTTTTGATATCGCTTTTTTTTATCTTCATTTAAGTTGTCTAATTTATTTAGTACTATATCAAATGATTCTTTTAGTGAAAATATATTCATTTCTCTTTTATTGTTTACAATATGATTTTTAACTCTTATATCAGAATAAATTAATATTAAAGATTCTAAAGATAGATTTTCGAGCTCTAAATCCCAAGTAGAATGGTTAACTGCAATATGACCAATATAGTTAATATTATTATCCTTAAACCATTGGTCTGTATAATAGTAATGCAGATAAGGTACTCGTTTAGATTCTTGGCCTATACATCCATATTTACCTATGTCATGGCCTATAGAAGCACCACAAACACGCCCTATATCTATAGGTATATTTGCTGCTTTTAATTGCCTAGAAATACTCATAGCTAATAAACTAACACCACTTATATGCTCAAGTGTATTGTGATTAGTTACTTCTTTATTCAACTTCATCATTTCATAAACATACTTTTGTCTGAATACTTTCTTGAATTTTTTATATTCAAATGAACTTGTCAAATCTAGTTCCTCTCTAGGAGTCAGAAAAACAAGAGGATATTTACTATACAAGTTTTTAATTTTATTATTTTTTTCAAGAGATGAAAAGATTCTCAATATCTCTAGATATATTTTACATACATCATTAAAGTCATCAATAAGTGGTATTTGAACTGCATTTGGAAAAGAAAAATGTAGTGTATACTGATATATGTAGAATAAAAAATTATCAGTAAGAGTTTGATTAGATAGATGTTCGAATAGATTATAATACAAATCTAGAATATCAGAACACGTATAATTTTTATTTTTAATTATATTTTCTAGTTCGGCTATATGTTTTTCATTATTTATATAATTTTTTACAAGTTCAAGTCTCTTAGGATTAGATTTAATTATATCTAGACTAATGAGACGTATATACAATTTTTTATGAAGTATAGATATTGTAGGATTCATCATGATAACCTCCAACTTGAATATTATTGTTTATAATAACATTATAATATAAACATATTGCCATGTCTGCATATAAAAAAAACTTATAAAATTAGTGCTTTCTTACTATTTTTTAGTAAATAGAAAAATAAGTAAGCTAAAATCTTGATTTAATTTACCACTTATCGTATAATATTATATGTGACACATTTGGATTAAAATGTTAAATATTCTATTTATTAATTGAATATAGACATTTAATGCAAATTTATCCCCTTATTTATATAAACTATAAAGTGGTTGTATTATATTTGGACAGCCCGAGGGGATGCCTAAAAAGGCATCCCCTGTATACATATTAGTTATCCACCTAAAGTTATATCTTGTGTATTGTACCACTTGAGTGCATCGTATAAATGTTGAGGTTTAAAGTCTGGCCAATAGTCATCAACTACATAAAAATCAGTATAAACGGATTGAACAGGTAAAAAGCCACTTAATCGTCTTCTACCGCCCCACCTGATGATTAAATCCATTCTAGGGATGGATTTGGATTTAATCATTTCGTTTATATTTTTCCCTATGTTATTTTTTACATCCATCAGATCCCATTGCCAACCATAGTTTACTAAGAAATTGACCTTAACAGTACCCTTTCCAAATTTTTTATTTTGTGTGAATGGGAGTAATTCTTCGGGAAACATTTTGGAATTCGTGTTACCCACAACTAAAAGCTGGGCATCATGTTTGTGAAGCATAGTAACAGCATTGATGCACGCATTAGTAAAAGCCTTAGTTTGAACAGATGGACGTTTTGTGTTGTCCATAGTAAAACCATAAAAGGTAAGTTCGTTGATTCCAATTTCTTTACATAGTTTAAAAATTTCGATCCCAGGATTTAATCCTCTATCATATCCTTGTTCTTTACTCAATCCATTTTGTTTAGCCCATCTTCTGTTTCCATCAGGGATAATTCCTATATGGTTTGGTATTCTCATATCAAAAAATACCTCCTGTTAATTTTAATAGTATATTATATATATATTATCAACAAAGGATGTATTTTTATACCATTTATGGTCACTTATATTTTGATATGGATATTTTACAATAAAAAAAATTTTATAAATAGGAAATAATACTACCAATAAGCTTTTTGGGAGGATTATATATGGAAAGATATGTTGTAAGAACAGACACATTAGTGTCAAAACCTGTTTCAAGAGAAGAAGCAATCGAAAGAGTAAAAAGCTATGCAAAGCAAGGAGTATCAGCATATATTGTTTCAGAAGACGAAGCAAAAAGAATTAGAGAATCAGATACAGGTTTTAATAAACCGTCATGGGAATAACAATATATTTATTACACTATGAGTTATCTTATTAATTAAGATAGCTTTTTTTTATTAATTTGTGTCAGTATAGCATCTATATAAATATATTAATAGTATATAGATATAAGAGAGGTAGATACTATGCCATATTCAACAAGAGAACTATTTGCAAGAATCATAAAATGTGAGGCCGGTGGGGAAGGCGATACTGGCATGAAAGCTGTAGCAACAGTGATAATGAATAGAACAAATGTTGGTGAAGGAGAATATCAACGAATTTGTGGAGGAGATCTTAGAAAAGTAATATATCAAAAAGGACAATTTGATTGTGTTAGAGGGACAATTAAAGGAGTATCTAATCCTCAGACTATTTGGGCCAGCAACCCTGAGCAGGTACATTATGATATAGCTGATTGGGCTATAGCCGGGAATAAATTGTGGAATATTGGAAGTTGCTTATGGTATATGAATCCTTTTAGACCACAATGCCCTCCTAAGTTTCCATATAATGGATCAGGAATACTCCTCACTAGAATAAAGAAACACTGTTTTTATAACCCTACTGAATTATATAAAGACACATAAAAAATTTAAATTGAAAGGGAGGTATAAAATATATGCAAGACTTTAACGAAAAAGAAAAAAAACAAATGATACCACCAAATCCAAACGCACTGGGTCATTCACCAGATATTATGCCACCACCTGCGCCAATGAATATGACGCAGATGACACCAGTAATTGGGCCTAATTACAATATACCTGCAATGCCATATGGTTCTCAGATGTTACCACAAGCTATGGGATACCCAGATATGAACATGATGAATACATGCAATAATAAAATGATGTCTATGGATGACAATAATGCAGAGCCCCCAGTATTAGGAGATAAAAATTACTTACAGGGTTATTTAAAAACATTAATAGGAAAATATATTAGAGTAGATTTTCTAATAGGGTCAAATACTTTTTTAGATAAAGAAGGAGTACTTACAAATGTAGGTGTTGATCACATAATACTAAGAGAGCCACAAACTGATGATTTGGTAATAGCTGATATGTATTCAATAAAATTTGTTAAAGTGTTTGAATGAAAGGAGTAACACTATAATATGGTAGATTCTATAAATCATACTGGACATACAGGCAGACCACTTAATGAATGTCAAATAAAAAGAATACTTACGGATGGTGTATATGGTACTATGGCAACAGTAGGAGAGGATCAATGGACATATGCAGTACCGCTAAATTATGTATATTATGATGATTGTATATATTTCCATTCAGGTACGGAAGGGAAGAAAATAGAACACATGAATCACAATAACCAAGTATCATTTAATGTTGTGACAGACGAGAGAATGATAGAAGATAAGTTTAATATGCAATTTAGGAGTGCTACAGTTACAGGAAAAGTTTGTGAAGTAGAAGGAGCAGAAGCAAAATTAATGTTTGTTCAAATGTTCAGAAAATATACACCTCATTATATTGACGAAGGAATGAAAAGGTTAGACAAGTGCCTTAAATACACTAAGGTATTTAAAATAGAAATAGAAAAAATGACAGGAAAAGCTAATATATAAGTTGAAAAAGCTGATGCAAGATGTTGTATCAGCTTTTTAGAAATAGAAATAAAAAAATTTCTAATATAGCTAATAACTAACTGAAAAACATACCATGTTGAGATATAATAACAATAGATAGACATTTTAAATATGTAAGTTAGATAAAATTATTTTTAGGAAGGGGTAAAAAAGATTATGTTTAAAGAAATGAGGAAAAAAGGTAGACAAGTATGTGATGAGCAAATAGAAGAGATACTAAAAAAAGGTGAATATGGAACAATGGCAACAATTAGCGAAAATGGTTATCCGTATGTGGTGCCGTTGAATTATGTTTACTGCGATAATAGTATTTATTTTCACTGTGCTAAAGAAGGACATAAACTAGAAGATATAAAAAGGAACAACAATGTATCATTTAACGTAGTAATTGATACAGAAATTTTAAGTGAAAAATATACTACATTGTATAAAAGCGTAACTTTATTTGGACAAGCAAAAGAAATAAAAGAAGTATCAAATAAGAGAGAGATATTAGTAAAGTTACTACAAAAGTATATGCCTGATAAGATAAAAGATGGCATGAAAAATACAGAAGATGTAATCAATAAAGCTCTTACAATAATCAAAATTGATATAGAGCATGTAACGGGAAAAGCAAATTCTTAAATTGATTTTAAAATAGTTGCAAAAATTGTATAATGGTATTATACTTAACATATGCCCCCTGGGGGGATATATGATTATAATTTGGAGGCAACTATTATGTTAAAAACACTATCACTTGAATCATTAAAGAAGAATAATTATATAAAAACAGTATTGGTTTTAGCTTTGCCCGCTATATTAGAGAACATATTACAAGTGTTGATTGGTACTGTAGATATGTATTTTGTTAGTAAAATTGGAGAAGATGCGATTAATAGTGTAGGAATAACTAATTTAATAATGAATATGTATATAGCTGTGTTTATGGCTTTGGGGATAGGAACTACAGCGATGGTATCACGTAATATCGGAGCAGGAGATACAAAAAATGCTAACGATACTGTAAAACAATCTGTAATATTAGGAGTGGTAGTAGGATTATTATTTGGATTAATAAACTTTATTTTTGCTAAAGATATTTTATCGTTAGTGGGAGTAAAGGATCAGAAAGCATTTGAGTATGCTATGCCGTATTTTTATACAGTTGCGGTCCCATCAGTGTTTTTATGTGTTATGCTAATACTATCGAGTGCATTAAGAGGGTCAGGAGATACAAAAACACCACTTAAAATAGCTTCTAGCGTGAACATAATAAATGCAGTTTTAGATTTTATACTTATAAGAGGTATTGGTGGCTTTGATGGATTAGGAATAGTAGGTGCTGGATTAGCTACTACATTAGCAAGATTAATAGCAGTAATACTACTAATAAATAAATTGAGAAATAAAAACAATAAAATAAACCTTATTGGTAAATGGAATGTCAAGAGAAATATATTAAAGGCTATTACAAAAATAAGTTTACCAGCAGCTACAGACAAACTTATAATGAGGCTGGGACAAATAATATACGGTGGGTTAATATTAAAAATTGGAAAAGATGCATACGCAGCGCATAATATAGCAGGAGGTATAGAAGCTTATTCGTATTTACCAGGAATGGGATTTGGAATAGCAGCAGCTACATTAGTAGGGCAAAGTTTGGGCGGGAAAAAACCAAAACAGGCAAAAAAATATGGTCTAATAGCTTATACACTATCAACGGTTTTTATGATAGGAGTTGGGATTGTATTCTTTATATTTGCTCCATTATTGGCGAGGATATTTACCCAAAATGATGAAATTATAAATCAAGTTGTAAAAGTTCTGAGAATTATTGCCTTATTTCAACCTATGTTATGTGTTACTCTAGTAGTAAATTCTGCATTGCAGGGAGCTGGTGACACTAAATTTCCTATGTACTTGACACTTTTGGGGATATGGGGGATAAGGATTACTGGAGTATTACTGTTGGGAATAAAGCTAAAGCTAGGGTTAATAGGAGTCTGGTTAGCATATGCATTAGATATTACAGTAAGAGGAACTATTTTAATGATTCGTTTTTTAAGAGGTAAATGGAAAAATATACAAATATAGCTTATAGATATACTTTATGAAGGGAGTAGACAAATGCATGATCATAATCATCCAAATAGAAAACAAATAATTAATAGAATGGCGAGAATAGTAGGTCATACAAATGCTGTAAAAAGAATGTGTGAAGAAAACAAAGAATGTAGTGAAATACTAATACAAATAGCAGCTGTTAAATCAGCACTTAACAATGTTGGAAAGCTAATACTGAAAGATCATATTGAACATTGCATACTACAAGCAATTGAAAACAATGATCAAGATAAGTTAGAAAGCTTGTATGATGCTATAAATAAGTTTGTAAAATAATTTTTTGAGATTAAGAGAGGTATTATATTGTACCTCTTATTTTATTGCATATAATGAAAAGGGCTGAGTTGTTATTTGTAGAATAATAATAACATAACGTCGATTTATGGGCGAATTAACAGAAATATAAGGGGGGGTAATATGTTGGAAGAAAAAATAAAAAAAGATTTGAGTAGGTTAGTATTATTGTTGGTAATAACCATATATCATGCAGGTCGAGAAATATATAAGTATTACAGCGAACAAGTATATGATTTTAGTATAGTAAATTTTATATTAGTAACAATAGTTGTTTATATATTTATGGTTTATACATCTAATAGGATAGCGCTTTGGACAACGCTTAGAAAAAGTGGTGCTACAATAATAGCAACTTTACTTTATATCAGTTTAAGCATAATACATATATATATTCAAAGTGCTAGCTAAAAGGGGGAGATTCAAATAGAAATTAAAAATGTAATACCAAATGATAAGATAAAGAAAGATAAGAAAGTATTTGCATTGATTTCATTTATATTAGGGATTATTCCAACAATATTAAAAATTATAATGTATGAAGAAACAATAGTAGGGTTTGAAAGTGGGCAAAAGATTGGAGCTTTCTTAGGAGAAGGATTAGCACATATGGTTATACTTTATCTAATCTGTATAGGGTTGTATAGAATATTTAAGAAAAAAAGCATGACTATAACTATCATTCTTGTGCTATGCACGATAGTAGCTTTTGGGAAAATCGGGAATGAGCTAAAGTCTATACAACTATCAAACGTAGAAAATAAATGCATATCATTATTAGAGGGGAAGGACAGAATAAGAGAGTTTATAAAAGAAGATATAAAAGAGATAAAGTATGGAGAAGCAACTGAAATAATGATATTACTACAAGAAAGCATTAAAACTTTATCAGAGAATAAAGTAGATGAAATTGTAGATTATGATGAATTAGACAAAATGCTTACTATGAAAACATTTAATAATATAGAACAGATAAGGCTATACAGAAAATCAATAGAAGATTATATAAAACATATAGATAAATCAATTGATAAATATAAAATTGTTACTGATGATTTAATATCTAAATTAAATGAGATTAAATTAACCAATGAGTTTAATGGAGGTTTTACTAAAGGGTTTTTAGAAAGTCATGCAAATTCAACCAACTATGCTATTGAGCATGGAAAAGTATTAAAAAAGTTGTTAATAAGTAAAGATGAAATACTCAAATTAATGCAAAGTTCTGATATAGTACGCATAAATGGTAACGTATCTTTTTCAAGTAAAGAAGCTTTAAATAAATATGACGAATTAATAATGAAACATGATAAGAACATAGACGAATATAATGAAGTAGTAGCTAAAGTGAAAATCAAACTTGATGATATGAAAAACAAATTAAACAAATAAATATAGGGGATAGTTTATTTAGATATTGATATGTTTAGTTGCAATAAACTACTCAAACAAGTTAGATAAATGCTCTAAGTATGCAATAAATACAGATAATATTTTAGATTTGTTAGAGTATTTATCTGTTTAAATAAAAATAGTAGTTATACAATTGTACCATATAAATACATAGATATATTATTAATGCAATGGCATGCATAAATTACCATACAATTTAGTATTGTAATTCGTCAAAATTGAAAGTATAATATAAGTGGCTTCTAGGCTTTTTTATACAAGCTGATAAAAATTATTTTTAACAAATTTAAATAAAATGAATATTTATATATAGCAAGCAGGATTAGAAATGAAGGTGAAAGCTTAGTGAGAGCAGGAGTAAGTACTGTAGAAAAGTATTATGGATTAGCGTTTCGATCAGTATTAAAGTTTATTAATACAATAAAAAAAAGAGTCTACATTAATGATTGTAAAGTACACCAGTTTATAAATAATCAATCCTTACGGATTATATACGAAAATGGATGTTACGTAGAGCATGGACTATTAGAGTATTATATAAAAGACTTGAACAAAGGTGTAGTATGGGCTGATCAAGATTTTAAGAGTATAGGGCATTTTTATAACCCTCTTAAACAACGAGGGTTGTATGGACATTATAATGCTTTATCATTAGCACAAGATTATTATAAGCTTGCGATAAAAAGCTGGAAGAAATCACATTTTAATAAAGCAATGTTTTATTTAGGCGCTTGTGTACATTTAGTGCAAGATGTTACAATACCACAGCACGTAAATATAAGACTCCTAGATAAACATAGAAAATTCGAAACTTATGTTAAAAAAATCTACAAGGATGCAAAGGAATATAGAAATACAAATGATATAGTGCATAAGGACTCTATAGAAAGTTATGTGATATTTAATGCAAACAATGCTATAAATATTTATAATACTTATTGCGATATAAGCAATGATAGTCAAAAGTTCCATAGTATTTCATTAGAATCTATGGCGCTAGCACAGAAGACTACAGCAGGATGTTTGATGATGTTTCTTAACGATGTTAACTATAGTGAGAATATGAATAACATTAAAAATGCACACTAAATAGGCAAGGATGATTGTAAATATGCAATTATCCTTGTCTTTTTTTGTGGAAAAATATGATATAATACATATATTATGTTACGCATAAGGGGGTAAATTATATGGAAGTAATATATTTACAAGAAAATAGAGCTCAAGAATTCGCCAGATATTGCCAGAAATATGGAAGAGATCATGACGAATCATTCCTTCCAGATTCAAAATTTAAACCTAATAAAGACAATCCTACATATGTATTATTAGATGATAATGACAAAATAGTAGGGGCTGCATCCTTGATAATGGACGAAAAATATAGAGCTAAGGAAAAAGCTAGATTTAGTATATTTCACACAATATTAAACGATAAACACTATTACAAACTAATGCTAGACAGTATTTTGGAACATGTAGAAGGCATTAATTACATATATTTATTTGTTCCAGAAAATAAGAATGTTAGTAGAGATATTTTAACAAGTATAGGTTTTAATATAGAGAGGTTCTCATATTATATGGAGAGAGGTAATATAAACGTAGAAAGAACTGCGTTAGAAGATTCATATGAGTTAAAATCACTGAGAAAAGGACAAGACGAAAAAACATGGTGTGATATTTATAATGAATGTTTTAAAGAATCACAGGGACACGTGGATATAAGCATAGAGAGTATAAATAAAATGCTTAGTGAAGCTGAGCATATAGAAAATGGAATGAAGCTATTGTGGTATGAAGATAAAGCAATAGGCTCTATACGTATATCTAAAGATCAAGACGGAGACAAGAGTTTTGCTTTTATAAGTGATGTAGCTATAATCAAAGGATATAGAAGAAGAGGTTTAGGTAGGTATCTAATTAAAGAAGGAATTGAGTTTGGTAAAGCAAATGGACTTGGAAACAGTTCATTAGTAGTAAATGCTATCAACGAGAATGCTGCTCTTCTATATTGCAGTGAAGGTTTTAATAAAAAGCTAGCGATTGTATGTTATGGTATGAAAATATAATAATAATTTAATTTTATTTTTAAACCATTACTAATTAAAGTATTTATGATATCATATATATTAAGTATAAAATAAATTATTTAATTAAATAGAATATAAATAAGTTTAAATAGAGAGGAGGGTACCGTTAAAATATTTTTAACGGGTAACTATGTTTAAAATTATTTGTGATAGTTGTTGTGATTTGAATGAAAAATTAAAAAAATTATTAAATGTTTGTATAGTACCTTTAAATATACAAATTGGAAGTAAGCTATTAGGGGAAGATGGTCTAAATCCAAAAAAAGTCTTAGAAGAAATGAAGAAATGTTTGACATTACCAAAGACATCGAGCCCATCACCAGAAAGATTTATTAACGCATATAAAGGTCTAGAAAAAATATTTGTAGTAACAATATCATCAAAATTAAGCAGTACATATAATAGTGCATTATTAGCAAAGGATATATTTCTAGATGAGATAAGTAAAAAATTTATACATGTATTTGATAGCAAAAGTGCAGCTGTAGGGCAGACTTTAGTGAGTATGAAAATTTCAGAGTATATCCAACAAAACCTAACAGAAAACCTAATAGTGGATAAAGTAAATAAATATATTGATGAGATGAAAACATTTTTTGTGCTTGAATCATTAGATAACTTAATAAAATCAGGAAGAATTAGCAAATGGAAGGGTATAATAGCATCAACATTGTCTATAAAGCCTATAATGAAAGGTAATGATATTGGAGAAATAGAGCTAGTAAAAAAAGCTAGAGGAACTAAAAATGCGCTTAGTAAATTAATTGATATCATAGAAAAAGAGGGCATAAATATAGAGGAAAAGATTTTAGGAATAACACATTGTAATTGTTTAGAAAGAGCAATTAAATTTAAAGAGGATGTTATGAAAAGATTAAATTTCAAGGATATAGTAATAGTAGAAGCAGCGCCTATAAGTACTGTATATGCAAATGATGGAGGAATAGTAATAGCATTCTAATATAAAAATATTATTAATAAAAGCGATTTGTTTAAAGTTTATACCTTAAACAATCGCTTTTTGAATCTCTAGGATATCATCTTTATATAATCATATAGGGTTTATCCTATTTCTTAATAAAAAAGTGATTACCAATTAACATAAGTATACATTCTTAGTATTGCCTGCGATATGTTAATGTTTTTTCAATACAGTTATTCTTTAACATTGGTATATTTTATTATATAATGTATCTAGGTATATTTTAAGTATTATGTATTTAAAAAAGGGACTTTAGTATTAATCTGAACCAAAGAAATTTATTATAACATTACATATATTATTTGGAGGGGATAGCATGGAATTACTTTTAGGAAAACCAGTAGCTGATCATATAAGTGAGCAGTTAATTAAAGAAGTAGAAGGATTTAACAATAAACCAAAGCTCGCAATAGTTAGACTAGGAGAAAACCCTAATGATATGGCTTATGAAAGAGGTGCAAAATCAAGGTGTGAAAAGATTGGTATAGATGTAGATGTGCATGAATTTAGTAGTGATATCTCACAAGAAGAACTTATTGACATGCTAAGAGACTTAAATAATGATGAAAAAGTAAATGGTATACTTGTCTTTAGACCATTACCTAAACATATAGATGAAGATATAATAAAGCACGAAGTAAGATATGATAAGGATGTCGACTGCTTTAATCCAATTAACTTTGGTAAATTGTACGAAGGCGATAGTAAAGGATTTGTGCCTTGTACAGCAGTAGCAGTTATGGAGATATTAAAGTATTATGATATAGATGCTATGGGTAAAAATGTAGCAATAATAGGTGCATCAAATGTAATCGGAAAACCAGTATCTTTTTTATTATTAAACAAAAGAGCAACAATAACAGTTTGCCACAGTAAAACTAAGAATACGAGCCAGATAACAAGTAACTCTGATATTATAGTTTCAGCATGTGGTGTTGCTAAGATGGTTAATGAAAGCTATGTAAGCGAAGGTGCTATAGTTATAGATGTAGGTATAAATGTAGATGAGAACGGCAAACTTTGTGGGGATGTTGACTTTGAAAATGTAAAAGATATAGCATCAATGATTACACCAGTGCCTAGAGGAGTGGGCTCGGTTACTACTTCTATACTAGCTTCACATGTTGTAAAAGCATATAAAATGCACAATAATTGTTAAGAGGCATAAGTTAATGGATGATGATAATAGCAAGAACAACAAAAGAGTACTCATTTTCATAGCGATATTAATACCTATATTGATTTTAAGAAAGTGTTGTGCTAGTGAAGAAGTATTATTTCCTAAGAAAGTAGATTATGATCAAGCAAGTTACTACATATTTGATAGTCATGGAAATATAGCAACATATTTATCAGAAAATAAGCTTATTAAAGTAGAATATATAAATAACGATAGATATAAGGTTATAATTAAGGGTGAAGATGATATTATTTGTGCCAGACACAGTGGATTTAGAGTAGGTATGGTTAAAGATAAATTTATCGATCTCATATTTGATGAAAAAGAGTCTAAATCTATTAAATATATATTATTAGCTATTTTTTGTTTTATAATGGGGATATTGCTAGTGACGTGTACAGAAACCATGATTTATTTGTCTAGAGGATGGATGTATAAAGATGCTGAACCAAGCGACGAGTATATAGCATTTAACAAAGGTTTTGGATGGATACTTATGATAGGTTGTGCAATCTATTTTGTTATATAATTATGTCAGTAAAGAGTATATCTTTTCTAGTGGGGGAGTGAAATGAAGGAAAATACAAAAGCATTAAAAAATCTGCAAAAACTAGACTTCATATCAAAATCTATTCAATTGTTGATTAGAGAAGATACTATGGATATAGTAGAAAACTGTGAAATGCTAGAGGAGACAAGCATTTTAGAGTTACTAAAAGTACAAAGCTCATTAGTAGATAAGATATTAAACAGCGTTGCAGAAGGTATAATTATAACTGATAAAAACGGAATCATATTATGGGGGAACGATGCTTTTACTGATATAACAGGCTATACAATAGATGAAGCAATAGGTAAGAAAACATCGTTACTAAAATCAGATAGACATGATTATAAATTTTATAAAGATATGTGGGAATCACTTATCAGCAAAGGTCATTGGCAAGGTGAAATATGGAATAGAAGAAAAAGTGGAGAAGCATATTTAGAAATGTTGACTATAAAATCCATCAAAAGCCAAGATAATATTAACTACATATCTATATTCACTGACATGACTGATACTAAAACAAAAAATTCAAGTATAAATCACAATATAAACTACGATCCTTTAACAGGATTACCAAATAGACTTCTCTTAAATGAAAAACTAAAGATAGCGCTAGAATATGCTAATACACATAGTATAAAAATATCAGTACTATTCTTAAATCTGGATGATTTTAAAAAAGTTAATGATGGTCTAGGATTTGAAATAGGAGATATGCTGTTAAAAGAAGTGTCTGATAAAATTAAAAGCACCTTAAACTCTACAGATATAGTGGCTAGGATAGGTGCTGATGAATTTTTGATTGTGAACTATGGCATAAGAACAACAGATGAATTAAATAGAGTTATAAATAGCGTATTAAAGATATTTAATGATAAATTCGTAATTAAAGGTAATGATATATATATAACAGCTAGCATAGGTGCAAGTGTTTATCCTCAAGATGGAGTACAAGGAGCTACGTTAATAAAACGATCAAATTTGGCAATGTACCGCTCTAAAAAACAAGTTGGAAATACCTATGAAATTTACGGAGATTTAAATGTTACAAATGATACTATATTAAACAAAATAAAGCTTGAAAATGATTTGAGAGAGGCTCTAGAAAGAGAAGAGTTAGAGATATATTATCAGCCTAAAATCGATATATCAACAATGAAAATTAAAGGACTTGAGGCTCTTATTAGATGGAATCATCCTATAAAAGGTTTTATAAGCCCGAATAAATTTATTTCTATGGCTGAAAAAAATGGTCTTATAGAGCCTATAGGTGATTGGGTACTAAAAAAATCATGTGAGCAAAGTATTATATGGCAACAAAAAGGTTATGAACCTTTGGTGATGTCAGTTAATATATCAGCTATGCAATTTAGGTCAAGACACATAGTAAATGCTGTTAAAGGAGTTATTCATCGAACAGGAATAAGACCAGAACTACTTGAACTAGAGATAACAGAAACAATTGCTATGGAATCTGTAGAGTATACTTATGAAATAATGAGAGAGTTAAAAGAAATAGGAGTTACATTTTCACTAGACGATTTTGGAACGGGGTATTCTTCGCTATTTTATTTAAAAGAGTTCCCTTATGATACGGTTAAGATAGATAAATCATTTGTTGATGACATAACAAAAACTGAAAATGATCTAAAGCTTGTCAAAAGTATAATATCAATGGCACATAGTCTAAACCTGAGAGTAGTTGCAGAAGGGGCGGAGACTAAAGAACAAGTTGTAGCTTTAAGTGAGATAAATTGTGATCAGATACAAGGATACTATTTTTATCCTCCATTAAAAGCAAATGATGTAGAAAATATTTTATATAATGGGACTACAATAAATTAGATAAAAAGATTGATATTATTTTAAGATTATGTGATAATAGTATAAATGAACATAAAAAGCTATGACTAAGAGTAGTAGATGTTATGAAGTTAAATAGCGAATCGAGGATGGTGGAAGCTCGAAATTACGGATGGCATTGAATGGACTTAGGAGTTTGAGTCTGAAATAACAGTAGGACTTGACGGTACTTGCCGTTATAAGTAAGTGGGTATATCCAAGTTGAGTGGTACCGCGGAAGTAAACTTTCGTCTCATTATAGACGGCAGTTTTTTTTATACAAAAATATGAATAAGGAGGTTATTAAATGGATGAAAGAAAGATTATATTTAGTGGGATTCAACCATCAGGTGAGATGACAATAGGAAATTACTTAGGGGCAATGAGAAATTGGGTTAAATTACAAGAAGAATACAATGCGTATTACTGTATTGTTGACATGCATGCGATAACCGTTCCAAAAGAACCTGCATATCTTAGGAAGAAATCTATAGAACTACTAGCAACGTATCTAGCATGTGGAATAGATCCAGAGATAAATACACTGTTCATACAATCACATGTGAGTGCACATGCAGAGTTGGCATGGGTGTTAAGTTGTATGGCGTACATGGGTGAACTTAATAGAATGACACAGTTCAAAGACAAATCAAAGAAAAATGAAACAAGTATAAGTTCAGGGCTGTTCACATATCCAGTGTTAATGGCAGCGGATATATTATTATACCAAACAGATTTAGTACCAGTAGGAGATGACCAAAAACAGCATTTAGAGTTAGCAAGAGACATAGCAAGTAGATTTAACAACAAATATAGCGAAACATTCAAAGTTCCTGATCCATATATACCAAAAGTAGGAGCGAGAATAATGAGCTTGCAAGAACCCGGTAGTAAGATGTCAAAATCAGATGAAAATGAAAATTCATATATCTTGATGCTAGATAAACCAGACGTAATAAAAAGAAAGATAAAAAGAGCAGTAACAGATTCTCTAGGAACTGTAAAATACAGTGATGAACAACTAGGGATTAAAAACCTCATGACTATATACTCATCATTTTCAGGAGAAAACATTGAGAGTATAGAGCAAAAATATGAAGGTAGTGGATATGGTCAGTTTAAGAATGATTTAACAGAGGTAATAGTAGAAGGGTTAAGACCAATTAGAGAGAAATTTGATAATCTAATGAAAAATAAAGATTATCTAGAGAATATTTATATGTTAGGAGCAAATAAAGCAGAAGCAGTTGCTAGAAAGACGCTAAGAAAAGTATATAAAAAAGTTGGTTTTATTCCTAGAAAATTTAAATAAAAAATAAAGCGATAATTAAGAGTAGTAGATGTCAAGAAGTAATAATAGCGAATCGAGGATGGTGGAAGCTCGAAATTACGGATGGCATTGAATGGACTTAGGAGTTTGAGTCTGAAATAACAGTAGGACTTGACGGTACTTGCCGTTATAAGTAAGTGGTTATGTCCAAGGTGAGTGGCATTAGCGAAATCAAACTTTCGTCTCATATGTAGATGGAAGTTTTTTTATTATACAAAAATAGGAACAAGGAGGTTATTAAATGGATGATAGAAAGACTATATTTAGTGGTATAAAGCCATCAGGAGAGATGACAATAGGAAATTACTTAGGGGCAATGAGAAATTGGGTTAAATTACAAGAAGAATACAATGCGTATTACTGTATTGTTGACATGCATGCGATAACCGTTCCAAAAGAACCTGCATATCTTAGGAAGAAATCTATAGAACTACTAGCAACGTATCTAGCATGTGGAATAGATCCAGAGATAAATACACTGTTCATACAATCACATGTGAGTGCACATGCAGAGTTGGCATGGGTGTTAAGTTGTATGGCGTACATGGGTGAACTTAATAGAATGACACAGTTCAAAGACAAATCAAAGAAAAATGAAACAAGTATAAGTTCAGGGCTGTTCACATATCCAGTGTTAATGGCAGCGGATATATTATTATACCAAACAGATTTAGTACCAGTAGGAGATGACCAAAAACAGCATTTAGAGTTAGCAAGAGACATAGCAAGTAGATTTAACAACAAATATAGCGAAACATTCAAAGTTCCTGATCCATATATACCAAAAGTAGGAGCGAGAATAATGAGCTTGCAAGAACCAGGTAGTAAGATGTCAAAATCAGATGAAAATGAAGATTCATATATCTTGATGCTAGATAAACCAGACGTAATAAAAAGAAAGATAAAAAGAGCAATAACAGATTCTCTAGGAACTGTAAAATACAGTGATGAACAACTAGGGATTAAAAACCTCATGACTATATACTCATCATTTTCAGGAGAAAACATTGAGAGTATAGAGCAAAAATATGAAGGTAGTGGATATGGCCAGTTTAAGAATGATTTAACAGAGGTAATAGTAGAAGGGTTAAGACCAATTAGAGAGAAATTTGATGATCTAATGAAAAATAAAGATTATCTAGAGAATATTTATATGTTAGGAGCAAATAAAGCAGAAGCAGTTGCTAGAAAGACGCTAAGAAAAGTATATAAAAAAGTTGGTTTTATTCCTAGAAAATTTAAATAAATATATATTAAAGGTTGGAGTTGGAAGTTTTTTCATGAAAATAAAACTTGAAACTTGGTATTAGTATCTGGTACTATATAATAGAGGTGATAATCGTGGCAAAGATTAAAATAATAACAGATTCATCAGCGTATATAAAAGAGGATATAGTAAGAGCAAGAGGAATTGATGTAATGAAATTGAACTACGAAATGGATGGTGTTCATTACAAGGAAGGGTTTCCAGGGTCATTTAATGATTTTTTTGATAAGCTTAGAAATAGCGATAGTTTTCCAAAGACATCACAACCATCAGCTGGAGATTTTATGGAAATGTTTAAGAAGGCGTTAGATGAAGACCAAGAAGTAGTAGCCATATTACTATCTAGTGGGGTAAGTGGAACGTATAACAGTGCTGTACTGGCTGTACAAATGTTACAGACAGATAAAATTACTGTAATCGATTCATTATGTACTGCAGCACATTTAAAAAATATGGTTTTACTAGCTTGTAATTTATCGGAGAGCGGACGTAGCAGAGCTGAGATAGAAGAAGAAGTATTAATGTATAGGGATAGAATAGGTATAAATTTCACAGTAGGAACTTTAGAGTATCTTCAAAAAGGTGGAAGACTATCAATAACGAAAGCTAAGATTGGGAATATCCTAAACTTAAAACCTGTATTAAAGATGAATGAAGGAAGGCTAGAGTTGGATAAGACGGTAAGAGGTAAAAAAAGAGCATTAAATTATATGATTGACACCATACCTCATGATGTTAAAAAGGTAAGTATTATGCATGTAATGAACGAAGGTGAAGTTACAAAGTATGCAGAGTTAGTAAAAGAGAAATTTCCAAATGTAGAGATAGAAATAGAAGAATTAGGACCTATTGTTGGAGCACATATAGGCCCGAATAGTTTTGGATTTGGATATAAATATTAGAATTGAAGAAGATGTTGTTTTACATGGATTAATAAATAATAATAATAATTAGAGCTTAATAGTGTAAAGTTTTTAAACTCACAGAAAAGGCTACTTGCCTCCTGTGAGTTATTTTATTACTATAATATTTTTTACTGCATTTTCTGCAAATTCAGTTGTAACTATTTTTTCATATGGTGCTCTTTTTTCTAGCTCACCTGCAAGCTCTATGATATCCATCATATGATTTAAGACTTCTTTAGTCAATATAGGATTAGGCTTCCAGGTATCCTGATCCTTGTATCTTTTTATTAACTTTACTAGTACTTCTTTATCTGTTTCTGGAAATTGATTAGCAATTTGTTCTGCTATTTCTTCATTAGTATGACTTTCAGTCCATAGCATTCCCTTATAGATAGCATTTGTAAAGCTTTGTATAATTTCTGGATTTTCATTTATATAACTCTTAGTAGCACAGTAGCAAGTATAAGGTATATATCCAGCTTCCTCACCAATAGAGGCTACTATATAGCCTTTGTTCTCCATTTGAAGTGTTGTAGCAACAGGTTCAAACAATGTTACATAGTCACCTTCACCTGCTGTAAAAGCACCAGCCATCATGCTAAACTGTATGTCACATCTAAGAGTTATATCATCTGATATATTTATGTTATGTTTTTTTAGTACGTATTCTAGCGTCATCTCTGGCATACCACCTTTGCGTCCACCTATGATAGTTTTACCCTTTAGCTTTGCAAAAGTAAAAGTCTCGTCTTTTTCCTTCCCTACCAAAAAAGATCCATCTTTTTGGGTTAGCTGTGCAAAATTTACTGCATAATCTTTCTTGCCTTGATTATATACGTATACAGATGCTTCAGGTCCCATAAAACCTATGTCAGCTTGACCACTGAGTAAAGCGGTCATGGTTTTATCTGCACCTTTTCCATTTGATAGCTTTATTTCTAGACCTTCTTCTTTGAAAAAACCTTGAGTCATAGCAATATATTGTGGGGCATAAAAAACCGAGTGAGTTACTTCTGTCAATCTAACAGTGGTAGTATTATTGGTAGAGCAACCTAATAACACAATAGGTAATATGATAATTATGAGTATTGTAGCTGTAAATTTATACATCAAATATAAACCTCCTTACGATTATATGATAGATATAGATTTTCTAAACAAAGTTTAAAAAGCAGTATTAAAAGTGAGATGGAAGAATATATGTAACTAGGAGAAAAGCTCCTAGTATTAAAATCATAATCTAAAAAAATTGTCTTGTTCAATGGTATATAGCTAATAAATATCTTATCTGGGGATGAAATATTTATTAGTTTTAAATCATTTCCTTTAGGTTCATCACATCCAATTATAATTAGGCTAATTATAATTACCATTATAATTATAAGATAAGTAAATCTGTGTTTATGCATGATCAGACCTCCTTATTTAGTTATGATTATGATATTCAAATAAAAAACGTTTGTTACAGCACTTTGCTAAAATAGTTAAATTTTAGTTGAAATTTAAATTAATTTGTTTTAAAATTTAAATAAGGTTATACTATAAATAAAATGATATATAGCAACTTTGAAGTTGAATATATAAACCAAATGTTATAAAATATACATATGTTGAAAAATTGATTTAGTGGTTCATCACTAGGTTATTATGAGGTGAAAGATGAATATACCAAACATTCTTACAACTATAAGATTTGCGTTAGTACCTGTTTATGTTTTAGTATTTTTTTCTAATGCAAAGTATAGCGTGCTATATGCTACATGTATTTTTATCATCGCAGGGATTACCGACGTATTGGATGGATATATTGCTAGAAAATATAACATGATAACAAAATGGGGAATAATATTAGACCCTTTAGCAGATAAGACAATGCTGGTGACAGTGATACTCTGTTTATACCTAAAAGAATATTTACCAATATGGGTATTGTTATTTATAGTTATTAAAGAGTTAGCAATGGTATTTGGAGGAGCTTTATTGTTTTGGCGTATGGATAAGACAGTAGTAGCTGCAAATAAATATGGTAAAATATCAACATTGATGTTTTACATAGCTATATTTATAGTAGCACTTAATATAAACACTATATTAAATTATGTTATAATCTCAGTAGCAATATTAACAGCTATGTTGGCTTTCTCAAAATACTTGATTAGATTTAAGGATATTAAACATAACAAACATAACAAAGAATTAGATATTGACAAATCATGATAATTATATGATAATGTTAATAATTAAAAGTTAATAAATGGCTATGAAGGAGAAGAGTAAACAAAATAACCTTTCAGAGAGTAATGTTCATTGGCTGAGAAACATTATAGTAGAATTTTGTTGAAGGTAGCTCTAGAGCTTTTGAAGTGAAATAGTAGTAACTTCAGACGGTTATAACCGTTATATTATTATTGAGAGTCATAATTATTTTGTATTATGAAATTAAGGTGGTACCGCGAATATAGTCTTCGTCCTTACTTAGGGATGAAGGCTTTTTTTAATACAAATACAAAGGAGTTGTAAAATAATGTACAAATTAAGTATATTACTTCTAGTACTTAGCGGAGTAGTCGTCTTTGGGGCTGATAGACTATATCATAAAGGAAAAATAAAAAATTTAAAACAACTATTAATTATAAAAAGTAGTGGATTATTAGCTACTATAATAGCTGT
The DNA here is from genome assembly GCF_056892235.1 of Abyssisolibacter sp. ZYX002. Lineage (NCBI taxonomy): Bacteria > Bacillati > Bacillota > Clostridia > Eubacteriales > Clostridiaceae > Abyssisolibacter > Abyssisolibacter sp. ZYX002. Next base: position 260,631 of record NZ_JARMXH010000003.1, read on the forward strand.
AATATTGTTAATATATTTTAAACAATAAATTATAGGAGGAATAAAGATGAAAGAAAATTTAGCAAAAAAATATAATCCAAAAGAGTTCGAAGATAGATTGTACAAATATTGGATGGAATCGGGAAATTTCAAGGCAGAAGTAAATAAAGATAAAGAACCATTTACTATAATGATGCCACCTCCAAATGTAACAGGGATATTGCATATGGGTCATGCGTTAAACAACTCTATACAAGATGCACTTATAAGATACAAAAGAATGCAAGGGTTTGAAGCACTGTGGCTACCAGGGACAGATCATGCATCTATATCAACAGAATCCAAAGTAGTAGCTAAAATAAAAAGTGAAGGATCATCAAAAGAAGAACTAGGAAGAGAGAAATTCCTAGAGAAGTCTTGGGAGTGGACAGAAAAATATGGAGGAAACATAAAGAAACAGCTTAAAAAACTAGGAGTTTCCTGTGATTGGTCAAAGGATAGGTTTACATTAGATGAGGGATTAAGCAATGCTGTAGAAGAAGTTTTCATTAGATTATATGAAAAAGGATTAATATACAGAGGTAATAGGATAATAAACTGGTGTCCAGAGTGTAAAACAGCTATCTCAGATGCAGAAGTAGACCATAAGGATGAAAATGGAAAGCTATGGCATATCAAGTACCCAGTAAAAGGAGAAGATATTGGGTTAACAATTGCTACAACTAGACCAGAGACAATGCTTGGTGATGTTGCAGTAGCTGTGCATCCAGAAGATGAAAGATATAAAAATTTGATAGGTAAGACATTAATACTTCCACTTGTTAATAGAGAAATTCCAATAATCGCAGATGATTATGTTGAAAAAGAGTTTGGTAGTGGGGCTGTTAAAATAACACCTGCTCATGACCCTAATGACTATGAAATAGGATTAAGACATAATCTTGAGCAAATCATAATAATGAATGAAGATGCAACCATAAATGAAAAAGGTGGAAGATATGCGGGATTAGATAGATATACTGCTAGAAAACAGATAGTTAGTGATTTAGAGGCGGAAGGCTTACTTGTAAATATAGAAGAGCATGCTCATAATGTTGGACATTGTGAGAGATGCAAGGCTACTATTGAACCATCATTATCAAAGCAATGGTTTGTTAAAATGAAGCCTTTAGCAGAGCCAGCGATAGAGGCTGTAAAAAGTGGAAAAATAAAGTTTATACCAGAGAGATTTAAGAAGATATATATGAATTGGTTAGAAAATATTCGAGATTGGTGTATATCGAGACAGCTATGGTGGGGTCATAGATTGCCAGTTTATTATTGTGATGATTGTGGAGAAGTTATAGTTTCTAGAGATGCTCAAAGTGTATGTACTAAATGTAGTAGTAAAAACATCCGTCAAGATTCAGATACATTAGATACATGGTTTTCTTCTGCTCTATGGCCGTTTTCAACATTAGGGTGGCCTGAAAATACAGAAGAACTAAAATATTTCTTCCCAACAGATGTACTAGTAACAGGTTATGATATAATATTTTTCTGGGTTGTAAGAATGGTATTTTCTTCAATAGAAAATATGGGAGAAGTACCTTTTGATAAAGTAATGCTCACAGGCTTAGTAAGAGATGCTCAAGGAAGAAAAATGAGTAAATCATTAGGTAATGGAATAGACCCATTAGAGATAATAGATCAGTATGGAGCCGATGCGCTTAGATTTTCATTGGTGACAGGAAATTCACCTGGAAATGATATGAAATTCAACATCGAGAGAGTAGAGTCAAGTAGGAACTTTGCTAATAAGCTCTGGAATGCTTCAAGATTTGTAATGATGAATTTGGGAGACTATACATTAGATAGAGCTAAGGGTAAAAAATATGAACTTAAGCCAGAAGATAAATGGATACTATCTAGAGTTAATACAGCAGCTAAAGAGATATCATACAATATAGACAAATATGAACTAGGAATGGCAGCACATAAGATATATGATTTTATTTGGAATGAATATTGTGATTGGTATATAGAGATTGTTAAACCAAGGTTATATGGAGATAACGAAGAAGATAAAGAGACTGTTAAGTTCGTATTATTATCAGTATTAGTAGATATATTGAAGCTATTACATCCATTTATGCCATTTATCACAGAAGAGATATTCCAGCATATTGGAGGGACTAACGAAGATCTTATGGTTAGTGAGTGGCCTAGATATGATGCAAACAGAGAATATAAAGAAGACGAAAAAATTCTTCAGTTCGTTATGGAGGCTATTAAAAATATAAGAAACATAAGAGCAGAAATGAATGTTGTGAACTCTAAAAAATGTAATATAGTATTTGTAACTCAATCAGACGAAAGAAAAGAAATGCTAAAGAAAGCTAAAGAATATTTTATAACTCTTGCATCAGCATCAGATATAAGCATATTGGGTAGTAAAGACGAATTTAAAGAAGATGCTATGTCCACAGTAGTAGATGATTGTGAGATATTCTTGCCAATGAATGAACTAGTAGATATGGAAAAAGAGATTGAGCGTTTGCAAAAAGAGAAGAAAAGGTTAGAGGGAGAACTAAAAAGAGTAAAGGGAAAACTTTCAAACGAAGGATTCTTAAAGAAAGCACCACCTCACTTAGTAGAAGAAGAAAAACAAAAACAAAATAAGTATCAGACTATGATGGATAAAGTAGAAGAAAGATTAGCAGGGATGCTTAATAAATAGAATGTTATCATCAATCTAAACAAAGGGCTATAAGATTAAATTCTTAAGCCCTTTATTTAAATCACAAACTTGTCCAATATTTATTAATAGCTAATGACTTGTTGGGAAACTTCGAATTATTTGTACTATTTCATCTACAGCTATAGGTAGCACGAATACTGAAAATAGTGCTATGTTATATAGTTTTTTTAATGAAGTTTTCATTATTTACCACCTCCTCATTAAACTTTTTAAGATTATCTTGTAAGTATTTAATATCACTCTTATTATTAGTTAGTATTGCAAAAACTTCAAATTCTTTTTTTAATTTATTAGCTTTAGTAGCCTCTCCCAGATAAAGCAAACACATTATCTTTATCATTATAACCAAAGAAAAATTAATCCCAAAAGATCTATTCTTCTGAGCTATAGTTATTGTTTTTTCACAATATATTAAGGCTTCTTTGTAACTTTTAAATTCATAAAAACCATTTGCAAAATTACAAAGTATCTTAATCATTAAGTCATCATTATCTAAAATATGTAAACTCGTATTAAGAGACTTCATATATTTGAAAAAACCTCTACGGTCTTTTGCTTCTATATAGAAGCACATTAGTGAATTGATAATTCTAAAGTGAATATCATTTTCAATATTCTTAGGTTTAATTTTTTCTAAAAGCTGAATAGCTGTTTTTTGATTTTTACACGAAAAAAACTCTGCTAAGGATTTTACCCATTCATGAAATAGTTGGTCGCCACTGTCGTTTCGCTCCATTATCTTAGAAGATAATAGAAAAGCCTCTTCATATCTAAAATGATGAATATATTTGAATATTTCTTGTATATTTAGTATGGTTTTGTCGTTAATAGTAGGCTCCAAAATTGTCACTCCTTACAAATATATTTAAATTATTTCAATAATACCATAAAATAGAAAATAGTTCAATCTCGAAAAATGCCATTTTTTTGCAGGAAACTTTTTCAAGTATTACAAATACTGTATTTGAATTAAAAAAATATTTTTTATTAATATTTACCTAAATATTTAATGAACTTTAATAAAAAAATGTTATAATAAAAGTTAAGTGTTTTGATAATAGTAAACGGAGTGATAAAAAATGAACTATAAAGAAGCATTAAAATATATACATGGAAGTAAAAAATTTGGAAGTAAGTTAGGGCTAGAAAACATTACTAAATTACTAGAATTGTTAGGAAATCCACAAGATGAGCTTAAAATAATCCATATAGCTGGAACTAACGGCAAAGGTTCTACTGCCTCTTATATAATGAATATATTAAAAGAAGAAGGTTATAGAGTAGGATTTTTTACATCACCGTACCTAGAAACATTTACAGAGAGAATAAGAATAAATGAAAAACACATACCAGAAAATAGACTAGGTAAAATTACTCAGAGAGTTAAATTAGCTATTCAAGATATGATAGAAAGAGGCTACAATCATCCTACAGAATTCGAGATAGTAACAACTATAGGGATGGTGTATTTTGCTGAGGAGAAAGTGGATTTTTTAGTCCTAGAAGTAGGACTAGGAGGTAGGTTCGACGCTACAAACGTAGTAAAAAATACAATAGCCTCAGTGATAACATCCATATCTTATGATCATGTTGATATATTAGGAGACACTTTATATAAAATAGCTAAAGAAAAAGCAGGGATAATAAAAGATAATGGCATAGTGTTTTCTTATCCACAGCAAGAAGAAGCAAAAGAATCAATAATTGAGGTAGTCAAAGATAAAAATGCTGATTACTATGATTTTGCCTATAACAATATAACCATAATAGATATAGCTAAAGATGGTAGTATATTTGATTTTAACTATAAAGATATAAAATACGATAATATCAAGATACAACTATTAGGAGAGCACCAGATTTATAATGCTGCGTTAGCAATATTATTGTTGGAAAAATTAAAACAAAAAGGTGTAATAGAGATATCAACAAAAGCTATAAAAGAAGGATTAAAAAACACTAGATGGGCGGGAAGATTAGAAACAATATCTCATAATCCTAACTTTATAATAGATGGGGCACATAATCTAGATGCAGCAATAGAACTTAGAAAAGCAGTACAAACATTGTATAAAGGCAAAAAAATAATACTAGGGATAGGTATGCTAGCAGATAAAGATGTAGAAAATTGTATAGAACAATTAGTACCACTAGCAGACGAAGTAATAGTTACAGAGGCGACGCTTCCACGAGCTATGAAAGCTACAGAGCTTGCACAAAAAATAAAAAAGTACAATAAAATAACTCATGTACATTCAAAAATTAGTGATGCTGTACATAAAGCATTGGATATTGCTTGTGAAGATGATTTGATTATATTTTCTGGATCTTTATACATCATAGGAGATGTCAGAAGAATAGTAAAGAGAGTAGATTAGATAGTTAATTACTTTCACAAAAAAAAACACACCGCATAAACTGTTATATAAACCAAAAGTCTTTATGGGGTGAGTTGTGTGATTTTTGAATCAAAAAAACTATTGATAGCAAACACAGCAGAGGATTCAATATCTATTATTTCCTTTGATGATGAGAATTTTAACGTGCGTACTAAATCCTTATATGATATGCATTTTAATAATAGAACGTTAAAATGTATTAATAGAGTAGAAAAAGTAGGGATTCATCAATTATATAGAGACAAAACGACTGATTTAATTTATACAGTTAATTCGTATGATAATAGCATTTTTAAAATCGATATAAAGGAAAATAATATATTATCCCATACTTATGTTGGAAAATGCCCAACACATTTAGCAATGTTTGAAGATAGGATATTTGTATCAAATAGTGACTCAAATTCAGTATCGGTCGTGGATAAAGAATCTTTTGAATTAATAGAGAATATTTCAGTGGGGGAGAAACCACATGGAATAGTATTAGATAATGTAAATAAAAAAATATTTGTAGCCAATAGTAGTGGATATAGCATGGATATAATAGATTTATATGATTATAGTATAGAAAGGGTACCACTATCGTATAATCCACTTCATTTTTATATGTTTAAAGAAAATTTATACATCATAGCGGGGATGTCAAATGGCATGTTAAGTAGTCATATTATGATATATAACTTAATAAAAAAAGATATAATAAAAGAAGTTAAAGTTTGCAATATGATACACAACATCTGTTGTACTTCAGAGAACTCTATATTCACACCTAATGTAAGTGATGGCTACTTATATAAAATAGAATTTGGAGAAATTGATTATACAAAAAGATACCATGTTGGAGGAATGCCTTGTAATTTGGTAAACATAGATAACTATATATATATTAACGATATACTCAATAATATTATCATCGTTTTTAATCATAAAAATGGAAAAATAAAAACTAGGATTAAAGTTGGAAAAGAGCCTAGTGGAATGTTAATTGTTTAAATTATAGAGGAGATGTTTACATGAGACATCCCCTTTTATATTACATAAAAAGACTAATTATTAGAAATCAATTGATTAATAATATTTTTGTATATTAAATCAGGGTTCTTTTTCCAATTTTTACAGATGAGTTTAGCTTGTTTACTAGATACAACATTCAAAGATATGTTAAAAATTGTAATATCATTTTCCTTAACAGACAGTTCTACAATATATTCAGAATCATTCTTTTTATAAAAATCTCCAATGATTTGCTTTTCCTTAATTTTTTGTATATTGTTTTCCTTTACTTTTAGGTCTATTTCGTCTTTTATAGCTTGAGGAATATTATTGCTAAAGTACCTTAGCGTTTTATTTCCAAGCTCAGTTAATTTGTAGTATTTCATGTCGTTAACATCATTCTCCACTACAAAATTTGATGCGATTAATTCACCGAGATATTGTTGCAGTAGAAAATAATTCATATAGTTTGATTCTAGTACAAATTGAGTAATTTCAATATTTGTTATATCAAAATCTGTAGCACTAATAATATATATTAAGACTAATTTGTGTTGAGCTAATTCCTGAGAATTTTTGGCAAACACTTAATCACCTCTTACTTTTAATAATACGTAAATTATAACATATAAAAGTAATATATGCATGTATCTTTTTCAAAAGAAAATAATAAACACATACAAAATATAATAAAAATATAACAGTTATTAAGATTATTAAGAATTGATTAAATCTGTTTACAAAATCATAAATGGATTATAAAATTAAGAAAGAGTACAAAATATATAATAAGGGTGATTCTGTGAGTAGTGATATTAAAGAAAAATTGTCTGAAAAATCGTATCAAATGGGCGCATCTAAAGTAGGGATAGCAGACCTAAGAGGTATAGTAACAGGTGATTTAGAAAACCTGACTACAGGTATTTCTATAATGGTTAGATTATCCGATGCGATTATGGACAAAGTGACAAAAAAACCTACTAAAACATACTTTCATCACTATAGAACAGTAAATTTTCTTATTGATCAAATAACATTAGCACTCACCACTATGATACAAAATGAAGGCTATTATGCTTTAGCAATTCCAGCATCACAAACAGTGAAAACTGAAGACGATCCATATACAGGACTTTTTCAGCATAGAACAGTAGCAGTAAGAGCTGGGTTAGGATGGATTGGTAAGAATGCATGTCTAATAACAGATGAATATGGTCCTAGAGTAAGATTAGGAACCGTACTAACTGATATGCAGATAGATTACGATGAACCTATTTCAAAGTCTAAATGTGGGCAGTGTAATATTTGCGTGATAAATTGTCCAGCTATAGCTTTGAAAGGGAACCTATGGCATGTGGGCATACCGAGAGAAGATTTAGTAGACGTTATCGCATGTAGTAACCATATGAGCGAGCATTACAAAGATATTGGAAGAGGATCAGTTTGTGGAGTATGTGTATCAAGTTGTCCAAAAGGAAGTAAGAGAATAAAAAGATAAGGGAAAGAAGGTAAAATTCATGGCGATAAAAAAATTAGCATTATATACAGTAATGGCAACTACAATATTACTTGCAGCATGCTCAAATGATGAAATAGCTAAAAATGACAACAAAAATGATGTAAAGGTAAAACAGGAACAAGAGCAACAGGACAAAGAGGCAGTAAAGCAAGAAAAGCAATCTAAACAGGGTGAAGAAAATATATCTTCTGAAAAAAATAACGAAGCAAAGAAGGATGAAAGCGATATAGACTTAACACTAAAGCCAAACGAATCAGGTGAGATTATGGTGTTAATGTATCATAGTATAACAACAGGCAAAGAATCAGAATGGGCTAGGACAACAGAGAATTTTAAGAAAGATTTAAAAGTACTGTATGAGAAAGGATATAGACCTATCTCACTTACAGACTTTGTTAACAACAATATAACTACACCAGCAGGTTATACACCAGTCGTGTTAACATTTGACGATGGTTTGCAAAACAATCTCAATATTATTGAAAAAGACGGTAAAAAAACAGTAGATCCAAATTGTGCAGTAGGTATATTAGAAGTATTTAACAAAGAACACCCAGATTTTCCGTTAGAAGCAACGTTTTTTGTTTACGGATCTAATCCTTTTAGACAAAAAGATTTAGTAAAATATAAGCTAAATTATATAGTGAATAAGGGCATGGATATAGGAAATCATACAGTATCACATAATGATATGTCAAAGAAGTCAAATCAAAATGTAAAAGCTATACAAGAATACATTGGTAAAGAGGCACAATTCTTAGAAAGTATGATAGATTCTGATTATAAAATAAACACATATGCTTTATGTAATGGTGCAAGACCAATGAAAGATTTACAGCCTTTATTAGAGAAAGGAAGTTATAAAGGATTTGAGTACCATAATATAGCAATATTAAACGTTGGAGCTCGTCCATCAGTTTCACCAATAGATAAGAACTTCAATCCAATGTCTATAAAAAGAGTAAGAGCAAGTGAGACTAACGTTGGAAGATTTGGTTTATATGCATACCTAGAAATGTTTGATAAATATCCACAAAAAAGATTTATAAGCGATGGAATAGCAGATATTGTTACAGTAAATAAGAAGAATGAAAATAAGATAGACAAACAAAAAATAGGAGATAAAAAGCTATATATATATGAATAACAGTTAAAAGGGGGAAAAAATGAAGAAATTAAAAATACTAGTGATGATAATGATAGTTATCATATCAGCTAATATATGTTACGGGGCAAGCGTTGAAGAAGGAAATCACAATAATAAACCTAAAAAAGAAATGATTAGAGGAAAAGCATTAGAGATAGTAGCAGAGGAAAGAAAGGGAATAGAAGGTTATACACAAGGTGAAACATTGACTTACCAGACAATAAAAGTCTTAGTTAAAAATGGAAAATATAAAGGGCAAGAGCTATTAATACAAAATATACTAGATGATAGATTAGCCTATAATATAAATGTAAATCCAGGAGACGATGTGATTTTACTAATAGATGAAGATGAAGATGGCTATTTTCAAGCCGCATACATATCAGATGTAGTAAGAGATAAATATTTGTACTGGATGATAGGGCTTTTTATAGTACTATTAGTAGTAATAGGAGGATTTAAAGGGCTCAAATCAGTAATTACACTCTCACTGACAATAATAGCTATACTGAAAATTTATCTTCCATTGATATTAAAAGGGAATGACCCAATATTATTATCCATAGCTGTTTGTATTGGAGTAATAACACTAACTCTTATAATATTAAATGGGATCAACACAAAAAGTGTATCAGCGATTATAGGAACATCTCTAGGAGTATTATTGGCTGGTATCTTGACGTTAATAGTTAGTAAATATGCACATCTTAATGGTTTAAGTAATGAAGAAGCTCAGATGCTGACAATGATACCTCAAGAAGTAAAATTTAATTTCAGAGGAATATTATTTTCAGCTATTATTCTAGGAGCTCTTGGTGCAGTCATGGATGTTAGTATGTCAATATCATCTGCTATGTCAGAGATAAAAGAAAAAAAGCCAGATATACACATGAAAGAGTTATTTAAGTCAGGTATGAATGTAGGAAGAGATATAATGGGAACTATGTCCAATACATTGATACTAGCATATACAGGAGGGTTTCTTAACTTAATGCTATTATTTATGGCATACGATTATACCATAGTAGATGTAATAAATAAAGAAATGGTGGCAACAGAGATAGTTAGAGCGTTAGCTGGAAGTATAGGGCTGATATTTACTATACCTATAACAGCTTTTGTATATACATTAATTATGGGTAGAAAAAAACAGGCATAAACTTGAAATAATCAATTTTTTGTAATAATATTTACTTAAAGACAAAGAGACGAGGAGGATACACAGGTGAAAAAAAGTTTAAAAGTATTTGCTATACTAAGCGGAGTGTTCTTTTTAGGGCTTGTAGTATGCAAATTTATAATGAAACTAGAAGGATTAAAAGATAAGAACAACTTATTTGTAGAAGAAGATGATCAAAATTCAATAGTACTGGGTAGATCCTATACAAAAATAAATTAGTAATTGATAGCTACAGTCTAGATAAGAAAACAAATTAGTTTATTTGTAATAATAATTAGGCTATACAAATAAATTATATTAAAGCAACAATTTTTCTTACTAGGAGGTATGCTATGAAAATAGTTTTATTAAGAAGAAAAATTATTATGAAATATATATTGCTTTTTCTATTTGTATTTATGGCGATTAGTTGGTCAGATATCATAGATGATGGTATAAAGAATGTATTTGGCCCAAAGAAAGAACTTCCAATATACAGTGTAGATAAAAAAGAAAAAGTTATAGCCATAAGCTTTGACGCAGCATGGGGAGCAGATCATACACTTAGTATCTTAGATACACTTGATAAATACAATATCAAAACAACATTTTTCTTGGTTAAATTTTGGGCTGAAAAATACCCAGAGATGGTAAAAGAGATACATAAAAGAGGTCATGAAATAGGCAATCATTCATCAACACATCCTCATATGACAAAGCTTAGTAAAGAAAATATAATCAAAGAATTGAAAGGAACAGAGTTATTAGTAAAAAAACTCACTGGTCAAAGGACTATTGTATTCAGACCTCCATTCGGAGATTATAATGATAGGCTCATAAAAACATGTAGAGAACAAGGCTACTATGTGATTCAATGGGATGTTGACAGCCTCGACTGGAAATCTTATGGAATTCAACCAGTTGTTGACAAAGTTACCAGAAATGTAAAGAATGGTTCTATAGTATTATTTCACAATAACTCCAAGTATGTAGAACAGTTTTTACCATTAATATTAGATAAACTGACAAAACAGGGGTATAAAATAATACCAGTATCACATCTAATATACAAAGGAGAATTTCGTATAGATAATACTGGTAAGCAAATAGAAATAAAATCTAAATAAGTAGTGAAGCGTAATGACTTGGTGGTTGTTACGCTTTTTGTGTAAGAAATAATCTAGCAAAAGCTAGCATTTTTTATGTTTATTTTTATTAGGGAAGATAAATGTTGTTTTTAGTAAAAAATGGTGTTGCTGTTGAAGAAATATGATAACAGGTATATAATTTACAATAGAGTAACAAATGTGAAATCGAGTTTGGTGGATATGAAGCAGTAAAATTTAGTGAAGCTAATGTTTATAAGAAATAGTTTTTTGATATATGGGAGAGAAAGTTTATTGTAATGGTAGAATATTGAAAAAATAAATTAAATTTATACAAGATAATAGTGCGTATTATGGCTATGAATTTGAATTATATGAAATACAAGAAAGAAAGGATAAATGATATGAAAAATATCAAAGAGATAATAAAGTTGCTTATAAACATAGTTCTTAAACCAAGAAAAATGGTATCAAGTAAGTCGATTGATAAATACAATGTAAAGATGGTGAAAGCTTTAATTGTTATATTATCTATTTTAATAGGAATTGAAGGAAGTCTGAAATCAAAGCATTTTATAACAACCTCAATAGTATTTGCAATATGTACTTTATTATATATTAAAGTATTATTATATATATATTTTAATGTAATCAATTGGGCAAGTGAATATTATGTTCCTAAGAAAATAGCACTTAAAATATTAATGCCATATTGCTTAATGTATTTATTACTAACGTTTTTTATAGGAGTAGTTGATTTTAAGAATATCATAACTTATTCTTTACATTTGATAACATTTATTTGGCTTAATATACAGGTTGTATTAATAGTTAAGTATAGGGTAAAAAAGAAAGAGACGCTTGATGTAATGAAAATTGGGAGTAAAATAATAATAATAACATTGCTTATAATATCCTTAGTGATAATTAATAACTACATGCAAAGACCTGAAATGCGGGAAAAAATGAGGCAAAATAGAGAGTTGAGTTATGAAAATCCTGTAATTAGAGAGCATGTATATATTGTATGTAATCACATCTATAAAAATATAAAAGAAACCATGTCAAAAGGAGAAGGTATATCATATAGACAAGAAAAAATATTAAAAAGTAAAACAAATTCTATAACTTATACAATTAATGCTCTTAGAACTAATGAAATAGAATTAATAGGAGCAATAAATGATATGGTTGTAGCAAACAGATTATGGTTTGAAGCTAAAATTAATAACGATAAAGATCAAATGAATAAGCAAAGTATAATATTTGAGAAGGTTACGAAGAATGCTGAAACTTTAATGAAAAACTTTGAGAAAGAAAAAAATTGAATAGGATATTTTTCATAAAAATATAATAGGAATTAATCAGGTAATGTGATTAATTCCTGTTTATTTGAGTATATAAAAAATACATAAAAGTTACTATTGATTATACATTTAAGTTGGTATAGTAGCTTTAATTACAACAATTAAAAGAAATTATTCTGTATTACGCTTAGAAACGACTAAAACAAGTGTGTACTTTTATAACTAATGTTGACAGCTTGGATTAGAAGTCTTACGGAGTCCAGCTGGTAGTAGATAAAGTAACCAGAAATGTAAAAAATGGTTCAATATTGATAAAGAAAGCTAAAAAAGGATTTGGATTAGCTTTCGGAGTATGGTTTTTAAGTGGTGGTGGAAGCAATATTCAGAGCTATCAATTTGATTGTATTAGATAGATATAAATAAGAGGAGTTGATAAATATGTCAGTAACGAAGGTGTTAAAGAAAACAATATCACCGAGATTAGAGAAATATGGGTTTAAATATAAAGGGACAGAAGGCAGTGGAGTATGGGTTTACGCTAGAGAAAAAGAAGGAGTAGAGCAATATATAAGATTTCAAAAGAGCGATTTTGGAAAAAAAATGAGAGTAGAAATAGCTACCTCCATAGATAGAGTTGGAATAGAAGGTCGTATTTTATCAAAAGACATAGATTACTTTGAAGAATACACAGATGAAAGTTTAGCTCAAGTTCTAAATAAACTTGTTGATGTGATAGAAAATAATGATGGGTTTAAATACCTAGAACTATTAAGTATACCAGAAGAAAGAGCTACTATAGATATGGACAGAGATTTATATAATAATCCAAGAGAAAGAGCTAAGCAGTTTGCTAAGGAGTATAATCTTGATTTAGAAGAAGAACCACATATTTTACTTAGTAAACTAGAGGAGGTACTAAAAAATATAAAGAGTGGAACGATGAAGGATAACAGAGAAGTGCTTATAAATGCAGGGGCATTTATGGGAGAAGTGATAATAGTTAATCTTGGAGGAAAATGGATATGGGATGAAAGAGTTGACTGTAGCAGTTTAGCTGAAATTGGTGAGAGAGACTACATGTATCCATTAGATGTAGTTGTGGCTTATTGGGATAAACCTGAAATGATAACATATGGATTAGTAGATAATTATAAAATTATTACAAGAACAGTCAATAACTAAACAATTAAACAGGAATTAATCATGTAAAAAGTATGATTAATTCCTGATGTTTTAATATAGAAGGGTTACATAAAAAGCAACAGAAGATAGTAATGTGTAAGAGATAAAAGTGTTAAAGAAAACAATATCTCCGAGATTAGAGAAATATTGGTTTGTGTGATTAATTCCTGACAAGGGCAAAATAGTAGAAATAGAAATATTGAAATAATAAAATAGGAGTTAATCGCATAAACGAATGTGATTAACTCCTATTTATTTGAGTATATAAAAAATACATAAAATTAGATAAATAAAACAACAATTAAAGAGAAGCTATTGTGTATTATGCCTTGGAAACGGCTTTAATACAGGGTTGTATTTTTATATCCAGTGCTAATAGTTTTGATTGAAAATCTTATGGAATTCAACCAGTTGTTTACAAAGTAACCGAAACGTAAAGAATGGTTCAATAGTATTATTTCACAATAACTCCAAGTATGTAGAACATTTTTACCGTTGATATTGGATAAACTGACAAAATAGGGGTATAAAATAGTACCAGTATCACATCTGATATACAAAGGAGAATTCCGTATAGATAATACTGGTAAGCAGATAGAAATTAAAGCTAAATAAATAGAGAAGCGTAATGACTTGAGGTGTTGTTACGCTTTTTGTGTAAGAAATAATCTAGCAAAAGTTTTATAGGAGTAGTTGATTTTAAGAATATCATAGATAAAGTAACCAGAAATGTAAAAAATGGTTCTATAGTATTATTTCATAACAACTCCAAGTATGTAGAGCAGTTTTTACCGTTAATACTAGATAAATTGACAAAACAGGGGTATAAAATAGTACCAGTATCACATCTAATATACAAAGGAGAATTTCGTATAGATAATACTGGTAAGCAGATAGAAATTAAATCTAAATAAGTAGTGAAGCGTAACGACTTGAGGGTTGTTACGCTTTATTTTTATGTAATGAAACGTATTATATTACTGATGGGATATATATAATAACATTCAAGCTTCCTATTGGTATAGTTAATAGTTATAAATGTGGGGTTTCCCCACGCCCTATAAAAAACAAAGAAATTAAATATTAAATTAAGTAAAAATTAAAATCATAAGAAAATATTGACAATTAAATTTAGCTGGTTTACATTATATTCAAGAAATAATTTTCCTAGGAAAAAAATAATAAAAGGATTATGCTTGGTACAATGTATCTAGTGGAAATACATGGTGGATGGATAATCCAAGTAAATATATGAGTGATGGAAGTTATAAGAAATCTTCTTCACCTAAAAATGGATACTGAATTTTTTATCCTTTAGAGGGTAAAGCACATTCAGGAATAATATCATCAGTAAATGGAACTAATGTAACCGTGGTTTCAAAATGGGGAGGATATGGACTATATAGACATCCCGAAATGCATTGCCCATATCCTACAGTAGTTAAAAACACTTTTTGGAAATATAAGATTGATTTCTAAATTAATTAGTGAGAGAGGTAGGTCAGATGAAGAATTTTATATTGGGATATTCACTTCTAATTGTATTATTTATAGTGGGATGCCAAAACTCTAAAACACAAGAAAATATGGATATAAACACTGTTGTAATAGGGTATGGTTTTAATAGTAGTGTAGCTATAATAGAAGATCAAGAACAAATAAAACAATTAACAGAGTTATTTAATAAAGCTGAGTTTAAAGAATGTAGTGATACAATACAACAGCCGTATTTGCGTATAAATTTTCAGGGAAAAGAAAGTTCTAAATCATATTGTATCGATAAGAATGATACTATTAGATTAAATGATGATAAATTTGCTAAAGCAAAAAATATAAGCTTTGATTTTTTATACTCAATATACGATGATAATATAACAAAGATTAAGGTTGAATAATCATGTAACTTAAATGTTGAACTACTAAAAATGATATGTAAAATAATTTTAATCATTTTACCATTAATATTAGATAAACTGACAAAACAGGGGTATAAAATAATACCAGTATCACATCTAATATACAAAGGAGAGTTTCGTATAGATAATACTAGTAAGCAAATAGAAATTAAATCTAAAGAAGTAGTGAAGCGTAACGACTTGATGGTTGTTACGCTTTATTCTTCTGTAATGAAGTAGTATTGGTGACTTAATTATAACGAAGATATTGGATAGTTGTTATTTTTTATTTATTGTTAATTTATTGATGTTTTTGGCAACTCAATGGTTACTTAATCCCTTTTTAGGTTCAGTTTTGAAATAAAATAGAAATGTAGTATTGAATAAGTTAATAAAACTTTTTTGTTGACAGCCCATAATATTTAGTTTATAATCTTTATTAATTAAGTTGGTATACCAACAAATTTTATAAAAATATATTAGAACGAATTAAATAATCTTATTAAGAGTGACTGAGGGAACTGGCCCATAGAAGTCCGGCAACCTGCTTTATGCAAGGTGCTAAAACCAGCGGCATAGCCGAATGATAAGAGTTATCAACGAACTTTCTCTATATCATTTAGAGAAAGTTTTTTTATATTATATATCATAACGTGACAATAGTTAGTTAAATTTTAAAAACTATTAAACTTTATTCACAAAGAAAGGAGTGTAAGTTAAAAGATGATTAAAAAAACTTATCAAGAAATCAATGAAAAAATCAGGAAAGGGGAAGCAGTGGTTGTAACTGCAGAAGAAATAATCGGTATTGTAAAAGAAAAAGGAATAGAAGAAGCTACTAAGCAGGTAGATGTAGTAACCACAGGAACATTTGGACCTATGTGTTCATCTGGGGCATTTTTAAATTTCGGGCATTCAGACCCGCCTATTAAGATGAGCAAAATCACGCTAAACAATGTTACGGCATGCGGAGGGCTTGCAGCAGTTGATACCTACATAGGTGCTACAGAAGAATCATTAGACAGAGGAAGAGAATATGGTGGTGCTCATGTAATATGTGATTTAATAGATGGTAAAGAAATAGAATTGAAAGCCAAAGCAAGTCCTACAGATTGTTATCCAAGAAGTGAAGTACAAACTAATGTAAGATTAGAAGACCTAAATGAGGCTTATCTTTTTAATCCTAGAAATGCTTATCAAAATTATGCAGCCGCAATAAATACTAGTGATAAAAAGATATACACATATATGGGAATATTAAAGCCAAGCAAGGGTAATATTAACTATTCTACATCAGGAGAACTTAGTCCATTGCTAAATGATCCTAATTACAGAACTATAGGAATAGGTACTAGGATTTTCCTAGCAGGGGCTCAAGGATATGTGTCGTGGCAAGGAACACAGTTTAATTCATCGGCTAATAGAGGTGTTAATGGTGTGACTTTAGGACCAGCAGCAACACTAGCTGTTATTGGAGATTTGAAGGATATGGATACTGAGTATATTCAGCCTGCTGTATTTGAAAACTATGGTACATCTATTTTTGTAGGTATAGGTATCCCAATACCAATATTGGATGAAGATATGATGAAAAAGGTATGTGTAGAAAATAAAGACATATATACAAGTGTTAT
Source organism: Abyssisolibacter sp. ZYX002 (assembly GCF_056892235.1). Taxonomy (NCBI): domain Bacteria; kingdom Bacillati; phylum Bacillota; class Clostridia; order Eubacteriales; family Clostridiaceae; genus Abyssisolibacter; species Abyssisolibacter sp. ZYX002. Next base: position 277,691 of record NZ_JARMXH010000003.1, read on the forward strand.
AGATTATAGTGTTAAGAAAAAAAATAAACCTTCAGTGGCGAAAGTTAGCTATGAAGAACTTAGAAGTGGAAAAGTAGTAATTGATGGAAAAGAAATAAAGACAACTCCACTATCTAGTTTACAGAAAGCTAGAAAAATTGCTAATGAGCTTAAATTTTGGATAGAGAATGGTGATTTTTTTATTCAAGAGCCTATACAACGGTTTCCACAAAACAATATAGTTAAGGCAATGAAAATTAAGGAGGAATGATAAATGACAACAACAAAAAAAATAAAATGTAATGAAAATGGAAATTTCTTTATCGAAATTAAAGGAAAAGAAAGTGAGATAATTAATGCTATAAATTATCTTAAAAAAGAAGGAATAGGATTAGCTCAGTCTAATATCAGTATTAATATAAATAGAAATAAATGTGTTAACTGTGGTGCATGTACGGCAGTTTGTGAAGCATCTGCATTAAATATGGATGCAAATTGGCATATACAGGTTGACAGTAAAAAATGCCTGACATGTAAACTATGTAAAAGAGCATGTCCTACTAGAGCTATTTCATATATATAGTATAGGGTGCATTGTATGTATGAAGAAAGAACTTATAGAAAAAGCTTGAAGACTTCGAATTTAGTTAATTTTACTGCAATTATAAAAGAAACAGATTTATATATTTCAGCAGATGTTGATTTAAAAAAAGAAGCTATGCAGTATATTAAAAAATACAGGTCTCAATTGGAGATGTACGGCAATATGAACAAAAAGTTTATTCACTCTCTAAAACCTATTAAAGAAGATGTTAATGCGCCTTTGATAGCAAATGCTATGATTAATGCATCAAACCGAGCTGGTGTTGGACCTATGGCTGGAGTAGCTGGAGCTATGGCGGAGTATGTAGGGAAGGATTTATTAAAACATAGCAATGAAATAATCATAGAAAATGGAGGAGACTTATTTGTAGCTACAAATAAAAAAAGAATTATTTCGATTTATGCCGGCACATCACCTCTCTCGCAAAAAATAGGAATTGAAATAAATCCTAATGAATCTCCAATAGGTATATGTACTTCATCAGGAATGATAGGGCACTCATTAAGCTTTGGAAAGGCTGATGCAGTTGTTGTGTTATCTAAAGATACTATACTAGCAGATGCAGTAGCAACCGCAACTTGCAATATCATAAAATCAGAAGAAGATATAACTAAAGGAATTAGATTCGTTAAAAGTATACCTGATATTATCGGGATATTGATTGTGATAAATGATAAACTAGGTATTTGGGGAGATATAAAATTTATAACTTTTTAGTTTTTATATAGTTGACAGCGTCAGTGTACACCAAATATATCAAGGAGATTTTCTTATAAATAATAAGCATATAAAAATTAAACTAAAATAGAAGCAAAGCGTAACGAGAGGATGGTTGTTACGCTTTTATTACTTCTATGCTAAAAAATTGCCCGTACTAAAGTCAGAATAATACGGATGAATTATTTGAAATAGAAATTAACTGCATCCTTTTCTTATGCAGATTTTAACGATGTCTTTTTCTACAAATTTATAAGCCAATAGTTGATTTGTGATGTTGTTTGTGCTAAAGTTTTGTGTTCGTGCAAATACTTCACATAATATAGATGCACCTGTAATTTGAAAATCATCACCTTCATTAGCATCTTCCCTATCAATGACACATTCAAAAGGTATATCATCTATAATTTCGTGGTTCTTTTCATTACCATTTTCTAAGATAGCAGTATAGGCGATAGATCTACGAATAAAGCCACTGATTACGACTTTTTCAGGACATACTTTTTCAATTTTGGCGTGCACTGTATTTTTATGTATTAAAGGAGCATCATTTAATGCAGGCGGTACTAGCTGTGTTGTTCCTGTAGTGATAACTTGACAACAAGATTGTGGATTTGCTTCAGGTATAGGACTAGAAATAACTTTAAGTGGTCTCATCATCTCATTATCTTCATGGTCTAACATATGACAATGCCATACATATCCTGGGCCAAAAGTAGGATCAAATGGGAACAAATTTACTCCCGGTTTTGCTTTTTTAGGATTTGCATCTTGAGGTGCAAATCGCAAAATAATTCTAGTTACTTCATTTGGATTAGCTCGAATAGTATCTTTCCATCCTCGTTCATTCATATCTGGGTCTATGGGGTTACCTACTAGATAAGGCTTAACGTCTAATGGTATTGTTGGATGCTGAAGAGGAGGTTCACCATTAAGTTTAGTCCAATCTTCTGTATATTTAATCCTTTCAAATTTTTGACGGTTAAGCATTTTGAACTGCAATAGATGTATATGAATAGGGTGAGTAACTCCAGTTAAATTTACAATTTCCCACGTTACCGTTGACCCAACTATAGGCAATTCTGAAATAGGAGCGGTAAATTTTTGACCATCTAATAATATTTCTAGAGGCCCGTTTGGCCCACTTACCAGATTAAGAGTTAAGATTTTTTTAGGTACATTTGGTACTAGTGTAGGTATTTTATTTAGTTCTGCTGGAAGTTTAGCAGGAGGTACTGCTGGAGTTTCAAGTACAGTGAATTGCATAATTTGCCCAACAGTATCTGGATCAGGAGGACTTCCATTAGGGAAAACAGCTGGAGCATCATTAGTAAAAATGATTTTAGTTCCATGATCTAGTTTAGAAAAGTCTATTAATATATCAGCGCGTTCTCCTGGTGAAATTAAAAGTTCTTTTAATTCAACAGGGGAAGCTAGAAATCCGCCATCCGAACCAATTTGAATAAAAGATTGGTTATTTGAGAGCTTAAGATTATAGAAACGAGAATGCGATCCATTAGCTAGTCTAAATCGGTATTGCCTACGTTCTACATCTAAATTTGGCCATACTTTACCATTAACCATAATAGTATTACCTAAGAAAGATTGAATCCAGTATGGATGAACATCAGGATTAACACCATCGCTAGGAAACAATAATGAACCATCTTCAAAAAATGAACGATCTTGAATAACTATTGGAATTTCATATGGCTTCTTAGGAAGCAGGGGCTCTATTTTACTATCTAAATCGCGTAGCAAATAAAATCCAGCAAGACCAGCATATACATTAATACGAGTGATACCTAGAGTATGATCATGATACCAAAGTGTTGCTCCTTCTTGCTCGTTAGGATAAGTATAGCGAGATTTTGTAAAGTCTGGCCCTTTCATTGCCTCGCCAGCTGTAAACCATGTATCTGGACCACCGTCAGAATCAGATCTAACTTCTCCACCATGTAAATGTGTAACAATAGGGACAGGTTTTTGTGCTAGAGGAAATCCTGGTGGAAATGGCGGAAATGGTGGAGTTGGTGTTGGGATGTCATTTGGGTTTGCCCAGTGTAAAGTGGGGTCTACTGCAAATAAACTTGGCTCAGTAAGGTTATTTACCCACTGCACATTGACAGGTATGCCTCTAATAGCTTCGAATGTAGCGCCTGGACTACTATTGAAATATGTTGAAGGATGTAAATGGTCACATTCAATAGTACCTTCATATCCCCACACCGTAGTCATGGGAAATTCTGATGGAAGTATTTGTTGTTTAAATTGAGCGATGCTTATTGTATAATTATGACTTTGTTCTTCACCTGTAACTGGATTAGTTACTATAGTAGGTTTAAATGTTGGTGGAATGGACAATTCGTTAATGTATTTAGGGATAAGCATTGGATCTAATGGTTTTGGCATTTTATAGCCTCCTTCATTATATTTTTTTAAGGAAGATAATAAGTACTCCTCAATTTACAATATATGTAGATGTATTCAAAAAAAGATATTTTTGAAGAAATTTTTTACTAGAATAATAGAATAAATAAGGTTACATGTACAATAGCTGATTCAATTTAAAAATTTTATTACTTTTTTGTCTTAATACTCTAACTATGTATAACTTTTTAATTTAAATATACATCTAATCTGCCGATATAAATAATGATGTATATTAAAATTAAATTACTATATAGGGGTGATATCATGAAAATAACAGGAGGATTGAGTAATCAGGCTAGTAATAATAATGCAATAAATAATCATATTAACAGCTTAAATACAAATAAAGATGTTAAAGCTAACAAATTTGGTATGATAAAGTCCAATTCTTTAGAAATAAGCAAACAGGGCAAAAATAAATCAAAACTAGATCAGTTAAACAAGCAAAAACAAAGTATTATAGATAACAAAAATGATCTAATAAGTAAAACTCTTGAAAGAGGGGGCGATATAAGAGAAATTAAATCTCAGATAGAATCCTATGACGAACAATTAAAAAATATAGATGATCAAATTTCAAAAATCCAAAACCACGAATTAAATGACAAAGATAAAGAAAAAAAAGGAAAAAAACAACAAATAGGAGATAAGGACAATAAAATATTTAATGATATAGTAAAGCTTGACGGATTGCTAACACAAAATAAAAGTTTAATGTCAGTAAAAAATGATATAGAAGGTAGAGCAAAAGTACTAGAAGCCGAGATAAAACTTGATGAAATGCGTGGAATGACGGTGAAGGATAAGAAGTCACGATTAGCAGAGTTAAAGGAAGGTATAAACAAATTAAATGAATCGATAGGTGAGAAACTAGAAGAATTAAAAGAAGAAACTTTGAAGAAAAATACAGTTGATTAGAAGTATAATAAAATACTAATTTATAAATATACATATTTAAGCTGTCTAATAGTGGATAGCTAAAGAGTTTTTACAAAATAGCACATATATATGTTTTACTATTGTGAAAGAATATATAAAGTTGCATTATTATCTATCGTTTTACATTTATAACAAATTTATGATATAATTTGAAATATAAAGTTGAGAACTAATGAAGATAGGAGACTCTAAGATGTTTTACATAGAAACAGAAAGATTATTACTTCGTGATTGGCAAGAAGAAGATATACCGATATTTTGTAATATGAATAAAGATAAAGAGGTTATGCAGTACTTACCTAAAGTACTAACAGAAGAGGAAACAAAGAACTTTTACAATGTAATAAAGAAGGAATTTAGTGATAAAGGGTATGGTCTTTATGCAGTAGAATCAAAGGAAAAGAGAGAATTTATAGGCTTTGTAGGATTTCATATAGCTACATTTCATATAGATTTTACACCTTGTGTGGAAATTGGATGGAGGATTCGTAGAGAAGATTGGGGTAAAGGTTATGCCACAGAAGCAGCTAAGGCGTGTATAGATTATGGGTTTGAAGTATTAGGATTTAAAGAAGTTTATAGTTTTACGTCTGTTATTAATGAGCCATCACAAAAAGTAATGCAAAAGATTGGGTTGGAGTATGTTAAGAAATTTAATCATCCTAATTTAGATTTGAACAATCCATTATCACCTCATGTTTTATATAAAATAGAAAGGTGAATTTGCTGTTAACTTTAGAGTATATAAAAGTAAATAATACAAGTACAAAATAAGAGAGGCTGTCATAATTAATGGGACAGCCTTTTTTATTAAAGGATTTAATAAATATAATGGACAAATAATGATTATGGCTTAACTTGAATGTATTATAATTTAAATAATGGAAAAAGGGGGTGAAGGAATGTCATTATCTAAATTTGCAGGGTATAAAATGTCAAAAAAAAATGGATATCAATGTAAAACAGAAGCACTTTATTGTACAAGGATTATTTATTATTAATAGTAGTAGGATAAAAGGGGTGCTTTACATTAGCCCCTTTTAGTTATATTTTCATTGAAGGTCGGAGCAGTGGTTTATGGATTTGTAAATTTGAAAAATGAAAAAAATTATAGCGTTTGCTATGATGTAAACAAATCCCTTGGTATATTTAACCAAGGGACTAAAATTAACTCTGAAGGCGTAAAAGCATATTATCAGAAGTTGCTTTATCTGTAATAACTTCAAGTTTTTCTAGAAATCTTGAGGTTGTATCTATTTTTTCTGAATGAATAGATTTTAATAATTTGTTAAATTTGCATAACCCTATTTCGTCTTCTAATTCGTAAAGCAAATATGCACCCTTCTTATATAGAACGTCAAAAGCATTCTCATCTGAGCGGTTTAAGCCTATAATAGGTGGTAAATTCTTTGAAATTTCTTTATATTTATTTATAGTATCATTGAATTCATCTACTCCAAATATATCTCTAATAATCATTAAGCAAGAATATTCAGCAAATGATTCGTTTAGCCAGTCTTCATATGTAGATGAGTTTGCTTTATTCCACCACAGATGAGCTAATTCATGAGCTAAATACTTCAGATAATATCTTTTTGTATCTTGATTAGTATTTTTCTTAACATTATCTAAAACAATCAGATTTTTTCTGCAATAACCACCACCACGTTCTCTAGGAAGGATAACTATGGATAGTATACCTTTTTCTATTTCACCAAACGTAGAATTAAATGTATTTAATAACTTTGATATTTTATCACTTAAAAAAGAGCATATGTCTAAGTGATCATTATTTATATAGTATAAATTTACATTAAAATAATTTATTGACACAGAGTGTTTATTTGTTGAGAACTTATCTGATACAATAAAGGAACAATCATTAGATTCAAAGTCTTGGTTAATTATCCAATGGTTGCCGTTGAGTATAACATTACTTGCTAAAACAGTAGTAGGTTCTGATGTTTTTATTTTTATATTGAATTTTGCATGCGCAAAAGATTCAGTTAAAGGAAACCATGGTGAATATAGACCTAATTCAGTGTATGAAGAAGATATTCTGTTAACATGTGATTTTTCTAATAATCCAATTTTACCACTATATTTGAAGAATATTTTTTCAAAAGTCCCTTTAACAAGTTCTTTATTAAATACAATAGTAAGCTTTTTAGATTCAGTTATAAATGGAGACCATGAAGAAATTTTATCATCTACAATATATTTTTGAATGTTTTTTCCAGATATAGAACGCACATCCAAATCCTTATGAATATATAGTGTTAATCCTTTACAGTTTTCTTCAACATATAAATTAAGTAAAATATCAACATCAATGAACTCTTTTTTCATATCCAATAATAAAGTACCTTCGTATAGTGAAGATTTAGCTGTCATATTACTCCCCCTTTAAGTTGCTTATACTGTATTTATTATATAATACATTATACATTGACACAATTATAATATATACTCCCATCAAGAAACGAATATCGTTTTGAATCATTTGTAGCTCAATGTTTTTTCATTGTGTAGCGAAGCTAGACGAATACATTATATTTCTGCAGTGTTTTTTAAGATTATTTGTATAAAGAATTTTACTGCAATATGGTTATTTTTTATCCCTTGAGAGTTCTAATATATTTCAATACTTAGATGTTTTTCCACAATAAACGCCTGTTGTTGAAAAACATACCAAAGATATGATTATTGCAGTTTTAAAATTTCATAAATATAAACAAAGATAGATGGAAAAAATATAAGCAAATATATTTTGATGGAGGATTTAATATGGGCATACTTAATGCTATAGTGACAGGGTTCAAAAGAATAACAGGGTTAAGTGAGTATATATTTGTTTACCATAAAAACAAAGAAATAATTTGCACATTTTACAATACAAGTGAAGGTAAAAGGATTATACAGTCTTATCTTAAAAAGTTAAATATTAAACAAGATGAGGTTGATTATATAGTAAAGGATAGTATCAAAGATGAGCAAGATGAGCATGAGTTCAATGTATTTAAAGTAGTTATGTTAAATGACGAACCTATGTTATACAATGAAGTAGTTAGGTTTGCAAAATCAAAGCAAATAAAAGGATTTGATTTTAAACAACCTAAGTATGGATTAAACAAATATACTGTAGAAAATACCAATGAAAGTAATTCAAATAACCAAGATGAGCAATATACACAGGGTGATAAATCAGATAAGACGCCTTCAAATAATATTGATAAAGAAGTTGGAGGAGATGGTAGTAATACAGATAGTTCTCAGAATGGGACAAATGATAACACTAATCAAACAGAAAATAAAAAAAATCAAAACCAAAATAAATCAGGAGATAATAAAGACCAAAAACAGAGTGAATCAGAAAATAATAAAGGTGAAAAAGACCAAAAACAAGATGAATCGAAAGATGATAAAGATAAGAAAGACCAAAATAAAAAGGAAGCAAAAGATAACAAGGGCAATAATAAAAATAAAACAGAAGATACATGATAATAAAATTTTCATCGGTGATGAAATAAAAATGGAACTTTTATAACAAAATTAAGTATAAATATATATAACATATATATAAAGGGAGGAAGTCATGAAAACAAAAATATTAATAGTAGGATTAGTTGCTTTATCTACCATGATGTTTTCAGCATGTGATTCAGCAGATAGCAATAAAAAGAAAGATAGTAATGGAAAGCAAGAGAGTAATATAAGTCAAAATATAGATAAAGAAGGTAAGCCTAAAGCGAAAATAGCAGTAAATATAAGTGGCAAAATCACAGAGATAAGCAAGGATGGTAATAAGATTAAAGTAGGAGATAAGTGGGTCATAATAGATGAAAATACGAGGTTTGAAGATGATCCAGACAATGGAATAAAGCCAGTACCTAAAGATTTTGAGATAGGTAATGAAATCACAGGGTATACAGAAGATGACCTGAGTAAAGAAGAAGTCAGAGCAATAAATATAAGTAGCAATAAAAAGAGTAAATAATATAAATCTATATTAATGGCAACTCGTAAATAATTCATATAAAATACAAGAGACTTGTTTAGTGCGGCAAGTCTTTTGTATTTGGTCAAATTATTATATATACAGATTTGTTTTGTGTATTACAAACAGTCGATTTTTTGAAACGTCTACAAAAACAAAGAAATTATTAAAATCGAAACCTGTTGACTTTCGATGAATATAGAAATATAATAATATAAAATATATTAAGGAGGAGTAGGTTAGTGGAAAAACTATTTAATGATGTTTATTTCTTTGAAAGTCCTTTGTTAAACTTTATATCCTGTATGTTTAGAATGTTGAATAATGAAAAGTTTAAAGATAACCATAATGAAATAGATAGATTATTACAAAAATGTAAAGAATCAAAAGACTATAATGATAATATAAAAAAGAAATTGAACAAGTTTTTTAACTGGGAAACTTTTTTTGGAATATGCTTAATTTCACGTGTTATAAAAAACAATATACAAACAATAGACGAGTTTATTGAGTATATACAAAAAATTGATAGCAATGAGCTACTATCGTTATTCTTATCAACAGGCTATAATAGTGAAGATAATGCGATAAATATAGAAGAACTTTTAGCTGATGAAAAGAAATGCATTGATTTTATTAATAATGAAATGTATTTACCAACCGAACATAAATGGGATATATTACAGTTCTTTATGAAACCAGATGATATGAAGAAAGAGTTTCTGGAGTTGATAGTAGAGTTTAATAAAATTTATGTAGCTATACAAAATGAAGTTATAAATAAAACAAGAGATGCTAAAATAGATATTATTAAAAATATAAAAAAATACAGAGATGAATATATAGGCATTGTAACTAATTTAAAATATAAGAAAGAACAAAAAATCATACTTGCAATGTCTTATTTTTATGGAAGCGCTTGTTTAGAGACAGGATATGATGAATATAGAATATACATGGTTGGGTTTAAATATTACAAAAAAAATACTGAAACGAAGCACAGTATTTTATCAGTGGTTGATGTTTTTAAGACACTTGGAGATGAAACTAGACTAAATATAATTAAATTACTTTCTAATAAAAGCTGTTATGGAAAGGAGATTTCGAAAGCTTTGAAACTTTCTAATTCAACTATATCACATCATTTGTATATGCTTGTCGATAAAGAAATTGTAACAATTCAGAGAGTTGATAATAGAACATATTTTTCATTAAATAAACAGCAACTTAAGAAGATTGTAAATGATACTGTGAATAAGATATTAAACTAGAGGTTAGTTTAATAAAAATTTTTAAAAATAAATTTCGATACACATAGAAATGCTACAAGTTTTTATACAACATGAAAATTAAAATAAGATTTAAAAAGCAAACAAAGAAGTTTTAATATGTGTGATTATTTGATATTTGTTGTAAATGATTGATACATGAGGTGTTTATTATATTTTTTTAAGATTAAATTTCGATGTTTATCGAAACTTAGTATATTAACATAATGATGGGAGATGACAAAATGAGCAAAATTGAATTATTAAAACGCAATAAAAATTTTAGATTACTTTGGTTAGGAAGGATTGTTTCATCACTAGGTAGCAATTTTCACTCTATAGCTGTTATGTGGTATGTCTTACAAACTACAGGTTCAACGGTTCAAATGGGAATAAGCTTGATAATTACACAGCTACCATATATAATTCTAGGGTTAATTAGTGGTACTATAGCTGATAGATATGATAAAAAGAAAATTATAGTGATTTCTGATGTTGTAAACGGTTTGTTAGTTGGGGTAATATCTGTTTTATTATATACTGATTCGTTGACTATAACTAGATTATACTCTATATCCTTTATGATGTCCTGTTCTGGAGCATTTTTCGGGCCTTCAGTTACTTCTCTAACACCAATAATAGTGAAAAAAGACGATTTGATAGAGGCAAACTCTCTTATGAGTGTGGGGGTTAAAGTATGTTCAATAGTTGGACCAGCTTTAGCGGGCATACTATTTTCAATAGTTGGATTCACAGGAATGTTTTTAATTGATAGTATTTCATATTTATTATCTGGAATATCAGAGATATTTATAAAGGTGGAAAAAATACGCATAAACAAAAATGATGTAAAAAAGAAAAATTTCTTTGACGATATGAAGATAGGATATCAATATATGTTCAAAAATAAATTGGTGCTAAAGTATACAATAGTTGGTGGATTGATAATCAATCTATTCAGCGCGCCATTATCAATATATATACCTGTATTTTCAGATAGAGTATTAAACAATCAAGCTGGCTATGGTATATTGCTAACATCTCTATCAATAGGTAGTGTACTAGCAGCAATGCTTGCTAGTACAATTACTAAACGAGTTGATTATTTTAAAGCAACAGCTATTGGGTTTGTAGGAGAGGGTATTTTTATGTTGTTGTTTGGGATATCGCCTAATATGATTAGCACTATCATTGTGTTTATTTTATTAGGTGCGTCATTTGGATTATGTGGAGTGTGTTTATCCACCGTTTATCAGAGGATTGTCCCTAGTGATTATTTAGGAAGAGTGTCTAGTGTAAGTATGTTACTATGTAGTATAACCACACCTATAGGTTACTTTGCAGGAGGTTTAGCTGTAAAATATCTATCACTGAAAATTATACTTATTACATCAGGTATTATAGTCACGATATCTGGGTTAACTACTATAAGAGCTAAAGAAGAAAATAATAAGTTACATCAAAATTGTTAGTATAAACCGTTATGCCCACTTTAATTTAGTTGAAGTGGGTTTTTTAAGTATTCAAAATACCCTGATTACCTTTACTAAATAGAATTTTTTTACAATAAAGAAGGAGTTTTAATTAAAATGTCAAATATTTAATTTGATGATAAATTATGAAAAAACCAAAGAAAATAATCATAATAAAACAAGTTGTTGAATATGTATTAATGTAAGATTCAAAAAAACATAAGAGTAAGAAAGGGTGTTGAGGTATATGACAGACAAATTAATTGAAAATAATACTGTTAAACTAGCTGGAGAAGTTGTTTCAGGGCTCGAATTTAGTCATCAAATGTATGGTGAAGGGTTTTATATGTTCAAGATAGAAATACCTAGACTTAGCAATTTTGCAGATGAATTACCTGTGACTATATCAGAGAGGCTTTTGGTTGATATTGATTTGAAAATAGGTGCTAAAATTTTTATTGAAGGACAACTAAGATCATACAACCGATACATTAATGGCAATAATAAATTATTGTTAACAATTTTTGCTAGAGATGCATATATGCCAGAAGAAGAAGATTTCATAAATATGCTTAAGAAACCTAATGAAATTTACCTCGACGGGTATATATGTAAAAAACCAGTATATAGAACCACTCCATTTGGTAGAGAAATAACAGATATACTTTTAGCAGTTAATAGACCTTATAATAAATCAGATTATATTCCTTGTATATCATGGGGAAGGAATGCCAGATTCTGTGAGAAGCTTAAGGTAGGAGATCATATTAAGCTATGGGGTAGAATTCAAAGCAGATCATATCAGAAAAAGCTTGGTAACGCAGAAGTTAGCACGAGAATAGCTTATGAAGTATCGGTATCTAAGCTAGAGTTTTTGAAAGATGAAAACAATAGAGAGATAAGAGAAGAAGACGATTGTAACTTAAACGAAGAAGCAGATGCATTGGTATAATCTATATAGTATTAAATATTTATAAAAAATAGGAGGCTTTTCAATATTGATAACCTGACAAGGGTTATGATTTTGAAAGACCTCTTTTTAGATTTATATTGTTTAAAACAAGTAATTGATGTAAAATTGAATTAGTTAATTTTTTAGGAGTGATATTAATGAATGGCAAAAATAGAAAAGTTGTAAAAATAGTTTCGTTGCTTATAGTAGCGATGATGGTAATAGGTCTATTTGCTAGCGTTTTTATAAGATGATAGGGAGATAGAGATATGTATTATAAAATAGCATTAGCTATAATTTTATTAATAATACTAGTTAGTATACAGTACACATTAAATAAAATTTTATTAGAGATAAAAAAGCTTGGTAGAATTTTAGAAAAAAAGACTTACAAATAAAAAGAATTAAAAAAAGCAATCGAATTGCTTTTTTTAATTCTTTTTTTTATCTTTAACTAATGAAATCCCTTTTTTAATAGTTTTTACGTATGTATCTATATTTAAGATTTTATCTTTAGTATAAGATGAAACTTCATCTACATTTTTAGTGATATCATTTACATTGTTCATAACACCAGTAAGGTTGTCTTCGTTTTTCTTAATTAAGTCGTTTAGAGATCTGATACACTCTGCAACTCTAATAAATATAGGTATAAGAAAACAAACAATTACTACAAAACCCACAAAATATCCGAATCTTAATACTTCTGAAAATGTTAATTCCAAAATTTTCTCCCCCTTTTGTAAAAAATTTATAGCTTGTTTATGTTTTTCATATATATTATATACTAAAATCAACAAACCGTCTAAAATTTATAAAAATCATTTTTACTACAAAATATTAATTATATCATATATTTGAAGTAAAATAATTAGGTATTTGGGAGGATTTTTTATAAAAATAATAGAATACTTTCATAAAATATTAAACTGGGAGAATGAATTAGTATGAAGCTAAAGAATGTTTGGAAAGTATATTACTGCGCTATAAGTATTATTGGATTTGTATTCTTAACAATTCATGCAAGCAGCGGTTTTACATATAGACAAATAGAGATTATAATCCTTTTTAGTATACTCAGTTTATTACAAAGCAAAACAAACTTTAATGTAGATAGATTAATACTTGAGCTTGATTTGATTCTAGTTATTACTATATACAATGTTTCTAGTTTTACATATGCACTATGGATATATGTTGTTTATGCGATGATAGAGAGTATTGTGTTGCTATCGAAAAAGGTGATAGTTATTTATAAGTTATCATCAGCGTGTGTTATTATAACTATATCACATTATCTTAGTCAAATAGTGTCTATAAATTTAGGTAAAGTTGTAGGTATGTTGCTTTTCACAGAGTTAGTTATAGTATTAAAATGGACAGCGATATACATTGAAAATAAGGCTGTATATAAAACTTCAAGGAAACAATATGAAAATGTAGTATATAAAATAGTATTAAACATATATGTATTTGCTATAAGTGGTAGCATGTATTTACTATATGATAGAATGCAAGCAAAAGGATTGTTTATAGGGATACTAATAACATTGTTTGTGTCATATTGTACTAATTTTACTTTTGGGCTTAAAAAACACAATGATGACTTAACTATTGTAAGTGAAATAGCTGCAGCGATGGCATCCAAGTTGGATTTAAATGAAACATTAAATAATATAGTAAATGGTATTTATGACATGCTTGACTGTGAATTTTGTGGGATATATGAGTATGATGCTAAAGAAAATAAATTTAACTTAAGAGATTACAAGATGTCAAACTTACAAGTGCTAAACGATAATGAGGTAGAGATAGATAAAATGTTTAATTGCAATGTTAATGATATCGTCAAAAATAAAAAGAGTCTAATTGTTAAAGATATGGCAAAAAAGACGTTAGCTACTAACTCAAGCTTTTCAGTGTATTTCAAATCAGTGATTTATGAACCTTTAATATTAGCCAATGATTATTTAGGTTGTATTATAATAGCGAGCAACACTAAAAAATATTATAACAAAGAACAATTAAAAGTAGCTGATATGCTTAATAGTCATGCAGTAATAGCATTTAAAAATGCTAAAATATATAAAAAGGTTAAAAATGAATCTATTATAGATAAACTTACAGGTCTGTATAATCAGAAACAATTTTTTGCAAAGTTAGAAAACATAGATTATAATAAATCTAAAAACATAACTAGTCTTATAATATTTGATATAGATAAATTTAAAAATATAAACGATACTTATGGACATCAAACTGGGGACAAGATACTAAAGGATGTATCAAGTGCAATAAAATCTAATATAAGAAATATTGACACAGTATATAGATATGGTGGCGAAGAATTTACGGTTATTTTACCTAATACTAACCAAAATGATGCATTCAAAATTGCAGACAGAATAAGAGAAATAATAAACAATAAACCATTCTTTAGCTGTGATGGAAAAAGGATAGATGTAACGATTAGCGGTGGTATCTCAGAATATCCTAGTATAGCAGATAGCTCAGCAAAACTTTTATCATATGCAGATAGAGCATTATATGTTGGCGCAAAGCAAAAGGGCAGAAATAGGGTATCAAAATATTAAAAATAAAATAGAGGGGATGGGGATATAATGAAAAAAATCAATGAGCTTAAAGCAGATATTAATGAGGTGGTAGTTTATCAGATGCCACAATTAAAATTGATTGGTAAAGAGATGCGTAGTGGAGGGGTACTTGGGAATAGAGCTCCTGAACTATGGCAAATATCAATAGATGATGGCTCACTAGATGTAATAAAACAACTTCCAAAGATTATTCCAGATGCAATATTAGGATGGACAGGAAACTATACTAAAGAAGATGAAACATATTCTTATATTGTAGGAGCACTTGTGCCAATGAATACTATTGTACCAAAGGGTTTTGCTTTTCGTATAATACCTGAGACATTAGTCGCAAAAGGTATATACGACCAAGGATTTTCAATGGTAGAGGTTTATAAGAAAATGGGATATACACAAAATTACGAGCTGTATGGATGGAATGCAGAACTCTATTTTGAAACAGACTATGATAAAACTAAGTGGACCAATATAACACCTGTTAAAAAAATTGAATATTAATAATATAAAAGGTTTGTTCGTTGTATTGATGAAACAAGCTTTTTTATTTTATGGTGTTGCTTTTATTAGTGGGAAATAACTTATAAAGCTCCAATGCTGATATTTTCTTCTCAAAACTATAAAATGACCAGTATTTTACAATGTTGTTTTATATTTTTCTATCAAATATGCAAGTTATTTAATCAAATATATGCTATAATTTTATTAAAACATAATATTTATGTATATTCGTACTCCGAAAAAAATACTATTAAATATAAATAGTATTTCCTTAGATTTGAAGACGATAAGGAAAAAGTAGGAGGGTGAAGTAATGTTTCAAAACAGATTTAAAGACAATGGCAAGGACAAGCTGACTAATTTTGTAGTTTTTTTCATTATAGCTCCGTTGGTTTCAATAACATTTGCTTATTTTGCAGTGAACCATTTTATTATGCCAAAGCTAGAAAATAAAGCGGAGACAATCAACCAAAGTTTGCAAGAAAATCAAGATAAGGATGAGGATGTAACAACAAGTTTTCCAGCTCCACAGCCAGAAGAAACACAAGATGGGCAGGATATAAAAAACTACAGTCAAGAGTGTAAATTTAAAAATGTAGATTTCTTTAGTGTACAAGTAGGTAGTTTTAGTAGCTTAGAAAATGCAAAAATATTTCTTGAACAAATGAAAGATAACTTAGTATCTGGGTTTATAGTTAAAGTTGAAGAAAGCTATAAAGTATATTCAGGAGTTTTTACTGACAGAAATGATGCAAATACTCATAAAGATAAAGTAAAAGAAAAGTATACAGATGCATTTATAAGCTCTAATCTTATAAACGGAGGAGTTATCAAATACACAGAAAAACAACAGCCACAGATAAAGCAGTTGGTAGAGATAATAGATAGCTTAAAAACTTCATATGAACAAGAGAGTAAGATATGGCTGGGGTCATCTGAAACAAAAGACATAGAAGAAGTTACATTAAGTATACAGGACAACAATAAATCAATAAAAGAAAAGATTTCAAAAATTAATATAGAAATTAAACATGATATATTTAATAGTGTAAAAGATCAAATTTTAAAGAATATAGAAAATAGACAAAAACTTGCCGATTCAAAAGATAGTATTGAATTTGTGAGTTTGTATAACCAATACAATAAATGTATGGTTGATTATTTAAATATCATAAAATTGAATTAAATTAAGCCTTATTGATTTAGTGCTATTATCTAAAATTAAGGCAAACATAATTTAGAAGGGAAGGTGAGATCGTTACTGTGTCAACCCGATTTTGAGTAGACAAGAGTAATGGTTATCAATATGAGGATTAGGGATATTAAAGATATTTTGGATGCCGAAGTTTTAACTGGTGAGAATATGCTTGACAAAGAAGTTTCTTATGCTTTTGGTGCTGATTTGATGAGTGATGTGTTAGCTTATGTTGATGGTGAAACACTTTTATTAACAGGCTTAACTAATCCACAAGTTATTAGAACAGCTGAAATGAGTGATGTTTTTGCTATAATCTTTGTACGTGGCAAAAAACCTACGCCAGAGATACTAGAGCTAGCCAAAATGAACGAATTGATATTACTAAAGACAGACCATATTTTATATACAGCTTGTGGCAAGCTTTACGAGCAGGGATTAAAAGGGCTAAAAATATAGAAAGGATTGACTTTTGTGGATAGTGAATCAGGCTTAATAGTATTAGAATACGATATTATACAAAATGATTTTTCTGTAGCTGGAGAAGCTTCTAGTAACTTAAAAAAAGTTTTAAAACAATTAGGTATCCCCCATCAAATAATACGAAGAGTAGCTATTGCTGCATATGAAGCTGAAATAAATATAGTAATACATTCAAATGGTGGGAAAATTATTGCGAAGATAAGTCCCGAAGATATAGAATTGATTGCAAAAGATAATGGACCGGGAATAAAAGATTTAAAGTTAGCTATGACAGAAGGGTATTCGACAGCCTCAAATAAAGTCCGAGAAATGGGATTTGGAGCAGGAATGGGATTGCCAAATATTAAGAGATGTTCTGATGAATTTAACTTAAAATCAGATAGCAGTGGAACTCAGGTAACAATAAAGATTAATTTTTTTAGTGAATAATATGATAGGTTAGGATATATTACAAAATAGTGGGTGAGTGATACGTATGAGCAAATATTTTCATTCTGTTATTCTAGATAGTGACAAATGTACAGGGTGTACAAACTGTATGCAAAAATGTCCTACTCAGGCATTAAGGGTGAAAGATAAAAAAGCTATAATATTAGATGAAAGATGTATAGATTGTGGGAATTGTATCATCGCATGTCCTTTTCATGCTCAAAAGGCAGCTACAGATGGATTAGAGAAGTTAGAGAAATTTAAATTTAATATTGCTGTACCATCAATGACTTTATACGGTCAATTTATGTCTACAGTAGATATGGATGTCATCTCCCAAAGTATAAAGGACTTAGGTTTTGACTTTGTGTATGATGAAGCAATAGGTGCTGATTTAGCTAAGATAATAATAGAAAATTATCTAAAAAGAAACGGCGATAAAACTCGTCCTCTAATATCATCACATTGTCCGTCAATAACTAGATTAATCCAAAGCAAGTTTCCCGCTTTGATGAATAATATAGTAAAAATAGAATCGCCAATGGAGATTTCAGCAAGACTAGCTAAGCTTAAAATTAAAGAAAAATATGGTTATGAATTTGATGAAATAGGTGTGTTTTATATTACTCCATGTCCAGCAAAAATGACAAGTATAAATAACCCAATAG
Source organism: Abyssisolibacter sp. ZYX002 (assembly GCF_056892235.1). Lineage (NCBI taxonomy): Bacteria > Bacillati > Bacillota > Clostridia > Eubacteriales > Clostridiaceae > Abyssisolibacter > Abyssisolibacter sp. ZYX002. The sequence goes on from NZ_JARMXH010000003.1 coordinate 295,940, forward strand.
GAATAAAGAAATCCTATGTAGATGGTGCTATTTCAATAAACGAAGTGTATCTTAATATATATAAAAACATAAAAAGTAATGCAAATAAAGAAATAGAAAGTTTTATGAGTGGATCAAAAGAAAGTTTGAAATGGGCTATATCGGGAGGGCAAAGCGAAGCATTAGACGTTTCAAATTATATAGTGGTTGATGGAATAGAGAATGCTCAAAGAATATTTGAAAAGATAGAGTTAGGTAAGTTGAATAATGTGGAATATGTAGAAGCATTAGCCTGTACAGGAGGATGTGTTGGTGGTGCATTAAATGTAGAAAATCCATTTATAGCGCAAAATAATATTAGAAGGATATCAAAAGATAACAAAGCTAATATTACAATAAATGAAAAGTACGCAATAGATTTATGCGATGCTGGATTTTTATGTTGGACAGAAGAGTTAAAATCTAAAGATGTAGATGAATTATCATCTGATATTAGGACAGCCTTTAAAAAGATAGAAAAAATAAACAAGCTAGTAAAGCTCCTTCCAGGACTTGACTGTGGCTCATGTGGCTCTCCGACTTGTCAGGCATTTGCAGAAGATGTTGTAAACGGTATATCAAGTATAGATTTCTGTGTATTCAATAAAAATCATGATTAAAGAAAACGTTTAAATAAAAACAATGAAAAATAATAGGAGGAGTGGAAATGAAGCTTTTAGATGTAGTAAATAAACTTGGATTAGAAGAAGTGGTTAATGCCACAGACGATAAAACAGTAGAAGATGTTTATATAGGGGATCTGTTAAGCATAGTTATGTCAAAAGCAAAAGAAAACGATATATGGATAACAATACAAACTCATGCAAATGTAATAGCTGTAGCATCGTTAGTTGGAATAAGTGCTGTGATAGTTGTTGAGGGTATGAAAATCGACGAAGAAACAATAGTTAAAGCAAAAGATATGGATATACCAATTTATAAAACGGGAAAAAGTGCTTATGAGATAGCTTGTCAAATAAATTCATTTGGTATATAGATATGAAATTATACTATGATTTGCATATGCATTCGTCACTATCTCCATGCGGCTGTGATGACATGACACCAAATAATATAGTTAACATGGCATGTATAAAAGAGTTAGACGTTATAGCAGTTACAGATCACAACACTATGCTCAATGTTCCATCAGTTATAGAAGTGGCTAAAGACAAAGATATATTAGTCTTGCCAGGTATAGAGGTTACAACAAAAGAGGACATACATGTCCTTTGTTATTTTAAAGATATTAATAAAGGGCTGGTATTTCAAGATATTATATATGATAGTTTGCCAGATATAAAGAACAATGAACTAATTTTTGGAGAACAGTTGTTGATGGATAGTAAAGACAATATAACAGGAAAGATTGACAAATTACTACTAAACTCATCTAGCTACAATATCAACGAAATATGTAAATTAGTAAAAGAGTACTATGGAATAATGATACCAGCGCATGTAAATAAAAGTACAAATAGTATACTTTCTAACTTAGGATTTATACCTAATGAATTAAAATTAAAGACTATAGAAAAAAATTGTGACCATCACAAGAGCATTTGTGATATAATAAATGGCGATATGTACAATGTTATAACTAATTCAGATGCGCATTATCTTAAAGATATTAGCGAACCAGTTAATTTTATAGAAGTTAAAAATAGAACTTTAGAATATGTTTTTAATTATTTATGTAGAGGTGTATAATATGAAAGAATTATCGCTCCACATACTAGATATTGCAGAAAACTCAGTTAGAGCAGATGCTGATTTAATAAAAATAAATATTAATGAAGATACAAAAAAAGATTTATTTACAATTATTATAGAAGATAACGGAAAAGGAATGGACGAGGAAACTATTAAGATAGTAGAAGATCCTTTTTACACTACCAGAACCACTAGAAAGGTAGGAATGGGAATATCATTGTTAAAAGTGGCAGCTATAAGATGTGAGGGAAGCTTTAAAATTACTTCAGAATTAAAAATTGGAACTAAAGTAGTATGCTCATTTAAAAATAGTCATATAGATAGAGCACCACTGGGTAATATAGCAGAAACAATAATAGCTTTAATCAATAAAAGTGAGAAGCTTGATATAATATATACTCATAGAGTAGATGATAAAGTTTTTGAATTCAACACTAGAGAAATAGCTAAAATGCTTGATGGAGTAAGTCTTAATAATCCCGATGTATTGATGTGGCTTATAGATTATATAAAAGAAAATGTAAATTCTATCCACAGTATGTTAAATACGTAACTATATTTTACAATAGTAAGATGAAGTGTTATAATAACAATGTTAAACATTTTTAATTAATATTACTTAATTAAGACATATTTGAAATAGTATCTATATAAACGGTTTTGAAAGGAATGGGGAGTTAATTTAAAGTCTCTGTGGTGAAATCTTAGTTGATTTTACTTTTGATTGTTCATATAGTTTACTGTTTTTTTATGTTCAAACTAAGTTGATATATACTTTTAGTATAATTTAATATAAAGAGGTGAAAAGAATGAGTCAAAAATGTGTTACTTTCAAAGGCGGGATACATCCACCACATTTCAAAAAAATGACAGAGAAACTGCCAATTGAAAGAGCAGCAGAGCCTAGTCAAGTCATAATTCCGATGCACCAACATATAGGAGCACCATGTGAACCTATAGTTAAAGCTGGTGATATAGTAAAAGTAGGACAAAAGATAGGCGAGGCAAAAGCGTTTGTATCAGCACCTATACATTCCAGTATAGCTGGAAAAGTTAAGAAGGTTGCAGAGATGGACAGCCCTACAGGAAGATCAGTTTCAGTAATTATAGAATCTGATGGGACAAACGAAATATGTGATACAGTTAAACCAAAAGGAAACTTTGAGGATCTCTCAAAAGAAGAAATTATCAGTATTATAAAAGAAGGCGGTATAACAGGTTTGGGAGGAGCAGGATTTCCTACTCACGTAAAACTATCGGTACCACCAGATAAAAACATTGATTGTGTTATATTAAATGGTGCTGAGTGTGAGCCTTATCTTACTGCTGACCATAGGTTAATGTTAGAAAGTCCAGAGAAGGTTATATTTGGATTAAAGATATTAATGAAGGCAGTTGGAGTTGAAAAAGGGTATATTGGCGTTGAGAACAACAAAATGGACGCAGTAGATGCTCTTAAAAAAGCAGCTAGTTCAGAAAAAGGTATAGAAATAGTAGTATTACAAGTAAAATATCCTCAAGGGGATGAAAAAAGATTAATAAACGCGGCAACAGGAAGAGAAGTACCTAATGGTGGTCTTCCAATGGATGTTGGAGTTGTAGTAAATAACGTAGGAACTGCAGCAGCTATATACGATTTATTTAAGACAGGGATGCCATTAATAGAAAGAATATGTACAGTTACAGGGAGTGCTGTAAAAGACCCTAAAAATTTACTTATAAAAGTAGGTACTCCTTTTAAAGATATAATAGAGCAATGTGGAGGATACAAAGAAGAGGTTGGTAAGATTATAATGGGTGGCCCTATGATGGGACTAGCTCAGTTTACAGATGAAATCCCAGCAATAAAAGGGACTTCGGGTATATTATTGTTGAACAAAGAAGATGCAACGTTGCCAGAACCTCAAGCTTGCATTAGATGTGGGAAATGTGTAGAAATTTGTCCTGTAAATCTACAACCGTTAATGATAAGTAAGTTATCATTAAAAGGGATGTACGATTTAGCAGAAGAATATCATGCAATGGCATGTATAGCATGTGGATCATGTTCTTATATTTGTCCGTCTAAGAGACCGTTAGTAGAAGCTATTAAAGTAGCGAAAAATGAGATCATAGCTAAAAGAAGAGCTAGAGGGTAGGAGGTATAAAAATGGATAAGCTTCTAATAGGTTCATCAGCACCTCACTTGAGGTCAAATGAAACTATACAAAGCGTAATGCTAGATGTAATAATAGCATTATTACCAGCTACTATAGCAGGAATTTATTTTTTCAGATTTAATGCTGCAAAATTAATTATTCTAGCTGTAGTATCAGCAGTTGCAACTGAATATATAATACAAAAATTAACTAAGAAACCAGTTACGATAAATGATTTAAGTGCAGTAGTTACAGGATTGTTGCTAGCATTTAACATACCGGCTTCAGCACCTTGGTGGATACCGGTTGTAGGGTCAGCATTTGCTATAGCTATAGTAAAAATGGCGTTTGGTGGACTTGGAAACAACTTTATGAATCCTGCATTAGGTGCTAGAGCAATGTTACTTGCGTCATGGCCAGTAATAATGACAAGTTGGGTTACTCCAGGAGCTGATGCTGTTTCAACAGCTACACCACTTGCGATAATGAAGGGAGCAGAATCATCTGGACAAGCATTACCAACACTTACCAACATGCTTCTAGGTAATATTGGGGGATGTATAGGAGAAACATCAGCAATATTACTTATATTAGGTGGGTTATATTTATTGTACAGAAAAGTAATCAATTGGAGAATACCAACAATATATATAGGAACTGTAGCAATATTGACATTTGCTTTAGATGGTGGACTTACTTCAATGACATATCATCTATTAGCAGGGGGATTAATGATAGGAGCATTCTTTATGGCAACTGATTATTCCTCATCACCTATAACACCGAAAGGACAAATTATATTTGCACTTGGCTGTGGTGTGTTAACGAGCGTTATAAGACTATATGGTGGATATCCTGAGGGTGTATCATATTCTATATTATTAATGAACGTTGCTACTCCTATTATAGATAAATTTACAAGTCCAAAAGTATTTGGTGAGGTGAAGAAGAATGCGTGAGACGATTAAATTAGGGGTAATACTTTTAATCATAACATCTGTAGCAGCAGTAGTATTAGGATTTACAAATGATTTGACTAAAGGCAAAATAGAGGAAGTAGAGGCGGCTATTAGTGAAGAAGCTAGAAGAGAAGTATTACCAGCTGATAAATTTGAACAATTAAAGTTAAGTGTAGACGATGCTAGAATACTAAGTGTATACAAAGGACTTTCTAGTTCAGGAGAAGTAGTTGGGTACGCTATAGCTACATCCACAAACGGATATAGTCCAAACTTAGAGATGATAACAGGTATTTCAATAGAAGGCAAAGTTACTGGCATCAAAGTAACAAAGCATCAAGAAACACCAGGTTTAGGTGCTAATGCAGAAAATAAAGAATTTACAAATAAATTTATAGACAAGAGTATCGACGAAGAGATTGTAGTAGTAAAAACCGCCCCACAAAATCCAAATGAAGTACAAGCATTAACAGGTGCTACAATGACTTCAAATGGAGTAAGAGACGGAGTGAATCTTGCAATCGGATTATTTAACTCTGAGTTAAAATAGGGCTTATAATAGTGGAGGTGAAAAAATGAGCATTTTTAAAAGTTTTAAGAATGGAATAATAAAGGAAAATCCCATATTTGTTCAGTTAATGGGTATGTGCCCAACACTAGCAGTAACAACATCAGCAGAAAATGGTTTAGGAATGGGTTTAGCTTCAACAGCAGTTTTAATAGGCTCTAACTTGTTTATTTCTGCACTAAGAAAGGTCATACCAGATAAGATTCGTATACCAGCATTTATCGTAATTATTGCGACATTTGTTACATTGATTGACATGTTCATGCACGCATACGCAAGTGCATTATATAAACAACTTGGATTATTTATACCATTGATAGTTGTAAACTGTATCATACTTTCAAGAGCAGAGTCATTTGCATCTAAGAATAAGATAGTACCTTCAATAGCAGATGGTTTAGGGATGGGTCTAGGCTTTACTCTAGCATTAACAATATTAGGAGCAGTGAGAGAGATATTAGGGGCTGGATCAATTTTTGGTTTTTCATTGTTTGGTCAAAGCTTTAAACCAGCCATAATAATGATACTTCCTCCGGGAGCTTTCCTTGCACTTGGTTTGTTGATTGGTCTATTGAACGTTATAAAATCAAAGAAAGCTAAAAAGGCATAGAGGAGGTTAAAATATGGATTTTTTCAAAATATTTATAGGTACTCTTCTTGTTAATAACTTTGTACTATCAAAGTTCTTAGGAATATGTCCATTTCTTGGTGTTTCTAAAAAAGTAGAAACAGCAACAGGAATGAGTATGGCAGTTACATTTGTTATGATAGTATCGTCTATTATAACATATTTACTACAAATAGCAGTATTAGAGCCGTTAGGTATACAATATTTACAGACTATTGCATTTATATTAGTAATAGCTTCACTAGTGCAATTTGTTGAGATGTTTGTTAAGAAATCAAGTCCTACGCTTTATGAGTCATTAGGAGTATATTTACCACTTATAACTACTAACTGTGCAGTACTTGGACTTGCTATAATGAATATACAAGAAAAATACTCGCTAGGTGGATTGATTGTGAATTCAGTAGCAGCATCACTTAGTTTTTCTCTTGCAATAATATTATTTGCAGGAATAAGAGAGCGAATAGATTTATCTGATACGCCAGGGGCGTTAGCAGGGTTTCCTATTGCATTAATATCAGCAGGATTAATGGCAATAGCATTCTTAGGATTTACAGGTTTAGTGTAGGAGGTGGAAAAGTATGGATATAGTAAATAGTATAGTATACCCAGCTATTACACTAGGTGGACTAGGGATACTATTTGGTGTAGGCTTAGGGGTAGCATCTAAAAAATTTGCAGTAGAAGTAGACCCAAAGGTAGAGGCAATTAGATCAGTACTTCCAGGCGCTAACTGTGGAGCATGTGGATATCCAGGATGTGATGGGTTTGCAGCTGCAGTAGCTGCAGGCAAAGCACCTGCAAATGGTTGTCCAGTTGGAGGGGCTTCATGTGCAGAGAAAGTAGCTGGAATAATGGGAGTAAATGCGCAGGCAGGAGTAAAAATGGTTGCAAGAGTCATCTGTAACGGAACAGAGTGCAATGCAAAAGAGAAGTTTGAATATGCAGGCGTAAAAGATTGTAAAGCTGCTTCTATGGTATCAGGAGGATCAAAAGCTTGTCAGTATGGTTGTCTAGGTTTAGGAAGCTGTGTAAATGTATGTGATTTTGATGCAATAACAATAGTTGACGGTATAGCTCACATAGATAAAGAAAAATGTACAGCTTGTGGCAAGTGCTTAAAGGCATGTCCAAAAGCAGTTATAGAATTAGTTCCATATAACCAAGAAGTATTTGTTGATTGTAACAGCAAACAATTCGGTAAAGATGTGAAGACAAAGTGTCAAGTGGGCTGTATTGGTTGTCAAATATGTGTGAAAGCATGTCCGTTTGATGCCATGACGTTTGAAGACAAGCTTGCTAAGATTGATTATGATAAATGTACAAACTGTATGGTATGTGCAGAGAAATGTCCAACAGGAGCAATATATGCACAGCTGGATAAAAGAAAAAAAGCAGAGATAGAAGAAGATAAGTGTGTAGGGTGTACAATATGTGCTAAGAAATGTCCAGTAGGAGCTATAGAAGGAGAATTAAAAAAAGCTCATACAGTAGATAAAGACAAATGTATTGGATGCGGAGTTTGTGAAGAAAAGTGTCCAAAAGATGCTATAAACATGAAATAATAATAATTAAATTTCGAGCATTGGTTATGTCAAACTGTGCTCGAAATTTTTTATTATAATGTTAATGTTGTTAGTAAAGCGCAAATGTTCATTAATGCTTAGAATCCTGACATAAATAGCGCAGTTTTATATTAATGTACATAGCCCTAGAGGTTTAAGGAGGACGTATATGGATACGTGTAAAAACTGTAGAAAAATAAATAATCGAATAAATAAAATTATAGGCCAGCTTAATGCAGTAAACAAGATGGTAGGTAGTGAAGATGTTTCTTGCGAAGAAATTCTAATACAACTTAACGCTGTAAAAAGTGCTGTTCACAAAGTTGGTCAAGTTATATTAGAAAACCACTTAAAACACTGCGTCAATTTAGGCTTAAAAAACGGAGATGGTGATGAAATTCTTGTAACTTTCTCAAAAGCTATTGAACAATTTTCAAGAATGACATAACAATAATAGTAAAAGAGAGTAATTAAAAGTGACCTTTTTTTATTGACACATTATACCCCGGGGGGGTATAATGTAATCATACTTTTAATATAGTATTGTTATATAGAAAACTATAAAGGAGGGTTAGCACATGTGTAAATCTAAAGATGACAAAAAAAATGGATGTGGCTGCGGGTGTTCAGATAATAAGGAGCATATTAATAAAGAAAAAGAACAAGAAGTAAAAAAATCTGATTGCGGATGTGGCTGCGGAAACTAACATTAGTTTTACAATATAAATAATAAAGTATTAGATATTTGATTTGAAGGGGCTGTGGTATGCCCCGTTTTTATTTGCATTGTGGTTGTATTTGATTAAACTAAAGTCATATATATACTTAGTTGTTGTTTCTTTTCCACACCTAATATGTACTAAACCATAAACCCTTTATTTTTAAATCTACACTTTCATAAACATAATTACCATTTTCATAATATGTATCTAACAGAAACATCATTCATGTTCATGCAAGTCAGCGTAAAAATACAAATGCTAAAAGAAATACAAAACAAATAAAACAATAATAAAATCTTCTCATCAGATTTAACTTCCTTTTATTAAGCATATACGTTGTAATAAAAACATATAAAAAAAAGCAAGTAAAGAAAAATATGAGAATAACAATAAAAAGATACAAAATAAAAATTGTTTTACATTAAGCAAAACTTTCTTGTAAATTAATAATCAAAATGATAAACTTGTATTGTATGGCTTTGTATGCATAAGTCTTAAATAAATAATGCTTAATCAAAGCTATTACTTATATAAAAATAATTAAGAATTTGTTTCATTATTACTATATAAAATGGTAGAATAATATAGTATAGATTTTTAGTTATTGTACTTAATAAAGAGTTTATCACAATAATAATTTCTTACTTGAGCTAACAAAGTTTCTTTAGCTGTAGGCATTAACTTAAGGAGGAAAACGAAGTTGAAAAGTAGAGCTGGAAATACAGGAGTACTTATTGTATTATTAATTGTGGGACTACTTATTGGAGGAGTTATTGGAGATTTTTTTAGTGACAAGGTTGAAATCTTAGGCAAAAATTATACTGTCGGAACTAATGCACCAGTAGTTCTAAATTTAAGGGTAATTACATTGACATTTGGATTAGTAATCAGTATAAATTTAGCTAGTATAATAGGCATAGTTATTGCTATTATAGTATACAGAAAGTTGTAGGTGATTATATGAAAAGATTAATTCTTGCATCATCTTCACCAAGAAGACTAGAAATATTGTCTAAATTTGACATTGACATAAAAGTAATAGCCAGTGACATAGAGGAACATGTAAGCGAGGATGAAAAGCCTCATATAGTAGTAATGTCACTTGCCATGCAAAAAGCCTTAGATGTACTAAGTAAAACTGACAGCTTAGATATAGTAGTTGGGGCAGATACAATAGTGTATAATGGACATAAATTAGGGAAACCTAAAAGTAAAGAAGAGGCCTATGACATGTTAAGAAGGTTATCAGGTAAAAAACACAGCGTATACACTGGGTTAGCAGTGCTAGGGCCTGAAGATACTAAAATAGTAGATTATGTTGAAACTAAAGTAGAGTTTAAAAATGTAAGCGATGAAGACATACAAAGTTACTTAAGAAGAGATGAATATAGAGATAAAGCTGGAAGTTATGCTATACAAGGGTTAAGCTCGATATTTGTAAAAAGAATAGAAGGTTCATATTCAAACGTAGTTGGGCTACCTATCTCTATGTTAGATGATATTTTAAAGCAATATTTTAAATTTGAACTATTGAGCTAGAATAAGAGTGTATATTACATAAACATATAAAAGGGTTACTTGATTGATAGAGAACTTGACATATTTTGGAGCATGAAATTGAGCAATCACTTAAAATAAAATGGAGATTAGCTTATGAATGGATATGTGAAATATGCAATTAAAGATTTGCCTGTTAGTGAAAGACCTAGAGAGAAACTTTATAAATATGGATGTAATAATCTATCAAATTCAGAGCTTATAGCAATTATAATTAGAACAGGTAGCAAGAAAAAATCTGCACTGGATTTAGCACAGAGCATACTTGCTTTAGATGAAGTAGGACTAGCCTTTCTAAATGATTGCTCATTGCAAGAATTGACAAGTATAGAAGGTGTAGGGGAGTGCAAAGCAGCACAAATACTGGCTTCTATAGAACTTGGCAAAAGGGTGATTTCCTATCAGAACGAATATAAACACAAAGTTTGTGCACCTATTGATATCGCTAGGATATTAATGGAGGATATGAGGCACCTAAAAAAAGAACATTTTAAAGTAGTGTTATTGGACACAAAAAATCAAATAATAAGCATGGAAAAAATATCAATAGGAGATCTAAGTTCATCAATAGTCCATCCTAGAGAGGTCTTTAAGATGGCAATAAAAAAAAGTAGTGCTTCAATAATATTGGTTCATAATCATCCAAGTGGAGATCCAAGACCAAGTAAAGAAGACATAAGTATTACAGAAAGATTGATAGAATGTGGCAAGATTTTAGGGATAAATGTATTAGACCATGTAATAATAGGAAATAAAAAATATATTAGTTTTAAAGAAAAAGGTTTATTGTAGGATAAGCATAAGGAGGAGCAGAAATATAATGGGATTATTTAATTTTTTCTCTAAAGATATGGGGATAGATTTAGGTACAGCAAACACGTTAGTATACGTGAAAGGAAAAGGTATAGTAGTTAGAGAACCATCAGTAGTTGCTGTAAAAACTAAAACAAATGAGGTACTAGAAGTTGGATTAGAAGCAAAAAAAATGATAGGTAGAACACCAGGAAGTATAGTTGCTATAAAACCTATGAAGGATGGGGTTATAGCTGATTTTGATGTAACTCAAAATATGATAAAGCATTTCATTAAAAAGGCAACTCAAAAGAGTGCATTTGTACAACCAAGAGTTGTTGTCTGTGTTCCATCAGGAGTAACAGAGGTTGAGAAGAGAGCAGTAGAGGAAGCAGCACACCAAGCTGGCGCAAGAGAAGCATACCTTATAGAAGAGCCTATGGCGGCTGCTATAGGAGCTAATTTACCTGTTCAAGAACCTACAGGAAGCATGGTAGTAGATATAGGTGGAGGAACAACAGAAGTTGCTATAATATCTCTAGGAGGTATAGTAACAAGCAAATCCATCAGGGTAGGAGGAAATGAATTAGATGAGTCAATAATCCAATTCATAAAGAAGAATTTTAACTTGATGATTGGTGAAAGAACTGCTGAAGAGATAAAAACTAAAATAGGAACAGCTATATTATCTAAGTCAAAATTAGATAAATTTGACGTAGAAGGAAAATTGATAATAGATAGAAAAGATTCTATGAATATAAAAGGTAGAGATTTAATTTCAGGACTTCCAAAAAATTTAGAAATAACTTCGAAAGAAATATATCAAGCTTTAAAAGAACCAGTTGCTAGTATAATAGATGCTGTAAAATATACTTTAGAAAAAACACCTCCTGAGCTTGCTGCAGATATTATGGAAATAGGTATAATGCTAACAGGTGGAGGAGCTATGCTTCATGGATTAGATAAACTCATCTGTAAGGAAACAGGTATGCCAGTAAATATAGCAGAAGATCCATTAGATTGTGTTGTATTAGGAACAGGTAAAGCAGTTGAAGATATCGACATGCTTAGAAAGGTTTTAACTAACACTAGAAAAGGCTAGGTTGGTGATTGATAATGAAGATATTTAGAAAATATAAAAACAGAATGATAGTAGCAAGTGTTACTATCATTCTACTTATTATTATAATAATAACCTCTGGTAATAAATATCAGGGTACGTCATTTAAAGGTTTTATAGGAAGAATAGTAACACCGATTCAAGGATTTTTGTACAATACTAGTAAATCAGTGACGAATACGTTTAGTTCTATAGCTAATTTCTCTCAAACTAAGCAAGAAAATCAGAGGTTAAAAAAAGAAATAGCTAAACTAGAAGAAGAAAATAGAATAATGAATGATTTGATTAGTAGAATGGACGCATTAAAAAATGAATATGAATTAAAAAAGCAAGAAAAATTTAGATGTGTAGATGCTAGAGTAGTTAATAAAGATTCTGGAAATTGGTTTAATAGATTTGTTATAAATAAAGGTACAAATGATGGTTTAAAAAAAGGTGATGCTGTAATATGTGCAGTGAAATTAGATGGAGATATAGTAAAAGCAGGATTAGTAGGAAGAATAGTTGAAGTACAGAGTACATGGTCAAAAGTACTAACTATTATAGATAAGGGTAGTAATGCTAGCTTTAAAGTAATAAGAACACAAGACAATGGTATAGTATCTGGAGAATTAAAGCAAAAGCTAGACGGGATACTTTTTGATTATAAATCAGACGTTGTCAAAGGAGACAAGTTGGTCACATCAGGAATGGGTAAAATATATATTCCAGATTTGTATATTGGAGAAATAGTAGAAATACATAAAGATAATGATGATTTAATTAAGAAAATAGAAGTTATTTCACCAATAGATTTTAAAAATATTAATAATGTTATGGTGGTTACAAGTAAAGCACCAAGGGGGCAGTAAATTGAAAGGGTTTGTTATTGGAGTAGTGGTATTTTTGTCTTTTTTATTACAGACAACAATTTTAAATCATTTTGCTATATATGGCGTTATGCCTAATTTGTGTTTAGTTATAATCATATGCTTTTCACTACTTAAAGGGAGCATAAAAGGAGCTACAATAGGTATAGTTATAGGGTTTCTATATGATATCATATTTGGCAATGCACTAGGAGTAACAGCACTTATATATTTTTGGATAGGTTACTTTAGTGGTATGTTTAATAAAAAAGTTTTTACTAGCACGACACTGACTCCATTTGTTTTTACAGCAGTAGCTACACTTATGTTTAATCTATATCAGCTTTTGTACTTCTATTTTAGTAATTATAAAACAGATACACTAAAGCATTTTAGTAGTATAGTTGTTATAGAAACCATATACAATGCAGTATTAAGTATCTTTATATTTAAGATAATTTCTGGTATCATAAAAACTCCAAATCTTAGATTTATGAGGAAACGAAGGAGTTGATTTAATTGAAAATAATTGAAAAGATAAAAAATAGATATACCATTATGTTAAGTTTTGTTATAGTTGTTTTTGTAATAATGGTATTAAAATTAGCAGATTTAACATTAGTTAAAGGTGAAGAATATAAAGAAAAAGCGGATTCGATGAGGGTACAGGAGATTCCAATAAGACCAGCTAGAGGTGAGATAAGAGATAGGTATGGAAGATTAATGGCAGGAAATAGACCAACATTTACTGTGCAAATAATCAAGGATCAAGTTAGTAGTACAGAGAGGAATAAAACAGCTCTTAATCTACTTAGAATATTAGATGATGAAGGAGAAGAGTACATTAATGAGTTTCCTATCGTACTAAATACTATATCTTATTCGGGACCTAATTTAGAAGGAAAAGATCCATACGAAGAAATTGCTGATATAATGATAACAAATAATTTAATAGACAATCTTTTAAACAAATACGAAGTAAACAAAAACGGTGAGTTTACATTCTTTGCAGCAAAAAGGGCAGTACTAGCTATAGCAGAAAAAAACGAGCAGATACCTATTGTATTTAGTCTATCACAAGACAAGAAAGTTCAAATTGAATTTGATACATCTAAGGATGTACAACAATGGAAGTCTAAATACAATATTCCTACAGAGCTAGGTGCAAAGGATTCTATAGCATATAGATTAAAAAATGATAAAAAGAAGTTAAGATATATGTTAAAACATCCAATTGTTTCAGAAATGGTATTTGAACTATTATTGCAAAAAGGTTTAAGTGCTAATTTTAAATTTGATGAGTATAAGTTCACATACGATGAGGACTATGAGAAGATAAAAAGAAAATTGATGAAACAGTTTCCGAGCGTAACAATGAAGACTAGCGCTACAGAGGACTTTATAAATATTGCTGTAGAAAGTGGAGCATTGAAAGCATATTTGAGTAAGATAATAATTAGCGAAGAGGATGGAAAAGAGAGTGAATTCATACCGGCGAAAGTATTATTTGACTTACTTACTAAAAGCAATGTAAATGTCCCAATTATGTATGAGATAGCTGACAATCAGATTATTTTTAAGTACACAAACGATAGCGATAAAGCTAAGTTTAATTCAAAATATGGATTTGTTGATTTAGAGCCAATAGATGCACTTATACATATAGGACTAAATGCAGAGTGTAAAATAATTGATAAAGAAGAAAAAGAATATAAGATAAACGTATTAGAAGCATTTATCAAAGATGAGCGCAATTCATACAATATGCAAAAAGAGATACTAACTACAGGTATTAATCCTAAAATATCTATCACTGAATGGCAATACGTGCCATTGAAAGAAAAGAATCAATGGATTACTGTATATAAATCAGCTAATATAAAAGAAGGACAAAGCGTAAAAGAAATGTTTCAGAAATTAAGAACTAAGTATAATATAGATAAAGATTTTAAAGACTTAAATGATTATGAGGCTAGATATATATTTTCTATAGCGCAACAGCTAGGTAGAAAAGTATATACTGCGTATCAGCCTGTTAATATTGCATATGAAGTAAAAGATTCAACCTATGCTAGAATAATGGAAAACAATACAGATCTACCTGGAGTTAAAGTGTCTATAGATCCAACTAGATTTTACCCTATGGGAAAAACAGCAGCACATGTATTGGGCTATTTAGGAAAGATATCTCAAAAAAAAGAGATAGAGAAATATAATGCAGAGTTAGGTTATTTTCCAGATGATATAATAGGAAAAACGGGTATAGAACAGAAGTTTGAGACATTATTTAAAGGTAAAAATGGATACAGAAAGATGGAGGTAGATGTTGGAGGTAATACAATTAACGTCTTAGAGGAAAAACAGCCTAAGCCAGGAAATAATCTGTTTTTGTCAATAGATTCTAAGTTGCAAAAGGTTACCGAAGAGTCACTTAAGCAAGCATTGGAGCAGATACAGATTGCAGGAGAATATAAGAGTAAATGGGGTAATTATAAATACAAACCAGAAAAAGATGGTAGATTACTTAAAAATGCTACATCAGCAGCAGCGGTAGCTATAGATGTAAAAACGGGACAGGTGTTAGCATTAGCTAACTATCCAGCGTATGATCCTAACTTATTTGTAACAGGTATATCTAATGAGGATTACGATAGCTTAAAGCCAGAAAATGATGATGATCCACTAGCACCTAGACCTCTATATAACATATCATTAATGACAGCTATACAACCAGGATCAGTATTTAAAATGATTACAGGGTTAGCAGTATTGGAAAAAGGGATAAGCCCTAATCTGACAGTCAATTCCCTTGGTTATGTAGAGCTTGGAACGCAGAGATATGGATGTTGGCTTTGGAATACAAGAAGGGCCGTACATGGACCAACGAATTTGTATAAAGCTATAAAAGATTCTTGTAACTTTTACTTTTATACTATGGCAGCTGGAGAGAATTTGAGAACTGGCAGGAGAATAGGCAGAAGAATAGAACAGCAAGATATACTTGATGTTGCAACAAAGTTTGGTTTAAATGAGAAAACTGGAATAGAAATAGATATACCGGAAGAGACGGTTAAAGGTGTTCCTTCATCAAAGAAAGAACTAACCAAAACATCACTCAGAAGGTTCTTAAAAAGAAGCCTTATGGACTATAAGAAGGATGATATTACAATAACAGATGAAGAACTACAGGAAAAAATAAATGAGATTGTGAGCTGGGTTGATGATGCTGAAAATCTAACAGGTAAAAAGGTTTATGCTAAGTTAAAAGCGCTGGGATTTGAACCTGGTAGAAAGATTGGTGGAAGTAGAAATAGTTTAAATGATTTGGTGACGTACACTTATCTTTACCAAGCCAGATGGAAGCTAGGAGATACCTTTAATATAGCAATAGGACAAGGTCAAAATGCGTACACACCTATACAGATTGCTAATTATATGGCTACGTTAGCGAATGGTGGTAACAAATATGATGTTAGTGTAGTCAATAAGATTGAAGACATCAATGGTAATGTTGTTTTGTCAAAAGAAAATAAAGAGTCTACAAAAGTTAAGCTAAAAGATGATAGATATATAGACTATGTAAAAAAGGGTATGAATATGGCTGCTACAGATGGTACGGCAAGATCTATATTTAAAAATTTTCCAGTACAAGTAGGTGTTAAAACTGGTACAGCTGAGCAAGATGGTAAAAATCCAGCAACTAAAGAGAAATACGATGATTATTCTTGGTTTGTTGCATTTGCACCGTATGATGATCCACAAATAGCAGTAGCTACAGTAGTGTTCCAAGGAGGCCATGGAGGTTTCTCAGGCCCAATAGCAAAAGATATAATCGCGCAGTATCTTGGTTTGAATAACGAAGAAGATAATATAAGTTTGAAGACAAGACTAGCTGAATAATTTTAGTTAGTCTTTTAGATAAAAGCGATAATTTGGCAAAATAGCCCAAAAAACTTAAAAATATGACTAAATTCAATCAAAAATATAGTAATTTATACCTAAACGATACTTTTCAATAACCACTAGAAGGAATTAAGTTTTAGTCTGAAGAATAATACTAGTGTAGTGTTTTATAGGAGGGTAAAAATGAGCCTTGTTACATTTAAGGGAAATAAAGAAGGTCTTAGTATACATATAAAAGACGGTGAATTAAATCAAATAATTAAAGAACTTGATGAAAAGCTAGGTAAAAGCAAGAATTTTTTTAAAGGAAGTAAAGTTACTAAAATCCTAGGAAGAAAACTTACAAAAGAAGAACAAGAAGAGATAGAGTGTGTGGTAACTAATAAATATGGTATTGATATAGATTTAATAGATGAAACGAATATACAGCAGAAAATATACAGCAAAAACATCGATGAAGGTATGACTAAATTCGTAAGGACAACTATAAGGTCAGGACAGACTATTGAGTATGATGGGAATTTAGTTATATTAGGAGATGTCAATTCAGGCTCTGTTGTTCTAGCAAGTGGAAATATTGTAGTATTAGGTACATTAAGAGGAACAGCCCATGCTGGATGTCATGGAAATAGAGGTGCAATAATAGCATGTAATCATCTGTATTCATCACAACTTAGAATAGCAGATGTAATAGCTAGGAGTCCTGACAATAAAGACAATAAAATAAAATGGGCAGCAATGGCGAGTATAAAAGAAGACGTGTTAATCATACAGCCATGTTTACAGAAGAATATCTTATTATAGGAGGTTAAATTGTGGGAGAAGCATTAGTGATAACATCAGGCAAAGGTGGAGTTGGTAAAACAACAACAACAGCTAATATAGGGACAGGCCTCGCAATGCATGGCAAAAAAGTAGTTGTAGTAGATGCAGATATAGGACTAAGAAATTTAGATGTTGTTATGGGATTAGAAAATAGAATAGTTTATAATATAGTAGATGTAGTTGAGAAAAACTGTAGATTAAAGCAAGCATTAATAAGAGATAAAAGGCATGAAGGGTTGTTTTTATTACCAGCAGCACAAACTAAAGACAAAACTGCAATATCTCCTGAGCAAATGCAAGTATTAGTAGAAGAACTAAAGGAAATGTTTGACTTTGTAATCATAGATTGTCCAGCAGGAATAGAACAAGGGTTTAAAAATGCGGTTGCTGGAGCAGATAGAGCATTTATAGTAACTACACCAGAGATATCTGCAGTAAGAGATGCTGACAGAATAATAGGATTATTAGAAGCAAAAGGCTTGCACAATCCAAAATTAATTGTGAACAGAATAAGGCATGAGATGGTTGTGCGTGGTGATATGATGAACATAGAAGACATGATAGATATATTAGCTATAGATTTAATAGGAATAGTGCCAGATGACGAAGCAATAGTAATATCTACTAATAAAGGTGAGCCAGTAGTTACAGATCAGAGTGCTCTATCAGGTAAGGCATATAGTAATATATCAAGAAGAATAATGGGCGAGGAAGTAGAGTATATAAACTTAGAGGTAAAAAGAGGAATGTTTTATAAACTAAGAATGAAATTATTTGGAAGTTAAAGGAGGTATTTAGATGGGTTTTACAAGTTTATTTGGTAAAGGTAATAGTAATAGTAAGAATGTCGCAAAAGAAAGATTAAGGCTTGTACTAATTCATGACAGAACTAATATTTCTCCTAAATTTCTTGATATGTTGAAGGGAGATATAATAAAAGTTATTTCTGACTACATGGTAATAGACGAAGAGAAGTTAGATATTCAAGTTACTAGAAAAAGAAATGATGAAGAAGGCGAAATAAAGTCATCAGCTCTCATAGCTAACATACCAATAATAAAAATGAAAGAAGGTTCTATGGATTAGAATTAATATGAAAAGGCTGATTTAGGATTTCCCTAAACAGCCCTTTTATATTTTAAATTTAAATAAATATTAGTAAGAAGCAATAAAATGTGATAAAATATTTTAGAGAAAGTTTACATAAACGCGTACGAAGAATACACCAATAAATGGGGGTAAAATATGAATATAGCACTTATTGCACATGACAAGAAAAAAAATGATATGGTTAATTTTGCTGTAGCCTTTAAAGATATCCTTGCTAAGCACAATTTGTTTACTACAGGAACGACAGGTAAAAGAATAATTGAAGCTACGAGTTTAAAACTACATAGATTTTTATCGGGTCCACTTGGAGGAGACCAGCAAATAGGCAGTAAAGTAGCCGATAATGATATAGATTTGATTATATTTTTAAGAGACCCATTAACAGCACAACCACACGAACCAGATATCTTAGCTTTAATGAGACTATGTGATGTGCATAATATACCAGTGGCTACAAATCTAGGAACAGCAGAAGTGCTAATAAAGGCTTTAGAGCGAGGAGAATTAGACTGGAGAAATGCAACTGAATAATTATTATTGAAATTATAAGATAGGCTTTTTAAAGGATGTTTTTAAAAGGTCTATTTTTTTAATTCAAACGCTAGAATCTAATAAAGAATAAATCTGATGGAAGAACAATAATAAATAGCGTATTCGAATTTAATATCTTCTTTAAAATAAAGATGATTTATAGCATTGTTATTTACTATTAAAGGAATCATGGACAAGTATTTAACTGTAATAAAACGTAAATTATTCAAATAGAATATTATAAGAACTATCTATACATGAGTTAAGGTGGTGTTTTATTTGAATACAAACAAATTTGCCCTAAATAAGAGTAATAAAAAGAGGAATAATTACTACTATAAAAGGAATAATAAATCATTTTATCAGAGCCAGTTAAAAAAAATAATAATATGTATTATCATAGTTTTATGTGTTATCTTTCTTAAGAAAATAGATACAAATCATACTAAAAGAGCAGCTGAATTTATAGATAAAACAGTTAGTGAAAACTATGATGTAAAAAGTAATGGTAAAAAATTTCTCGAGTTTTTAAAGAGTTTAGTAGGAAAAGGGAGTAAAGAAAAAAGTACAGATAGTACTATAATATCCGATGCAAGTAGGCCAATAGTAGGAAAAGTTTACCGAAGATTTGGTAAGGTTAGAAAGAGTAAAGACATATATATTAATAGCAAGGGCTTAGATATTAAGCCATTGAAAAAGGATGTTATATGCATAGCAGATGGAGTAGTGCAAAATGTTGGCAACGAAAGAAATAGAGGATATTTTGTGATTATAAATCATAAAGGTATAAAGAGCAAATATCAAAACCTAGATAAAGTATTTATCAAAGAAGGACAACGACTAAATAAAGATTATAAAATAGGTGAAATATCGTTAAGCAAAATGCTACATTTTGAAATATGGGAAAATAAAGTAGCAGTCGATCCTTTGGAAAAATTATACAACAATAAGTATTGATGATGGTTAAAATATGCGTATAATTAAATATAGAGGGTTTACTATAGAGCTTAGTGGTAGCTTACTTCTACTAGTCCCGTTTATACTATACGATATAACTGAATTTATAGCTATTCTAGTAACAATATCTTTGCATGAACTTGCACATTTTGTGGGGGCTAAGTTGACAGGGACAAAGATTGAAAAAATAAATATATTTGTATTTGGATGTATATTAGAAACAACGACTGATGTTGGTCTTAATTTAAAAAAAGATATAATAGTCTCTGCTTTAGGCCCCATCTCGAATATTATATTAGTATTGGTATTAAACGTATTACCGTACGATTATAGTTCAAATGCGTTTATTTCAGTACTTATTAAATATAACTTATATATGGCAGGGTTAAATATATTACCACTATTACCACTAGATGGAGGGAGAATAGCTAGAGCTTTAGTATCATGCTTTTTGGGATACAAAACAGGCTCTTTAGTTGTTGTATATTTTACATATTTTATTTGTATGGTAATGATTATAATAAGCTTATATGCTTTTTTTGTATATAATATTGGATTGATGATGATAGTTTTGCTAATGATATATATTATTAAGATAGCCCACAAAGAAAAAACTAGATCATCTTTTTATTTTATAAGTAATCTCGCAAATAGAAAAAATATATTGATGAGGAAAAAAGTTCTAAAAGCTTATATAATAGTTAGCTATGAAGATGTAAAGGTTAATAAAATACTGAATAAATTATTACCTATGAGATACCATATAATTATTGTTATAAATAAATCAGGTAAAGTAATTGGAACATTAAGTGAAGAAGAATTAATAGAAAGTGTTTTCAAACAAGGATTTGATGTTATAATAAGAGAATTATTATTAAAGAGAGACTAAATTAATTAAAATTAATTCTAGTTTGTTTTAAGAAAAAATGTTAATATAATAAAAGTGGACGAATATAAAAAGTGAATCAAAAAAACAAAAGTTAAGAAATGTAGGTGGATTGATTAATGGTTTCAAATGAGAAATTAAAAGATATACTACTACAGGTTGAAAAACCTGCTAGATATATTGGCAATGAAGTCAATATGATTACTAAAAACTTAAACGAAATAAATATAAGGTTTGCATTCTGTTTTCCAGATGTTTATGAAGTTGGAATGTCTCATTTAGGGATGCACATATTATATAATATTTTAAATAATCAAGATAATGTATATTGTGAAAGAGTTTTTTCTCCTTGGATAGACATGGAGAAGAAAATGAGAGAAAATGACATAAAGCTATTTTCATTAGAGACAAAAAGTTCGCTTGATGAATTTGATTTTGTAGGGTTTACTCTTCAATATGAGATGAGCTATACAAATATACTCAACATGCTTGACCTAGGTAATGTTCCATTGCGTGCTACAGACAGAAAAGAAGGACATCCATTTGTTATAGCAGGAGGACCATGTGCTTATAATCCGGAGCCTTTAGTAGGTATAGTTGATATATTTTCTATAGGTGAAGGAGAAGAGTCTCTTGTTGAAATAGTGAATATATATGATGAATGGAAGAAAAGCAAGCTATCTAGAGCAGAATTTCTAAAGATGGTTTCAAAGGTAGAGGGTGTATATGTACCAGAGTTCTATGATGTTGATTACAACGATGATGGAACAATTAGAGAAATGAAACCTATATCAGATGAATTTCCAATAAAAATAAAAAAGAGAATACAGAAAAATCTTGATAAGACATATTATCCAGATAAGTTTATTGTTCCTTATATAGAAACAGTTCATGACAGAATAATGTTAGAGATATTTAGAGGATGTACTAGAGGATGTAGATTCTGCCAGGCAGGGATGATATATAGACCAGTTAGGGAAAGAGGAATAGACACATTAGTAGACCTTGCAAAAAGACTAGTTAAAACAACAGGACACGAAGAAATATCACTTTCATCATTAAGTACCAGTGATTATTCTGACTTAGAAAATTTAGTAATAAGGCTAATAGAAGAATTCAAAGACAAAAAGATAGGGCTATCATTACCATCACTTAGGCTTGATTCGTTTTCTATGGAGATTATAGAAGAGATTCAAAAGATAAGAAAGACTGGATTGACTTTTGCTCCCGAAGCGGGAAGTCAAAGGTTAAGAGACGTTATAAACAAAGGAATTAATGAGGAAGATTTGATTAATTCAGTAAATGATGCTTTTAAGCAAGGATGGTCTACAGTTAAACTTTATTTTATGGTAGGGCTTCCAACTGAGACAGATGAAGATATACTTGGTATTAAAGAACTGTCATATAAGGTTAAAGATTTGTTCTTTTCAGTTCCAAAGGATAAACTCAAAGGTAACCTAAAAATTACAACTAGCGTATCGTGTTTTGTACCAAAGCCTTTTACTCCATTCCAATGGTTTGGACAAAACAAAATAGAAGAATTTGATAGAAAACAAAAGATGCTAAGAAAAGAAATAAGAGACAAGAAAATTAAGTTAAATACTCATGATTCAAAACTTAGCTATCTAGAGGCAGTAATAGCTAGAGGTGATAGAAAGGTTGCAAAAGCAATAATAAGAGCATGGGAAAATGGCTGTAAATTTGATGGATGGTCAGATCATTTTGACTTTGATATTTGGATGAAATCGTTTGAGGAAGTAGGTATAGATCCAGATTTTTATGCTATTAGAAATAGAACTTATGAAGAGATTTTACCGTGGGATTTTATAGATATAGGAGTTAGCAAAGAATACCTAATAAGAGAAAATGAAAAAGCTAATAAAGAAACAACTACAAGAGATTGCAGACAAGGATGTACAGCTTGTGGTATAAATACAACGTTTGATGGTGGTGTTTGTAATGAACTTAATTAGAGCTAAATTCAAGAAAGGTGGGTATCTAAAGTATATTTCTCATTTGGATTTGATGAGATTAATGTATAGAGCACTTAGGAGAGCAGATATTCCAGTAGTATATACACAAGGATTTAACCCACAACCAAGAATATCTTTTGCAACTGCATTATCCTTAGGAGTTGAAAGCGAAGGGGAATATATAGATATAGAACTAGGCGAAAAGATTAATGAAGAAGAATTTGTACAGAGACTAAATCATAGTTTGCCTGAAGGAATAGAAATAATTAAAGCAAAGTATATTAACAACAAAAAATCCATAATGAGTTTAATAAGATGGTCACAATATGTTATAGAGATGAAGTTTGATAGAGAGATAGAAAGACAAGAACTACAGAAAATTATAGATGCTATATTAATAGAGAAATCAATAATGCACACTAAAATAGGTAAAAAGAAAGGCAAGAAAGTAAAAAAGGTCGTAGAAATAAGAAATCTGATAAAAGACATAGATATACTGATGTTAGATAATGATACTGCTATAATAAAAAGCACATTACGTACAGGTAGTGATGGTAATTTAAAACCAGAAGTACTGATAGAAGTAATCAAGAAATATTTTAATGAATTGTTAACTGTAAAAAGTTTTGATATACAAAGGATAGAGCTCTTTGTTGAGAAAGATGACAAAATCATTTCACCTTTAGCATAAAAACAATACAGATATTTAATTTATCTAAGGAGAGAATTTTATGAATCAAATTATTATTGATGATGGTGTCAATCAGAAAAGAGCTGCAGTTGTAGAGGATAATAGATTAGTAGAGTTATATATAGAAAGAGAAGATACCAAAAGGACATTGGGTAATATTTATAAAGGAAGAGTAGTTAATGTTTTGCCAGGTATGCAAGCAGCATTTGTAGATATTGGACTTGTTAAGAATGCTTTTTTGTATGTTAAAGATGCGGTGAAATCTTTTGATGAAGATGCTAAGAAAGATGTAGACAAGACGTTAATACAGCAAGTTGTTAAAGTTGGACAGGAGATTATAGTACAAGTTATAAAAGAACCATATGGTTCAAAAGGTGCAAGAGTTACAACTGAGATTACATTTCCAGGTAGATACCTTGTGTATATGCCTAATAATGATTATGTCGGTATATCTAGGAAAATAATAGCTGAAAAAGAAAGAGTAAGACTAAAAGATATTGCAGATGAGTTAAGAAACGATGAGAAGTTTGGACTGATACTAAGAACTGTTGCAGAAAATAAGACTAAAGAAGAAATTCAATCTGACTTAGAATACCTAAAGCTAAAATACAAGAGAATACTAAGAGAAAAAAATCTGGGAAGACCACCAAAATTAATACATGAAGATTTGGATGTAGTTGAGAGAGTAGTAAGAGATATATTTTCATATAAAACAGATAAATTAGTGATTAATAACTATAGTAAATACAATGATGTATTAGAAGAAATAAACATTCAAAACCCTGTACTTTCAGATAAAGTTGAATTTTTTGATTTAGCTGAGAATATATTTGAACATTACAAAATACAGTCTCAAATAGATGCGTCTTTAGATAAAAAGGTATGGCTTGAAAATGGTGGATATTTAGTAATAGATGAGACAGAAGCGCTTACAGTTATAGATGTTAATACTGGTAAATATATAGGAAGCTCTAACTTGGAAGATACAGTGTTTCAAACTAATTTAGAGGCCTCAAAAGAGATAGCACGGCAGATTAGATTAAGAAATATAGGTGGTATAATAATTATTGACTTTATAGATATGTATAGTGAAGAGGACGACAATAAGGTATTAGAAGAATTAGAAAAAAATCTAAAAAAAGATAGAATAAGGACTACTGTTTTAGGGATGACTAAGCTTGGGCTGGTAGAAATGACTAGAAAAAAAACAGGTAAAAGATTATCTAGTAGACTTCTTAGATATTGTCCATATTGTGGAGGTAAAGGAAAGATTCAGTCAGAGTATGAAATTGTTCGTCAGATAGAGAGTGAAGTTAAGAGGATTAATGAGCATACGTGTGAAAAAAATGTGCTCTTTTCAGTACATCCTTATTACTATGATATAATTATAAAGAATCATATTCAAGATATAGATAAAATCAAAGAGACCTTTGGTATTAATATATATTTTAAAGAAGATGAAACACAGCTTGGTAAAATTAAAATTTTAAGAATAGGGAGTATAAAAGAAATAGAAAAACTAATCTAAATTATATATGACCTTGACAATATCAAAGTTATTTGTTAAAATAATTATCTGTAGGTAGCCGCTCAATATGGGTTAACTTAATTAGTACCTAATATTGGCGAGTCTGGTTAGAGGAGGTGTATTTATGTACGCTGTAATAGAAACAGGTGGTAAACAATATAGAGTTCAAGAAGGAGATACTGTATTCGTTGAAAAGTTAAACGTAAATGAAGGTGACAGTATAAAATTCGAAAAAGTGTTATTATTATCTGATGAAGGTAAATTAACAGTTGGAAAGCCTTATGTAGATGGTTCTACGGTTGAAGGTAAAGTAGTTGAGAATGGTAAAGCTAAAAAAGTAATCATATTCAAGTATAAGCCAAAGAAAGACTACAGAAAGAAACAAGGTCATCGTCAACCATATACAAAAGTTGTAATCGAAAAAATAAACGCATAGTTGGGAAAAAGAAATGATTAAAATAGAAGTATTTCTTAACAGCTTAGGCGATATAAGAAAATATAAAGCTAGTGGTCATGCTGGATATGATGAAATAGGTAAAGATATTGTTTGTGCAAGCATATCAATACTAAGCTATACAGCATTAAATTCTCTTATAGAGATTTGTGGTATAGATGTTAAGTATAACATAGATGATGATGGCTTTATGGAAATTAAGATACCTGATGATATTGATAAAGACAAAAGGTATAAAGCGAAAATAGTAATGGATACATTGATTATTGGTATAAAAAGTGTAATTGACAGTTATCCAAAATATGTAACCCTTAAATATAGGGAGGTGTAGAGAATGATAAGAGTGAATTTACAATTATTTGCACATAAAAAAGGTGTTGGTAGCTCTAAAAATGGTCGTGACAGTGAATCCAAGAGACTTGGTGTAAAGAGAGCTGACGGTCAATTTGTATTAGCTGGTAATATTTTAGTTAGACAAAGAGGAACAAAGATCCATCCAGGAAACAACGTAAAAAGAGGTGGAGATGATACATTATTTGCAATTGTTGATGGCATAGTTAAGTTTGAGAGAAAAGGCAAAAACAGAAAGCAAGTTAGTGTATACTCTAGAGAAGCAGTACAAGCGTAAAATAGTATATAAAAAACAGCCTCCAAAAAGAGGCTGTTTTTAAATAGGAAAAAGTACTTAATATATTTATACTATCAAGGCATACTAATGGTATAATAAAAATAAAAATAAACAGCCAAAAAACTAGGCAAGGATGGTAAAGATGTTTATAGATAAAGCGAAAATATTTGTAAAAGCTGGCAATGGTGGTCATGGAGCAGTGGCATGGCGTAGAGAAAAATACGAACCTTCAGGCGGACCAGCAGGAGGAGATGGAGGATACGGGGGTAACGTAATCCTAGAAGTTGATGAAGGTTTAAGAACGTTGATGGATTTTAGGTACAAAAAAAAGTACCAAGCGCAAAATGGTGAAGATGGGCGTTCTAAATATCAGTATGGAAAGAAAGGTCAAGATTTAATTATAAAAATACCGCCAGGAACAATAATTAAAGATGAAAATTCAGATAGAGTGATTGCCGATATGACAGAAAATGGACAGACATTTGTAGTGGCAAAAGGTGGTAGAGGTGGAAAAGGAAACTGTAAATTTGCCACAGCTACAAGACAAGCTCCTAACTTTGCAGAAGGTGGCTCAAAAGGGCAAGAAAGACATATAATATTAGAGCTGAAATTATTAGCAGAGGTTGGATTAATAGGATTCCCTAATGTAGGTAAATCAACAATACTATCTACTATATCTGATGCAAAGCCTAAAATAGCGAATTATCACTTTACGACATTAAAACCAAATCTAGGCTTTGTGAGAATAGGTGAAAATAAAAGTTTTGTTGTAGCCGACATCCCTGGATTAATAGAAGGTGCACATGAGGGAATAGGGCTAGGACATGAATTCTTAAGGCATATAGAGAGAACAAAAGTACTAGTTCATATGATAGATGCTTCAGGACATGAAGGAAGAGACCCAGTAGATGATTTTTATAAAATAAACGAAGAGCTACAAAAATACAACCCATTATTATTAGAGCGTCCACAGATAGTAGTAGCTAATAAGATGGATTTACCTGATGCAGAGGAAGGATATGATATGCTGAAAGAAGAGCTAGAGCCAAAAGGTTATAAAGTAATGAAGCTTTCAGCGGCTACTAGAAGCGGAGTAAATGAGCTTAAATTTCAAATTTGGAATGAATTAGAAAATTCACCAAAATTAGAGCCTCTCATAATTGTAGAAGAAGATATTAAAGAGGTTAGATCTGATGATGATGGTTATACAGTTAGAAAAGAAGGAGACAGATACATAGTTGAAGGGGATTTTGTAGAAAAATTAATGAACTCAACAAATTTTGATGATGTTGATTCAACTAGGTATTTCCAAAAGAGATTTAGAGATAAAGGTATAGTTGAGGAACTTGAAAAACTAGGAGTACAAGAAGAAGATATAGTTGAGATATGTGGATATGAATTTGAGTTCTTTTTCTAACATTAGAACAGGAGGAATAAAAGTGATAACTAGTAAACAAAGAAGCTATCTTAAAAAGTTAGCAAACAGTATAGAACCTATATTTCAATTGGGTAAAAATGGTATAACAGATTCCTTTATTGATCAGATAGAGGATGCACTAGAGGCAAGAGAGTTAATTAAAGTAAAAGTACTAAATAACAGCTTTTTAGATACTAAAGAAGCAGCTAATGAAGTAGCAAAAAGATCAAATGCAGAGTTTGTACAGAGTATAGGTAGCAAATTTGTAATATACAGAGAATCGGAAGATAATAAAAGAATAGAGCTACCTAGAAAGTAACCAAATTTTATGTTGAGTTTGCATAAAACTGCCCCTATTAAGTAATGATATTAGTAATATTATTAGGAGGGAAAGTTGTATGAAAGATCAAAAATTAGGCAAAGTCAAAGAGTTGGTTGATAAAGGATACAAATGTATAAGATACGATCATGACAAAGGGAATTTAAAAGCGTTTTTTAAGCACTTTGAAGAAGAAATGAGCGACGAATTAACATGCTCAAACAAAAAAGAAATTAAAAAAATAATAGACTATATAAATAATAGTAAGGAATAACATCTAAAGGTTATCTCACAAGGCTTATAATAGATAACCAGTTGTTTTTAAATACTTAAAGAGCATAGTAGTTGATTTTATGTAGATGATTCAGTTATAATAGTAAGGTAAATACAACCAATAAGAGGTGATTTTTTGAATTTTGCAATCTTTGGTGGTACATTTGATCCGATACACTATGGTCATCTTTTTATTGCAGAGGAAGTAAGAACAAAACTTCAGCTAGATAAAATAGTATTTATACCTACTGGTAGATCACCACATAAAAAAGATAAAAGTGTTAGTAGTAAAAGGCATAGGTATGAGATGACGATGTTAGCGATAGCTTCAAATCCATGCTTTGAAGCATCTGATTTAGAACAAAAAAACAATGAAGTCAATTATACAGTTAATACAATAAAAAGATTTATAAGAGATAGAAGTGATATAGAAAATCTATATTTTATAATTGGTGCAGATACGTTATTACAGTTGAGAACATGGAGAAATACAAGCGAACTATTTAAAATGTGTAAATTTGTAGTCGTAAGCAGACCGGGTTTTGATGATGATAAAGTAAAACAGGAAGTAGACAAATTAGAAAAAGAAAACGGTATAAAAATTATTAATTTAAAGGCTAAATCACTGCAAATATCCTCTAGTGACATACGAGAAAGAGTAAAAAACTTCCATAGCATTAGATATACAATACCAGAAGAGGTTAGAAATTATATATACAGGAATGGGCTATATGTAGATGGGAGTTGAAATAGTTGTATGAACTTATAGATAAATATAAAGAAACATTAATAAAAGACATAGGAAAAAAACGATATGAGCATTGTGTTAGAGTGATGGAAACTGCTAAGAAAATGGCTGGGGCATATGGAGTTAATGAACAAAAAGCTCTGGTAGCTGGATTGTTGCATGATTGTGGAAGATATATAGACGAAAAATTACTATTACAAAAATCAAAACAATATAATATATTAAGTAGTAATAGTTTTGAAAATTCCAAAGAGTTGTTACATGCTAATCTAGGAGCATATTTAGCTAAGCATAAATATGGTATTGACGATGAGGACATACTAAATGCTATAAAATACCACACTACTGGTAGAGAGAATATGAGTAACTTAGAAAAAATAATATTCTTAGCAGATTATATTGAACCCAATCGAGTATTTGAAAGAGTTAAAGAAATTAGAGAACTGTGCTATGAAGATTTGGATATTGCAATGTTGAAATCACTAACTAATAATATCTTGCATATAATTAATAATAATAGATATCTAGATATTAGAACTGCCCGTGCGAGAAATTATTTTCTCACAAAAATCATTGATTTACAGTATTAATGTACTATATAAATAATTAGGAGGTCGTTTTGTGACGGATGTTAAACACTTATTATCTGACGTGCTTGAAGCTGTTCATGAGAAAAAGGCTTTTGATGTAAAGGTATTAGACATTACTGGTTTAAGCTCAATAGCTGATTATTTTGTAATTTGTAGTGCTAATAACGAAAGACAAGTACAGTCAGTTGCAGATGAAATAGAAAAAGAAGTAAAAGATAAAAATATAGATATAAATTTAGAAGGCTACAGAAATGGAAGATGGATATTAATGGATTTAGGAGATATAATAGTTCATATATTCCATAAAGAAGATAGAGATTTTTATAACTTAGATAGACTATGGGTAGATGCAGTTAATTTAGATGTTGACAATATGATATAAAATCTGTATAATATTTTTAATAAATTTATTATAAAGATGATATAAAGATAAAGGATATAATCTGTATCGTTAAAGAGTATTAGGATATTTATAATTTTAGAGAGTCGGTGGTTGGTGTGAACTGGTATTATAAATTTCTGAACTTGCTTTAATAATTTAGATACAGATGGTTAGTCACCATTACAAGACTACCTAAGAGAGCCATATGGCTAATAAGGGTGGTACCGCGGGAAAATACTTCTCGTCCCTACAGATTAGAGGGATGAGAAGTTTTATTTATGTACAAAATTCTAGGAGGGGTTAGTTTGCCTTATAATTTTAGTAAAATCGAAAAATATTGGACCAAAGTTTGGGATGAAAACAATACATTTAAAACTAAAGAAGATAGTTCAAAAGAAAAGTTCTATCAGCTTGAGATGTTTCCATATCCTTCAGGAAAACTTCACATGGGACATGTTAGAAACTATTCTATGGGAGATGTAGTTGCAAGATTCAAAAAGATGAGAGGGTTTAATGTACTGCATCCAATGGGATTTGATGCATTTGGGCTACCTGCTGAGAATGCAGCAATAAAGCATGGGGTGCATCCTGATAAATGGACAAATGAGAATATCAAAGAGATGAAGAATCAATTCAAAGAGATAGGATTATCTTATGACTGGGACAGAGAGGTATCAACTTGTCATCAAGATTATTATAAGTGGACACAATGGTTATTTTTAAAATTCTATGAAAAAGGACTCGCATATAAAAAGAATTATGCAGTAAACTGGTGTCCATCATGTGAGACTGTATTAGCTAATGAGCAAGTAGTTAATGGGCTTTGTGAGAGATGTGATTCATCAGTAACTAAAAAAGAACTAGATCAGTGGTATTTTAAAATAACAGATTATGCACAAAGACTACTAGATGATATAGATAAGTTAGATGGTTGGCCAGATAAAGTTAAAGTAATGCAAAAGAACTGGATAGGAAGAAGTGAAGGAGCGCACGTTCAGTTCAAGATAGCAGATTCAGATAAAGCTTTAAAGGTATTTACAACTAGACCAGATACAATCTTTGGAGCTACGTATATGGTACTCGCGCCAGAACACCCATACGTAAAAGAATTAGTAGCAGGATTAGAGCAGGAAGATGAAGTAAATGCTTTTAGAGAGAAAATGAATCATCTATCAGAGATAGACAGAACATCAACAGAAGCTCCAAAAGAAGGTATATTTATTGGAAGATATGCAATTAATCCATTAACAAATAAACAGATACCAATATATATAGCAAATTATGTATTGATAGATTACGGGACAGGAGCTGTTATGGCTGTTCCAGCACATGATCAAAGAGATTTTGAATTTGCTAAAAAATATGGTATAGAAATAACGAGAGTTATATCATCTGATGACAACAGAGAATTAGAAGAGGCCTATACAGGTGACGGAGTAATGGTTAACTCTGGTGATTATAATGGAATGAAAGCAAGTAATGCAAAAAAACAGATAATAGACAGGCTACAAGAACAAGGAATAGGAGAAAAAACTATTAACTTTAGACTTAGAGATTGGCTAATATCTAGACAGAGATTCTGGGGGACTCCAATACCGATGATATACTGTGAAGATTGTGGAGTAGTACCAGTTCCAGAAAAAGATCTGCCAGTGCTTCATCCAAAGACAGTTGATTTTACTGGAAAAGGAGGTTCGCCACTTGAGAGCTGTAGTGAGTTTATAAATACTACATGTCCTAAGTGTGGCAAGCCAGCAAAAAGAGAAAGTGATACTATGGATACATTCGTAGATTCATCATGGTATTTTCTAAGATATACAGATGCAACTAACAATAAAGAAATCTTTGACAAAGAGAAAGCAAAATACTGGATGAAAGTAGATCAATATATTGGAGGAGTAGAGCACGCGATATTACATTTACTATATGCTCGATTCTTTACTAAATTTATGTATGACATAGGTATATCTCCAGTTGATGAGCCTGTTGAGAATCTATTAACACAAGGTATGGTACTAAAAGATGGTGCTAAGATGTCCAAATCAAAAGGCAACGATGTTAGTCCAAAAGAAATAATAGCAAACTATGGAGTAGATACAGCCAGGTTATTTGTACAATTTGCAGCACCTCCTGTAAGAGATTTAGAATGGAGTGACCAAGGGGTAGAAGGTTGTTATAGATTTTTAAATAGAGTCTATAGATTGGTAGAAGAAATGGAAAGTAGATATACTAAGAACAGAGAATTAGATATGTCAAAACTAGATAGTATAGATAAAGATATGAGATATACTATTAATAGTGTGATTAAGAAAGTAACTATTGATATAGGGGAAAGATTCAGTTTCAATACAGCAATAAGTAGTATAATGACACTTGTCAATGAGACATATAAATACAAAGAAAAAGAAAACAATGAAGAAGTAAGAAATATCTTGCTATCGCATGCAATAGATGCTATATTAATTACATTGGCACCATTTACACCATTTATTACAGAAGAACTATGGCATAGGATAGGGAATGATGAGAGCATACATGAACAAAAATGGCTTGAATATGATGAGAGTGCTATAGTCAAAGACACAGTCAATGTAGTTCTTCAAGTAAATGGGAAAGTAAGAGATAAGATAGAAGTTCCAAGTAGTATAGAAAAAGATGAACTTGAAAAAATAGCTCTACAAAGTGAAAAGATAGCCAAGTTTACAGAAGGTAAGAATATAGTTAAAGTCATAGTAATTCCTAAAAAATTAGTAAACATTGTAGTTAAATAATGAGGTGATAACGTATGAGTAAAAATATCCATCCTGTATTAAAAAATATGATTCCTATAATTCAAGGTATAGCAAAGACTTTTGGACGTAACTGTGAAGTAGTATTACAAGATTTGAGTAATCCTCAGAAATCTGTAGTAGCTATAGTAAATGGACATGTTACAGGGAGGGATATAGGAAGTCCATTAACAGAAAGAGGATTAAAAGCTGTTAGAAATAAAGAATATGAGACTGATTTAATAAAATATAAAACAGTTACCTCAGATGGAAGAACACTCAAATCTTCAACTATTTTTATTAAAGATGAAAAAGATAAAGTGATAGGATGTATGTGTATAAACTATGATATAACAGAATTTGTAGTAGCAAAGAAAGTTATAAATGAAATGGTTGAGACTCTTGAAGATAGTATAGAAAGAGAAGAAGAGACTTATAGTAATAACATAAATGATATACTATATACATTAGTAGACAAGGTGTTAGGTAGTCAAGGAAAGCCTATAGCATATCTTAATAAAGAAGAAAAGGTCAATATAGTAAAGCAGTTAGATGAAAAAGGAACATTTCTTATAAAAGGAGCAGTTGAATACGTTGCAGAAGTACTGTGCGTATCAAGATTTACAGTTTATAATTACTTGGATGAGATAAGGTCAGAAAATTATTAAGGAGTTTAATTATCACATTGCTACATTAAGGAGACATCTAACTAGATGTCTCCTTTTTCAGCTTATAATAATGCAATTTCTATAATAGATAAAATATATACATTAAAATGTTTAAATATGCTTGCTTTATCCATAGGAAGTGGTATACTATATATTGATATAAAGAATAATAAACAGGAGGTTACATAAAATGAACAGTATTTACACAGAGAAAGCACCAAAGGCAGTAGGACCTTATTCACAAGCGATGAAATTAGGAAATATGGTATATACATCAGGACAATTAGCTATAGACACAGAGACAGGAAAATTGGTTCAAGATAATATAAAATTAGAGGCTGCAAAAGCATTAGATAACCTAAAAGCAGTATTAGAGGAAGCAGGAAGCAAATTAGAGAACGTTGTGAAAACAACAGTATTTATTCAAGACATGAATCAATTTGGAGAGATAAATGAAGTATATGCAAAATACTTTGGAGATCATAAGCCAGCTAGATCATGCGTACAAGTAGCTAAATTGCCATTAGGCGGTAATGTAGAAATAGAAGCTATAGCGGTAGTTGAATAAACTAGATATAATATACTTTAAAAGGGCTGTTGCACTAAACTTAGTGCAACAGCCCTTTTTTTGTAGTATAAATTAAAATAGTTTGTCCATGCTAATGACTTGTTGGGAAATCAATAAGTAGAGATATATATTTACTAGAAGAAATAATTGCTAGTGCAAAAACTGAAAACAATGGATTTTTATAAAGTTTTGTTAATGAGAATTTCATTATTTTCCACCTCCTTATAACTTTTTGATTTCATTTATAAGTACAGTTTTAATTCTTTTGTAAAAGATATATTTTGTCAATAATAAGCCACAATTAAGATAATTTGAATAACTAGGTCTATATTTTTGCATTCCAATGTTATACTGTACTATCAATATACCATATACAAGAATAAAATTCAATAATATACAAAAAAATAATTATATGGAACACAAAATTTTAAAAAAATTGCCAGTTAAATAATTAAAAAGGAATGTACTATAGTACACTCCTCTTTCATCCTTTGCATATATATAATTGCTTGGTATATATTATTTGGTATATACCTTATACTTACTTCTAAATTTCCTTTTCCTTTTTCTACGTTTATATATATAAATTCTCCATAGTATGAATAGCACGATTAGCCAAAACCACCATTTAGTAAATAGCCATAAAAAGCCTTTTTCAGTACTATTAACAACGCTGTACATAGCTTTCCTGTGAACAGGTTCAGCGGCAACAACATTTGCAGTTGCAAAAGATTTGTTATCCACCAGATATTCAACTTTACCTATAACCTGATCTTTCGCTATTGGTACAGATAAATCATTATTGATTGTTATCTTACGTTCTATTTTAGATGAACTATTAACAGGTACACATGCAGTTACGTTTTTACCTATTATAGCTGTTACAAAGGGCATGCTTCCATGCTCAATAGGTACATTTTTAATAAACTCATTTTTGCTAGAAATTTTTTTATTAGTAAAATTTTTAAAACCGTAATTAAATAACTTATGTGCATCTATAAATAATTCATTACTTTGATCGTAAAAAATAGCAACTATTAAATTTTGACCATTTCTTGAGGCAGAAGCAACTATACAGTTAGAAGCCTCAGGAGTATATCCAGTTTTAATTCCAGTAGCGCCAATATACTTTATATCTGTAGTTATACCATCATAGGTTATTTTGTTGCCACTTCCTACTCCATAGAGCAGTTTATTTTTAGATTTAAGGTATCTAGGTTTAGGCTGTTTGTTAGTAGGATTAATAGTATACGTATAATTACTAACTATGCTTCTAAAGGTTTGATTTTTCATAGCATATCTAGCTATCATTGCCATATCATATGCAGTAGTGACATGCTTATCGTTGTGGAGCCCATTTGGTGTTACAAAATTGGTGTTTTTAGCGCCTATTTCCTTAGCTTTTTCGTTCATTAATTTTGCAAATTTTTCCTGACTATCAGATATTTCCTTTGCTATAACTAATGCAGCATCATTAGCTGACTGGATTAGCAAAGCATTCAATAAATCTTTCATAGTTATAACTTCATCAGCCATTAAGTATATTTGCTGACCTTTGATTTCATAAGGTGTTTTTTCATCAACGGTTACAAGTTCGTCTAATTTGCATTTTTCTATAGCGAGTATACCTGTTAATATCTTAGTAGTACTAGCAGGATATATTTGGGTATCCATGTTTTTTTGCGCTAGTATTGTGCCAGTATCAGCATCAATGAGCACAGCAGATTTGGCGGATATCCATGGAGTCTGAGCATAAGAAAAATTAAACAAAAGCATAAAAAGTATTACAGCAAAAATTATAGTGAATCTTTGTTTCAATAAAATCACCTCTTAGTAAATTGTGAAAAGTACTTTTATAGTATAACAGAAAAAACATGCAACAACAATTAGTAATGGTCTAATGACAGTTATTTTGGTTAAAAAATAAAACTAATGTACTATACTGTATAAAAATATGGTAAAATATTGTATAATTTAAAATATATACTACAAAATAAAGGGAGTGAGCAGTTTTGTTTAACTTTACAAAAAAAGAACAAATAGTTATACTAATATTAGTAATATTAAATATCAGTTTAGTTGGGTATAATGTAAAGATAAAAAGTGATGTAAAAATACTTAAATCTAATCAGATAAAGTGTGAGACGCAGATAAGCGCAAACAATGAAATAGATACAAAAAAAGATGAAAATAAACAAGAAAAAGAAATTGTCTGTGTAGATGTAACAGGTGCTGTAGCCAAGCCAGGAGTTTACGAACTTTCAAAAGGTAGTAGAATAATAGATGCTGTAAATAAAGCAGGAGGTTTTACTGAGAAGGCAGATAGAGATAAAATAAATTGTAGTAAATTACTATACGACGAGCAACAAGTACACATATACAAAATAGGTGAAATTAATAACTTAGAAAGTGATGAAAAAATAAATATAAATACAGCAACAAAACAAGATATTATAGGTAAGATACCTGGAATAGGGGAAGTTAAAGCAAGCAGTATAATAAAATATAGGCAAAAAAAGAAATTCAAGGACATAAATGAATTATTGAATATAGAAGGAATTAAAGAAAAGACATTAGAGAATATAGCTAAATATATATATGTACAGTGAGGTGATAAATATGTCGTTAAAGGATAAAAGACTAACAGAAATGACTAAAAATGCTGGTTGAGGTGCTAAAATAGGTCCAGAGACCTTGGCACAAGTATTGTGCCATTTACCTAAAAACCCAAATGATGATAATTTATTAGTAGGTATAGGGACTTCAGACGATGCTGCAGTATATAAAGTAGCAGAAGACAATGCAATTATACAAACAGTAGATTTTTTTACACCTGTAGTAGATGATCCATATGTATTTGGGCAAATAGCAGCTACAAATTCACTAAGTGATGTTTATGCAATGGGAGGAGAGCCAAAGCTTGCTATGAATATCATATGTTTTCCTGATTGCTTATCACCAGATATAATGAGTGAGATATTAAGGGGAGGATATGATAAGGTATCAGAAGCAGGAGCTCTTATAGTTGGAGGACATACAATAGAAGATGATGTCCCTAAGTATGGGTTGACAGTTACAGGCTTTGTACACCCAGATGAAGTATTAACAAATGCCAATGCTAAAGTTGGAGATGTTTTAATATTAACCAAACCTTTAGGAGTAGGAATAATTAATACAGCTATAAAGGCTCAAATGGTATCAGATGAAACCTATAAAATAGCTGTTAAAAATATGACAACGCTAAATAAATTTGCAAAAGATATTGCTATAGAAGTTGGAGTTAATAGCATGACAGATGTAACAGGTTTTGGACTACTAGGACACGCATTAGAGATGGCAGAAGGTAGTTCAGTTAGCTTAAAACTAGACATAAAAAATATACCTATAATAGAAGAAGCAAAAGAATTAGCTTCTATGGGATTAGTTCCAGCAGGAGCTTATGCTAATATGAAATATATAGGAGATAAGGTTAATATATCAGAAGATATCAAAGAAGAGATATCAGATATACTTTATGATCCTCAGACTTCAGGAGGATTGTTAATATCAGTTCCAAAAGAAAAAGCAGATATTATGATGAACAAATTGAAAGAAAATCCTATTGAATGTAAAATAATTGGAGAAGTACTCGATAAACAACAGTATAGCATAATAGTAGAATAGACAAGTTGTGATTAGGATGGTGCAAATGAATAGAAAGTTATTTAGTATGCTTCCCAAAGTTGATGACATATTGGGAACACAGGAAGTTAGTAGCATTTTAGATACAGTATCTAGAGTTATTGTACTAGAAGCTGTTAGAGAAGAAATTGAAGCTATGAGGAAAGCTATAGCTGAAGGTGTTATAACAAGCGAGCAGGAGTTTAAAGATTTATTATCTGGTTTATATGGTAGAATTATATATAAAGTTAGAGATAAAAACGATAACAAGTTAAAAAGTGTTATAAATTGCACAGGAACAGTAGTTCATACTAATCTTGGCAGATCACTCCTTAGTAATGAGGCAGCAGAAAAGTTGAGTGAGTTATCAAGATCATATTCTAATTTAGAATACGATCTATTTTATGGTAAAAGAGGTTCAAGATATAGTCATATAGAATATATAATAAGAAAAATCACTGGTGCAGAGGCTACTATAGTAGTTAATAATAATGCTGCAGCAGTTATGTTAGTACTAAGTACTATGGCAAAGGAAAAAGAAGTTGTTGTTTCAAGAGGTGAATTAGTCGAAATCGGAGGTTCTTTTAGAATACCAGATGTGATGGAGCAAAGTGGTGCAAAATTAGTGGATGTTGGTACAACAAATAAAACACATGCTAGAGACTATGAAAATGCAATAGGTGAAGATACGGCAGCGCTACTAAAAGTACACACAAGTAACTATAGAATAGTCGGATTTACTGAGAGCGTGTCATTAGATGATATGGTATCTATAGGAAAGAAAAACGAAATCCCTGTAATAGAGGATATTGGAAGTGGTGTACTTATAGATTTAACTAAATATGGACTTAGTTATGAGCCAACAGTACAAGAATCACTAAAGAAGGGAGTAGATATAGTAACCTTTAGTGGAGACAAACTCTTAGGCGGACCACAAGCAGGCATAATTGTAGGTAAAAAAGAATATATAGATAAGATGAAAAAGAACCCACTAACTAGAGCTTTTAGAGTAGATAAATTTACAATAACAGCACTTGAAACTACACTAAAGTATTATCTAGATGAAGAAGAAGCAATAAAAAACATACCAACTTTGAGAATGTTGACTAAAGCTGTAGACCAAATAAAAGTAGATGTAGAGTCATTAAAATGTGAGCTAGAAGCTATTGATGAAAATAAGTTATTACAATACAGTACAGCCAATGTATATTCTCAAGTAGGTGGAGGAGCTATGCCTCTAGAGAGGATACCAAGCTATGCAGTAGAAATTACATCAAAGAATATAAGCATAAATAACTTAGAGAATATGTTGAGGAAAGTAGAGGTGCCTATAATTTCTAGGATTTATAATGACAAGATGTACTTAGATTTGAGAACGGTTAAGTCAAATGATATAGACAAGATAAAACAAGGTTTTATACAAGTATTAAAGCAGATAGAAGGAGAACTTTCATGAAAAATATAATAATCGGTACAGCAGGTCATATAGATCATGGAAAAACAACTCTGATAAAAGCTATAACTGGAAGAGAGACAGATAGGCTAGCAGAAGAAAAAGAACGTGGGATAACAATTGAGCTTGGATTTACTTATTTTGATTTACCAAGTGGGAGAAGAGCAGGTATAATAGACGTACCAGGGCATGAGAGGTTCATAAAGAACATGCTAGCAGGAGTAGTAGGTATGGATATAGTTGTACTCGTGATAGCCGCAGATGAGGGCGTGATGCCTCAGACAAAGGAACATTTGGATATACTCAATATGTTAGGTATAAAAAAAGGGTTAGTAGCACTTACAAAATCAGATTTAGTAGATGAAGAATGGCTAGAGCTTGTAAAAGAAGATGTAAGAGATAGTTTAAAGGATACTTTTTTAGAAGAGAGTGAAATACTAAGCGTGTCATCAACTGATAAAACTGGTGTAGACAAACTAGTAGGGCTTATTGATGATATGACAAAATCAGTACAAGATAGAGATGTCGAGGAAACGCCTAGATTACCTGTTGACAGAGTATTTACTATGACTGGTTTTGGTACAATAGTAACAGGAACACTTATAGAAGGTACTTTATCAGTAGGAGATGAAATAGAAATATATCCTAAAGGCTTAAAATCAAAGATAAGGTCATTACAAGTTCATTCTGACAGCCAAGAACATGCTTATGCAGGTCAGCGTGTAGCTATAAACGTGGCTGGGTTAAAAAAAGAACAGATAGACAGAGGAAATGTGCTCTCACTAGCAGGTGCTATGATTTCAACAGATGTGTTAGATGTAAAAATCAATTTGCTTGAACATTCACCAAGAGTTGTAGAAAACAGAAGTAGGGTAAGATTGTATATTGGATCAAACGAGGTTTTATGTAGAGTTATATTACTTGATAAAGATAACTTAACTCCTGGAGAATCGTGTTATGCACAACTCAGATTAGAAGAAGCTATAGCTACTAAACGAAAGGACAAATTTATTATTAGATTTTATTCTCCGATGACTACAATAGGAGGTGGAGAAGTATTAGAAACAAATCCTCAAAGGCATAAAAGGTTTGATGAGGAAGTAATTAAAGAATTAGAAGTTAAAGATAAAGGTGATAATGATGAAGTAATAGAAAAGATAATAAAAGATAAAAGTGCTCAAATACCAAATATAAAGCTACTATCAACTATTACTGCAATAAGTCTGAATAAGCTAGAAAACGTTATCAGTGATTTGGAATCAAACAATAAAATAATAAACATGAGAATATCAAATGACAATTATATAATCCATAGAGATTATTATGACAATTTAAAAGAAAGTATATCAGAGTTTTTAAAGGAATATCATAAAAAAAATTCATTACAGGCAGGAGTATTAAAAGAAGAACTAAGAAGTAAATTCCTTAGTAATATAAAAACAAATATATTTGACAATATTATAAGCATATTAGAAGAAGACAATATTATAAAGCAAACAAATGACAAAATATCCATATTTGAATTTGTAGTTAAATTTACTGATGAGCAAAATAAAATCAAAGAAAAGATTAAAACATATTACTTAAGTAACAAGTTTGCACCAGAAAAAAGAGAGTCTATTATCAACTTATTAGGTGATAATATAGAGCATGTAAATGAAGTTTTTGATGCTATGATAGATAATGGTGAGATTTTAAGAATTAAAGATGGAATTTACATTCACAAAGAAGCATACCAAGATGCAATAGATATATTAGTTGGTATTAGTGAGAACTTGGGAGAAATAACGCTCTCAGGTTTTAGAGATAGTCTCAATACGTCTAGAAAATATGCAATGTATTTATTAGAGTATTTTGATGAGAAGAAAATCACAAAGAGAAAAGAAGATGTTAGAATCCTAATCAAAAAACAATAATAAATTGGATGATAGGAGAACTTAGTATAAAATAAAGTTGTGATTTGAAGGACTATGATAGAAATATGTAGAAATAAAGCACTATAAATAAAATTAAGTAATTGAGTAACAACAAATGTTCTTATCAGATAAAATTTTGAGGTGATTTAAAATGGGTAGTAGAATATTAATTGTTGATGATGAGCCATTATTGGTTAAAGGTTTAAAATATAGTTTAGAGCAAGATAATTATGAAGTTGATATTGCATATGATGGGAAGGAAGCCTTTGACAAAGCTAAAGCAGAACAATATGATTTAATAATATTAGATTTAATGTTACCAGTAATGGATGGATTAGAAGTTTGTCAAAAAGTAAGAGAAATCTCGCAAGTTCCTATCATAATGCTTACAGCAAAAGGAGAAGATATTAACAAGATACTTGGGCTGGAATATGGAGCAGATGATTATATGACAAAGCCGTTTAATATCTTAGAACTAAAAGCACGCATAAAAGCTATACTCAGAAGAGTTAATCATAAAGATATGAAACTCGGTGAGCAGATTATACAACTTGATGGTTTCACAATAAATACTTTAGGAAGAAAAGTTAGTATAAGAAATAAAGAAATAAATTTAACAGCGAAAGAATTTGACTTACTATTATTGCTTACGACTAATCCTGGAAAGATATTCACTAGAGAAGAATTACTAGAAATAATATGGGGATATGAGTATTTTGGCGATTTAAGAACAGTAGATGTTCATATTAGAAGATTAAGAGAAAAGATAGAAGAAAACTCTAGCCAAGCAGAATATATACTAACCAAATGGGGAGTTGGTTACTATTTTAGGAATAAATCTTAGGAAGAATAATAAATTCATTAGCATGAGGTGGAAATTTATTTCCACCTATTTATTATTGATATTTATATTTATGATAGTTTTAAATATATTGATAGTAGAAAAAGTAATAAGTACAGATCTAGAAAATAGGCATGTAGAAGAATTTACGAAAGCAAATATGACAGCAAATAGATTAAAACATTACAGTGGTAGTGAATATGATTACCATATAGCTGTAGTACAAAACATAATGTATAACTTGAGTAAAGATTTTGGATCAAGAATATTAATGACAAATAATAAAGGCGTAGTAGTAGCTGATTCTTATGATAAACTAGTTAATGTAAAGTTAAATCATAGAGAAATAAACGAGGCACTAAAGGGAAAGAACAGTACGGGAACTTATTATTTAGAAAACATAGGAAATACAATATACACTGCTGTTCCAATATATAAAAACGAAGTGTTAATAGGTGCGGTTTTGTTATCTACATCAATAGATGATATATTTATAAAAATGGACAATTTAAAAAAGACATTATATCTTATTTATATAATTTGTGCAGTAATAACTACTGTAATAGGTATAGTTATGTCAGATTATTTACTTAGTCCAATAAAGAAATTTACTAAAACTATAAGTAATATGTCTATGGGTAAATTAGGTCAAATAGTAACAGTTGATACAAATGATGAATTTAAAAGATTAGCTAATACATTCAATTTATTTAGCACTCAACTTAGTCAAGTGGACATGCAAAGAAAAGATTTTGTAGCAAATGTGTCACATGAGCTTAAAACACCACTTTGCGCTATAAAGTTACTATCTGGTTCATTGCTACTTGAAAATGAAGTAAATGTAGATATCTATAAAGATTTTTTAACGGATATTGATTCAGAAGTAGATAGACTAACAAAAATAATAGACAATTTACTAGAGCTAGTAAATTTAGATAGCAAAAAAATCACATTAAACTATCAAACAGTTTATATTAATTATCTTCTAGAAAAAATTATACAGAGAATGAAGCCGATAGCTAAAGAAAAAGATATAGCCATTAAGTATGACCAAATAGACCAAGTGCAAATGGATGTAGATGTTGATAAAATGCATCAGTCAATAATAAATATAATACACAATGCAATAAAATATACTCCAAATGGAGGAAAGATTGTTGTTAGCTTATCAAAAGAAGAAAACAATATGGTCATAGAAGTTAAAGATACAGGTATAGGGATCCCAGAGAAAGATATAGAGCATATATTTGAGAGATTTTATAGAGTTGATAAAGCTAGGACAAGAAACACTGGAGGTACAGGCTTAGGGCTTTCAATAGCACACCAAATAGTAGCACTTCATCAAGGTTTTATAGACATAAAAAGTGTCTTAGGAAAAGGGACATCGTTTTTTATTAGGATACCAATTGATAGTCAAGATATCTATCAAGGCAGGAGGTAGTTAAAATATGTATAAAAAGATACTAATAATAGCTTGTATGTTGACGTTTATTCTTGCTGGATGTGGTAAAGAGTTTTACAAAAATGAGGATGAAAAACAATGGCCAATTATAGAACCATATGCTTATAATTTAAACTCAAATATAAGCTTATATTTTGCCAATAAGACAGAAGATAGATTATCTGTAGAAAAAAGAGTAGTAAAAAGCGATAAAAACACTTTGAAAAATGTAATTATAAATGAGCTATTAACAGGGCCAGTAAGTAAAGATAGAGTTGATATTATACCAAACGATGTAAAAATAATATCGATATTAGAAAAAGATGGAATAATATATTTGAATTTATCCAAAACAATTAAAGAACTAGACATAAACGAGCAAAAAGAAGCACTTATATTGTATTCGTTAGTTAACACAATTTGTGATTATAGAAGCAATATAGGAATTCAGATTCTCGTAGAAGGTAAAAGATGTGATAAATTCATAAAATACTATAGTATAAAAGATACAATTACAACCAGTGAATTAATATTAAAAAAATATCAAAGTCCTATTAGTTTAATTAGAACGTACTGTGATTATATCGTAAATAAGGATTATAGTAGTGCAGCACGAATGAGAAACTCATATCAGGAAAGTGGCGATATCAAAGAAATTATATACGAAATAAAAAGTCAATTTAATAACATATCAACAATCAATATAAAAGAATATACGATTGACAAATATGATAAAAAAATTGAAATTTTACTTGTGTTAGAATTATTAGATGAAGATCAAA
Organism: Abyssisolibacter sp. ZYX002; assembly: GCF_056892235.1. NCBI lineage: Bacteria > Bacillati > Bacillota > Clostridia > Eubacteriales > Clostridiaceae > Abyssisolibacter > Abyssisolibacter sp. ZYX002. Next base: position 339,880 of record NZ_JARMXH010000003.1, read on the forward strand.
TGGGCTACATGTATAACTATAAATGTACTATAGAAATGAAAAATGGCAAGTTTATAATGAATGATATCTATAGAGTTTAAAAATAAGTTGTTTATATTATAGTGTTAAAAAATAAGGAGGAGATTATATTGTTTATCGGAGTGGATTTAGGAGGAACAAATATTGCTGTTGGGATAGTAGACAGTAAGCACAATATACTTAATAAAATATCAGTAAAGACTTTAGCTACAAGAAGTTCAGATGAAATAATAGACGACATAAAAAATACAATATTAAAAGTAATAGAGATGTCCAATTTAAAATTATCAGATATCGAAGGAGTAGGAATAGGAGTACCGGGATTAGTAGATGATGTAGGAAATGTAATTTCTTGTGTAAATCTAAATTGGTATGGAGTGAAGGTAACAGAAAAACTAAAAATGGCGTTGGGCAAAGATATTTATATAGATAATGATGCTACAGTAGCAGCATTAGCAGAGAAATATATAGGAGCAATGAAAGAAGCTGAAAGTGGAGTCTTTATAACGCTTGGGACAGGAATAGGTTCCGGGATAATAATAGATAACAAGGTATATAGAGGGCATCACAGAATCGGAGCAGAATTAGGGCATATGATAATAGGAGAGAATTTCTATGATTGTAATTGTGGGAAAAATGGATGTTTTGAAACATTTGCTTCATCAACAGCTATTATAAAATATACAGAAAAATTACTAAAAGAAACAGATGAAGAGAGTATGTTAAGAGGCAACACAATAGATGCAAAAGCAATTTTTGATTGTGCAAAAAAAGGAGATAAATTAGCACAAAAAAGTGTCAACAGACTTGTCAAATATTTAGCGATGGGTATTCAAAATATAATATGTATATTAGATCCACAGGTTATAGCAATCGGAGGAGGTATATCTGGAGCAGGAGATTATCTTTTAGATATGGTAAAAAAAGAAATAGGGAAAGACAAAAACTATAGTGATATGCCTATAGCAGAAATAAAGTTGTCACAATCAGGAAATCAAGCAGGAATAATAGGAGCAGCTATGCTATGTAAATGTGAATCATAGAGGTGATATATGAAAAAGTATGATATTAAAATAATCAAAAAGAAACAGCAAATAACCAGTAACTGGTCAGGAGGAAAAACAACAGAATTGTTTATATACCCACCAAATAGTAACTATAAACAAAGGAATTTTTTATGGAGACTTAGTTCAGCAACAGTAAATGTAGAAAAATCAACATTTACTCATTTACCTGAGATAAAAAGAGTACTCATGGTACTAGAGGGAAGATTAAAGCTAGAACATATAGGACATTATAGTGTAGAGTTAGAAGAAGGTGAACAGGATACATTTGACGGAGATTGGGTAACAAAAAGTTTTGGAAAAGTTAGAGATTTCAACTTAATGTTAACCCATGGATATACAGGACAAGTAGAAATAATGAATTCTACCTATATTGACTTAAGTACCAAAAACGGAGAGTGCAAAACAGAAGTGATATATTGTTTAAAAGATGATACTCGTATTAGATTAAAAGATGATGATATATTGCTAAATAAAGAAGATTTATTAATAATAGATATAAAAGAAGGTTGTAGTAACCTTGAAGCATCATTAACAAATGATAAAGAAGATGGTATCAAAGTAATCAAAACCACAATACTGAAGGGAAGTAGGGATTAATGAAATACCAAAAGTTGATTGAAAATCTCAACAGTAGAAATATAAAGGCTATTTGTTGTAATGATATTAAAGAAGCAAATTACAAAATACTAGATATGATTGCAAGTAGTCTTACAGTAGGTATAGGAAACTCAAAAACATTAAAAAAGATGGACATATCAAATATTCTAATGGGTAGAGGAAATATAGTATATGATAAGACATTGGCTAAAACAGATGAACAAGTTAAAGAATTAAAGAAAAAATCATTATTAACTGATTGGTATATAACAGGTACTAATGCAGTATCAGTAGAGGGACATCTGGTCAATATAGACCATAGTGGAAACAGAGTAGCTGCGATGATATATGGGCCAGATAAAGTAATAGTAGTAATAGGGAAAAATAAAATAGTAGGTACATTAGAAGAAGCAAAGGAAAGGGCAAGGAATCATGCAGCAGCACTGAACGCAAAAAGGGCAGGATATAATCCGCCATGTTTGAATGTGGGAACATGTGTTGATTGCAGGAGCATAGAAAGAGTATGCTATAACCATGTGATAATAGAAGGGCAATATGACCCTAATAGAATGATTGTAGTTATAATAGATGAAGAGTTAGGGTTTTAATTTACTTTGATATATAAAATCGTTAAAAAGAGAAGTATAAAAGATGAATTTATGTAAGTAGCTTGAACTAATAAAGAGTTTTGCTAATTAAACCTGAAAGTTGTTTAGAAGTATATCTGGTTTTCATATGTAGTGGCTTTAATGAGTTTATTTCAACATCTATTAGAACAATTAATGATTTTTACGGAACTGATATGCTTCTACTATTAAGTAATCACTAGTTAGATTCAAAATATGCTTTAGACTAAAAAAGATCAAAAATTACATCACAGCCCTTGACAAAAGCATATAAATTTTTTATACTATAATAGTTGCAATTATGGGGGTAGATGGTGGCTGGTGTTGCCTCTGGTCTTCAAAACCAGTATGGGGCGTTAGGAGCGTCCCGGGTGGGTTCGATTCCCACATACTCCCGCCATAAAAAACGTCGTTAGACGTTTTTTTATTTTACGAAAAATTTTAGGTAAAGAGTAAAGAGAATAAGTAATGAAAAAGAAATTAGTAGAGGCTGTATATTAATTGGTACATAAAAATAGTGAATTTAAAAATGACAAAGAGGTGGTGCTAGTATCGATACAGGGCATCACTTTTATAATACAAAAGATAGGACCAACAAATTAGTAATATTAGTGATATAATAAAAATATAAATAAATTAGCGAGTAAAATAACAAAGTTTGTGATTATGAATATAATATAAATATGTATGTGAAATAAAACAAAAGGGTAAAAATAATCTTTAAAGCTTTACAAAAATATACAACAATGGTATTATAATCTTAGGTGTGCTATTTTCATGTAGTAGGTGATGATAATTGAATAGAGAAACTAAGATTGAAAAAATGATTGTTGATGATAAACCCACTAAGTTTGCATCTCTAGGCTGGCGATGCATATACACTACAATATGTTGGCTAATATTAGGAAATACTATTTCAGCAGATAGAAGTTTTTTAGTTTCATTATTTATTTTTTCTATGCCTTTATTCATGGATTATCTCAAATTTATACCTGTTAGAAAGGGTTGGCGTATGGCTATACGCAAACTGGGAATAATACTATCAGGTACATGGCTTAGTATAGGATTACTAGGACTTTTTGACATCATACGTATGTGTGGCATAGATGATGAAGTGTTTTTTCAGGTGAGCAACAATTTTATTGTGTTAAAAGGATACTTAGTAGCTGCAAAGCATATTTGGTGCTTAATTGGTGTGAGTGTTTTTTTCACGCTAATAGACTACGTTGCATATGAGAAACCTATGTACAAGAAAATTAAGAACAAAAGCTAATAGATATACAAGGAGGAAGGAGTCTGTATATGAGTTCATGGATGATTCTATATGCTATAGGAATTATTTACTTTGCTATAGTTATAGGAATGGTTATCAGATGTCTTTCAAAAGAAGACATGAAAGATGTTGCATGGGTTTCGTTAATAGCACCAATAATAGTCGTATTCATTATATTAGCTGTACTTATAGATATATTTACAGAAAAGAATTACTGTTTTAAGGCTAGGGTATTAAACCTATGTAGAGCAATATGGTTTTATATTTGCACATTTCCGTTAGCAATGGTTATATTTTTAGAAGAAGTTTCTAAAACAGGTGTATTAAAATGGAGAAGTGCTAGAAGAGACCTAATGTTTTGTTATAAAAATAAATATGCGTTAAATTAATCATAAAAATAAAAGCGTCTTGTTGACAGCTTTTTTTTTGTGCATTTTTATCTACGTTAAAATAGCAATATGGAATAGACATAAATATATTAAAAAATAAGTTGAATTATGTAAATAACCTTTATTAATAAAGTAACTTATGATAAGATAAGTATTAGTAAAATAATATCGAATAATGACAATATACATCGAATAATTGGAGGAATTATATGATAAAAATAATGGCTGATTCAACTTGTGATTTATCGGCTGATATAATAAAAAAGTATGATATATCAGTAGTACCACTTACTATTAACATAGATGGTAAGACATACAGAGATAAAATAGATATAACAGCAGATGAGTTTTATGAAATATTTGAAGATATACAAGATAATCCAACAACATCTATGCCAAGTCCAACAGAGTATTTAAAAGAATATAACAAAGCTACAGATGATGGATATAAAGAAATACTATGTATATGTATGTCTAGTGGTACAAGCGGAGCATATCAATCAGCCGTTATAGCAAGAGATTACTACTATGAAGAATATGAAGATACAGATGTCAAAATACATGTAGTAGATTCCAAATGTATGAGTCACGGAAGTGGATGGTTGATATTAAAAAGTGCAAGGATGAGAGAAGAAGGAGCCAGTTTTAAGGAATTAGTGGATTTTAACGAAAAGTATAAAAAGAATGTTAAACATTTTTTATCTTTAGATGATTTATCACATCTAATAAGGAGTGGGAGACTTTCAAATGCAAGTGCCTTCATTGGTAAATTTCTAAAGTTAAAACCAATTATGACAATGAAAAATGGTAAAGGATCAATAGTTGCAAAAGAGCGTGGGCAAAAAAGAGTGTTAAAACACTATATAAATGAATTTTTAAATAGAAATGATTGGGATATGACAGACTTCATTATCATAGGATACACATCAAATATTAGCATAGCTCAGACACTAAAAAGTAAGTTAGATCAGACACCCTATAATGGTGATGTATTTATAATGCAAATGGGGGCGGCAGTAGGTACACATGTTGGTCTAGGAGGTTTATCAATGTTTTTCATGGAGAAACTTAGAAAGATGGATAACTTATTGATAAATCAAATGCATGAATTAGTAGAGAAAAAGAATGAGCTAATAGATAAATTCATGAAATAATAAAAACGAACAAAAATAATTAATTATCAAAAATTATTTTTGTTTTTTTGTTGCATATATCTATATATTCAAATATAATAATATTAGGAATAATAAATATATTATGGAGGGAAAAACATGAAAAAGAGAAAATCATATATGAATATATCATGGATATTTCTAGTTAGTTTTTTTATATTATCATTATTAGATATTAGATTTGGAATGCTTGGTTTCATTTGTATGATAGTTCCGTTATATCATGCTACAAGAAAAAGAGGAAGGATTCATTGTTCACATTATTGCCCCAGAGGCTCTTTCTTAGGTAGATTCCTGAAAAATATAAGTTTAAATAACGACATGCCTAAATGGATGAAGAGTAAAACAACTAAACATATTATACTAATATTGATGATAACAATGTTCTCTATTTCAATGATTACGACTAAAGGTGAATTGTTAAAGATTGCATTTAATATGTTTAGATTTATAGCTGTATCATCTTTGATAAGTGTGATGCTAGGAATTATCTATAAACCTAGAAGTTGGTGTGTTATTTGTCCAATGGGACACAGTGCAAAGCTTATTGATAAAGCATTGAAAGCTAAAGATCAAAAGCATAGAAATACAATTAAAGTGTAAAGTAATAGCTTGAGATTCACAAAACCTTCTGATATTATATAATAACAATGAATATTAGAGGTGCATAAAATGAGAATAATTAGAGTCACAAATATAACTGAATTACAGCAAATCAAAGAACTCTTCATAGAGTACGAAAAATCATTAGATATTAATTTAAAATTTCAAAATTTTAAAGAAGAACTAGAAGTGTTATCCAAAAAATACGGAGAACCAGATGGGACTATGCTACTAGCGTTATACAATAATGAAGTCAGTGGTTGTGTTGCAATAAGAAAGATTGATAATCAGATATGTGAGCTAAAAAGATTGTATGTTAAACAAGAATTTAGAGGAAAAAAGATAGGAATTGCGCTAATTTCCGAGGCAATAAAGAGAGCGAGAAAAATTGGTTACAAATCCATGAAATTGGATACATTAAAGAGGATGAAAAGTGCTGTAAAGTTATATAAAAGATTTGGATTTAAAGAAACAGAGCCTTATCTTTACAACCCAATAAAGGACGCTTTGTATTTTGAAATAGAACTATAAAAAACTTAGGTGATTAACCTAAGTTTTTTATAGTCCTAATTGAGTAAATATTAAATTTTTTTAACTTGTAAAAACTTTAGTGTTAAGTTTTTGTATAATTTACACAAAATAATTGACTGAATTTTCAAAAAATGATACCATTGTGTAAAATATTTCTAAATATAAAAAGGAGGAAGTGCAATGAAAAGATCAAGGAAAATATTGATATCAATAATAGCTTTATTAACTATAGTGTGCTCTTTTTATACGATAGAAGCGTATACAGTAAAGCAATACACTATAGATACAACAATGCAGACACTGATATCAGACGATTTTAAAGGCAGATTAGCAGGAACAGAGGGAAACGACAAAGCTGTCGATTATATTACAAATGCATTTGAAGCTTTTAAGCTTGAAAAATTCGATGATGATTATTATCACGAAAGCTTTAAGACTATATATCATCCAGAAGGTCAACAACACCATTTAGAAGTTATTTTTAAAGATGGTACAAGTAAAATTTACAAGTATGGTGAAGATTATATAGATTATCAAATCAAAGATAATATTGATATGATAGCAAAAATCACTTTTGATCCGAAAGATGAAAATTTGAAAGATAAGATTCTTGTTCTAGATAAAAAACAAAAAGTTAAGGTTTTTTCATTACATACAAAAGGAGTACTTCAAGTAAAAGATAGGTTTTTTAGGTGTGTTGGAGTATTTAAAAAATTAAAGTTCCCATATGTTCAAATTTCACAGAATTTATATAATGATTTAAAAAACAAAGGCGTTGAGAGTGTAAAATATAAATCAATATATACTCCAAGTGAGGTTCAGCTTAAGAGTGTCATAGGAAAAATATCTGGAAAAGATTCTACAAAAGCAGTAGTAATATCTGCACATTTTGACCATGTAGGATGGATAGGAGATGCAATATATCGTGGTGCAATAGACAATGCTTCAGGAACAGCAATAATACTAGAGCTTGCTAAGAAGTTGAAAGAGCAATCATTAAAAGAAAAATTTGATATGGATATAATTATAGCTGCTTTCAATGGCGAAGATTCTTTAATACCATGTAGTGAAGATTTTGCAAAAGATTTTCAAAGCAAATATGATGAATTATATAATATAAATATAGATTGTATCGGAAAAAAAGACGGAGGAGTTATAACGTTAAATGGTGAGCGTAAAGATACTGGGTTAAATGATACTCTAAAGGAAGCTTTAATTGATTGTTTTACTACTAACAATATTGAAGTTTTAGATGAAACATATGGCTTTAGTGATCATCTTTCATTCAATGAAAGAGGTATATCGGGTGTGACAATAGGGCAGAAAGATATACAAGGAGAAAATAATACTACTTCTATACATACAATAGATGATGATATGTCTATAGTGGATTTCAAACAAATATATGATGTAGTAGATGCTATATATGATTTTATTATCACTAATGATGGTACTGTTTTCAAATCACACAATTATACCATAGAAAAAACAATGCGAGTATTGACATCAGATGAATTTAAGGGCAGATTAGTAGGGACAGAGGGAAATGATAAAACAGTTGATTATATTACAACTGTGTTCAAGGAATTAGAACTTGAAGAATATGATGATGACTATTATCATGAGATTAATGGAACTATATATCATCCAGACAAACAAGAGCACTATTTAGAGGTGTTTTTTAAAGATGGTACAAACAAAGTGTATGAGTATGGAGCAGACTATGTTGATAGTATGATTAAAGAGTACAATGAACAGGCGAAGATTACATTTGATCCAAAAGATAAGAATCTAAAGGATAAAATACTAGTATTAGATAAAGATGATAAAACAAAAACTTATCAATTGAAAACTAAGGGTGTATTCAAAGAAAGAGATACTTTTTTTAGGACTATAACTATGTTTAAAAGAAATACACCTAGAGTGCAGATTTCTAATAATTTGTATAAGGACTTAACAACAAAAGGAGTTGATTATGTAAAATTAAAAATAAAATATGTTCCAAGTGAGAAAGTTATCAATAGTGTTATAGGTAAAATAAAAGGAAAAGATTCATCAAAGGCTGTTGTATTATCTGCACATTTTGATCATGTAGGATGGGCTGGGGACACTATTTTTACTGGTGCTGTTGATAATGCATCAGGTATCGCAACTATTTTAGAGTTGGCTAAAAAATTAAAAGATCAATCTAGAAAAGAACCTTTTGATATAGATATAATTATAGCTGCTTTTAATGGGGAAGAGGATTTATTTATAGAATGTAGTTCTGATTTTGTTAAAGATATTGAAAAGCAATACGACGAATTTTATAATATTAACATTGATTGTGTAGGGAAGAAAGAAGGAGGACAGATAGTATTAAGCGGTGAATATGAAGACACAGGTCTAAATACAACTTTGAAAGAAGCATTACAAAAGAATTTTTCTAAGTATAGTATGGAAACTATAGATAAATATGGTGCATATAGCGATAATATAGCATTTAACAATCATGATATATCAAGTATTATGATTACACAAGAATATATATTGGGACAAAATGGAACTGCCAAAATTCATACTCCAGAAGATAATATAACTATAATAGATTTCAGCCATATTAAAAAAGTTGTTGATATAATCTATGATTTTATTATGGAGAATGATGGAGTGATTTATAAACCTAGCAATAAATAGTTACAATTCATATAAATTTCAGCGTAAAAGCATGATTCCTATTTACATTATGAATCATGCTTTTAGTTGTTCAAGATTAAGCAAAATTACTTTACTGAACATTCTACGGAACGTATAAAAAGAAGAGTACATATATTGAACTAAGGTACAACCTTGATTAATAAAGTATAAATTAGTTAGTTATTCTATTGTTAATTATTATAGCATAATGATATAAATAAATATATAAGGAAGTTGTTGTAAATGCATAATATATTAATATTAGGTTCAACGGGTATGGCAGGGCATGTTATAACCATGTTCTTACAAAATAAAGAGGGTTTTAATGTGTATAATCTGTCTCATAGATATAAATTAAATCCTCAAAGTAAAATATTAGATGTGATGGATATAAATAAGATAGACAATTATCTAAATACACTTCAGCTTGATTTCATAGTTAATAGTATAGGGGTTCTAAATAATAATGCAAAGTTAAATATTGATAAAGCTATATATCTAAATAGTTATTTTCCAAATTACTTGTCTAATAAATACAAGAACACAAATACAAAAATTATTCAACTGAGTACAGACTGTGTATTTTCTGGACTTAAGGGAAGATATAAAGAAGATGACTTTAGAGATGGCAATACTATATATTCAAGAACAAAGGCATTAGGAGAACTAAAAAATAACAAAGATATAACGCTTAGGATGTCTATAGTAGGACCAGATGTTAATGAAGATGGAATAGGGCTATTTAATTGGTTTATGTCGAAACATGGACAAATTAAAGGTTATGATAAAGCTTTGTGGAATGGATTAACAACATTAGAACTAGCAAAGATAATAGAGGTGTGTATTAGGAATGATTTAAGAGGACTATACAATATTGTTTCAAAAGAAATTATTAGCAAATACAAACTATTGATGATGTTTAAGAAAGTCTTTAAAAGATATGATATTATAGTAAAACAAGATAGTGAATATGTGGTAGATAAAAGTTTAGTGAACACAAGAAATGACTTAGAGTATGAAGCACCTGAGTATGAAAAAATGATAAAAGATATGAAAGAATGGATAATCAAGCACAGTAATCTTTATCCACATTATTTTAGAGTAGAGGTATAGAATATGAGTTATATAAAGGATTTGGTGAGTGTAGTTATTCCAACTTATAACTATTCAAAATATATTACTGAAACGATAGATAGTCTAAAGTATCAGACTTATAAGTTTATAGAAATAATAATTATAGATGACTGTTCGGTAGATAACACAGAAGAAATATTAAGGGAATATATTTTCAATAATAAAGAGTATTTTCATGATATAGTATATATGAAATTGCCTAGAAATAGTGATGAATGGTGGGCACTAAACATTGGCTTTTTCATGTGTAAAGGAGAATATATAGTTATTCACGGTTCGGATGATATAAGTGAAAAAACAAAGATAGATAAGCAGGTAAAATATCTACAGAAGAATAAAAGTGTATCTTGTGTAGCGACGGGCTATTATAGTTGTGACGAAGATATTAAAAATTGCATAAACGGAAGCTTTTGGCTGTCGTTTAATAGACAAGAAATCAAGTATAATTATATTGCAGCTAGAGTTAAACACTGCATATGTTATGGAACATTGATGATTAGGCGATTTGTTATAGAAAAGATTATAGGGACTAAGAAATTAGTGCCAGTTATAAATGATATGTATTTTGTTAGAGATATAGTAAGGAATGGATTTGTAGTAGATAATATTAAGCAAAATTTATATTATATAAGAACACATAAGAGACAAAAAAGTAAGAGTATAGATGATAAAGACTATATCCACCAATCTATGAAATATATTAAAGATAGAGTATCAGCTGTCATAATTATTAATGATATGGCAAAGAGTATAAAAGCACTAAAGAGTATATTAAATCAAAGCTATAAAAATATAGAAATCATAGTTATTAATGAAAGTAATAAAGAAATTTATGACGAAATAATAAAATTAAATCACAAAGATACTTGTTTGTGTTATCTAAAGACCAAACGCAAAATTGGATTTCCGTTAGCATTAAATGTTGGAGCATATTTAGCTAGAGGTGAGTTTATAGCATTTAATGATAGTGAAAATATTAATTATAAATACCGATACGAAAAGCAAGTAAAAGATATACAAGAGAATAAATTTGATTTAGTTACTACAGAGAATAAAAAAAGCACTGTAAAAAATATTGCAAATATATATCATATAATGATGTTAACAAATATCATAAATACTACAGCGGGTATCAGTTCTTATTATAAAGGAAAAGAAATAACTAAATTCTTAGAAAATGTCGAAAAAAATTATAATGTAAAAAAATAACTATTTTTCATTATATTTTAGAGAGCTGTCTTTAGACAGCTCTCTTTCATATGTATTTATATTTTTGTTAAACAAAATTACAGAAAAATATTGAATCTTAAAAATTTATTAAATAGAGCATGAATATATTTAAAAACCATCTTAAAAATGTTATACTAGTATAGTAACAAATTAATTTGATTATTGACCTTAGAAAAAACTAAAATTCAGAGTTATTAATACTTTTGTATGGATAGTAGAAAGGAGACATTATGCAGCGAATACAAAATGTTATGGTTTGTGTAACTCAACAAAAAACTTGCGAAAGATTGATTTTAAGTGGACATAAACTTATAAAAAATGAAAAAGATAAGCTTTATATTATACATGTTGTTAATGAAAAAGATAAATTTCTAGATAACTCAAGTGACGGAGAGGCTTTGGAGTATCTTTTTAGAGTATCAAAAGATGCTGGTGCTGAGTTAACAGTTATTAGATCAAAGGATGTAATCAAAGCAATGTCGGATTTTGCGATAAAAAAAGAGATAACCGATATAGTAATGGGGATATCTCCTGATACAGAAGATTTACAAGAACATCCTATTGCATTTAAACTAAAAAAGATATTACCTAGCTTAGAATTTATAATAATTTAAACTAACAATTAGTAATAAAGGTACAAATTGATCTATTTTTATATATTAAAGAAGGATTTTTTTAGCACATTGTCGAAGCAATATTTAGATACGGTGTGCTTTTTTTATGAGAATATATAAAAATGACTTATATAGAGTTCTTGTGATAATAAAAAACAAACATTAAAAGGGGAAGATTGTATATGGTTAATCATGTTTTCAAGGATTTAGAAATATTAGATATATTCTATGAAAATGACTTTCAAAAAATATTTATATGCAGAGATAAAAATGATGATCAAAAGGTTTATGTTAATTCTATCGGAGATAAACAGATAGTAGATAATATCAATGAGCAGGAGCTAGAAAATGCAGTTGAATCTATTAAGAGTATTAAAGAGTTTAATGGTAGACTGTTTATAGTATCGGATTATAACGAGAATAATTTGCATGCTTTTATAGAAGGAAATCATCTGAGTCTAGGAGAGCAATTTACTATAACAGAAAAAATAATGGATAATATAAATACATATAATAGATTACCCAATTTTTTATCAAAAGCAATGATCAACAAATACAATGTCGTGTTAGAAGAAAACAATAATATTAAAAACCTAGGGCTATTCATTTTTGATGGAGAAGTAGACAATGCTCCAAATAGTTTTTCTGTGCCGTTGGCAGAGATGATCTCTTATATATTTACAGGTAGCGATAATAAAGAAACAAGAGATGAAGGACTAATACCTCCTGATGTTAGAGAGATAATAAATAAGTGTAAACAGTATGATTATCTAGACATACAGCAATGTAAAGACGATCTTAAGAATTCTGGAGTGTATGGACTAGTTAGCGTATCAAGAGATAATAAAAATGATGATAGTGATGATACGAACACAGAGGAAGCTAATTTTAGGAGAAACATAGGAGATGTATATAACTATAGAAGAATAAGAAAACCTAGAAAGAGCGTTATAGCTGGGATAGCAGCAGTGGTGATAATAGGCGCATTTATAGCTTTTGGTGGTTTAAAGTTATTTACGTCAAATGATACCAAAGACCCACAAAAGCCAGTAGTAGCAAAGAGCGATAATGAAAACAATGATACAGAAGGAAAAGATGATGTTATAGGTAAGAATACAACTCCAGATGTAATTGATAAGCAAACAGATGATGTTGAAGTTATAGGAAATTATTATAATGACGATTTTACTAATAAATTTAAAGATGAAACATTAGCTAAGCTTAGTGATGATAAAATACACAAAGGGCAAAGTTCTTTAAAAATAGAGAATGGCGAAGATGCAGAGAAAAAATACTTAGTAGCGGGAATAGATTTAAATGATAAATTTAAAGAATTCAAAGGAAAGAAAACGGAGTTTTCATACTGGATATATACAGATAAAGGTCAAGAAATAACAATATCGTTAGATTACTTAAAAGGTGGCAAAAAGATTACAACAAAAACTAAAAAAGTATATATACCTAGTGACACATGGGTATTAAATAGTTGTAATATAGATGCAAACAAAGGTGATTTTGTTAAAATGTATGTAACAACTAAAGTTAAGAGTAATCTTTGGATAGACACATTTAAATTAGAACCATTAAAATAAGTTTATTAGATTAAAAAGAAGCGTTGTCGATTGTATTTGATAAGCTTCTTTTTAGATTTTGACTAGGAGTATTTATGGATATAAAAATAGAAAAAATAATAGAATCAAAGAGAAGGACTATATCGCTAGTAATCAACGATAAAGCAGATCTTTTAATAAGATGCCCTATGGGAACTGATATTGAGTATTTAAAGGACATAGTTATAAAAAAAGCTGACTGGATTAAGAAAAAACAAGAAAAAGTAAAGATGTATAATAAAAAATATCAAAGTTATGGATTTATAGATGGTGCTAAGATGCTTTTTCTTGGAGAAGAATATACTTTAAAAGCATCACATGATGCTAAAGAGGTAACTATTAATGGTGAGAATATTGTTTTTCCATGTGGCAATAGCAATATACATCATATAATGGTAGAATGGTATAAACAAAAAGCAAATCAAATAATTTTGAGCAGAGTAAGAGACCTTTCCATAAGCTTAGGAATAATATATAAAACGGTAAAAATATCACATGCAAAATCTAGATGGGGATCGTGTAGTAGCAAAAAATCATTGAATTTCTCATGGAGATTAGTGTTTGCACCTATCTATATCATTGATTATGTTATAGTTCACGAGCTAATGCACACAATAGAGCTAAATCATTCTAAAAGGTTTTGGGCATTAGTTAAAAAAGAAATACCACATTATCATCTTTGCAAGAAATGGCTAAAGGATAATAATTTTTTAATGAAATATTAGCAGACCAAAAAAGAGGCTGTTACATTTCCAGCCTCTTTTAAGTATTCAAATTAGTTAGTTACTTCAAGTTTAGTTTTTCCAGCATTAACTATAGCACGTGTTATATGCCAAGTCCAACCACAATCACCGCAGCTTTTTTCACCAGGTGGTGTAGGATGAGTAATCATAACTTCCATTAATAAGCCCTCCTTTCGTAAAATGTAATCTACCTTAAACATATGAATAATATGTAGATTCTCTCGTTAAATTTTAAGAAGATAGAGATTTTTCATTATACATAAAATCAAAAATCTCAGGATTTTTTTCATAACAGTTCCAATAAAACTCGAGCGCTGACTTAAAGCTTAGTTTACTAACTTTGCACTGGTTCTTTCTGCCCTCAGTATCAAATACACCATTTTTATAAAAATGGGCATAACACAGTGAACATGTTTTAGATAGCCAGCAATTAGAGCAATCATCAATAGATAACTTACAATAATCATCAATATAAAGAGATTTTATTATATATATATTTATAGAATTAGTTACGTTTCCAACTATGGTAGGGCCCATTATTTTTTCGCATATCCTTATATCTCCGTTAGGAGATATAAAAATACGTTGTCCACCTGGTACACAGCATCCATTTAGAGGCAAATTAAAATCAGCGCTACTAGATACTCTTCTCTTATGGACAGCTTTTAAACCACCATCAATTACATCTTTAAATGATAATTTATTTTTATTATTTGGCATTACATTGTCTACAAAATCTTGTTTGCACCAAGAGAACAAAGAATCTTCAACATCATAACGAGTATCCATACCTTTATAAAACTCAGAAGGAACACTGCCATCTTCAGGGTACGTAATCATATTTGCAATACCTTCTGGTAGCCAGTCTTCATTAAAAAAGTTAGCAATATAGTCTAGTTTTTGCTTAGAATATATTGGAGTATAAACAGAATTTATCAAAAGACGCGACTTACAATCGTCTCCTAATGCATTTATCAAATATTTTAAGCCGTTAATAGCTTTGTCAAAGGTTCCGCTATTATTAATGTCTACCCTGTACTTATCATGTATGTCTTTAGGGCCATCTAAACTACCTATAACTATAAAATTCTCAATAGAGCTAATGTAGTTAGCTAATTTAGGAGTCATCAAAGTTAGATTAGTGGTAGTAGTAAAAATCAACTTTCTATCAGTTATAGTTTTGCTAGCATAAGCCACACATTTTTTGATTAAGTCAACCATGATAAGTGGCTCACCACCGTAAAATGAGATGACGACTTCTTTTTTATTACCGTGTTCTTTAAGATAATCAATAGCAGAAAGTGCTATATCAACACTCATGTTTTTATAACCATGATTTCGTGTATTGTTAAAGTCTTTGCTGTATGTGCAATATTTACATCTAAGATTGCATTTTTCAGTTACTTCAAGGACTAGTTGTCTTAGATCTGATTCTATATTATCTTTTAAGTTATTATGATTGGGGGAAACAAAAGAACGTTTAAGGGTTACATTAAGCAAATCTTCTGACTTTATTATGTTGCAAAAATTTATAAGTTTTTTTGCAAGATCTTCTTCTTCTAGTCTAAATCGTTCCATAAGAATATCTTGGCTTAGAGTTCTGTTAGATAGAATACAATCTAATATATAAAATTCAAAGTTTTTGCACCTTACAACTTTACAGGTTCCTGTATCAAAAAGATACGAATTATTATCAGTTTTAAATAGAACGCCTAATGGATTATTTTTTTTAATATAATCTAGATTACGTAAACAAATCTCTATGTTTTTATTCATTAATAACACCTCTTTACATTGATAATATTTAGAAAAATGAATGTTACAATATATCAATTTAATGATTTAACAATATGCATTATTAAAGATATTGGAAAATACTCAATCAAAAAATAAGCATATCTGCGTAGTTTAAATAAAAACAATATAATATATTTTTTATATATATTCAAAAAAGTTAGGGATTTTAAATGGGTTGGGGATTGAATTAAAATAGTCAAATAAATATTATAGTAACAGTAAATTCCATAAATCAGGGGAGGGAATTTACATAATACTTATTACATACAACATTATAACATTAATGTTGTAATTTATCAACACATAATAATAGATTACATTTAAAAAAATAATTGTAATCTATTATAATACTAGAAAAGATACGTTTTATAACAAATATTACCTAAGATATAAATAGTAATAATAGCTCAAAGAAAGAACTAAACAATACAAAATAAGACTACTCAATCTAAAGAAAGAGCAATCTAAATTTTTAAGAATGTGGAATAAATATCTTTAATTTAAGTGGATAATATGTAAAGTAAGCAAATATGAGTATTACTAATATATTAAAAACAATAACAATAAAACTATATTGCTTTAATTTTTTATCAGAAGTTAATAGATATCTAAAAATCAACTGTCCGACAATAGAAATAATAAAAGTATTTAGAATATCAACCCATAAGTACCCTTTACCAGTAAAATAAGTATAGACATAATAAACTATAGGAACTAAAAAAGTTATTATAATGTTAGCAGTTCCTCTAGCAACAAGAAAATTATCGTATTTTTTATATCCACAAAAGCATTCAATTATTCCATAAATAAAACCTGCATAAAACATCATCTTTAGATGCTCCCAGATACTTTCGTTAATAGGAACAAAAGGCTTTAAAAATTCAAGTTTAGTGATGTCATATAAGCTATGGATTAACGATGCAAAAATAAAAATTACAAAAGAAGTTTTTAATATGTACCAAAATCCAAATTTTTTCTTCATGTAAATATATTATTCATAAATATTAATGAATATACTATCTTTTTAAGATACCATATCCGCCATAAACAGCCTTTATTTCATTTATAGTAATAACAACATTTTTTTCCTTTTCTTTAACAATTTCAATAAATTCATTAGTTCTTTTTCTTTGTATGTGAGAGATTAGGACTTTTCTATTAAAGTTCATACCTTCACCTTGTATAAGTGTTACAGCAAAACCATGACTTCTGATAACTTTAGCCAGCTCATCACCATTTTCCTGTTTTACAATCATCTCAACTCTAGTGGTTCCTACACCTATTTTTTCTTCTACAATAGAACCAATATAATTACCTAGTGCAAATCCAAGTGCATAAATTAATACTTTAATAGGGTCTTCCGATAGATTAGTTAAAACAGTTGATATCAACATAACCCATATTAATACTTCAAAAAAACCAATTACTGCTCCTTTAACACGTTCGCCTTTTGTTATAAATACAATTCTAGTTGTAGCTAAAGTAACTTCAATTACCTTGACGAATAGTATTAATAAATAAGTTAATATATCGATCATCCTCCTTTAGAATCAATGATGATGGTATTATAATATGTCAGAAGTTAGATGTCAACACATTTGCATAAATAAGACAAAAATATAGTAAATTAAGCTCAATTAATAAAAATAATAACTCAAATACCCGAATTGTCAAAGAAAAAGTTACACTTTTAAGCTATAATTAACAATTATATTGTTTTACAGGAAAGATATAAATGCATTACCAAAATGTACATATAAGATATTATTCTATGTAGTAAATCAAGCAGCTATTAAAATTAGAGACATAGACCTAAAGCTGCTTTATTTAATATTTAATAAAGGAGCATTCTTTATGATAGAAAACATCATGGAATATTTAGATAATTTAACTATAGAATTAGATTATAACAAGAAGTTGTCTAGTGCATTATTAGATAACGAAGGTAGACGTAATTTTAATATGTTTTTAGGCGAAAAAATAGTAGAAATTTTTCCACAAGAGCATCGAGAATGTATAACATCATTATTAAAGAAGTCACTTTTGTATAACGTTGACTCGAGTAAGGATATAAAGTTCACATGTGGAGAAATAACAGAAGACATAAAGTTCAAAATTCTAATAGAAGCTAATAAAATGCTAACTATTTTTAGCAAAGATTCTAGTGAGATTAATAGTAATCAAGGAGATAAAAATAAAAAGGAAAAGATAATAGAATCATCTGAGGTTACAGAAGGATATAATTCAGTTATGTATAAAATATCCAAGCTATCAAGCTACAACTTAGCTACAAGAGAGTATATGTATAAGTGTTTTGAGCTGGTAGGTAATTCTCTTGGAGTAAACAAAATATACATCTTTGATTATAGTACGGAAGGGAAAAAAATAAAAAACATTATTGAGTGGTCTGACATTAATCAACCCAAATATATATCAGAAGACTTTTATAAATGGGTGAAAAATGAACTAAAAAGCAATCAAGTTCTTCACTACAGCAATGTTGAAAATATTAACAATGATGACATTAGAGAGAGATTAATAAAAGAAAATGTTAAATCCATATTAATAGCGCCAATTTTTATAGGTAATGCTTTCATTTGCTTTGAACAAACAGATTTATATAGACAATGGACAAGTTTTGAAATAAATAACATACATTCTCTATCTATTATAGCCAGCAATAACATTAAAAAAATAAGTAAAGGTACTCCTGAAGCTAAATGTGATTTAATCATAGATAAAATAAAAAAAATTGAATATGAAGTAGAAAATTTAGTTACAGAGAATAAGCTATTGAATACGACAATAGATTTAGTTAGTAATGGAATATTGTTAATAGATAAAAGTGGAATAATAAAAAGGATAAATAAAAAAGCATTAGAGATATTTAGCTGTGATGAGAGTGATTTATTAAACAACAATCTAACAGATGCAATAAAAATTGTGGACAAACATACAGATAAATCAGCAAATAATATAATTAATATAGCTTTAAATACATTGCATAGAATTAAGTTAGACAATTTGAAAATTGAAAGATATAAAAGTGATACATTGTGTTTTGAAGTGTCAATAATAGCAACTCCATTATCAATAAAAGGATATAATGGCGATGTTGTATTGGAAATAATTGAAAATGTAGAATTACCCATTAAAAAATATTCAGAAATTAAAAACTTAAGTGATTTTGATAGCGTTACAGGATTATTTAATAGAGAATACTTTGAAGATTATATCGACTCTGTAGATATAGAAGAAAGCATGCCCATATCAATAATAATGGGAGACGTTAATGGTCTTAAAATGACTAATGATATATTCGGACATCAAAAAGGAGATAAGTTATTAAAAAGTATAGCAGATGCAATAAAAAAAGCTACTAGACCAGATGATTTAGCTACTAGATGGGGGGGAGACGAATTTGTCATCTTGCTTAAAAATACCACAGCTACAGAGGCAAAAAAAGTGTGTAATAAAATAAAGAGTTTTTGTATTAAAAATACAGATGCAACAAACCAATACAGTATTTCACTCGGATATGCTACCAAAAATGAATATCAAGAAAATATAACCAAAATATTGAAGCAGGCAGAAGATATGATGTATAAGAAAAAATTGGTAGAAGGAAAAACGTTAAGGAATCTTGTAATTAAGACTATACAGAGTAATTTAGATAGTATTACATACAAAGACAAAGAACATATAAAAAGAGTTAAAGCAATTAGCCTGAAGATAGCAAATTTGATGAAATTAACGCCAAGTGAGATGGATAGATTAAAGCTATTAGCTACATATCACGATATAGGAAATGTGGTTATAAAAAATGATTTACTAAAAAAAGAACGAAAATTAAGTAAAGAAGAATGGGATGAGATAAAAAGACACTGTGAAATAGGTTGTAGAATAATGCAGACTGTTCCAGAACTAGCTCAAATAGCAGATAGTGTATTAAGTCATCATGAAAGATGGGATGGTAAAGGCTATCCTCAAGGATTAAAGAATACAGAAATACCTATACTAGCTAGGATTATAACTATAGCTGACGCATTTGATGCTATGACCAATAAAAGGCCTTATAACGAAACACTAACAATAGAACAAGCCAAAAGAGAATTAATTAAGCATGCAGGAACACAGTTTGATCCTGATATAGTAAAATTATTTGTAAATGTTGAATAAATACGTATTAATAGGGTATTAGAAATTACAGTATTTAAATCTTTTACCATATGTATAAAGACATAGGCTAAAATCGTTCTATGTTATTTTTTCTAGGTGTAAAAAGAGTATCCATAAATAGTTTGAGTATAGGTAATTGCTCATTAGGGAAAGATAGTCGTTCAAAATTGTACACTATATAGCATTAAACTTGAATATTTCAGGTTAATTCTTAATGAAAATATGATAAATTATTAAGATATAACAGCAATTTATTGTATAGTTATACAAGGGGCTGTCTTTTAAGACACTTCTTTGTTAATAATTTATGCTAAGGATGATGCATGCGAATTCCTAGATTGATAATATTAATCAATGCATATGTTATTGTTATATAAGGAGGGGCATGACTGAAAATGATAAGTGATAAGCGAGGGGATTTACAGGTTGTCATTAGGAATATAAATGAGCATGCATATTATTGGCATGATTCTATAGCTATAATCAATGTACTAAAGGGAACGATAAAGCTAAGTAAAAAGACAAAAGAATATATTCTTAATAGAAACGATATAGTTGTAATAAATGTGGGAGAGGTTCATAATTTAGAAGGTATAAGCACAGACAATAGAGTGCTTTGTATATTTATTGACCAGACATTTTGTAGAGTGAAAATTAAAGATTTCGACAGGATATATATAAATTGTAATACAGTATCACAGAAACAATTGAGTAACACGAAAAAATTTAAAAAAATACAGAATTATATTATTGAATTGTTATTTACAATGACTAATTTAGTAGATTATGACTATGACAAAGAAATATGTGAAGTAATAATGAAGCTATTGATGTACATAGTAGATAATTTTGACATAACAAGATGTGGAAAAGATTTTAAAGGGCTTGATAGAAAACAAATAATGAGATATAAAAAAATATACGAGAGTGTTTTTTCATCTAATGGTAAATTAAAAGAAGCGAGTTTAACAGAAATAGCAAGGCATTACAACATAAACTATGACTATTTAAGAAAAGATATTAAAAAAAAATTTGGACATACATTTACATGGATTAAGTATTGCCTTATGGCAGAAGAAGCTATAAAACAGCTACTTAAAACAGAGTCTAATATTTTGCAGATAAGTTTTGAATGTGGTTTTTCAGATCCTAAATATTTAATAAAGTACTTTAAAGTATTTTACAAATGTACACCATCAACTTTGCGTAGTAGATATAAAAATAATAATAAAAAAGATAATTACTGCGAATATTTTAAATATGGGTGTAATCTGTTCTGATATGCTCACGATAAACTGCATTGATTTTAGGTAAGTTATATAAAACTTGTCTAGCAATGCTTTTTTTATTATTAAATATATAAAAAATTAAAACATAATGAAAAAACTAGAATAATATATAATAATATTGTTAATTAAGAAAGAGAATTTAAAATCAATACAATAAAAAGAGAGGAGAGCGTGTATGTCAATATCAAGAGATATGTTTCCAGGCGGAAATACATCAGAAGGGTTTTACTCGTATTACCAGTACATGATAGAAAAAGACGCTAATAGAATATTCGTTATAAAAGGGGGACCAGGAGTTGGTAAATCATCACTTATGAAGAAAATAGGAAAAGAAATGCTAGAAAGAGGTTATGATATCGAAAAACACCACTGCTCATCAGATAATAATTCATTAGACGGCATAGTAATACCTAAGCTTAGAGTAGCGTTATTAGACGGAACAGCGCCACATGTAGTAGATCCAGTAAACCCCGGGGCAGTAGATGAGACTATACACCCATTTGGGATGTAGACAAACAGATGTAGTTTAGGTATGAATATAAGGTTGTGCATGATATTTTTGTGGGTAGACAGGACAAGGTATAGAAGAGTTAAAGATTCTAAGAAGTAGAAAAGAGAAATCTATTTCCTAGGATTTTTTTATTATCAAAATCAAGTGTAGTATTGAGAATACTAATCTTTACCAAGAAACTACATGAAGCTAGATGTTTATTTCTAACATATCGTATAACATCTTTTAAGCTATGTAAATATAAGGTGCTGAAATAAATATACCTATTGAAACAACAGAGATTTCGATTGTTAATAATTTGATTTTTAAATAATATATTTTTTTGTGCGTTTTTTTTAATATTATTGTAATAAAAGGATGGCTAGACAGTCATAATGTTCTATGATAGAAATTTATTGGGAAAAAGTAAATAGAAAACATTTTACACATTTACTAAAATATGCTATAATAGTATTAAAAATTAAGAAAGGAGGAAAAAAATAACAAATCTGTATTGAATTTAAATAATATTTAAAGAGGAGGATTAAAATGTTTTATAGTTTAAGAAGAAAGAATTTAGCTATCATGTGTGTTTTAGTATTCGCAGTTGCTCAATTATTATTTGTTGCTAATGGTTCCGTATCCTATGCAATTCCTGAGACAAACACAAGTGAGCAAAGTGACATCGAAGCAATAGTAGAGGAATCAAATAGCGAGCGTACAGTTATCAAGTTTAATATTAAGAACTTTACAACTGAATCCGTAACGATTGATGATGAAATATATAACAAAATAATTTGTGAGGATACTAGGTTATTACAGGAAAAAGGTCACCCAGAGCTTCCTCGTTTAAATGGTAGTATTATTATCCCAATGGATGGGGATGCAGAGTTGAAAATTATTGATACAGAGTATGAAGATTTTGATTTAACACCTATCGTACCATCTAAAGGGAATATTACAAGAGATATAGATCCTTCAACAGTTCCATATACGTTTAGTGATACTTATGAAAGCTCAGAATGGTATCCAAATGGAATAGCATCTATAAGCAAACCTTTTATCATGAGAGATTTACGTGGCGCTAATGTTATTATTAATGCATTTCGTTACCAAGGATCAACTCAAACATTAAGAGTATATCGTTCTGTTACAGTAGAGATCGTTAATTCAAGTACAGCTTCTATAGCAAGTACTCAAATAACTCCAGCATTTGAAGGCACGTATGATTATATGTTTTTAAATTACAAAGAAGCACCTATGAAAAGTCATAGAGCTGCTAGCCAGAAAATGTTAGTTATTACTAACGACGCATATAGTAATGCTATGCAACCTTTTGTAGATTGGAAGAATCAAAAAGGAATCAGCACTGAGATGGTAAATATCTCTCAAGTTTCACCAAGCAACAAAGCGTCAGAAATAAAGACTTATATTCAGAATTATTATAATCAACATAAAGATTTAGTTTATGTTCTATTGGTAGGAGATTATGCACATATTTCTTCACCTAGCATGAATGGCGGGGTATCCGATCCTGAATATACTAAGGTTTCAGGTAATGACAATTATCCAGATATCTTTGTAGGACGTTTTTCAGCAGAGAGTATTGATGATGTAGATACGCAAGTAAGACGTACATTAGAGTTCGAAAAAAACGGTTTTAACAAAAAGCCATGGTACAAAACAGGAACCGGTATTGCATCTAATCAAGGACCAGGCCATAACGGTGAATATGATAACCAGCATATGGATATCATCCGAGATAAGCTACTCGGTGTAGGCTACACACATATTGATCAGATATATGATCCTACAGCAACATCACAACAAGTTACAAATAGTTTAAATGCAGGAAGAGGTATTGTTAATTATTGTGGACATGGAAGTTCTTCTTCATTTGGAACAACAGGATTTAATAATAATGATATTAAGAAATTAACAAATGCGAACAAGTTACCGTTTATCATCAGTGTAGCATGTGTAAATGGTAAATTCTATGACCGTACTTGCTTTGCAGAAGTATGGCTTCGTTCAAAAGATGCTAGCGGTAATCCAATAGGAGCTGTTGCAACTTATATGTCAACAATTAATCAGCCTTGGGTACCACCAATGACAGGGCAAGATGGCATAAATGATTTAATTGTAAATAAAACAGCAAAAACATTTGGAGCTATCTGTTATACAGGTGCTAGTAAAATGTTACAAAATGGTTCATATTCTGATAAAAAAACATTTAATACATGGACTGTATTCGGAGATCCTTCTTTACAATTGTTTGATTAATCTATAAGAGAATAGTGAGGAATCAAGAAATAGAAGTATCTAGAATAAGATTATTTAAATAGAAATGATTAGAATAGGACATGCTTTAGTAGCATTTGAGGAGGAAATTAGAGATAATAAAGAGATGGGAAAATTCTTGAATTCATTAGGTTGTTTTACTTCATGATGCAATTTTTTTAAAAGAGGCACATATCTTAACTTGCGGATATAATGATAATAACTTGGGTAGGTTTTAGAAGATTTGACTTAAGGCTCTTAATTCACAATATAGAAATGTTAGCTATAGAGTTTTTACTAAATAATTTGAACGAAATGAATAAACACACTAAGATGACATATAGCTATATATGAACGGTATGATTAATAAAGCCAACTACACCCAATAAAAACGAAGATATAGATAAGATAGAAGTTAAACTTATAGATGAATTAAAGGCTATTGAAAATACATTCAGAACTAACCTCCAAGAAGAAGAGACTAGAAATTTTATAGCATGTTAAATAAAGAGTCAGAATACAATCAATTTAAAGAGACTATCTACTAATATGTGGATAGTCTTTTCGTTATTATTTGATTAATTGAGATAAACACTTAGATATCCTCCCACAAATCAGTACTTAAGTATTTAGTGCCCGAGTCAGGAGAGAGAATTACTATATTCTTACCTCGGTAGTCACCTTTAAGTAATTTTAATGCAGCAGCAACATTTGCCCCAATTGATAAACCAGCAAAAATACACTCTTCCTTTGCAAGTATTTTTGTGTAATTCATTGCGAATATATTACCTTCAATATTACATGTTAAACGGTCTAACTTTACCAGTGGTGCATTACCAATACTTTCAAGTATTGATGAGTAGATTCTTTTTGTCATAGACAATACCCTATACGCTATTTAGCCAATAAAAAATTAAAGTTTTATTTTATTCGACATAGGCGCTCGGTATTATTTCTCGTAACTGGCTTAAAATCATAGTAAGAGAAATATAATGATAATATTTTAGTTGCTAAAAAATATTGACAGAAATAAAAATAATGTGATATATTTTAGTTACTAAAATATTTTTATAAATTATATATATAAGGAATGATAAGATGAATAATTACTATAAGATACTTGAGCAAATGGCTAGGATACAATACAGAATAGGTAGAAATGATAAAAAACCAAGAAAATTTGGAACAAATCAATTAATGTACCAATCTGAAATTCACTTTATTGACGCTATTGGATGTAATGAGCAGATAAAGCCTTCAGAATTATCCAATAAATTAGGAATTACTTATGGGGCAATAACACAAATTGCTACAAAACTAATAAAGAAAAAGTTGATAGAGAAATATAAAATAAAAAACAATAAAAAAGAAGTATATTATAAATTAACAGAGTCAGGAAAAGTAGCATATGAAAATCATAGATTATTTCACCAAGAGTTAAATGATAAAATAGTAAGCTATTTAAAGGATTTAAGTAAAGACGAAATACAAGTGTTATTGGGATTATTAGATATAGCAGACAAATATATTCCAGAGTTATAAAATTTTTAGCATATTATTGATAAAGATTATTATTATCAAATCAAGGGGGAGAAACCATGAAAGTAACAATAATAGTATTTAGTCCATCAGGTCATACTTTAAAAGTAGCTCAGTTATTTAAGAGGGAATTTGAAAGCTGGCACTCAAAAGTTCAGTTAATTAATATTACCAAAAACGAAGAATATTTAGATACTAATAACATTAAAGATTCTTTGAAAGAAGATCTTGATGAACATGATGTTTTGCTTATAGGAGGACCAGTATATGCAGGACATGTTGAAAAAAATATATTGAGCACAATAGACCAACTACCTGAAGTTGGAGAAAAATATGGCTATTTAGCAGTGCCATTTGTAACTTATGGTGGTGTTCATAGTAGTATTGCGTTAGAAGAAATGGGTAGACATATAAAAAGAAAGAGCAGGAAATCGATTATAGGTGTTAAAATTGCTTCAGAGCATACTCTTACAAAAGCTATGTCAAAAAAAATTAACACAAATAAACCAGATAAATTTGAAGAAGGAATAATAAGCAGAGCTGTAGAAAAAATAATGAAAATAGCAAAAATAGATTACAAGAAAATTAAAGATATTAGTAGTTCATTTAGATATGCTAAATTACCTGAGAGGATATTGTTTAATACTTTTAGTCAGTCATTTTTCCATAAAAAACACAAGAACGTTACATTAGATAATGAAAAATGTATAAAATGTAAAAGATGCATAGCGAGATGTCCTATTAATATGTTTGAAGAACATGAGGGTATAGTCAAGATGATTAAAGACAAATCACAATGCATATTATGTGGTGAGTGTTATTACAACTGTCCCGTAGAAGCCATCAATTACTCTTACATAGAGATGGCAAAGAAAAGATTAAAAGACGGTTATGCTAAGCTAGAGAAAGAACAATCAGCGATTTATCCAAAGGAGGGGTAAAATGAAAATAATAAAATGCAAATTAAAACAGACAATAAGTTATCTTATTCCTGTTAAAGATAAATATTTACTCATAGACACAGGGTATGAAAAACATAAAAAATTATTATATAAGAGACTAAGAGATTTAGATATAGAAGTTAAAGACATAGCTTATATTTTATTAACACATCACCATGATGATCATGCAGGACTGGTTAGCGAAATTAAAACGTGTAATCCATCATGTCGCATCATCATGCATGTAAATGCTGTATCTCGAGTTGAAAAAGGAAAAAATGATTTGGATGGAGCAAAATATATAAATAAAAAGATTGCAACAATGGTTAAATTAATAAAAAAAGTTAGCAACATATGGAGAGAGCCTTTTCCTCAATACAAGATTGCCAGTAATGATATTATTATAAGCAAAGATACCAAGTTACAAGACATAGGAATAGATATGGTAGGCGAAATATTATATACACCTGGACACACAGATGATTCTATATCATTGTTATTGGAAGATGGAAGTTGTTTTGTTGGAGATGTTGCGTCAGATATGCTACAGTTCTTAGGTACAAAATATTGTGTTCTATTATTGAACAATCTAGACCAATATTATAAGAGTTGGGAAAAAATAATTAAAACAAATGCGAAGATAATATATCCTGGGCATGGAAAACAATTTTTAATACAAAAACTTAAAGACTTTATATATAAAAATAAAGAAGAACAGTTGGTAGAATTAGATTAGGATTAATGTTTATAAGAAGTTAAAGAAAAATAAGGTTTTATCGGGAAACTATTTTTAGTTTATAAAAGAAATTTAGCTGAATTATAATATAATGATAAAATAACGTGTTGTAAGAATAAGAGGAGACTAGACATGAGGACTGATAGATTACTTGCTATAACTACCTATCTGTTAAATCGAAAGATTGTAACAGGGAAGAAGCTTGCAGAACAATTTGAGGTATCATAGAGAACTATACAAAGAAATATAAACACTATTAATATGGCTGGAATACCGAGAGTATCCCATAAAGGCATAGGTGGAGGATATCAAATCATGGATACCTTTAAACTGATAAAAACGCCAATAAACAATGAAGATATCAATTCTATCCTGTTAGCATTAAAAGCATTAGAAACAATAGCTGGAAACCAAACAAATGATACATTAGAAAAGATTAAAACAATATTTACAAATCGTAAAGAGACTATGAGTGTAGATTTTAGCAAATTCAATAACTAATAGAAAAGTGATTCTTATAACGTGGTATTCATGGTATTTAGTAGCTTATTGCTTAGATAAAAGGATTAAAGAATATTTAAATTAGCTAGAATGATTAATCGAAACAAGTAAGCATAAGTTTAACAACAATCATATAGAAGAACCTAAGAAACCTTCGGTTAGAAGGTTTCTCAGACTGTAGACAAAAGCCCAATTTCTACGTTGTTGTTAAAATTTCCGTTGCTCACATACCTCTAAGTAAGCTCTGCTACTCAATTTTAACACGCCTTGAAATTGAACTTTTACTAAAGTCGGCTATCTTGATGACTTTGTCATCAACTTAAGAAACCTTCGGTTAGAAGGTTTCTCAGACTGTAGACAAAAGCCCAATTTCAGCGTTGTTGTTAAAATTTCCGTTGCTCACTTACCTCTAAGTAAGCTCTGCTACTCAATTTTAACACGCCTTGAAATTGAACTTTTACTAAAGTCGGCTATCTTGATGACTTTGTCATCAACTTAAGAAACCTTCGGTTAGAAGGTTTCTCAGACTGTAGACAAAAGCCCAATTTCTACGTTGTTGTTAAAATTTCCGTTGCTCACTTACCTCTAAGTAAGCTCTGCTACTCAATTTTAACACGCCTTGAAATTGAACTTTTACTAAAGTCGGCTATCTTGATGACTTTGTCATCAACCTAAGAAACCTTCGGATAGAAGGTTTCTTTTTTTGTATCAATTTCACATATATCAACAAAAGACTTCTGTTGAGACAAATGGGAGTATAGTTAGTAGATTTATTCGTTAATAATTCTGTTTTTTCCATATAAAAATGGATTTTTTATTGTTATTAAAATAAAAAACTGTTTTAAAAAGAGATATTTATTGGGAAAGTAAACCAAAAAAACACCAAATAAATTTACAAATTTACCAAATTATGCTATAATAAGGATTATGTTTCAAGAAAGGAGGAAAAAATTAACATATTTGCCCGAAATTTTAATTATAAAACTTAACAGAAAGGAAGATATAGATGAATAACAAGAATAATAGCGAAAAAATAGCCATTATTGGATTGGGTTGTAGATTTCCAGGTGGAATAAATGATCCAATTTCATATTGGAATGTGTTGGAAAGTGGAACAGATTGTATAACTGAGATTCCAAAATCAAGATGGGATTTGAGAAGTTTTTATAATTCATCAAAAGAAAATCCTGGGAAAATCAATACTATGAAAGGTGGCTATATTGAAGGTATAGATGAATTTGATCCAACTTTTTTTGGTATTTCACCAAGAGAAGCCCATTATATGGATCCCCAACAAAGAAAAGCGTTGGAGGTTGCTTGGGAGGCATTAGAAGATGCGGGTTTAAAAGCGCAGGAGTTAGCAGGCGAGCAAGTAGGAGTTTTCATGGGTGCATTTACACTTGACTATAAGTTACTTCAGTACGGTGGAAGTAGTTTTGATGGTATTGCAGCCCATACACCAACTGGAGTAATGATGACGATGATATCAAATAGGATTTCATATGTATTTGACTTCAAAGGACCAAGTTTATCTATTGATACAGCATGTAGTTCTTCACTAGTAGCTACGCACCTTGCATGTGAGAGTTTAAAAAACGGAGAGAGTAACCTTGCATTAGCAGGAGGTGCAGGACTTCAGTTTGCACCACAATACACAATCTCAGAATGTAAAGGGGGATTTTTATCACCAAATGGTTGGTCACATGGTTTTGATAAAAGCGCGAATGGTTATGTTCGTTCTGAAGGTGTTGGAATAGTAGTATTAAAAAGACTTAGTGATGCAATAAAAGATAAGGATAATATTTATGCTGTTATTATAGGAAATGGATCAAACCAAGATGGACATTCAAATGGTATAACAGTGCCAAATCCTCAATCACAGATTGATCTTATGGTGGATGTTTGTCAAAAAGCAGGAATAAAGCCAAATACAATTCAATACGTGGAAGCGCATGGTACTGGAACACCAGTAGGAGATCCAATCGAAGCTAATTCCATAGGACAAGTGCTTAGTATAGAGAGAGATAAAAAAGATAAATGCTTTATAGGGTCGGTTAAAACAAATTTTGGACATACAGAAGCTGCAGCTGGCGTAGCGGGTTTAATTAAAACTGCGCTTAGTCTTAAAAATAAAAAAATACCACCTCATTTACATCTAAAAGAAATAAACCCTAAAATTGAGATGGACAAGTGGTCTTTTGAAATACCAAGTAAACTTGAAGAATGGCCAAAACATTCGGGAAAAGCTAGAGCAAGTGTTAATTCTTTTGGATTCGGAGGTACAAATGCTCACGTCATATTAGAGGAGGCACCTATAGTAGATAAAGTAAATACAGAGAATGAGGAAACAACTATAAATAGACCAAAGATTTTCCCTCTTTCTGCAAAAAATAAAGATGTGTTTAGTGAGATGGCATTAAAATACAACGAGCATATAGCCAAGATGAGTATCGAGGAATTAATGGATGTTTGCTATACATTAAGTCACAAAAGGCAACACCTAGATTACAGATTGGGTTTAGTTTATAATTCAAAAGCAGATTTACTAGAAAAATTATCATTGTGTGCTGACGAAAAAGAGAATCCTATGATTGTAAAAGGAAGAAAATTATCTGGTGATAAAGTAAAACTAGTATGGGTATTTACTGGTATGGGGCCACAATGGTGGGCTATGGGACGAAAACTATATGAAACAGAGCCTGTATATAGAGAAATGATGGACAAGTGTGATAAAGAAATGAGAAAATGGGTTGATTGGTCATTGGTTGAAGAAATGAATGCATCACAAAATGATTCAAATATGACTAATAACTGGCTTTCACAGCCTGCAAATTTTGCACTTCAATTAGCCTTATCCAAACTACTACGCCACTATGGAATAAAGCCAGATGCATTAATAGGTCATAGTACTGGTGAAGCAGCAGCATTTTATGAAGCAGGTGTATATACATTTGAAGATGCAGTTAAAGTAATAATGAACAGAAGTAGATTACAACAAAAGACTAGCGGAACAGGTAAAATGTTGGCAGTAGGATTAAATGAAGAGGATGCATTAAATTTAATTAAACCTTATGGTGACAGTGTGTCCATTGCGGCAATAAATAGTCCAAGTGCAGTTACTCTAGCAGGAAAAGAAGAAGCTTTAGAAGCTATTGCTAAAAAATTAGAAGTTGAGGGTGTATTCGCTAAATTTTTAAAAGTTAAAATACCATATCATAGTCCATGTATGGATATGATAAAAGATGAATTGTTTGAAGATTTAAAAGATATAAAACCAATGAAAGCAAAGATAAGACTATATTCAACAGCACTAGGCAAAGAGGTAGATGGTACAGAGTTAGATGCAGGCTATTGGTGGAAAAATGTTAGAGGTTCAGTATACTTTGCTAAAGCATTTACAAAGATGCTCCAAGATGGATACTCTGTTTTCTTAGAAGTTGGCCCACATCCAGTACTTAAAGCATCAATGAGCGAGTGTGGAGAACGAGAAGAAAAGGATGTTAAGCTTATAACTAGCCTTAAGAGAAAAGAAGATGACTTAGAAAATATCACATTAGCGCTTTCACAGTTATTTATATCAGGGTTTGTTATTGATTGGGACAAGTTATATAAACAAGGTAACTTTGTACATCTTCCAAACTATACTTGGAAGAAGGACAAATACTGGGTAGAGCCTTTTAATGTAGAGAGAAAAAGACTTGGTTATGTCGACCATCATTTACTAGGTTATAGTATGAGAATTGGTTCATATGCTTGGGAGAATTCTATAAATTCTAGTAGTGCTAAATATTTAAAAGATCATTTAATTCAGGGTAATGTCGTTTTTCCAGCTGCAGGATATATTGAAATGGGTTTTGCAGCATTAGATAACTTAGTAGGGGGAGGAAATTACTCAATAGAAAAGCTAGAGTTTAAAAAAGCATTATTTTTAAGTGAAAATAAAGATAAGAAAGTTCAATTCTTTGTAAGTGATAAGGATTCATCTTTTAAGATTATCTCATATGATGAAGAAAATGATAATAAAGACATACATTGCTCTGGTATTCTTAAAACTATACAGAATACGTCAATTACATCTGATATAGATATATCAAGCCTGACAAAGAATATGACTCAAAGCTTTGACAAAGAGGAATGTTATAATAAGCTAAATAGCATGGGATATGAATATGGATATTATTTCCAAGGCATTGAAAAAATATGGTTATCTGAAGAAAAAATAATATCAAAGATATGCATAAACGATGAGCTTTATAATGAAGAAGAAAGTTATTTCCATCCAACAATTACAGACGCATGCTTCCAGACTTTTGTTACTACAGAGTTTTTGAGGGATGAAAGTGAGACAGGTGAGATTAGATTGCCAGTTTCAATAGAAAAAATAAGACTAACTAATGGATACAAAGGAGAAATTTGGGTAGTTGCTGATATAAAAGAAAATACTGCGAAGAACTTAGTTGGCTCAATATATATTTATAATAATAAAGGTGAAGCAATAGGTGAGATTAAGAACTTTAGTGCAAAAGCTCTAGATCAGGTATCTAGTAATGTATCTTTAAATAGAGTAGATACAATGCTTTATGATTTAAAATGGGAAGAAAAAGAATTTGGAAAGAATGAGCAAGAGATATCTGTGAATAAAAATGAACTATGGGTAGTATTTGGTGACGGAGGCGGATTAGCAGATGAGATATCAAATATATTAAGTGATAAAGGGTATGGATATTTAAATATAAGATACGCAGATACATTAAAAATAGACGAAGATTTAAATTATATAGAAATCCCTAGAAATGATAAAAAAGCACTTAACAATATTTTTGATTTATATTTCAAACAGAAGAACTATAAATGCAAAAAAATCCTCCATTTAGAAAATACAAACCTACCTGATCTTGGTAATTGTACAATTGATGATATAGAAAAAGCAAAAATAGAATCCAGTTACTCAATTATACAAATAGCAAACTTAATAGTGGAATATGGTATAAAAGGTAAACTTACTATTATTACAAGAGGTAGTCAAAGAATTGGCTTTGAGAGTAACATGCATCCTTTAGCAGCTCCAGCTTGGGGATTAGGAAGAGTGCTATATCAACAGGAACTTACTGAAAACTTTGATTACTTGATTGATTTAGATTTAGAAGAAGAATTAGCTAAAAACGATGCAAAGAATGTTTTTGAAATTGTGACTATGGATAAAACAGACGATAAAGAAATAGTAGTTAGAAATGATAGTAGATATATTCCAAAACTAATGCTGACAGATAGTGTAAAGAAACCTATCCCATTAAGTTTTAATAAGGATGGTATTCATATTATTACGGGTGCATTTGGAGCATTGGGAAAACTTGTATCAAAGAAAATGGCATTACATGGTGCAACGAAGCTTGTACTGGTAGGTAGAAGTGAGATACCAGAAAGAAGAGATTGGAAAAAAGTTTCTGACAGCTCAGTATTAGCAAAGATTAATTTTATTAAAGAGTTAGAAAGTATGGGTGTACAAGTTATATGTAAGAGTGTAGACATGAGTAGCGAAAATCAAGTAAGTCAGTTTGCACAGGAATTAAAAGATTTGGGATACCCGCCAGTTAGAACTATAGTTCATTCGGCAGGTATAGTTAAAGATACAGTAATTTCAGAGATGGATATAGATAGTTTTAGCAAAGTATATGATACAAAAGTATATGGTGGATATTTACTCAATAAATATTTTTCAGAAGAAACTGTTGAAAACTTCATCGTATTCTCATCTGTTGCGTGTATTTTAACAGCTACAGGCCAGACAAATTATGGTGCAGCAAACGCATTTTTGAACGCACTTTCAAGTTATAGGCAAATGAATGGTCAGCCAGCATTAGCTATCAACTGGGGACCATGGGCAGTTGGAATGATAAAAAAATTAAATCTTGGTGAGTTCTACAAGAATAATAGAGGAATGGATGTAATAGCACCAGAAGTAGGAATGAAGGTCTTCGAAAGACTGATGGGCCAAGATGTAACTCAAATGATGGTTTGTGATGTTGAGTGGGATAAGGCTTTACTATGGTATCCAAAACCAATTTCTATGTGTGAACATTTGATAGAAAAAGATAGCATGAAAGACAGTGGTGACGATGAAAACTTTGAAAATGTATTTATTAATTCAGAGCCAAGTGAAAGGAAAGTATTGGTGCTAAATGGTTTATCTGAAACCATCGCAGGGATATTAAAATGCGATGTGTCTCAAGTAGCTTCAGATGCTTCATTGAGTGTACTAGGTGTAGATTCTATAATGGCAACAGAGCTTAGAAATAAAATTTCATCAAACTTTGGGTATATGTTTAAAATAGTGACGCTTTTAAGCAATACAACAATAGCAGAACTTTCAAATGAATTATATAAGGATATTTCTGAGAGGCTGTCTGATGTTGATACCCAAAACGCAAATAGCAAAGATGAACAAGATGATAATATTCAAGTAATTGATAAATACTCTTTATCATATGGGCAAAAGGCGCTATGGTTCTTATATCAGCTTAATCCAGAAAGCTCAGCTTACAATATTGCAGGAGTACTGTATATACCAGTGGAGCTTAACATAGAAGCCATTAATAAATCAGTTGAAGAAATCGTAAAGAGACATGAACAATTAAGGACAAATTTCTTTATTGAAGACGGAGAGCCTTGCCAGAAGATATATGAATATAGAAATGAATATTTAACTCACATAGATGCACAAGGTAAAGACAAAGAAGCTATTTTAAATATGATTGTAGAAAACACTAAAGAACCATTTAACCTTGAAAGAGGACCACTTTATAGATTTACATTATACAAACAATCAGAAAAAGATTACTATCTATCAGTTAATATTCATCATATAGTTTCAGATGCTTGGTCAAATTATATGTTTATAAACGAAATACAAGGCTTTTATGCTAAATTTGCATTAAATAAAGAAGTAGCATTAAAGGAAATTGATACAAGCTACAAGGACTATATTTTCTGGGAAAATGAGAAAATGAACAGCTTAAAAGGTACAAAAATGTTTAACTTCTGGAAAAATAACTTACCAAAGGATATTCCTATTTTGAATATTCCTACAGATAAAGTTAGACCAGTTGTTCAAACAAATAATGGAACATCATATTCATTTACTATTGATGCAGAACTTACAGAGAAGTTAGTGTCTGTGTCTAAACAAAACGGTGCTACTTTGTTTATGACATTGCTTAGTAGTTTCTATACATTACTTTATAAGTATTCTGGTCAAAAAGATGTAATAATAGGAAGTCCAGTATCAGGAAGAACCCAACCTGAATTCTCAAACGTATATGGATACTTTGTTAATCCATTACCTCTTTGGGCAAACTTTGATGAAGACCCTACATTTAAGGAATTCTTAGGAGAAGTAAAAGAAAACGTATTAATGGCACTTGAAAATCAAGATTATCCATTTGCACTTTTACTTGAAAAACTGGGACTAAAAAGGGATCCAAGTAGATCAGCGATATTCCAAGTTATGTTTGTGTATCTAATGCACAATATTGAAAGAACAGGGTTTGAAAGTGGAAACGTAGGAAACTTCCAAGGATTCCCTATGCAAGTACTATCAATACCAGAAGAAGAAGGGCAATTTGATATTACTCTATCTATGTACGAAGAAAATGGAATACTCCATGCAACATTTAAATACAATACAGACTTGTTCTACGAGAGTACTATAGTTAGAATGAGTAAGCATTTTAAAGAATTGATGAGTAAAATAGTAGAAAGCCCTGATTTAAATATATCAAAATATAGTGTTTTAACAGATGACGAAAGAAAAATGATACTCACAGAGTGGAATGGAAATATAGACGAAAATCAAAAGGAAGAAACAGTTCATCAATTGATAGAGAAAATATCTCTTGAAAATCCACAAAAAGTTGCTATTACAGTACCATATGAAGATAAATCAAAAGATTCAATAACATACGAAGAATTAAATAAGAAATCCAATCAAATAGCAAGATACTTAAGAGATAAAGGAGTAACAGCGAATACACCAGTAATAGTATGCATGAAAAAATCAGTAGATATGGCTATAGTTTTGATAGGTATAATGAAATCAGGAGGGGCTTATGTTCCAATTGAAGCTAATTGGCCAGAAGATAGAATAAACTATGCTATAGAAAACTCTAAATCATTACTTATGATATATGATTCAAATAATGATTTCAAAGAGGGTGATTTTAGCATAAAAACAGTATCATTTGCTGAAATGAAAAATGAGGCTTATAGATTAGATGATTCAACAGTTGAGAGTATAAATAGCATAGATGATATGGCATATATTGTATATACTTCTGGTTCCTTAGGAAAGCCAAAAGGAGTTATGGTTTGCCATAAGAATGTTGTTTCAATATATAAATCATGGGAAGAAACATATGAACTTAAAAAAGATGAATACTCACATCTTCAAATGGCAAGCTTTTCATTTGATGTATTTAGTGGTGATTTCGTAAGAGCATTATGCTCAGGAGGCAAGTTAGTATTATGTAGAAAAGAAGTACTTCTTAACATACCACTTTTATATGACATCATGATAGAAGAAGGAGTAAATATAGGAGAATTCGTACCTGCCATAATTAGAAATATGATGAACTATATTAAAAAAGATGGCAAGAAGCTAGATTTTATGAAAATCCTCATAGTTGGATCGGATGTTTGGAATATGGATGAATACAGAGAATTAAAGCTTCAATGCTCGCTAGATACAAGGGTAATAAGTTCCTACGGTTTAACTGAAGCAACAATTGATAGTACCTATTACGAACCACAAGGGACACTTACAATTGATGGTGCGGTGCCTATAGGAAAGCCATTTGCAAACACAGAAATATATATCCTTGATAATGAGATGAACCCTGTTCCTGTTGGTATTCCAGGAGAAATATATATAGGTGGAGATGGTGTAACACTAGGCTATGTAAATGCACCTGAATTAACTAAGGAAAGATTTATTAATCACTCCTTTGATAAAACTAAGCAGATTAGATTATATAAAACTGGAGACTTAGCACTTTGGAATAATGATGGAAACATAAAGATGCTACAAAGAATAGATAATCAAGTAAAAATAAGAGGACATAGAATAGAGCTATCCGAGATAGAAAAGCAACTTGAAAGTATTATTGAAGTAGAAAAGGCATTTGTTGTTCCTAAAGAAGCGCCAAATGGTGAAAAATTACTTTGCGCATATTGTAAGGCACCTGCAAGTCTTGACATCAATAAAACTAATAAATATCTCAAGAAAAAATTGCCAACATATATGATTCCATCTTATATGTTGAGAATTGAGGAGTTTCCACTTACAAACAATGGCAAAGTAGATATAAAAAAATTGCCTGTACCAACATTAGAAAAAGAAATACAAAATAAGCCTCAGACGGAAAATGAAAAGAAATTAGCCAAGCTGTGGAGTAAACTTCTGGGTATAAGAAGGATAGATTTAAATGATGATTTCTTTGATCTTGGTGGAAATTCACTTAATCTAGTAGAGCTTATGATTTTGATTAGACAGGAGTTTGATATTAACATAAGTGTAAATAAACTCTTTAGTAGTCCATCACTATATTCAATGGCATCAGTAATTGATAGTATCACAGCAAAAGAAATAGATGGAGATCAAATATATGGAATATACAATGAAAAAGGAACTAAGACCATATTTGGTTTTCCACCTGCAGGAGGATATAGTATAGTGTATAAAAATATAGCATACAACATGCCTCATGTAAGATTTGTATCCTTCAACTATATAGAAGATGATAAGAAGATTGAGCAATACGCAGATATGATTTATGAGATAGACAACAGCGGCAGGTATACACTTTTTGGATATTCATTAGGTGGAAATCTTGCATTTGAAGTTGGAAGAGAATTAGAGAGAAGAGGTTACGAGGTACTAGATGTTATAATCATGGACTCCTATAGGATTAATGGAAGCTTTGAAATATCAGATGCAGATATGAAAAAATTTGAAATAGAATTATCAGAGCATTTTAAGAAACATACTGGCTCGGATATAGTTCATAAGCATACAATGAAGCAGGCTAAAGAATATATAGATTTTTGCTATAGTAAGAAAAATCTAGAAGATATAAAAGCAATAGTTCACTTTATTGTAGAAGAAAATCCTGAAAGTAAGCACAGAGACTTCAAAATAGAAAGTTGGAAAGGTTCATCTACAACAAAATATAATTACTATCAAGGAATCGGAAAACATGCTGATATGCTTGATGAATCTAAAGCAAAAGAAAATGTGAAGATTTTAGAGGACATTATAGGATAGATATGAGGGGGCTACCTCAAGGTAGCCCTACTTTTATAAAATCAACAAAATCTTACTAAATAAAATGGAGTGTTTATATGATTAAACAAAAAAGTAAATCTATAATTATTATAGGCGGAGGAGTTTCTGGATTAGCAGCAGGAATATATGCACAAATGAACGGATATGATACAAAGATTTTTGAAATGCATAGTATACCAGGTGGACTCTCAACTGCATGGAAGCGCAAAGGATATAACTTTGATGGAGGGATGGATTGGATAGTTGGTATAGATCCTAAAATGCAGGAACATTCAATTTGGAGAGAGCTTGGAGCGCTTAAAGGAAAAAACGTAGCTTTTTACGATGACCTTTTTCAAATAGAAACAAGCAAAGGAGATATATGTACCTTTTATGCTGACCCAGCTAAATTGAAATCAGAGTTATTTAAGTTTACAGACGACGATGAAGACAAGAAAAAAATAAAGCATTTATGTAAATCAGTAAAGCGATTTTCAAAGTCACCATCATTTAGCTATAAAAAGCCAGAGAATTTATATGGACCATTAGATAAACTGAGTATATTTATAAAGTTTTTCCCTTATATGGGCATACTCACAAAGTATAATGCTCTAATGATTAAAGATTATGCCAATAGTTTTAATGATCCTAGACTTCGTGAAATCATCTCATATATTTTTTATAATCCTGACATAGAATACTCAGTTTTTCCACCTCTTTTTACATTGTCAAATATGTATAACAAGAATGCGGGTTATCCAGAAGGGGGAGCATATGGTTTATCAAAGTCTTTAGAGACTAGGTACAAAGAATTTGGTGGTGAGATTTACTATAAAAAATATGTGAAAAACATAATCATAGAAGATGACAAGGCAAAAGGTATCGTATTAGAAGATGGTAGTGAGCTATATGCAGATATAATAATATCATCATGTGATGGAAGAACAACCATATATGATTTACTGGGTGGTAAGTATCTAGATGAAAACATTAAAGGAATGTATGAAAATGCACGAGTTCATCCATCAATGGTAAAGGTATTCTTAGGAGTAGATATGGATTTTAATGATGAACCACATTCGAAGATTTACCTAAGAGATGAACCAATAGATATATTAGGAACTATAAGTAAAGAACAAAAGTCAATATTAATAAGACACTATTGCCATACAGAACCATCCTATTCACCTAAAGGTAAGTCAGTATTAACTAGTTTCTTTGTTGCAAATTACGACGAGTGGAAAGAGCTTTCTAAAGATAGACAGGCGTATAAAGATGAAAAAGATAAAATAGCAAATATAGTTATCAAACAGCTTGAAACCGTATATCCAAATATTAGAGAAAAAATAGAAGTTATTGATGTTAGTACGCCAGTTACGATTGAGCGTTACACAAAAAATTACAAAGGTTCTATAATGGGATGGATAGCAACGAGTGAAGTTGACGTGTGGTCAAAACAAGTAGGGATTAACATACCGGGGCTTGACAATTTCTATATGATTGGACAATGGGTTTCATATGGAGGATTGATAAGAGTAGCATGTTGTGGTCGCTATGCAATACAGACACAGTGTAGTAAAGATAATAAAAAATTTAGAACTGTTTTAGATTAATTATAAATGAAATAGAAAAAGGAGGAAAAATATGAGTAAAGAAAAAAAGTCTATAATTATAATTGGCGGAGGGATATCAGGCTTATCAACAGGTTGCTATGCTCAAATGAACAACTATGAGTCTAAAATATTTGAACTACATTTTATACCAGGCGGGTGTTGTACTGCATGGAAGAGAAAAGAATTCATATTTGATCAGTGTATAGATTGGTTACTTGGAACAAAACCAGGCAATGACATGAATCAAATATGGAGTGAACTAGGAGCACTAAAGGATAAAAAAATACGTTACTTTAGAGATATATTCAATCGTGTAGTAGATACTGATGGACAAACTGTTAATTTTTATATAGATCCAAATAAGTTAGAAAAACATCTACTAGAAATATCTCCAGAGGATGAAAGTTTGATTAAAGAATTTTGTGATGGAATGAGTGCTTTTATGGGTGTTAACTTCCCTATGCTAAAACCGATACCGCTAGTAAATCAAGAAGACGAGCAAAAAATAAAGAACGAATTTTTAAGGCCATTTGGTGAAATACTCCAGAAAAGTACAAGTATTGAAATAAAAGATTTTGCAAAACGATTTAAACATCCATTATTGAGAAAAGCTTTTGAATATATACTACAACAGCAAATGCCAGACTTCCCGTTACTACCTAATATGTGTAATTTAACAGCTATGTATGAAAAAAATGCTGGATATCCAGAAGGAGGATCTTTGGAGCTAGCAAAATCAATAGAAAAAAGATATTTAGAGCTAGGCGGAAAAATGATGTACGAACAGCGAGTTAAAAAAATACTTGTAGAAAATGATAAGGCAATAGGCATAATGTTAGAAGATGGGACTAAGCACTTCGCAGATATTATAATATCTGCAGCAGATGGAAGAACAACAATATTTGATATGCTCGATGGTAAATATATAAGTGATGATATAAAACAGCTATATGAAGGATTAGAAAATAAAAAGTATAAGACGTATAAGGGATTTGTATTAGTATTTTTAGGAATAAATAGAGATCTAAGTGATGAACCAGATAGTACGACTTATTTTCTAGAAGATACCTCTCCACTTACTGGAAGCGGTAATCAAAGAGGTTTTACAGCTAGACATTACTGTCACCATGCACCAGAATTTGCACCAGAAGGTAAATCTGTAATGCAGTTCTTTTATTATTCTGATTATGATTGTTGGAAGGAATTATACGATACAGATAGAGATGCTTATAACAAAGAAAAAGAAAAGGTTGGAAAATATATTATTGAATTTATGGATAAAAAATATCCAGGACTTAAAGAACAGGTTGAATATGTTGATGTTTCAACACCAGTTACAGCTGTTCGATACACTGCAAACTATAAAGGTTCAGTTATGGCATGGATTCCATTTGCTGATACAGAAGAAAATGTTATACCTTTGGTTGAGAAGCACCATATGAAATTACCTGGGCTTAGCAATTTTTACATGGCAGGTCATTGGGTTTCCCTTGGTGGTTTAGTAAGATCAAGTGCATCTGGTAGACACGTTATCCAATTTTTGTGTAGAGATGAAAATAAAGAATTTAGGGCTTTTGAAGGGATAAATAAACAAGAGATGGCTTTAAATAAATAAAAACAGCAAAACATTTGTTATTGTCAAAATTAATCAAACTCGTATGATTTAAAGATACTTTTCAGCTATATAAGAAGAGTATCTTTGTTTTTTTATAAAGGAGATAATAAGTGATATAATGAATAAATAAGAAAGAGACGATTTAATCTAAAAAGTATGTAATAGAAGGGGAACAATGATGACAAATAAAATTTTGTTGGTTGAAGATGATATGAGTATCAGTGAGATGATAAGTGAACATTTAAAAAAAGATGGGTTTGATGTTATATGTGCATTTGATGGTCAGGAAGGCATAAGCAAATTTAGAGAAGGTAAATTTGACTTAGTCTTGCTAGATATAATGATGCCTAAGTTAGATGGTATAGAGCTTATGAAGATAATACGTAGTATTAACCTTCTTCCTATACTTATAATGTCCGCTAAAGATAGCGATGTTGATAAAGCTATAGGACTGGGCTTTGGGGCAGATGATTATATAACTAAGCCATTTTCAATGATTGAATTAACAGCGAGAGTAAAAGCTCTTATAAGAAGAGCGAATAGATATTCCAATGTAAAAGAAATAAATGACAACAATATTATAAAAAAAGGAAATTTAGAGGTAGATTTAGATAATTACAGTGTAAAGAAAAACAACAAAACAATAAACCTTACTTCAAAAGAATTTGAAATATTAAAGATATTTATGAAAAATCCAAAAAGAGTATTTACTAAATCACAAATATATTCATTTGTCTGGGAGGAAGAATATTATAACGATGTTAATGTGATAAATGTTCATATAAGAAGATTAAGAGAAAAAATTGAAGATAATGCATCAGACCCTAAATATATCAAGACTATTTGGGGAATAGGATATAAGTTAGGTGAATTTTAGTATGATAAAAATGTTATTAATAATAGTTGTAATAATACAGATTATATACATATATTTTCAATATAAGAAGATAAAAACTAAAAACAAAAATGTTAAATATATATACGATGTCTTACAAAAAATCTCTGAAGAAAAAAGTAATCAAAAAATATTGCTTACAACTGATGATATGTATATTAAAAATCTACTAGTAGAAATAAATAAGGTTTTATTCAGTATCAATAAGGCTACAGCAGATTATGCAAATACAAAGGAAGAAATGAAAAGAATGCTTTCTAATATTTCACATGATATAAAAACACCATTAACAGTAATACTTGGATATATAGAGGTATTAAATACAGATAATTCACTAACACACCAAGAGAGGACTATGTTGCTTAGCAAAATAGAGGAAAAAAGTGAAGAATTGGTGGATTTATTAAACGATTTTTTCAGATTATCTAAGATAGAATCACGAGATATTGATATTACTCTTAGTAAAATTAATATAAGTGAAATATGTAGGAAAAGCATACTTTCTTATTATGGAATCCTTACAGATAAAAATCTAGATATGAACATTAATATACCTAATGAAGATGTGTATGTTTTAGGAAATGAAGATGCAATGAATAGAATTCTAAACAATCTTATTTCAAATGCTATAACTTACGGATATGAAGGGAAAATCATAGGTCTAGAGGTAAGCGCTGATAAGGAATTTGTATATATAAAAGTTTGGGATAAA
This sequence comes from Abyssisolibacter sp. ZYX002, assembly GCF_056892235.1. Taxonomy (NCBI): domain Bacteria; kingdom Bacillati; phylum Bacillota; class Clostridia; order Eubacteriales; family Clostridiaceae; genus Abyssisolibacter; species Abyssisolibacter sp. ZYX002. The sequence goes on from NZ_JARMXH010000003.1 coordinate 383,068, forward strand.
GGAAAAGGAATAAATGAAATATATGCTGATAGAGTGTTTGAAAGATTATATACTTTAGAAGATTCAAGAAACAAAAAATATCAAGGTAGTGGTTTAGGGTTAACTATAACAAAAAAATTAGTAGAGAATCTTAAAGGACAAATAAAGCTAAATAGTAAACCATATGAAAAAACAGTGTTTACAATAAGGTTAAATAGACTAAATTATTAATAATCTTAAGAAAAAAGTAATAAATGCTTAAGAAGAAAGAAAACTTTACCCCATATAATACTAATATATTAACAAAAATGAAAGGGGAGCGCGTATGACGTATGTTATAAAGACCTATAATCTAACAAAGATATACAATGGTATAGAAGTTGTATCTAATGTAAATATGAGTGTTAAAAAAGGCGAAATATATGGTTTTTTAGGGCCTAACGGTGCAGGAAAAACAACATTGCTAAAGTTAATAACTAATCTTATAAAGCCTACTAATGGGGAGATAGAGATATTTAATGAGAAGCTATTAAAAAATTCATATGAAGTATTTAAAAGAATTGGAGCTATTATAGAATATCCAGTGTTTTACACTAATTTAACAGGCAAAGAAAATTTAAAGATCCATTGTGATTACATGGGGTTTTATGATAAAAAAGCTATAGATGAAGTTCTAAAGATAGTTAATTTAAGAGGCATTGAAAATAAACCAGTAAAAAATTATTCACTAGGTATGAAACAAAGGTTGGGTATAGCAAGAGCTATTATAACAAAACCAGAGTTATTATTATTAGATGAGCCAATTAATGGATTAGACCCTGAGGGAATAAAAGATGTTAGAGATTTACTAACAATGCTATCAAAACAATATGGTATGAGCATACTTGTTTCTAGTCATATATTAACTGAGGTAGAGCAGATAGCAGATACTATTGGGATAATATCAAAAGGCCGTCTGATACAAGAGATTCAAATGAACGATATTAAGAGAGAAACTACAGAGTATGTTGATTTACAAGTAGATAATGTTAGAAAGGCATCTATGATACTTGATGATAAATTAAAACTGTCTAACTTTAAAATAATAGATCAAAACAAAATTAGAATATATGATCAAAATATATCGTTAAAAGAGATATCCAAGGCTTTAATACTAAATAATATTCTCATACAAACTATGATAAAAGGCACTAGCTCATTAGAGGATTACTTCCTAAGCATAACAAATGGAGGTGAAGTGAAATGATGAGACTAATAAAGCTAGAACTTAGAAAAGTTGAAATAGGTAAATATATAAAAGGTATTCTCATTATTACAAAAGTAATCGTTGCTATTCTCATATTAACACTATTAGTGGCTCAGTATAATAAAGATTTTACATTTACATCGTATAGTAGAATAATGAATTTAGCTGAATCTATAGTTAATGGGATATTTGTTATTTTTGCAGGAGTGTTAATCGGTGATATAATAATAGGAGAATACACAGATAATACAATCAGTGTATTGTTTCAATATCCAGTATCAAGGAAAAAGTTAATGATAGCAAAATTAATATTAGTTACATCATTAACATTTTTAGCTATATTAATAGGAATAAGTATAATAGTACTTGACTTATACATTTTAGAAAAAATATATCCAATAACACAGGAACACATGAGTTTAACTATGATAAAAGAGGTGTTGTATGATACATTATTTAGTGCAACGACTACATCATTTATAGCATTAATACCATTGTACATTGGTATGCGAAAGAAAACCGTATCAGCTACTATGGTAACGTCAATAATAGTAACTTCAATACTAAATTCAAATAGTAATGGTTTTTCATTAGCAAGTATAAGGATTATACCAATAATTCTTGCAGTACTAGGAATTGCTTTAGCCTATAAAGCAGTAATAGAAGACATAGAGACAACAGATATATAAAATAGAAATCTGACACTGTAAAAGTATCATACCAGATGTCAGTTTTTTTATACAATAAAACTGTTTATTAATAGGACAAATCCCTTCATACATAAGCTTTTATATAAGGAGGGATTTAATTTGAAATCAGATAAAGACAACCTCTGGCTATATAAAAGCAGTAAAGTTTTCATGACAAAACTTGTAAAAAGCAATATGATTAGTAAAAATGAGTACAGTATAATCATAGGAAAGCTAAAGCGAATATATAATCAGGAGGGTGATAATGAAAAAAAGGGCAGTTGCTTATTGTAGAGTTAGTAGCGACCATGAAGATCAGAGAAGTTCACTAGAAAATCAAAAAAAGATGTGGTTAGAATATATAGATAAAAATAAAGAACTGAAATTTTGTGGATTATATATAGATGAAGGACTAAGTGGAACATCAATAAAAAATAGAAAAGGTTTTAATGATATGATACACGATGCTTTACTAGGGAAGTTCGATATCATATTGACAAAAGAAGTATCAAGGTTTGCTAGAAATACAGTAGATACATTGAGATTTACAAGAGAACTCAAGAAGTACAATGTTGATGTGTATTTCAAAATAGATAATATTAATACAGGTGATAATGATGGAGAGTTACGATTATCATTGATGGCGACGTTAGCTCAAGAAGAATCAAGGAAGATATCAGAAAGAGTTAAAGTAGGTCAAGAACAAGCCATGAAAAATGGAGTAGTATTTGGAGCCAATAGAATACTTGGATATGATTTAGTAGACAAAAAACTCATAGTAAATGAGAAAGAAGCAGAAATAGTAAAGAAGATTTACGATTGGTATTTACTTGATGATTGTTCACTTCATAATATAGTCAAGAAGTTAGCAGATATAGGAATCAATAGAGGTAAGATGGGAGGTAAATTAAACCATTCGTCAATAAGAAGAATCTTACAAAATGAAAAATATAAAGGAGAATTAAAGCAAAAAAAATATTATACACAGGATTACTTAACACATGTTAGAAAGAAGAATAACGGAGAAATGAAATATATAACAATCAAAGAAAATCATATTCCAATAATAAATAAAGAAATATGGGAGAGCGTACAAAAAAAGATTAATAACAATAAAGAAAACTATATAAAAAAAGGAATTGGTAAGAGCAAATCTTTGTTTTCAGGAGTAGTGTATTGTGCTAGTTGTAAAAAGAGATATAGAAAGAAGACTATGAGAAATAAAGATCGAGAAATGGTTGTTTATAAATGTAGTAATAATCATAGTAATGGGAAAAAAGCATGTATGAATGGTACATATATTAAGGAGGAACTATTGAAAAAGCAGTTTATTAGAAAACTTAAAAATATCTATAATAAACAAGCTAAAAAAGTATTTGTAAGTAATATAGAAAAAGTGTTAAGAGACAGTTTAGATGAAGACTGTAATATTTCAAAGCTTGAAAAACAAAATAAACTACTAAATAAACTACTTGATAATAAAAATAGATTATTAGAACTGTATATAGATGGGCAATTAGATAAAAAAGTATATAATAAAAAAAATAATGATATTATCAATTTAGAAAAATTGATTAGAGAAGAAATAAATAAGAACAATAAAATGACACCATTTAATAATGAACTACGAATAGATAATATTACTAAATTAGCAATGAAAGAGCTAGATTACGAACATATAGGAGAAAATGATATGAAGTTTTTGATTGATGAATATATAGAAAAAATAGTAATAAACAAGAAAAATAAAGTGAAAATCTTCTTAAAAGCTTGAAATATAAATAATAGAATGAATAAGTAGTAAATATATATTGCATACATTAGGCATTATTGTATATAATTAAAAGCATAATAAAAATACAAATTGAAAAAGGAGGAAGATATGCTAAAAGTAAACAGTCTTACGAAGACATATGCAAAAGGCAGTGTAAAAGCAGTGGATGATATAAGCTTTTCAGTTAAAAAAGGAGAAATATTTGGATTCTTAGGGCCGAATGGTGCTGGTAAGACAACAACTATAAAAATGATAGTTGGACTTCTAAAACCAACTAATGGAAAAATACTAGTTAATAATATAGACAATCAAACAGACATAATAAATGCCAAACAACAAATAAGCTATATTCCAGATAAACCAGAGTTATTTGATAAGCTAAAAGGCATTACATACCTAAAATTTATGGCTGATGTTTATAAGGTAAATAGTAAAGATAGAAAAGAGAGAATAAGTAGGTATCTAGAAATATTTGAGATGAAAGATGCAGTCAATGATGTGATAGGCAGTTATTCACATGGGATGAAACAAAAAATTGCATTGATAGGCGCTCTGATTCATGAGCCAGATTTATTTATATTGGATGAACCAATGGTTGGGTTAGATCCTAAAGCAGCCTTCAACTTAAAACAAATCATGAGAGAAATGTGCGATAGAGGCAAATCGGTATTTTTTTCAACACATGTATTAGAAGTTGCTGAAAAACTATGTGATAGGATAGCAATAATCAGCAAAGGACAAATAATAGCCGAAGGAACAATGCAAGAACTAAGAGCGTTAGAAGGTGAAAAATCATTAGAAAAAATATTCTTGGAGTTGACTGAAAAATGAGAGAGATAATATCATTAACTAAGTTAGGTTTAATTAATATGTTTGGATTTGGAAGCTTAAATCTAAAGAAAATGAACAGAGAGCAGTTAAGAAAGCTTTTGATAACTGCTGTTATAATGATATTTATTATTTTTACGTATAGATATTACTTGAAGTTTTTAAATGTTATCAATCTACAATTTATTGCTATAAATCAGATTAATATATTTAATGCGCTTATATATAGCATCGAAAGTTTTATTATATTTATATTTAGTATACCATATGTAATGGCATATTATTTTTTCTCAAGAGAAACCGAGATGTTCTTATCACTACCAATAAAGCCTAGAAATATAATATGGTCGAAATTCAACTTACTATTAATTTATGAGTATATAATAGTTTTTTTAACTTTAGCACCTGCATTTATAATCAATGGAATAAATACAAATGCAGTTGGATCATATTATTTTATTATGGCATTAGCATTACTAATAATACCTGTTTTTCCATTGGCCTTAAGTACTATAATAATTATACTTTCATCTAGAATAATCAATTTAGGAAATAAGAAAAATTTGATAAGAGGTATATTCTTGTTTTTGATGACTTTTGTTGCGATAGGATTGCAAATATATATACAAAAATATGCAATGGCAATGGGGCAAGGAGGAAATTTTGTAAAACAACTGCTTGAGAATAATGAAACTTTAGTAAATTTATTAGGGAAAACTAATATATTAGCCAAATGGCTAGGTAATGCACTTTCTAGTACAGTTACTATAGAGAGTCTTATCAATTTTGCGTTATTTGCCCTAATGAATGTACTTATCTTCGTAGTATTCCTAATAGTAGGAGACAAAGTTTACTTAGGTGGTATCATAGGCGGAAACGAAGTTGTATCTAAGAAAAAACAACTTTCAAAAACACAATTCAATAAAGAAATTATCAAAGCAAAACCACCATATTTTGCAGTGTGTAAAATAGATGTAATTACAATATTAAAGACACCAATATATTTATTTAACTGTTATTCAGTAGTTATTATATTACCCATTATATTCATGATACCAATAATTACTGGAATTAACATAGGTAATTTTAATCAATTAATATCGTCGATACCAACAGGATATATAAATTTCTCGGTGGCAGGTATTATCATGGCGATGTGTGCAATTACACCAGTAGCATCAACTACATTTTCAAGAGAAGGAAAGTATTTTTGGACGTCTAGGATAATTCCTACAAGTGCAAAAGATCAAATAATAGGAAGAAGTTTAAGTGCTTTGATTCCTCAGTTTTTATTATTAGTATTAATGATAGTAGGGCTTAATATATCTATGGAGATTAACATGACAGTATACATTGGTATGTTATTAGGTATAATTGGATCAGAGCTCATGATAATAGTTGGAATGTTTGTAGATATAGGAAGACCTCTACTAAATTGGACTAACCCACAGAGAGCAGTAAAACAAAATATGAACGTAATGATATCTTTAGTTGTAAATGCAGCATTACTTTTAGCAATAGGGGCGTTAACAGTTTTCATGATTAAATCATCTATAAATACTAATACCATATTTTTAGTAGACTTCGTAGTTATATTGATACTTACGTATGTATTTTATAAAAAACTTGAAAAAAAGATTATTAGAAAATTTGTGGAACTTGAATAAAGAAATAACCCTCAGGAGAATAATCACTCTAGAGGGTTATTTTAAGCTACAGATTAACTTTCTTATCAAGCAAGTAAGAAGTACTAAAGAACAATGCTACACTTACAATTCCAAGAGTAAATAAACTAGGGAATAGCATACTTTTAGTAGTAAAATCTATATTAAATACTTCACTAAAAAACAAATCATAAAACTTTTGTATAAAGAAGTTTATAACTAGAAATAATCCAAAACTTATTAGTCCACCACGTTTTACATTAGATAACACACTTTTATAAATAGTCATAGCTAGATATATACTAAGAGTAAAATTAAACCATGCAAAAACAATGATAAGACATACATAAAACACATTTAGTATACTTATGTCATAATGTGATAAGTTTTGTTGTATAGTACTGAAGAATCTAAGGACTTCGTGCTCGGTATAATTACTTAAAAGTATTTTATAGTTCATTAAACCTAGCGAAAAGTATATTAAAAATCCAACAATATTTTCAACTAGAGAAAAGATTACTTTACTACCTAGTATTTTATATCCATTGTTAGGAGTCAAAAAGAGCATATATCCAGATTTCTTGAACAAATCAGACTTATATGTATTTATGTTTTCAACTAACAAAAATACCATTCCTGCGATACCGAGAAGCGTGTAAATAATGATAGCTGAACCAGCTTTATTAAAAGAATCGTAAAGGTAATATATGCATATTAATTCTATAATAGCGATTATAGTTAGAGATGCAAGTAGAGTTTTATATTTCTTATAAACTTCGTATTTTAATAAATTAAACATTATGAGAATACCTCCTTATATAAATCTTGAATGGATTTGTTATACTTAATTCTAAGTTCTTCTAAATTATGAGTGCCAGCTATATGTCCTTCTTTTAATAATATAGCAGTATCAAGCAATTTTTCCATTTCATCAACCAAATGACTAGATATAACCATTGTTTTTTCGGGAGTCATTTCACTTATTATTGTTTCAATAATCTTTTCTCTAGATATAAAATCAATACCACTTAACGGTTCATCAAATAAATATAGCTTAGCATCCCTAGAAAGACATAGTGCTAACTTTAATCTTCCTGACATACCAGTAGATAGAGAAGAAACCTTAAGATCATCACTTAAACCCATGAACTTAATTAAACTATCGAATTTGTTAGTATCAAAATCATTATACATATCACGGAAGTATTGTCTTACATTTTTAATCTTCATCATAGGATACAAATAATTTTCAGTAGGCATAAAAGATATTATTCTTTTAGTTTCTACTCCTAATTCACATCCATTTACTAGTACACTACCAGATGTAGCTTTAAGTAAACCAGTTACAATGCGCATAAGTGTTGTTTTACCACTTCCATTTGGGCCTAGTAAGCCATAGATTTTTCCTTGTGATAAATCAATTGAAACATTACTTAGTGCTTTCTTAGAAAAGAACCCCTTTGAAAGATTATCTATTTTTAATATTTGCATTATTTCCACCTTCTTTTAATTTTCTAGTTTTGATAATTTTTAGCATTTCATCATAGCTATAGCCTAACTCATTCATGCCACATATAAAATTATGAATTACATCGTTTGCCATTTGATTTTTGAGTTCATTAACTATATCTTTAGATTCATTAATATATGTGCCTTTACCTCTTTTAGTAAAAGCAATACCTTCTAGCTCTATTTCCTTATAAACTCTCTGAGCTGTATTAGGATTAACAGTATAGAGAACAGCTAGTTCTCTAGTGGATGGCAACTTGTCACCTACATTTCTTTTGCCTAAAACTATATCCTTTTTTATGTCATCTATAATTTGCTTGTATATAGGTTTGCTGTTGTCAAATTTCATTACTCACCTTCTTTCTACACGATGTATTAGTGTGTTATATAAATAGTACACTAATACATTGTGTGTGTCAAGAGTAAATGAAAAAAACTAAAATGTTTTAAGTATATTATATGCTATAATAAAGGATAGAGTTTATTAGAAAGGTGGAATTATTTGAATTATCTAACATTATTAATTGTAGGTATTGTATTTATAGTTATTTTAGAATTAATCAAGGAATTATTAATAAAAAAAGATAAGGAAATTAAGATTATAGAGAGATTAAAGACGGCTATAGGAATACCTATGTTAGCATATATTATCTATATTAGCACTGATAATTGGTCAGAGTTTTTTATATCATTGACTTTATTTTTATTAATAAGTAGTTGGGTTTATCTTTATTTGAAAAATTCTAAGAAGTATAATGATAACTGTTTTATTGCACCTATTTTAATGATGATTATTTTATTGTCTTATTTAGTATTACAAAGATATTCACTTAATAATATACTTAAAGCATTATATTACTCTTTTATAGGTAGTTTAGTGCTAGATACGTGGGAAAATAGAGATTTAAAAGATGATAAAATTATTACTATTAATATTATCACTGCCATTATAGTATGTGCTATTATAGCGTTTGGGAGAAACTACAATAAGCCAGAAAGGTATGCAATTAAAGAACTGGAGAATAGAGGATATGAAATTGCTAAAGAACATGAAATAAAAGGTTATTCAAAAACTAGATTTGAACCAATAGTTGTAAGAATCTTTGGAGAGGAAGTAGACTCCCTTAGGAGATTACTTTTTGATGTTGAATATTATAAAAATAAAATAATTAAAATTAAGAAATATTAATTATCTATAGGCGGTGTTTAAATGAACTTTATAGAATTGTTTATTTTATTAGGACTAGTATTAATATTAGACATAGTAAAGTGCAAAGTAATAAAAGAAAAAGGTTTAAGGTATAACATTTTTAGTATGGTACAATTTTTAATTAGTGTAGCGTATATATCAAAGTATATCTATATGAGAACCGATGTCTTTTCACAATTCATTATTGTGATGGGAAGTATATCACTGATAGCAGCTATTATATTTTTATATAGTAAATACATAGTCGATAAAAAGTATAATTGGGTAGGGATGATAATAATAACTTTCACTACATATGGACTTTATATAATAGCTAAAAGGTATTTGTTAGTAGACAGAGACTTACTTATTGTAGGGGTACAAGGAGCGGTGATTTCACAAATATTCAAGTCAAAAGTAAATAAATACAAGGTAATCATGTATGGGATAATTTCAATTATAGTTGTATTTATAGTAATAGATACATATAATTATGAACTATCAAGGCTAAGTAAGCCAAGAAGATATGCAATTGAAGCTGTGAAAGAAGTGGGATATGAACCTAAGGACATAGAGACTATTGGTATTTTCTTTGACGATGGAATAAGAAATAAGGAGATAAAACTAGATATATTTATTAAAAAAGATAAAGCAAAAGAAAGAATTTGGTTAGAAGCTAAGTATCAAAACGACAAAATTACAAATATTATCAAAAAAAGAAAGATAAAATTAAAATAGAACCAAAATCATCAGTTTTACTGGTGATTTTATTTTGTCTATTCGCAAGTCAAAAAAACAAACAAAACATATTGTTGTTTGAAAAAATACAAACAATATGATAAAATAATTGATATATGATGGGAGAGGAGAGAAGGTTATGAAAATAAAAGAAAGAATGGAGTCTAATAGATTAGTTATCAAAAACTCGTCTACAATAGAGTGTGAAAGGCTACAAAATATTTGTATGTCATGGGATGATAAGATTAAGCTAGAGGGAGAAGAGTTTGAAGATGATTATATAGAGAAATGTCTTAAAAATGGAGATTTGCCACCAATACAAACTGCTAGCAAAGATAATTACAGATTGAAATCCATATATCTTAAAAAAGGTAATGAACTTATAGGTTTTTTTGATTTATACTATGGCTATCCAGCAGAAGATACTATTTGGATTGGTATGTTTTTAATAGATAAAAAATATCAAAACAATGGTTATGCCAGAGAAGTGATAGAATTAGTTATTAAAGAATCAAATAAAACAGATTATAGAAAAATAGGTATAGGAGTTTATCTTAAGAACTGGAAAGGGCTTAGATTTTGGACCAGAGCAGGGTTTGACAAAGTGTTTACAATATCAGGAGATAAGGAGTATAGCGATAAGACATTTGCACTAATTGGACTAGAAAAATACTTAGATTAATTAAAAATACTGTAAAAAAATACGTAGTTGTTGTTAAAACTTATTGTTCTTATTTCTAGATAAGCTAAGCTACTCAATTTTAATAAGATGATTTTTTATAAATTTAAAAGGATGTTGATTTGACATCTTTTTTTTCTTGACATTGCTCTATCTGTTCTATATAATATATAACAAATAGAATAAAACATTGACGAAAGGAGTAAATATGTTAATACAGATAGATATGTCTATAGATAAACCTATTTATGAACAGATAAGAGACGCAATCATTAAAGGAATATTAAAAGGGGAGTTGACTAAAGGAAAGCAGCTACCTTCTTCAAGAGCACTAGCTTCTAGTCTTAGTGTTAATATGCATACAGTTAATAAAGCATACAATATATTGAAGCAAGATGGTTTTGTTTCTGTAATAAAAAGAAAAGGTGTTGTTATTAATGATAAAAATCAGTATAGAGCTGATGAAGCTTATCTAAATATACTGGAAGAAAAACTAGAAAGTATAGTGACAGAAGCAAAATGTAGAGGACTAACAGCAGATGAGATAAACAGTATTATTGGTAAAATCTACAATCAAATATAACACAATTTATAAGGAGGTTTGTTATGAATACTATTGACACAGTTATGGATTGGACTATATATATAATTGTTGCAATTACCTTGATTATGACACCTTTAATAGGGCGCAAAGATGTAGTTTTTGGTGTTACAATACCAACTGATCAGAAAAAGACAAAAGAAATTGTTGGATTTAAGAAGTTATATATAAAGCTTAGTATGTTATCAGCAATAATAATAACACTAGGTGCAGTATTGCTTAACTTCTTAGTAAAGAATAAGCTTTCCATATACAATATATCAGCGATGCTTTATTTAGTTAGTATATTTGTGATATACTCCATAGTTAATAAAAAAGTAAAGGGGTACAAAAAAACAAAGAACTGGGCAAAAGAAGCAAGAAATATAAGAGTAGTAGATATAGAGTTTATATCTTCAAAACTCGTATGTTCGGTTTGGTGTTTTTTAATTCATATAGCTATGATAGTAGCAACAGGAATAAGTGCAATTCTTCTATATGAAGATGCACCAAGTAAGCTTCCTATAAAAGTTAACATGTCAGGACATATTACAAAGTATATAGACAAAAGTATAATTGCTGTGCTTTTTCCGATAATTATACAGATAGCTATATTAGTGACATGTTTAATAATATATATGACTATAAAGCATACACCGCCGTATATAGATCCAGATAACATAGAAATAAGTAAAAAACATGCAAAGTTACATAAAAAGGCTTGGTCATATTTTACTGTGATATTTGGATTGCTTTTAATAGGTCAATTTTCGTTAGTAGAACTTGGATTGTTTAATCTAATACAGGTTAAAACAGGCTTTATAATAGGAGGTATAGTGACAATATTTCTTATAGCACTTACGTTGTTTTTAAGTATAAAAGTTGGGCATAGCGGTGGACATAAAAAAGGAGTAAACAGTGCTGTTATAAACAGAGATGATGATAAACATTGGATTTCAGGTAAGTTCTATTACAACAAAAACGATGCTTCGTTATTTGTAGAAAAACGATTTGGAGTTGGTTATACAATTAACTTTGCAAAACCACTTGCAATATTAATGATATGTGGATTATTAACATTCATAATAGGATGTAGTTTGATTGGAACATTATTATAAAATATAGGAGGGATATAAATGAAAACATTATGTAAAATAACAATTATAGTTACATTATTAATATGTCTAGTAGGATGTAAGAACAAAGATATAACTAAGAATATTAGTGAAAAAGATATAAAAGCAGAAGCAGAGAGATTAGTAATAAGCATGACAAAAGGTGATTTTGATGAAATTTACAATAAATTCACAGAAGATACAGCTAAGAAAATATCTATAGATCAATTAGAACAAGGATGGAAGAAAACAGTTGCTTCTATAGGAAGCTATGTTAAGCATTATCAAACTACAATAGAAAAAAAAGAAGGGCATTTTATAGTAAAGGTAGTTAGTCAATATGAGAAAAATGGACTATTAAACACATTTACAGTTGATGATAGAGGGCAAATAGTTGGGTTATGGACTAATTATTTTGCAATTCCACAAGAAGATAAAGATTATAAAGAAGTAACTTTTAAAGTCGGGAAGTATGAATTATCAGGCATGCTTACACTGCCAACAGGTGTAGAAAAGCCACCAGTTGTATTAATGATTGCTGGGTCAGGTCCTCAAGATATGAATGAAACAATAGGAACAACAGGTAATACTCCATTTAAGGATATAGCTCATGGTTTAGCAAAAAAAGGGATAGCTTCGTTGCGCTATGACAAACGATATAGAGTAAGACCGGATTTAGCAAAAAAAAATCAAACAATAGAGCATGAAGTATTGGATGATGTAAATAGTGCAATATCTCAGCTAAAAGAAGATACTCGTATAGATAATAATAGAATAATAGTATTAGGACATAGTTTAGGAGGAATGTTAGCACCTAAAGTATCATCAGACAACAAAGAGGTAAAAGGGATAGTAGTAATGGCAGGAACATTACGTAATTTAGCAGAAATTTCCCTTGATCAAAATCTTGAAATACAAAAATCTGTTAGACCTAAACTGTCTGATGATGATAAGAAAAAAATGGACTTACAAATGGAAAAAGTTAAAGCAGATGTAGATAAAATACTTAAGTTAGACAAAGACGATGGAAAAACTTATCTAGGTATACCTGCATCATATTGGTACAGCTTGAATAAAGCTGGTGGAAAGAATTTCATAGATAAAATAAACATACCAATGCTGATAATGCAAGGCAGCAAAGACTTTCAAATTTACTCAGACAAAGATTTTGAGCTTTGGAAAGAAGTATGTGGTAATAGGAAAAATGTCATATTTAAGTTATACAACAATCTGAATCATTTATTTATGGAAAGCTCAGGTCTTCGTACAGTGGAAGACTATAACGCTCCAAATAAAGTTCAAACTGTCGTAATAGATGATATAGTTTCATGGGTTAAAAACATCAAATAAAATATATAGATAAAGGGGATGGTTAACATCCCTTTTAGGTTGATGACAAAGTCATCTAAATAGCAGACTGTAGTAAGAGTTCAATTTCAAGGCGTTTTAAAATTGAGTTAGAGGTAAGTGAGCAACGGAAATTTTAATAACAACGCAGAAACTGGGCTTTTGTCTACAGTCTGAAAGGGGATGGTCAACATCCCCTCTAAAATTATAATAATAAAGACTATATGCAAATCAAGTATTCTATCAATCATCAAATTCAGGATAGACAGCTAAAAATACCCCTTTTTTATCATGAGATACATCGTTATTTCCTTTTGTAGAATATTTTTTTATCAATTCAATTACATCGGCTTTAAATTTAGGAAAAATTTCATCATTAAGATATACATTAGATAAATAAATAAAACAATCATCCTTAGCTTTTTCATCTTCTTTATCTTTATTATTTTCAGCATACCGTTTGATTGATTTTAAGTAATCATCTCTACTATCATTGTAAAATTGAGCTACCATTTTCATTGCTTGATTAACTTTAAAATCGTAATTGGACTTATTCTCTGGATCCTTGCCAAAGTCTATATCATCAAATGTAAGTTTATAATATTTAGCTGTAATACCATTTATGTTTTCCGTTTTATGAATTTCTAAAGCTCCGTAATCAGCAAGCTTTTTCACATGATAATATACTTTTCCATGGGGATCACCCAGCTTATTAGCAATCTCTTGTACAGTAAGAGATATCTTTTCATTTTTCATAATAATCTGAAGGATTTTTAATCTATAAGGATCAGTTATCATTCTCATGTCCTTGTTATTCCGTAAATATAGTATTTTTTTCATTTTAATCACCTATATCTATTATACAACAAAGATACTAACGTTAACTATAAAATTAAAAAAATTAACCAGCTATATGACTATCAACTATTGGTAAGTTATTATTTTCAAATTTTGCCAAAGCTGTATAAGGGATAAATGCCAAAAGCACAAATATTATTCCAAATAGTAATAATAGATATTTTAATCCTATATATGTTACTACAATTCCAGATACAAAAGCACCTAAAGGAGTTGCACTCATACCAATCATATTATTTATAGATATAAAGCGAGCATGCATTTCCTTAGGGACGTTAGTCATTATAAATGTAGACATAGCACCCCAACAAAAAGGCAAAAATATACCCATTAAAAGCATAGATAAACATGCAAAGTATATTGGAGGAAAATAAGTAGTAAACGCTGGTAAACTAAGTGTAGAATAAAATATGCCTGAAACAAATAAACCAACGAATGTAAGTTTTGATATAGCAAATTTACTTCCTATTTTACCAACAATAAAACCTCCAATTATATTACCAATAACAAAAGAAAGTGAAAAGTAACTCAAACCTTGAGCTCCCATATTTAAGATTTCATCTACATAAGCAGGAGCAAGTGCATTTATAGGTGTAACTAAAAAATTTAAAAGGGCAAAACTAATGATTACTACTAAAAACGTTTTGTGATTAAAAAGAAATTGAAAGCCTTCCTTATAAGATTTAATATAATTATTAGATGTAAGCTCTTGGTGGCTTTCAACAGGGAATACAATAGTTGTTATAATAAAGCCAGATGTAATAAATGTAATAGCATTTACAATCATAGCGCCAGATACTCCAATTGCTCCAATGATAGTTCCAGCTAGAGCAAGTCCAATTAATTCACTAAATTTAGTTATTGATTGTAGTGTGGAATTAACCGTTAAATAATGTTTTTCATCAATAAGTTTAGTAATAGTAACATATTTGCTAGGTGAAACAAAACTCTCAATAGTAGAAGTTAAAAAAGTTAGAACAAATAAATGCCATGTTTCTAATAATTTTGCGTAGTATAAGTAAGCAGTTAACAAAACAATAGCACTTCTAAGAAAATCTCCAATAATAATTAATTTTTTCTTTGAAAAGAATCCAACCATTGTACCCATAAAAGAAGAAAACAATAGATTTGGAAGCATATTAAAGACATATATTGTAGCCAATAAGAGCTTTGATCCAGTTAATTGATATACCATAAAACCATAAGCTATCATATCAATTGAGTCACCAAAACGAGATACATTATTGGCAATATACAATTTCATAAAACTTTTAAACTTAAATATTTCTTTCATGTCTTTCCTCCTGTAAGTTAAATTATTCGCCAAATATATTTTGACGTTAAATATATTTTACATTCTTCGCGATTCTGCGTCAAGTTTTTTTTGACGATTAAATATTTGTTAAACATTGACTTAAATATGATATAATAAGAAAAAAGAATTTGGTCTATATTAGTTAGATGAATTGCATAATTTTAGGTTAGATAAGTTAGGAGGATTGATTATGAATTTTTTAAGTATTGATAGTCTAAATATTAAAAATATTCATGAAATTTTCAGTATTGCAGACTATCTTAAAAACAACAATGAAAAGCTGTTATTAGGTAAAACTTTTGTATTATTTTTTCCTGAGTCAAGTGTTAGAACAAGGTTATCATTTGAGAAAGGTATTAAAGACTTAGGAGGAGAATGTGTACTTTTTCCACCAACAACACTTGATAAGAAAGAAGAATTAATAGATGTTATAAAATACATAGAAAATTGGGCTGATGGTGTAATAGTGAGATATTCGGATTATGACAAGGTATGTAAACTAGCTTCAAACTCAGCAATACCTGTAATTAATGCAATGACATCATATAATCATCCGTGCGAGATATTATCAGATACATATTCTATTAGTAAAATACGAGAAGACTATGAATCTTTAGTATATACATTCGTAGGAGAAAACGCTAACATATCAAATTCTTGGAGGATTGCTGCTGAAGTTATGAATTTTAAGATAAATCATGTTGGGTTAATAGGGAATCGTATAATAGAAGATAATAAAAACTATAGTTTTCACACTGAGCTAGAGGACGTACTAAAAATGAGTGATGTAATATTAACAGACCCACTACCAAAAGAACTGCGAAATCGAGGTTATACTGATAAATATCAAATAACTTTAGAGAGAATGAAAAAATGTAAGCCTAATGCAATATTAAATCCATGTCCACCATTTTATAGAGGCGAGGAAGTAAGCAAGGATGTAATAGATTCTGTTTATTTTGTTGGGTATGAGTTTAAGAAAAATTTACTGTATGTTCAACAAGCAATAATATTATATTGCTTGGGCATAAGAAAATAATAGATATGTAAAAGAACAAAAAACATATGATCTAATCCCTAAAAGATGAAATTTTCTGGATTTCCTTCTCAGGCTAGAGTAAACCATCGTTACTCAAGAGGTTATGAATTTATTATAATAGAAGTAGAAATCTTGATACTGTCAAATACTATTTAAATTTAGAAAAAGGTGTTGATACAAATATATAGAATAAATATAATCATACGTAAAAAGAGAAAATTAATGGTAGGTGCTAATCTATGGGAAAGACTGTAGCTATAGTCAGTCATAATACCAAAGCTATTGAAGTATTTAGTGAACAGATTGAATCGCTATACGCTGATAGTTTAAGTATTGTAAAATATTATATAGATAAAAATGGACTTAGTTCAAAGGTAACCGATGACATTGTATTAATAACATCCTATGAAGAATTGGAAGTAGTTAAGGATTATATTGATAGTAATAGTCAGATTATTTTTGCTAATAGAACTATATCTCGTAGAGGAATGTATAAATTAAATGAGATTAGTAAAGGGAGTAATGTTTTATTACTAGATGAGAGCATGGATATGGCAAAAGGAATGATAAGGGTGCTATATCAAATTGGTATTACACATCTTAATATTATACCAGTTACTAAGGATAACTATAATAAATGTGTTGGCGATTTTATTATAATAATGGGACAATCTTCACAATTAGAAATACCAATTGAAATAGTTAACATAGGCAATTGTATATTGGATATAAGCACTATAATGGATATAGCAATAAAACTAAAATTAGAAGAAGTGTTGACTAGGCAAAATATTAAAAAGAGTTATAAAGAAATAATTACATCTGCTTTTGGTTTGTCTGGAATACTAGGAAAGATGAATAAATTTGAGAGTCAGTTAGAAATAATACTCCAAGTAATAGATGAAGGAGTATTAGCTATAAATAATAACGGATTAATATTTTCTTATAATGATAATGCTAAGAGGATATTAGGAGTAAAAAAGAACCTAATAAACATAAATGGTATTGAATCATATCCACAGATACCTTTTAAAGAAATTCTTAATAATAAATTTGCATTAAAAGATAAACTTATAAAAATAGATGATAATGATGTTATCGTCTCAGTTGATCCTATAACTCATTCAGGTAAATTGTATGGTGCTGTGGCAGTTATAAGAAATTTCAGCGAGTCAGAGCGTAAACAACATAAGCTTAGAGCAAAAGTAATGAGTAAAGGGCATAAAGCAAAGTATACATTTGATGATATTATAGGTGAAAGTAATGCTATTAAAAGATGTAAAGAAATAGCTAAGCGTATGTCAAAATCAATTTCTTCGATACTAATAACTGGTGAAAGTGGGACTGGTAAAGAATTATTTGCACAAGCTATACATAATAATTCTAGTAGAAGAGAATATCAATTTGTGGCAGTAAATTGTGGAGCCTTACCTGAGAATTTATTAGAAAGTGAACTTTTTGGTTATGAAGAAGGGGCGTTTACTGGAGCTAAGAAAGGTGGGAAACCAGGTCTTTTTGAACTAGCTCATAGAGGAACTTTATTTTTAGATGAGGTTGGAGAAATGCCTATGAAGTTACAAATGAGACTATTAAGAGTTCTTCAAGAAAGAGAGGTTATGAGATTAGGTGGTGATAGGTTAATAAATATTAACTTAAGATTGATAGCAGCTACTAATAGAAATCTTAAAGTAATGGTTAATGAGGGCAAATTTAGACAAGACTTATATTATAGATTAAATGTATTGCCATTAAAAACTCCTCCTTTAAGAACACGTGTTAGTGATATTATACCACTGATGGTTCAGATAAAACGTAGTTTTAATAGTGATTTTACGTTAACAAAGCGGGCTGAAAAAGTTCTATTAGAACATAGCTGGAAGGGTAATGTTAGAGAACTAAGTAACTATGTTGAATACTTTGTGAATTTAGGTTTGAGCATAATAGATATTGGAGATTTACCAATGGATTTACGTGAACAAGCTAATGAAAAACTACTAGATAAAGAGGAAGTAGACTTAGTTGATAGATTTATAGAGATTGTTGGTAAACATTACGATAAATATATTTTTATTCTTGAAGAGTTAGAACTAGGTTTTAGAAATAATAAGCGTATGGGAAGACGTAGTCTTTATCAAAGGGCTAGAGAATCAGGACTATATATTAGTGAGCAAGAGATTAGAAAGATATTATTAAACCTTGAAAAGCACTTGCTTGTAGAGATATACAAAGGTAGAAGTGGCACAGTTATTACTGAATATGGAAATAGGGTAATTCAGTATTTAGGTAAGGGTTAAAGGGTATAAAATAATAATACCTTTTAACCCTTTGTTTATATATAAAAAATATATATTATTAGCTTTGATTTAGTGAATTAAGTATAAGAAGCTGAATATCATTGGAATACTTCTTGCAGTTAATTACAGATAATTCTGAATTATCAGACTATTAACTTTTGAAAAGTTATGAATTACATAATATTTAGATTTTCATTTGTGCTAAAGATAACATACTGGAGGTGAGAATTTTATATATCTCTTGGTGCAAATAAAATATAATACTAAATCTAGGAGGAGTATTGATGAAAAGTATAACAGATAAAAAGAGAGATCAGTTTAATTCCAAGCTTGGTTTTATACTAGCAGCAGCAGGCTCAGCAGTAGGTTTAGGCAATTTATGGAGATTTCCTTATGTAACAGGAAACAATGGAGGAGGAGCATTTGTTTTTTTATACTTGGTATGCATTATTGTTATAGGTGCAAGCCTCGTAATAGCTGAATTTGCTATTGGTAGAAATGGAAGAGCCAATGCTATAGAGAGCTATGGGAAACTATGTAAAAAATTTAAAGCTGTAGGCTATTTAGCAATGATTGCAGCGATAGTTTTATTTTCATTTTATGCAATTATAGGGGGTTGGACTATATATTATGTTATACAAGCTGTATCAGGGAAGTTAATTGGATTAGCTCCAGATAAACTAGGTGCTATGTTTGAAACTTTTTTAAGCAATCCATTTCAGATGGTTATCTATCAGATTGTTTTTCTATTACTTACAGCTATTGTAGTATCAAAGGGTATATCAAAAGGTATAGAAAAGTATTGTAATGTATTAATGCCGTTATTATTTGTAATGTTAATCGTATTAGCTATAAGATCAATAACCTTACCAGGTGCTATGGAAGGGATTATATGGTATTTAAAACCTGACTTTTCTAAGATTGATGGCTCAATAGTAGCTAGTGCATTAGGGCAAGCTTTTTTCTCTCTTAGTATCGGATCTGGATGTATGGTTACATATGCTAGCTATTTAAGTAAAGAAGAAAATATACCTAGAACTGCCATGGCTGTTACACTTGCAGATACTGGAGTTGCATTGTTGGCTGGTTTTGTTATAATTCCTGCTGTGTTTGCTTTTAATATGGAAGTTGGTTCAGGTTCTGGTTTGGCTTTTGTAACATTACCACAGGTATTTAGTAACATGCCTATGGGGACATTATTCGCTATAGTATTTTTTGGGTTATTAGTTGTAGCAGCACTTACATCTTCTATAGGTATGTTGGAAGTAGCAGCAGCTTTTACTGTTGAAAAAACTAAGACAAGTAGAGCAAAGGCAACATGGCTTACTACTTTGTTTGTATTTGTGCTTGGTATTCCACCACTAATGAGTTTTGGAGCTTGGAGTAATGTCAAGATTGGTGGAAAGAACTTGTTTGATATGTATGACTTTTTTGTTTCCAATATTTCATTCCCTTTAGTAGGTTTTTTCGGAGCTATTTTGGTAGGGCATTTATGGAGAAAAGAAGATGTTTATAATCAAGTAACAGGTGATAGGATACATAGTTTTAGCTTGATTAATATATGGTACTTCTTTATCAAATATTTAATACCTTTCATTATTTTAATGATATTCTTACAATCCATAGGAATATTAAAAATATAGATGTATTGATTTAAAGGGTTAAAAGGTATGTACAACTAATACCTTTCAACCCTTTTATAAACGCTACAATAGTTAAGGGTTTGAAAAATAGGATAAAAATGGATGGCATGTTTATTGCTATAAAGAATAGTATAACTTAAACAGTGAGGAGGTTTTTAGTGTAAAATTATTAACAGAAAATTAGGCTGTTGATTTAGTTGAACTAAAAAAAGCATATCAAAAGATGAAAATGTGTACAAATTTAATTAAATGGAGGGTGTTACATGAAGAGTTTATATAGGGAACAACTTGCTACTATGAATCCTTATATTCCAGGGAAACCAATAGAAGAAGTGAAGAAAGAATATGGAATAGAAGAGATAGAGAAACTTGCATCAAATGAGAATCCATTAGGACCTTCTCCAATGGCTATAGATGCTATTAAAAATGAGGTTGAAAATATTCATATATATCCAGATGCAGCAGCAATTAAACTTAGGACAACTATTGCTGAGAATTGTGGATTAGAGTATGAAAATGTTATTGTTGGCAATGGAGGAGAACAGATATTAAGTATTGTTGCACAGACGTTTATAAATGATGGAGACGAAGCGATTATGGCAAAGACAACATTTGGATTATATGGCTCTAGTGTTCATCATATGGGAGGAGTACCAGTTAAAATTCCTTTGAAAAAGTATGCTCATGATATTGATAACATGATAAATAGTATTACAGAAAAAACAAAGTTGATATATATATGTAATCCGAATAATCCTACTGGCAATATTACTAGTAGAGAAGATATAGATAGATTTATAAAAAAGATACCTAATAATATAATAGTGATATTTGATGAAGCATATTATGATTATGCAAAAGTAAATCCTGAATACCCTGAGAGCTTGAATATTTTGAAAGATAGACCTAACACTATCATATTGAGAACTTTCTCTAAGGTAGCGGGTATAGCAGGAGTAAGAATTGGTTATGCTTTATCTTCTAAGGAGATAGTAAAAGAGATGGGAAAAGTAAAGGGAGTATTTAATGTTAATAAACTTGCACAAGTAGCTGCTATAGGAGCCTTAGGAGATAAAGAACATATAAATAAGACAGTTGAATTAAACTATAAGTCAATGGCATTAATGAAAGAATATTTTGAGAGTAAAGGATTCGAATATATAAATTCAAATTCAAATTTTATATTTGTAAATGTAAAGAGAAGCTCTCAAGACATTTTCGAGGAACTTATGAAAAAAGGTGTAATTATAAGGCCTGGACATTTATGGAATTGGAATAATTGGATAAGAGTTAGTACAGGGACAATAGAGCAAACAAAAAAATTTATCGAATGCTTTGATGAAATTAGATGAAGTAATTGTAATACTAATTGAAATACTAGAAGAGATTAAATGTTTTCGAGACTGAAAATTATTATCAAAAATCAACCAATCAATCTACCCAATTATGCACGATAGTATTGAAGAAAGGAGGAAGAAATAACAAATTTGTCTCGAAATTAAATAATTTAAAAAGGAGAATTAAAATGTTCTATAGTTTAAGGAAAAAGAATTTAGCTATCATGTGTGCATTAATATTTGTAGTTGCTCAATTGTTATTTATTATTAATAGCTCCATATCTTATGCAATGATTCCAGAGACAAACACAAGTAATCAGAGTGATATTGAAGCAATAGTGAAAGAATCAAATAGCCAGCGTACGGTTATTAAGTTTAACATTAAGAATTTTACCACTGAATCCGTAATGATTGATAATGAAATCTATAACAAAATAATTTGTGATGATACCAGATTATTAGAAGAAAAAGGTTACCCAGAGCTTCCTCGTTTGAATAGTAGTATTATTATCCCAATGGATGGGGATGCAGAGTTGAAAATTATTGATACAGAGTATGAAGATTTTGACTTAACACCTATCGTACCATCTAAAGGGAATATTACAAGAGATATAGATCCTTCAACAGTTCCATATACGTTTAGTGATACTTATGAAAGCTCAGATTGGTATCCAAATGGAATAGCATCTATAAGCAAACCTTTTATCATGAGAGACTTACGTGGCGCTAATGTTATTGTTAATGCATTTCGTTACCAAGGATCAACTCAGACATTAAGAGTATATCGTTCTGTTACAGTAGAGATTGTCAATTCAAGTACAGCTTCTATGGCAAGCACTCAAATAACTCCAGCATTTGAAGGCATGTATGATTATATGTTTTTAAATTACAAAGAAGCTCCTATTAAAAGCCATAGTGCTTCTAGTCCAAAAATGTTAGTTATTACTAACGACGCATATAGTAATGCAATGACATCTTTTGTGGCTTGGAAGAATAAAAAAGGAATCAGCACTGAGATGGTAAATATCTCTCAAGTTTCGCCAAGCAATCAAGCATCAGAAATAAAAACTTATATTCAGAATTATTATAACAAACATAACGATTTAGTTTATGTTCTATTGGTAGGCGATTACGAGCATATTTCTTCACCTAAGTATAGTGATGGTGTATCCGATCCTGAATATACAAAAGTCTCAGGTAATGACGATTATCCAGATATCTTTGTAGGACGTTTTTCAGCAGAAAGTATAGCTGATGTAGAGACGCAAGTAAAACGTACCTTAGATTTCGAACAAAATGGCTATAACAATATGTCTTGGTACAAAAAAGGAACCGGTATTGCTTCTGATGAAGGACCAGGTCATAACGGTGAATATGATAAACAACATATGGATATCATTCGTGGTAAGCTACTGGGTGCAGGGTACACAGAAATTGATCAAATATATGATCCTGGAGCAACGGCACAGCAGGTTACAGATAGTTTAAATACAGGAAGAGGTATTATCAATTACTGTGGACATGGAAGCCCTGAATCGTTTGGAACAACAGAATTTAATAATGATGATATTAAGAACTTAAAGAATGTAGAAAAGTTACCGTTTATCATCAGTGTAGCATGCGTAAATGGTCAATTCTTCAACCAAACTTGTTTTGCAGAAGTATGGCTTCGTTCAAAAGATGCAAGCGGTAATCCAATAGGTGCTATTGCAACTCTTATGTCAACAGTTAATCAACCTTGGGTTCCACCAATGACAGGACAAGATGCAATAAATGATATAATTGTAAATAAAACAGCAAAAACATTTGGTGCTATCTGCTATACAGGTACTAGTAAAATGCTACAAAATGGTTCGAATTATGATATATTAACATTTAATACATGGACAGTATTCGGAGATCCATCTATACAATTGTTTGATTAATCTATAACGAAAATAGTTAATTCTTCTTCTACTACAATATGTTGATTTTGCAATTGTGTGGAATCCAACATATTGTAGTGAAGAATCAAGTTTTTTAGTAGCAGTGAGTAAAGCTCACTGAAAGAATGGTTGGGATGGGACAGGCTCTAACAGCATTTGAGGAGGAGTTTAGAACTAATTAGGAGATGTAGAATTGTTGAATTTAGTAGGTTATTTTACTTCATAATGCAATTTTAAACATGTCTTAAATTATGGATATGTTGATAATGACTTGGTATTCGTTATGAAGGATTTGAGATAAGGCTTAATTCAACGAAAAATAGAGGAATGGTAGCTATAAAGGTATTACCAAACCGTGTATATGCTACGATATTGTTAAATTTGAGAAAGCATAAATAAAATAAAAAAATAATAAGTACTCAAAAAGGAGAATTGAAATGTTCTATAGTTTAAGAAGAAAGAATTTAGCTATCATGTGTGTTTTAGTATTCGCAGTTGCTCAATTATTATTTGTTGTTAATGGTTCCGTATCCTATGCAATTCCTGAGACAAACATAAGTGAACAAAGTGACATCGAAGCAATAGTAGAGGAATCAAATAGCGAGCGTACAGTTATCAAGTTTAATATTAAGAACTTTACAACTGAATCCGTAACGATTGATGATGAAATATATAACAAAATAATTTGTGAAGATACTAGGTTATTACAGGAAAAAGGTCACCCAGAGCTTCCTCGTTTAAATGGTAGTATTATTATCCCAATGGATGGGGATGCAGAGTTGAAAATTATTGATACAGAATATGAAGATTTCACATTAACACCTATTGCACCATCTAAGGGGTCTATTACAAGAGATATAGATCCTTCAACAGTTCCATATACGTTTAGTGATACTTATGAAAGCTCAGATTGGTATCCAAATGGAATAGCATCTATAAGCAAACCTTTTATTATGAGAGACTTACGTGGTGCTAATATCATTGTTAATGCATTTCGTTACCAAGGATCAACTCAAACATTAAGAGTATATCGTTCTGTTACAGTAGAGATTGTCAATTCAAGTTCAGTTTCTATGGCAACCACTCAAATAACTCCAGCATTTGAAGGCACGTATGATTTTATGTTTTTAAATTACAATAAAGTATCTAGCAAAAGTCATAGAGCCACTAGCCAAAAAATGTTAGTTATCACTAACGATGCATATAATAATGCAATGAAACCTTTTGTGGCTTGGAAGAATAAAAAAGGAATTAGCACAGAGATGGTGAATATCTCTCAGGTTTCATCAAGTAATAAAGCGTCAGAAATAAAGACTTATATTCAGAATTATTATAATAAACATAAAGATTTAGTTTATGTTCTATTGGTAGGCGATTACGCACAAGTTTCTTCACCTACTTATCATGCACCTACTTATAATAAAGGGGTATCTGATCCTGAATATACGAAAGTATCAGGTAATGACAATTATCCAGATATTTTTGTAGGACGTTTTTCAGCAGAAAGCATCGCTGATGTAGAGACGCAAGTAAAACGTACCTTAGATTTCGAACAAAATGGCTATAGCAATAGACCATGGTACAAAAAAGGAACCGGTATTGCTTCTAATCTAGGCCCAGGCCATAACGGTGAATATGATAACCAACATATGGATATCATTCGTGGTAAGCTACTCGGTGTAGGCTACACACATATTGATCAAATATATGATCCTGGAGCAACGGCACAGCAGGTTACAAATAGTTTAAATGCAGGAAGAGGTATTGTTAATTACTGCGGACATGGAAGCTCTGAATCATTTGGAACAACAGGATTTAGTAATGCTGATATTAAGAAATTAACAAATGCGAGAAAGTTACCGTTTATCATTAGTGTAGCATGCGTAAATGGTAAATTCTTTGACCGTACTTGTTTTGCTGAAGTATGGCTTCGTTCAAAGGATGTAAGAGGTAATCCAATAGGAGCTATTGCAACATATATGTCAACAGTCAGCCAGCCTTGGGTACCACCAATGAGAGGACAAGATGGCATAAATGATATAATTGTCAATAAAACAGCAAAAACATTTGGAGCTATCTGTTATACAGGTGCAACTAAAATGTTACAAAATGGTTCAGCTGATGATATAGTGACATTTAATACATGGACAGTATTCGGAGATCCATCTATACAATTGTTTGATTAATATATAAGGTAAAATAATTAATTATTCTTCTACTACAATATGTTGATTTTGCAATCGCGTAGAATCCAACATATTGTAGTGGAAATCAAGAAATCGGAATATACACAGAAGAAACATCAATTTTAAAAAAGCGTTTCATTTGTCCCAAAGAGGTTAACGGTGGAGATAATACATCTAGGTGATTATTGGGACGTTGAAGGTATGGAAAAAAATAAAAAAGAGATTATAAAGTGTAACAAAGAAGTGGGCAGATTGTTTAGAAGAGCTTATAAATACTTAGCTTCAGCAAGGTATGTTTATGAATCAATAGAAGACAAAAATAAAGAAGCATTAGAATTTGGGCTTACAAACGTAGTTTGTGATACATTGATAAAAGAGATATTTTGTGGGCAAGAGGCAAGTGTAATAGAAGGAAAACAAAGACATCTATTTGGTAGCGCATATACCCCTACTGGATGGGTAGAATACACAGAATCAATTTTACAAAACGCAGAAAGAGTTTACTACTTAAAAGGAGATATAGGCTCAGGAAAGACAACAATGATGCGTAAGATTTACAAGAGAGCTACAGAGCTAGGATATTACGTGGAAGTGTATCATACACCATTAAAACCAAATAAAATAGAAACAATATATATTCCAAAATTAAAAGTAGGGCTTACTAGCAGTAAGTGCTTTAGTCAGAAAAATTTTAAATTAGTTGATTTAGAAAGCTTTTTAGTAGAAGATATAGTAAGTAAATATAAAAATGAAATAGAGGAAGATAGAAAAATATTTGAATTTCTTATAGCAACAGCAATATCAAATATATCAGCAGCAAAAAAGATGCATGATGATATGGAATATTTTTATATAGAAAATATGGACTTTAGTAGCGTTAACGAACTAGAAAAAACATTAATAATGAGAATTTTAAAATACGATAAGTAGTAAAATAAAAATAGAGGTGCAAGCATAGCACCTCTTAGGTTGATGACAAAGTCATCAAGATAGCAGACTATAGTAAGAGTTCAATTTCAAGGCGTGTTAAAATTGAGTAGCAGAGCTTACTTAGAGGTAAGTGAGCAACGGAAATTTTAACAACAACGCAGAAATTGGGCTTTTTTCTACAGTCTGAGAGGTGCAAGCAAGCGCCTCTATTTTTTATTTTAATAAATATTGTAATAACTTTGTCAAGATTTATAAATAATTAATTTATATAATATAGACAAACACATTACAAACACATCAATGGAGGGAAAAATATGAAAAGAGGATTAATAATAACAGCATGTATAACAAGTTTATTATTTGGAGGATGTAAATATGCAATGGAGGATATAATGGCAAAACCTAAATCAAGTATAATAAACAAAAACATACATAGTCTAATAGAAAAGAACATACCACAAAATTTTAAACTATTAGAAGATAGCATTAATTCAATAAATATGTTAGATTTAAATAATGATAATGAGAATGAATTAATAGTGTTTTATCAAAATAAAAATGAAGAACTAAATAAGGTTTTGAAAATTGCAGTATACAATATAATTAATAACAAATTAAAGTTGATAGACGAAATAAATAACAATGGGAAAGAACTTAGTACAGTTCAGTTTGAAGATATAAATGCAGATGGAGTAATTGAAATTATAACAAAAATGAAAGAAAATAATCCAAGCATTGCAAACAACTATACATTAAATATCTATAAATATAACAAGTCATTACATGAATTAGCTAGCATACCATTAGAACAATATAAACTAGTTGATATGAATGAAGATAATAAACTAGAAATACTTACAGCATTTAAGGAAGATATGTTATTTACAAATGTAAGGTTATATCAGTACAAAGAAGATGGATATAGTATGGTAAGTGAAGAAATGCTGGGAGATGCAGAAGTTCGAGATTTGGTGACAGGAAATGTAGCAAAGGATATAAAAGGTGTATATGTACGAAGTATACTAGGAGCTAATACGTCTATAAACCATTTGCTAGTTTATCAAGATGATAAACTTACAAACCCTATAAAACTAAATTTCAATAATACTAGAGATAAAGGAGCTTTTGAGCTAAATCATATAATGAATACAGGAAAAGCACTAGATATCAATAAAGATGGCATACTAGAAATACCTATGTACTATAATCTAACGAATAGTATAGAAAATAGAAAGATGGGTATTAAGTGGTTTAGATGGGACAAAGAGAATAACATTGAATTAGTAGCTAAGGGGATAGGAAATCATTACAATAATTATCACATATTATTACCATATGAAATGCAAGATAAAATCTCGTATACTAGTATCCATGATGATTTAATTAATAAAGATTTATATACAATAAAACAAGATGGTAAAGATAAAACAATATTTGATATTGTAACTGTATCTGATAAAGAGACAGCGAGTAAATTAGATGAAACATACGAATATCTAAAAAGTTATCAAAACAAAATGTATTTCGTAAAAATTAAAGATAAAGACTTATATAACGAATATAATCTAAATCAAGAATTAAAGAATAATTTTATAGTTGGGTGGAGGAAGTAGTGAATATATTGTTACTAGAGGATGAAGACAGTATCCGAAGCTTTATAAAGCTGAATCTATCAAGAGAAGGTTATAAAGTATATGAAGCAATAAATGGAGAGCAAGCAATATCTATAATAAAAAATGAAATTATAGATATTGCTATACTAGATATCATGGTGCCTACACTTAATGGGATTGAGGTATTAAAAAATATCAGAAAAACAGATAAAGAAATAGGGGTAATAATGCTTAGCGCAAAATCGTTGCAGGAAGATAAAATAGAAGGATTATCACATGGGGCTGATGATTATGTAACAAAACCTTTCAGCCCTAAAGAATTAATATTGAGAATCAAGTCACTCAGTAGAAGAGTAAAAATTAGTAATCAAGCTACAATAAAGACTAA
This sequence comes from Abyssisolibacter sp. ZYX002, assembly GCF_056892235.1. Classification (NCBI taxonomy): domain Bacteria; kingdom Bacillati; phylum Bacillota; class Clostridia; order Eubacteriales; family Clostridiaceae; genus Abyssisolibacter; species Abyssisolibacter sp. ZYX002. Next base: position 411,933 of record NZ_JARMXH010000003.1, read on the forward strand.
AAGATTTGTACTTAATATAGATAAAAGAAAACTTTACAAAGATGGCTTGTTCATAAGCACCACGCAGACTGAGTTTGAGATAGTTAAGTATTTTTTAGAAAATCAAAATAAAGTACTTTCAAAAAATAATATGTTAGATCACATTTGGGGGAAAAACTATTTTGGGTCATTAAATACACTCGATGTAAATGTAAGTAGATTAAGAAGAAAAATAGAAAAAGATCCATCAAATCCTATGCATATAAAAACTGTTTGGGGATATGGATATAAATGGGAAGATGAATAAATGAAAGGGATAAAAAAACGATGGTTAAGAACCTATCTACTAATACCTATAGTTATTCTTATGTGTTTTGAAGTGGGTTTTGTTATATTAATAAAGAATTATTATCATGGATATGTAAAGTCTGAAATAGTTAAGAACCTAGAAGTAACAATAACTATCTATAACAAATTCCTAGCAAAGAGAAGTGTGAGTTTTAAAAATGCAATAGATGAGCTATATAATGATAATAATACAGAAAACAATATAGAAATACAGATAGTTGACAGATTAGGAGAACTCATATACACATCAAATAAAACAAATATAAACCTTAAAATAAAATCCAAAGATTTTTTTCAAGCACTAAAAGGTAAAACAGGGTATGAAATAATGGACTATTACAGTAAAGAAAAAGTTATGATAGTATCAAAGCCTTTGTACTTTAATAACAGGGTGGAGGGAGTAATCCGCGGAATAGTTTCACTTGAAAAAGCAAATAAAGCTATAATGGCGATAATAGAGATATCTATTGTCATATGCATAATGATACTATTAATAATGATACTATTAAGTACTATATTTTCAAAATCGATAATAAATCCAATAAGAGAGATATCAAGGGTATCAAAGCTATATGCACTAGGTGATTTTACAGAGAGGATAAACAAGCAATACGGTGATGAGATAGGAGAACTTACAGATTCAATTAATAATATGGCTAGTGAGATAAAAAAAGCTCAAGAAATCAAAAACCAGTTTATAGCATCAATTTCACATGAACTAAGAACACCATTAACAGCAATTAAAGGATGGAGTGAAACTTTACTTGAAAATGATACAACTAAAGATGATATGATGGCAGGGCTAAATATAATTAACACAGAGACAATACGCTTAACACGATTAGTAGAAGAATTATTAGATTTTTCAAGGATAGAAAGAAAAGAGCTAGAACTTAAACTGACAACAGTTGCTATAGGGATATTGATAAATGATGTAGCACATCTCTTTGAACAAAGAAGTAATAAAGAATCTATAATAATTAATATTAAAGAATATGAGCAAGATATGAAAATCCTAGGAGATTATAATAGATTAAAACAGGTGTTGATTAATGTAATTGATAACAGTTTTAAGTTTAATAAAAATGAAGGGTATATAAATATAACAGTTTCTAAAGAAGATGAATATGCAATTATAGAAATTGAAGATAGTGGAATTGGAATAGCTAAAAACCAACTAAAGAAAGTTACAGACAAATTCTATAAAGGAAGTGAAGATACAAGTGGCAGTGGATTAGGACTTGCAATAAGTAAAGAAATAATAGAGTTGCATAAAGGAGTTTTCAAGATTAGTAGTAATATCGGTAAAGGAACAAAAGTAATAATAAGGTTGAATTTAATAGATACAAAATAGGTTAATATAACAATGAAAATACGATAATCATATATAAATTTCTTAAACAAACTTTGTGTTTTTTTAAATTTATTAATTATAAAAGTTATATTAGAAAGCGAAAGATTTAACTCTTTTTTAGTGCTATAATAAGTGTATCAAATATTACATTAAAAGTCATAAAAAGGAGTGAGGATGCATGGATTTGTACAAATCATCAGCGCTATACAATCAAAACATGTCACAAAACCAGCAAAGTAAGCTACTAGATTTTTATAGGAAAGTTTTCGAAGATTATGATATAACAACACTTCATGACTGCTCAATAGGAGCAGGAGGGACGACATTGCCTTTAGCTAAACTGGGCTATAAAATATCAGGTTCAGATTTGAGTGAAAATCTATTAAAAAAAGCAAAAGAAAATTTAAAAGAAATAGAGTATGACGTGGAGCTTTTTATATCTGATTTTAGGAGTTTAAAAACTAATTTGCAAAATACATATGATTGTATTATTTCAACAGGCAATTCATTGCCACATGTGAATAATGAAGATGTTAGAGATTTTATAAAGAATATATCTAACAAGATTAATGATAGGGGATTAATTTATATAGATATAAGAAATTGGGATAAAATTTTAAAAGAAAGACCAATTTTTACTCCAAGAGATCCCTTTGTTATGACAAAAGAAGAACATACTAGCCTTTATCAAATATGGGATTGGCACGATAATGGGTCAGTAGATTTTATATTTGCGACATCTACAGATAAGATGGGTAAACATGAAAAAGTTTCATTTGTATTTGCTCCAACTTATTATCCTTTAAAGCTTAAAGACTATGAGAAAATATTAAATGATTTTGGTTTTGAAATTAGAAAATGCTTTGATATGGATTATATATGGAATTATTATCAAGGTAAAACTAAACATGGAGAATTTGAAAAAGATTTTGATGAAATTAGCTGGTACTCAATCCTTGCTCAGAAAATTAAATAAAAAATATTGATATATTTAAAAATGACCATTTTATCGTAAAAATTATACGATTGCTGGTCATTTTTTATGATTCAATATACAGAAAATCCTTGACATTCAATGACTACAGGTGTAGACTATACACAAGACTACAATCGTAGTCGAGGAGGTGAAAATATGAGAAAACTACCACAAATAACAGATTCAGAGTGGCTAATAATGCAGGTATTATGGTATAATCCACCGCATACATCTAGCGATATAATGAAACAATTATCAGCGAAGACCAATTGGAAGCCTACAACTATTAAAACTTTACTTAGCAGATTAGTCAAAAAAAGTATTATAACTTATGAAGTGAAAAATAGAGCTTACTACTACTCACCATTATTGAACAAAGAAGAATGTGTAAGAGCAGAGAACAAATCTTTTCTACAAAAGATATATGGAGGAGCATTAAAGCCAATGATTGCAAATTTTCTAGAGACAGAGCATCTCACAAAAGAAGATATAAGGGAGCTTAAAAAGATATTGGATGAGAAGGATAAAGAAAGGTAGTGTAATATGAGTGATGTCATACTAAAATTGCTAATAGATACAACTGTAAAATCAAGCCTAATAATAATAGTGATATTGCTGATTAAACAACTACTAAAAGAGAGAAGTTTTATTAAATTTAACTACTATATTTGGTATATTCTATTAGTTAAGTTAATAGTACCTTTTTCCCCAAAATCAGCTTTAAGTGTTTATAACTTGGTTAGTACGAGTACAAAGGATATTGTCAATACAAGTGATTTAGTTAGTGAAGTCTCAGTAGCAATAAAAGTAGCAAATTTTCCTATATCAGAGCAAATAGTTAACACAAATATGCAGACTACTCAAGGAGTAGGTAGCTTATTAGATAATCATCAGTTTCTAATATTAAGCGTGTGGTTTATAATAACAGTTTCATTAATAATAGCAGTAATAGTTAAAAACATGTATTTCAATAAACAGATGGAACTGTATAGTTTACCTTCAAACAATAAACTGCAAAAGATATGTAGTGAATGTAAAAATAAAATGAACATAAGAAAAGATATTCCTGTATTTCTAACAGATGTAGTTGATATGCCATCAATTTATGGAGTATTTAAGACTAAAATTTTATTGCCTTCAAATATTGATGACTTATTAGATGATACAAAGCTGAGATACGTATTAATGCATGAGTTAGCGCATCATAAAAGACGAGATTTATTACTGTTTTGGATATTAGCAATATTAAAATCAATATATTGGTTTAATCCTTTAGTGTGGTTAGGGTTTAAGGTTATGAAAAATGATTGCGAAATATGTTGTGACACAGTTGCGTTAAATTACATAAGTGAAGATAAGAAAATACAATATGGCAAAACAATACTCAGTCTGATTTCAAAAAACATGGAAACAAAAAATATAGGGATAGTGGAAGGGACTATTGGAACTAAATACAGTTTAAAAAGGAGGATAAAAATGATAGCTAAATTTAGGAAAAACGCAGTAAAAGCAACTTTTGCAACAGTTATGATAGTAGGTGTACTAGGGGTTATGTTCTTGACAAGTGCTAAAGGAGAAGTTAAAAATAGTGAGTATGAAAAAGATATCCCCAAAAAAGATTTTTTTTCTTTAGTTTTAGAGCAAAACGAAAATAAAAATATTGATATGTGTTGGCCTTTACCAACTGAATTTAATAGAATAACTGGTAGGTTTGGAAAGCGAATGCATCCAATAATAAAGAAAATAGTTGATCATAGCGGAATTGATATTCGTGCAACTAAAGATACTGATATAATTTCCGTCGAAGCAGGGATAGTTGAAAAAGCATGCTTTGATGGTGAATATGGAAAAGTTGTACTAATAAACCATGGTAATGATATAAAATCTCTTTATGCACATTGTAGTAATATACTTGTTAAAGAGGGACAAATAGTGAGCAAGCATCAAGTGATAGCAAAGGTAGGTGAAACGGGAAAAGCTAGAGGGTCTCATTTACACTTTGAAGTAAGAGAAAACAATAAGCCTGTTAACCCATTAGGAGAAAAATACCTAAAGAAATATTTAAATTCCTATAATTAGAAAAACTATAGTATGATTGCAAATTTTAGAGATAAAGCATCTTACAAAAGAAGATATAAGGGAGCTTAAAAGGATATTAGATGAAAAGGGTAAAAAAACTGCCAAATTAAGGCGGTTTTTTTATTGCATTTAGATACTTTCCTTAAACTTTAGGTTAGCTTAAGATTTGGTTTAGACTCGCAAAAGAATGTGTTGTTAGTATATATACAGAGGTGATGATAATGTTGAAATGTGAAGGGTTAACTAAGAAATATAATAAAAACATAGTAGTTAATAATCTTAGTTTTCATGTTAGAGAAAAGGAAGTATTTGCACTTTTAGGTAGCAATGGAGCAGGCAAAACTACTACTATTAAAATGATACTAGGTTTGGTAAAACCAACAGCAGGTAGGATTTATAGGGATGAAGGTGTAAGTATCGCTTATTCTCCAGAGACACCATATTTTCATGGATTTTTATCAGCGGTAGAAGTTATGGATTTCTTTTCTAAGCTTCAAAGGATACCAAAAAAAAGTAAGAATAATCAGATAGAAACCATTTTAAAGCAAGTAGGTTTGTGGGATAACAGAGAAAAGAAGGTTAGAAATTATTCAAAGGGAATGTTACAACGCTTAGCAATAGCACAGTCTTTATTAGGCAATCCAGATATATTGCTTTTAGATGAACCATCAGCAGGACTTGATGCTGTTGGTAGGGTACATATTCTAAATTTAATAAAAGAACTTAAAGAAAAAGGAAAAACTATAATACTCAATTCTCATATTTTAGGAGATGTACAGAGAGTTGCAGATAGAGGAATAATTATTGATAAAGGTAAGATTATGAAGGAATGGACTGCAGATGAATTACAAGATCATACGAGTCTAGAGAATATATTTCTTGATATTATTAATCAGTAAGTATTTAAAGTTTAATATAAAACGAATGGAGGTAACTTATGTTAACAATTATGAAAAACAGTATCAGAGCAAAAATAAGAAATAAAACGATATTTATTGTTAGTGGCATAGGTATTGGGATTATACTATTATTAGCTCTTAGTGGGAGCTTTTCTTACAAAGGACGTATGATGGTAACTTTTAATGAAGTTATACCAGTATTAATTGTTATGGTAAGTTTTATAGCAAGTATACTAGCAGTAACATTATCGCTAGTAACAATACCAAAAGAGATTGATAACAAGACACATCATCTTGTCTTGATAAGAGGAGTTAAACCACACGAATATGCATTAGGGCTTGCATTAAGCAATATGATTATGTCTATAATTTGCCTAGGAATATTGTATACGAGTATAATAGTCTTCAATATTGTAAGAGGAAGCGAAATATATTTACATAGGCATATTATTGCGTTCATTATTATGGCTGTAAATACAGTTACAATAAGTGCAATTGTTAGCTTATTTAGTATCAAATTCTCTTTAACAATCAATGGACTATTAAGTATAGTGATTTATCTATTAGGAAGTTTTCATAACATGCTTGCAATATATGTAAAGACATTAGATGGATTTGGAGGTACAGTGTTAAGGGGGTTATTGTATATAGTTCCCGATTTATATACAGTAAATAAACAAGTTGGGCTATATATAACTGGAAAAACAGTGCAAACATCCCCCATTATATACCAGTTGTTATTTGCTTATATAGTATTAACGTTATTATTGGTTAATTTCAGAAAGAAGGTGTATTAATGAGCAAAATAGATAAATTCTACAAGATATATTTTATAGTGGGTGTTTTATTGGTGATTTCATGTTTTGTTACATCTAATAAAGGACTTGATAAAAAAAACTACGAGCTATACAAGTATTCAAAAGAAATAGAGAGTATAGTTGAAGAGAAAGTATGGAAAGGATTAAGAATTAGTGATTATCCAGTAGCTATAAAAGCTCAAGATATGGAATATGTATTTTATAATGAAGAGATAAAAAAACGAAAAGAAATACTACCAGTTTTAGCAGCAACAGCATATAGAGTAGATGGTAAAATGAACGTATTAGTGCCTTCCTATGACGAATTAGGAAATGTAAAAGAGTTTGTAGAAGGCATAGGTGATGAAAGCAAGATGATTAAAAATAGCTTTGGATTTAGTGAAAGTAACATGACGGACGAAGAATACATAGCTATACTTTACCATGAAGCTTTTCATGCTTATCAGTTTACACACTTTAAAAAGCTAGAAGAGACTGAGATAAAGCTTGACGAGGCGTTAATGATAAAAATAAAGCAGGATGAAGTACTTAGTAAATATACTAAAGAAGAGGGAGAAACATTGTATAATGCTTTAACAGCAAAGACAAGTGAACTTTGTTTAATCAATGCTCGAAGATATATACAGATTAGAAATAAGCGCAATAAATACCTAGAGAGTAACTTAACCAAAGAGGAATGTAAACAGTTAGTAAATAGCGAAGATTTCTATGAACTAATCGAAGGAACAGCCTACTATGTTCAGTTGAAAGTATTAGAGATTCTAGCAGATAAAGAGAATTATGATCAAGCTATTAAGGATACGAAAGAATTAGGTTGCTCGAAACATAAATATTATGAAAGTGGTATGGCAATGTTACTGATATCACATAAGCTAGGATTAAAGATTGCAGATGAGATATTTATGATGGAAGGAAGTTTATATGATAAATTTGCTTCTCTGATTAACAACATATAATAATGTATTCATTTTCAAGGTATGGTATGATAGTAGAAGATATAATAATAGGGAGGATTTTATGAGCGAGCGAATATTAATAGTAGATGACGAAAAAGATATAGTAAATCTTTTAGAGCTATACCTTGAATCAGAAGGATATACAGTAGTGAAAGCTTATAATGGTATTGATGCACTAAAATTTATTAAAGAGCAGAGTATTGATATGGCTATACTTGATATAATGATGCCAGGCATTGACGGTTATAGATTGATTAAAAAAATAAGAGAAAATTACAAAATACCGATTCTCATGTTATCAGCCAAACGTGAACATCATGATAAGATTTTAGGTTTAGAGTTAGGTGCAGATGATTATATGACAAAGCCATTTAATCCCATGGAGGTCATTGCGCGTATAAAGGCTCAATTACGTAGATGTAGTAAGTACAATAATACCAAGAGGCAAGTAGAGAGTGATTATCTACAGCTTGGAAACCTAAGACTGGATTTACCAAGTTGTACACTGTATAAAGATGGTAATAGTATAGAACTGACATCTCGTGAATTCCTAATACTAAAAATGCTCATGCAAAACCCATCAAGAGTGTTTACAAAAAAACAGATATTTGAAGAAGTCTGGAAAGATCAATTTTATGGTGATGATAACACCATAATGGTGCATATAAGTAATCTTAGAAATAAAATAGAGCAAAATCCAAAGCAACCTGTTTATATTAAAACAATTAGAGGGTTAGGTTATAAAATAGATAATATTAAGTTAAATAAAGGTAGTGAAAGTTAATGAAGAGATCAAGGAACAAGGGCATATTTGCTCTGATAGTCAAGAACTATATGTTATCCTTATTTATCATGTTAATATCTTCTTTAATTATAGTACTAGGAGTAGTTAATTATACAACAAAAGAAATACAAGATAATAAAGTTATGAAAGTAGTAGCTTCTAAACTTGTCAGAGCAGACTACGAAAACATAGACATAAGTAGTATTAAAGATATTGGTGGATGGGTCGAAATATTGGATGAAAAACTAGATGTTATCTATGTCAAAGGTGATAAGAAAGACATAATAAAACATTATACTAGGGATGATATTTTTAATATATTAGATATAACCAAAAACAATCATGATAGATACCATGGCACAATACAGCAATTCAAAAAAGATGATAGGACTTACTACTGTGTAGTCAAAATTCCTTTAGATAGTGTAAAGGTAAATTATAGTTTTATAAACGCACCGTATAAATTTATGAAGGCAGTATACGATCCAATAATTGCAGGATTGATATTAATAATTATTAGTATCATAATAAATACAATATTTTATGGGAGATGGACATCAAAGAGGATTATCAAACCTCTTCATAAATTAATGAATGGAATAAAAGTAATGACATCGGGGAATTACAGCATGAGACTTGATTTTAAAGCAGAGAGAGAATACTTACTTATACGTGATGCATTTAATGATATGGCTGGGACTATAGAAAAAACACAGAAGGAAAAAAAGAAGCTAGAAGCGAGTAAAATGAGACTGCTTGCTGATGTGTCACATGATATTAAGACACCTATGACTACTATCATAGGTTATATAAAGGCTTTAAAAGATGGGATAGTAAAAGAAAAAGACAAAGAATCATGTTACGAGACAATATATAAAAAATCACAAAGAGTAGATCAATTAATCAATGATATGTTTGACTATGTGAAGCTTGAAAATGTTGATTATAATGTTTATAAAAAAGAGAATAATTTTACAGAATTTTTACGTCAAATAGTTGCAGAATATTATCAACAAATGGAAGATAAAGATTTTAAAGTTATACTTAACATACCAAGTGAAATTATTAATGTTAGTTTTGATAACCATCTAATGAACTCTGCTATCGCAAATATATTAGAAAATGTAATAAAATACAACCCAAAGAATACAAAGGTAAGAATAGAACTATATAGAAAGAAGGACAAAGTCTATCTGGAAATAGCTGACGACGGAGTAGGTATACCACAAGATGTAAAAGAACATTTATTTGATCCTTTTGTCAGAGGAGATAAAGTCAGAAAAAGTGATGGTGGTTCAGGGCTTGGACTAGCTATAAGTAAAAATATTATTGTTAAGCACGGGGGAGATATCAGTGTTAGCAATGGACGAAAGTACGAAGCTACTATGTTTAGGATAAAGTTGGATATATAGGGAACATATTGCAGGGGGAATATATGATAAAAATAGAAAGTAAGGATATAAAAGAGGCTTCGTGGAAGAGAAATTTCGTATTACTTTGGCAGGCACAGTTTATTTCTAATATTGGTAACACCGTATATGATATTGCTTTAGGGTTTTGGATACTTGCTGTAACAGGGTCTACAGGGCTGATGGGGCTATTAATGATGACGGTAACCTTACCACGTATATTTATTTCACCTATTGCTGGTGTAGTTGTAGATAGATACAACCGAAAAAAAATACTTATTATAACAGATGGCATGAGAGGGTTAGTAATAGTTTTTATAGGTATTGGTGCAATAGCTGGATTTATACAAGTATGGATGATTGTATTAGGTGGAGTTATAAATGGAATATGCGGATGTTTTTTTGGACCTACTATAAATTCGTCTATGCCTGATATTGTACCAAATAATAAGTTGATAAAAGCAAATTCAATTACTAGAATTACGAATAGCACTATAAGAATTTCAGGGAATGCTATAGGAGGAAGTTTATTCGAACTTATTGGCGCACCCATATTATTTTTATTCAATGGTATAAGTTATTTGTATGCTACAGTAAGTACTATCTTTATAAAAATACCTGACATTAAGTATAGTAAGAATAAAACGAGCTTTTTTGAAGACTTAAAACTTGGGATAAAATTTGTAAAGAATCTTAGTGGTTTAAAGCATTTATATCTTATAATAGCCTGCCTTAATTTTTTTGGTTCTATGGCGAGAATGTTAATTCTGCCATTTTTTAATAGTAGTAAACAATTAGGACCTACCCTATATGGGATAGCTATAGCTTTTCAAGTAGTAGGAACTTTAGTGGGATTATTTGCAGTGACGATGATTTCATTTAAAAAGCTAAAAAAGTCAACAATTTTTCTTTTTAGTGGTTTAATAACTTCAGTTTGTATGGTTATGGTCTCATTATCAAATAATTTTATAGTGATTACTTTATTACTTGCGATACATAGTTTTGGAATCGCTATTACAAATAGCATAATTCAGAGAACTCTTCAAGCCAATATACCAACTAATATGAGAGGGAAAGTGCATGGATTTAAAAGGACACTATCTACCAGTCTTGTACCATTAGCTATGGGATTGGGCGGGGTATTAGCAGAAGCATTATCTGTTAGATTTATAATAGGAGGAAGCTTTAGTATAGTATTTGTTATTTTTATTTGTACATACTTTATTTCAGCTATAAAAAGATTCATTGATGAATAGAGAATAGTAAGATGGAAATCGGAAAGTTATGATTTAAATGTTGGCTTAATTTTGGGTAGCAACTACTTAATATTATAGGCTGTGTTTTTACCTTATTAATAGAAGAATAAGTCCAGAAAAAACTTTGTGACAATATAGCCAGCTAATATTGATACCATCGTCATTATTGCTTGAATTAAAGTTAAAGTTGGGTTATCATAATATCTTTCTGGTAATAGCGGTATGTTTAAATCTTTATACTTATTTAAATAAAATCTAATAGTGTAATAAAATACAGTAGACACTGCTAATACAATAAATACTGCGTAGTTCATAATTTTTACCCCCAAAGAAATGATAACATATAATTGAGATTATTGCCATAGATTATTAATTTTATTAAATGGATTTAAAGATCGAAGGGGCAGACTTTAAACTTGACTAACTTTATTTTATTATTTAAAGAGTTTATATTAAAAACAGCTATAAATACAAACTTGCTTCATCTGATATATTATTTATAATGCATAAATTTAATAAAATCCTATATTAAAATAAAAAATAATGAAAAGCATAAAATAAAAAATAACCTAGTTTCCTAGGTCATTTTTAGTTAATGATAAAATCATTTAGTTTATCCTGATATAGTTGTACCAGTTGAATGAATCCAAGGTAGAGACGTATTTCCTGCATCAACTGTTTCTGATGATATCGCTTTTATATCGTTGAACAATGAAAATAAATTACCAGAGACCATTGTTTCACTGATTGGGCGAACAATTTTTCCATTTTCAATATAAAATGAATTTTTTGCAACACCTGAGAAGCTACCATCACTACTAGGATGACCTCCAGAAAAACGACAGAACAATATACCTTTATCAACGTTTTTTATAATTTCACTTAAAGATTTCTCACCAGGAGATATAACATGATAGTTACCATAATTATTTGATCTAGATAGATTAGATTTATTTGCACCGTACTGGGTCAACATAAAGTTTTTAAGTACACCTTTGTCAATAATTGGCATATCTTTAGCTTCAAAGCCATCTATGGTAATACATTCGCCTACACTCACAGTTCTAGGATTAGAATACCAACTCAATTTTTCGCTTGCAACTGATTTATTAATTTTATTAAGCAATTTACTCTTTTGACCAATAATTGGAGCATCTTTTAAAGCAATATCTTCATAACCTCTTAATAATTCTAATAAACAATCTGGTGTTATGATAATATCACCAACAAATTTATCACCTAGTGGTTGTGATTCTAACTCTAAAACTGACTGATCAAGCAATGTTCTAATTGAACCAGTTTCCATCAGTTTTTTCTTAAGATCTGTCATGCTGACAATTGTATAGTTGAATGAAGTTATCTTCTCACCATCTTTTGCAGTGAACTCTATTTGAAAATTATAGCTTCCATTGTTTTCAGTTAAATTTAAACCATTTGTGTTAGAAAGAAACCTATTTTTCAGATCAAAGGATAAAATGGCATCACCTGCTATTTTACTATATTGATCCTTCATTTCAGAAGCAAATTCCTTTAAGGAATTATATATTTTATCAAGATCGGGTTCTAATATCCCAATCATGAATTCACCTTCTAATTTATCTGCAATATCATAAGCATCATCTACTGGAGATGCATCAGTTATCAATTGCAACTGTTTAACACCTTCATCAATTGCTAAATCATCAATCTTGTTCAATGTTAAAGTACCTTGTTGTTGGTTTCTGATATACTTAAGTTTTAAAGTTGTATTAACATTTGTACGAAATAAATTAATTTCTCCTGCTTGCGTATTTAACTCATGTTTTTCACTAACAATCAATTCACATTGAGCCTTATCAGCTCCTGCATTTTTCATAGCTTTTAGAGCGTATTCTAACTTATTATTATAATTCATTACTGACCTCCCACATTGATTTTACACTTGATTGCAGGGCCACCCATTGCGGTAGGAATCATTTGTTTCTTGCCACAGAACCCACCAGGTGTCCACTTCATATCGTCTGACACCATTGATACAGATGCTAATACATCAAATGCTTTACCAGAAATCGTCGTGTCTTTAATTGATCTACCGAGTTTACCATTTTTTATTTCATAACCACATGTAACTGCAAACATAAATTCACCAGTAGAATCTGCTTGTCCATTATTTGTTTTAGTAAAATAATAGCCATCTTCAATTGAAGCTATCATTTCTTCTAACTTAGAAGATCCAGGTAAAATACAAGTGTTTCTCATTCGTATAAGAGGCTCATCAGAATAATCCCAGGCTCTTGCATTACCAGTGTTCTCCATTGAAAATTCTAAAGCAGAATCTCTGTTATGTAAATAAGAACCTAAAATACCGTCTTTAATTATCCATGCATCTTTAGACTCAACCCCTTCATCATCTATAAATATTGGGCATGGTAATATTTTTCCATTATAACTATTAGCAAAATCAACTAACGTGATTAATTCACTTGCAACCTTTTCGTTTAAGTAATCTCCAGCGATTGACCCAATTCGCACAAAATCAGCTTCAACAGTATGACCTAATGCTTCATGTGCTAATATACCTGCTAAACTAGCATCTAAAATCACTTCATGAGTACCTGCAGTTGGTATAATACCATTGTTTTTGGCAGACAATTCAGTGTACAATGTGTCAATACCAGACTTCAAATCTTCAATTGATTCAAAAACATCTTCAAAGTGTCCAAATCCACCGAAACTTTCTAGCATACTATTTGGCCCATCATCGTTTGTCATTGTCATTTCAATATATATATTTGTTCTTGGCCAATTTAAATAAGATGTAGTTCCATGAGATGTAATTAAGTTCTTCTCCATGTCAACACATGCTAATATAATCGCTCTAGAAGTTAAGTTAGGATACTTTTCAAAAATATATTTATCTACTTGATTCAAAAATTCTATCAATTGGTTTTGAGAGAGCCTTTTCTTTTTAGTAGAATAATCGTGACTTTCTGCTATCGTTTTCCCTTCATGCATTGGTAAGTTCAAATCCCCTTTAGAAGCCAGAAAATCAGCATTTTTCTTGGCTATATTTAATACCTCATCAATAGTTTCATTATTGACAACGGGATTTGAAGCAAACCCCCAATAACCATTTTTAAAAGTTCTAGCAGAAACTCCACTAGTGATTCTTTTCTCATTTTTTACTAGGTTACCATTTACCAGTTGGATACTCATAAAACGATTTTCTTGCTGTCGTAATTCAGTATATGGTTTAAGTTTTGGTAAATATTTTTCTAAATCAATTTTTTGCACGTATAATCCCCTCCCTTTCATATGTAAATTCAAATAAATCTAATAATTCAAAATAGTTTCTCAATTACTTTATTATAAATCTTTAGGAAAAAAGCGTCAATATAAATTTTGATTTTAAGATTATCTAGTTTGTTGAGGTATAGCGAGCAAAGAGAGATATTAAACAACCTTTTTAAACTAGATAACCTTTGATTTTAAAAAAAAATATTTTTTACCTACATACGTTCTAAAGAATCTATTCCAAGTAACCAAAGTGATTTTTCAAGAACCTTAATGCCTAAACTCAGTAAATTTATCCAAGAAGACTTAAACTCTTTATTATCTTCAGAGATAATTCTAGTTTCATGGTAAAAACGGTTAAACAGAGTACTTACTTCATAAGCATAATCACATATTTTGCTAGGAGAATAATCTCTATAAGCTATATCTATCGTTGAGTTAAACTCGATTAATTTTAGCATGATATTCATTTCAGTTTCACTCTGAGGGTTAGAAATAGTATGGTTAGACCATTCGGATACATCTACTTTTTTAAGAATAGATTTCATTCTTACGATACTGTATTGTATATATGGTCCTGTTTTACCATGAAAATTAGTAAATCTCTCTAGATCAAACACATAATCCTTAGTGAATTGATTAGATAAATCAGAGTATTTTAAAGCAGCTAATCCTACTTTGATAGAAATATCATCTATTAACTCATTATCATAGTTCTCATTTCCTGCTAAAAGTTTTTCTCTAGCACCATTTTCAAGAATTTTGATGACATCTTCAAGACGCATTATACCTCCATCACGTGTTTTGAAAGGCTTTCCATCCTTACCGTTCATGGTTCCAAAACCGATAAATTTAAGATATAAGTTATCTTTTGCTATATTAGATTTTCTAGCGCACCTAAAAACTTGTTCAAAGTGTAGATTTTGTCTTTTATCAACGACATATATTATATCATCAGGGTTATATTCATCAATACGCTGATATATAGTAGTTAAATCAGTAGTACTATATAAAGCGGCACCATCAGATTTCAGTACCATAAAAGGAGGCATTGGTTTTTTATCAGTATCAAGTTCTACGGGAACAATCAAAGCACCATTACTCACCTCTGTTATACCACACTGTTTTAGATAATCTACCACTTTAGGAATACAGCTTTGACAGTCACTTTCACCTTTCCATAGATCAAACTGTACATTTAATTTACCATAGTTTTTCTTTAAATCAGCTATAGATATATCATATATATATTTCCATAGA
Organism: Abyssisolibacter sp. ZYX002; assembly: GCF_056892235.1. NCBI lineage: Bacteria > Bacillati > Bacillota > Clostridia > Eubacteriales > Clostridiaceae > Abyssisolibacter > Abyssisolibacter sp. ZYX002. The sequence continues at coordinate 427,324 of NZ_JARMXH010000003.1, forward strand.
GCCATATACCCTTTATGACCTTCTTGAAGTTTAGCAGTAGCTAATCTAGCTTCGTCCATTACCTTTGTATTTTCTTTAGCTTTTTTACTACCAGTAGGGTAAATGTCAGATAGCTCATCAATAGTAAGTGGTGGCTCAGATGGATGTCTATCATAATTATCATCAAAATATGGCAGATGAGGTTTTCTTTCCTTAAGCTCAGTTATGACCATGCCCATTTGAAGTCCCCAGTCACCTAAGTGAACATCACTGGTTACATTATGTCCTTTAAATCGATTTATTCTTTTAATGCTTTCGCCAATAATAGCAGAACGTAAATGTCCTACATGTAAAGGTTTAGCAATATTTGCGCCACCATAGTCTACAATGATGGTTTTAGGTGTTTTTTCGTTATCACAACCTAATTTATCATCTTTATACATATCATTGATGTAATCAGTTATAAAGTCATCTGATAGAGTTATATTTATAAAACCAGGTTTTACTACACTTATTTCTTTAAAGTGACTATTGGGTTTTATATTTTTCACAACAGAATGAGCGATGTCTATAGGTGATTTTTTGTAGATTTTAGCAGCAGAAAGACACCCATTACACTGGTATTGACATAAATCAAGTCTATTTGATAAATTGACAATGCCGTATTTTTCATTGTAACCAGCTTTTACAAATCCTTTTTTGAAAATCAATGTTAAAATTTCTGATATTAATTTCATAAAAAACATCCTTTCGTGTTAAGTAAAATATAACAAAAAAACCGCCTCAACAAAGAGACGGGTATATCCGTGGTACCACTCTAATTGGGTATATCTCGTATAAAATATTATCGAGATGTCCCCACTCTAACCAATAACGCAGGCATGCGTTTATCCCTACTGCTATTTCAGGAAAACTCCTCAAAGACTCTCTTCCTCTTTAATAATCTTATGGGCTTACACCAATCCCCACTCGCTAGAAGATATTTTAAAAAGTACTTTTCTTTTCATAGGATTTTATATTTACCTATACACTATTTCTGTGCTATAATCATAAATCTATGACTAATAAAATCAATATAATCTTGTCTTTTTATTACATTGTCTATATAGACTAACTTATCAAAATACTTATCAACAGAGAAATCTTTTATCTGCCAAGGTATGCATTTTAGTAAATAATATGCTAAAGCACATACATCATAAAATCTTACTTTAGTCAAACATTCCTTTTCCTTAACTATGGTAAGTTTTATTGATTTAATATTCTCAGAAAATTTACATAAACAAATATCTAAATATTCACTTTGCTTTGCACCAAACATAGAGTTTATATCAGAATCATTCATACCTCCAACTTGCTGAGTAATGAATATTCCGTCTTTTTTCATGATTCTACTTACTTCATTAGCATTAAAAGATTCATGTCTGTTTATTACTAAATCAAACTTAGAATCATCAAATGGAAGATTTTCATCATCATTAACTTCAAATACTTTGATGCCTAACGGCTTAAGATTGTCTCTAGCTATTTTTATGTTCGGTTTATAACCTTCTGTTGCACATGTCAACTTTGGTAAAGGTTTTAATGAGTATAAGAACTCACCACCGCCAGTTCCCATATCTAGCATAGCGTTGCTACTGTGTAGATGTTTTTCTACTTCAATAGCATAGTTCCAAGGTAATGGGAATTCTTTCATTTTATCACTAATATAACTGAAATCCCAACCTTTAAAATCTACGTTTAAATAATCTTTAATTTTATCATATAATATTTTATTTTTCACTATTTAATCCTCCATTTTAGTCTATTATTAATTTAAGGAACAAACAAATGGAGGGCCTCGAGAACGTTGTTACAGGCCGTCAAATCTTTTGTAATTGTTCATAACTAATTACCTCTCTAAATTTATATTGGTAGTATTGTAACATAATACAATCAATAAGTAAACCCTATAAATATATCTAGATAAAAAGGATTATTATTGTCAATTGTTGAAATATTGTAAGATAAGATTAAAGAATAAAGTAAATAAATGTCCATATTTTTACAAGGAGTGTTGCCATGAATGGTATGATTTTTAATATACAAAAATATAGTATCAACGATGGTCCTGGTATTAGAACAACAGTATTTCTAAAAGGATGTCCACTGGATTGTATATGGTGTCATAATCCTGAGAGCCAAAATACATACAAGGAAATAACTTATGATGATAAAAAGTGTATTAGTTGTAAATCTTGTGTAGACAACTGTAAAAATGGTTGCTTTACAGAAAGTCAAAGTAATATAAGTGTCAACTTTGAAACCTGCAGTATGTGCAGTGAATGTGAAAGTCAATGTCCTTCAGAGGCTATAAAGATATTAGGGCATAGTAAGTCAGTAAAAGAAATAATAGATGAAGTCATAAAGGATAGAATGTTTTATGAAGAATCAGGAGGAGGCGTTACTTTTTCTGGAGGTGAGCCAATGATGCAGATTGACTTTTTGAACAATCTATTAGATCATGCCAAGTCAAAAGGATTGCATACAGCCATAGATACATCAGGCTACTGCAGTGAAGAAGATATAGAAAAAATAATAGGTAAAGTTGATTTATTCCTATATGATATAAAACATATGGATGAAGAAAAGCATATAAAACTCACTGGTCACAGTAATAAACAGATACTAAAAAACCTACAAAAACTAATCACACACTCAAAAAATATTTGGATTCGCATACCTATAATACCAACAATAAATGATGGCATAGAAAATATATTAAAAATAGGAGAGTTTTTAAATTCAATAAATCAAAGAAACGTTTTTTTACTACCTTATCATAATATTTTCAAAGACAAATACACAAAACTTGGTAGAAATTATGCATTAAATGATATTAAAACACGTTCACATGAATATTATGAACAAATAGCTTCATATCTAAAGAAATATAACTTAAATGTTAAGATAGGAGGATAGAAAATGAATGAAAGAGTAAGAAAATTAAGAAAACAGAGTCTTTCATCAGAGCCTAAGATTTCTATAGAAAGAGCTGTATTAGCAACACAGGCATACAAAAAATATCAAGGGAAAGTATCTATACCAGTGTTAAGAGCGTTGTCATTTAAGCATGTGATGGAAAATAAGACCATCTGCATAAATAATCATGAATTGATAGTTGGCGAGAGGGGAGAGTATCCTCAATCAACGCCAACATATCCAGAGCTTTGTTGCCACACATTAGAAGATTTAAAAATTATGAATGATAGACAAAAGATATTATTTAAAGTAAGTGATGAGATTTTAGAACAACAAAAATCACAAATAATACCTTACTGGAAAGATAAATCCATGAGAGCTTTGATATTTAAGCAAATGACATCCGAGTGGAAAGAATGTTACAATGCTGGTATATTTACAGAATTCATGGAACAAAGAGCTCCAGGACATACAGTAGCGGATAATAAAATCTACAAAATGGGTTTTGTGGACTTTAAGAAACAGATACAAAGAGCTTTAGATGATATAGACTATATTTCAGATGTAGATGCGTTTGATAAACAAGAAGAACTTAAAGCTATGATGATTTGTGCAGATGCTATAATTATATTTGCAAAAAGGCACTCTGACTTAGCAAAAGAGATGGCATACAAAGAAGAAAATGAAATGAGGAAATATGAATTATTAGATATAGCAGACATATGTGATTATGTTCCAGCTAATAAACCTAGAACGTTTAGAGAAGCCTTACAGATGTATTGGTTTGTACATCTAGGCGTAATAACAGAATTAAACACATGGGATTCATTTTGCCCGGGAAAACTAGATCAGCATTTATATCCATTTTATGAGAAAGAGATAGAAGAAGGTACACTTACAAGAGAGTCTGCAAAAGAATTGTTAGAGTGCTTTTGGGTTAAGTTCAATAATCAGCCAGCACCTCCTAAAGTAGGTATTACATTAGAGGAAAGTGGGACTTATACAGATTTTTGTAATATAAATATTGGTGGAATTAAGCCAGATGGGACAAATGGAGTAAATGATGTATCATATTTATTGTTAGAAGTTATAAGTGATATGAAAATATTACAGCCAAGTACAAATGTTCAAATTAGTAGAAAAAACCCAGATCATTTTATAAAAAAAGCATTGGAAGTAATAAGAGAAGGAATGGGTTTTCCATCAGTATTTAACACAGATGCAGTAGTAAAGGAGTTAATAAGGCAAGGGAAAAGTCTAGAAGATGCAAGATGTGGAGGTACTAGTGGGTGTGTAGAAGTAGGGTGCTTTGGCAAAGAATCATATATACTAACAGGATATCTTAACCTAGTAAAGATACTAGAAATAACACTTAACAATGGATTAGATACAAGAACAGGAAAAAAGGTAGGTTTAGAAACTGGTCAAATGAATGAGCATACTACGTTTGATGATATACTTAAAGCATTTGGTAAACAGCTAAAATACTTTATAGATATAAAAATAAGGGGTAACAATATAATAGAAATGCTTTATGCTAAGTATATGCCTGCTCCATTCATGTCAATAGTCATAGAGGATTGTATAAAAAAAGGGAGAGATTATAATAACGGAGGAGCAAGATATAATACAAGATATATACAAGGCGTGGGAATAGCAAGTTTAACAGATTCACTATCAGCAATCAAATATCATGTGTATGATAATAAACTAGTAAAGATAAAAGAATTAGTTAATATACTCAATGATAATTTTTTAGGGAATGAAAAATTAAGAAATAGAATAGTAACTAAAACACCTAAATATGGCAATGACCTTGACTATGCTGATGAGATCATGCAGATAGCTTTTGATATGTTCTATAATGCAGTAGATGATAGAAATACAGTTAATGGTGGCAAATACAGAATACAAATGCTACCAACTACATGTCATGTTTACTTTGGAAGTGTAATAGGAGCTTCACCAGATGGTAGAAAAGCTGGGATGCCATTGTCTGAGGGAATATCTCCAGTTCAAGGGGCAGATGTCAATGGACCAACTGCAGTTATAAAATCAGCCTCTAAAATGGATCATTTAAAAACAGGAGGAACGCTATTAAATCAAAAGTTTACACCTGATCTTCTGCATAGCGAAAAAGGAATCGCGAGTATGAAAGAACTAATACGTGTATATTTTAAATTGGATGGTCACCATATCCAGTTTAATGTGGTTGACCTAGATACACTTAAAAAAGCACAAGCTAATCCACAGGAGTATAAAAATCTAATAGTAAGAGTAGCAGGGTATAGCGATTACTTCAATAATTTGAACAAAGAATTACAGGATGAAATAATAACTAGAACAGAACATAGACATTTTTAGTTTAAAAAAGAGTTCTAACGTAGTATAATATTATTGGTGATAAAAATATATAAAGTACCAATAAAGAAAGGAAGAGACGATTTGAGGATAACTCCAAGCACTATAATTTTTGGAAGTCTGATATTTTCACTTATAGGTTTTAGGCTTATAGTAATGTTGAGACTAAAAAAAGCATATGTAAAAGGTTTGAGAAGGTATAATTCATTGTTAATGATTCTTTCCGTTGTATTTATATATCTAGCTTATAGATATTTTAGAGGATACCTAACATATACACCTGATCCGAGTAATCAAACACTGCTAGATGCTTCAGTGTATTTACTAAATGCAATACTTTGGTTCAGTATAGGTGTATTTTGGATATTAAAAGGAGCTGATAAAGACTATATAAATGATATAGGAGTATCTACACAAGAAGGTAGCTTCAATTGGGATAGAATAGGGTCATATAAATGGAGTGCGAAACAGTCAAAGGAAAATAGAAAGGGAGTAACTAGGTATTACGTATTGACTTTTACTACAAAGGAGAAAAAAGGTAGCTTTAAATGGTTAGGTAGTAAAAGTAGAGATGTATCAATGAAAATAAAAGCTGCAGATAGAAAAAAAGTAGATGCTTATATAAAACAAAGATTAGCATAGATAAAAAAGAGTCTCTCAAGTAGACTCTCAGACCGTAGACAAAAGTCTGCAATCCTGATGACTTTGTCATCAATCAAGAGTCTCTAAAGTAGGCTCTTTTTTTAAAATTATAGAAAAGAGGTGATTAATCTTGCATTCATATAAACCAAAAAACAGAAGCAGTTTTAGAATATTTTTAGGTAAAAATTATTATACATATAAAAGATACATTAAATGGCTATTATCACATAAAAAGTTTGCAAGAGTGAAATCAAAAGACTTGCTTAGCTATACTCATTATACCCATAAAACACCACTTTATAGAAAACTTAAAGATGTAGATATGTGGGTACAAGAAAACAAAGTAATTAACTTAAAAATAGCAACCAAGAAACTCAGTGGTATAATCGTATACCCAGGGCAGACACTTTCATATTGGAGGATTATAGGAAAACCTACAAAGAAAAAAGGGTATGTTGATGGAATGTTTTTAAAGTATGGTAAATATACAACTGGTACAGGAGGAGGATTGTGCCAACTGTCTAATTTGATATACTTCATGACGCTTCATACACCTCTAAAAGTAGTGGAAAGATATAGACATAGCTACGATGTATTTCCGGATACAAAAAGAACACAACCTTTTGGTTCTGGTGCGACATGCGTATATAACTATAGAGACTTGCAGATATACAATGATACACCAGTAGCATTTCAACTTAAATTAGAAGTAACAGACAAATATCTAGAAGGAAGCTGGCACAGTACACATGAACCTACAAAGAGATATGAGGTATATGAAAAAGAGCATAAGATAACGCACGAAGTGTGGGGAGGCTATGTTAGACATAACCTAATTAACAGAAGAGTGTACAACCTTCAAGGTAGTGTAGTAGGTGACGAGTACGTAGCAGAAAATCATGCGCTCATGATGTACGAGCCTTTGCTGACATGTAAACAATGTGAAGAATAAAAAATGAGGTGAGACGCTTGGAAATTAAATTAAAAAATGGAGATGTTTTAGTTCTAAGTAAAGCAACTGAGGATGATGCAAAAGCATTAATTGATTACGTAAATAAAGTTGCAGGTCAGTCAGATTATCTGACTTTTGGAGAAGGTGAATTTGGTATTACAGAAGAGAAAGAAAAAAACATGATTAAAGAGAGTAACAAATCTAGCAATAAGTTATTCGTAGTAGGAAAAGTAAAGGGAGAAATAATAGCAAATTTAAGCTTTGCTGCAGGTTACAGAGAAAGAATTAAGCATACTGGAGAATTTGGGATAAGTGTAGATAAAAAATACTGGGGTATGCAGGTAGGTAAATATTTAATCGTTTATATGATACAATGGGCAAAACAAAATGATATTAGAAAGATAAATTTAAGAGTAAGAGAGGACAATAAAAGAGCAATAAAGTTATACGAAAAAATAGGCTTTGTAAAAGAAGGTGTAATAACTAGAGATTTTTACATGGAAGGAAGTTTTTATAGTAGTATTGCTATGGGTATAGCAATAGATTAAATCAATATAAGGGGAGAAATTATGGATAAATATAATCTCAAAAATGGGAGTGAACTAATAATAAGAAATGCCACTTTAGAAGATGCTAAAGAATTAATTGAGTTATTAAATAAAGGGGGAGGGCAAACGGACTTTTTGCCTTTTGGTAAAGATGAATATTCATTATCGGTGAAAGAGCTGCAAAACATGCTGGAAAGATTCAGCAAAAGAGACAATCTACTATATATAGTTGCAGAAATAAATTCAAAGATAATTGGTATGCTCAATTTTAGAAGCAATAATAGTAAAAAGACTAAGCACGTAGGAGAGCTAGGTATAATGATAGACAAAGAAAGCTGGGGTCTGTCAATAGGTACGCATCTTATAAATTATTTGATAGTGTGGGCAAAAGCAAATGGTATAACCAAAATAAACCTGAGAGTTAGAGAAGACAATGCTAGAGGAATAAGGTTGTATAAGAAAATGGGTTTTGTAGAGGAAGGAATATTAACAAAAGAAAATTTTAGCAATGGAAAATACTACAGTTGTGTTTTTATGGGACTTGATCTGGAAAAGAAATAGGTTATATACTAACATTTAAATACACCGTTAAATAACACCTTAGCATAGGTGTTATTTTTTATTATAAAAGTATTGACAAAAAGTAATAGTGTGTATATACTGTTCATATAATATATATACAGTATATACGAAATACACAGTGTGATTTCATGAAATGAGGTGAATTATGAGAATAATAATTTCCAACTCATCAAGTCAACCTATATATGAGCAAATAGTTGACCAAATCAAGACTTTAATTTTGCAAAATGATTTAGAAGAAGGCGATGCTCTGCCATCAATCAGAAAGCTTTCAAGGGAGCTTCAAATAAGTGTCATAACAACCAAGAGAGCTTATGAGATATTAGAAAGAGAGGGATTTATAGAAACAGTAAGAGGAAAGGGATCATTCGTAGCACCTCAGAACAAAGAGTTACTCAAAGAAAGAAAGATGAAAATTATAGAAGATAAACTGTCTGAAGCAGTTAATGAAAGCAAAATGCTAGGGATTTCATTACAAGAATTAATAGATATGCTTACAATTTTATTTGAAGATATTTAGGAGGGTATAACATGAACGAAAATATTTTAGAAATTAAAAACTTAAGTAAAGATTACGATAAATTCAAACTAGATAACATCAGTTTTACTGTGAAAAAAGGATATATAATGGGTTTTATTGGACCTAATGGAGCAGGTAAGAGTACAACTATAAAGCTAATAATGAACTTATTAAAGAAAAATAGTGGTCAGATTAATATTTTTGGTAAGGATAATATAAAATACGAGCGAGAAGTAAAGCAACGTATAGGTTTTGTCTATGATGAGAACTATTTTTATGATGATTTAAAAATATCTCAAATGAAGAAAATCATAGCGCCATTTTATAAAGAGTGGGATGATAAAGCATTTGATAGATATCTATTACAGTTTAACTTAGATAGAGATAAAAGAATAAAAGAGCTATCTAAAGGAATGAAGATGAAGTTTTCGCTTGCAGTGGCATTATCACATAACGCACAGCTCATAATCATGGATGAGCCAACAGCAGGTCTAGACCCAGTGTTTAGAAGTGAAATACTTGATATATTATATGAACTAATTGAAGATGAGAATAAAGCAATATTCTTCTCTACACACATAACAACAGATTTAGACAAAATAGCTGACTATATAACGTTTATAAATAAAGGGCAAATAGTGTTTTCAGAGTCAAAAGAAGAGATATTTGAAAAGTATTCAATCATAAAAGGTGGTCTAGAGCTAATAAATGAAGAGAGTAAGGGTCACTTTATTGGACTAAGGAAAAATTCATATGGGTTTGAGGCATTGACAAATAGCGAAAAAATAAAAAAATTATATAGAAACCATGCAGTAATAGAAAAGGCAACATTAGAGGATATAATGGTTTACACTGTTAGGGGGTAATAAGTATGTTTAATTTAATAATGAGAGATATCAGAGTAGTATTTTCCAAGAGAAATATATTGACGACTCTTGTATCTGTATTTTTACTGAGTTTAGTATTTGCTAAAACAAAAGGTACTGATTTTATACCAATAATATTTTTTGTGATAGCTTTAACATTTATATCAACATCGTTTATATATGATGATATGAGTAAAGTTGAAATTATAATGAATTCACTACCTATAACAAGAAGAGATTTTGTTAAATCAAGATATGTAGGAGTAATTATTTTTCTTGTTTTAGCACTTATATCTTCATTTGCTGTTATTCAGTTGTTAGGGGTTCTAAATCTGATGGAGGTATCCATGAATCCACTTGAATTAATAGATTTGAGAACTTTTGTTATAATATTAGGCATACCTATAATAGTGTCAAGTGTTATGTTCCCTTTGTTTTTTAAGTTAGGATATAAAAAAGCAAAAATTATATGGATAATGTCTTTTGTTTTAATATTTATTTTTTTCTCCAATAAAGCATTAATTGACGCAATACTAACTAAATTGGTTATTAGTGAAAGTATTATATATACAGTTATTCCAGCTATATTGCTAGCTATGCTATGTATATCTTACATTATTTCCGCAAGAATATACAGCAATAAAAATTTTTAGGGTCTGGAGTTGATGCAATATGATTAGATTATTGATGAGAGATATATTTTTAATAAGATGTATTAGAAAATTAATACCACTTTTAATTATGATAGGAATTCCGATAATTTCACTATTTGAAAAAGCTATATTAATTTATCCTGTGGTGATATTCTATTTGACATATTTAAGTATGTATTGGATAAATAGTTATGATGATAAAAATAACTCAGAAGTATATTTTAGTAGTTTACCGGTCAAAAAGGAGGATGTGGTGATATCTAAATACATTTCGACAGTATTAACTACAATTTTGATTGGAGGAATTGCTTTAGTAGTATCAAATTTAACTGTATTCGTTATTGAGGCATATAATTTATATACAATAGAGGGGCAAGCTTGTAATGGATGGAGTGTACTAATAAGTTTAATGTTAATTATGGTTTACTTTTCACTATATTATCCATTTTATTTCAGATTTGGAGGCAAAAAATTACAATTAATTAATTCGTTAATAACATTAATTATAATTATGAGTCCAGCTATTATAGAAAGTTTTGTTAAAGGTACTAATTTTGCAAATTGGCTTGGTAAGACATTTAGTAAGTACAACGCCAATCAAATATCATTATTATCAGTATTAGGAGTAATAATATTGTATATTATATCAATGATACTTTCGCAAGTTTTATATAAGACGAGAGATTTGTAAATGGGAACAAGGTCAAATGACCCTGTTCAGACCGTAGACAAAAGCCCAATTTCTGCGTTGTTGTTAAAATTTCCGTTGCTCACTTACCTCTGAGTAAGCTCTGCTACTCAATTTTAACACGCCTTAAAATTGAACTTTTACTAAAGTCTGCTATCTTGATGACTTTGTCATCAATCTAAACAGGGTCAAATGACCCTGTTTTTTATACATTTAGAACTATACTTTCATTCCTATCTTTTCACCCATAAATACACTGGTTTCAATTCCTTCATTAGTGTTTTGAATTAAATCATCATCTATTTTTATGACATTTTCCTCTAATAACATTATCACAGTTGAACCACCGAATTTAAAATAACCTTTTTCATCGCCTTTGCCAACAATTTCTTTTGTGTAAGTTTGCTCGATTGTTCCGACGCAAGTAGCTCCAACTTCAATGATACATATATCTTTAAAATTATCAGAGTCTAGAGTAGAGATATGTCTTTTATTAGAGCAATAAACCTTAGGTATACTTGATAAGCTAATAGGATTAACAGAATAATATTCTCCGCTAATTTTTTTTACTTTGCTTATTCTACCGCTATCAGGAAAGTGAAAACGATGGTAATCGGTCGGACATAATCTAAATATAAACAATGATCCATTATTATACTTTTCAGCCTGCTTTTTATCATTACCTAATAGTTCATAAAGGCTATAATAAGATCCTTTTACTTGTATTAAATTATTTATGTCTATGTTTTCATAAGCAAACACCTTACTGTCAGCAGGAGATACAAGTACATTGCTACTAGCATCTATCTTTCTGCTTTCTTTTTTTAGTTTTCTAGTAAAGAAATCATTGAAATGCTTATAATCGTTTATATTTTCTCTTAGAGCTTCACTCATATCTATACCAAAATTATCTACGAAATCTTTGATTTTTCGTTTACTATATTTAGAGTCTTGTAGTTTACCATAAAGGACAGAAAAAAGTTTTTTTCTTATTAAAAATTTGAGTGTTAGCTTTCCGCAGTATGAATCAGATAGCCATTTTAGATACTTCACACCTGCTACTTTTTCCTCTATAGTTTTATTACTATTTCTGTTTCTATAGTATATAGCCATTTTAATCCTCTTTTCTATAATATTTCTTTAATCATTGATTCAGCCATATAAAGACAATGGCTCAAATTATCAACCTTAGTGCCACCACCCTGTGCTAGAGTATTGTTGCCACCACCTTTTCCATCAATGATGCTAATAACACTAGAGAATATATCTTTAGCACTTAAACTAATATTTTCACTAGTGGCAATGATTAACTGGCATTTATGGGTAGACTTTATAGCAACTATTATAACATAGTTTTCATTATTACTAATAATATCATGGCTAATTTTTCTAAGTACATTAAAATTAATGTCTTCATCATTAAATATATGCTTTATAATATTTACATTATTATAAGCTTGTTTAGCGCTTAGTAATGCTTGCTTATTATAAACTGCAATTTCTTTTTTTAAAGTTATGATTTGCTTATTATATTCATTCATATTTCTTAAAATATTTTCTACGCCTTGTTGGCATTCTGTATCTTTCACAGATAGCAAGTTGGATATATTATTGATTTGAGTGTTTTTGTTATCATAATCAAGCAACGCCCTTTGACCACAAGCAAACTCTATTCTAGTATTTCCTTTATAGTTCTCCCATTTTCTAATTTTAATAATTCCGACTTCACCAGTATTTTTTACATGTGTTCCAGCGCATGGAGTGCAGTCTATACTTTCAATCTCAATAATTCTTATATCTTTGTCTACAATAGGTTCTTTTCTGATCGGGATATCTTTTAACATGTCTTTTTGAACAACGAAGTTTTTAACAGGAAGATTAGAGTATATTACCTCGTTAGCAAGCTTTTCTATTTTCTTAATAACTTGAGCTGAGATGTTATGCATAGTTACATCAATATAAGTGTAGGTGCTACCTAAGTGAAAACCTACAGTATCTACGTTGTACAACTTTTTAAAGCATGCTGAAAGTATGTGTTGGCCAGTATGTTGTTGCATATGATCAAATCTAGTTTGCCAATCAATGGACAAAGAGACTTCTTTATTGTATATGCTTTTATCAAGTATATGTATTATTTTTTCATTTTCCTTGATTACATCTATAACTTTAACATTATCAATACTGCCTTTATCCCTAGGTTGTCCACCACACATATGTGGATAAAATAGTGTTTTGTCAAGTTCTACAGTGCATTTATCATCTTCGTGTTTTATATCAACCACATTTGCTTTGATTTGTTTAATATACGGATTTTCAAGAAACAATTTTACTGTCATAAATAAGCCCCCCTTTGTTAATTAAGATTTTTCAATTTCTCTACTTCATTGTTAAAATCGGACATATGCTTTTTAGCTTCATCAAGCAATTTTTCGGCATAGTAAATTACATTAGTATTATCTGTTGATAAGCCTTCTCTAAAGGTTATAAAAGCTCTAAATTGATGCTTATATCCATCAACTAAAATTTTATGAATCCTAGTTATTTCTGCAGACTCACTATGAATACCTTCTAAGCTAAAAATAATGTTTTTACTTTTAGGTATTATAGACTTATCAAGAGCGTTTAACATCGTCTCAGGTTCTATGGATTTATTTTGTGTTAGCTTTTCGTACTCATCTAAAATCTCGTTTTGAGTATCTATAATTGGCTTTAAATCAACAGTTATATACTGAGTTAGATATTCTTGTTTTTTATTAGAACAGCCAATCAAAAACAACATAGACGATATTAGAATAATAAAGCTAATATATTTTTTCATGTAACTCCACCTCACAGTAGTTAATACAAATATTATACTTCTTTTAGAGATAATTATAAATAAAATATTGATAAATTATTGTAAATAAATTAGTATAATGCTAGGTAGAATAATATAATGAGGTGATGAATTTGAAAAAATTTGAGTATAAGATAGAAAATCTAAGAACACATGGAATGGTATCTATGGTTTTGACAAAGCAACATGAAGAGAAACTAAACGAGCTAGGAAATCAAGGATGGGAGTTAGTGGGAATTAACAATAACAGCAAAGGAAGAAGTATAGTTGCAATATTCAAAAGAGAGAAAGAAATAGAAGCATAACATAAGTGTACCCATACAAAAGAAAAACGTATAGCTGGATTATGCTATAACGATTCTAAATGCAATTGTATTGTAGTATAATTAGTGAGAAAACAACGATACAATTGTAGAGGTGGTTCATAATGAGTAGAGACAAAATTAGATTTATAGTTTTTGGTGGGTTGTGTATTACACTGGTCTTTGTAGCAACAGCAATAATACCACATATTCCAGTGCCGTTTACAGAAGGATACGTTAATGCAGGCGATAGTATGATATTTATTTCAGCGATATTGTTTGGGTGGAAATATGGAGCAATAGCTGGAGGACTAGGCTCAGCATTAGCCGATTTGTACTTAGAATACCCACATTGGGCATTACCAACATTAATAATAAAAGGACTTATGGGTCTAATAGTTGGAGTGATAGCTCACAACTCAAATAAGAGATCAATGAAGATGAGAGTAATAGTTAGTGGTTCATTGATAACGGTGTGGATTGGTCTAGCATTTTGGATAAGGACTTTACTTTCAGGTATACTAAAAAAACCAGATATAACAAAGCTACTTATAGAAAAGTTTGAGTTAACTAGTGTAGGCGAGCTGTCAAAAATGATAACAAGAGTCGAGCATATTATAACAATAGCTATTATATTAATACCATTACTTATAGTTACAATATCAATACTATCTAATAAAAAGAACGAATACATGAACATAAACAATATGTTAGGCATGTCACTAGCAGGAGTGTGGATGATAATAGGATACTATTTTGCAGGAGGTATACTAAAAGGAAATATGGTAGTGCCTATATTCAGCATACCAGCAAATATATTACAATTCATATTAGGGAGTGTTATAGCGTATTTAATAGTATCTGCTATAAGCAAAACTAATACAATAAATAAAATGTTGGATAAAAACTAATAATTGTTATATCATAATATGTATAGTGAATATTAGTTTAAGGGGTGACGTTTTTTGAAATTAACGATTTTAGGGAATAATGGACCTTATCCAACAGCAGGAGGTGCATGTTCTGGGTATCTTATAGAAACAAAAGATACTAAGATATTGATTGATTGTGGAAATGGAGTATTATCTAATCTAAAAAAAGTTTGTCCTATAGATGAAATAGACGCTATATTTATTTCTCATTTACATGCAGATCACGTTAGCGATATATTTATAATGAGATATGCAATTGGACTAAATATGGATAAAACTGATAAAGTATCAATGCCACTATATACACCAATGGACAACGAGAACATATTGCAACTCATGAATTATAATGAATCATTTAATATTATGCCTATAAAAGAAGAACAGGAAATACGTGTAAAAGGACTAATAGTAACATTTAAGAGGACAATGCATCCAGTTGAATGTTATTCAATAAAAGTTCGATGTGATAATAAGAGTTTTGTTTATTCAGCTGATACAGCATATAGTCAAAATATTATCAATTTTGCACGCGATGCAGATGTATTTTTATGTGAAGCAGGAGTTTTAGAAAAAGATAGAAAAAAAGATACTCCACATATGTCAGCAAAACAAGCTGCTGAGGTAGCTACAAAAGCAAATGTCACAAAGCTTATATTAACACATTTTTGGCCTGAGTATGATCTAAAGGAAATAAAAAGAGAAGCTTTAGCAGAAAGTAGAGTAGAATTTGAGCTTAGTGAAATTATGAAGGTATATAGAGTATAGGTTTATAATAGATGTCTTTATGGCATCTATTTTTATTGTGTCAATGTGCTATTTTAAATCAATGAAAAAGAGAATATACATATTATTTATGGGGAAGATTATAGTTAAGAATAAATATTTTTGATGTATAAATATAACTCAAATGAGTATATAATCTACAAGTAAAAAAAGATCTAGAGGCGATTAATTGTAATGAGTAAATATTAAACCTTATCAATATACGCAAAATGCATAAAAATGCATGAGTTATAAAAATACGTCAAACTACAAGTCTTGACAAAATTTGGGGCAGTTAATATAATCAAAATTGAGGCAAATTAGTTAAGACTATCATTATTTTTAGGGAGGCTAAAGTTTTGACTAAATCTGCAAAAACACCTTTAAATGTTAAATCAGAAATAGGTACATTAAGAACTGTATTACTACATAGACCAGGTAAAGAAATAGAAAATATTACACCTGCATTGATGGAGAGATTGCTATTTGATGATATCCCATATCTAGAAGTTGCAAAAAAAGAGCACGATGCATTTGCAAATGTGCTTAGTGACAATGGAGTAGAAGTGTTGTACCTAGAAAATCTAATGGCTGAGTCTATAGTTGATGAGATAGTAAGAGATAAATTTATAGACCGGTTTTTAAATGAATCAAGAATAAGAGGAATAGGTGTTAAAGAGCAACTAAAGGAATACCTTGAACAGTTTAATGATAAGGAATTAATAGACAAATTGATGTCGGGTATAAGGACAAAAGAGCTTAAATCTTATAAGAAAATATCACTTTCAGAGATGGTTAAATCAAACTATCCATTCATACTAGATCCTTTACCAAATTTATATTTTACAAGAGACCCATTTGCTACAATAGGAACGGGTATTACGCTGAACCATATGAGAACAGAAACAAGAAACAGAGAAACTATATTTGCAAAATATATATTCCAATACCACCCAAGATTTAGAGATTTTAATATCCCAATATGGTTTAATAGAGATGAAGAACTTTCATTAGAGGGTGGAGACGAGCTTGTTTTAAGCGATAAAGTATTAGCAATAGGTATATCTCAGAGAACAGATGCAGGTGCAATAGAGAGGTTTGCTCAAAACTTATTTATAAGTGAAGAGAGCTTTGAGACTATATTAGCATTTGATATACCAAAGAAAAGGGCATTTATGCATCTTGATACAGTTTTCACTATGATTGACTACGATAAATTCACAATACATCCAGAGATAGAAGGACCACTCACTGTATATTCAATTAAAAAAGATATCAATAGCGCAAACGGTTTTAAGATAGCAAAAGAACAAGCAGATCTAAGTGAGATATTGAAGAAATATCTAAATTTAGATTCAGTTACATTGATAAGGTGTGCAGGAGGAGACCCTATTGACTCGGCAAGAGAGCAATGGAATGATGGTTCAAATACATTAGCAATATCTCCAGGGGAGGTTATAGTATATTCTAGAAACCATGTAACTAATAAAATTTTGCAGGAGCATGGCATAAAAACACACATCATACCAAGTTCTGAGCTTTCAAGAGGTAGAGGTGGACCTAGGTGTATGAGTATGCCTTTGATTAGAGATGATTTATAATAACAAAATTATAAATATAAATTAGAAAAAGCGAATATAAGGAGGAATATTAAAATGCCAGTTAATTTAAGAGGAAGAAGTTTTTTAACATTGTTAGATTTTACACCTAAAGAAATAAAATTTTTATTAGATTTATCTAGGGATTTAAAAAGGGCTAAATATACAGGAACAGAGCAAAAGACTATGGAAGGTAAAAATGTTGCTTTAATATTTGAGAAAGCGTCTACAAGAACAAGATGTGCTTTTGAAGTTGGAGCTATGGATCAAGGTGCTGGAGTTACATACTTAGGACCAACAGGTAGCCAAATGGGCAAAAAAGAATCTATCGCTGATACTGCAAGAGTGCTTGGTAGAATGTACGACGGAATAGAGTATAGAGGATTTTCACAAGATAAAGTTGAAGCTTTAGCTAAATATTCAGGAGTACCAGTGTGGAATGGATTAACTGATGAATTCCATCCAACTCAAATATTAGCTGACTTCTTAACTATAATAGAGCACAAAGGACACTTAAAAGATATCAAGTTTGCATATGTAGGAGATGGAAGAAACAACATGGGTAACTCACTTATGATTGGTGCAGCGAAGATGGGTATGGATTTCAGAATCGTATCTCCAAAAGATTTATTCCCAGAAGAAAGCTTGATAGCAAAGGCAAAAGAAATAGCTAAAGAGACAGGAGCTAAGATAACAACAACAGACTCAGTAGAAGAAGGAACAAAAGGAGTAGATGTAATCTACACTGATGTTTGGGTATCAATGGGTGAGCCAGACGAAGTATGGGCTAAGAGAATTAAAGAATTATTGCCATACCAAGTTAATATGAATATGATCAAGAACGCTGATGAAGAAGTTTTATTTATGCATTGCTTACCAGCATTCCATGATACAAATACAACTATTGGGAAAGAAACATATGAAAAATATGGAATAGATGCAATGGAAGTAACTGACGAAGTGTTTGAGAGTAAACATTCTGTAGTGTTTGATGAAGCAGAAAACAGAATGCATACAATCAAAGCTGTTATGGTTGCTACTTTAGGCAAATAATTATAAACAATACACATAAATAAAATTGGGTGTTGATTTATCATCACCCAATTTATATTAGGAGGGATTTAATTGAAAAAAGTAGTAGTTGCTTTAGGGGGTAATGCACTACAAGAGAGCGGAAAACCAGCTACAGCTGATTCGCAGCTAGAAGTTATAAAGAAAACAGTCGTATACTTAGCAGACCTTATAAAAGAAGGGTACGAATTGATAATAGCACATGGTAATGGTCCTCAAGTGGGAAGAATCGTATTGCAAAACGAAGCTGCAAACAGTGTAACACCAGCAATGCCATTTGATGTTTGTGGTGCTATGAGCCAAGGTATGATAGGATACCATATACAACAAAGTCTGGGAGATGAGTTAAGGCGTAGAGGAATCAAAAGTCCAGTATCATCAATAGTAACACAGGTAGTTGTTGATAAAGAGGACAACGCTTTCTTAAATCCAACAAAGCCCATAGGGCCGTTTTATTCAAAAGAAGAGGCAGATGCACTAGTAAAAGAAAAAGGTTACAATGTAGTAGAAGATTCAGGAAGAGGTTACAGAAGAGTGGTAGCATCACCAATGCCTAAGAGAATAGTAGAGATAGAGACAGTCAAAACGCTAATAGATGCAGGTCAAATAGTCATAACAGTAGGCGGTGGAGGTATACCAGTAATAGAGACAGCAAATGGCTTAGAAGGAACAGCTGCTGTTATTGACAAAGATTTAGCTTCAGAAAAATTAGCAGAAGATTTAGACGCTGATATGTTAGTCATATTAACAGCAGTAGATAGAGTTTCTATTAACTTTGGTAAACCTAATCAAAAAGATTTAGAAACTATGAGCATAGAAGAAGCTAACAAATATATAGAAGAAGGACATTTTGCACCAGGTAGTATGTTGCCAAAGGTAAAGGCAGCTATGATGTTTGCAGAATCGAAAAAAGGAAGGAAGTCATTAATAGCTTCATTAGCAAAAGCAAAAGATGCATTAAAAGGAGAAAGTGGAACAGTTATAACTGCATAAAATATGACTTAAAAAAGAAGCTAGATTTGACAATTAACTAGTTTCTTTTTATGTATTAAAATAAAATAGGGGGAATCTTATGAATGATTATGAAATGATGAATAATGCATCAAAATCAAATGGATACTATGGTGGAGGTGATGATACAGTTAGCGTGGGGTGCTGGATACTGATATTGATAGCTACTGCTATACCTATAGTTAATATCATCACAACTATAGCATTAATATGTTCTAACAATGCAAATTTGAAGAATTATGGAAAAGCAGGTCTAATACTATCACTCATAGGTTTTGTATTATATGTACTTGTATATTAAAAAGATGACATAAAGATATATAGTTTGAAATGACTATGATTTTAATTATAAAGGGGGAAAAATGTATAGAGACAAAGATATAATAAAGGAAGCAGTGAATTCACAAGGATATTATAGCGAAGATTATGGCGAAGGAGAAATAAAAACAGAAGTCATAAGCATAGGAAAATGGATACTAATGCTAATACTATTACATAATAAGTTGCTATTGGTAAAATTCTTAAGTAACATATATTTTTGTGTTTACTATATAATTATAGATGCAGTTATAATAATATATCTATTATCTACATCAAGAAATATTAATCTTAAGAATTTAGTTGTAGCAATAGCTATAATTGATTTTGCGGGTTTTATATTTTTTGTATTTCTAATAATATAGTTTAAGTAAATATAAAGCGATTGATGTCAAAAACAACCAAATATTATAAAATATAGTAAAACTCTAAAGAAAGGCTGATGATATAAAAAAACCTTTTGTGATGTTTACTATATTTTTATTTTCGGATTATTAGATGTTTTATTATAGATATAGATTTATATATAGTTATAATAATTAGCTGTATTTTCAGATGTTTAGAGAAGACTTCTATAGAGGTAAATGATATAATTATATCATAGAAAAATATTTTATTTTAAATAGTTAAAGGAGTTAAGGATTAAATGGTTTTATGCTTTGGAGATAGTATTACACAGGGTAGACCAGGACTTACATACTTAAAATACATTAAAAGCAAAAAAGGATTTAAAAACTATGGTTTAGGTGGGGATACATTAATTGGTGTCTGCAAACGAATAACATATACTTTGGAAAATTCAAATTACAACGATTACTTAATTGAAATTGGTGCAAATGATATACTACTACCATACCTAAGAACATACTCAGTTAAATGGAGAATAAAAACAGATTATTTGTTTAAACGGGGAAGCATACCATGTAAAAATAAGGAGGAATTTAAGTCTAAATATCGTCAATTAATACATATGCTTTTAAACTACACAAAAAATATTAAGATTGTAAGCATTCCATGTATAGGAGAAGAATTAAATACGAAACTAAATTATACTGTTGATATTTTTAATGAAGCTATAAATATTTTGACTAAAGAGTTTAGTATTGACTATATTGATTTCAATGCATGGCAAAAAAAGGTGATTAAAGCAAAAAATGAACAAAATGCATATTTCATATCTAAAGAACCTTTTGATGTTATATATGATACAGTTTTAACTACTTATTTACCATTTTCTAAATATATAAGTAATAAGAGAGGGTGTGCAAGTACTATTGATGGCATTCATTTGAATAATATTGGAGCAAAGGGATTAGCTAGTTTGATAGAAGAAAGATATATTAATTCAATAGAATAGAGATTTGATCTATTGGGCATAAAAAAGTGTACAAAAGTTAAGAAACAACAGCAACTTGATAATCACAAGGAAGTTAAACAGTAATTTGTAGAAACTATACAGATAATTTTAAGGTTAAATATAAGGTGTTTCCGTATGTAATTTTACTTAACATATTTTTCGTTTGCTACGCACATCTCTTCATTGGGTGCTATAGCACCACTACAGGGAAGGTCGTTCGTTGTGGGTATACAGTTCAGAGACATCGGAAATATGGAATATAAAAGAATATATACAAAAACAACCAAATATTATAAAATATAGTTAACTCTCTAAAGAAAGGCTGATGATATGAAAAAACCTTTTGCAATGTTGACTATATTTTTTATTTTGGGATTATTAGCTGGTTTTTTTATAGATATAGATTTATATATAGTTATAATACTTAGTTGTATTTTAGTATTTATCACAGTTTATATGCATAACAATATAACATTTCTGATTCTTGTTACGTTACTAGGCATGATAGTAATACAGCTAAATTTGCACAAGAGCGAAATGACAAATTTTAATGGTGATATGGTTATAATTAGAGGCATTATTTCAGATAAAATATCGCAGAATGAGTACAGTACAAATTATATAGTAAAAACAGAGTATATAAAAAATAAAGAGGAGTTTTTAAAGGTAAGCGAAAAAATTATCCTTAAATGTATAGGAAATAATGAGCTTAAAATAGGTGATTATGTAGAGTATAAATCAAAAGTAAGCTTACCGAGTACCAATACGAACCCCAAATTATTTGATTATAGATTATATTTAATGATGGATGATATATTTACTATGACAAAGTGCAAAGCTGTTGACATACAAATAATAGAAAGAAGTAGATTATCAACAATACCTAAATTTATTATTGACGTTAAAGAAAAACTAAAAAAAAGTATGGATATCTCGCTTTCGCCTGAATGTAGTCAAATAGCAAAGGCGATTATATTTAGTGACAAAACAGCGTTAAGTGAGAAGGATAGCAAAACTATCAGAAGTATAGGTATGGCGCATATAATAGCTGTATCAGGTTTTCATGTTTGGATACTAAGTGCTATAATACTATACTTATTAAAATTGTTCATATATCAAAAGAGAATCAGAGTGATTGTATGCTTGATACTACTATGGTTATATGGAGGGTTGATAGGATATCCACCATCTGTACTAAGAGCATTGATAATGCTATCGTGTGGTATGTTTGCAGATGTAATATATAGAAAAAATGACTCTATAAATAGTCTATGTTTTGCAGCTTTTTTAATACTTATGTTTAAACCACTATGGATTTTTAGTGTTGGTTTTCAACTCTCATTTACAGCTGCGATATCGTTGTTATTACTTACCCCAGTAATAAAAAAGGTAGTTCCAAATTCATCAATAAGTGCAATAATAGCAGTTCAATTAGGTATATTACCAGTTATAGCTTATCATTTTAATCAAGTACCTATATTTGCTATCATAGTAAATTTCATAGCACTACCATTGATATCACTGATTATAGTAATATTATTTATAATGATGATAGTTTCACTTATAAGTATTAAAATATGTTCTGCAATAGGTATACTTTGTGGCGGTTTGATTTTATCTTTTAGATATATGAGTATTTTACTATATAAAATTCTAGGTTTAAATATGATATTGCCATCATTGACTACAGCAGAAATAATAGTGTATTACATGGGTATTTTTATGTTATTTGGGTATATAAAATTAAAGGATTTAAGTAGAGAAATAAAACGCGTAATTTTTGTATATGCAGTATTAGTGGTGTTATGCATCGGACTCACAGATATGCTTTACAACGATTACAAGATAGAGTTTATAGATATTGGACAAGGTGATTGCATGCATTTAGAGCTTGGGAATAAAAACTATCTCATAGATTCAGGAGGGATATTATATGGCTCATTTAGTGCAGGCGAGAAGGTAGTAGTACCTTATCTATTAAAAAGCGGGATAACACACTTAGATGGTATTTTCATATCACATTTTGATACAGACCACTGTGCTGGAGTACCTTATATATTAGACAATCTATCCGTGGACAAACTATATATATCATATATAGATTACAATAACAAACTGTCAAAAGAGATCATAATTAAAGCAAAAGAAAGTGATGTAGATATAGGAATACTAAAAAAAGGGGATAAATTAAGTATTGATTCTAATTCAAACATAGAGATAATATATCCCAAATCAAACAATGAAAAAGGATTAAGTGCTAATGACAAATCAATAGTTATGTTAATGAAGATTTTTAACACTAAAATACTGTTCACAGGAGATATAGAGCTAGAATCAGAATCAAAAATTATAAATGATATAGAAGACATAGACATACTCAAAGTTGCTCATCATGGTAGCAAAACGTCATCTAGTGCAAAATTCTTAGAAAAAAGCAAACCCGAATATGGTATAATCTCAGTCGGTACAAATGTTTATGGACATCCACACAAAGCAGTTATAGATAGATTAGGTATGTATAATACAAAAGTTTTTAGAACAGATACAGATGGGTTGATAACTATAAGTATCACTAAAGATGATTATAATATAACTAGTTACAATATGAACAAAAACAGTTTGATAGGATTGTTTAAGGTATTTAAAATGATTATATGGAATACAATTTTTGTGTGCATATTAAGTTTATTAATAAAAAAGAAGAGTTTTGTAAATCTGATAAGTTTAAATGAATTAAAAATGATTATAAACTAAATAAATTTTATTATTTTTAATATATTAATATCATGAAAATATAAAAAATGATCATTAATAATTATAACAGAAATTAACGATCATTTTTATTTGGCTAGGTTAAAGGTTATTTTATTTATTGTAACGTATACGTATACTGTTGTTTACTTATCACTTAAAGCTTTTAATAGTATGTCTTTAACTTCTTCTATTTTTACTTCTCTAGGATTCATAAAAAGACTAGGTTCTTTCATAGTAGCATCTGCGATTAAATCAATATCGGATTCCTTAACTCCTGTATCAGATAAGCTAGGAATTTTAATATTGTCATTAAGTTCTTTTATTTTAGCAACAACTTTTTCAGCTGTTATATCACCATCAATATTCATAGCCTTACCGATATTCTCTAACTTAGATCCCATAAAAGGAGCATTGTATTCAACAACATATGGTAACATTATAGCATTGGCAATACCATGAGGAACATTAAAATGAGCACCTAATGGGTGAGCAATACCATGTACTAGACCAAGAACAGCACAATTGAATGCAAAGCCAGCCAATACACTAGCGTTTATCATATTTTCTCTAGCAACTATATTTTTTCCATTGTGCACAGCTTCCTCTATATTATTAGATATAAGTTCTATAGCTCTAAGTGCACATGTATCAGTAAATACAGTAGCAAATTTTGATACATACGATTCTAAAGCGTGAGTAAGAGCATCCATTCCTGTTGAAGCAGTTATGCTTGGTGGTAAACCTAATGTCAAGGTAGGATCAACTATTGCAAAATCAGCATTAACATTGATTCCGCCTATAACCATCTTAACTTTTCTTTTAGTATCAGTAATAACAGAAACACCAGTTACTTCACTAGCAGTACCTGCAGTTGTCGGTATTGCTATTAATGGTAGTGTTTCATTTTTGACTTTGTTCATGCCTTCATAGTCACTGATTTGACCAGAGTTCGATAGTAATACGTTTATTGCTTTAGAAGAATCAATAGCGCTTCCGCCACCGACAGCAATAATTAGGTCAATATTTTGATCTTTATAAGTATTTACACAAGATTCAATCATAGTATCAGTAGGATTAGGCATAACTTCATCAAATATCAATACATTATGTTTAGTAGTATCTATATTTTCTAGCACCTTATCGACTAAACCAACAGCTCTAACTCCTTTGTCAGTTATAAGTAAAATATTATTAGCAGAATAATTAGATACGATACTTTGAATTTCTTTTAACGAATCAACACCCGCCTCAACTTTACTAACTATTTCAAAATGACTCAAATTTATCATCTCCTTATTAAAATAAAAATTATAAGTATATTTATTTAGTTAAAATATTAATAAACATTGACTAATATAGCTATAGTCTTTTATAATTATTTTATCATATTTATTTTCAGAAGAACAAACTTTTTTTAATAAAATTTACTAGGAGGGTTACAATGAAAAATTTAAAAGCTGTGGAAGCTATATATAAAGTAATGCAGTTATATATAGAAGGAACAAAGACAGGTAATTCAAAATTATTGAGAAGTTTATTTCACGAAAAAGCTATAATGTCAGGGAATCTAGTAGGAAATAAATTAGTAGGTGACTCACCGGAGATGTTTTTCAATGATGTAGATGGGAAAACAGCAGAAAAAGAATATACAGCTAGAGTTATTAATGTAGATGAACAAGGAGTTGTTGGTTGTGCAACTTTGATAGAAACAAATCTAATGGGTAAAGATTTTGTTAATTTCTATCATCTACAAAATATAGAAGGGACATGGAAGATAGTTTCAAAATTATTTACATCTGTTGATTAAGAATAAGATATTGGAAAAAAGATATTAAATAATAACTTTCAGACTGTAGAGAAAAGCCCAATTTCTGTGCCCGTGTTAAAATTTCCGTTGCTCACTTACCTCTAAGTAAGCTCTGCTACTCAATTTTAACACGCCTTGAACTTGAACATTTACTACAGTCTGTTATCTTGTTATCTAAAAATAACAACTAATAATAGTAGAAAAGTAATCCAAAGAATTTATTAAACAAATTGAAAGTATTGCTTAAACCATGTATAATAAAGTATAAAATATAACATTTGGCAATATAAAAGGAGATAGTGTATTAAAATCTTCAAGATTTGTTGATGGTAAAAAAGGTAAAAATATCAAGGAGGAAACAATGTTACAAACCATAAGAAATAAAAAATGTAATACCTATTGTAGTTTAGAATTTATAGAGTGTATAGAATCTGACTGGTGACATATAGAATAACTATAAACAATGAATATGACAGCTAAGTTATAATTACAGAAAGGACTGATTTAATGAATTATGATTTAAATACATATAGAACATTTAAGTATACTTCTTTTAAATATATGGATAATGAAGAGATAGAAGAAGTTCTAGAAGAAGTTAATGTATTGATAGCTAAAGAAGATACATTCTTCGGTTATAAGTTAGGAAATTCAAATAATAAGATACATGTGTATTGGGCTAGTAATGATAAGGAAAGTTTTATTGAAGGACTAAACCAAGTAATAAATGAATTCAAAAAAACTATATATATTGAATTTATTCCACCTTCATTTTTACCCGATATGGAGCAACAAGGGTTTAGAGTTGTTAGTGAATTTATGGATTTTTGGAATCAAGATCTTAAAATTCAGGATATCCTATATAAAAGCAATGACATCAAAGTAAGACCTATAAATAATGAAGAATATGCATTAGGAAGTAAAATAACATTTGCTTGTGCAGGTTTGTCTAGAGGTTTTGATGGTATGGAGGTAGAAAAATTAACCCAGTGGAATGAATCATCAACAAGTGATATACTTGTAGTAGAAAAAAATCAAAAGTTAGTTGGAATAGCATTGGTTAATCTTTACGGATTTGATTCTGAAAAAGGAACTTGTTTATGGTTAAGATTAATAGCAGTCAAGCCATCTGAGCAAAACCAAGGGATAGGTAAGCTTCTATTAAATCATTGTATAAACTGGGGAATTGAAAGAGGAGCTAAAAGAAGTTTTTTACATGCTGATGTATTAAATGAAAATGCAGTAGGCCTTTATAAAAAGATAGGCTATGTGAATCATTGTGAAAGAGGTCAAATTAATATGGAGAAGATTAACAGATAGAGAATAGGAAGTAAGATTTTGCTTATTATTAAGAGATTTATTGTGACTATTATCTAGACTAAACTCGGGAATAAAACAATAGAATATCACTGTCAGCTATATCAAAAGCGAAAAATAAAAAAAATAATTATTCAATATTTCAAGCCTGATTCCATCTTTTGCATTGAAGGGGGATGGAAGATAGTTTATAAATTATTTACATCTGTTGATTAAGAATAAAATACTCAAAAAAAGATATTGAAAAAATATCTTTTTTTTATGCTCCAAATAATTAAAACCGATACATATAGTAGTAAAATATCAATCTACAGCAAATTTCTTTAAGAAAAGTGAACAGGAATATGGTATAATTTCAGTTGTAAGTAAAAAATATGGTATCACTAGAAAAACGATTATATGTATAGTGATAATTTGCAGAAGGAGCGGGATAATGAGTTACAAAATTATATTAGACGATGTAAAAAAAGGATGTTTAAAACCTGTGTATTTATGCTATGGTATAGAAAGCTATCTCAAAACAGTCGTTCTTAATGAAATAATCAAAAAATACATAAACAAAGCTTTTTTTGATTTAAACTACATACATATAAGAGAAGATATAAAACCATCTGATATAATAAATGCATGTGAAACACTTCCGTTTATGTCAGAAAAAAAAATAGTAGTAATAGAGGACTACGAAGTTTTTTTATCAAAGACGAGTGAAAATATCACACAGGAGATATTAGATTATATTGAGTCTCCAAATAATAGCACGTGTCTTATTTTTTATTGCAATGTAGAGAAAGTAGATAATAGAAGAAAGATAGTAAAACTCATAAAGAAGCATGGAGGAATAATAGAGCTTAACAAAATAAATGAAAGAGAGTTATATTCTTGGGTTAACAAAGAGTTTAAATCAAGGAAGAAGAAAATAAGTACAGCTACAATAGAGTACTTTATATCAATGATTAATTATTATGATAAAAGTTTAGACAAGAGTATGTTTGATGTAAAAAATGAAATAATAAAAATCTGTGATTATAACATAGATAGAGAAGATGTAATAGACTCTGGCATTGACAAGGTTATAACTAAATCCATAAGCAATAATATATTTAGGCTAGTAGATGCAATAGGTCTAAAAAATACTACAGTTTGCTTAGAAGAGCTTAACAACATAATAATAAACCAAGAACCAATTCCTAAAATTATGTATATGATTATAAGGCAGTTTAGATTATTAACAGAAGCGAAGTTACTAGCATTAAAGGGATATAGTTATAGTGATATAGCTAAAGAGATGAAAATCCAAAGCTTTATTGCTAGAAAACTAATGGATCAGAGCAGATCATTTACCAAAAATGAATTAAGCAAAGCACTAATGAGGTGCTTACAAACAGACAAAAGTATCAAAGTAAGCTCTAAAGACAGTAGGATAGCAGTAGAAATGTTGATTGTAGATTTGACTATGAAGGGATAAGCAAATATCCCATTTTCCCCAAATGGGGTCAGGCTTGAAAAGTTGACGAAATAGGTGGTATAATATAACAAAAGGGGTGAAAATAAATGGCTAGAAAACAGAGAATCCACTACGAAGGTGCATTATATCATGTGATGGTAAGAGGAAATAACGGAGAATACATATTAAAAGAAGAAAGTGAAAAGAAGAGTTACAAAGATTTAATATATAGATATAAGAAAAAATATGACTTTAAACTATATGCATATTGTATTATGGACAATCATGTACATATGCTAATACAGGTAGCAAAAACACCGTTATCAAAAATAATGCAAGGAATACAACAGGTATACACACAAAGATATAACAAAAAGAATAAAAGGACAGGACATGTGTTCCAACAGAGGTATAAAGCTATATTGTGTAAAAAGGATGGATATTTGTTGTACTTAACAAAATATATACATATGAATCCACGAAATGCAATGTTAAAAGGAGATATTGAGTACGAGTGGAGTAGTTATAAAGAATATCAGAAAGGTATAGGCGAACTAGCAGACATTGATTTTGTGCTTAATATGATATCTCCAAATAAAACAATAGCAATAAAGGAATACACAAAGTTCATTGATAAGGAAATAGAAAACATAGAAAAAGCAGAGTATGAGATACTAGAAGAAGTTACTGCAGAAAAACAAAAAAGAAAACAAAAAGATATAGAAGAAATTATAAATGAGGTAGTAAAAGAAGAACAAATAACAATAGAAAAATTAATGTCAAAAGGGCGAGCAAGAAGCATATCAAAAGCTAGACAAAAGATAATACTAAAAGCTGAAAGAGATTGCAACATAACAAATACAGAACTAGCAAAGAGGTTAAATATTTCATTGTCAGCTATATCAAAAGCAATAAATAGAGATTAATTATTCAACAATTCAAGCCTGACCCCATTATTGAGAAAATAAAAAAACTTCGGCTATAGTCCGAAGTTTTGAAAATTCACGTGAGTTTTCAACATTTTATTATTACATAGCAGCATTAACTTTTTTATTAAGTCTGCTTATTTTTCTTGATGCAGTACTCTTGTGGAATGTTCCTTTAGCAACCGCTTTATCAAGTTTTTTCTCAATAGTTCTTAATAACATCTTTGCATCATCAAAGTTTTTGCTCTCTATAGCTTTATCAAGTTTCTTGATATATGTCCTAACTTCAGATTTTCTTTGTCTGTTTAGAGCTGTTTTAGTGTTTATAACACTTATTCTTTTCTTAGCTGATTTAATATTAGCCATCAGTACACCTCCTTTGTAGCTTAACAAACAGTATTTTACCACGAATATCATAAAAAAGCAAGGGTTAATACATATAAAATATATAAGGGGATAGATTAATATATGTGTTTTTGAATAAATTTTTAAATTAGAGTAAACATAAAAATAATCAAAAAAAGTGAGGTGGGTATTGTGTTTCAAGTCAGAACTGACTTAGCCATAGAGAGTAGAGAACTCTATAAAGAAGGTAGAGATGTAGAAATATCGGGTGTAGAGGTTGATGTAAAAGAAGAGAAAGACTATAAGATAACTAGAGTTAAAGTACTAAACAAAGAGGGAGAAGAAAAATTAGGTAAAAAAATAGGAAGTTATATAACTATAGAATCAGCTGCTTTAAAGCAAGCTGACCAAGACTTAAAAGATGAAATAAGCCAAGTGTTAGCAAAAGAGTTAAAAGCATTAATAAATACTGACAAGCATACTAAAAGCTTAGTAGTAGGTTTAGGAAACTGGAATGTTACACCTGATGCGTTAGGGCCCAAGGTAGTAGAAAAAGTATTTGTTACGAGACATTTTTTTAAGGCGTATAACAAAACAGAGGATGATACAATGGCTGATGTATCTGCAATATCACCAGGTGTAATGGGTATTACTGGACTGGAAACTGGTGAAATTATCAAAGGAATAGTGGAAAAATCAAAACCAGATGTTGTAATAGCTATAGACGCATTAGCATCTAGAAAGATGGAGAGAGTCAGTAGTACTATTCAGATATCAGACACAGGAATAAACCCAGGTGCAGGCGTTGGCAACAATAGAAAATCACTAAACAAAGAATATTTAGGAGTACCAGTTTATGCGATAGGAGTTCCTACAGTAGTAGATGCAGCTACAATGGTTAATGATACTATAGATCTGATAATAACAGACATGAAAAACCATACAGAGAAAGGTGGGGAATTCTATGGGTTATTAGAGGGTTTAGAGGATCAAGAAAAGTACCAAATGATTTCCCAAATGCTTAATCCATATATGGGAAATTTAATGGTTACACCTAAAGAGGTAGATACTATAATAGACGATATATCACTTATCATAGCAAACGGATTAAATATATCACTGCATCACGGAATAGACCTTAAAGATGTTAATAGATACATTAACTAATAAATAAAATTATACACATAATTATAGCTTCTCTGGAATATAATCTTATATACTCACGATAAGAAAACGTAAACAGATAAAGTATGTTTCAGAGGAGTGTTTTTATGTCTAAAGGAGTACTTATCAAAGATAAAGGGTTACAATATGTAACAATAGCAGGAATATGTTTAATGATTTTTATAGTTGGATTCTTTAGTGTTAAAAATATAATATCAAGTAAAGGTTCGGTACAAGCCGTTAGTAATATAGAAACAAAAGAAAAACTGGACAACAAAGGATTAGATTTTTTTTTAAATGTTATAATGTCTAGCAATTCTTTTATGCAGGTTACATACGCAGAGGTTTGTGAAGATAATGCTCAAAAAAGCCTTATAAGAAGCGCATTATCATATATATTTAATAGCGATAGAATCCAAAATTACATAGCTAGCAAATTGCCATCATCAGATAAAGACGCAGTAGCGGGAGAGGATAACAAAGAGCTAGATGGTCCACAGATAGCTACGCCAGTGTATAAAACAAATACAACACCCTTACTAGAAGAAATAAAAGATGCGCAAGGTATTGACATACCTAAAGATAAAATATTAGAAGATGTGATAATAATAGAAGAAGCATTAAAAACAGCTAAAACTACTAAAACTAATAGTAGAAGCATAAGTTTGGCAGACATAAACAAAATTAAAGGCGAACTAGGTTATAACAGCAAACAAATTGTAAATGAAGATAAGCCATATGTTTTGATATATCATACACATGCTACAGAAGTATATCTACCAATAAAAGACGACAATTTTCATTCAAAGAAGAAAGAATTCAGTGTTATGAAGGTAGGGGAGATAATAGCAAATGAGTTAAATAAAAAAGGCCATAAAATAAAACAAGTACAAACATATCACGATTTACCGTCTTACAATAAATCATATGACAGATCATTAAGCACAATAAGAAGTGAAATGAAAAAAGAAAAAAATATTAAATTTCTAATTGACATACATAGAGATGGCATACCATCTAATGCAGCATATCTAAGTAGATCCAAAAAGGAAGCCAAGGTAGATATAAATAATAAAAAAGCCGCTACATTTAAATTTGTTATAGGATCAGATTGTAAAAATAAAACCCAGCTTACTAAGTTTGCAAAATACATAATGTCAATATCAGAGCGTATGTATCCAGGGCTTTGTAAAGGTTTAGTGATAAAACCATATGGACGATATAATTTGTTTATAAGTGATTATTCAATGCTACTAGAGGTAGGAAGTAATCTTAATACAATAGAAGAAGCAAATCACACTGCAACATTACTAGCAGATGTTTTAGATGTAGCAATAAAGAATATTATAAAATAATCAAATATCAACAAGTTAACCTATCGTTATAGATGTATTAGGTTAACTTTTAATTTATCTATAAAAGTGTTATAATGTTTTTAGCCATGTAATGGGGGGATTATTTATGAACAATAAGAGAGAAGTTAAGAAAGAAATCAAAGAATGGATTAGAAGTATAGTAGTAGCTGTAGTAGTAGCATTTATTATAAAAATGTTTTTATTTGATACAACATACGTAGTAGGTAGTTCAATGTTTCCAACATTACATAACAAAGACAGACTATTTACAAACAAAATTGGATATCTACTAACAGAGCCAAAACAAGGAGATATAGTTGTCATAAAAGCGCCAGATGATCCTAACAAAGACTATATTAAGCGTGTAGTAGGAATTGAAGGAGATAAAGTAGAAATAATAGATGGTCATGTTTACGTCAATGGCGAGCTTTATGTGGAGAACTATACTGAATCAGACATTAGAACAGAAGGAAGTTTAGAAATAAAAGTTCCAGACGGGGAGATTTTTGTACTGGGGGACAATAGACATATGGGAGCTAGTAAAGATAGTAGATACTTTGGTACAGTGAAAGTAGATGCAGTTAAAGGAAAAGCCGTATTTAGATATTTTCCGTTTGATGGTAGGTTTGGTGTATTAGACTAAAAATAGTATACAATGATTAAAAATTGACTATAATAATCACGTGGTGATTTTTGTGAATAGTAGAATAGAGCGATATAAAAATAGAAAGAAGAACAAATTTAAAAAATTCATGGCTTTATTGGTTATTATAAATTTATTACTAATAGGAATAGTGATAGTAGACAATAGTTTTTCAGAGTTTATGGGTATAAAAAATAAGAGAGTATTTTACATAGATAGTAAGAATGAAAAATACACAGCAACGATATTTGGCAAGAACTATACAGTAGAAAAACAATTAATAGATAATTTAAAAGATACCATAATTAAAAAAGCTGAAGATGTATATGATTCCATAAGAAAAGTGATAAAATAAGAACAAAAAAGAGAAAGACGGATGGTTTTCTCTTTTTTTAAGTGTAAATATTATGTTATAAAATAATATTTATTTTATCTAAAATAATCTTATGGTATAATTGTAAAAGACTACTTCCATTAAAACTAAGGAGGATAATATGAATAGACAAGATAGAATAAGGAATTTTTCTATCGTTGCACATATAGATCATGGAAAATCTACATTGGCGGATAGATTGATAGAAAAAACGGGATTGTTAACAAAAAGAGAAATGACAGACCAAATATTAGATAGCATGGATTTAGAAAAAGAACGTGGAATAACAATAAAACTACAAACAACTAGATTAATATATAAAGCTAAGGATGGAAATGAATATATACTGAATCTAATAGATACACCGGGTCATGTTGATTTTAACTATGAAGTATCTAGGAGCTTAGCTGCTTGTGAAGGAGCAGTGCTAGTAGTTGATGCAGCGCAAGGAATAGAGGCACAAACACTTGCAAATGTTTACTTAGCTATAGATCAAGACTTAGAAATACTTCCAGTTATCAACAAAATAGACCTACCGAGTGCAAGACCGGATGAAATTAAGCAAGAAATAGAAGACATAATAGGGCTAGATGCACAGGATGCACCACTTATATCTGCTAAAGATGGTATAAACATAGAAGATGTGTTAGAAGATATAGTTGACAACGTACCACCTCCAACTGGGGACAAAAATGCATCACTAAAAGCACTTATATTTGATTCATACTATGATGCATATAAAGGTGTTATAGCGTATACGAGAGTGGTTGAAGGGACAGTTAGAAAAGGCACAAAAATAAAGATGATGGCAACAGGTAGCGAGTTTGAAGTAACAGAAGTAGGAATATTCTGCCCTAAAATGGTAGCAGTAGACAAGTTAGAAGCAGGAGATGTTGGATATATAGCAGCAAGTATCAAAAATGTAGGAGAAGCAAGAGTGGGTGATACAATTACAGAGACAGAAAATCCTACTCTAGAGCCATTGCCAGGGTATAAACAGGTTACGTCGATGGTATTCTGTGGTATCTATCCAGCAGAAGGTGAAGACTATAATGATGTTAGAGATGCACTTGCTAAACTACAAGTAAACGACGCAGCATTGACATTTGAGCCTGAAACATCAGTGGCACTAGGATTCGGTTTTAGATGTGGTTTCCTTGGATTATTGCATCTGGAGATAATACAGGAGCGTTTAGATAGAGAGTTTGATTTAAATATCATAACTACGGCACCTAGCGTTTTATACAATGTAATGAAGACTGATGGAGAAATGATAACTATACAAAACCCGACTAATTTACCACCAGTTCAAGAAATAAGTTACATGGAAGAACCTATAGTAGATGCTACTATATTGTCACCGACAGAGTATGTAGGACAAATCATGGAGCTTTGTCAAAATAGAAGAGCAGTATTTAAAAATATGGAATATCTAGAAGAGACAAGAGTAGCAATAAAATATGAGATTCCACTAAACGAAGTAATATACGATTTCTTTGACGCTCTAAAATCAAAGACTAAGGGATACGCTTCTTTAGATTATGAACTAAAAGGTTATAAAGAGTCTGAGTTAGCCAAGCTTGACATATTGATAAACAAAGAAGCAGTAGATGCATTTTCAATAATAGTACATGAAGAAAAAGCTTACGAAAGAGCTA
Organism: Abyssisolibacter sp. ZYX002; assembly: GCF_056892235.1. NCBI lineage: Bacteria > Bacillati > Bacillota > Clostridia > Eubacteriales > Clostridiaceae > Abyssisolibacter > Abyssisolibacter sp. ZYX002. The sequence goes on from NZ_JARMXH010000003.1 coordinate 462,049, forward strand.
GGCAGATATGTGAGAGATTAAAAGACGTAATCCCAAGGCATCAGTTTGCAGTACCAATACAAGCAACAATAGGCTCGAAAATAATAGCTAGAGAGACGATTAGAGCTCTTAAAAAGGATGTATTAGCTAAATGTTATGGTGGAGATATATCTAGAAAGAAAAAGCTACTTGCTAAGCAAAAAGAGGGTAAGAAGCGAATGAGATCAGTTGGTAGTGTAGATGTTCCACAAGATGCATTTTTAGTAGTACTGAAGTTTGACGAAAATAAAAAATAATATAAAGGGGCTGTCTATTAAGTCAGCCTCTTTTGTTGAGAGGGAGTATAAAAACAAGCATGAAACAACTAAGTTTATATTTTCATATACCATTTTGCAAAAGCAAATGTTACTATTGTGACTTTATATCATTTCCTCAACAAGAGAATATAATAAAAGAATATATAGAACATATGATAAAAGAGATAAGTATTTATTCGTACCTTAGTAGCAAATATAGTATCTCAACAATTTTTATAGGAGGAGGGACTCCTTCTAGTATAGATAGTTCATATATCCAGAGGATATTATATGAGACTGGTAAGATATTTACTATAGAAAACAATGCAGAGATAACAATAGAATCAAATCCCAATTCATTAGACAAAAATAAGGCAACAGCTTATAAGAATAGTGGGATAAACAGGATAAGCATGGGAGTACAATCCTTAGATAATAGACTGTTAAGATCCATAGGTAGAATACATGATAAATACGATGTATATAGAGCGTACGAAATCATTAGAAATGCTGGTATAGACAATGTAAATTTTGATATTATGTTTAATTTGCCTAGGCAGAGCATAAATGACGTTTTATATACGCTAGAACAAACAACTAAATTAGATGTAGACCATATATCACTGTATAGCTTAAAGATTGAACAAGGAACACCTTTCTTTCATAAATACAATAACGATCAGATAGCATTACCACACGAAGATATAGAAAGAAATATGTATCATAGATCTATAGATTACTTACAATCTAAGGGATATATGCAATATGAAATATCAAACTTTAGTAAGAAGGGATTTGAGTGCATACATAACCTCACATATTGGAAATTAAAGCCGTACCTCGGCATAGGGCTAGCCTCACACTCAAACATAGATGATAGTAGGTGGAGTAATAGAGAAAGTTTTGATAGCTATTTCAAAGAGGTGAAGGAAGGTAACAGACCAATAGAAGAAGTAATAGAAGTAAGAGATGATAAAATATTTGAGTATATGATGTTAGGGTTAAGATTGACAGAAGGCATAGATATAGATGATTTTTATGGTAAATTTAAAGTAGACATATTCGATAGGTATGGGGATGTACTAAAAAAACATAAAAAAGAAGGGCTTTTAAAAATAGAAGATAATAAAATAAAGCTTACAAGACGAGGATTTGACTTGTCTAATACTATTTTTTGTGACTTAATGTAATAGTTTTTGAAAAAAAATAAAAAAAACTATTGACAAATTTCAATATCAATGATAATTTAAGAACAGAAAGTGTTAGCACTCAACACTAGAGAGTGCTAATAAAATAAAATACTATCAACAAAGGCGCTACAAAATGCATTAGATTGGTAGGAGATATGTATGAAAGATGACAGAAAAATAAGGATACTACAAGCTATAATACACAATTATATAACAAGCGGTGAGCCTGTTGGGTCTAGAACGATTTCAAAAAAATACTCTTTAGGAGTAAGTGCTGCTACTATAAGAAATGAAATGTCAGACCTTGAAGAATTAGGTTATCTATTTCAACCCTATACTTCAGCAGGTAGAATACCGTCTGATAAAGCTTATAGACTATATGTGGATAATTTAATACAGTTTAAGAAGGTTGAAAACGAGAAAAAACAAAACATAAAAAGCAAACTGCTGGGCAGTATAAATGAAGTTGAACAGCTCGTTCAATCGAGCCTAAGTATATTATCCAATTTGACTAGCTATACTACATTTGCAATAGCGCCAAACCTAAGATATAGCAAGTTAAAACATATACAGTTAGTTTCGTTAGATGAATTTAGAGTATTAGTTGTTATTGTTACAGACACAGGTGTAGTAAAAAACACAATAATTAGGCTTCAATATGAAGTAAATGATGAACAACTGAATATAATAACAAATTTATTAAATACTAAGCTAAAGGGCAAAAATATTAATGAATTGCCAAGAACAATAAAAGAAGAAATAATGAATATGTTTATAGAAAATATGGAAGATTTACGTCATATTGTATCAGATATATTTCCAACTATAAATAGCACATTAGATGACTTTGATAAAATCAAGTATTATACAGATGGAGTAAATAAAATATTTAACCATGCTGAATACAACGATATCTGCAAGGCAAAAGAGATTATTTCATTTCTTGAAAATAAGCAGACAGTTATAGATATGCTGTTAAAGGAGAGCAATAAAAATGATATAGAGGTCATCATTGGTAGTGAAAATGACCATAATGAAATAAAAGATTGTAGCTTGATAACAGCAACATATAAAATGAATGGAAAAACTATAGGAAAAATAGGATTAATAGGTCCTACAAGAATGGAATATTCTAAAGTTATCCCTATAGTAAGACTCATGGCTATGGATATAAATGATATATTGTCAAAATATTTCTTTGATTAATGGGTGTAGGATAATCCAATCTTACACCTTTATAGAAGTAAACCTTAGCCATACATAAAAAGAGCAAAAGAGGGGTGTAAAAAGTGTGTGAATGTAACAAAAACCAAGATATAAAAGAAGATGCTAAACAGTGTGAGTGTAATCAAGAGTGTGAATGCTCATGTGAAGAAGAAAATCAAGAAACAGAAAATCAGCAAAAAGAAGAGCAAGTAGATAGTGATAAAATTATAGCAGACCTAAAGGATAGATATGTTAGGCTTCAAGCAGATTTTATAAACTACAAAAAAAGAGTAGAAAAAGAAAAACAATCAATTTATAAATATGCGAATCAATCACTCATTACAGATTTATTAGGTTCATTAGACAATATGGAGAGAGCTATAGATTCAGTCGATGAAGAATCAAAAAAAGAAAACTTATATACAGGTATCGAAATGGTCTATAAACAGATTCTTGAAATATTTAAAAAGAATGAATTAGAGGAGATTGATGCTTTAAATTGCAAATTCGACCCAAACCTTCATCATGCAGTAATGCAAGATACAATAGATGAAGATGGAGAGGATACAGTAACAGAAGTATTCCAAAAGGGTTATAAATTACATGACAGAGTTATAAGACCAAGTGTAGTAAAAGTGTCTAAAAAAAGAGTTTAGGAGGATATAAAAATGGCTAAAGTAATAGGAATCGATTTAGGAACAACAAACTCATGTGTAGCTGTAATGGAAGGTGGAGAACCAGTAGTTATAGCAAATGCAGAAGGAAATAGAACAACACCATCAATAGTTGCATTTACAAAGGATGGAGAAAGATTAGTTGGAGAAACAGCAAAAAGACAAGCAATAACTAATCCAGATAGAACAATAACTTCTATAAAGAGAGAAATGGGAACAGATTATAAAGTTAATATAGATGGAAAAGCACTAACACCACAAGATATATCAGCTATGATATTACAAAAGCTAAAAAGCGATGCAGAAAATTATCTAGGAGACAAAGTAACAGATGCAGTAATAACAGTACCAGCGTATTTTACAGATAGTCAAAGACAAGCAACAAAAGATGCAGGAAGAATAGCAGGCTTAAACGTACAAAGAATCATAAATGAGCCAACAGCAGCATCATTAGCATATGGATTAGATAAAGATGATGAGCATCATAAAATAATGGTATTTGACTTAGGTGGAGGTACATTTGACGTATCAATATTAGAACTTGGGGATGGAGTATTTGAGGTTATATCAACAAAAGGAGATAATCACCTAGGTGGAGATGATTTTGATAAAGTTATAATAGATTATTTAGCAGAGAACTTCAAAAAAGAAAATGGTGTAGACTTAAGAAATGACAAGATGTCATTACAAAGATTAAAGGAAGCTAGTGAAAAAGCTAAAAAAGAATTATCAACAGTAATGACAACAAATATCAATCTACCATTTATAACAGCAAATCAATCAGGTCCATTACATTTAAATATAGATTTATCAAGAGCTAAATTTGAAGAATTATCAGCAGATTTAGTAGAAAGAACATTAACACCAACAAGAAATGCGTTAAAAGACGGAGGATTAAGTCCTTCAGATATAGATAAAGTTATATTAGTTGGTGGATCAACAAGAATACCAGCAGTACAAGAAGCAGTTAAGAAGCTAACAGGTAAAGATCCACATAAAGGAGTAAATCCAGATGAGTGTGTTGCATTAGGAGCAGCAATACAAGCAGGAGTATTAAGTGGAGAAGTAAAAGACGTATTGTTACTTGATGTAACTCCATTATCATTAGGTATAGAAACAGCAGGTGGTATTTGTACAAATCTAATAGAGAGAAACACAACAATACCTACAAAGAAAAGCCAAATATTCTCAACTTATTCTGATAACCAAACAGCAGTTGATATCAACGTATTACAAGGTGAGAGACAAATGGCTGCGGACAATGTATCACTTGGGAGATTCCAGTTATCAGGTATAGCACCAGCACCGAGAGGAATACCACAAATAGAAGTAACATTTGATATAGATGCAAATGGTATAGTAAATGTATCAGCAAAAGATTTAGGTACAGGAAAAGAGCAAAAAATAACTATAACAGCTTCAACTAATCTAAGTGAAGATGAGATTAAATCAAAAGTTAAAGAAGCAGAAATGCACGCAGAAGAAGATAAAAAGAAAAAAGAGCAAATAGAGGTTAGAAATAATGCAGATTCATTAGTATATCAAACAGAAAAAACACTAAAAGATTTAGAAGGTAAGATATCAGATGATGAAAAAGCTAAAATAGAGGCTAAAGCTACTGCATTAAAAGAAGCACTAAAAACAGATAACATAGATGATATTAAAGCAAAAACAGAAGAATTGACTACAGAGTTCCATGCAATATCACAAAAATTATATCAACAACAAGCTCAGCAACAGCAAGCAGGGCAAGCTGAACAAGGGCAAGAAAACAACGCAGCTAAAGATGATGACATAGTAGATGCTGACTACGAAGTAGTAGATGACGATAAATAAAACAAACCTCGGGGTGTCTGAAAGACATCCCCAGAGGGCTGTTTCAGGGTGTGAGACAGCCCTATTTTAACTATCCAAAAGAATATTATAGGAATTATATATTAATAATAGAAAAATAAATAAAATTAGCATATAATAGTCTTGGATAACTTATTATAGATATGAAAAGGTGATAAAATGGGAAAAAGAGATTATTACGAGATATTGGGAGTGCAAAAAGGGGCTAGTGAACAAGAAATAAAAAAGGCATTTAGAAAACTAGCTAAAAAATATCACCCTGATTTAAACCCAGACAATAAAGAAGCTGAAGTTAAATTCAAAGAGATAAACGAAGCATATGAAGTACTTAGCAATCCTGAAAAAAAGAAAAGATACGATCAATTTGGCCATGCAGGTGTTAATGGTCAAGCAGGTGGTTTTAATGCTCAAGGCTTTGAAGGATTTGGGGATATATTTGGAGACATATTTGGAGATTTCTTCGGTGGAGGATTTTCATCACAAGGCAGAAGAAGAGCTGGTCCAAAAAAAGGTGCTGATTTAAAATATAGAGTTACAATTTCTTTTGAAGAAGCAGCATTTGGGACAGATAAAAAAATAGAAGTAACAAGATCAGAGGACTGTAAAGAGTGCAATGGAACAGGAGCTAAGCCTGGAACTAGCAAAAAAACATGTTCGAAATGTGGTGGAAGTGGAGAAGTTAGATATTCTCAGAACACACCTTTTGGTCAGTTTGTAAACGTAAAAACCTGTGAAGCATGTAATGGAAGTGGAGAAGAAGTAGAGAGCCCATGCCAATCATGTTCAGGAACAGGAAAACAGAAAAAAACTAAGAAGATATCAATTAAAATTCCAGCAGGTGTAGACACTGGCTCAGTAATACCTCTCAGAGGAGAAGGAGAACTAGGAGAAAAAGGTGGACCAAGAGGAGATTTATATATTTACATCAATGTGTTACCGCACAAGATATTTAAAAGAGAAGGTAATGATATAATATGTGAGTATCCAATAACTTTCGTTCAGGCAACACTAGGAGATGAAGTAGAAGTTCCAACATTAGATGGTAAAGTTAAGTACAAGATACCAGAAGGTACACAAACAGGGACAGTGTTTAGACTTAAGAACAAGGGGATACAAAGTCTTAGAGGCTATGGTAGAGGAGATCAGTACGTAAAAGTGAACATAGAAGTACCGAAAAATCTAAACAATACTCAAAAAGACATACTAAGAGAATTTGCCAAAGAAACAGGAGTGAAAGTATACGAGCAAAAGAAAGGTTTCTTTGACAAAGTTAAGGATATGTTTGATAAGTAATTTTGAGGGGGCTGTCTAATACGACAGCCCTCAAACTGTAGAAAAAAGCCCAATTTCTGCGTTGTCCTAAAATTTCCGTTGTTTACTTACCTCTAAGTAAGCTCTGTTACTCAATTTTAACACGCCCCCAACTTAAACTTTTACTACAGTCTGATATATTGATGACAAGTCATTAATATAACGGATGTAGAAAGCGTTAAAGTATAATGCTTTTAAATTTCAGCATATGAAGGCTGGTTTTTTAGCTGTATATAGGGTATAATAACAACAAGAACATTATCTGGTCAAGATAAAATCAAAGGAAGTGAAAATATGATGTGGACTGAAATACAAATAAAAACAACTACACAGGCCGTTGAAATAGTATCAAATATATTGTATGAGGTTGGAGTAGGAGGACTTGTAATAGAAGACCCTAATGATATTATTGATAGCGAAAACGAGACATGGGATTACATAGATACAAAGCTACTTGACCAAGATTTTGAGAGAGTAATAGTCAAAGGTTATTTAGAAGAAAGTGAGGATTTAAAAGATAAAATAGAGCTTATAATAGAAAACGTGGAGAAAATACCTCAGTTTTGTAAAAATAAAGAATTAGGACATGTTACAGAAGTAACGACGACAGAGATAGAAAATCAAGATTGGTCAAAAACATGGAAGAAGTACTATAAACCTAAAAAGATAGGTGAAAAAATTGTGATAAAGCCTTCGTGGGAAGAGTACGAAAAACAAGTTGACGAAATAGTAATAGAAATAGACCCAGGAACAGCATTTGGAACCGGAACTCATGAAACAACAATAATGTGTGTAAGAGAGTTAGAGAAGCATGTGCATAGTTTAGACACAGTGATTGATGTAGGTTGTGGAACAGGTGTATTATCTATTGCAGCAGCAAAATTAGGCGCGATGAGCGTAGTTGGAGTTGATCTAGACGAAGAGTGTGTAAAAGTAGCTAGAGAAAATGTCAGAAAAAATGGTGTTACAGGAGCAGTCCAAATAAAGCATGGAGATATGCTAAAACAGATAGATTGTAAAGCCAATGTAGTAGTAGCAAATATAGTGGCAGAAATCATAAAGATAATATCAAAAGATATAATTACGTTCCTAGAAGATGACGGCGTATTTATAGCTTCAGGAATAATATTAGATAAAATACAGGAAGTAAAAGAAGCACTAAAAGATAACGGATTAACAATTATAGAAGAAACAACCATGGGTGAATGGGCATGTATAGTATCAAAACTAGATGGAGATAAGCATGAATAGATTTTTTATAGAAGATAGCTTTGTAGACAATAGGGTGACAATAAAAGGTGATGATGTAAAGCATATAAAAAATGTGCTTAGATTGAGTATAGGAGATCAAATATCACTATGTGATGGTAACGATAACGAATATATAGCAGAAATAAAAGCAATCAACAATAAAGATGTTATGTGTGAAATACTATCCAAATGTGATATTAAAAGAGAAAGTAATATCAAAATTACACTGTATCAAGCACTTACTAAAGGACAAAAGATGGATTTAATAATCCAAAAAGCAGTCGAATTAGGAGTGAATGAGATATGTCCAGTTCAAACTAAAAGGTGTGTATCGGTTATAAAAGATATATCAAAAGAAAATAAAAAAGTGAATAGATGGAATAAGATAGCTTACGAGGCAGCAAAACAGAGTAAAAGAGGAATAATACCTAGCGTAAAAAATATTCTTACATTTAAAGAATTGCTAGAAGATATGGAAAAATTGGATGAGATAATAGTGCCTTATGAATGTGAGCAGAAAAATAGTATAAAAAATCTACTAAAAACAGTAGATGCAAAGAGCATAGGTATAGTTATTGGTCCAGAAGGTGGCTTTGAAGAAGAAGAGATAAATATGCTTAGAGAAAAACAAGCATCAATAGTTACTCTAGGTAATAGAATACTCAGAACAGAGACAGCAGGGCTTGCGACAATAGCAGTCATTATGTATGAACTTGACAGTTAAATTTATAATGGTATAAATACAAAAGAGGCGTCCAATAAGGACTGCCTCTTTTGCGATTATAAAACAAAGGGAACTAGGGAAATAAAATTAAATGAATTCATGTAATCCTGTTTTTACTAGGTCATTACGCAATTTAAGTAATGGTTTGCGTTCAATACACAGTTTTAGTTCTTCAGTTTCATATAGAATAGCCAGAGTAGTATCGTATTCTCTAATTTTTCTTATATGTTCCATAAAATCATCATGATTCGAATTAGCTGCTTCTTTTGCAAGTTTATATAACTTATCTAGTTCGATTTCAATGTCCTCTAGTCTAATCATCTTTTTTACAAATAAATCTCTAACAGAATCTCTCATATAGTAAATCCTCCAGTATGGGTAATTGTTTTGTAGTAAATTATTGAGGGTCTTGGATTGGATTATCACGCTCGGTGATAGTGTAGGGTAAAAAAATATCTTCTAACTTACAGCCAAACAGGTGGCACATTCTCATTCCTAAGCTTGCACTTGGTTTCTTGTAACCACATTCGATTTGATAGATCATGCTTGAACTAATATCCAGAGCTGAGGCTGCTTCTTTGACATTTTTATATCCTGCTTTTTTTCTCAAAATTGTGATATGATTAGCCATAATATATCTCCTTTCAAAACTATCATCTACTAATATAATACAACTTTAAGTAATTTTTTTCAAGAGTCGAAATTATTCATGTTATGGAATTATATTGCGTTTTCTTGAAATTACTGTATATTTCTTTATATTACATTGATTCTCACTTAAAGTGCCTTGAAAAAATTGTTACTTTTGGTTATAATAATAATATATACTAATAGTGATAATTATGGGGGATTACTATGATAGGTAAAAGACTTAAAGAAAAGAGGCTAGAAAGAAAGCTCACTCAGAAGCAACTCTCAGATGCGCTTAATATCAGTACTTCATCAATAGGAATGTACGAAACAAATAAGAGAGAGCCAAGACATTGTGTATTGATTAAAATAGCTGACTATCTAGGTGTGTCAATTGATTACTTGACAGGACAAGATTATTACCAGCCAAAATTCGAAACAGCAAAGATAATAGAGTCTAATGAAATGTATTTAGAATTAATAAAAAAACTTGAAAGTAATAAAGTATCAGATGAAAAGATAAAGGACATGATAAAAGAAATAGAAAAAAAAGCAAAATAAATGCAAGATTATGTAAAAGTGGTTGCAAAAATTATCACTGTTGGTTATAATAAAATTAAACTAATAGTGATAATTTATTTTATGGGGGGAGTAACATGATCTCAGAAAGAATCAAACAATTAAGAAAAGATCGAAATATTACTCAATCAGTATTAGCCAATCATATAGGAGTAAGTACATCAATAATAGGAATGTATGAGACAAATGCACGAAAGCCAAGCTACGAAGCACTACTCAAAATAGCAAACTACTTCAACGTAGCCACAGACTACCTTATGGGCAATGACTTATATGATGCTAACTCCGCAGAAGAAAAGATTAGAGAAATAGGAATGGATTATATCAATTTAGCATTAAAATTCAAAGAAAAAAACATCTCAGCAAAAGACGTAGAAAAGATACTTGAGATAATGGAAGATTTGAAAAAGTAATAATTAAGAGCTTCTCACTTTACGTGGGGAGTTTTTTCTTAACATATTTATTTTATTATTGTTATTGTTATTATAATATGGTATCGTAATACTAGTATAAAAATAATAACTAACATTAAAACGATAGGAGAGCTAATATGTTTACTGCTTCTAAGATAGATAAAAATGTTCCTGTTCCGCTATATTACCAGCTAAAAAAATTAATAATGAATAATATTAGCCAAGGTATCCTTAAGCCGGGAGATATGTTACCCGCGGAATTAGAGTTAACTGAGATACTACAGTTAAGTCGAACAACTGTTAGGCAAGCAATTATTGAGCTTGTGAATGAAGGACATTTATATCGAGTAAAAGGTAAAGGTACCTTTATCTCTCAGCCAAAGATTGAACAGGAATTTGTTGCACGTATTGAGCCTTTTCGCGACCAAATGATTAGAAAAGGATATACTTCCAAAACAATTATTCTTGAAAAAAAGATACTCAATGCTTCTAAAGATGTTGCAGAAGCACTTAATATTCAAGAGCATGATGTAGTAATAAAGCTAAAACGACTACGGTTCGCAGATGATACACCGATTGTTATAGTGGATACTTACTTAAACGGTAAGTACTGTCATCAAATATATGATGTATACCAAAAAGAACATTCTCTTTATGATTTCTTATCTACTAATCGTGAAACAAAAATCACTCATATGAAGAGGACAATAGAGGCATCAGTCTCTGGAGAATATGAAAGTAAACATCTGTGTATACCAAAAGGGTTTCCTTTACAGATTTTTAATTCAATCGGTTTAAATCACTTGGGAACACCTATAGAATACTCTATTGCAGCTTATCGTGGAGATAGGAGTAAATTTACAGTAAATATTTCCTGTAAATAACCCTATTATTATTAAAGGTAAAATATAAGAGTAAATACGCATGTCATGACATAGTGACATAGATACATAATTGCATATATTACATATCTATGATTGAACCTAAAGACTTATAAATGGGATAAGCTTGAGAAGTATTTTTTAAATAGGATAGATATAGTTATTAATGAATAATTAAAGTTTAATATATAAATTAAATTATTACTTAATAGGAGGTTCAAATATGAATTATAAAAAGTTTAATTTAGTCGAAGATAAATTATCAGTGCTAGGTCTTGGTACTTGGCAGTTTGCAGGTAAAGGCGATTGGCCAAATTTTATTAAAAATGACGCTATTAAAGTGATTCATCAAGCCATTGATGCCGGTATTAATTTTGTAGATACCGCGCCAATTTATGGGCTTGGTCACTCCGAAACTGTAGTAGGTGAAGCGCTTAAAGGTAAACGAAATAAAGTATTTTTAGCGACCAAATGTGGCCTTGTTTGGGATGATAGTAACAATGTAACGAATAATTTGACTAAAGAAAGTTTACTTAAAGAAATAGAGGATAGTTTACGACGTTTACAAACTGACTATGTAGATTTATACCAAATTCATTGGCCTGATCCAAATACAGATATCAACGAAACATTTGAAGCATTAGCTGATATAAAAAAATCAGGCAAAATTAGATATATTGGTGTGAGCAATTATTCTCAAGCGATGATTAAAGAGGGAATGAAAACTGCTCAAGTAGTATCTCATCAAGGGCTATACAACATACTTGAGCACAACCCAACTTCTTATCATAATATACCGTTACAATACAAAGTAAGAGAATCTTTACTTGGGTTCCTTGAATCTAACGGACAGTTCTTCTTACCATACAGTCCACTAATGCAAGGATTATTGGCAGGCAAAACTATATTTGATAAGGGGGCTGCAAGTAACAATCCAGAGCTTCAAGGAGAACGATTATCTCAGCACCTTAAACAAGCAAGAGAAGTTGAAGAAACAATAGGTAAACCGATTAATGAAATAGCACTAAACTGGCTTATAGCTCAAAAAACAGTAGGCCCTGTTATTGCAGGAGCTACTAAACAGTTACATCTTTCAAGCAACTTAAAAGCTTTAGAGTGGAAGATGAACAACGATATGATTGCTAAAATAGATAGTATAATTAAATAATAATTAGACAGACAAATAGGTAATTTTATAGATTACCTATTTGCTTTTTTGTATGATTGTATAACGGATAACATATGTTATTACCATAGATTGATGACAAATTTATTAGAATTCTAGATAGGGGTGCTGTTTTTTTCTATGAGAGTTACACGCAAATAAAGCGAAGAGGTTGACAGAAATCCAATATAAAAACTAGCGTACATGTTTTTAAAGTTTCAAATCATTATCATTAAGTACAATTATACCGTTGAATAATTACAAATAATATGGTAGATTATATTATGAATAAAATAGTGTTATACTGTTAATAACAAGAGAGAAAGCTATTTCTTAGGAGGAAACTATGAACAAGGTTGATTTGAGCAATGATAATGATACTTTTTATAATAGATATGGCAGAAAAAAGACTGTGTCTACATTTACGCTAGGGTGTAAAGTAAATCAATACGAAACACAGGCTATGAGTGAACTTTTTGTAAAAGCAGGGTATGAAGTTGTAAAACCTGGAGAATTCGCAGATATATACGTGATAAATACGTGTACAGTTACTAATCTAGGAGAAAGAAAATCTAGACAGTTTATAAGGAAAGCAAAGAAAAACAACGAAGATGCTATAATAGCTGTTGTTGGTTGTTATTCTCAAGTTTCACCTAAAGAGGTGAGTCTGATGGAAGATGTAGATATAGTGCTTGGGACTAATGAAAGAAAAAAGATAGTAGAGTTCTGTGAGGAGTATATAAATGAAAACACTAAGATAAATGCCGTAGGAGATATTATGTCTATTGATGAGTTTGAGGAGCTGTCTATAGGTGCGATTAATGATAAAACAAGAGCTTATTTAAAAATACAGGAAGGTTGTAACCAGTACTGCTCTTATTGTATAATACCATATGCTAGAGGGAGAATTAGGAGTAGGAAAATAGACAATATAAGAGATGAAGTTAAAAAGCTCTGCAAAAAAGGATTTCAAGAAATCGTCCTTACTGGAATACATTTAGCATCATATGGCAAGGATTTAAAAGAAGGTAGCTTGATAGATGTAATAGAGCAGATACATGATATAGAGGGCTTAAAAAGAATTAGACTAGGTTCTCTTGAGCCTACACTTATAGATGAAGAATTTATGATTAAGCTTAGTAGGTTACCAAAGGTATGTGATCATTTTCATTTATCACTACAAAGTGGATGTGACAAAATACTTAAGCGAATGAATAGAAAGTATACAACAAAGCAATACAAAGATAATGTAGCTTTGATCAGAAAATATATGGAGAATGCTGCAATAACTACAGATATTATAGTAGGATTTCCATCTGAGACAGATGAAGATTTTATAGAGACTTGCAATTTTGTTAAAGAGATAGAGTTTTCCAAGATACATGTATTTAAATATTCACCTAGAAAAGGGACTCCAGCTTCGAAGTTTGACGACCAAATCAGTGGGGATGTAAAAAATAAGAGAAGCAAAATATTAATAGAAATTGCACAGCAACTTACTAATAACTACTTACAGAGATTTATTAATCAGACAGTAAGTGTATTGTTTGAACAAAGTACTGGTAGCGATCTGGTAAAAGGGCATACTACAAACTATATAGAGGTTTTATCAAGTGGCAAAAAACAGCTACTTCACGAGATACATGATGTATATGTAAGTGGGATACAAAATGAAGTGTTAGTCGGAAAACTACTGAAGTAATTTTATAAATTGAAGTTAATTGTAGAATTTTATTCTTATAAAGGAATTTACGCTATGATTATAGAATAGTATATAAATGAGGGGTTACTGAAATTATCCCTAAATATGCAAAAACCCTTTTTAATATAGGAGGTGAAAATATGTCAGATTGCATATTTTGCAAGATAGTAAATGGAGATATACCTTGTGACAAAATATATGAAAATGAAAATGTAATAGCTTTTAAGGATATACAGCCACAAGCACCTGTACATGTATTAGTAATACCTAAAGAACATATAGAATCTCTAAATGATATAGATGAGAACTTAGATATTATTAAAGACATTCATCTTGCTATTAATAAAATAGTTAAAGAATATAATATAGATAGAGATGGTTACAGAGTAGTAAATAATTGTGGCAAGCAAGGCGGTCAAACAGTTAATCACTTGCATTATCACGTTTTAGGTGGTCGAAATTTAAATTGGCCTCCAGGGTAATTCATATTTGCATTTAGATGGAATTTGAGGTATAATGATTTAGTGCCTATTTTCATTTACTGTGTCCCTAAGGATTTAAAGCAGTAAACGAGGGGAGGGAGAAATTGATGGCAGAGATTAAAGTAGGGGAAAATGAAACTCTAGATAATGCTCTTAGAAGATTTAAAAGACAATGTTCTAGAAGTGGAGTGCTTTCAGAACTTAGAAAAAGAGAGCATTACGAAAAGCCAAGTGTGAAGCGTAAAAAGAAAGCAGAAGCAGCTAGGAGAAAGAATAATAAAAGAAGATAAGAGGTGAGTTATGTCTCTTAAAGGAAAGCTTTTAGAAGATCTTAAACAATCGATGAAGCAAAAAGATACACTTCGTAAGAATGTTATCACAATGGTTAGAGCTGGTATTAAGCAAAAAGAGGTAGATGAGCGTATAGAATTAAATGATGAGCAAATCTTGGACGTTATATCAAAGCAAATTAAACAAAAAAAAGATGCTATAGAGAGCTTTAAGCAAGGCTCAAGAGATGATTTAGTTCAAAATACTTACAATGAAATAGATATACTGATGCAATATCTACCAGAGCAGTTGTCTAATGAAGAGGTCGAAGCTATTGTTAAAGAAGTGATAAATGAAGTAAATGCTACTAGCATGAAAGATATGGGTAAAGTTATGGGCAAACTTGTACCTAGAATAAAAGGCAAAGCAGACGCCAGTATTGCTAGCAGTTACGTAAAAAAAATATTAGGTTAGTTACTAAAATCTGAGCATATATAGTGTTCAGATTTTATTTTTTTACTTAGTTTTCTAATATTATAAACAAAAATATAAGTGCCGATTTACAAAATATAGTATTTATTAAAAATAATTTAATAAAATTCATTAAATAAATCTAGTAAAAAATATTTGCTTGTATTATAATAATCAAAAGGCTATTTATGGAAAGGGGAGTGTTTTATGAAAGCATCTAGAAATATTATTAAATGTTTATTTGTGATGATGTTTGTACTTACAATATGTTCAGGATTTGTATATGCAAGCGATTCAGAGGGTGATGTATATGTAGTACCAATAAAAGGAGACATAAACAAAGCCACCTATGAATATGTTAAGAATAATGTCAAATTAGCATTATCAGAGAATTATAGTGCTATTATATTTGAGATAGATACATATGGAGGATATATTGAATATGCAGAAAAAATAAAAAAAGAAATAGTATCAATCAATATCCCTACCATATCTTATGTAAATGATAAGGCTGAATCAGCAGGCGTATTGCTAGCAATATCAGCTAATAAAGTAGCAATGGCTCCAGGGGCAACTATAGGTTCGGCTGAGCCAATACCTAACAACCCCAAAATACTATCTTTATGGGTAGAGATGCTAAAAGCTACTGCTAAACTAAGGAATAGAAATGATGAGTTAGTTGCTGCCATGGCAGACAAAAATATAGAGATTGAGGGAGTAGTGAAAAGAGGATATTTATTAAATTTAAACTACGAAGATGCAAAAAGACTTAATCTTTCAGATGCTATAGCAAGTGACTACTCTGAGATTTTAGAAAAATTAGATGTTAAATATAATAAAATAGTAGTTGCAAACTATAACTTTAAAAATACTATAGTGAGTATTTTATCAAATCCATTTATCGTAATGTTATTAATTGTATTAGGGTTCATAGGTTTAATTGCGGAAATTTTCACACCTGGATTTGGTATTGGAGGTACCCTTGCGATATTATGCTTTGGTTTATATTTCTGGGGAGGTGTAGTAGCTGGAAATTCTGGGTATGCAGCAGTGATTATGTTTGTTGTAGGTATTGTTTTATTGCTTATAGAGTTAGTGATACCAGGCTTTGGAGTACCAGGAGTAGGAGGATTAATAAGCATTGTTGTATCTATATTATTAGCATCAGAATCAGTTATGCATGGAGTGATATATCTGGTTTCTGCATTCTTAACTAGTGGGTTGTTTATATTTATAATGGTCAAGTATGGTCAAAAAAGCCCAATGTTTAATAAGCTAGTTCTTACAAAAAGTCAGGATGATAGTTATACTAGTTCAAAAGCAGATATTAACTTGATAGGTAAAGAAGGTATAGTTGTGGCATCTCTAAGACCAGCAGGTACTATAAAAATTGATGAAAGTAGAATAGATGCTGTGTCAGAGGGGCAATTTATAAAAAAAGGCTCAATAGTTGAGGTAACAAAGATAGAAGGAAGAAGAATTGTAGTAAAAAAGAAAAAATAAATTTGCATTATTTTGATAACGGTGTTATTATTATCAATAATACAAAAATTTAGTTAAATTTGGGAGGGAGCAAAGGTATGGATGGTTTAGTTTTCTTAATTATTATTGTTGTTGCTGTAGTGATATTTTTAACTTTATTGTTTAGCTTTATTCCAGTAGGGTTATGGATAACTGCTTATTTTTCAGGAGTTAAAATAGGACTTTTCACACTTGTTGGGATGAGATTTAGAAGAGTTATTCCATCAAGGATAGTTAATCCACTCATTAAAGCCACAAAAGCTGGATTGAAATTGGATTTGAACGAGCTGGAAGCACATTACTTAGCAGGTGGTAATGTAAATACTGTAGTCGATGCACTTATCGCAGCACAAAGAGCTGAGATTGTATTACCGTTTGAAAGAGCAGCAGCGATAGATTTAGCAGGAAGAAATGTATTAGAAGCTGTAAGAGTAAGTGTTAATCCAAAGGTTATTGAAACACCAAAAGTATCGGCAGTAGCTAAAGATGGTATAGAGGTTATGGTAAAAGCGAGAGTAACTTTAAGAGCAAATATAGAAAGACTTGTCGGTGGTGCAGGGGAAGAAACAATCATAGCAAGAGTTGGAGAAGGTATAGTAACTACAGTTGGTAGTGCAGTAAGCCATAAACTAGTGCTAGAAAATCCAGATTTGATATCACAAACAGTTTTAGAAAAAGGACTAGATGCAGGAACTGCATTTGAGATATTATCTATAGATGTAGCTGATGTTGATGTAGGAAGAAATATAGGTGCTAAATTGCAGACAGACCAAGCTGAAGCAGATAAGAGGATTGCTCAAGCTAAAGCTGAGGAAAGAAGAGCTATGGCTGTTGCTAAAGAGCAAGAAATGAAGGCAGAGGTTCAATCAATGAGAGCTAAAGTTGTAGAGTCTGAAGCACAGATTCCACTTGCTATAGCCAAAGCATTTGAAAAGGGTAATCTAGGTGTAATGGATTATTATAACATGAAAAATGTAGTGGCTGACACAGATATGAGAACATCTATATCCAAAATAAACGTTGATAAAGAAGACAAATAGTAATATATACTAGGAAGGATTTGATGTCTATGGACAATATTATTGATATTCTGGTGTCGTCGTCGTTAATAATAGGATTTATTGGCTATATAGCAGGTAAAATTAATAAAATAGCTAAAGAAGCAAATAAAGGTACAAACCATGCAGTAAATTCTGGTAGTAATTTACAGGTAGTAAATGGAGTTAATATACATCATGCAAAGGGAGAAGTAAAACAGATAGAATCAACTAAAACAGATGAAGAAAGAACTGTGGAAGAAGCTATTTATGATAGTCAAGAAGAGATAGCAACAGTAGTTAAAGAAACACCTTATTCAATCAAACAGACTCAAGCTCAGAAAAAAAATTATACCCAAAATACTTCATCTAAAAAGGATAACAATAATTTTGGACTATCATTTGCCAAAGATGATGTACTAAAAGGCGTTATAATGGCTGAGATATTAGGAAAACCAAAAAGTTTATCTAAATAATCAGTATAGGCGAGAAGATTGCTAAAATCTTCTCGTTTTTATTTTGCCCATGTAGTAATACATCATAAAAAAAATACATATTTTTATATAAAGGAGGGCTTTGCGTGAAAAATATAGATAAAATAAAGAGTGACATTTCAGATGTGCTAGAACTACCGAAAGACATAGTTATGGACCTTCCAAAGATAACTATGATAGGGAATATCCAAGTTTATATAGAAAATCATAAAGGAATTTTAGAATATAGTAAAACTGTAATTAGAGTAAAATACAAGGATGGGATCATAAAAGTATTAGGAAATAATATGCTGTTAAAGACAATAGTGAGTGAAGAAATCATAATAACTGGTGTAATAAATGAAATCGAATATTTGATTTAATAAAGAGGTGTTATATTTGCTTATTATAAGATTATGGAATTATTTTAGAGGATATGTTATTATTAAAATTGAAGGATTAATGCTAGAAAGGTTTATAAACAACTCAATAGATGATAATATATATTTATGGGATATAGACAGAGTAGATTATACAACATTAGTAGCTAAAGTTGGTGTAAAAGGTTTTAACAGACTAATACAAAAACTAGGAAGTAATAGCTTTAAAGTAAGTATAATCAAAGAAAAGGGATTTCCTTTTTTTATATCTAAATTAAAGCATAGAAAAATGATGGCAGTGGGAAGCTTAATATCATTAATAATTATATTTTATTTGACATCGTTTATATGGGTAATAGAAGTAGTAGGAGAAGATAAAATTGTAAACGATAAAGTGATATCGCATTTAAAACAGTACAATATAAGACCAGGAATAAGAAAAGCAAATATAGATATAAAGCAAATAAAAGATAAATTGATTATAGATATTGACGATATATCTTATACAAGAGCAGAAGTAGTTGGAACAAAATTAGTAATAGAGGTAAAGAAAAGAGATGTAAAAAATGAAGTCGATAACAAAAGCCCATGTAATATAGTTGCAAATAAAAATGCAATCATATATAAAATAATAGCTAAAAATGGCAAAGCATTAGTCGAAAAAGGAGATGTGGTTAAAGCAGGACAGATATTAATTACAGGACAGATAGAAGATGAAAGACTAGAAAAGCCTCTTTTAGTTCATGCTAATGGAGAAGTATTAGGAAAGACAAATTACACAAAATATATAAAAGAACCAATAAGCAAAGAGATAAAAGAGGAAACAGGAAAGACTTATACAGTTAAGGAACTAAAAATAGGAAGCAAAAGCATCAGCGTATCAAATGGAAAAATTCCTTTTGATTGCTATATAGAAAAAACTAAGAGTAATAAACTCATAGATAACGCACTAATGAGCTTGCCAATAGAAATAATTACACATAAATACTGTGAAGTAGTTTTAAAGAACATAAAACAGGATGTAGAAGCATTGAAAGAAGTTCTTAGGGTTAGAGGTATTCAGAATCTTATGAGTAACATTCCAAAAAACTCGAAGGTAGTGTCACAAAATGTTTCTTATAAAATAGATGAACAGTACATTACTGCGATACTACACATTGAAGTTATGGAGAACATTACCTTAAAAAAAATTATAAAATAACAATGTACCCTAATAGTCAGAATGGAGGATTATAATTTGAATAAAGAAGTAGTAGAGAAAAGGATTAAGATAAGCGAAGAGGATTATTCAAGAGAACTCTTTGGAGATTTAGATAGTAATGTAAAAACGATAGAGAAAGAATTCGATGTAGACATAGCATATAGAGAAAATGACATAATAATAATAGGGAACAAAGAAAATGTTAATGCTGTTGGAATATTAATATCAAAGCTAGTTGATATAATTAAAAATAAAAAAACATTAACAGATCAAGAATTAGCATATACTATACAGCTAGTTCAGGAGGGAAATGGTGACTTAGTAAAAGAACTAATAAATGATGTCATGTGTACCACTTATTCGGGAAAACAGATAAAACCTAAAACAATAGGGCAAAAAAGATATATAGAAGCTATGAAAAATAAGGATGTAGTGTTTAGCATAGGGCCTGCAGGAACTGGTAAAACATATCTTGCAGTAGCTATGGCAGTAAATGCATTTAAGAATAAAGAAGTAAGTAGAATCATTCTTACTAGACCAGCAGTAGAAGCAGGAGAAAAATTGGGTTTTTTACCTGGTGATTTGCAGGATAAAGTTGATCCATATTTAAGACCACTAAACGATGCACTGTTTGATGTTTTAGGAGGAGAAGCTTTTGCAAAGCACAAAGAAAGAGGATCTATAGAGATTGCTCCTCTAGCATATATGAGAGGTAGAACACTTGATTCGGCGTTTGTAATATTAGATGAAGCACAAAATACAACATCTGAGCAAATGAAGATGTTCTTAACAAGATTAGGATTTGGCTCAAAAGCAGTAATTACAGGAGATATAACACAGATAGATTTACCAAATGGCAAAACATCAGGACTTAAACAAATAACGAAGATATTAAAAGGTGTAGAGGGAATAGATTTTATAACATTATCAAAAAGTGACGTAGTGAGACATCAACTGGTTAAAAGAATAATAGAAGCATACGAAAAATTTGAAGATAAACAAAAATAATATGTGATGAGGCTTGTGGGGTGGAAACATGCTTTTTAAAAAGCATAATATTAGGAAAAGATTAAAAAGCACTAAAGT
Organism: Abyssisolibacter sp. ZYX002; assembly: GCF_056892235.1. Classification (NCBI taxonomy): domain Bacteria; kingdom Bacillati; phylum Bacillota; class Clostridia; order Eubacteriales; family Clostridiaceae; genus Abyssisolibacter; species Abyssisolibacter sp. ZYX002. Next base: position 482,825 of record NZ_JARMXH010000003.1, read on the forward strand.
AAATAGATTTTTAAAAAGAAGATTGATTAAACAAATATTACTTTTTGTATGCTTTACTATTGTGTTATCAGGGATTTTTATATTTAACATGACTACAAATAAAATATCAGCAGAAGTAGGAGATGTAGCTAGGCAAGATATTGTAACTAATAAAGATATAGTAGATAAAATTGAAACTAACAGACTTAGAGAACAATCAATGGACAAAGTAGAGCCAATATACAAATTTGATTTATCAGTGCAAGTTAATGTTAAAACAAAGATAAATAACTTTTTTGATATTATACAGATGATAAGAAACTCGCAAGACGAAAATAAGATTCTTCAAAAGGAATTGTTAAAAAGAGAAGCAGATATAGAATTGAGTGATAATGACTTTAGTATATTATTGACAACTAAAAAATCAGATCTGGATAAATTACAAAGTTATATAGGTGATATCATTTTTCAGGTTATGGCAAAGGGAATAAAAGAAAAAGATTTAGAAGAAAGTAAAGAAGTACTAATTGAAAACTTTGATAAAATAGAAGATCTGAAAGATTCAAATAAAAGAATAGGCAGAGAAATAATAGTCAATTTTTTAAAACCAAATATGTTTCTAGATATAAAGCAGACAAAAGAAGCAAAAGAGGCTGTAGCAAAGCAGATAGAAGACATAAAAATAAAAAAAGGACAAGTTATAATATTAAAAGGTGAAGAATTTAAAAAAAGGCACATTGCACTATTAAGAGAAAGCGGTCTCTTAAAAGAAAAAAATATGAAAGAATATAAGCCTAAAATAGGGTTAATATTACTGGCAGTACTGATAGTATGTAGCTTTATAGTATACCTATATTATTTAAATAGGAAGCTATTATATAACCCTAAGCTATTATTTATGGTTATGCTAATAGTCATAGTTATACTTTTGTTAGGAAAGAGCGTTAGTGATGTATCAACATATTTAGTGCCTATAGCGACAGCAACAATGCTTATAACAATACTACTAGATGAAAAAGTATCAATTTTCATTAATTTAATAATGGTAATACAACTAGCTTATATCACAAATGCATCACCAAGTATTATAGTGTTGTATATGCTGAGTGGTTTAGTTGGAGCAATAGGTGGAAAAGAGGCTAATCACAGATACAAAATATTTGTAGTGGGACTAGTAGTAGGATTAGTAAATGTATTCATGTCGGTGTCTATAGGATTGATTTTGGATGAAGGTGCATATTTAATAGTACAACAAAGTATCTTTGGTATATTAAATGGAGTTATGTGTAGTGTTATTACAGTAGGTTCACTGCCACTTTGGGAGAGTGTATTTGGTATAATTACACCACAAAAGCTATTAGATTTATCTAACCCAAATACTCCAATAATGAAAAGATTACTATTAGAAGCTCCAGGAACTTATCATCACAGTATAGTAGTAGGTAATCTTAGTGAATCAGCAGCAGAGGCTATAAATGCCAATGCGTTGCTTGCTAGAGTTGGATCATATTATCATGATATAGGGAAGTTGAAAAGACCATATTTCTTTAAAGAAAACCAGTTTAATTCTGCTAATCCACATGATAAATTAAAGGCTAATCTTAGCACTATAGTCATATTAAATCATGTAAAAGATGGTGTAGAAATGGCTAAAAAATATAAGCTACCAAAATTCATAGAGGATATAATAAGACAGCATCATGGAAGAACATTAGTAGCATTTTTCTATCACAAGGCGTTAAATAGTGAGAAAAGTGAGTCTGTAAGAGAAGAAGATTTTAGATATCCTGGACCTAAGCCACAGACTAAAGAAGCAGCCATAATAATGCTAGCTGATTCAGTAGAGGCAGCAGTAAGATCAATACAAGAGCCTACAAAGGTTAAAATAGAAAGTTTAATTAAAAAGATAATCAAAGCAAAGTTAGAAGATGGACAGCTTGATGAAAGTGAATTGACCTTTAAAGATTTGGATATAATAGCAAATAAATTTACAATAATATTACTTGGTATATTCCATGAAAGAATCGAATATCCTAAATTAAACATTGATGAAATAAAAGGAGGCATATAAATAATATGCAACTACTGATAGACAATAGACAAGAGAAAATAGAGATTTCACAGGAGATAATAGAAGATATAAAAAAAGTAGTTAGCGAGTGCCTAATGCTTGAGAGAGGAAACACTGATTATGAAGTAAGTGTATCTTTTGTAGACAATGAAGAAATAAAAACACTTAATAGGATGTATAGAAATAAAGATAGCTATACTGATGTATTATCGTTTCCTATTGAAGATGATAGCATATTCATAGAAGGACAAGAAAGCATGTTAGGTGACATAGTTATATCAGTTGAAAAAGGAATAGCACAAGCTAAAGAATTAGGACATTCAATAAAAAGAGAGTTGATGTATTTAACTGCTCATAGTATGTTTCATCTTTTAGGATATGATCATATGACTGAAACTGAAAAAGAAATTATGAGACAAAAAGAAAAAGATGTTATGAAAAACCTTAAAATATTTAAAAGCGATAAATAAAACATACAAGTTTGTCATGTAATTGGGAAACATATAAATAGTTAACTATTTATAGGAGGCTAATTGCATGGCTTTTTATTTTAAAATTGTAGCATTAATAGTACTTCTTTATCTGTCATCTGTATTTTCAAGTGCAGAAACTGCATTAACAGCAATAAAACCAACGAATATAAGAAATATAAAAGAAAAAGATGCACGTAAAGGAGAGTTGATAAAGAAATTAAAACAGCAAATAAATTCAGTATTATCAGTAATATTGATAGGAAATAATGTAGTAAATGTTGCAGCTACAGCTATAGTAACAGAGCTTACGTTAAAGTTTTTCAAAAAAGATGGGTCAATAGTTATTTCAACTGTTATAATGACTGTGTTGATAGTCGTATTTGGAGAAATAACACCTAAAACATTTGCTACTCAAAACCCGGAGAAGATAATTACAAAGCTAGGTAAAATGTTGGATATATTAGTGAAGGTGTTTAAACCATTACTTCATATATTGACTGGCTTTACAAATGCAATTATCAAGTTATTAGGCGGAGAGACTAGTAAAAACGTAGCATTCATAACTGAAGAAGAGATAAAATCCATAGTAAATGTAGGAGAAGAAGAAGGTATACTTGAGCATCATGAGAGAATGATGATAGAAGGCGTTTTTGAGATAGATGATACAGATGTCACAAATGTGATGGTGCCTAGAGTAGACATAATAGCAGTATCAATAAAAAGTAATCTAAAAAAAGCACTATCAATAATTATAGAAAACGGACATTCTAGAATTCCTATATTTGAAAATAGTATCGACAATATAGTAGGTTTATTATATGCCAAGGATATATTGCCATTTGCTTTTGATAATGAGCTTGATATAAATGAAGCATCAGTAAAAGAGCTTATGAGAGGAGCATACTATGTTCCTCAAACAAAGAAAATAGGAGAGCTTTTAAAAGAAATGCAAACACAGCAAGTCCATATGGCTATAATACTTGATGAATATGGTGCAACAGAAGGCTTAGTAACTATAGAAGATATAATAGAAGAAATAGTAGGAGATATACTGGATGAATACGATGCAGAAGAAAATATAATAGAAAAAATAGGAGATAACAGATATAATGTAAAAGCAGACATAGAACTAGAGGACTTTAATGAAGCCTTTAACGTAGATTTGCCATATGAAGATTTTGACTCATTAGGAGGTTATATATTTAACTCTCTAGGTAGAGTAGCGGTAATTGGTGATAAAATTAAATATAAAGATTTAGTTATGTCTGTGTTAAAAGTCAATAAAAGAAGGATATTGAATGTTGAGGTAGAAGTAATAAAGGCAAAAGTGTAAAAAATAAATGGGGGTTACATAATGAAAAGATTTTTATGTATAGCAATGATTTTAAGTCTAATGATTACAGTAATAGGTTGTGGAAGTGACAAAGATGTGGTTGATAATAATGAAATACCAGTACAACAAAAAGAAGTAAAACAAAGCCCAGAGGAGAAACCAGAACAACAAGAGCCAGAAAAAATAGTTGTAGAAGGTGTTAAATCTCCGTTGAGTGGTATAATTGTACCAGAGGAAAAAATAAATAGAAGACCTGTTACAGTAATGTTTGATAACCATAGGGCAGCTAGGTGGCAAGCAGGATTAAGTCAAGCTGAAATTGCCTATGAGATGTTGGTTGAAGGACGTATAACGAGATATTTGGGTGTGTTTTTAGTAAACGAGCCTAAAGTGATAGGATCAGTGAGAAGTGCGAGACCATATTTTATAAGTGCAGCTCTTGAATATGACCCACTATACGTTAGATGTGGTGGTAGTGAACAAGCAAAAGCAGATGTAAAGAAATTAAAAGTTGCAGATATAGATGGACTATACAGTGGAGCTTTTTATAGAAACTATAAAACAGGTAAGAAAAACGAACATACACTTTATACAAGTATGGAAAAAATAAGAAAGGAACAAAAAAGAAGGAAATACAGAGAAACAGCAAACTTCACACCATTTTTATTTAACAATGAAGATATAGATATAATAACAGATACGTCTTTTAGTGCAAAAGAAGTGTTTATAGACTATAAACTTAAAAATACTACTAAATACATATACGATAGCAAGAATAAGGTATATAATAGATATAAGGATGGTAAACAACACATAGATGAGACTAATAAAGCTCCTATAGTAGCCAAAAACATAATAGTCCAAAAAGCTAGTACAAAAGCAATAGATAGCTATGGTAGATTGAGTATTGCTACAGTAGGAAAAGGCTCAGGTTATTATATAACTAATGGAAAGGGAATAAATATTACTTGGAAAAAGAGTGATAGAAAAGCAAAAACAAAATACTTTGATGAAGATGGTAAAGAAATTATACTTAATCCAGGAGTTACTTGGATACAAGTAGTTGAGGCAAAGCCTATAGTAAAATTTGATACTAACAATTAATGAACTAATTAGCACAATGGATGAAAGCAGGTGTAGACAATGGATATAAATGAATTGGTTAAAAAGGCTATAGAAGCAAAAAAACTGTCATATGCTCCTTATTCAAAATTTAAAGTTGGCAGTGCCTTATTAGGGAAAAGTGGTAAGGTATATACAGGTTGTAATATAGAGTATGCATCATATAGTCCTACAATTTGTGCAGAGAGAACAGCAATAAGTAAGGCTGTAAGTGAAGGAGAAAGAGAATTTGAAGCTATAGCCGTGTGTGGAGATTCAGAGTATTCATATCCATGTGGAGTATGTAGACAGGTTATGAGAGAATTTTCTAAAGACATGAAGGTTATAGTTGTAAAATCAGAAAACGAATACAAAGAGCATACATTAGAGGAGCTATTACCATATAGCTTTGGGCCAGAGGACTTACAAAACGTATAGGAGGAACAAATGAAATATAAATCAGGATTCGTAACAATAATAGGTAGACCTAATGTTGGTAAATCAACATTGCTAAATAATATTATAGGAGAAAAACTATCCATAATATCAGATAAACCGCAGACAACAAGAAACAAGATACAGTGTATTCATACAGAAGATGAATGCCAAATAGTATTTTTAGATACACCTGGTATACACAAACCTAAGAATAAATTAGGTAACTATATGATGGACGCAGTAAAGAGTACATTTGCGGGAGTAGATATAATACTGTGGCTAGTAGATGAGAGCTTAAAGCTAGGAGCAGGAGATAAATATATACTAGAAGAATTAAAAAAAATAAAAGCTAAAAAAATACTAGTAATAAATAAGATGGATAAACTAAATAAAGCTAGTTTAGCTAATATAGCTATGCAATACGAAGAATTTGGTATATTTGAAGATATAGTGCCAATATCTGCATTGAAAGATATAAATGTTAATAGACTATTAAATAGAATAAAAAAACATCTGCCAGAAGGTCCACAATATTTCCCGGGCGACATGATAACAGATCAACCAGAAAGATTTATAGCAGCAGAAATAATAAGAGAAAAAGCTCTGCATTACTTAGACCAAGAGATACCACATGGTATAGCTGTTGAGATAGAAAAGATGAAGAGTAGAAATAATAAAGAAATAGTAGATGTAAGTGCAACAATTTATTGTGAGAGAGACTCACACAAAGGCATCATAATAGGGAAAAATGGTAGGAAGTTAAAAGGTATCGGAAAAGCATCTCGGATGGAGATTGAAAGATTACTTGGTAGCAAAGTTTTCTTAGAACTTTGGGTCAAAGTAAAGAAGAATTGGCGTGACAAAGTGAGCTTAATAAAAAGAATGGGTTATAAGTAAAATAAAATTAGAATAATTTGATTCCACAAATAACACTTTTTACATAGAATAATTGAACTTCTTAGTAGCAAACTATCTATAAGTACAAGTTAAAATTAGGAGGAGTTTATATGCTACAAGATATTATGTGGAAGTTATTTGAGAAAACAGGAAGAATAGATGTATATATTGATTACAAAGAAACACTGAAATACAACGAAGATATTAATCAAATCTAGAATATAATAGAGGTGTATTATGCTACTTAAATTAGAGGGGGTAGTATTAAAAGAAACAAAATATAGTGAAAGTGATAAGATATTGACCATTTTCACTAAAGAAAATGGAAAAATACAAGGAATAGCAAAAGGTGCTAGAAAACAGAAAAACAAATTGTTTTCTAGCACACAATTACTAACTGTAAGTAATTTTGTGGTTTATCGTGGTAGAAATATGCATACAATTAACCAAGGCGATATGATTAAAACATATTCTAGTGTAAGAGAAGATTTGGACAGACTAACATATGCAATGTACGTATTACAATTAGTAGATGCATCAGTTCCAATAAACGAACAAAATATTAAAGTATATAACTTACTATTAAAAACACTAGAAGTTTTATCAAAAACTACAGAGGGATATATAAAAATAATACTTGCATTTGAATTAAAGCATATGAGCTTTATAGGCTACAAACCTAATACAAAGAGATGTTGTGAATGTGGTAAAGAAGTTATAGGAGAAGCGGTGTTTAGTTCTAAGAGTGGTGGAGTTCTTTGCGATGTATGCAAAAGCTATAATTCGTATGATTTCATGCTTGATAAGAATCTTGCAGAAGGTTTAAGGCTATTAATGTATTCTAGATTAGATGAGTTAGACAAGATTAAGTTAGACTATGGTGAGCTTAAAGAATTACAAAAATTAACAAGAAAATATATAGAATATTACGTAGATAAAAAAGACTTTAATGCACTAAAATTTCTCGATTTCATATCATAATTAATAGTATAACAAATATAGATGACTAAAAATATAATAATATAAATAAGGAGGGGTAAGATGAATATCAGTTTAGAAAAAATTGATGCTCTAAGAGAAAGAGCGGATATATCCTACAAAGAAGCAAAGGAAATTCTAGAAAAGTATGAGGGTGATTTAGTAGAAGCGTTAATACACATCGAAGATTTAGGCAAAAATAAGTGTTGCAAAGATAAGGTAAACAAAACAGTGGACACGGTAATAGATAGTGTAAAAGAAGTCATAAGAGCAGGGAATGTAAATAAGATACTATTAAAAAAAGATGATGAGACAATTATGAATATTCCTGTAACTATTGGTGCTATTGGTATATTTTTAGCTCCAGTTTTATCAGCACTTAGTTTTACAGGTGCATTACTTACAAAATGCTCTATAGAAATAATAAAAGAAGATGGAGATGTTATAAGTATAAGCAACTTTGCTGATGATACTATAAACAAGGTGAAGAATGTCACACAAGATACGTTAGGCGCTGTAAAGAGTAAGACAGAGGATACATTAGAGAAAATAAAAAAAACTAAGCAAAAAGATGAAGATGTAGAAGAAAAAGAAGAGAAATATATAACTATAAGCAAAGAAGAGAATGATGAAGACGAAGAATAAAATTTAGTTGCTTAAATAAAGGCTATAAAGGATGTAAAGTAATGGTAAATTCGTGGATTAAAGCCTAATAAATTAACTCATTGTGAAACAGCCCTAAGGGAGGTCTTGTGAGAAAGCACTACAAATCTTTAAGACAATCCCTTATTTTATTTGTATAGGTATTGACAATAAGATAATAATTGAATAAACTTGTTTTCATAAAAGGAATACTATTATAGAATATATATGAAACAACCTTTAAGGAGGAAACGATATGAAAGAAGTAACAATGCAAAACATAGTATCATTAGCTAAGGCTAGAGGTTTTATATTTCCTGGATCAGATATATACGGAGGATTAGCGAATACATGGGATTATGGACCATTAGGAGTAGAGCTTAAAAATAATGTAAAAAAAGCTTGGTGGAAAAAATTCATACAAGAGTCACCAATGAATGTAGGTTTAGATAGCGCTATACTAATGAACCCTGAGGTTTGGGTTGCATCAGGGCATGTTGGAGGTTTCAATGACCCGTTGATGGATTGCAAGAAATGTAAATCAAGATTTAGAGCAGATAAATTAATAGAAGATTTTATTAAAAATAAAGGATTAGAAGAAGTCATAGTTGATGGATGGACTAATGAGCAAATGGAAGACTACATAAAAGACAAAGAAATAAAGTGTCCGGATTGTGGAAGTAATGACTATACAAATATTAGGCAGTTTAATCTTATGTTCAAAACATACCAAGGGGTTACAGAGGGATCAAAAACAGAGATATATTTAAGACCTGAAACAGCACAAGGTATATTTGTTAACTTCAAGAATATGTCCAAAACAGCTAGAAAAAAAATCCCATTTGGTATAGGTCAGATTGGTAAATCATTTAGAAATGAGATAACACCAGGAAACTTTACATTTAGGACAAGAGAATTTGAACAAATGGAAATGGAGTTTTTCTGCAAGCCTGAAGAAGACTTGAAATGGTATGAGTACTGGAAAGAATTCTGTATAAATTGGCTTTATGATTTAGGTATAGATAAAGAAAGTCTTAGGATAAGGGATCATTCAGAGGAAGAACTATCACATTACAGTAATGCAACAGCAGACATAGAATTCAAATATCCATTTGGTTGGGGTGAACTTTGGGGTATAGCTGATAGAACTGATTTTGATTTAAAGAGACATATGGAACATTCGGGTGTTGATTTAAGATATATAGACCCAGTTACTAACGAGAGATATTTACCATATTGTATAGAACCAGCTCTAGGAGCAGATAGAGTTACTTTAGCATTTTTAATAGATGCTTATAATGACGAAACCTTAGAAGATGGAACTACTAGAAAAGTATTAAAGCTACATCCTGCGTTAGCACCATTTAAAGCTGCAGTGTTTCCTCTGACTAAAAAATTAGACAAAGAGGCTACAGAAATTTATTCTGAGTTAGCTAAATCATTTATGGTTGATTATGATGCATCAGGTAATATAGGAAAGAGATATAGAAGACATGATGAAATAGGAACACCATATTGTATAACATTTGACTATGATTCTTTAGAGGATAAGTGCGTAACAGTAAGAGAGAGAGATACAATGGAGCAAGAGAGAATCAAGATATCTGATTTAGAAAACTATATTAGAGAGAAAATAAAGTATTAGTTATAGGATAGACGAAGGGGTATTTCATATTATTGAGATATCCCTTTATTTACAATTGTCCTATTTTAATTTATACTAAAATAAAGAGTTTAATAATGATAAAACCATGTAGATGAAGAGGTGATAGATATTCAATTTTCAACTCGGCAAAATAAGATCATAGAAATAGTAAAAGAAAAACAACCAATATCTAGCGAGCAAATAGCCAGTATGCTAAAAGTAACAAGAGCAACCCTAAGAGCTGATTTATCAGTTTTAACAATGATGGGTATGCTAGATGCTAGACCAAAGGTTGGATATTTTTTTACGGGGCAATCAATAAATACGATTTTTGCTAATCAAATAAAAGACATTAAGGTAAAAAGTTTCGTATCCACTCCAGTCGTGGTAGATGAAGAAACCAGTATATACAACGCAATAGTGACATTATTTTTAGAAGATGTAGGAACAATATTTGTAACATCAAAAGGTTATTTAGTAGGTGTAGTATCAAGAAAAGATTTCTTGAAAAGTGTTATAGGTAATTCAGATACAAATAAAGTACCTGTTGGATTAATTATGACCAGAATGCCTAATATAGTTATGGCATATCCAGAGGAAACTATGTATGATGTAGCAGTAAAAATAATAAATCATCAAGTAGACTCTCTTCCAGTAGTAAAAAAAGAAGAGAGTGAAGGTAAAATTCACTATAAAGTAATTGGTAGGATTTCCAAAACTAATATAACAAGTCTTTTTGTAGACTTGGGGGCAAAAAAATAGGAGGTATGAGATGAAAAGCAATATAGTTGTATACGTATTATCTGATTCAATAGGAGAAACAGGAGAACAGGTTGCAAAGGCTGCAATGAGTCAGTTTAATACAGGTAATTATGAGATAAGAAGATTTCCTTACATAACAGATGAAGAGCAAATAAAAGAGATAGTCGACGAAGCAAAACATGAAAAATGTATAATACTTTTTACCATAGTAGTTACAGAGCTAAAAAATTACCTAATAGATAAATGTGAAGAGCGTGATATAAATTACATAGATTTGATGACGCCAATAATAGATCATATACAAAATGTGCTATCTCAGTCTCCTAAAAGAGAACCAGGACTTATAAGAAGATTAGACGAGAAATATTTTAGGAAAGTAGAAGCAGTAGAGTTTGCAGTAAAATATGATGATGGGAAAGATGCTAGAGGTATTAAAAAAGCAGATATAATACTCGTAGGAGTATCTAGAACATCAAAAACACCACTTAGTATGTATTTAGCACATAAAAACATAAAAGTAGCAAATGTTCCACTAATTCCAGAGGTATCACCACCAGAAAGTTTATTTGAAATAGATCATAAGAAGATTATAGGTCTTACAGCTAACCCTGAAAAACTAAATCAAATTAGACAAGAGAGATTAAAAGCATTAGGACTTGATAATAATGCTAATTATGCAGCGCTAGAGAGAATATTAGAAGAGCTAACGTATGCAGAAAAGATAATGAAAAAGTTAGGCTGTACTATAATAGATGTTTCAAACAAAGCGGTAGAAGAAACAGCAGGAATAATACTAGATATGATTAAATATAAATAAAAGAATGAGTCATGTTTTAAAATGAATCCTATAGAATAGACACTCGTAAAAGAGAGTTTATTCATATAGGGTTTTTTGTGTAAAAATAGCCAATACTAAGGTGTTTTTCGTTTAACATATTGGGTGTCTGAAAAGACACCCATAAGATTACTCTTTGTATAATATTACCTGATTGTATTAATACCTTTGAACAAAGATCTGATCATAAGAATGGGAAGGATCATCCATACAATAACAATTACATTGCGGTGGAATAACAGCTAAAGAAGTAAATTTTTCTTTTTTACTAATTCTTTTCATTTAATTCGCTCCTTTCAAGTATTATTTTCTTAATAATATATTCTATATATATATAGCGTAATCCTTTTTTATTGTAAATTTATAGAAAAAATTAAAAAGAAATGTTCGATTTTGTAATATTATGGAATTATTATATATTGCTCACAATACTATATCATTTATATATGGATTTTAATTATAGTACTACTGAAAATACATTTAACTGTGAAAGGTATTGTTTTTGAGTTCAAGTTTATTTACTTGTTTTCAGTTAGTTCAAAAAATTAAAGGATTATTTTTGCATTTGTTGTATATATATAATAAACATAGATTAAAGCATTATGCATAAAATAATTAAGTAACTATTCTCTAATAAATTTACGTCTTATATGGAAATGAGGGGAAAAAATGAAGATTAGAGAAAATACCGAAATGCTTGAGTTGAAAATTTTATCTAAATTTGCTAAAAAAAGCTGTGACAGTAAAGGTCGTGAGATAGAAGAGGAAAAATGTGATATAAGAACAGATTATCAAAGAGATAGAGATAGAATCCTTCACTCAAAAGCATTTAGAAGACTGAAACACAAGACACAGGTGTTTTTAATACCCGAAGGCGATCATTTTAGAACAAGACTAACACATACATTGGAGGTATCGCAAATAGCTAGAACAATAGCAAGAGCGATAAGAATAAATGAAGATTTGACAGAAGCTATAGCACTCGGACATGATTTGGGGCATACACCTTTTGGTCACGCGGGAGAAATGGTACTAAATAATTTGCATAAAGCAGGATTTAAACACAATGAGCATAGCCTAAGAATAGTTGATTATATAGAAATAAGAAATAAAAACAGAGGACTAAATCTAACATATGAAGTTAGAGATGGTATATTAAACCATACAGGAAATAAAAAACCATGTACATTAGAGGGACAATTAGTACGCATTTGTGATAGAATAGCATATATAAATCACGATATAGATGATGCAATAAGAGCAGGTATATTAAAAACAGATATGCTTCCAAAAAAATGTTTAGATTATGTAGGAAATACTCATGGTGAAAGAATAAATAATATGATAATTGATATTATCAACAATAGTACTGACCAAAATGAAATAATTATGAGTGAGTCTATGAGTTACTACATGAATGAATTAAGAGAATTTATGTTTAAAAACGTTTATTTAGATAAAAATGCAAAGCAAGAAGAAAGTAAAGCAAAATACGTAATTCGACAATTATATGATTATTATATTATTAATACCGAATCATTGCCTACAGAATTAAAGACTATTGATGAAAATACAAAAAATGTAGCATGTTATTATATTGCAGGGATGACAGATAGGTACGCTATAAACAAGTTCAACGAGCTATTTGTTCCAAAGCCATGGGACAAATTCTAAAAAATCCAAAAAAAAAAAGGGAAACATAGATTTGTGTCGAATAAATATTTGGTGATTGACTTTTGTAAAAATATTAGTTTTATTTAGTTAAAATAGAAATAACATAGAAATAATATCATAATTCGGTAAAATATTACACAGTATTTTTGGAGGATATATGAAAATTGTGGAGAAATAATAATAAAGGAGGTATATATGTCATATGCCTTGTCAGATGAATTAATAGAAAAAATTAAAGAAGATAACGATATAGTTGATGTTATATCTGATTATATAGAGCTAAATAAGGCTGGAGTAAATTACAAAGCTTGCTGCCCATTCCATCAAGAAAAAACACCTTCATTTGTCGTTTCACCAAGCAAGCAAATATATCATTGCTTTGGATGTGGAGAGGGTGGAGATGTTATAAGTTTCATATCAAAGTATTTGAACATTGATTTCAAGGAATCTGCAGAAATTTTAGCAGATAGGGCTGGTATAGTAATAAACGAAAAAGATGATAATAATAAAGTAGCAAATAAAAAAAAGCTTTTGTTTCAGATAAACAAAGAAGCTGCAATATATTTTTATAAAAATTTAAGAAACAACTATAAAGCTATTAATTATTTAAAAAACAGACAAATAGATAGTGATATGATCAAAGCTTTTGGATTAGGGTATGCTTTAGATGACTGGGAAGATTTAAAAAGATACTTAGTCAGTAAAGGATACAAGGAAGAATTAATTTATGAAGCTGGATTAATAATTAAGAGAAATAACAATAATGGCTATTACAATCGATTTAGAAATAGAATAATCTTTCCAATAATCAACAATAAAAACAAAATTATAGGTTTTGGAGGTAGAGTCATAGACAAAGCTTTACCAAAGTATTTAAATTCTCCTGATACTCCTGTATTTAATAAAAGATACAATGTATATGGAGCAAACAATCTTTCAAAGCATTCAGAGAATAACAAAATACTTTTAACAGAGGGATATATGGACACTATCACTTTGTATAAATATGGTTTTAAAAATGCTGTCGCATCATTAGGAACAGCATTTACAAAGGAACAAGCAGAGTTTCTAAAAAAATATAAAAAAGATATATATATTTGTTATGATTCAGATACAGCAGGTCAAAAAGCAGTTAGCTTAGCGTTTGAGATTTTTAATCAAGTTGGTATAAAAGCTAAGGCTGTTATATTTAATAAAGCTAAAGATCCAGATGAGTACCTAAGAAAATTTGGGCCTAGCATGTTTAACGAATTATTAGCAAATTCACTTAATTATATAGACTACAAAATATACTTATACAGGAAACTTTATAATATACAGACACCGGAGGGGAAGATTAACTTTACTGAGGAGGTAATAAAACTATTAGCAACAGTGAAGAGTTCTGTCGAAAGAGATGTTTATATCAAAAAAATATCAAAAGAGACAGGGATATCTCCCGAAGCCATTAATAGAGACTCGTATAAATTAATGAATGATGGTAAGGACAAGTATATAAAGAAACAATATAGATATAATAATAAAGATAGAATATTACCGGTTAAAAATACATTACAGCTGGGGTATATATCAGCAGAGAGTAATCTAATTAATCTGCTTATAACAAATAAAAATGTTTATGATAAGATATTTACTGAATTTATGACAGATGATTTCTTAGATGAAGTAAATATCAGTTTAGCAGAAAAAATATATGAAATTTATCAAACTGAAAATTATATTGATCTCAACGTACTAAAGAGTAAATGTAATGATGAAGAATTAAATAAATTAAATACTATTTTAGATACGGATATTAAAATAAATTACAATAACAAAGACAAAGCTATAGAAGATTATATAAGTATAATAAAAATGCAGAAATTAAAAATAACAAAAGATGAAGTTAAAAATAAGATAAAACTTATTGAATTAAAAGAAACCAAAACAGACGAAGATATAAAAGAACTAAAGTTATTGTTACAACAATTAATTGATATTAAAGAAAAAATAGTGCTTCATGATAAGTTTCACTAGAGGAGGCGTAAGTATTGGGTGAAATAGATAACAACAAAAAAATAAAAGATAAAGAAGTAATTCTTAGCTCAGCGAAAAAACTTATAGATACAGGGAAGAAAAAAGGTGTTTTGACATATAAAGAAATAATGGATGCTTTAGAAGAGATGGACTTAAATCCACAGCAAATTGATGATATATATCAATTAATAGAAGATATGGGCATACAAATAGTTGGAGAAAAAGATGAAATTATATTAGAAAAAGAAGTAGAAGAAGAGAATGATATTGATAACGCATTACTTGTGCCTAAAGGAATAAATGTAGATGATCCTGTAAGAATGTACCTTAAAGAAATAGGAAAAGTACCACTTTTAACAGCTGAAGAAGAAATTAATCTTGCAAAGCGTATGGAAGAGGGAGACGAAAGCGCAAAAAGAAGATTAGCTGAGGCAAATCTTAGACTTGTTGTTAGTATTGCAAAGAGATATGTAGGTAGAGGTATGTTATTCCTAGACTTAATACAGGAAGGGAATATGGGTCTAATAAAAGCAGTAGAAAAATTTGATTATACAAAAGGCTATAAATTTAGTACTTATGCTACATGGTGGATAAGACAGGCGATAACTAGAGCGATAGCAGATCAGGCAAGAACTATAAGAATACCAGTTCATATGGTAGAGACTATAAATAAACTCATAAGAGTTTCAAGACAGCTTCTTCAAGACTTAGGAAGAGATCCATCGCCCGAAGAAATTGCAGCTGAGATGAACCTTGATGAAGAAAAAGTAAGAGAAATAATGAAGATAGCTCAAGAACCCGTTTCCTTAGAAACTCCAATAGGTGAAGAAGAAGATAGCCATCTAGGAGATTTTTTACCAGATAATGATGCATTAGCTCCATCAGAGGCGGCAACATTTACAATGTTAAAAGAGCAGCTCATAGAAGTATTAGATACATTAACTGAAAGAGAGCAAAAAGTGCTCAGGTTAAGATTTGGCTTAGATGATGGTAGAGCTAGGACGTTAGAAGAAGTGGGAAGAGAATTTGACGTAACTAGAGAGAGGATAAGGCAAATAGAAGCCAAAGCTCTTAGAAAGTTAAGACACCCTAGTAGGAGTAAAAAGTTAAAAGACTTCTTAGAATAGGGAGGATGTCTAAAATGCAATTAAAGAATCCTTGGGTTGTTTCGAAATGAGTGAACTTCAAATTTTTGAAATTTATCATTTCAAACAACCCATTTCGTTCTTTATAATAGTGTAATATTAGGAGGAAAACTATGAAAATAACACCTAGATTAAGCAGTATAATACATCTGGTAGAAAACTGCGGTAGCGTGGCTGACATAGGTACAGACCATGGATACGTACCAGTATATCTTATAGAAAATAAAATATGTAAAAGAGCAATTGCTTCAGATGTAAACATTGGTCCTCTGAATATAGCTAAAGACTACATACAAAGCAGAAAACTATCTAATAAAATAGAGACTAGGCTCGGAAATGGGTTAAAGGTGTTGAATAGCAACGAAGCTGATATAGCAATTATTGCAGGAATGGGAGGATTGTTAATTGCAGATATATTAGATGAATCAAAGGAAGTTGCAAGGTCTATACCTTTTTTTATTTTACAACCAATGACTGCATCAGATAAACTAAGAAAATATCTATATAATAATGGATATGAAATAGTAAAAGAAAAATTATCAAAAGAAAATGAAAGAATATATGAAACAATGTTAGTAAAACATGGTGAAATGAAAATTTCAGATGATATAAACTTTGAAATAGGGGAAAAATTAATACAGCAGCAGGATGAACTACTGATTCCTTTTATAGATAAGAAACTCTCCAAGATATCCATAATAATGGACAATATAAAAAGCAATAGTAATGAAACAGTAAAATATAAGCAATTACAGGAAAAACACAATAAAATTTTGGAGGTGAAAAAAGCATATGAAAGTGAACGACATAATTAAAGCCTTTAATAAATTAGCACCAAGTCATTATGTATATAAATGGGATAACAGTGGACTGCAAATTGGAGATGTACAAAAAGAAGTTAAGAAGATGCTATTAGCACTTGATATAACGGATTCTGTTATTGATGAAGCTATAAAGGGCAATTTTGATATGATAATAACACACCATCCATTTATATTTAAACCAATTAAAAGTATAGATATGAGTACAAAGAAGGGCACATTAATAAAAAAGATAATAAACAATGATATAACAATATTTTCATGTCATACAAATTTAGATGCGTGTAAAGGAGGAGTTAATGATGTTTTAGCAAAATTGCTAGATATAGAGGATATTCAGATACTAGAAGAAAAACAAGAAAAATTGATGAAATTTGCAGTATACGTACCTTCAACACATGCAAATGATTTGAAAGACAAACTTGGAGAAATAGGGGTAGGTCATATAGGTAACTATAGCTATTGTAGTTTTCAAAGTAGCGGCATAGGGTCTTTCATGCCAAACGAAAATACAAATCCATACATAGGTGTACAAAATGAATTACAACAAGTAGAAGAAATAAAAATAGAAACAGTCATGTATAAAGTTGATGTACCGAAAGTATTGGATATAATAGCTAGGTATCATCCCTATGAAGAACCAGCTTATGATATATATGAGCTAGAGAATAAATATGTGAGTCATGGGGTAGGAAGGATAGGGGAATTACCAAATATTATGACTTTAGAGCAAGTGTCTCATATGCTAAAAGATAAATTAAAATCTAAAAGCATTAGAGTATATGGTGATATGAACAAGCCTATAAGAAAAGTTGCAGTAGTAGGAGGAAGTGGTGCAGATTTCATACCACTTGTAGCAAAAAAAGATGTAGATGTCTATATAACTGGAGATATAAGTTATCATGATGCACAGTTAGCTAATGAACTGGGAGTAACCGTTATTGATGCTGAGCATTACTATACTGAAAAAGTAGTTTTAAGTATGATAAAAGAATACATAAATAGTATTGATGAAAAAATAATAGTCTCTATATCTAATGATGACAATAGCGCAGCATATCACTTAGTTTAATATAATTGGATAAATATAATTACGTATTATTATTTAAACATTGATTTTTTAAAAACAAAAATTTCATAACAATTTGTAAAAGTAGAAAAAAACAAAAAATAACGTAGATATAATTGTTATCAAATGATAAAATAATAGTTGGTAAAATTATAAATAATATAAGCATAAAACAACTTTTAAAGTCACAGATTAAATATTTAATTCATTTAAGACAGTGAAAAATGCACTTCATATGAGTTATATACTCATTTATAAAATAAATCTTTTTAAAAGCGATGTTATATCATAATAAGTTTAGCTACTATTTATTATAATATAATTTTTTAGAAAATTTTTATAATTTAGTTTCGTTTTATAGTATATAAAGCTAATAAAAATTAGAACAATGTATTATTATACAGTATTTTAATTTTTATTTTCAATTGGTCGCAAAGGATAAAGATTAATTATAAAGGGGAGGTGGAGCTACTCATAGAATATTGTAAATTATATTCACCATATGAGTAGCAACAGCAATGAAACAGATAAAACTACTATGGGAACATCAAGAAAAACAACATGAATTAACAAAAACACTAAAAAGTTTAAAGCAAATCAAAGAAGATGATAAACTAGAAAATGTACAGGTAGAATTAAAGCAATTAGAATATGATTTGATTACAAACAAAACACAATTAGAAATGAAAAAAATAGAAATTGAAAGAAGCGAAAGAAAACTAAAGATAATAAACGATAATCTTGGACAAACAACACAAAGATTATACAGTGGAGATATAACTGATAGCAAGGAATTAATTGAGATACATAAAGAAGAAGAAAGATTAAGAGAACAATGTGATTTGATAGAAGAAGAAATATATTTAAATTTAGAAAAAATTGACGCGTATGACGAAATAATAAAATTAAAACAAAAAGAGTATACTAGATCTAGTGAAAATGTATCATTTTTACACAGGGAGCATATAGATCAAACTACCAAATTAAAAGAAAAGTGCAAAGAGCTTAGAACTAAATTGCAACAATTAAACTCTAAAATAGAACCGGATTTTATTAAAAAATATAATGCAATAAGTAAAATGAAACACAGAGCTGTAGTAAAAGTAAAGAACAAAAGCTGTACCGGCTGTCATATGAATATTCCTTTGTCTACAATTTCAAGGCTAAAAAAAGACGAAGTAGTATGTTACTGTGATAACTGTGGGAGGATATTGTTGTATTCAAAAGAACCAGAGTAGGGCGTACATTGAAAAATATAAAAAAATACGCTACATAACACATGAATGGGAAAAATAAACAATTGACAGCACCTATGTATTTGTGGTAGACTATGTCTTGCATGATAAAAATAATAAATTTAAAATTAAATACGAGTAAATCAGACAGTTGCATGTATAATGCATGAGGAAAGTCCGAGCTCCATAGAGCAAAGGTGCTGGGTAATACCCAGTGGGGGCAACCCTAAGGATAGTGCAACAGAAATAAACCGCCTGATTATATTAGGTAAGGATGGAAAGGTGAGGTAAGAGCTTACCAGCAGTTAGGTGACTAACTGGCTATGTAAACCCCATCTGGAGCAAGACCAAGTAGGGACTAAAAAGGTAGCTGCTCGTTACTGTCCCGTAGGTAGGTCGCTTGAGCTTATTGGCAACAATGAGCCTAGATAGATGACTGTCAAAAACAGAACTCGGCTTATAGATTTGCTCGTATATTAGTAAAATACACTATCACAGGGATAGTGTATTTTTAGTTTGACACTGAAGGTTATTAGTTTATCATAGTAAGATAGTATATTCATATTTCAAATGAAAAAAAGATATCCTTACAAAATTATTACGAGTTTTTCCCACTAATTTTTAAATTTATTTTATTAAAATCTACAGTTAACTTTCCATTTTTGTAACTAATAATATTATTTTTGTTTTCTGGATAGTAAGGTCTATCGTCTACAATATTGCTTAATCTATATACTGATAGCATTAATCCAAGTAACCCCATAGAAAAAACAAAACTCAGTGAGCCATAAGATAAAAGTGGTGGAGCAAATTGAAGTATAAAGTTTATTCCTATATTATTTAATAAAGAAGATATAAACTGCAAAGACAAAAGAGACAAACAACCTAAAGAAATAAGTTTTCCTAAAGTATTACTTTGCGCTGATGTTACTTTATATAATCTGTATAGTAAGAATAAAATAGCAATACTAATTATGATAGCTGGCACATAGCCAAAAGAACCTATAATGAAAGCAAAAGTATTTTCGCTTGTATAGTTTGGTAAAACAGCTTGAATAGGATGATTATTAATAAGTACAGAACCAAAAGGTTTAGCGCTTGTTATAATTTGTCTAATAATATATAACATATATCCTTCAGCTTTAGGGTCGAGATTTTGAGATATACGACAATAAAATCTGTCATATCTATAGCTACAATTGGCTATCAAAAAAACAAAGGTAAGGATAAAAGTTGTTATAGTAGGCACATATACTAGTGCTAAACCTAATTTCTTATTACAATTAAATACATTTTTTTTAATAGCAAAAGTTAGTGTAATTAAACAAGATATAATAATGATTAGTGTACATTGTAAAGAAGGTATGTTTAGAGTTATTAATAGTGGAGGAAAACATACTATACCAGATAAAATTATTCCTAGGTAACCTTTACCTCTAAATCTATAAATCAACGCTGAGAAAATAGGTATAAAAAGTAAGCTAGGATAATACGTATAGTAGGATCTACCACGGATAACTGGTGATATTTTTAATAATATTAACATCATAACTAAGTATAATACATAGAAATGCCATGCATATTTTTTTATTAGTGAATAGTTAAATAAATATGCTACTAAAAAAATGGCAAATCCTAAAGGGGCATAGAATAAAAAATGTCTAAACATAGAAGATTGGGTATTTGCATACATTAGTTTATAATTGTCGAATATATATTGTAAGATGCCACTTGTTAGTATTAAAAATGCTATAGTAATCAATATGGACCATTCTACTAGAGGCTTGTGAGCTTCATTAAATTCTTTACCAACAATTATAGGATCGCCCATGTCTTTAATAGATTTGCTAAGTGCTGCCTGTTCATTCATACCTTTTAGTATATAAGCTTCTTTTTGATCTTCTATATGGTTAATCAGTTCTTTTCGTATCTTTTTATGTAGTTTTTTTACTTTTATAGATTTACAAACGATTGACAAAAACTCTTCTTGTTCATTAGAGTGTTTCAATTTGCATACCTCCTAAAATTTTATTTATACTGTTAGCGTACACATGCCATTCCTTTTGCTTATCAGCCAAGAATTTTCTGCCATCAGTAGTAATACTATAGTATTTACGCATTTTTTGATTTTCAGCTTTTTTTTCATAAGAAGTAAGTATGCCTTTTTGCTCAAGCTTATGAAGTAAAGGATACAATGTACCAGCTTTGAGAGTAAATATTGTTTCTGAACGAAGTTCAAGTTGTTCAATGATTTGATAGCCATACATATCTTCTTGATCTAATAGTTTTAATATAAGCATGGAAGTGCTTCCGGAGATTAAACTTTTATCAATTTTCATAAATTCCATTCCTTCCGTGTATAGATTATCTATATATAATTATATGTAGATAATCTATATATGTCAACCATATATGTTTATAGATAAACATATGCTTTTTAGGGTATTTAAATATGATGAATGGCATAGATTCTATAACTATTAACAAAAGACAACTAGAAAATCTATTGTTATTTTCATAGATAGATTTTTTAGTTAAATAAAAAATAAAGAATTATTTTGATATTTAAATTTGCATATCACGCAAAGGTTGACAATAAAAATTGTTTAATACACCTAGATACCAAAAACCATCTTACATCACCTATATTTTACACGCAATATGCAAACCCCCAAAATACTACAATAAAAAATTTAAAAAAATTTTTTTGGATTTTTATACACTAAAACAGATGTATTCTTTCTCTTTTTGTCAACTATAAATGTCGCTTTTTTTCATATATTTTCCTATATAAAGTTTTAAATGAACTAATATAAAAACTATGTAAAAATAGTAATAAATAAGGTTAAAACCCATCTATTGACAACTAGAAAAAAGGTTAGTATAATAATGACACTGGCAAAAATATATAAATACTTTTAAAAATGATTAAACAACACTAAAAATGAAATAATATAAAGTATTTTATGATAAACGCATGTAAAAAAAGTAAAATAGAGGAAGAAGGAGAAGGGAACATGCAGTATGAATTATTTGTAAAAAAACAGAGACTCAACAATATGGTAAATATTACAAGTAGCTTACAAGAAGATTGTGTACAAATATTAAGTCGAGAAATAGACAAACTTATAGTTGTTGAACAAAAAAAGATACTAGGCTGTATACTAAAAAAACAAAAATTAGTCTATTAACAAAATAGAGTAGATAAATTTGAAAAAGATTATACTAACTACTTGAATTTACATCTAATTTATGAGATAATGACAATATATAAATAAAAATTTAGAAAATAGAGGTATTTTATGAGCGTGTTACTGGTTAAATAGTAGAGTTAATTAGATGAGTTTTGCACAATTCGATTTTTTGTCATATTAATCGACTATTTATTGTGTAATCTATTAGACTTGTTACTATTAACATTGGCTTTTGATATACCTTTTTTTGATGCAAAAAAATGAGTATAAACGATTTCTAATTAACTCTGCATATTATAGGTTTGAATTAATTAATAATATATATAATATAAAGGAGTTAAAACAATGAATACAAATACGTTTATTAAACTAGAATATAAAGAATTAATAGAAGAACTTAAGAAACATTGTATAAGTGGATTAGGAAGAGCTATGGCAGAGAAGTTAAAGCCATATAAAAATATAGAAGCTGTTAAAAAAAGACTTACAGAAACATCACAGGCACTCAAAATATTAGAAAGCACTAATCATGTGCCATTTGATGGCATAAATGATGTCAATATCATAATTAGTAAGTTACAGAAGTATGAATTATTGACAACAAAAGAATTTATGTTGGTCACAGATTTTTTAAGAGGATGTAGGAGATTAAAAAGATTTATGGTGAATCAAGAGTATATTGCTCCAATGTTAAGCAATTATGCTCATTCACTTACTGAATATCCAGATGTAGAAGAAGAAATAAATAGTATGATAAACAATGGAAAGATAGTTGATAACGCAACAAAAGAGTTATCTAGAATCAGAAGGAAAAAATATATAATAGAAGACAGAATAAAAGGAAGATTAAACGAGTTTATATCAAAAAATAAGAGCTATGTAAGAGAGCATATTATAAGTAAAAGAGAAGGCAAATTTGTTGTATCTATAGTAGCTTCATATAAAAACGTGATACAAGGAAGTATTATTGATCAATCTTCTAAAGGAACTACAGTATATATAGAGCCTAAGATTGTTACAAAATTGAATGCAGAACTATCAGAGTTGAAACTCAGAGAACAGCAAGAAGAGTATCAAATATTATCATATTTAACAGCGATAATACAGGAAAATGCAAAAGGAATGTCTATAAATATAGAGCTTATATCACAATATGATTTAATATTTGCTAAAGCTAAATACAGCTCTAAGATTAAAGGAATAGAGCCGAATATAAATGACTATGGTTATATTAATATAATAAAAGGTGAACATTTTTTATTAGAAGGTAATTGTGTCCCTCTAGATATTCATGTTGGTAAAGAATATAAGACATTAGTTATCACTGGTCCAAATGCAGGGGGTAAAACAATAGCCTTAAAAACAGTAGGATTATTGACCATAGCAACTCAGATGGGACTTCATATAAAAGCAAAAGAGGGCAGTGAAATAGCTATATTTGAAAATATATTTGTTGATATAGGAGACAATCAGAGTATAAAGAATGCTCTTAGCACATTTTCATCACATATGAAAAACATAGCAGATATAATTAATAAATCAGACAAAAAGACGCTAGTGTTATTTGATGAACTAGGAGTAGGAACAGAGCCAAATGAGGGTGCTAACTTAGCGATAGCAATATTAGAAGAATTATACTATCTAGGGTGCACTACAGTAGTTACAACACATTATGCAGATATAAAAGAATTTGCATCTGTTCATTTAGATTTTCAAAATGCTCATATGAAGTTTAATCCAGAAACATTACAACCACTATACAAATTGATCATAGGTCAAGGTGGAGATAGTAATGCACTATGGATATCTAAAAAAATGGGGCTAAAAGACAGAGTAATAAAAAGAGCAGAAAGATATATTACTACAAAAAACTACCAATATAAAACCATAAAACGAGATGAAAATAATAATAAAGAAAAAGAAGAAGATATGGCACAAGTTGATTTAAGAATCGGTGATAGAGTGAAGTTACTTGATACAAAAGAGAGTGCTATAGTATATAAAGAAGTCGATAAATATAATAATATCGAGGTAAAAATAGGAAAGACGTTTAAACAGATTAATATAAAGAGAATAATACTTGAAGTAAAACGAGAGAACCTGTATCCGGCAGGATATGACTTTAATATATTATTTAAAGAATTTAGTCAAAGAAAGCTAGAAAAAGATATAAAAAGAGGGTCAAAAAAAGCGTTGAAGAAAATTCATAAGGATATAAAAAATAAGAGAAAAAATGATAAGAATAAAGGTTGATAAATGATTTCAACCTTTTTCTTTAGTTTAAAATCATTTAAAAATGCAAAATAGTAAATACTATTAATGTATTTTATAGATTTATTAAATAAAATTAAATTAGTACAGGGGTAAACAAAAAAAAGTAAAACTGATATAATAAAATAAATGAATAATAGGAGGGGAAAAAATGTCTAGTATAAAAATAGACGATTTTACTAATTATAAGTTTTTATCTAGAGTCAAATATTCACCTAATGGAGAAAATGCTTGTTTTGTTGTTCATAGTGCAGAGTTTGATGAAAATAAATATAACTCAAATATATGGGTATACAATGTGAATCAAGATAAGTATTTTCAATTGACTGCATTAGATAAAGAAAGTAGTTTTGTATGGTTAGATGATGAACGAATCATTTTTCCAGCTATAAGAGATAAAAAAGATAAAGAAAAGAAAGAAGAGGGAGACGTATTTACTCAGTATTATCAAATAAACATTAGCGGTGGAGAAGCTAAAAAATCGTTTAGGATACCCAAAAATGTAGGTAAAATTATACCTATTAACAGTGAAGAATATATTTTTACGGCTTCTGGGAAAATAGGGGAAAAAGAGCTTTATACACTCGATAAAGAGAGCAAAAAAAGTGAGCTTGAAAGAAGAAAAGAAGAAAAAGACTATGAAATAGTTGATGAATTACCATTCTGGAGCAATGGAAGTGGGTATGTAAACAAAAAAAGAAATAGCTTATTTAAATATAACACCAATACTAAGAAGATCCAAAAACTCTCTAATGATTACATGGCAGTAGAGCATTTTGAGCTAAACAAAGACAAAAACAAGATAGTATTCATTTCAGCGGAATACAAAAGTATCGATAACTTCGTTAACAAAGTATATACATATGATATACAGGCAACTCAATTAGAGGAGATATCAACATTATTTAAAGATTATAGCTTTAGTTTTGCTAGCTATATTAATGACAAAGAAGTAATATGCTTTGGTAGTACGATGGAGAAATATGGATTAAATGAAAATGGAAAGTTTTATATTATTGATACACATACAAAAGAAGCAAGATGCATAACGCCTGATTTAGACCTTAGCTTGTGGAATTCTGTAAATTCCGATTGTAGATATAATAACGGTTCGGATATTAAATTTGATAGTGGACAGCTTTATTTTGCATCAGCAGATAGATATGATACTTGTCTATTCAAAATAGATATGAAAGGAAACATACAAAAGATCATAGAATCAAATGGAACAGTAGATAATTTTGATATAGTAGATGGTAACATATTGTATATAGGTCTTAGAGGAATCAAGTTACAAGAGCTATATTTGCACAGCAAAGAAAAAGAAAAACAAATAACTGATTTTAATAATTGGGTTTTGGAGGAAAGAACTATATCAAAGCCAGAAAAAATTGAAATCGAATCTGAAGATGGAGTATATATCGATGGATGGGTAATGAAACCAATAGGTTTTAGAGAAGATAAGAAATATCCAGCCATACTCAATATACATGGTGGTCCAAAGACTGTATATGGCAAAGTATTTGTACATGAAATGCAGTACTGGGCTAATGAAGGATACTTCGTGTTTTTCTGTAACCCAAGAGGTAGCGATGGAAAAGGAAATGAATTTGCAGATATTAGAGGAAAATATGGAACTATAGATTACGAAGATATTATGAAATTTACAGATAATGTTTTAGAAAGATATACTCAAATCGATGAAGAGAGAGTAGGTGTAACAGGAGGGTCATACGGAGGGTATATGACTAACTGGATAATAGGACATACAAATAGATTTAAAGCAGCAGCGTCTCAAAGAAGTATCTCAAATTGGATATCGTTTTTTAATACAAGTGATATAGGTTATATATTTGGAAAAGATCAATGTGCTGGGGAACCTTGGAAAAATCATGATGAACTATGGAGCCAGTCTCCATTAAAATATGCAGACAAAGTAGAGACTCCAACATTATTTATACATTCAGAGGAAGACTACAGATGTTGGCTACCAGAAGGAATGCAGATGTACACCGCTCTTAAATTCCATAATGTAGATACTCGTATGTGCATATTTAAAGAAGAGAATCATGAACTCAGTAGGAGCGGTAAACCAAAGCACAGGATAAAAAGACTAAAAGAGATAACACAATGGTTTGACAAATATCTCAAATAAAATAATATAACAATAAATTAATAACTTGTTAAAACAAAAATTAAAGGTTATTCATAGAACAACTAGAAATATACAGGGAGGGATAATGTTACTAGATTCCTCCCTTTAGACAAGAAGGAGCATTATATGAATTACACGTATATTTTACGTTGCAGTGATGGAACATATTATACTGGCTGGACTACAGATTTGAAAAAAAGACTAAAGGCGCATAATGGCAAAATAGCTTCAAAATATACAAGAGGTAGAACGCCCGTGAACTTAACTTATTATGAAGAATTTGGAACAAAAAAAGAGGCAATGAAAAGAGAGGTGCAGATAAAAAAGCTCACAAGAAAACAAAAAGAACTATTAATTGCTAAATTTTCTTTAAATAAAGGGGGGATGGTGTAGTTAATACACATTATTTATAACAAAGGAGGCAAAAGGTATTGGAATTTAAAAATTTATTGTTAAAAATAGAAGACAGTATTGCTACTTTAAGCATCAATAGGCCAAAAGCTTTAAATGCTTTAAATACAAAGGTATTACAAGAATTAAATACTGCCTTAGACTTAATAGAAAAAAATAGTGATATAAAAGTGCTTGTAATAACAGGGATAGGTAAAGCTTTTGTAGCTGGAGCAGATATTACAGAAATGAAGGATTTAAACGTAGAACAGGCAAGAGAGTTTGCAAGGTTTGGAGCTTTAGTATTTAGAAGGATAGAGTTGTTAGAAATACCAGTAATAGCTGCTGTTAATGGATTTGCATTAGGTGGTGGATGTGAGCTTGCCATGAGTTGTGATATAAGGTTAGCTAGTGAAAAGGCAAAATTTGGACAACCAGAGGTTGGTTTGGGGATAACACCAGGTTTTAGTGGTACACAAAGATTACCTAGAATAGTAGGGATAGCAAAAGCGAAAGAATTGATATTCACAGGAAATATAATAGGAGCATTAGATGCAGAGAAAATTGGGTTAGTAAATCAAGTAGTTGAGATGGACAAGCTCTTAGAAGAAACAATAAGTATGGCTAAATCGATAGCTAAAAATGCACAACTAGCAGTGAAATACTCCAAATCTGCAATAAATAGAGGAATAGAGACAGATATAGAAACGGGTATAGAAATAGAAAAGGACATATTTGCGTTGTGCTTTGCTTCAGAAGATCAGACAGAAGGCATGAATGCGTTTGTAGAAAAGAGAAAGCCAGAATTCAAGAATAAATAAGAGGGGGAAAAGTCATGAAAGTAATGGTATTAGGAGCAGGAACGATGGGCAGTGGAATAGCCCAAACGTTTGCACAAACAGGACACGAAGTTGTACTTAGAGATTTAAAAGAAGATTTCGTACAAAAGGGGATATCTATAATAACAAAAAATTTAGATAGAAGTGTAAAAAAAGAGAGAATAACAGAAGAAAGAAAACTTGAAATACTTAGTAAAATTGAAGTTACAACAGATATAAATGCTTGTAAAGATGTAGATTTAGTTATAGAAGCTGCTATAGAAAATATGGAAATAAAGAAAAAAATATTTACAGAGCTAGATGAGTTATGTAAAGAAGATGCAATCCTTGCAACAAATACATCTTCATTATCAATAACGGAAATAGCAAGAGTTACAAATAGACCAGATAAAGTTATAGGAATGCACTTCTTTAATCCAGTTCCAGTAATGAAGTTAGTAGAGGTTATAAAAGGAATAGCTACATCAGAGGAAACAAAAGAGAAAATCCTAAATCTAACGAAAGAATTAGGTAAGACTCCAGTAGAAGTAGAAGAAGCTCCAGGTTTTGTAGTAAATAGAATACTTATACCTATGATTAATGAAGCGGTAGGGATTTTAGCAGATGGAGTAGCAAGTGCAGAAGATATTGATAATGCAATGAAATTGGGAGCAAATCACCCTATAGGGCCATTAGCATTAGCGGATTTGATAGGAAATGATGTTAATCTAGCTATTATGGAGGTTCTATACGAGGAATTCGGTGATCCAAAATACAGACCACATCCATTGCTTAGAAAAATGGTAAGAGGCAATTTGCTAGGTAGAAAGACTAAAAAAGGTTTTTATGATTATACAAAATAGATTTTAATTTTAAGGGGAAGCTATCAAGAGATTGATAGTTTCCCCTTTAGATTAATTAAAAAATAAAAAAATAAAAAAACTAGTTGTAAGAAATAATATTTCATACTATAATAAATATAAAGAAATAAAATTTTAAGTAAGAGTATTGAATAAATACCAACAATAAATAAAAGAGGTGAGCGCATGAGCAACAAAAATGACAACATTGCTAATGGTATTTTAAAACATGTAGGAGGTTATGATAATATCGTATCAGTAACTAACTGTATGACTAGAGTTAGGATGGTTTTCGTGAATGAAGACCTAGTAGATGAAAGCGCAATAAAAAAGATTGAAGGAGTTATGGGAGTTGTAAAAGCAGATGGGCAGTATCAATTCGTTGTAGGACCAAGCGTTGCAACAAAAGTAGCTAGTAAGATATCAGAGATTATTGGCAGTCAAGGGCAATCAAACTTTGGGAATGCTGCTAAAACAAAAAAAGAAGTAAAAGAGAAATATAAAGCTCCTATGAGTGGTGTATTAAAGAAGATAGCAAATATATTTATACCTTTAATTCCTGCTTTCATAGGGTGTGGACTTATAATGGGGATTAATAATATAATCAAGAAATCAGGAGTAATAGAACAAGGTGCATTGACATCATTACTAGGAGTATTTTCTTCAGCAGTCTTTGCATATATGGCAATAATGGTAGGTATGAATGCAGCAAAAGAGTTTGGCGGATCACAGACTATAGGTGGACTTATGGCAGGTATAGTTATATCTCCAGGACTTGCAGGAATAGAGTTGCTTGGTAGAACGCTAGTTCCAGGTAGAGGTGGAATCATAGCAGTATTATTAGTAGTAGCATTTTCATCATTACTAGAAAAACAGCTTAGAAAAATCATACCAGAAGTTCTAGAGTTGATATTCACACCAGTGCTTACAGTATTGATATCAGGTTTTGTAGCAGTTTTAGTATTGCAACCAATAGGTGGTATGATATCAGATGGGATAGGAAAAGCATGTGTAACAGCAATAGAGAGTGGTGGACCGATAGTTGGTGGTATATTAGCTGGTACTTTTTTACCATTGGTAATGACAGGGTTACATCAAGGATTAACACCTATTCATGCAGACTTATTAGCTAAAACAGGCGTAAATACATTGTTACCTATACTAGCTATGGCTGGTTGTGGACAAATTGGTGCTGCATTTGCGGTTTATATTAAGACAAAAAATCAAAGACTCAAGAAGACTATTTTAAGTGCTTTACCTGTAGGTATATTAGGAATAGGGGAGCCATTAATATATGGTGTTACATTACCATTAGGAAAACCTTTTATAGGAGCGTGTATTGGAGGAGCTGCTGGAGGTGCAGTAGTAGCTGCGTTTAAAGTAGGAGCAGTGAGTATGGGATTATCAGGATTGCCACTAGCTTCACTAATAGAATCAAACAAGATAATATTATACGTATTAGGTTTATCAGTAGCATATGCAGTAGGTTTCGTAGCTACTTATGCACTAGGATTTAAAGATCCAGTAGAATAATAGGAGATAATTATGTTTGGTATTTCAGTATACAGTGGTTTAGATATAGATTTAGAAACTAATATAAGGTACATTAGAAATGCAAAGAGGTGTGGAATAAACACAATTTTCACATCTCTCCATATTCCTGAATCTAATAGTGATTTATATAAAGAAAGCATAAAGATAATAGAGTTAGCTACAGAGCTTGATATGGACATAATAGCTGATATCTCAAAGGAGTATCTTAAAAAAATAGATATAACGAGATACAACATATATGCATTAAGATTGGATTTTGGTTTTACAGAAGATGAAATCATAGAACTAACAAAAAATAAACAATTCAAAATTCATCTAAATGCTAGTACAATTAATAAAGAAGAACTAGAACGTTTGATGCATAAAGGTATTGATATAAACAATATAGAGATGTGTCATAATTATTATCCAAGAAGAGACACTGGTATATCATACGAGTTGATGATGGAAAGAAATAAGGCATTTAAGGAATATAATCTTAAGATTTATGGTTTTATACCAAGTAATAATAAAGATGGCAAGAGAGGACCTATATATGAAGGGCTTCCAACATTAGAAATACACAGAGATAAACCTATAATAGTTTCAGCCCAGCATCTATTAAGGTCAGGGATTGATAGTATTATTATAGGGGATGCAATGGCATCACAAGAGGAATTAAAGATATTGACTATGATAAGTGAAGATATTTTAATGCTACCTGTTGAGATTAAAGAAGTCAGCGATACAGAGCTGTACATAGCTCAGGGGATACACACCAATAGAACAGACCCTGGCGAAAAAGTAATAAGATCTCAAGAAGCAAGGTCAAAAAAAGGTAGTATAATTAAGCCAAATGGATATCAAATGAGAGAAAAATATTCAATAACTATTGATAACTGTTTATACAAACGATACGAAGGAGAGCTACAAATACTTCGGGATAATCTGACAAAAGATGAGAGAGTAAATGTTATAGGCAGGGTGCTTTATGGTGATATAATGTTACCAATGCTTAAGCCAGGTGGCAAATTTAAATTTTATTATAGTTAGAAAAAGGGGATATCTTATGAAATAATTGAGATATCCCCTATTTATTACAAAAATAACTTTGAAAAAAAACCATTATTGATATAATATAAGAAATAATAGGAGTCCATATAAATCTTCAAATAGGAGGAAAAAAGTGAGTGTCATAGTTAAAATTAATAGTATGCTAAAAGAATTTACTGATTCAGAAAAAAGACTGGCGAATTATATAAGTTCAAATATAAATGGAGTTTACAATCTGACTGCATCACAATTAGCAAAGTTATCGTCAACTAGTCCAGCGAGCGTTGTTAGATTTTCAAAGAGATTGGGTTATGCAGGCTTTCAAGAATTGAAAATTGCATTAGCAAAAGATGTAGTGAAAAAAGGTACAGAAAACAACGATATATATCAACAAGTATCAATAGAAGACTCTACAGCTGATATAATAAGTAAAATACCTATTGGAAATATAAAAGCAATAGAAGCAACAAGAGATTTATTAGATATAAAAGCAATAGAAGAAGCTACAAAAGGGATAATAAAGGCAAAAAGAGTACATTTATTTGGTGTAGGTCAATCAGCTTTAGTAGCAATGGATTTACAGTATAAACTGATTAGGATTAATATACCTGTTAACATGTCTATGGATTACCATTTACAATTAGTATCCGCAGTTAATGTTCAAAAAGATGACGTAGTTATAGCTATATCACATCATGGAAAAACATTAGAGACTATAAAAGCTGTCGAAATAGCAAAGAAAAGTGGTGCAAAGATAATATCACTTACCAAATATGGCAAAAATCCTCTTACAGAACTATCAGATATAAAACTATATACTACAGAAGTAGAGCAAACACTTAGAATGGGCGCTATAGCTTCGAGAATAGCTCAATTAACTGTTATAGATGTACTGTTTATAAATATAGTTAGAATGAAGTTTGACTCTATTCCAGAGCAAATAAAGAAGACTAGAGAGGTTCTGGATTTTAGAAAAATATAAACAACTTAATAAATGGATAAAAGATATCGTTTAGCACAGAATAATACAGAGGTGAAAACAATGAAAAACACTGCATGTATAGCAATACTTTCGATATCTTTTTTAATTATAATAACAGGAGCTTTAGTGTCTCCTGCATTGGGAAGTATAAAGGAGTATTTTCCTTTAGCAAGTACATACAATATAAAGCTATTAGTAACGTTACCTTCCATGCTAATTATTCCAGCTTCATTAGCTTCTGGTAAGCTATCTAGTAAAATAAACAAAAAGAAGTTAGTAGTAATAGGTTTAATTTTATACATAATAGGTGGAGCCTGCGGGGCTTTTGTTAGCACGTTAAGTCAGCTGTTATTAGTTAGAGGAATTATAGGAGTAGGGATGGGAATATTATTGCCATTAATAGGCTCCTTGATATCTGACATATATAAAGGAAAAGCTAAAGTTAAAATGTTAGGATATTCAAATGCATCATCAAATTTAGGAGGAATACTTGGAACATATTTTAGTGGTAAATTAGCATTAATAGGATGGAGATATATTTTTTTGTTGTATTTAGTAGCAGTGATTTCATTTACTTTAGTTATAATCTGGTTACCTTCTTCAGATATAGTATTAAAGAAGAAAAAAGCTAGTAGTAGCTATATGAACAAGGAAGTCATTAGAGTTTCTGTTATAGCTATATTTACAAATATAGCTTTTTATAGTGTCATGACTAATATAGCATTGTTTTTAATAAATGAAAACTTAGGAAGAGCGGATTCAGCGGGACTTTCCATATCTTTTTTAACATTGGCTGGTTTTCTGAGTGGATTATTGTTACATAGGCTAACAGCTCTAATGAAAAAAATGAGTATATCAGTGCCATTATTTCTGATGAGCATAGGGTTTGTAATAATAAGTAGGGCAACTACTTTTACAGGTATAATTGTCAGTGTAGTAATGATAGGTTTTAGCATGGGAATATTAACACCAGTATTTCAGCTTAAAGTTATAGAGGTGACACCTAAAAACAATAATACATTTGCACTTTCATTTCTCAATGGATCAATTTACTTTGGGAAATTTGCATCACCTATAGTCTTAACATTGATAGCAAGTCTTTTTGGGTGGGATTCACAGAGAGTAGTATTTTTATTTGTTAGCATAATGGTCTTGGCTATAGCGTTAGTGGATATATTATACCAATCAGAGTTTTTTAAATCATTTAAGAAAAATAGATTATATAATAAAAGAATATATAAAAGTTTATAGTTGTTAAAATTAATCATACATGAGATAATACTATTGTCAGATTTTTAGTATGTGGTTTACATGTATATAAGGGGGATAAATTGTAAATGAAGAAATTAATTATAGTGTCATTGCTTACAGCTGTTTTTATATGTGGCTGTAGTAGCAATAACAATGATTTAGCAGTAAAAGAAAACGAAGAGCTAAAAAAACAGTTGGCCCAAATAAAAAAACAAAACGAAGAGTTAGAGAAGAGTATTAAGGAAAAGGATGTCTTAATAAGTAGCCTTAATAAGCAAATATTAGAGAATAAAGAGAAAGAAAATGCTCAGCCAGTAGTTAAACAAGAAGAAGAAACAAAAATTGGGCAGGATATTAAGTACAAAGGAATTACTTTTAAAGTAGATGGTACATATGTAACAAATGCATGTAAAGTAAAACTTTACGAAGATCAGTATGTAAATTATAGTGCAACCAACAAGTTTTTATTAGTTCAGGTTTCAGCAGTAAATAGTTCAAATATAAAAATAAAACTAGATAATTTCAAATATAAGTTAATAGAAAAAGGCGGAAATCAGTATGACGTAACTCTAAAGACAGGAGAGTTAATAAAGCATGACAATATGGAAACAGAGTTAATGGGGGGAAAGAATCTTCGTATAGAGGCAGACCCTAAGGTAAAAAAAACAGGTATGTTAATGTTCGATGTGCCTAACCCTGATGGAGAATATGAGCTAAAGGTATATTACAAAAACGATGATAATTTAGAGATAGATTATAATGGAGCTAACATAGTATTAAAAAAATAGAGAATTATAAAAACGAGTTGGTACACTTTTGAAGTGACAGCTCGTTTTAATTTTGATTAAATCAATATATATTATACTAGATTTTCAGTATTCTTTTTATGTTACAATACTTTATTCTATTTTTTATATCGTGAGGATTTATTTCATTACAATCATATTTTTTAATTAGTATTTCATTAGCATCATAAACCAATATTTTATTTTTGTTTTTGGCAATCCATAAAGGAAAATTATTATCCATAGTATCACTCCCGAATTTACTATTACTAACCATAATGGTTAAGGAGTCTATACGACTCCTTACCAAAGTTATGCAACAATCTAATATTTATTAAATGCATAATTAGCTATTTATCATAAGGATAACATTAGCTTTTAATTGTTCACAAACAAGATGTCATTAGAGTCTTACAACTAGCAGCCGCCTGAATAGCAGTTACAGAAAATAATAACTAATAGTAAGAAGAAGAATAATAAACTGCTGCCTTCACCGTTAAATAAACTTCCAAAAAGACCGTTAGCCATAACGCAACCTCCTTTGTTTAGTATATTTAGTCAATAGCTATTATATATTATGGAGATTAAAGAAAACTTGTTACAAATTAAAGAGTTATAATAGCTTATGTAACCTGTAAACAATTAAATTATTTTATGTAGTTATTAGGAGCGTTGCCAGCTCCTAATATGGTTTTAATTAAAAGCAGTAACAGAATAATATTACTAATAGCAAGAAAAAGAATAATAAACTATCACTATATCCTCCGCTTCCACATTGAGCATCAGCCATAAGAATACCTCCTGTAATTAGATTTGATATTCGAATATAAATATATTACATTTGATTATCTATGTACTATAATATATGGAGATATTAAAAGATTTGTTACTTTATTAATAATACTAGTTTCATACATACTAATACAACAAAAAAGACACCATGGTTGCGAGCAAAATACTACCAAAGATTTTAGGATAAATTATAGACGGATTTATAAAACCAGCTATTAATAGCATTATAAAACAAACTAAAACGACTAAAATATTATAGTTTTTAACAGAGCCTATTTTACTACAAAGATATTGACGAAAACAAACACGTCTATCCAATTTTATTACTAAGAAATAATATATCATGAAAAATAAAATACATTTAATAATATCATCCACTCAATCTACCCCCTAAAATAATTCTTTATATTAAAAATATGAAAAAATCAATAGGACTATGATAAGTATCACAAAAATATAGAAAAAGTGCTGAAAATAAAGGCAAGAAAGGCTATAATATGGCTCTTTTATAAAAAAAACTAATAAATCTATATTTTTTTTGGCTAATGGGTTGACATCAACCCTTTAGTATGGTAAGATATATCTTGTCCTTAGGAAAGAGAGGACAGCGAAAAAAATTGTTCTTAGGTAGCTCAATGGTGGAGCAACCGGCTGTTAACCGGTAGGTTGTGGGTTCGAGTCCCACCCTGAGAGCCAAGTTAATGCCGGAGTGGCGGAACTGGCAGACGCACAGGACTTAAAATCCTGCGATCCTTATACGATCGTATCGGTTCGATTCCGATCTCCGGCACCAATAACAACAGAACATAATAATAAGAGTTCATATATAAGTTTTTTGTCGCGGGGTGGAGCAGTCTGGTAGCTCGTCGGGCTCATAACCCGGAGGTCGTTGGTTCGAATCCTTCCCCCGCAACCATTTGAGGGCGCATAGCTCAGTTGGGAGAGCACCTGCCTTACAAGCAGGGGGTCATAGGTTCGAGCCCTATTGTGCCCACCATGTAATTCAATATATTTTTTTAAAAATTATATTGACAAAACACAAAAAAAGGTTTATAATGAACTTCTGAGGCAAAAAAATGGCCTGGTAGTTCAGATGGTTAGAATGCCAGCCTGTCACGCTGGAGGTCGAGGGTTCGAGTCCCTTCCAGGTCGCCATTTTAATCAAAAGTTAATATGCTGGTGTAGCTCAAATTGGTATAAGTAGAGAACCGAAATCTTTGATTTCGTGTGAATCACTTAGTTAGGGAGAGTGGCTAGCATCACGAAAAGTCAAAAGGTAACAAAAAGTAAATAAATTACGCTGGTGTAGCTCAATTGGTAGAGCAACTGACTTGTAATCAGTAGGTTGAGGGTTCAAGTCCTTTCACCAGCTCCACAAAATAAGGAGGGGTTCCCGAGTTGGCCAAAGGGGACGGACTGTAAATCCGTTAGCTGTGCTTTCACTGGTTCGAATCCAGTCCCCTCCACCATTTTAAATATATCATGC
>NZ_JARMXH010000004.1:0-425815 GCF_056892235.1 Abyssisolibacter sp. ZYX002
CGTCGTATGATGGCAAATTGCGGCGTCATATAAAAATTTCAGTTCAATCACGTATCTTAAAATACGCTCATTCACTGAAATTTTTTTATTCCTTGCACTTTACTCATCATCCAACATCTAGATAATTTTTGGTTTCTTATTTTTTGTAAATCAAAATTTTTAAGCCATACATCCTAAGTATGCTCATTCCTTTTATAAACCCTTGATACTTTTCGGTAGTAATTAGTTCACTTACGTACTCTAGTACGCTCATTCACTAGAATTTTTATGTTCCTTGCACTTCACTCGACATACAACGCCTATTAGTTTTTTGGTTACTAATTTTTACTTATTTTTTGTAAATCAAAGATTAAAGTTATTCACGTACTAAAAGTAACGTTCTTTCACTAAAACATTTTGATGCCTTGTATTTCACTCGTTTTCCAGCGTCTAGCAATTTTAAAGCTAATAATATCAAGCAAAGCTAAAAATAGTGTTCACAGTATCATTAAAGCTGTGGATTAAAATAATAAAACATCATAAATTATCCACAGTTTTAATGATATAATGAACATATTAGAGGAGATGGTTATATGAACGTTATAGTAAAAGAGCTTAAAATAGATGAAATACATCAAGAATTGCTCAAGAATTTCAATAGATACCAAGAAGTAAAAAAAGTATGGCGAGTTGAAAACGGTGAGAAAATTATAAAAGATACAGATTTCACAGAGTATTGGGATAATGATAAAAAACAAGCTATTATTGAAGAATTAAAACAAACATTAAGAGATGGTGGGGCTGTTTTTTGTGTGGTAATAGAAGATAAAGTAGTGGGTTTCGCGTCATTAGGTGGCACGGGAATAGGTCAGAATAAAGAGTACCTACAGCTTATAGAGTTACAAGTTTCTAGTGATTTAAGAAGAAAAGGCATAGGCAAACTGCTGTTTAAAAATTGTGTTGATAAAGCAAGGATATTGCGTGCTAATAAACTATACATATCAGGCCATTCGTCAGTTGAAACACAATCATTTTATAAACAGATGGGATGTGTTGAGGCTAAATGGTTATCTAAGAAGCAGGTTGAATTAGAGCCTTATGATTGTCAATTAGAATATGTTTTTTAATATTAAATATATAAATATGATAAAGCTCCCTTATATAGTATCTAAGGGAGCTTTCGTTGATTATTTAGATAGATGCAATGGTAATAATATAGTGATTTTACACCCGTTGTTTAAATTAGTATCTAAAGCTATAGAACCTCCATGCATTTCAACTAATTTTTTAGAAATAGTAAGACCTATTCCACTACCTTCTATGTTTGAATTTC
The DNA here is from genome assembly GCF_056892235.1 of Abyssisolibacter sp. ZYX002. Taxonomy (NCBI): domain Bacteria; kingdom Bacillati; phylum Bacillota; class Clostridia; order Eubacteriales; family Clostridiaceae; genus Abyssisolibacter; species Abyssisolibacter sp. ZYX002. The sequence goes on from NZ_JARMXH010000004.1 coordinate 1,313, forward strand.
TAGATTTATCACCTCTAATAAAAGGCTCGAAAGCATTATTAGCAAGTGTTTTGCTCATACCTTTGCCTGTATCTTTTATGACAATAATAACATGTGATTCATTAGTATTCATTTTTATAAACAAAGTGGTGTTTATTCCGCTGTATTTTATGCTATTATTTATAATATTACTTAAAGCTCTATAGATCTTTTGTTTATCTACATTACAGTATATAGGATTATCAGGTATATTTACATCATAAGACATAGAGATGCTTTCTATTATCGGAATAAACTCTATAACTAGTTCCCTAAGCATTTCTGAAATATCAATAATATCCATAGTAAGAGCATCTCCATTTGAGTATGAAACCTCATGTAGATTTTTAATTAGTGTATTGATTCTATCGCTATTTGCTATTATTACATCTAGATATTTTTTGTGAGTAACATAATCTAATTCTTCATTTTTAAGAATTTCACAATAACCAGTTATATTAGTAAGTGGTGTTTTTATATCATGAGTAATATCTAATATTAGTTGTTTTTTATTGTTTTCAGCTTTTTTTCGCATAAGTAATTCGTTATGCAGATTTGCAGACATATTGTTTAAGGAGTCTTTCAGATCATCTAGTTCATTATTATATTTATAATCTATGATATATCCATAATTATGGTTTTGAAATTGATTAAGTCCGTATAAAAGTTTATTTATTGGGTTAATAAACTTTCGGGCGTTTAATTTTGAAAGAACAATAAATGTCAAAAATAAACATAATAAAAAAGTAATCAAAATAACAGCGTTATGAACCTTGGTTATTTTTAATAATATATTTTCCCAATCAGATGTTATTATATAATATCCACTATTGATTTTATTTCCAGATAGATCAGTATCAGTATAAGATACTACACTTGTATTAGTTTTTGGTGCTAATAATTTTATTGGTTTATACTTATATCCAATATTATGGGTACTATTAATACTATCCAATACTTGAAAATTATCATCTAAAAGCTCAACAATAACATTTGGGGGTAAATATATATTGTGAAGAGAGTAAAATCTATTTTCGTATATTTTATCTAATATAACATCAGGATTTTGTAAATTAGAGTTTTTATATTGATCTACAAAGTAGTTACCTAAAAATAATATAAGTACTATAATTATTGCTTCTAAAACAAAAATTATTACATAATTTAAGAAAAGTTGTTTTTGTATTTTATTTTTACTTCCTTTCTCTATCATAAATTCACCATCCTGTAGCCTATACCTTTTATAGTTTGAATATATTTTGGTTTTTTAGGATTGTCTTCTATTTTATCTCTAAGCATACTAATGTGAACCATTATAGTATTATCATCACCAAAATAGTTATCATTCCATACTTTTTCATATAATTGTTTTTTTGTAAAAACTCTATTTAGATTCTTAATAAATACCTCTAGTAATTTAAGCTCCTTTGGATTAAGGGAAAGCACAGTACCTTTTTTAGTAACAATGTATTGAGTTGTATCAAGGATTAGTTCTCCATTTTTATAAAGTTCATTTATATTGTTATTGTATTTAAAATGCCGTCTTAGTTGAACATTTATTCTAGATATAACTTCACGATAACTAAATGGTTTACATATGTAGTCATCAGAACCTAGACTTAATCCTAAAATTTTATTGTCTTCTTCGATTCTAGCAGTAATGATTATTATAGGTAAGTAATTAGATTCATTTCGCAATTTTTTAACCACATCAAAGCCATTACACTTAGGCATCATTATATCTAATAATAACAAATGAATTTTTTGATTTTTAATAATATCAAGTGCACTAGTTCCATTATCAGTTTCTATTACATTGTAACCTGCATTCTCAATGTGTATTTTAAGTAATTCTCTTATATCATTATCATCTTCAGCTATTAGTATATTAATCTCATACATTTATTTCACCCTCTCTATTCATAAATATATCATATTTTACTTATCTAGATAATAAACAATTATATTTTTAAGATTTATTTAAGATTGGTTTAAGTATAGTTTAAATGACTATGAATATAATTAACTCATACTAGATGGGAGGGCGAGTTTTTGAAAATTTATAGTAAGGACAAGAAGTCTTTGATACTTTCAATTAAAATTGGTTTATTAATTTTATCGTTAGTACTTGTGACAATTGGCATGTATAAAGAAGAGACACACTTAGTGCTAAATAAAGGAATAAGAATATGTTTGGAGTGTGTTGGAATTGGATAAATTTAAGTCATTAATAAATAGAAGGATTATTCAGATACTTACTTTAATAGGAACGAATTCTTATTTTAGAGGATTTATAGATAAAACAATATGTAAAAGTAATACAAAAATGGTCTGTGTTCCTTTTATGAATTGTTATTCGTGTCCAGGAGCTAGGTTTTCATGTCCTATAGGGTCATTACAAGCAGTATTGGGTAAGAGAAAAAAGTACTTTTCATTTTATATCTTCGGTACATTAATAATGCTTGGAATACTTTTTGGAAGATTGATATGTGGTTTCTTGTGTCCATTTGGATTTTTACAAGATATGATATATAAAATACCTAGCAAAAAATATAAATTACATAAAATATTTAAGTATGTAAAGTATCCTATACTGTTAGTTACAGTTATAATTTTGCCAATGTTTTTTACTAATGATGTTGGGACAGGAGCGCCTTATTTTTGTAAGTATATTTGCCCAGTAGGGACTTTAGAAGGAGGAATATTTTTAGTATTAATAAATAAATCGCTACAGAGTATAATAGGTTTTTTATATTTTTATAAGTTGTCTATATTAATTGTCATATTAGTTTTATCTGTATTCATATATAGGCCATTTTGTAAAATCTTTTGCCCATTAGCAGTAATCTATGGCATTTTTAACAAAGTTTCGTTTTATCAAATAACTATTGATAATGATAAATGTATCTCTTGTAATGAATGTAGCAGAGTTTGTAAAATGGATATTAATCCAAAAGAAAATCAAAATAGTGCTGAATGCATAAGGTGCGGCGAATGTATAACTTACTGCCCTACAGATGCATTGAAAAGTAGCTTTAGTTTAAAGAACAATAAAGATAAATTAATAAAAAAGGAGGTAAATTAAATAATGTATTATGAGAGATTTAAAAGCAATATGTTTTATTTAATAATAGCAATTTTACTGCCACTAGGTAATATGGTTATAACTAAGTTAGGTGTAAGTCAGAATTTTATAGAAGTATCTTATATGTATTTATTCATATTAGTTCCATCAGTTATATACATTCTTGTTAGTAATAAAAGTTTTAAAAAAGTTTTAAGGTTAAATAGCGTCAATATAAAACAATTAGCTATATCAGCATTTATACTTTTAGCATTACAGCCTATAACAGCAGTAGCTGCTAATATTATGAGCACCTTAATAGGAAATGGATATAATTCCATGGCAACTATGAGTGGAGGAGGCAATGAAGTTTCACTATTTATGTCAATATTCATGATAGCTATAACTCCTGCGATTTGCGAGGAAGTAGTGATGAGAGGGATAGTATTAAATGGTTATAGGGGTATACCGTTATGGAAAGTAGCAATAATGAATGGAGTATTATTTGGGTTATTTCATAATGACTTTATTCAGTTATCATATACCATGGTTGTAGGTATAGTTTTAACGTATGTCGTTGTAATAACGGATTCAATATTACCGGCTATGCTTATGCACTTTATGATGAATGGACTTAGTGTCTTTATAGAAAGATATCCAAGTAATATAATCTCTAAATTTATTTATTGGTATGAATCCAATGCTTTGATATTGGTGATATTAGCAGCAATTTCTATAGTAGTAATCATTTTGTTAATAAAATGGCTTAAAATCATATCTATAAATAACTCTACACAGGCTATTGATGATAAGTTAGTAGAGCAAGATAACAAACATGATGTGACATTTGTAGAATGGCCACTTATGATGGCTTGTATTATATCAATTGTTTATTCCGTTTACAAATAAAAAAAAGAGAGGAAGAATATTATGAATAAAAAATTAATGGTTTCGTTTTCGGTAGTAGTTGTTGTACTTGGTATTTTTACATGTTTAATTGTTTTTAACCCTGGACTATTTGGAGGTAATGAAATGGCTAGCCAACAAGCACATGAAGCAACTAATAGTAATAGCGATTCATTTGAGTCTACATCGGAGGCTAATCCAATAGCAGGTAAAATTTTAAAATTTAGCACAAAAGATACTAAAGGAAATAGCATAAACAGCGAAATATTTAAGGAACATGATATAACATTGATAAATTTGTGGTCAGTTGGTTGTAATCCATGTATAGAGGAGATGCCCGAGTTAGAAAAAATATCAAAAAAATTTGAAGGTAAGGTTAGAGTGCTTGGGTTGGTTAGTGAGCAAGAAAAAGATGAAGCAAAAGACATTTTAAAGCAAAAGAATATTAGTTACACTAACCTGTTAGAAAATAAAGAACTTACCACCCAGATAACTAAATACTTTGACTATATTCCAGTTACATTAGTTGTAAACAAAGAGGGTAAGATATTAGATGAATTTGTTCCAGGTGGTGCTGATTATGAGCATTTCAAAAAGATAATAACAAAAGCATTAAAAAATAAATAAGGTAGTTCTATAACGGAACAAAACAATACTAACTATTGAAGGAGGACATAAAATGAATAGAAAAGGACGATTAGCGATAGCAGTTGCTTTAACAATAGCCATGATTGCAACTGGTTGTACACAAGGAAAGAAAGTATCAAGCCAAGAATCAAATGCTAAACAAAAGCTTATAAGTAAAGGTGAAAATGGAAAGAAGAAAAGTGCAGATGTACCTAAGGATTATGTAAATATAATTAGAATGCTTGATAATATTAGGGATTTTAGATTACCATATTGGGGTGGTTATGATATAAAAGATAAGCAAGTAGTATTTTTTTCAGATAAAAACGAAAAAGCTGTAATATGGAATATTGATGGTAATGGTAAAAAAGAAATTGTTAATAAAACAGAATTACCAAATGATAAAATATTGTCTTATTATTCAAAAGGAAAAATCAAAGGAAAAGACACAATATTTGTGAAGTATGAAGGTGATGACAATCTGGCTTTTAACTTTGCTGTGCATGAAGGCTATCATTTCTATGGACAAAAATGGATAGATAAAATTGGAGTAGAGAAAAGCTTACCTAGAGGTACAATATACCCTGAGAATGTTATGGCACGCTACTATATGAATGAAGCAGATACTAGATTAAGAGAAAAAATAGACGGCAAGAATGAAAAAGGCGATAGCGAAGCTCTTTATTATTTCAATAAACTAAAGAAAGAGTATAATGGTGATTTAGAAGGAAATTTAAATATTTCAATAAGCGAGGGGACTGCTACATTTTTAGAAAACATGTATTTAGCAGTCGCGCTAAAACCAGAGTTAAAAGGAAACTTAGAATCTATAGCAAAGTATGCTTATGAGCTAAACAAAAAAAGTATAAAAGGAACAATAAGAAACAAGACTGAAGAATTTTACCATACAGCATCTTTGCCACTATTTTATTTAGCGATGAAAGGGAAGCATGATTTAATAGATACTATAGCTAAAGGAAAACATCCTTTAGAGTTATTAACTAATATAACTAAAGAAACAAAAGCAATAGATAATAAGAAACTTAAACAAGAAATAGATAAATATTATGAGGAAACTCAAAAAGAGGCATCAAAGAAGATAGAAAAACTTTATAAAATTATGAAATTAAGTGATTATACAAAAGTAGTAATTAATCAGAATATATTTCCAGGTTCTATGGAATACGGTGAATTCATTAATTTTAAAGTGAGTAATGAATATAAGACATTAAATACCAATACTACTGGTACAGCAAATCGTGGAGATAAAAGTAAAATTGAACTTAGGGGGCAAGACACTATAAATTCTGACGATGGAATGTATTATATAATATATATTAAAAAAAGTAATATAAAAGAAAATGGTGGAAAATTGAACATTAAAACAGAGCATTTAACAATACAAGATGTGGATTATACTAAAAAAGACAGTTCTTATGTCATAGAAAAATAGTTTATAGAGAATTTGTATAATACCTTATAGTGAATATTATTGAATTTACTAAATTCTATGTTAAAAATTGTATATAAGTAAAATATCAGCCCCTTGGAGGTGTCTTTTTAAGACACTTCTTTTTCTCATGTATAACATAATAAATCAACACATATGTAAACTAATCATTATTTATTGGACATTCTTCAATATATTATACAAATAGTCAATGAAACTGTTGATTTTGGGCGTGAAACAACATTGATACAATAGATTTTCGTGGTATAATAATAGTATAAACATCGTTTACATAATCAGGAAATATTAATATTATGTAAACAATATTGATGTAGGAGGTTATATTTATGAAAATCAAAAGTAAATTTATTAAAACAGTTTTATATTTATTTGTAGCAGCGTGTTTGACCTTGAATTTAGTACCTAGTAATGTTGCATATGCAGCTGATACTTCGATTACTAAATATCCTCCAAAACTTTTTCCATTTATAAATGAAGAAGATCTGAAGGCTAAAATAATAAGTTCACCAGAATTTATTAAAAATCATGCAAATCTAGCACATTATATGGGTTTTGGCTGGTGTGGTGGTACAGCCAGTCAATATGTTGGAGATGATTTTGAATTTAGAAAAGATGGAGATGGATACATTTTACAAGCAAGATATAACCCTAACGATCCACATGCAAGTGGCTTTTGGGCAGACAAGAGGCTTAAAATGAGAGTATCAAATGTTAGGTTTTATATAGATACAGAATCAATTGTAAAAGGTAAAGAAAAAGTTACGAGCTTAGATCCAGTAGTAGCGCAAACATTTGATGCAGTTAATAATACTAACAGTGAAGATACTGCGAATGCTAGTTTCACTTATACAAAAGGGAAAACAGTAACTCATTCAACAAACTATTCTTTCGAAGAAACTATAGGAGTAAAACATACAGCTTCTATAAGCGTGTTGTTTTTAAGTGGATCAATGACATATGGATGGGAATTTAAAGCTGGACAATCATGGTCTGATTCAACTGCAAATGCAGAAAGTAGTACAGTTACATCAAACTATCAAACTACAGTTCCTGCAAAAAGCAAGAAGATTATCAAACTGATGAGTTATAAAACAAAATCAGAAGTGCCATATACAGCTAACATATATATGGACTACGATATAACATTCTCTGGCTTTTTAAGATGGGGTGGAAATGCAAGAACAGATCATCCAAAAGATAGACCATTTGTAAGTGTAACATTTGGTAAAGGAGATCTAACAGCACAAGAAGAAATTCAAAGAATGTATGATAATAAGAATATACCAGGATACTCTCAATGGGATTGGGGTTGGATGGAACAACAATTTGGAGCAAATGCAGTAAAATATTATGTATCACAAATTTGTAAACCTATGGGAGCAAATATAGATGGTAAGTTTACCTGCATAGATGGAACACATGTACAAGTTGAATGTGATGATCCAGTTCCATTGACTGGTAACGAAGCATCAAACAGTATGACATCTAAAAGTTTACCAAATACTTTTAAAGCAGCGTTAACAAAAACTAATGGTATTAAGATAGACAATGTCAAATTTAATGATACACCTGAAGTACGAGTAGTTAAAAGCAGTGTTGATACAGGTGCTGGAGCATTAAATTTACGTAGCTAGCTATTTGTAAAAAATATTCTAAATAAGGATATCTGAAGAAGTAATTTTTCAGATATCCTTATTTCATTTTAAATCATAAAACGACAGAATTATTGTTTTACTGACAACATAAACACCCTTAAAATATAAATTATAAATTATAATATGGAAAAAAATGAATAGTAAAATAAAAAAATATGCCAAATTAAAAAAAAATATAGAAAAATGGAAAAAAATATTGCGCACTGGAAATAAATATGATATAGTTGACTAAATTAAACTTTATAATGATAAAGTTTAACACAATACAGAGATATAATATTAAACTAGAAAATAAAAAATGAATATTTATTTTCTAGTCATTGGTGCGCACCTAGATTATATCAAGTATTAGCTAGTATTTTTAGTTATATTTATAACAACTAATAAAGCTTAAATAAAGGAATGATTTAGACATAAAAACATAAAAATATATGATTTCATATTTAAATTTAATTTCATAAATATAGAGTTTAATTAATAAAAGAAAAGAGAGGAGTTACTACTATATGAATTTAAAAAATAATTTTGTGAAATTATGTCTATCGTTATTTATTGTAATTTGCTTATTATTAAATGTACTGCCTAATATCAATATTGCTTATGCAACTAATAACTCACTTTATGCGTTTCCTCCAAAAATCTTTTCATTTATAAACGAGGAAGATCTTAAAGCGAAAATTATAAATTCTCCAGATTTTATCAAACAACATGCATATTTAGCACACTATATGGGCTTAGGATGGTGTGGTGGCACAAGAAGTAGATATGTTGGAGAAGATTTTAACTTTAGAAAAGAAGGAAACAAGTATGTTTTACAGGCAAGATATAATCCTAATGACCCACATTCGGGGGGATTTTGGGCAGATAAAAGACTAAAAATGACTGTGTCTAATGTTAGATTCTATATAGATACTAATACAATCGTAAAAGGCACAGAAAAAGTTACAAACTTAGACCCAATAGTAGCTCAAATCTATGAAGCTGTTAATAGAGGTAATACTGAAGATACAGCAGTTGCAAGCTTTATATATACAAAGAGTAAAACTGTATCTAAATCTACTAATATTTCATTTGAAGAAAGTTTTGCAGTTAAATCAACAGGAAGTGTAAGTGTTTTATTTGCTAGCGCTTCGTTTGAGCATGGCTGGAGTTTCAAAGCAGGACAATCTTGGACTGACACAACCTCAGATGTAGATAGTGTTACAGTATCAACAGATTATCAAACAACTGTACCTGCGAAGAGTAAAAAGACTATAAAATTAATAAGCTATAAGAAAAAATCAGAAATACCATACACAGTTAATATATACATGGACTATGATATTACTTTTTCAGGTTTTTTAAGATGGGGAGGTAATGCTAGAGTTGACCATCCGAAACATAGACCATTTGTAAATGTTACATTTGGACAAGGAGACTTAACAGCACAAGAAGAAATAAAAAGGATGTATCAGAACCGCCACATACCAGGATACTCTGAATGGGATTGGTACTGGATGGAAAATCAGTTTACACCTAATGGTGTTAAATACTGGGTATCTAGAATATGCAGACCTATGGGTGCAAAAATAGATGGAAAATTTGCTTGTGTAGCTGGAACGCATGTTCAAGTAGAAGCAAGTAAAGCTATACCACTGACTCAAGAAGAACTAGGAGATAGTGCTGGTAATAATACTAATCTAAACACTTTAAAAGGGTCCTTAGTAGATGAAAGTAGTAAGAGTATGAATATAGACAGCTTAAGGCAAAACTTACCTAAAGCTAGTGGCATTACAATAAAGAATGTAAGGTTTAATGATACACGTGAAGTTCGTGTTATTAGGAGTACAGTTACAACAGGCACAGGGACTGTAATACTACGATAGCTATAATTGGCATAATGCCTAGTAAAATTATAGTAAATATTATAATATCCAATAAATCGCAATAATTATCATATAAGAATTAATACAATTGAATCATCAAACCATTCGTAAAAAACAAAGGGGAGGAAACAAAATTGAATTCAAAATTTTCAAAATATTTAAAAAAAATTATCGTTCTAGGTATTTCGGTAAGTATGATGGCACAGCCTGTTTCCAGTTTTGCAGCAGAATCAAACACACAACCTAATGGAGACAGCATCAATACAGGTATATTAGGACTAAACTATAATAAATATGAGGTACTAGCAAATCAAGGAGATGTTGTTGAAAATCTTGTACCAAGAGAAGGAATTCATAAGAATGGAAAGTTTATTGTGTTACAGCATAAAAAAAGATCACTAGGCACGTCACCAGTTGATATATGCGTTATTGACTCAATAAAAGATCGTACGTATCCGGGGTCATTACTATTGGCTAATAGAGATTTTGTAAATAATAGACCAACAGCTTTAGTTGCAGATAGGGCACCTATCAATATCAGTATTGATTTACCTGGATTAGGTACAAATAATACAATAAAAGTACAAAATCCAAGCTACGGGACTGTTACAGGCGCTATAGATGAGCTTGTTAATAGATGGAGTGCACAGAATTCAGGTACACATACATTGCCAGCAAGAACTCAATATAAAGAAGAGATGGTTTACAGTAAAAACCAACTCAAAATGGGATTAAATGTTGATGTTGAAGTAGCAGACCAAATGTTTGGAATAGATTTTGAAGCAATAAGTAATGGAGAACAAAAATATATGGTTGCTTCGTATAAACAAATATTTTATACTGTAAGCGCTCAGTTACCAAGTAGACCTTCAGACTTGTTTGATTCGAGTGTAAAGTTTGGTGATCTTACAAACAGAGGAGTTAGCAATGCTTCACCTCCGCTTATGGTTTCAAATGTTGCATATGGAAGAACTATATACGTTATACTAAAGACAGAATCTAAAAGCAATAAAGTAAAAGCTGCATTTAAAGCACTAATCAAAGGACAAAAAATTGGAGCAAATACAGAATTTGAAAACATAATTAAGAATAGTAGCTTTACAGCAGTAGTTATAGGTGGAGATTCTCAACAGCATAACAAAATAATAACAACAGACTTTGAAGAAATTAGAAAAGTTATTAAAGATAATGCTACATTCAGTTTAACTAATCCGGGATATCCAATTGCTTACACTAGTACTTTTGTTAAAGACAATTCATTAGCAGCTGTTCACAATTCAACAGATTATGTAGAAACAACAGCAACTGAGTATAGTAGTGGGCGACTAATACTTGATCACAGTGGAGCGTATATTGCACAGTTTCATGTAGAATGGGATGAAGTTTCATATGATGATAAAGGGAATGAAGTTTTAACTCATAAAACATGGAATAGAAATGATAGAGACCTTACAGCACATTTTGCAACAACTATATATTTACCACCTAATACCAGAAATCTAAGAGTTTTAGCAAGAGAATGTACAGGCCTTTTCTGGGAATGGTGGAGAACGGTTGTTGACGAGCATAATATGCCATTGGCAGGACAAATCAAAGTTGCAATATGGGGGACTACACTCCACCCAAGATATATTATAGAATATAGATAATATATAAGTTAGTAATAATTAATAATACAGCAATAAAAATGACCCTAATTCGAAAGAGTTAGGGTCATTTTTGTGATAGTGCTATTTAGGATTGGCAGTAATTTTTAACTATACAGTTATTACTGAAGGCTCATTATGAGTAGCAAGATTACAAAGTTGTACATACAATGTATTGACAACATACTGTAATTAATTTATTGTTAAATATTTTATGCTTATAAGGCCATTGCATAATATATACAAAAATACAATAAAGGAGAGTTTATACAATGTATATTCATAATAGAGGTGTGTGTTATCAACATTTTATGATAGACAATTCTATTGATCCATTTCCACCAATAAATCCAGACTGGTTTGCAGGAGGGCTCCCAGACAGTATACAAGCTGAAAGTAGTGGTTTAAGTGGAGATACTATAGATTTTGTTCCTATTGATATTATAGCTAAAGTGTCGAAAGATAATGTATCTTATGGTGTTTTAATACCTGAGGCATACAAATACGATGGATATGTAGACGTAAATAATGTGTATCATGATGTTGCATCAGGTGAAATATTTAAAGGGAGTATTTATCCAGGACTCCGCATAGCTACAATTTTTGTTAAAAAAGGAATGGACCCTCTTATAGATGGGTGTAAAGTTCATGGTAGAGGAAAATGGGTTTTATTAAGTGATTTTGGAGGTATAGATCCAGGATCTACTGCTAGCAAAACTATTTCGTATACTCATGGAGTAAATCAAACCGACACTCAGTCACTTGCTTTTACTGTTGGGGCAAAAGTAGGAGGTTCGTATTCAGGTATGACAGGTGAATTATCAGCTTCTTTGACCGCTACGTTTGGCACAAGTATTAGTATATCTGAAGAATTTACAGTATCAGATACTGTTAATTTCCAAGCGCAAGATAAAGAACAGCGAATAGGGGCATATCAATTCTACAGAAATTTCTATGTAGAACCAGGGCCAGCGTTAAGAGATAAAATAGCAAAAGACCAAACTAGCTCTTTTGCATTTGCTTATGCTGTAAATAAAACTTTTGATTATAAAACAAATCACTTCCAAAAAGTATTTGTTTTAGAACCATAAAGAAATTTATTATGATGAGCATGAATGATTCAATAAGTAATAGTGTTTGGTAAAGGAGGTTAACATGAATTATTATTTTAATGCGAGTAGTGTCCTTTCGATGGACCCGTTTCCTAAAATCAACAAAGGTTGGTATAAGAGTGGATTTCCAGTAAGTATCGATTCACAAAAAAGTTTAATGGGAGAAATAATAAATTTTATACCTGTTGATATAATAGCAAAGGGTAAAATAAAAAATAGCACTTTCAAAATAAAATCAGATGAAATAGGCAATTATGCTGGTTATATTGATAGTAATGGAAAATATCACAATAAGGTAAGCAATAGCATAGCTTTAACTAATATTGAATCAGGAGCTAGAGCTCTAACCTTGTTTTTTAAAAAAGGAAGCTATGCTTATTTGAAAGATTGCAAAATTCATTCAAGAGGAAACTGGAAATTGATAAAAGACTTTGACAAATTAAATGCAGGTAATTCTGCAAATAGAAATATTTCATATAAACAAGGTGTAAATAAAACAGACGCCAAGAAACTATCATATACGGTAGGAGCAAAAGTAAATGTATATGGAACTGTAGATTCAATAGTTTATCAACTATCAAATTCTTTGAGTAGAGCTTTTAATACAACTATTAAGATAATAAAAAAAGCAGATATTAAAGATACAGTTAGCTTTGGGGCTCAAAAGAGTAACCAACGTATAGCAGTATATCAATTTTGCAGGTATTATTTTATAAAACCAGGAAAAGCTTTTTTAGATGCTAGTAATGAACAACGAAATAATTCTAGACAACTATTTTACGATGAAATCAATATGAGATTTAATTATAAGACTAATTATATTCAAAAAGTATTTGTATTGGCTTAATATTATGATAAATAGTTGTGCCAGTGTATATGTAAGCTTCTAAGGGGTGTTTTAAAATATCCCTAATTTTTTGTTTTTATTCATAATTGATTTACTAACTAGTTAGTGGTAATATGATGATTATGATGGATAAAATTAAAATATGAAAAATTAGGAGGAGATTAAAATAAACTGGGGGATTATAGCAACTTGGAGAATGGCATTAGAAGGAGTTCAGTTAGGGAGTGAATTACTAGCTAGGGGAGATAGTGCATCAGAGGCCATAGTAGATATTATAAAAGCTGTAGAAAATTATCCTTACTATAAATCAGTAGGATATGGAGGATTGCCAAACGAACATGGGGAAGTAGAACTTGATGCTGGATATATGGACGGTGATACATTTGATATAGGAGCAGTAGCTAGCATAAAAGGCATAAAAAATCCTATTGCTATAGCTAAAGAATTGAGCAAAGAAAAATTCAACAATATTCTTGTAGGGAAAGGTGCACAGGAGTATGCTTTAGAGCATGGATTTACTAAAAAAAACCTGCTTACAAATCAAGCTAAAGAATTCTGGATGGATAAATTGGAAGAAATTAAAGCAACAAATAATCTAGTAGCGTATGACGGGCACGATACAGTTGGAGTAGTTACATTAGATATGAATAGTAAAATTTGTGTAGGAACATCAACTAGTGGCTTATTTATGAAAAAGAGAGGAAGGGTAGGTGATTCACCGTTAGTTGGATCAGGGTTTTATGCTGATAGTGATATAGGAGGAGCAACGTCTACAGGTTTAGGTGAAGATATAATGAAATGCTGTATGTCATATCAAGTAGTATCATTAATGGAACTAGGAATGTCACCACAAGAAGCTGTAGATAAAGTAATACATGATTATGATAGAAAAATGATAAAAAAGAGAGGACAAGCTAGAGCAGCTTCTATTGTTTGTATGAATAAGAATGGAGAATGGGGAGTAGGAACTAACGTAGAGTTTTCGTTTGTAGCTGCAACTAGAGATCAAAAGCCTTCAGTTTATGTAGCAAACAATGTAGATGGTAAAACAATCTATAAAAAAGCAACAAAAGAATGGCTAGAGGACTATGCAAGACGTGTAAAAACAGAGATATTATAATGCTTTTAAAATAGAGTAGGGAAGTGTTTAAACCAAATATAGTAAATATACAGTTTATGTGAGTGCAATAAATATGTATAAAAGCTGACTATAATTAAAAGTCAGCTTTTATGTATGATAAAATAAAGTAAAAAACATATTTTTATTTATGCATTACTTTATAGAATATTGGGAACTTTAAAATTATTTAAAGTTATGGTATTAAAACTATGAAAGTGCAATTAATAAAGATAAATTTAATAAATGGAGTGATATTATGATAGAAGTGATAGCTCTAACAGTAGAAGATGCAAAGATTATAGAGGAATATGGTGGAGATCGTATAGAGCTTGTGAGCGCATTAAGTGAAGGAGGATTAACACCGAGTTATGGTTTAATAGAAGCTGTAGTTAAAGCTGTTGATATTCCTGTTAATGTGATGATAAGACCACACAGCAATAGCTTTAATTATACATTTAAAGAAATAACCTTAATGAAGAGAGATATAGAAATAGCAAGAGAGCTTGGAGCTAATGGAGTTGTATTAGGTGTTCTCAATGATTTAAATATGATAAATACAGATTATTTGGAGAAACTATTAAGCAATTGTGATGGTTTAGATGTAACATTTCATAAAGCAATAGAACATACTAAAGATATAATAAAATCTGCGAAACTATTAAATAAATTTCCTCAAATAACGACTATATTAACTTCAGGTGGAATAAAAAAAGTGCATGAAAATTTAAAAACAATAAATAAAATAATAAAAGAAGCAGAAAATATAGATATATTAGTAGGTGGTGGACTAAATTTTGAAAATATTGAGCAAATAAAATATAATGTAAATACATCAAGTTTCCATTTTGGTACAGCTCTTAGGTATGACAAATCAATGAATAAAGCTGTCAGTCCAAAGCTAATGAAGAAAATAGTGCAATCTTTACATTAATTGTATACATAGGAGAGTTTAACTAGTCTAAAACAAGTTAAATACAGGTTGTATCTTGATATTATATATATTATAATTTAATTATCAACAATTTATTATAATATAACTATTATAATAAAATAAATAGCAATTAGCATAATTTTGAATTATAAATGGGGGTATATTATGGATATATATAACTTGTATAATAGTGGTATGTCATTTGACGATTTTGTTAACCAAGATACATATGTATATAAAGATAAAACATTGCAAATATTTGATAATATAAGTTTTGAACAGCATTTAGTGGAACAAATCAAAAATTTGAATTCAAAGATAAAAATACTAATATGCGCTGAAATTTGGTGTCTAGATTGTATGATTAATGTCCCTGTTATAGAAAAAATGAGAGAGATTAACCCGAATGTTCAGTTATCTATAGTTGGAAGAGAAGGCAATGAAGAATTTTTTATTGGCGACAGTATAAAAGTAAGAATACCAACGTTTATCGTATACGATGAAGATTTTAATGAATTAGGAAGGTTGATAGAGCATCCTAAAGTTATAGACGATGTTATTATGAGTGGAAATCAACCAAATATAATTGTTACAAAAAGAAAGTATAGAAAAGGAGAATACACTCAGGATACACTTGTGGATATCTTGGATATAATAACTACAAAATCACTTACAAAATAACATGACAAGAGGTGGCAAATTGATGAGAAAAAAAACAACGGCTTTAGCAAGATTCATAATACTGTTTAGTTTAATAATTTGTAGTTTATGTGTTAATAGCTATGCGAAGCAAAATGATAACTATAATGATAAAATTATAGGAGATATAAAGTGTGATTACTTAGTTCAACCCCAAGTTAATTGGGAATCTTATAAACAAAAAATTAAAGTAAAAGGTATTTATGCTACAGCAAATAGTATTGCTAATATAAAGAGTTTTAATAGATTGCTTGGAATAGTTAAGAGTACTGAGATAAACACATTAGTAATAGATATAAAAGACGATTATGGATTATTATCATATAGACCAGATGTACAAATTGTTAGAGATAATGGTCTAGATAAGAGAATAAAAATAAAAGATTTCTATGACCGAATAGAAACTTTAAAACAAAATAATGTTTATTTGATTGCTAGGATAGTTACATTTAAGGATACAAATATGGGGAGCAAAAGACCTGATCTAGCTATAAAATCTAAAAGCGGGAGAGTATGGAAAGATAATAAAGGAAATATATGGCTTAATCCATTTAATAAAGAATCATGGGATTATCCGATAAGCATTGCTAAAGATGCTGCATTAAACGGCTTTGACGAAATTCAGTTTGATTATGTTAGATTCCCGACTGGAAGTGGTAAAGCTAATATAAACTATGGAGAAGCTGAAAAAACAACAACTAAAGCTGATGCTATATCAGGATTTTTGACTAAGGCAAAAGCAGAAATAGAATCACTAGGAGCATATGTTTCTGCAGATATATTTGGAGATATAATCAATAATAATAGAGATTCTGGAATAGGTCAAAATCTAGAAAGATTATCAGCGTCAACACATATTCTTTGCCCTATGATATATCCATCTCATTATGCTAAAGGATCATATGGAGTTAAATATCCAGATACAAATCCATATCCTATAATTTATAATGCAATGACAAGAGCAAAGGGCAGAATTAATAAATTAAATATATCAGATAGGGCTATATTAAGACCTTGGCTTCAAGACTTTTCTGCAACTTGGTTAAAAAGAGACTATGGTGCTAACTGGATACCATATAAAAAACCACAGATAATAGCTCAAATAAAAGCTACTAAAGATGCAGGAATAGATGAATGGATTTTTTGGAACCCAAGTAATAAATATACTATAGATGCATTTCAACCTGTGCAGTAAAACAAAAAATATAATGTTGATAAAGCAGAGTAGGGTCATGCTTATTCTGCTTTATTTATGCTTAAAATAAAATTGCACTTTGACATTGTAGTGATATGATGGTACAATATATTGAGTATCATTAAGTCATACATACTATATATAGTGAATATAAATACTATATATAGTGTTTATGCAATAGAGAGTATTTAAGTGCAATTATAATTAGATGTTATGATATGGAGGGTTAAGAATGGTAAAAGTTGTAAAAAGAAATGGTGACTTAGTTGATTTTTATGATTTTAAAATAGTTAATGCAATAGAAAAAGCTATGACAGAGACAAAGCAGGGAATTGATAATGAGTTAAGCAACAATATAACTAATACTATAAAAAAGAAAATAAATAGAAAAGATGTTATAAGCGTTGAAGAAATACAAGACATAGTAGAGGAATTACTAATGGAAAGCGCAAGAAAAGATGTAGCTAAAAGATACATAATTTATAGAGAAGAACAGAATAAACTCAGAAACAATGTCAAAAAGCAAGAAGATAGGCTTTTGACAGACGAATTTATTAGTAAATATAAGCATAGCCCTTCACCTATGAAGCAATTAGGAAGTTTTGTATACTATAGAACATATTCTAGATGGTTACCAGACAAAAAAAGAAGAGAATATTGGTGGGAAACAGTAAGAAGAGCAGTAGAATATAATTGTAGCTTAGTTCCTACTACTAAAAAAGAGGCAGAGAAATTATACGATAACATATATAATATGAGGCAATTTTTATCAGGTAGGACTTTTTGGGTTGGAAATACAAAAGTTGCTAAGAATTACCCTATGGCAAATTATAATTGTGCTTTTCAAGTAATAGAAGAGTTTGAATCTTTTAGAGATTTATTTTATTTATTAATGGTAGGCGCAGGCGTAGGAGTAAGAGTGCTAAACAGCGACATAGAAAAATTGCCAAAGGTTAGAAATGATTATGAGTTAATTCATATGGATTACTCTCCTATAAATAAGAATGCAAGGGAGGATAGCACAAGCTTGCAGTTCTATTTTAATAATTCAGTAAAGATTACAATAGGAGATAGTAAAGAAGGATGGGTACAGTCGTTAGACTTCTTCTTTAAGATGCTTTATAGCAACGAGTATAGAAACATAAAAACAGTTATCATTAACTACAATCATGTAAGACCAAAGGGAGAGAGATTAAAAACTTTTGGAGGTACAGCAAGTGGACACTCTAGCTTAAAAAATATGTTCACAAAGATAGATAAAGTAATAAAGAAAAGAGGCTTAATTAGCGACGGTGTTAGAGTCAAATTAAAGCCAATAGATTGTTTAGATATAGCAAATATAATAGGAGAAAATGTTGTAGTTGGTGGAGTAAGAAGAACTGCAGAAATAGCTCTAATAGATGCAGAAGATAAAGAATGTATTGATGCAAAATCTAACCTTTACAAACAAATAGACGGTCAGTGGTCTATAGATCATGAGATAGCCCATAGGCAGATGAGCAATAACTCAATATACTATAAAGAAAAACCAACTAGAGAAAAGCTACATTGGATGCTTGAAAAGATGAGATATTCAGGAGAACCAGGTTTTGTAAATGAAGTAGCAGGATCTAAAAGAAGAGAAAATATGAATGGAGTTAATCCTTGCGGAGAGATATTACTTGATTCTAAAGGTGTTTGTAATTTAACCACAATTAATGTATTTTCATTTGTAAAAGAAGATAATACACTAGATTTAGACGGATTATTAGAAGCACAAAAGCTTTCGGTAAGAGCTGGTTATAGGATGACATGTGTAGAATTAGAAATCCCAAAATGGAATAGCGTGCAGCAAAGAGATAAGTTATTAGGGTGTTCATTAACTGGATGGCAAGATATGGTGAATGCTACTAATATGACTATAGAGAAACAAGCAGAAGTATTAAAGCTATTAAGAGATATTGCTAATGGGCAAGCAAAACTATACGCTGATGAGATTGGAGGCAATGAACCACTATTAGTCACTACAGTAAAGCCAGAGGGAACATTAAGTCAACTTCCAACAGTATCAAGTGGTGTTCATTATTCACATGCACCTTATTATATAAGAAGAGTAAGAATTAATAGCTCAGATCCTTTAGTTAAAGTGTGCGAGGAGTTAAATTGGCCAGTTCATCCTGAGGTTGGTCAGACACTAGAAAATTGCACAACAAAGGTAGTAGAGTTTCCTGTAAAAGCACCAATTGGAAAGACCAAGTACGATGTTTCAGCTATACAACAATTAGAAAACTACAAGTTGTTTATGAATAACTATGTTGATCATAACTGTTCGATAACTATTCATGTAAGAGATAATGAGTGGGATGGAGTAGAAGAATGGTTATGGCAAAATTGGGACGACGTAGTAGCGGTGTCATTCCTACCTCTAGATGATAGCTTTTACAAATTATTACCGTATGAATCAATAACAGAAAAAGAATACCAAAAAAGAGTTAGTGAAATGAAACAGTTTATACCATCATTGATTAGAAAGTATGAAAAATATGAGATGGAATTCGATATAGGAAACGATGGTTGTGAAAGTGGAATATGTCCTATAAGATAAAAGTAAAAGGAGATTAACTATGAGAAATAGAGGTTTTGAAATAGTAGAAAAAGAACACAGAAAACATATAAATAAAGAAGTTGCTTTACCTAAAAGAGGTAGTAAAACTTCGGCTGGATATGACTTTTATAGTACAGAGACTTTTACATTAAAGCCAAATGAAAAAAAAGTAGTATGGACTGATATAAAAGCATATATGAAAGAAGGCGAAGTATTAAAAATATATGTGCGAAGTTCAATTGGAATAAAAAAAGGGTTAGTATTAGCTAATGGAACAGGCATCATAGATCAAGATTACTATAGCAATATAGGTAACGACGGTAATATAGGTATATGTCTGATAAACATATCTAATAATGAAGTTACAATAGAAGAAGATGAAAGAATAGCACAAGGAATATTTATTCAGTTTTTGCCAGCTGACAATGGTAACTCAGACGAAGAAAGAAAAGGCGGCATGGGTAGTACGGGAGAGTAATTCTTATGTGAATGAGTTGTTATAAATATTCATATACGTTTGTAAAAAATACAAAAATAAAGCGATTATATTGACTACTAGAGAATAGATTATTATAATAAATAATAATCTTAGGTAGATGACGAAGTCATCTATCTGCAGACTGTAGTAAAAGCACAAATTCAAGGCGTGCTAAAATTGAGTGGCTGAGCTTATTTAGAGATAAGTGAGCAACGGAAATTTGAGCAATAACGAAGAAGTTGGGTTTTGTCTGCTGTCTGAAATTATTATTATAATAATTTAATATTCAAAAATCTAGTGATTAGAAGAGTAGTTATATTGATTGTTGTAGCGAGCTAGAGCATGGTGTAAGTCTAGTATCATAATTATAGCGAAGAGAGTCTATGAAGATATTTCCTCAAAGCTCAGGTGAGTAGGGAAATACGGTTGATATCGTTAAAAAAATGAGTGAAAGTCAGTATGACTTTAACAAGAGTGGTAACGCGTGTAAAAGCGTCTCTTATGATAGAGGCGCTTTTTTTATACAACAAAACTGAAAGGAGGTAAAATTAATAATCTGTAAAATAGAAAACAAATAGGAGTGAATACTTATGAAAAAGTTAACAATTTTACTTATAATAATAATGATTGCAATTGGTGCTATTGGATGTAATAAAAAAGAAATATCGAAAATTGATGAAATAAAAGAAAAAGGGAAGCTAGTATTAGGAACAAGTGCTTCGTTTCCACCTTATGAATTCCATAAAGAAATAAATGGTAAAGATGAGATAATAGGATTTGATATTGAGATAGCTAAAGCAATAGCAGATGAATTAGGAGTCAAACTTGAAATAAAGGATATGGATTTCGGAGGGTTACTAGGAGCTATGAAAGCAGATAAAATAGATATCATAGTTGCTGGAATGACGCCAACAGATGAGAGAAAGAAAAATGTAGATTTTTCTAAAATATACTATACGTCTAAACAATGTTTGATAATAAATAATAAAGATATAGATAATATTAAGACAATAGAAGATGTAAAAAACAGAACTATATGCGTTCAGAAAGGAAGCATTCAAGAAGAAATAGCATTTAAAATTACAGATAAGGAAAATATAAAATCTTTAGGGAAGCTATCTAATGTAGTTATGGAATTATTAAATGGTAAAGTAGATGCAGTAATAGTTGGAGAACCGGTAGCAAAATCATATGTAAAAAAGAATCCTAATTTATGTATAGCAGAGGTTGAAGTAAAAACAGATAATAATGGGTCGGCCATAGCTATAAATAAAGGGAATAAAGAGTTATTAAAAGTGATAAACGATACATTAGAGAAGCTAAAAGAGGATGATAAGATAAATGAATTTGTAGTGAAGTATACTAAAATAGCTGATGAAAAGTAAATAATTTCATATAAAAAACAACCTATAATATTATTGCAACGAAATAGGTTGTTTTTTAATCAAATATATATAATCCTATTTATTTTCACAACCGCCTAAGGGAGCTAAAACTTCTTTCAGCTTCTCAATAAACGTCTCATTTTGTGGCATAGTTCCAATAGAAACTCTTATCCATGTAGACATCATAGGTCTGATTATAACACCACGCTTTTGTAGCTCTAGGAAAACTTCGCCAGAGTTTTTTTCTACATTAGCCATGATATGATTAGTCTCAGATGGTATGTATTCATAGCCTAGCTTTTCGAATTCGCTATATAAATACTCCTTACCACGCTTATTAAGATCATAACATTTCTTAACAAAATCTTGATCTTCTAAAGCAGCAATAGCAGCAGCTTGTGCAAATCTATTTACATCAAATGGGCATCTTACCTTATTTATATTAGATATAATTTCTTCGCTAGCTATAGTATATCCCACCCTTAAAGATGCAAGACCATACATTTTTGAAAAAGTCTTAAGTATAAGTACATTAGGATAGTCTTTTAATAATTGAACACTATCTTTAGGGTAATCATCCCTAGTAACAAATTCATTGTATGCTTCGTCATATATTACTAAAATATTCTCAGGAACTTGCTTTAAAAAATCTAATAAAGCTTTCTCACTAAACATAGTACCAGTAGGGTTGTTAGGATTGCAAAGCCAAATTATCTTTGTCTTATCAGTTATTTTAGCTAACATACCTTCAAGGTCATATGTCCAGTTTTTTAAAGGAACGAGTACAGGAGTACCACCCATTATTCTAGCAGTATCCATGTATCTTGGGAAAGTTATATCTGCCATTATTATTTCATCACCATGATTAATAAAAGTTTTAGCTATCATATCAACCATTTCATCTGACCCTGCACTAGGTAAAACTTCGGAAGGCTTAACATTATATTTTTTACTAATAGCTTCTTTTAGTTCAGTACAGTTACCATCAGGATATAAAGAAAATTCCTCCATTACTTTTAACATAGCTTCCTTTACTTTAGGAGAAGCACCTAGAGGGTTTTCGTTAGAAGCTAATTTGATTACATCAGATAATCCATACTCTCTTTTTACATCCTCTATAGGTTTTCCTGGTTTATAAGCAACCAAATCTTTTATTTCTTTTCTGAAAGATACAGGCATTTTAAGAACCTCCTTTAATATATTAAATGTAACAAACCATATAAAATAAAACTCAACTACTAATATTGTAACATAAAATCATTAGATTGATAGTAAAAATTAACATGAAGAAAATTTAATAATTAGCAAAATATAAAGTTTTCAGTTCCCCAAAAAATAACATAGAAATTTGTGGCTTTTTATTAAAAATAAACAAAAAATAGATAATATGGAATATAAAAAGAATAAAAAGAGACGAATAAAAAAAGGAATTTGCTTATTATTATAGAATTATATTAGTAATCAAATAAAAAAATCAACATATTTTAGTTTAGGAAATTAAGCTTATAATTTGGGGATAAGTTTTAATTTCCATATCTAAATTCAATATTAATTTTTGTTCTAAAGCGTTAAAACATGAAAAGGATGTACCAACTTATAATCCCGGATTATTCATAGAAACAAGATACTATAGAGTGTTTTTGGATTAGGAAAATATACAAATTACAAAAAGTTTCTGATTGACAATTATACAATATATTATTGGAGATATGGATTATCGGGGATAATGCATATTGAGGGGGAATTATTAATGAAGAATTATGGTGCTGACAAAATAAGAAATGTTGCTTTATTAGGACACGGAGGAAGCGGAAAAACAACACTAACAGAAGCATTGTTATTTTCCATAGGTAAGCTTAAGCGAATGGGAAAAGTAGAGGAAGGAACCACTATTTCTGATTATACTAAACAAGAAAAAAATAGACAGGTTTCAATTAGTACATCCTTGATACCTATAGAATGGGAAGACCACAAATTCAATGTTTTGGATACACCAGGATATTTTGATTTTGTGGGAGAAGTTTATAGTGCCTTAAAAGTAGTGATGGGTGCTGTTATAGTAGTTGATGCTTCAGCAGGTATTGAAGTAGGTACAGAAAAATCATGGAAATACACAAGAGATAGAAACTTACCAACTATACTATTCATCAATAAGATGGATAAGGACAACGTAAACATTGACAAACTTATCAATGAGCTAAGAGATAAATTCGGCAAATCAGTAGTACCATTCCAAATGCCAGTGGGCTCAGCAAATGACTTCAAAGGATTAGTTAATATAGCAGATATGAAAGCAAAAATATTTAATGGCAAAACATCAACTTTAGAAGATGTGCCTGAGAATATGATGGATCAAATAGGCCCTTTTAGAGAGATGCTAATAGAATCAGTGGCTGAAAGCAATGATGAGCTTCTAGAGAAATATTTTGAAGGAGAGGAATTCACATTAGAGGAGATACATAAAGGCCTCAGAGAAGGAGTTCTAGGTGGAAAGCTAGTTCCGATATTATGTGGATCATGTGATAAAGGAATAGGTATGAATGAGCTTTTAAATCTTATATTTGAATATATGCCATCACCGCTTGACGAAGGAAAATGTATTGGAGTTAATCCTGATACAGAAGAAGAGGAAGAAAGAAATATAGATCCAAAACAACCTTTTTCAGCATTTGTATTTAAAACAATAGCAGACCCATATGTAGGTCAAATTTCATTGTTTAAAGTTAAATCAGGAGAAGTTAAAAAAGACGATGAAGTATTAAATTCAAATAAAGATGAAAAAGAAAAAATGGGAACCGTATTTGCAATGAGAGGTAAAGAACAGCTAGAGATGGCAAAAATATCAGCTGGGGACATAGGAGCTGTAGCAAAACTTAACAACACAAGTACAGGAGATACACTTTGCGCGAAAGATGCACCTATAAGATATGATAGTATAAAATTCCCTAAGCCTACACTCTTTATGGCTGCTTATCCTGTAAGCAAGGTAGATGAGGATAAGATGGGACCTGCACTTCATAAGTTACAAGATGAAGATTCGACATTTACAGCAAACAGAGATAAAGAGACTAAAGAATTATTATTGGGCGGTCAAGGGAACAAGCATATAGATGTAATAAAAGCTAAATTAAAAGATATCTTTGGAGTATCAATTACACTACAAGATCCTAAGATTGCATATAGAGAAACAATCAAGGGTAAGTCAGATGTTCAAGGTAAACATAAAAAACAATCTGGTGGTGCTGGACAATATGGTGATGTTTACATAAAATTCGAACCATCAAAAGAGGAATTTGAGTTTGTAGAAAAAATATTTGGGGGCTCAGTTCCAAAGAACTATATTCCTGCAGTAGAAAAGGGACTGAAAGATTGTATTAAAAAAGGTGCATTAGCTGGATATCCAGTAGTGAATATAAAAGCTACTTTATACGATGGTTCTTATCATCCAGTAGACTCTAACGAAATGGCATTTAGAATGGCAGCTAGTATAGCGTTCAAAAAAGGTATGGAAAAAGCAAAGCCTATACTACTAGAACCAATAATGAAGGTGAGTATAACCATTCCAGATGACTATATGGGCGACATAATGGGTGATATGAATAAGAGAAGAGGTAGAATACTAGGAATGGAACAATTAAGTAATGGTAGACAGTTAGTATCAGCTGAAGCTCCAATGTCAGAGATGTTTAAATATACAATTGATTTAAAATCTATGACACAAGCAAGAGGAAGCTTTACAATGGAGTTTGAAAGATATGATGAAGTTCCAGCGATGTTAAGTGACAAGATAATTGAAGAAGCTAAAGCTGAAAAAGAATAAACAACAAAGGGGTAACTCGAAGATAAGAGTGCCCCTTTTTAATTGGAGAAAGTATAAGGCTTCTCCTTTGTTATTTATATAATTAAAATTACATAAGAGTGGGTATAATATATAAGATATTGAAATCTGAAATATTTTGTTGATTTGCTATAAATAATTAAGGCTAATAATAGAGAGTGGGTGTAAAAATGTTGTGTAACGAGTGTAAAGAAAAAGTAGCGACTATACATCTTACCAATATTATAAATGGGCGAAAAATAGAGCTACATCTGTGTGAAGAATGTGCAAAGAAAAATAAATACTTAGAAGCACATTTTAGTGACGATCCATTTATGTTTAATCAGTTTTTGACGAATTTAGTAGACAATACAATAGAAGATAAGTTAAAAAAAAATAATGCTATATTATTGTGTAATAATTGTGGAACGAGTTATGAACAATTTAGAGAAATTGGTAGATTTGGGTGTCCAGATTGCTATAATGTTTTTAGTGAAAAACTACATTCACTATACAAAAGATTACATGGACACGATAAACATATAGGGAAATTACCCACTAAATCTAGTGATAAAATAAAGATAGAGAAAAAAATTAAGAAATTAAAAGAAGAACTTCAAGAGGCAATTGAAAAAGAAGCCTTTGAAGAAGCAGTTATACTTAGAGACAGAATAAAAGAATTAGCTAATAAGCTACAAGAGAAATAAGAAAGAGGTGTTTCAATGAGTAAATGGCTAAAAGGGAGTGGTAGTGACAAAGATGTAGTAATAAGTAGTAGGATTAGGCTTGCTAGAAATCTAAAAGATTACAATTTTCCGCATAGGCTTAAAGGTGATACTTCAACTGAAATAATAAACAAAATAAAGGATATCATAGGTGGAGAAAAAGGATTACTAAATGGATATGGTTTTCACGTGCTCAAGAGTATGTCAGACATACAAAAAAATGCATATGTAGAAGAGCACTTGATTAGTAAAGGATTAGTTGATAATAGTGCTAGGAGTGCATTTGCAATATCAAGAGATGAAAAGAAAGTGGTTATGATAAACGAAGAGGATCACATTAGATTACAGGTTATATTACCGGGGTTTAATCTTTTAGAGGCATGGAAAATATGTAATGAAATAGATGACATATTTGAAAGAAAGCTTGATTATGCATACGATGAAAATTTGGGATATTTAACATCATGTCCAACAAATGTAGGAACAGGAATTAGAGTGTCAGCAATGGTGCATTTGCCGTGTTTAGTGCTGACAAAACAAATAAACAAGATATTACAGGCTGTTTCTCAAATAGGAGTGACAATAAGAGGGTTATATGGAGAAGGTACAGATATATTAGGAAATATATTTCAAATATCAAACCAAATTACATTAGGAGAGACAGAAGAAGAAATCATTAGAATGATTAAAAACACTGTATTGCAAATATTGTCAAAGGAAAGAATATCTAGAGAAATGATACTAAGTAAAGGAAGGATAGCAGTAGAAGATAAGGTATTTAGAGCACTAGGAATATTAAAAAATGCAAGGATAGTAGGAATTAATGACGCAATGAAGTTGCTCTCAGATATAAGGATGGGATGTGCTATGGGTTTAATAAAAGACCTAGATTATTATACAATAAACAAGCTTATGATATGGGTTCAACCATCCATGATACAAAAAAACAATTACTCAAATTTAAACCAGCATGAAATAAGCATAAAAAGAGCAGAGTTGCTGAGAAGAGAGCTTAATACATAAATATGTTTTAGAATAGGAGGAAAGAACGTGGGATTGTTTGGTAGATTTACAGAAAGAGCTCAAAAAGCTATAATTTTATCTCAGGATGAAGCAAAAGAAATGAGACATAATTATGTGGGTACAGAACATTTACTATTAGGATTACTTAGAGAAAATGAAGGATTAGCGGCAAAAGTTCTGGATAATCTAGGAGTTGACATAGAAAAAATAAGACAAGAAGTAAAAGAGAGGATTGGTTTTGGAGAAGCACCTAGTGACATTTTGGGATTTACTCCTAGAGTAAAAAAAGTTTTTGAAATGAGCTTTATAGAGGCTAAAACACTAGGCCATAATTATGTTGGCACAGAGCATTTACTACTAGGACTGATAAGAGAAGGAGAAGGAGTAGCGGGTGCATTATTAAAATCACTTGAAATAGATCTAAATAAAGTTAGACAAGAAATAATGCAAATGCTAAATAATCCTTATAGTAATATAAATAAAAATTCTAACCCAAAACAGAAAACACCAACCCTAGATAAATACGGTAGCGACTTAAATGAATTGGCAAAAGATGGAAAACTTGACCCTGTTATAGGAAGAGCAAAAGAAATTGAGAGAATAATACAAGTTTTAAGTAGAAGGACTAAGAACAACCCTTGCTTAATAGGAGAACCAGGAGTAGGAAAAACAGCAATAGCAGAAGGGTTGGCACAAGAGATAGTAGACGGAATAGTTCCAGAAATACTATTAAACAAAAGAGTAATTACATTAGACTTACCTTCAATTATTGCCGGAACTAAATACAGAGGAGAGTTTGAAGAAAGACTAAAAAAAGCTATGCAGGAAATCAAAGAAGCTAAGGATGTGATATTGTTTATAGACGAAATACATATGATTATAGGAGCAGGAGGAGGAGAAGGCTCAATAGATGCTTCAAACATATTAAAGCCTGCATTAGCAAGAGGAGAGCTTCAGGCAATAGGGGCTACCACGTTAGATGAATATAGAAAGTATATAGAAAAGGATTCGGCGTTAGAAAGAAGACTACAGCCTATAATGGTCAATGAACCAAGCGTTGAAGACACAATAAAGATATTAGAAGGTCTACGGGATAAATATGAGGCACATCATACAGTGAAAATAAGTGATGAAGCGATAAAAGCAGCTGCTGAGTTATCGCATAGATATATAGCAGATAGATTTTTACCAGATAAGGCAATAGACCTAATAGATGAAGCTGCATCAAGAATAAAAATAAAATCAATAACAACACCGCCAAAATTAAAAGAATTAGAAGAGAAACTTAATGAATTGCTCTCAGAAAAAGAAGCAGCAGTTAGGTGCCAAAACTTTGAAAAAGCAGCGGAGCTAAGAGATAAAGAAAAAAGTATGAAAGGTGAAATTGATTTACAGAAATCTAAATGGAAGAGTAATAAACAGTCAAAAGCATTAATAGTTGAATATGATGATATAGCACATGTAGTGTCTAGCTGGACTGGTATACCAGTTGTCAAATTGACTGAGGAAGAATCAGAGAGATTATTAAACCTAGAAGAGACATTACATCTAAGGGTTATAGGTCAAAGTCAAGCTGTTGAAGAAGTAGCTAGGGCAGTAAGAAGAGCAAGAGTTGGTTTAAAAGATCCAACAAAACCAATAGGGTCATTTATATTTTTAGGACCTACAGGTGTTGGAAAAACAGAGCTAACAAAAGCACTAGCAGAGAGCTTGTTTGGTGATGATGATGCAATGATAAGAATAGATATGTCAGAGTATATGGAAAAGCATTCGGTTTCTAAATTAGTAGGCTCGCCACCAGGTTATGTTGGTTATGATGAAGCAGGGCAATTGACTGAAAAAGTTAGAAGAAAACCGTATAGTGTTATACTATTTGATGAAATAGAGAAAGCTCATCCAGACGTATTTAATATTTTATTGCAGATATTGGATGATGGTAGATTAACAGATTCAAAAGGAAGAATAGTAGATTTTAAAAATACAGTTATAATAATGACTTCAAACGTTGGAGCTAGTACTATCAAAAAACAAAAAACACTTGGATTCATAGGAGATGATGAAAAGGAAGCGCAGAAGAACGAATACGAAAAAATGAAGGAAAATGTAATGGAAGAATTGCGTAGAACATTTAGGCCTGAGTTTATAAACCGTTTAGATGAAGTCATAGTGTTTCATTCATTGAACGAAGATCATATAAGTGAAATAGTCGAATTAATGATAAAAGATTTGCAAAAAAGACTTCATGATCTAGGTCTAAAAATTGAGGTAACTCCTTCAGCAATGAAACATATAGCTAAAGAAGGATTTAATCCGATATACGGGGCAAGACCATTAAAAAGATCAGTCAGAAAGCTAATAGAAGATGAATTATCAGAAAAAATATTAAGGGGAGATATTGAAAAGAATGATGATATAATGATAGACTATGAAGGTGGAAAGTTAAAATTTATAGCCAAATAACATAAAAAATCTAGGAGAGATTAAAGTGGGGAAAATAAAAAGGAAATTTGTATGTCAAGAATGTGGCTATGTAACAGCAAAGTGGATGGGACGATGTCCTTCCTGTAATGAATGGAATACAATAGTAGAAGAACTAGTAGAAAAAAATAGAGGATACGAAACAGGAGTAAAAGATGGAAATAGAAAGCCACAGCAATTGGTTGACATTGATACAAAAGATGAAGATAGACTCTCAAGCAATATTGATGAATTAGATAGAGTGTTAGGCGGAGGAATAGTATCAGGGTCACTAATCTTAGTTGGTGGTGATCCTGGTATTGGAAAATCAACATTGTTATTACAAATGGCAAATAATATAGCCTCAAATAATAAGAGTGTTTTATACGTAACAGGAGAAGAATCCGATAAACAAATTAAAATAAGAGCTGATAGATTAAATATTAATACCCAGAACCTATATATTCTTGCCGAAAATAATATTACAATAGTAGATAACATAATAAATAAATTAAAACCCAATATAATAATAATAGATTCAATCCAAACAGTATATAGTCCAGATATATCATCTGCTCCTGGAAGTGTAAGTCAAGTTAGAGAAGTTACAGCCCAGTTAATGAAAATATCAAAACATGGAGATATAGCAACTTTTATTGTTGGACATGTTACAAAGTCAGGTGCAATAGCAGGTCCACGTGTATTAGAACATATGGTTGATACGGTACTTTATTTTGAAGGAGATAGACATAATACATATAGAATGTTAAGAGCGGTCAAAAATAGATTTGGCTCAACAAATGAACTAGGAATGTTTGAAATGGTAGGTACGGGCTTATCAGAGATAAAAAATCCTTCAGAGATATTACTTCAAGGTAGAGCAGTAGATGCAGCAGGTACAATAGTAGTGCCTTGTATAGAAGGTACAAGGCCTGTATTACTTGAATTACAGGCGTTAGTTAGTCAGACGGTATTTGGTATGCCTAGAAGAGTTGCTACTGGCATAGACTATAATAGAGTGGTCTTGCTAATGGCTGTATTAGAAAAAAAAGTAGGAATGCAGATGCAAAATATGGATATATATGTTAATATAACAGGTGGGATACAAATAAAAGAAACGGCGACAGATTTAGGCGTAATATGTGCTGTTATATCTAGCTTTAGAGATAAACCTATTAAGACAGATACAGTGGTAATAGGTGAAGTAGGTTTAACAGGAGAAATAAGAGCGGTAAGTATGATAGAAAAAAGATTGTCGGAAGCAAGTAAGCTAGGATTCAAAAGAGCCGTTGTTCCGGGAGCAAATACCAAAGGATTAGAATCTATAAAAGATATTGAGGTAATAGGAGTATCAACTATTAGACAGGCAGTTGAAATAGTTTTTGGAGGGTATTAGATATATGACTTTTAACGAAGAAAAATACGGTGAAATATATGATTGTATAAAAATGCTATCACCGGGAACTATGCTCAGAGAAGGATTAGAGAATATTTTAAAAGCAAAAACAGGAGCATTAATTGTAGTAAGTGATAAGAAAGAGATAATAGAAGTAGTGAAGGGTGGGTTTAATATTAATTGTGAAATGACACCCGCACAGCTTTACGAGCTAGCAAAGATGGATGGAGCAATAGTTTTAAGTAGTGATGCAAAGAAAATCATATATGCCAATGCGCAGTTAACACCACTTCCTGAAATAAGTTCAGTCGAAACAGGAATAAGACACAGGATTGCAGAAAAAGTTGCAAAGCAAACAGGGGAACTAGTTATATCTATATCCCAGAGAAGGAGTATAATCACACTATACAAAGATAATTCAAAGTTTGTGCTTAATGATGTTAGTAAGGTGTTAATAAAAGCAAACCAAGCAATACAAACACTAGAGAAGTATAAAGCGACACTAAACCAGTCTATGAACAATCTAAGTGCATTGGAGTTTGAAGATCTAGTTACAGTTTATGATGTTACAAAAGTTCTTCAAAGAACAGAAATGGTAATGAGAATAGTTTTTGAGATAGAAAAATACATTTTCGAGTTAGGCAATGAAGGTAGACTATTGAATATGCAGATGGAAGAACTTACAAATGGAGTTTTGGAAGATGGTATGAATGTAATTAAAGACTATTACAAAGAGGAGGACATAAGTGCTAATAATATAAAAGATAAAATTAGAAAGTTGACATCGGAAGAATTACTAGATTTATCAAATATAGCCAAAATATTAGGATACACAGATGGACTCAGATCATTAGATGAAACTACATCACCAAAAGGGTATAGAATATTAAGCAAAATACCAAGATTGCCAAGTAGTGTATTGACAAATGTAATAAACGAATTCAAATCATTGCAAAAAATATTGACATCATCAATATCAGAATTAGATGAAGTTGATGGAATAGGAGAAGTAAGAGCTAAGATGATAAAGGATGGCTTGAGAAGATTTCAGGAGCAGTCAATATTTGATCGTCATATGTAGAATAGTAAAATTAGCTAGTGACAATGGAATAATACAAAAAGTCAAAGGAGCAAAATAAAAATAAAATCCAATGAAACAAAAAAACAATTTGACAAATAAATGCGATATATGGTAAAATACTAATTTGACAATTTAATTACCATGCTGTATAATATATGAAATGAGTGTTTTCATTTGAATGGAGGTTATGCCATGTTTAATATTGGTGATAAGATAGTTTACCCTATGCATGGGGCTGGAATTATTGTAGGCATAGAAGAAAAGGAAATACTAGGCAAAAAGAGGAAATATTACATTATGAAAATGCCTATGGGAGATATGAAAGTAATGGTACCCATAGATAGTGTTGAAGATATTGGAATAAGAGAGATAATTAATAATGAGGAAGTAGAACAAGTATTAGCAGTTTTATCAGATAATGAATCAAAGATGACACAAAATTGGAACAGAAGATATAGAGCAAACATGGATAAGATCAAAAGTGGAGACATTTATGAAATAGCAAGTGTTGTCAGAAATCTAATTATAAGAGATAGAGAAAAAGGGTTATCAACTGGAGAAAGAAAGATGCTTAATAATGCAAAGCAAATGTTAATAAGCGAAATTGTTTTAGCAAAAAACATAGATGAATTTGAAACAGAAGAAATGATTGAAAAAATGATACAATAGCGTCTATAAGGCGCTAATTTTGTAGTGTTTTTTATATTATTCATAATCTTTATGTAGAGGTGAAATAATTAGCTAAGAACTTTGTGGATAGCATCAAAACTTTCTATAATTCCCAAAAAATATTAAGATTTGATTACAAGAAAATTGAAATAGTTGACAATTAGTTAAAAAAAGTAGATTATATGTTATAAGATTATAATACTTTGGGAATAAATAAAATATAAAATATAGGAGGTGATTGAAGTAATGGTCAATAAAGTAATAAGAACAGTATTGACGTTACTAGGTGTAACATTAGGGTTAGCAGTTGTAACACTACTAAAGAGTGTATTTGAAATTAATTTTATGCAGAATAATAATTATCTTATATATATTGGAGCAGGATTATTAGGAGGACTTATATTATTTTTATCATCATCAATAATTATGAAATTGTTTAATAATATTGTTAATAAAGCTGAAGGTGAACTGCAAAAAGTACCAGCTTCAGATATAATATTGGGATCAATAGGATTAATAGTCGGACTAGTAATAGCATATTTACTAAGCACACCAGTAATAAATATACCTTATGTAGGAGAAGCATTGTCAATAATACTATATATCTTACTTGGATATTTAGGCATGAGTGTACCAACTAAAAAAAGAGATGATTTTAAAAATTTAGCAAATTATTTCAAGAGAAGTCAGGGTAAAACTAAGAATAATACTGAAAGTATAGTAGTTAAGCCTAAGGTTTTAGATACAAGCGTAATAATAGATGGTAGAATTTCTGATATATGTGAAACAGGTTTTATAGAAGGACCGCTAGTTATTCCAGAGTTTGTGCTAGAAGAACTAAGACATATAGCAGATTCCTCAGATTCATTGAAAAGAATAAGGGGAAGAAGAGGGTTAGATATACTAAACAAAATACAAAAAGAAATAGATATAGAGGTTATAATAGATTCTAAGGACTTTGAAGATATAGCAGAAGTAGATAGTAAACTATTAAAACTAGCACAAGTACTAAATGGTAAAGTAGTAACAAATGATTTTAATCTAAACAAAGTTGCAGAATTCCATGGAGTAGATGTTTTAAATATAAATGAACTCGCAAATGCAGTTAAACCAGTAGTATTACCAGGAGAAGAGATGGTGGTAATGGTTGTCAAAGACGGAAAAGAATCAGGACAAGGAGTTGCTTATCTTGATGATGGAACAATGATAGTCGTTGACAGTGGAAGAAAGCATATTGGAGAGACAATAGGCGTTATGGTAACAAGTGTGCTTCAAACAGCAGCAGGAAGAATGATATTTGCTAAGCCCAAATACATGGTAGACAAAGCTGTTTGATTGTCCCAAAATGGCAAATAACTACGTCATTAAATAAAACCAAGACTAGTCACGTACGTTAGTACGCTCCTATCCTTGGTTTTTTTTAATTCCTTGTTATCTACTCATTTTGAAACAATCAAAATAAAAGTACCAAAATGGCGAAACACCGCGTTATTAAAATTTTCACGACTAGTCATGAGTAGAGAACAGAAATCTATGATTTCTTGTGAATCACTTACTCATGGGAACGAAAGTGAGCAGGAGCGATTTAAAGAAACAGCTCTTATCCTCAAGATTTTTTATTCCTTGGAAATTACTCATTTTATAACAATTTGAGGTTGTGCTTAAAATAGCAAATAACTACGTTACTAAAATTTTCACGACTAGTCATGAAATATTAAGGAGATAATTTAAATAGACACTATTTCAATTTTTACTTTCGAGACAATTGTAGTATGATATATATGTGTTACACATTTATAGATTTAAAGAAAATAAAGAGCAGATTTGATTAATAAGATAATAATTTTTTATAAAATAGGAGTGGAAATATTGAAAAAAACCAAAGTGCATTTTATGGGCATATGCGGTAGCGGGGCTGCACCAGTAGCAATTATAGCAAAGAATATGGGTTTTGATGTATCAGGATGTGACTTTAAAGTATCAGGTTATTATAGTGATATGCTTATAGAAAACAATATAGAGGTTTTAGAAGATCACGACGCAAATCATATAGACGATGTTGAAATTTTAGCTGTATCACCTGCTGTTTTAGAAGTTTCGCCCAATCATCCAGAGATAATAAAAGCAAAAGAAAAAGAAATTTTAATGACATGGCAAGAGTTTTTAGCTACATATATCCAAGATGGAAGATTCGTTATCTCTATTGCTGGTACACATGGAAAATCAACGACTACAATTTTGATGGGTCTAGTATTAGAAAATGCAGGGTTAGATCCAATTGTTGAAGCGGGAACAACTTTTAAGAAATGGGGAGGAGGATATAGAATAGGCAGGTCAGATTATTTTGTTTGTGAAGCAGATGAATACAATAACAACTTTCTAAATTATACTTCTTCTATAGCAATAATCAACAATGTTGAAATGGATCACCCAGAGTTTTTTAAAGACCTTAATGAAATTAAGGATTCCTTTAAAAAATTCATAAAAAAACTTAGAGGGCCTAAAATACTAATAGTCAATG
This sequence comes from Abyssisolibacter sp. ZYX002, assembly GCF_056892235.1. NCBI lineage: Bacteria > Bacillati > Bacillota > Clostridia > Eubacteriales > Clostridiaceae > Abyssisolibacter > Abyssisolibacter sp. ZYX002. The sequence goes on from NZ_JARMXH010000004.1 coordinate 36,605, forward strand.
AAGAAAGTATTGCTCTTAAAGAAATATTATTTGAACTAGAAGATTGGATAAAAGATAGAGGGGTAAAAGTAATAGGATATTATATAAATAATAAAGTTGAGTTTCCTTTTGCTAACGAATATAAAGTCGTATTAGGCCTAGCTAATCCTGAAAGTACAACTTATAAAATAATAAATAAAGATAAGGAGTACGAAATAGAGTTAGGATTAATAGGCAAGCATAATATCGAAAACTCTTTAGGAGTATTTATTGCTTCTCTAGAGCTTGGTGTTAATATAGATGTGATAAAGGAATCATTTAAAGATTTTAAAGGAATAGGCAGAAGATTAGACTTAATAGATAGTATTAATGATATTAAAGTTTACGATGATTTTGCCCATCATCCTACAGCTGTTGCATTAACAATAGATACAATGAAAAATAGTTATCCAGGCAAAAAAGTTTTTGCAATATTTGAGCCTCATCAAATTTCAAGAATCAAGTTGTTTTTTGACGAGTTTATAGCAGCACTATCAAAAGCAGATAGAGTCATTATTTCTAAACCTTTTTTAGGAAGAGAAGTGAATAAAAGTTTTGATCCTATTAATTTAGAACAGATGGCAGACCAAATCAATACAGAGAGAGCAGAATATATACAAGATTATGACGAAATATGCAATAAAATAGTCAAAGAAGTTAAAAATGGAGATATAATTATTGTTTTTGGTGCTGGCGAATCATATAAAATATCTCGTAAAATCGTTAATAAGTTAAAAAAAAGAATATAATAATGGATAAAACTAGATTGCTATATAGAGGCAAGTATAATAGGTACCATAGCACTATATGGGTTACATTGTACTATTTAACTTGTTTTTGTATTATTATTATAGTTAAGAAATATGTTGTCAAGAATAAACATTAAAATAATAATAAAAATAATGTATAATATAAGTATGGCCATAGTAAGCGATAAACAAAAGATAAATATTTACTTGAATTTTCTTTTTAAAAACTCCTTATGTAAAATATAAAAGCTACCGCTTTCTATGGTCTATTAGTTAGATGTTATTATATTGTATTATTTATTTTTCAGAGTTATACATAATCATGAAACTGTCATCGGGAGTATCTTATGGATACTCCCTTTATTCTAATTAGTTTAAATGTATTTAATAGAATAAAATCTAGAATTGAATTTTAATGAGAAAGAGGTGATTTTGTGTCATATGAAAATAAAAGTATATCAACAATAATTGTTGCAGCTGGTAGTGGTAAACGAATGAAAAGCAATACGAGTAAACAATTCATGATGGTTGAGAAAAAACCTATGCTTGCGTATACAATAGAAAAGTTCCAAAAATGCAAGTATATAGACGAGATAATATTAGTGCTAAAGCAAGAAGATATAGAAGTAACAAAAGAAAATATAATAAAAAAATATAATCTACAAAAAGTAAAAAAAATAGTAATTGGTGGTAAAGAAAGATATAATTCTGTACATGAAGGCTTGAAAAATGTCAATAAAAATTGTGATATAGTGTTAATACATGATGGAGCTAGACCAAATGTGTCCCAGGAAATAATTTTAAGAGGCATTATGGGAGTAATTAAATATAAAGCGTGTGTTATAGGAGTTCCTGTAATAGACACTATAAAAACAGTTGATGAAAACGACAAAATACTTCAAACTCCACCAAGAAAACAATTATGGAAAGCGCAAACGCCACAGTGCTTCGACTATAATCTAATAATGAATGCTTATAATAAGGCGTTAAAAGAAGATATAGAATTCACAGACGATAGTCTTTTGCTTGAAAAATTAGGGTATAAAGTAAAGATGGTTATAGGTGATTATAATAATATAAAAGTCACAGTACCAAGAGATTTAAATATATTGAAGGTGCTAAATAATGAAGATGATTATGAGAAAAAGGAAGAATGCCAGATGAGAGTAGGAATGGGTTATGATGTGCATAAGTTAGTAGAAGGTAGAAAGCTTATACTTGGTGGAGTCGAAATAGAACATACTAAAGGACTTTTAGGTCACTCGGATGCAGATGTATTAGTTCATGCATTGATGGATAGTATACTTGGTGCATTAGCTCTTGGAGACATAGGTAAGCATTTCCCAGATACAGAGGGGGAATATAAAGACATATCAAGTATGAAACTCTTAAGTAGAGTATATGATTTGATGACAGGGTCAGTCTATGAAGTAGTAAATATAGATTGCACTATATCAGCCCAAAAACCAAAGCTAGCAGGGTACATAGATGCGATGAGAGAGAATATAGCAAAAGTATTAAACATAAATATTGATAAAATAAATATTAAGGCTACAACAACAGAAAAACTAGGATTTGAAGGTAGAGAAGAAGGAATTTCTGTTCAATCAATTTGTATGTTAAGAAAAGTATTGTAAAAAAGTTATATACAAATATATATTTAGTCAAAGGAGTTGATCCGGTATGCATCTGGATGGTAAAACCCTTCTTTTTTAGATAGTTGAAGAAGAGGGGAGACATAGATGAAAGTTAACATTATAAAAGATAAAGAATACAACAAAATAAACAGGATTGCTATTCCGTTGTTATTGAATAATATTGCTGCAATATTGATAGGCATTATTGATCAAGCAATGATAGGAAGAACGTCAATAGAAGCATTTGGCGCTGTTGGCATGGTCGGGACAACAATAAATAGTATTACAGGTGTAGTAGGAATGACAGCTGTTGCAGTTAATATACTAGGAGCGAGAAGTAAGGGAGAAAGAGACGTTGATGGTATTAATAACTATGTTATCACCAATATTTTACTTAGTGCTCTTGTTGGAATAGTTGCAGTTGTAATTTCCAATATTTACGGTAGAGAAATTTTAGAGGGCTTATATGGGCTAAAAGGAAAAGTGTTAAAACAAGGTCTAATTTATATGAAAATTTTTTCATTTACGATAGGACTAAATATGATTTTATTTTCCTTTTCAGCTTATTTTAAGATTATAAATAAAACTAGTATCTTGTTTTACGGAAATATTACAGCATCAATATTAAATGTGGTTCTTAATTATATTTTAATCTTTGGTAAATTTGGAGGTCCACAGCTAGGAGTTAAAGGAGCAGCTATAAGTAGTGTAGTATCTTTAACGGTAAATTTGTTTATTTATTACAAAGCTTTTATAAAAACTAGTAGTAAAATAAATATAAAGTTCAAATGGCTAAAGAATATAAAGAAAATAGTTAAGATATCAATGCCATTAATAGGACAAGAACTTTTAGAAGATACAATATTGGTTATAGTTATAAATGGGATACTCTATAGAATTGGATTGCTAGATGTAGCTATATATAATCTTGTTTTTTCGATTATATCGTTAGCACTAATGCCGATGTATTCATACTCACAAGTAGCATTAACACTTATTAGTGAAAAAGTAGGGCAAAAGAAGATTGATAAAATTAATAGTATATCAATAAAATCTACCATAATGATTTTTATATTTTATTTTATAATATCTACATTAATCATTATATTTAAAGAAGTAGCACCTAAATTGATAACAAATGAAGAAGAGTTGATAAAAGCTTCTGTCAAATATCTACCTCTGGCTTTATCAATCAATTTGTTCAATATTCTACAAAATGTATATAAGCAAAGCTTGCAAGGTTTTGGCGAAGCTAGATGGGTATTTAGAGTGTCTGTTTTAATTAATTTTATAGGAATCACAGGACTTTATATATTTAGTATAATATTAATCGGTGATCTTAAAGGTGTATATATTGGAAAGTTGATTAATTATATAATGCTATTTATGTGTTTTTATGTCCGATTCAAAGCTAAGATACCGAAAAAAGAATAATCTAGTCGGTCAAAAATTATTTGACAAATGTTATTTTTTCTTGTAATATTGATATAAATTATATCTAAAAACTATGATAAGGAATAGTAAGTATTTAAGGATTGTAGAGAGAAAGTTCTAGGCTGTGAGACTTTTATCCCTCTAAATACAGAACCTGCCTTAGAGTTTTCAAGCTAAGCTTGGACGGATCGTTCCGTTATAAAATGAGAGGACTTGATGTTAGTCAAGTAGGGTGGTACCGCGGATATAACTCCGTCCCTATAGGGATGGAGTTTTTTTGTGTCTAAAAATAGCTAAGAATGATTAGCTTTATTAAAGGAATAATAAATGAATGGAGGAATAATTATGAGAATGTCAAAGCTGTATATGCCAACTTTAAGAGAAGTTCCATCGGAGGCTGAATTACCAAGTCATAAGCTCTTGCTAAGAGCTGGTATGATTAGAAAACTAGTTTCAGGAGTATATTCATATTTACCATTAGGTTATAGAGTTATTAGAAAAATAGAGCAAATAGTAAGAGAAGAAATGGACGCTATAGATTCACAAGAGATGTTACTCTCAGCAATACAACCATCTGAGCTATGGAAAGAAACAGGTAGATGGGACGATTTTGGACCAGAGATGTTTAGATTGTATGATAGAAACAACAGAGAGTTTTGTCTGGGACCAACTCATGAGGAAATCTTTACAGACATAATTAGAAATGAGGTTAAATCATATAAACAATTACCACTTAGCCTGTATCAGATACAAACAAAATACAGAGATGAAAAAAGACCAAGATTTGGGCTCATGAGATGCAGAGAGTTTATAATGAAAGATGCTTACTCATTTGATAAAGATGTAGAAGGTATGGAGAAAGCATATTACATCATGTGGAAAGCATATGAAAAAGTATTTGATAGATGTGAGTTAAAATACAAAGTTGTAGAAGGAGATTCGGGAGCAATGGGAGGTAGTGACTCTCACGAATTCATAGCCTTCTCAGAAATGGGCGAGAGTGACATATGCTACTGTGATGCTTGTGATTATGCTGCGACATTTGAAAAAGCTGACTGTAAATATGAAGTTAAAAACTCCCAGGGGGATGTATTAAATAAAGAAAAAGTTCATACTCCTGATGTAAAGACGATAGAGCATTTAGTAGAGTTCTTTAATACAAAGGCACATAGCTTTGTTAAAACACTACTATACAAAGCAAAAGATGAAGTAATTGCAGTTATGATTCCGGGAGATAGAGAGTTAAATGAAACTAAGCTTTGTCATGCAGGTGGTGTTAACGAACATGAGCTAGAAATGGCAACTGAAGATATAGTAAAAGAAGTAACAGGTGCAAATGTAGGATTTGCAGGGCCGATAGGATTAAAGAAAGATATTAAAATATTTGTTGATTCAAGGATTGAAAAAATGAAAAATATCATAGTAGGTGCAAATGAAACAGACTATCACTACAAAAATGTAAACTATGGAGTTGATTTTAGTGGGGAGATAGTAGATGATTTACTAATGGTAAGAAAGGGAGATAAGTGTCCTAAATGTGATAGTAAGTTAAACCAAGAAAGAGGAAATGAAGTAGGTAATATATTTCAACTTGGTACTAAATATAGTGATGGATTGAATGCTACTTTTTTAGACGAAAACGGAAAAGAAAGAAAAATCTACATGGGTTCTCACGGTATAGGTGTATCGAGAACTTTAGCGGCTATAATAGAGCAATATCATGATGAAAATGGAATAATTTGGCCACTATCAGTAGCTCCATACCATGTATTAGTTACAGTGGTTAATACTAAAAATGAAAAGCAAGTTGAGCTAGGAGAGAAGTTATATAAAGAGCTACTTGATAAAGGGATAGAAGTTATGATAGATGATAGAATGGAAAGAGCAGGAGTTAAATTCAAAGATGCTGAATTAATTGGTATACCATACAGAATAACAGTTGGTAAAAAGGCAGATGATAATATAGTAGAATTTGTAGAGAGAAAGACTTTAGAGAAAAAAGAAATTAATGCTGATGATGTACTAAAGACTTTAAGTAACGTGTTAATTAAATAAAAAATTGACTTATACACTACTATAAACTATAATTAATTAAGATTAAAATGGAAATAATAAGATACGGAGGGAATTTGGTATGTCAGATGTTAGAGTAAGGTTTGCACCTTCGCCTACAGGATACGTTCACATAGGAAGTTTAAGGACTGCATTATATGATTATGTTTTTGCAAAGCAAAAAGGTGGAAAATATATCTTAAGAATTGAAGACACAGATAGAACAAGATATGTGGATGATGCAATAGAGAACTTAGTCAATGCGTTATTGTGGGCTGGGATAGAGCATGATGAAGGTGTCTTCCTAGAAGATGGAAAGATAGTAGAAAAGGGTGAGTATGGACCATATATACAATCAGAGAGATTAGATATATATCAAGAATACATTAAGATTTTACTAGATAAAGGACTTGCGTATTATTGTTTTTGTTCAAAGGAAAGACTAGATGAGATAAGAGAAAAGCAAAGAGCTGAAGGCATCATGAAAGGTTACGATGGTCACTGTAGAGAGTTATCAAAAGACGAGATAAAAGCAAGATTAAAAAAAGGTGAAAGTTATACAATAAGATTAAAAATGCCTAGTGATAAAGAGATAACTTTTGATGATTTAGTAAGAGGCAAAATAACTATTAATAGCAACGAAGTAGATGATCAAGTATTGATAAAATCAGACGGGTTTCCAACGTATCATTTTGCAGTAGTAGTTGATGATTACTTAATGAAGATAACACATGTAATAAGAGGTGAAGAGTGGATCACATCTACACCAAAGCATGTTTACATGTTTGAGGCTTTTGGATGGGAAGCACCAAAATACGTACATTTACCTACAGTGCTTAACAGTGAAAAGAAAAAGCTCAGCAAAAGACATGGAGATGTTTCGGTGTCAGATTTCAAAGATAAAGGGTATTTACCTGAAGCTTTGGTGAATTATTTAGCATTAGTTGGATGGTCACCAGAGAGCAACAAGGAATTCTTTACAATGGATGAATTGATAGAAGAGTTTTCATTTGATAGAGTATCAAAAACAGGTGGAGTATTTGATAGAGATAAATTAAAATGGGTTAATGCTAATTATATTAGAAATACTGATGTAGAGAGAATAACAGAGTTAGCATTACCACATCTGATAGAAGCGGGTTTCATCAAAAAAGAAGAGGTTAGTGAAAAGTACGATTGGATAGTAGCGTTAGTAGCGTCAATAAAAGATAGATTGTCGTATGTAGGAGAAATAGGTGAGAAGGTTAAATTCCTATTTGATAATGAGATAAAACCAGAAAATGATGAGACATTAGAGATGTTAAAAGGTGAGCAAGTACCAGCGCTTTTAGATGCTATGATAGAGGAAGTTGAATCAGTAGATGAAATTGATGCTGATTTTGCAAAAGGGATGATGAAATCAATAGGAAAGAAAACTAAAATCAAAGGAAAGCAATTGTTCATGCCTGCTAGAGCAGCGCTTAGTGGTCAGTTGCATGGACCAGATTTTGATAAGATTATATTCGTGCTAGGTAAACAAAACATATTAGAGCGCATAAAATATGTAAAAGACAATTATTTATAGGTTGATAAAATAGCAAAAATTTAGTAGAATATAAAAAACAATATTTAAAAGTTATGACGAGGGAAAGTATATATATTAAACAAACAGAGAAGAATCTTTAATAGCTGAGAGAGATTTAGATGTCAATGATATATAGAAAATGCACCTTTGAACTGCTAGCTTGAAAATAAGTAGGGCTATTCGTTAGCTGCGTTAAGGCTTAAAGTGGGATATATTATATATCCAATTAGAGTGGAACCACGGTTTTTATCGTCTCTGAATTTATTTCAGAGACGTTTTTGTATTTAAGAGGAAGGAGTAATGATATGAAATTGAAACTATATAACACGTTAACAAGAACTAAAGAAGAATTTAAACCAATAAATAAAGATAAGGTGACGATGTATGTATGTGGACCAACTGTTTACAACTTTATTCATGTGGGAAATGCTAGACCGGTAGTAGTGTTTGATGTGCTGAGAAGATATCTGCAATATAACGGATTAAAAGTTGATTACTTAGTTAACTTTACAGACATAGATGATAAGTTAATTATCAAATCAAACGAAGAAAATAGGCCAGTAAAGGAGATTGCAGAGGAGTTTATAAATGAATATTTGACAGATACTAAGAATCTAAACGTAAAAGAGGAAGAAACTATTCATCCAAAAGCAACAGAAAATATAGCAGAAATAATAGATTTTATTAGTAAACTAGAGGAGAAAGATATAGCGTATAGTGTAAATGGAAATGTTTATTTTGATGTATCTAAAGCTAAAGACTATGGTAAACTATCTAATAAAAAATTAGATGAATTAATGGTTGGTGCAAGGATAAAAGAGAACACAGAAAAAAGAAATCCTATGGATTTTGCTTTATGGAAGAGTGCAAAATCGGGAGAACCTTCGTGGGATTGCCCTTGGGGGAAAGGTAGACCGGGATGGCATATAGAATGTTCTGTAATGGCAAAGAAATTTTTAGGTGATACTATAGATATACACGCTGGTGGGCAAGACTTAGAGTTTCCACATCATGAAAATGAGATTGCACAGACAGAGAGTTTAACAGGCAAGACATTCTCGAATTATTGGATGCATAATGCTATGATAAACGTAGACAATCAGAAAATGTCAAAATCTCTTGATAACTTCTTTACAGTAAGAGTGGTTAGCAAAGAATTTGATTTAGAAGTTCTTAGATATTTTATACTGTCAAGTCATTATAGAAGCCAAATAAACTTCAGCAAAGAAATCATGGTACAATCTAAAACTGCACTAGATAGATTGTATAATGGCAAGGAAAATTTAGAGTATTTAATGGATATAACAGAGCAAGAAAAAATGTTAGATGAAGAATCTAGAGTAAAAGAAGATATTAATAACTTTAAACAAAAATTCATAAACAGTATGGATGATGACTTGAATACAGCAGATGCTATATCAGTGTTGTTTGAGATAATAAGATATACAAATACAAATCTATCAGCTAAATCTAGCAAGGAAATAGTTAAGGTTTCATATGATGTACTCATGGAGTTAGCCGGTATACTAGGATTGCTTTATAGAAAAGATGAAATATTAGAAGATGAAATTTTAAAACTTATAGAGGATAGAAATGAAGCTAGAAGAAATAAAGACTATGGATTGGCAGATAAAATAAGAGATGAATTAAAAGAAAGAGGAATTACACTAAAAGACACACCAGAGGGAGTAAAATGGAAGAGAATATAACAAATCAAGATTCTAAATTAAAGAAAAAAATATATAGCCATATTGAAATAAATATGGCTTCTCCTTTACAATTAGCGTATATTGGAGATGCAGTATATGAAGTTTTAGTTAGGTCATATATATTAGAGACAGTCAAAAAGTCAGTTAATGATCTTCATAACATTGCAATAAAATTTGTTAAAGCTAAATCGCAAGCAGATATTGTTCATTTTTTAAAGGATGACTTAACAGAAGATGAACATAGAATAATAAAAAGAGGAAGAAATACAAAGTCAGCAACTATTCCTAAAAATGCAAATATAACAGATTATAGATACGCAACAGGGTTTGAAGCTTTGATTGGATATTTATATTTAACTGATAATATAAAGCGTATAAACGAAATATTTGATATAATAATAAGAAAATATAAAGAACAGAACATTATTGAGTAAACAATAGGCAAAAGGGAGTGGTTATATGAAAGCAAACTTAAAAGTTTCATTAATTAGGCATACACCAGATGTAGAAAAGTTGATAGCTTCAGCAGCAAAACTTTGTTATTCGCAAGTAGGAATTGATAGTATAGAGGAAGGATTAACTAATGAATCTACAGATAAATTTTTGGACAAGCTAATGAGCATGGGACATGAATCACCTATAGAACACGCAACATTTACATTTGCTGTAGAAGGGGTGAGCAGAGTATTAACACACCAATTAGTAAGGCATAGAATAGCATCTTATTCCCAGCAGTCACAAAGATATGTTAAACTTGAGCAATTTGAGTATATCATACCTCCAGCGATTGAAGAAGATGAAGAAGCAAAGAAGGTATTTATAAATGCTATGGAGCAAGATCAAAAAAGCTACAACAAAATAATAGATATATTACTAGAAAAGAAACAAAGAAAATATTTAGAAAAGGGATATACAGAGAAACAAACTAAAATGATGGCAGAAAAGACAGTCATAGAAGATGCAAGATACGTATTTCCTAATGCATGTGAAACTAAAATAGTAGTTTCAATGAATGCTAGAACATTATTTAACTTTTTTAAGCACAGATGCTGTAATAGAGCACAGTGGGAGATTAGAGAATTAGCAACAGAGATGCTAAGGCAAGCCAAAAAAGTGGCGCCAACTCTTTTTAAATATTGTGGACCTAATTGTTTGAATGAGCCATGTCCAGAAGGAAAGATGACATGTGGACAGATAAAAGAAGTAAGAGAAGAATTCAAAAATTTATAATCATAGAACTCTGAAATATATGCTAATAAACGAGTTAATACTGAAAATATAAGCATAATAATAATGAGTTTTATTTATCGCCATAGTATTTAAAGGAGTGAAAAAATTGAAACAACAAGCATTTATAGCTGGTAGAAATCCAGTATTAGAAGCAATAAAATCAAAAAGAGCAATAGACAAGATAGTAATATTAAAAGGTATACATAATAGTACTATTGATGATATAAAAGAACACGCAAACCAAAGAGGTTTAGTTGTGCAATATGTTCCTAAAAATAAACTAGATTCAATTGCACAAAATTGTAACCATCAGGGAGTAATAGCCTTCGTAGCTATGCATAACTATTATAGTGTAGACGATATACTTGATTATGCTAAAGCAAAAGAAGAAGATCCATTTATAGTGGTATTAGATGAAATAGCAGACCCACATAACCTAGGAGCTATAATGAGAACTGCTGAATGTGTGGGTGCACATGGAATCATAATCCCTAAAAGAAGATCAGTAGGACTTACAGCTACAGTTGCTAAAACAGCAAGTGGCGCTATGGAATATGTAAAAGTATCTAAAGTCACAAATATAGCTGATACAATAAAATATTTAAAAGAAAAAGGGATTTGGGTTTATGGAGCGGATATGGACGGAGAAGATTACTATTACAATACTAATATGAAAGGTCCGATAGCTTTAGTTATAGGTAGCGAAGGAAAAGGAATGAAGAGATTAGTTAAAGAAAGCTGTGACTTAATAGTGAAGATACCTATGAAGGGAAAAGTGACTTCTTTAAATGCTTCCGTAGCAGCAGGAATATTGTTGTATGAAATAAGAAAGCAACGTGGATAAATATCATGTCAAAAAAGAATAAAAAGCGAAAAAAGCATAAAGAATTTATTTTTATTGATGGTTACAATATTATAAATGCTTGGATGGAGCTAAAAGAATTAAGTAAATTAGGATTAGGAGTAGCAAGAAATAAGCTTATAGAGTTAATGGCAGAGTACCAATCGTTTACTGGAATTAAAGTAATTATAGTATTTGATGCACATTTAGTAAAAGGAAATACAGGTAAAAAAGATAGTCAGCTAAATGTGGATATTGTTTATACAAAAGAAGATGAAACTGCAGATAGTTATATAGAAAGATCAATATCCAAATTAGTAAAAAACCAAAAACTAGTTAGGGTGGCTACATCAGACTGGGCAGAACAACAGATTATATTAGGTAGAGGAGCAACAAGAATTTCAGCTAGAGAGCTTGAAATAGAGCTAAGTAGAGTAAAAAATAAAATAACAAAAAAGAAAGAAACTCTAGAGGTGAATAATACAAGAGAGACAATAGAAGACATAATTGACATGGATGTTGTAAAAAAACTCCAAAATCTTAGCAGAGATATGTAAATCATTTGACTTACACAGTTTGCTACTATATAATAAATTTATGAACCTTGTGAACATTGGTTAAAACTTGGGGGCGATGTTAGTGCAGCTTACTGTAACAAATGAAATTACTAATCTAGATAAATCTTCTGAAATCTATATTAACAATTATAGTGAAATGACCGACGAAGAAATTGTAGAATATGCTAAAGACGATATAAGAGCACAAGAATTCTTAATTAAGAAATACAAGAATTTTGTAAAGTCTAAGGCTAGGTCATATTTTTTAATTGGTGCGGATAAAGAAGATATAATACAAGAAGGCATGATAGGACTTTATAAGGCAATAAGAGACTTTAAGCAGGATAAGCTTTCGTCATTTAAGGCCTTTGCGGAGCTATGCATTACTAGACAAATAATAACAGCAATAAAAACAGCAACAAGACAAAAACATATACCGCTTAATTCCTACGTATCGCTTAATAAGCCAATTTATGATGAAGAATCTGATAGGACTTTAATGGATGTTATTTCAGGAGTAAAGATAACAGATCCAGAAGAGCTTATTATCAGCAGAGAAGAATTAAATAATATTGAGAGTAAAATAGGTGAAATACTTAGCGGATTAGAATGGGAAGTATTAACTTCGTATTTACAAGGAAAATCATATCAAGAGATTGCAGTAGAATTGGACAGGCATGTAAAATCTATTGACAATGCATTGCAAAGAGTAAAGCGGAAGCTAGAAAGATATCTAGAAATAAAAGATATATAAAGATGAAATGCCCATGTAGCTCAGTAGGTAGAGCACTTGCATGGTAAGCAAGAGGTGATCGGTTCAATCCCGGTCATGGGCTCCATATTATAGTAATTTAAAGTGAAATTAAGGAGGAGAAAACAATGGCAAAAGCAAAATTTGAAAGAAATAAGCCACACGTAAACATAGGAACAATAGGACACGTAGACCACGGTAAAACAACATTAACAGCAGCAATCACAAAAGTGTTACATGAGAGATTAGGAACTGGAGAAGCAGTAGCATTTGATAATATAGATAAAGCTCCAGAAGAAAGAGAAAGAGGAATCACAATATCAACAGCACACGTTGAGTATGAGACAGAAGCAAGACACTACGCGCACGTAGACTGCCCAGGACATGCTGACTACGTAAAGAACATGATAACAGGAGCAGCACAAATGGATGGAGCGATTCTAGTATGTTCAGCAGCAGATGGTCCAATGCCACAAACTAGAGAGCATATACTATTATCAGGCCAAGTAGGAGTACCACAAATCGTAGTATTCTTAAACAAAGCAGATATGGTAGATGATGAAGAGTTAATCGAGTTAGTAGAAATGGAAATCAGAGAATTACTAAGCGAATATGAGTTTGATGGAGATAATGCAGAAGTAGTAGTAGGATCAGCATTAAAAGCATTAGAAGATCCACAAAGTGAGTGGGGAACAAAGATATTAGAGCTTATGGAAGCAGTAGATAGAGCAGTACCAGAGCCAGCAAGAGATACAGACCAACCATTCCTAATGCCAGTAGAGGACGTATTCTCAATCACAGGTAGAGGAACAGTTGCAACAGGAAGAATAGAAAGAGGAGTACTAAAAGTACAAGATACAATAGAGATCGTAGGATTAACAGAAGAGAAGAGATCAGTAGTATGTACAGGAGTAGAGATGTTCAGAAAGCTTCTAGATGAAGGAAGAGCAGGAGATAACATCGGAGCATTACTAAGAGGAGTACAAAGAACAGATATTGAAAGAGGTCAAGTATTAGCAAAGCCTGGTTCAATAACACCACATACGAAGTTCAAAGCAGAGGTATATGTATTAACAGAAAAAGAGGGTGGAAGACATAAGCCATTCTTTAGTGGATACAGACCACAATTATACTTTAGAACAACAGACGTAACAGGAGCAATAGAATTAGCAGAAGGCGTAGAAATGTGTATGCCTGGAGATAACGCAGCGTTATCAGTAGAATTAATTACACCAATAGCAATGGAAAAAGGACTTAAGTTCGCTATCCGTGAGGGTGGAAGAACAGTTGGTGCTGGTGTTGTTAGTGAGATTATAGAATAATCTAAAAGATAATAAAGACATAAAGAGCCCAAAGTGGATGCATAAAATATTATCTGCTTTGGGCTATAATCAACGTATCGCGAAACTCATAAAGTATTAAAAGAAGAATCATGGATATAATATTATTGGATACATTTACTAATATATGCAAATTAGATTATAGGTACTATAAAATCAAGTTAACTGCATAAAGGAAGCAAAAAAGTATATTAGGCTTAATATAGACTTTAATATTAATTCTTGACATAATTTTTGATTTATGATAGTTTATATAAAGTAGTGTAGTTATTAATGGATATCTATGTCTAAAAATAGAGATATACATGTACTCACCTATGTTTTTCGTCTAGGAGGTGTTTTAATGAGAGATAAAATTATTTTAGCATGTACTGTATGTAAGCAAAGAAATTATAACACAACAAAAAATAAGAGACTACATCCAGATAGAGTGGAAGTTAAAAAATACTGCAAGTTCTGCAAAAGCCATACAGTTCATAAAGAAACAAAGTAATTCCATTATAATAGAGTGAGGATGTGAGTAATATGGTTGCTCAAAATAAAAATGGTAAAAAGAGCTTTTTTAAGGGAATTAAAGCTGAAATGAAAAAAATCAGTTGGCCTACAAAAAAAGAACTTATAAATCACACAACTGTGGTTTTGGTTGCTTGTGCCATAATGAGTGGTATTTTCTTTGTATTTGACAAAGGTTGTGAAAGTTTAATTCAACTCATTATCAAGTAAATAACCTATAAAGGAGGTAAGGGCTAAAGATTTTATAGCCCCTGAGTAATATGACTGATGTGTCACAGGCTAAATGGTATGTAGCACATACTTATTCTGGCCATGAAAATAAAGTTAAGGCGAATATCGAAAAGTTGGTTGAAAATAGAGGCATGCAAGATGTAATATTTGAAGTTACTGTACCTACAGAAGAACATGTCGAAATTAAAAATGGCAAAAAGAAAATAAAAGAAAGAAAAAAATTCCCGGGGTATGTTATGGTCAAGATGTTAATGACAGATGAATCGTGGTATCTTGTGCGAAATACACGTGGAGTTACAGGTTTTGTAGGTCCTGGCTCAAAACCAGTCCCATTAACCGATGAAGAAGTAAGGAATATGGGAGTACAAGAGATATTGCCTTCAATAGACATTAATTCAGGAGATACTGTTAAAGTAATATCTGGACCTTTTGAAAACTTTATGGGTACTGTTAAAAACATCAACAATGAAAGAAGAAAACTAAAAGTATTTATATCTATGTTTGGGAGAGAAACACTCGTAGAACTAGATTTTGAACAAGTAGAGAGATTATAAGCTTTTTACTAACGATTTTAAGGAGGTGTAAGACATGGCAAAAAAAGTAACAGCTGTAGTTAAGTTGCAAATACCAGCTGGTAAAGCGACTCCAGCACCACCAGTAGGTACAGCATTAGGACCACATGGTGTTAACATTATGGGATTTTGTAAAGAGTTTAATGCTAAAACTATGAACCAGCCAGGAATGATTATTCCAGTAGTTTTAACAGTATATCAAGATAGATCCTTTACATTTATAACAAAGACTCCACCAGTAGCAGTCTTAATTAAAAAAGCTATAGGAATTGAGTCAGGTTCAGGAGAGCCAAACAAAAAGAAAGTTGCAACAATCTCGAGAGATAAAGTAAAAGAGATAGCAGAAACAAAAATGCCGGACTTAAACGCAAATGATATAGAAGCTGCTATGAGAATGGTATCAGGAACTGCAAGAAGTATGGGAGTAGTTGTAGAAGACTAGTTTTTAAATAAGTGGGAGGTAAAAAAACCGCTAATACCACAGAGGAGGTAATGTCAATGCCAAAAAGAGGCAAGAACTATAATGATAGTTTAAAACTTTACGATAAGCAAAAATTATATGATGTAAAAGAAGCGATTGAGTTAGTTGAAAAGACTAGCAAAGCTAAATTTGATGAAACAATAGAAGTATCAGCAAAGCTTGGAGTAGATTCAAGACATGCAGATCAACAAGTAAGAGGTACAGTAGTACTTCCACATGGAACAGGTAAAACAAAAAGAGTATTAGTTATAGCAAAAGCAGATAAGCAAAAAGAAGCTCAAGAAGCGGGAGCAGATTTCGTAGGAGCAGAAGAATATATAACTAAAATTCAAAGTGAAAACTGGTTTGACTTTGATGTTATAATTGCTACACCTGATATGATGGGTCTAGTAGGTAGATTAGGTAGAGTATTAGGACCAAAAGGTTTAATGCCAAACCCTAAATCTGGAACAGTTACATTTGATGTAGCTAAAGCAGTTAACGAAATTAAAGCCGGTAAGGTTGAATATAGAGTTGACAAAACTAATATAGTACATGTTGCTATAGGAAAGAAATCCTTTGGAACTGAAAAACTTATGGATAACTTTAATACACTTATGGAAGCTGTAATAAAGGCTAAACCATCAGCAGCTAAAGGTAAATATCTTAAGAGCGTAGTTATTTCTAGTACAATGGGACCAGGAATAAAATTAAACGCAGACAAGATTATGGAATAAAAATAGTAACTTTAAGCTTGACAACAAACATTGATTAATGTTAATATAGATATTGTTTGAAAATTGAATAATACTAACCGTAGACAGTAGGTACCGCAGGGTTTAAATTCCCTACCGAGGTTGTGAATGAATATAATTGTGATTTCACAAAGGGTCTTGTCTATGTAGAGAAGACCCTTTTATTTTATATACTGAGAAGGTTTGGTATTTGACTAGCAATCTGTCAAACTTAAAGAAATAATAAATATTGGGATGATTCCTGTTACAAGGAGGTGGAACCAAATGAGCAAGGCAATAATAGAACAAAAGAAAATATTAGTTTCTGAGATTCAGGAAAAAATAGAAAAAGCTCAAGCTATGGTACTTGTAGATTACAGAGGTTTAAACGTTGAAGAGGTTACAAACCTAAGAAAGAAGTTTAGTGAAGCTGATGTTGAATACAAAGTATACAAAAACTCTATGATGAGATTTGCTTTCAAAAATGCAGGATTAGAGGATTTCAATCAATTCTTAACAGGTCCAAATGCAGTAGCTTTTTGTGAAACAGATGCTGTAGCTCCAGCTAAGATAGCAGAGGAATTTGCTAAAGATCATAAGAACTTAGAGATAAAAGCTGGTGTTGTAGATGGAAAAATTATAGACATCAATGGAGTTAAAGACTTAGCTGCATTACCTCCAAGAGAGGTATTAATTGCACAAGTACTTGGTGGATTAAACGGTCCTATATCAGGATTTGCAAATGTATTACAAGGTACAATGAGAAATCTTGTATATGCATTAGATCAAATTAAGGAACAAAAAGAAGCGTAAAAAAATTATTATAATAGAAAGTATGGAGGGATTTACAAAATGGCAAGTGAAAAAGTTATGAATTTAATTGAAGAGGTTAAAGGTCTTACTGTTTTAGAATTATCAGAGTTAGTTAAAGCATTAGAAGAAGAATTCGGTGTTAGTGCACAAGCACCTGTAGCTATGGCTGCTATGCCTGTAGCTGGTGGAGCTGCTCCAGCAGCAGAAGAAAAAACTGAGTTTGACGTAGTATTAACAAGTGCTGGAAGCTCAAAGATTAAAGTAATCAAAGTAGTTAGAGAGTTAACAGGATTAGGATTAAAAGATGCTAAAGAATTAGTTGATGGAGCTCCTGGAACACTTAAAGAAGCTATCGCTAAAGAAGCAGCAGAAGAAATGAAGGCTAAATTAGAAGAAGTTGGAGCTACAGTAGAAGTTAAGTAGTAACAACAATCAACTAAACAGTCAAAGAAGGCACTCAGGGAGAACTTGAGTGCCTTAATTTTGCGTTTTAGTATATTTACAAAAATAAACAAGCAAAAATACAAAAAAATTATAAAATAGCTTGACAACTGGATTATGGTGTGATACCATTATAAAATGCCAAATAGTGAATAATTGGCATAGTTTTTGAATAAAAATTCCTGAAATGGGCATAATGTAATATATTTGTTTGTTATTTCATGGTAATTAAAACAATAAATTTTAGGATTGCTAAATGAGAGGTGAATATTGATGGTGCATCCAGTTTCACTTGGTAAAAGAGTTAGAATGACATATTCTAATATCGAAGAAGTTTTGGAAATACCTGATTTAATTGAGGTACAAAAGGATTCGTACAATTGGTTTGTAAAAGAAGGATTAAAAGAAGTATTTGAAGACATATCACCTATAGAAGATTACACAGGTAATCTTATATTAGAGTTTGTTGATTATTATATATCAGGAGACCCTAAATATGATGTAGGTGAAAGTAAAGAAAGAGACGCTAACTATGCGGCACCTTTAAAAGTAAAGGTTAGGCTAATTAACAAAGAGACAGGCGAAGTAAAAGAACAGGAAGTTTTTATGGGTGAATTCCCACTTATGACAGAAAAAGGTACATTTATAATCAATGGAGCAGAGAGAGTTATAGTTAGTCAATTAGTTAGATCACCAGGTGTTTATTATGTTCAAAACATTGATAAGTCAGGTAAAAAGCTAATTTCATCAACAGTAATACCAAACAGAGGAGCTTGGCTTGAATACGAAAGTGATTCAAATGACATTGTATATGTAAGAGTAGATAGAACGAGAAAATTACCTGCAACGGTGTTACTTAGAGCGCTTGGATACAGTTCGAACACAGAAATATTACAGTTACTTGGAGAAAACGAGTATATACTAAACACTCTAGAAAAAGATAATACTAGAAACGTAGACGAGGGACTATTAGAGATATATAAAAGGTTAAGACCAGGAGAACCGCCAACAGTTGATAGCGCAAAGTCGTTAATTAACACGTTATTTTTTGATCCTAAAAGATATGATTTAGCTAAAGTAGGAAGATATAAATTCAACAAAAAATTAGCTTTACATAATAGGATTATTGGAAAAATTTCAGCTGATGAGATTATTGACCCTAATACTGGTGAAATAATAATAGGCAAAGATGAAGAAATTACCAATGAGATAGCATTTAAGATTGAAGCTATGGGAATAAACACTATAGATGTAGTAAATGAAGAAGGAAAAATAGTTAGAATAGTAGGTAATCACTTTGTAGACGCGGGCACATTTGACTTACCTTTCTCTTTAAAAGAATTAGGACTTAAAGAGAGGGTTTATTATCCTGTAATGAAAGAGATAATAGATGAGTGTAAAGATGATTACGAACTAATGAAAGAAAAAATAGAAGAAAGAATAAGAGAATTATCACCTAAGCATATAACTATATCTGATATAGTTGCTTCAATGAGCTATGAATTTAATCTATTTCACAATATAGGAAAAGTAGATGATATTGATCATTTAGGAAATAGAAGAGTACGTTCAGTAGGTGAATTATTACAAAATCAATTCAGAATTGGTTTATCAAGAATGGAAAGAGTAGTTAGAGAAAGAATGACTATTCAAGATATAGATATAGCAACACCACAAGCCCTAATAAATATTAGACCAGTAGCTGCTGCGATAAAAGAGTTCTTTGGAAGCAGTCAGTTGTCACAGTTTATGGATCAGACCAATCCATTAGCAGAGTTAACACATAAGAGGAGAATGTCAGCATTAGGTCCAGGAGGACTTAGTAGAGATAGAGCTGGATTTGAGGTTAGAGACGTACATCATTCACATTACGGTAGAATGTGTCCTATAGAAACACCAGAGGGACCAAATATAGGTCTTATAAACTCACTAGCAACTTATGCGAGAATTAATGAATATGGATTTGTAGAAGCACCGTTTAGAAAAGCAGATAAAGAAAAAGGAATAATAACAGAAGACATACAATATTTAACAGCCGACGTAGAAGACTTTTTTGTAGTAGCCCAAGCTAACGAACCACTTGATAGCGAAGGTCGATTCGTAAATAAAAGAGTTGTTGCTAGAGCTAAAAATGGAGTAACTGAATTTGTACCTAGAAAAGAAGTAGATTTCATGGATGTTTCTCCAAAACAGATAGTATCAGTTGCAACAGCAATGATACCTTTCCTTGAAAATGATGATGCCAATAGAGCACTGATGGGTGCGAACATGCAGAGACAGGCAGTGCCTTTGTTAAAAACACAGGCACCTATAGTTGGAACAGGTATGGAATATAAGGCTGCAAAAGATTCAGGTATAACAATAATATCTAAATCAGATGGTATTGTTCACAAAGTATCTTCGGATGAAATTGCAGTAAAAAAAGATGAAGACGGTAAAATAGAAAGATATAAAACACTCAAATTCCAAAGATCAAATCAAGGAACATGTATTAATCAAAGACCAATAGTAAAAAAGAATGAAAAGATTACAAAAGGTCAAGTAATGGCAGATGGTCCTTCTACTGAGCAAGGTGAGATAGCTCTTGGAAAGAACTTACTGATAGGATTTATGACATGGGAAGGATATAACTACGAGGATGCTATACTGTTAAACGAGAATTTAGTTAAAAACGACGTATTAACGTCACTTCACATAGAAGAATACGAATCAGATGCAAGAGATACAAAGCTTGGACCTGAGGAGATAACAAGAGATATCCCTAATGTTGGTGAAGATGCACTTAAGGATTTAGACGAAAGAGGTATCATAAGAATAGGTGCAGAGGTTAAAACTGGTGATATCCTAGTTGGTAAAGTAACTCCTAAAGGAGAGACAGAGCTTACAGCAGAAGAAAGGCTTCTAAGAGCTATATTTGGTGAAAAGGCTAGAGAAGTTAGAGATACATCGTTAAGAGTACCTCACGGAGAAGAAGGTATAATACTAGATGTAAAAGTGTTTAAAAGAGAAAATGGCGATGAACTGCCAGCAGGTGTTAACGAATTAGTGAGAGTGTATATTATCACAAAACGTAAAATAAACGTTGGAGATAAGATGTGTGGTAGACATGGTAATAAGGGTGTTATTTCCAGAATATTACCAGAAGAAGACATGCCTTACTTACCAGATGGTACGCCTCTACAAGTCGTTTTAAACCCTCTAGGGGTTCCTTCTCGTATGAACCTTGGTCAGGTATTAGAAGTGCACTTAGGAATGGCAGCAAAGGCGTTAGGATGGCATATAGCTACGCCAGTATTTGATGGCGCAAACGAAAAAGATATAGAAGAGGCTCTAGAAAAAGCAGGGTTACCAAACACAGGCAAGATAGCTATAAGAGATGGTAGAACAGGTGAAGAGTTTGACAACCCAGTAACAGTTGGATATATGTACATGCTTAAACTGCATCACCTTGTAGATGATAAGATACATGCAAGATCTACAGGACCTTACTCATTAGTAACACAACAGCCACTAGGTGGAAAGGCACAGTTTGGTGGTCAAAGATTTGGTGAGATGGAGGTTTGGGCACTAGAGGCATATGGTGCAGCTCACACACTTCAAGAGATTCTTACAGTTAAATCTGACGATGTTGTTGGAAGAGTTAAAACATATGAATCAATAGTAAAAGGAGAGAATATACCTGAACCAGGTATACCAGAATCTTTCAAAGTATTAATAAAAGAACTTCAAAGCTTGTCGCTAGATATTAAAGTGCTAAATAGCTATGAAGATGAAATAGATATAAAAGAAATAGAAGATGATAGTGAAAGTAATTTAACTATTAACTATTTAGAACAAGAGAATGAAGAAGTACAACCTGAAGAGACAGTAGTAGAAGATGAACAAGAGAATGAAGAAGAGTTAAATGAGGTTGAACTTGATTTCATAGATTTTGAGAGCTTAGATGATGATTTTAATGATGATTATGAAGACTAGTACATTAGTCAGTATAGAAAAATAATCAAGAGGAAGGGAGAGAGTGCTCCTTGTTTGAACTTAACAATTTTGATTCAATAAAAATTGGTTTAGCTTCACCAGAAAAAATCAGGCAATGGTCAAGAGGAGAAGTAAAAAAACCCGAAACTATAAACTATAGAACATTGAAACCAGAAAAAGAAGGACTATTTTGTGAGAAGATATTCGGACCAACAAAAGACTGGGAATGTCATTGTGGTAAATACAAAAGAGTTCGTTACAAGGGAGTAGTTTGTGACAGATGTGGAGTGGAAGTAACAAAAGCTAAAGTAAGAAGAGAGAGAATGGGTCATATAGAGTTAGCGGCACCAGTATCCCATATTTGGTATTTCAAAGGAATACCAAGTAGGATGGGATTGTTACTGGATATGTCTCCAAGATCACTAGAAAAAATACTCTACTTTGCTTCATATGTTGTAATTGACCCAGGCGATACTTCTCTATCAAAAAAACAGCTTCTTAGCGAGAAGGAATACAGAGAAGCATTAGATAAATTTGGTAGAAAATTCAAGGCAGGTATGGGTGCAGAATCAGTTAAGAAATTACTTGCAGATATAGATTTAGAGAAAGAGTCCAAAGAGCTGAAAATCCAATTAAAAGAAAGCTCAGGACAAAAGAAAATTAGAATAATAAGAAGATTAGAAGTAGTAGAAGCATTTAGAAGGTCAGACAATGATCCTCAATGGATGATCCTAGATGTAGTTCCAGTAATACCACCTGATTTAAGACCGATGGTGCAATTAGATGGAGGAAGATTTGCTACGTCTGACTTAAATGACTTGTATAGAAGAGTTATAAACAGAAATAATAGATTAAAAAGATTATTAGACCTTGGAGCACCAGATATAATCGTAAGAAACGAGAAAAGAATGCTTCAAGAAGCAGTAGATGCATTGATAGATAATGGTAGAAGAGGTAGACCAGTTACAGGTCCAGGAAATAGACCACTTAAGTCATTATCAGATATGCTAAAAGGTAAACAAGGTAGATTTAGACAAAACCTACTAGGTAAGAGGGTTGACTATTCAGGACGTTCAGTTATCGTAGTAGGACCAGAGCTTAAATTCTATCAATGTGGACTACCTAAGAAAATGGCATTAGAGCTATTTAAACCATTTGTAATGAGAAGACTAGTAGAAGAAGGTCATGCACACAATATAAAAAGTGCCAAGAGAATGACAGAGAAAGTAAAAGCTGTTGTTTGGGATGTTTTAGAATCAGTTATTAAAGAGCACACTGTATTGTTAAACCGTGCCCCTACTCTTCATAGACTAGGTATTCAAGCATTTGAACCAATACTAGTAGAAGGAAAGGCTATAAAGCTTCATCCACTAGTTTGTACAGCATATAATGCTGACTTTGATGGTGACCAAATGGCTGTACACGTACCATTATCAGTGGAAGCTCAAGCAGAGGCTAGATTCTTGATGTTATCAATAAACAACATACTAGCACCTCAAGCAGGTAGACCTATATCTACTCCTACTCAGGATATGGTATTAGGAAGTTACTATCTAACAATAGACTGTGAGGGTGAGCCAGGAGAAGGAATGATTTTCAAAGACTTTAACGAGATGTTACTTGCTTACGATACTAAAAAAGTAGGGCTACATGCAAAAGTTAAAGTAAGAGTGAGATTAAATGAAGATGATAAAGGTCAGCTTGTAGAGAGTACAGTAGGTAGATTTATATTCAATGAGCATATACCACAAGATTTAGGTTTTGTTGATAGAACAAAAGATAAATATGCATTAGAGATAGATACGTTAGTAGACAAGAAAATGCTAGGTAAGATAATAGAAGCATGCTTTAGAACACATGGTAATACAATAACAGCAGTTGTATTAGATCATATAAAAGAGACAGGATTCCATTTCTCAACTATTGGAGCTGTAACAGTTAGTATAGGTGATATCATAATACCTGGAGAGAAAGAAAAACTTGTTTCAAAAGCAGAAGAAAGTGTAGACAAATATGAGAAAGCATATAGAAGAGGTCTGATATCTGATGAAGAGAGATATGAGAGAGTAATAGATATATGGACTAAGACTACTGAAAGTGTAACGGAAGCTTTGATGGGCAATCTTGATAGATTAAATAATATATTTATCATGGCTCATTCTGGAGCAAGAGGTAGTAGGAATCAGATTAGACAGCTTGCAGGTATGCGTGGTCTTATGGCCAATGCTACTGGTAAAACAGTAGAGATACCAGTTAAATCAAACTTTAGAGAAGGATTATCAGTACTTGAATTCTTTATATCTACACATGGTGCCAGAAAAGGACTTGCAGATACAGCTATCAGAACAGCCGACTCTGGATATCTTACAAGAAGACTAGTTGATGTTAGTCAAGATGTTATAGTAAGAGATTTAGACTGTGGCACGTCACAAGGAATAGAAGTAAAAGCCTTTAAAGATGGTAAAGAAGTAATAGAGGAATTACACGAAAGAATAAGTGGAAGAGTCTGTGTAGAAGACATAATCCATCCAAAAACTGGAGAAATAATAGTAAAAGAAGGCGACTATATAACAGAAGATCAATCAAAAGAAATTGAAGATTCAGGTATAGAAAAAATAAAAGTAAGATCAGTTCTTACATGTAATACTAAGCATGGAGTATGTGCTAAGTGTTATGGTAAAAACCTTGCAACAGGCGGAGATGTTAATATTGGAGAGGCAGTTGGTATAATAGCTGCTCAATCAATAGGTGAGCCGGGTACACAGCTTACGATGAGAACATTCCATACAGGAGGAGTTGCGGGTGGAGATATTACACAAGGTCTTCCAAGGGTTGAGGAGTTATTTGAGGCTAGAAAACCAAAAGGTCTTGCTGTAATAACAGAGATTGCTGGTGTAGTTGATGTAAAATCAGATAGAAAGAAAAAAGAAGTAATAGTGACATCTACAGACGGAGAAGCAAAGACATATGCTATACCTTACGGAGCAAGATTAAAAGTAAGAGATGGAGATATAATAGAAGCTGGAGATGTAGTAACTGAAGGTTCAGTAAATCCTCATGACATATTGAAGATAAAAGGAGTTTCAGGAGTTTATCAGTATATAGTAAAAGAGGTACAAAGAGTTTACAAGATGCAGGGTGTTGACATCAATGATAGACATATAGAGGTTATAGTTAAGCAGATGTTAAACAAAGTTAAGGTAGAAGATTCTGGAGATACAGATTTATTACCTGGAAGCCTTGTAAATATATTTGAGTTTGAATCAGAAAACAGAAAGATAGAAGAAGGCGGGGGAACTCCAGCAGTAGGTAGAAGAGTTCTACTTGGAATAACAAAATCATCACTAGCTACAGATTCGTTCTTATCAGCAGCATCTTTCCAAGAAACAACAAGAGTATTAACAGAAGCTGCTATTAAGGGTAAAGAAGATAAGCTGATAGGTCTAAAAGAAAATGTAATAATTGGTAAGCTTATTCCTGCAGGAACAGGTATGCATAGATACAGGAATGTAGCTATAAATGCACAGGAAACTCAAAGCTAAATAATATATTGACAGTTAGAACAAGTGATGTTAAAATATATAAGTGTGTAAATCAAGGTGATAAGAAGATTATATGGCGTAAGCTGTATAATCTTCTAGGTATGCATAAAGGAGGGTACTAACATGTTATCTCTGCTAAAAGAAGAGAAAAAGGTTGTTGGTACAAAACAGGCTGAAAGAGCATTGTTATCTGATCAAGTTAAATTAGTCTATATAGCTAGAGATGCAGATAGTCATGTAGTAAACAAACTAGTGGACATATGTAAGAGTAAGAATATAGAAGTTATATACGTCAACACTATGGAAGAACTTGGTAAAGCCTGTGAAATCGACGTTAATGCAGCATCAGTTGCATTATTAAAATAAATCAAACTAAAAGCTAAAAAGGAGGTGCCTAGATGCCAACTATCAACCAATTAGTAAGAAAGAGTAGAAAGAGCCTAAAAGGAAAATCAACTTCCCGTCACTTAAATGAGAGCTATAACTCATTAAGAAAGAAAATGGTTAAATCTTATTCTCCACAAAAAAGAGGAGTATGTACATCAGTAAAAACAACTACTCCTAAAAAGCCGAACTCAGCTTTAAGAAAAATAGCAAGGGTTAGACTTACAAATGGTCATGAGGTTACAGCTTATATCCCAGGTATAGGTCATAACTTACAAGAGCATAGTGTTGTTTTAATAAGAGGTGGAAGAGTAAAAGACTTACCAGGAGTTAGATATCACATTGTAAGAGGTACTCTTGATACATCTGGAGTTGAGAACAGGATGCAAGCTAGGTCAAAATATGGTACAAAGAGACCTAAGAAAAAATAATATCTAATTGTGCAAGATGTAACATTTCTTAACTCCTTAGATTATAAGGAGTTTAGTATGTGTTTATATATACATTAAGCGCACATCGGTGGTATTTTAAATGGGTTAATCGTACTATCGAGTACCTGTGAATTAATCAATGTTTATTAAGGAGGGAAGAACAGTGCCAAGAAAAGGTCATATTCAAAAAAGAGTAGTAATGGAAGATCCTATCTACAAAGATAAGGTAGTTACTAAATTAATCAATTCTATCATGCTAGATGGAAAAAAAGGAGTAGCTCAAAAGATAGTTTATGGTGCATTTGATATCATAAATGAAAAAACTGGAGAAGATCCATGCGAAGTATTTAACAAAGCTATGGAAAACATCATGCCTGTGCTAGAAGTTAAGGCAAGACGTGTTGGTGGAGCTACCTACCAAGTACCAATTGAAGTTAGAGCTGAAAGAAGACAAACTCTTGGATTGAGATGGTTAACAACTTACTCAAGAAAAAGAGGAGAAAAGACAATGAGAGAAAAACTAGCGAAAGAGTTAATGGATGCAGCTAACAATACTGGAGCTAGTGTTAAAAAGAGAGAAGATACGCACAAAATGGCAGAAGCCAATAAGGCATTTGCACATTTTAGATGGTAATAAATATTCTACTATAAATAGAAAAAGATAGAATATAGAATTTTCAATAAGGTTATAATAAACTTATTATAACTTAGCAGCAGGAAGGAGGAGTATTGTGCCAAGAGAGTTTTCGTTAAAAAATACTAGAAATATTGGCATTATGGCTCACATAGATGCAGGTAAAACTACAGCGACTGAAAGAATATTATACTATACTGGTAGGATTTACAAGATAGGTGAAACACATGAAGGTGCTTCACAAATGGACTGGATGGAGCAAGAGCAGGAGAGAGGTATAACAATTACATCTGCTGCCACTACAACTCAGTGGAAAGGTCATAGAATTAATATCATAGATACACCAGGGCATGTGGATTTTACTGTTGAAGTTGAGAGATCTCTTCGTGTATTAGATGGAGCAGTTGCGATATTTGATGCAAAGAACGGAGTAGAGCCTCAATCTGAGACTGTTTGGCGTCAAGCAGATAAATATAACGTTCCAAGAATCTGTTTTGTAAACAAGATGGATAAAATGGGTGCAGACTTTATACTTTCATTGCAGTCAATGAAAGATAGATTAAAAGCTAATGCAATAGCAATGCAATTACCAATTGGGGCAGAAAATGAATTCAGAGGAATAATCGACTTAGTAACTATGAAAGCCGTAATGTATAAAAATGATTTAGGAACAGATATGGAGACAGTTGAAATCCCAGAAGATTTAATGGATTTAGTTAATGAACACAGAGAAATATTAGTAGAAGCAGCAGCTGAGCAAGATGAAGAGTTAATGATGAAATACTTGGAAGGTGAAGAACTTACTGAGGAAGAAATCATGTTAGCTATCAGAAAAGGAACACTTGCTGTTGAAATAACTCCAGTATACTGTGGTTCAGCATACAAGAATAAAGGAGTACAGTTGTTACTAGATGCTATAGTAGCGCTTTTACCATCTCCATTAGATGTTCCAGCTATTACAGGATTACATCCTGATACAGACGAAGAGATTGAGAGAGCCTCTTCAGATGAAGCGCCATTTTCAGCATTAGCATTCAAGATAATGGCAGACCCATATGTAGGTAAACTATCTTTTTTCAGAGTTTACTCAGGACAGATGGCGAAAGGTTCTTACGTATTTAATTCAACAAAAGGTAAAAAAGAGAGGATTGGACGTATCTTACAGATGCATGCCAATACTAGAGAAGATATAGAGCAAGTATATGCTGGAGATATCGCAGCAGCAGTAGGATTAAAAATAACTACTACTGGAGATACACTATGTGATGAGAAAAATCCAATAGTACTTGAGTCTATGGAATTCCCAGAGCCAGTTATAGAAGTAGCGATAGAGCCTAAAACTAAAGCTGGTCAAGAAAAAATGGGTATAGCATTAGTAAAATTAGCTGAAGAAGATCCAACTTTCAGAACATATACTAATGAAGAAACAGGTCAAACAATAATAGCAGGTATGGGAGAACTACACCTAGATATCATTGTTGACAGACTTCTAAGAGAGTTTAAAGTAGAAGCAAATGTTGGTAATCCACAAGTTGCTTATAGAGAGACAATCACTATTAAAGCTGATGTTGATAGCAAATATGCTAAACAATCTGGTGGTAAGGGACAATATGGTCATTGTAAAATTATCATGGAGCCACTTGAGCCAGGTTCAGGTTATCAGTTTGTTGATCAAATCAAAGGTGGAGCTATACCAAAAGAATATATACCGCACGTTGATGCAGGTATAAGAGAAGCATCACAAAACGGTATCTTAGCTGGATACCCAGTAGTTGACTTTAAAGTAACATGTTATGATGGATCTTACCATGATGTTGACTCAAGTGAGATGGCATTTAAGATAGCTGGATCTATGGCATTTAAAGATGCTATGAAGAAAGCTAAACCAGTAATACTTGAGCCATACATGAAAGTAGAAGTACTAGTACCAGAAGAGTATTTAGGAGATGTAATGGGCGATGTTAGCTCAAGAAGAGGTAGAATAGAAAGCTTTACAGATAGAAATGGAATAAAAGTAGTTAATGCATTTGTTCCATTATCAGAGATGTTTGGTTACGCTACAGATTTACGTTCTAAAACTCAAGGTAGAGGAAACTACTCAATGGAATTAGATCACTTTGAAGCTGTACCTAAGAATATAGCTGAGAAGATAATGGAAAGATAAGGGACTGTCTATAAAGATACCCTATAAAATAATAGACAAATATTGAATTTGTCTGACATATTAAACTTTTTAAAGTGAAATTAAGGAGGAGAAAACAATGGCAAAAGCAAAATTTGAAAGAAATAAGCCACACGTAAACATAGGAACAATAGGACACGTAGACCACGGTAAAACAACATTAACAGCAGCAATCACAAAAGTGTTACATGAGAGATTAGGAACTGGAGAAGCAGTAGCATTTGATAATATAGATAAAGCTCCAGAAGAAAGAGAAAGAGGAATCACAATATCAACAGCACACGTTGAGTATGAGACAGAAGCAAGACACTACGCGCACGTAGACTGCCCAGGACATGCTGACTACGTAAAGAACATGATAACAGGAGCAGCACAAATGGATGGAGCGATTCTAGTATGTTCAGCAGCAGATGGTCCAATGCCACAAACTAGAGAGCATATACTATTATCAGGCCAAGTAGGAGTACCACAAATCGTAGTATTCTTAAACAAAGCAGATATGGTAGATGATGAAGAGTTAATCGAGTTAGTAGAAATGGAAATCAGAGAATTACTAAGCGAATATGAGTTTGATGGAGATAATGCAGAAGTAGTAGTAGGATCAGCATTAAAAGCATTAGAAGATCCACAAAGTGAGTGGGGAACAAAGATATTAGAGCTTATGGAAGCAGTAGATAGAGCAGTACCAGAGCCAGCAAGAGATACAGACCAACCATTCCTAATGCCAGTAGAGGACGTATTCTCAATCACAGGTAGAGGAACAGTTGCAACAGGAAGAATAGAAAGAGGAGTACTAAAAGTACAAGATACAATAGAGATCGTAGGATTAACAGAAGAGAAGAGATCAGTAGTATGTACAGGAGTAGAGATGTTCAGAAAGCTTCTAGATGAAGGAAGAGCAGGAGATAACATCGGAGCATTACTAAGAGGAGTACAAAGAACAGATATTGAAAGAGGTCAAGTATTAGCAAAGCCTGGTTCAATAACACCACATACGAAGTTCAAAGCAGAGGTATATGTATTAACAGAAAAAGAGGGTGGAAGACATAAGCCATTCTTTAGTGGATACAGACCACAATTATACTTTAGAACAACAGACGTAACAGGAGCAATAGAATTAGCAGAAGGCGTAGAAATGTGTATGCCTGGAGATAACGCAGCGTTATCAGTAGAATTAATTACACCAATAGCAATGGAAAAAGGACTTAAGTTCGCTATCCGTGAGGGTGGAAGAACAGTTGGTGCTGGTGTTGTTAGTGAGATTATAGAATAATCTAAAAGATAATAAATAAGAAGGGGTTAGTAGCCTCTTCTTTTTTTGAAGAAATAAATAAAAAAAAATAAAAAAAACCCTTGTATTTTGTGGTGTTATATTGTAAAATAATAAGGTGTGCTACAGACATGCGATGAGGCAAAAGGTTGCTGCTTGTGTAAAAACAGGGAATTTTTGCTGAGAAGGTCCGATTATAAATCGGGCGGTTGGATTAGCTGATTTAATTATCAATATACAAAACACACGGAAGAGTGTATCGGCAATCCCATGTCGTATGGTAGAACTAAACATGCGATAGAAGGAGGGAATTACTAATGGCAAATGGAGTTAATGTGAAGCAGAAAATAAGAATTAGACTTAAGGCATACGACCACAAGATTCTTGATCTTTCAGCACAAAAGATTGTAGAAACTGCAAAGAGAACAGGAGCAAAGGTGTCAGGACCTGTGCCGTTACCAACTGAAAAACAAGTTATAACAATTCTAAGAGCAGTTCACAAGTACAAAGATTCAAGAGAGCAGTTCGAACAAAGAACTCATAAAAGATTGATTGACATATTAAGTCCAACTTCAAAAACTGTTGAATCATTAATGAGATTAAACTTACCTGCTGGAGTTGATATTGAAATCAAGCTATAAGCTAAGCTTTTGCACTTTGCTTAGTATGATTGCAAATATGCAATCCGCTGTAAGATAATAGGAGGTGTAAAGATGAAAGGAATAATAGGTAAAAAGGTAGGGATGACTCAAATATTTGGAGAGCATGGAGTTGTTATTCCAGTGACAGTAGTTGAGGCAGGACCTATGACTGTGTATCAAAAGAAAACAGAGGAAGTAGATGGATATACAGCTATACAAGTTGGATTTGCTGACATCAAAGAGAAAAAGGTTAACAAACCATTAAAAGGACACTTTGATAAAGTAAGCAAAGAGTATAAAAAATATTTAAGAGAATTCAGAGTAAATAACATAGATGACTACGAAGTTGGTCAAGTTTTAAAAGCTGATATATTTGCTGCTGGAGACAAAATCGATGTTGTTGGAACTTCAAAAGGTAAAGGAACTCAAGGTCCAATAAAGAGACATAATCAATCAAGAGGACCAGAAACTCACGGTTCTAAATACCATAGAGCGCCAGGTTCACTAGGAGCATCTGCGCATCCAGCTAGAGTATTTAAAGGAATGAAAAATGCAGGCCGCATGGGTCATGAGAGAGTTACAGTTCAGAACCTAGAAGTTGTTAAAGTAGATGTAGAAAACAATCTATTAATGATTAAAGGAGCTGTACCAGGACCTAAAGGTGGATTAGTAGTAGTGAAAGAAACTGTTAAAGGTACAAAATAAGCTTCGTAGAAAGGAGGATTTAGAATGCCAAAAGTAGCTTTATATAATATTTCAGGCCAACAAATTGGTGATATTGAATTAAGTGATAACGTGTTTGGTATCGAAGTAAACCAACATGTTCTATATGAAGCTGTCAAAAACCAGCTTGCGAACAAGAGACAAGGAACACAGTCAGCTAAGACTAGAGCCGAAGTGCGTGGTGGAGGAAGAAAGCCATGGAGACAAAAAGGAACTGGTAGAGCTCGTGCTGGTAGTATAAGACAGCCTAACTGGGTAGGAGGAGGAGTAGTATTTGCTCCAAAGCCAAGAGACTATTCTTATAGCATACCAAAAAAGGTTAAGAGATTGGCAATGAAGTCTGCTTTAAGTTCGAAAGTTCTAGATAATGAAATAGTAGTATTAGAAGAATTGAAGATGGAGCAGCCAAAGACAAAAGATATGGTAAATATCTTAAAGAATTTTGATGTAAAGAAAAAAGCACTTATAGTAATGGATGAGAAAGATGAAAATGTAATCAAATCAGTAAACAATATTCCTGGTGTTGAATCTACACTAGTTAATACATTAAATGTTTATGACATATTAAAGTATGATATGTTTATTATTACTAAAGATGCTGCAAAAAAAGTTGAGGAGGTGTATGCATAATGAGAAGCCCTTATGACATTATAAGAAAGCCTATAATATCTGAACAAAGTATGGATGCAATGGCAGATAGAAAGTACACCTTTGCTGTAGACAAGAATGCAAATAAATCAGAAATAAAAAAAGCAATAGAGAGAATTTTTGACGTTAAAGTTGAAAAAGTAAATACTATGAATATGAAAGGTAAACTTAAGAGAATGGGTAGAAATATCGGAAAAAGACCTGATTGGAAAAAGGCCATTGTTAAGTTAACTGATGATAGTAAAACTATTGAGTTCTTTGAAGGAATGTAGTAATTATATTCACTCAAGTTAAGAGAAGGAGGGAAAACTGTGGGTATTAAAAAGTTCAAGCCTACTTCGCCAGCTATTAGACATATGACTGTTTCTACTTTTGAAGAAATAACTAAAACAGAGCCAGAAAAGTCATTGCTTACCACACTAAAGAAACACGCTGGAAGAAATGCACGTGGTAAGATTACAGTTCGTCATAAAGGCGGCGGAGCTAAGAGAAAATATAGAATCATAGACTTTAAGAGAAATAAAGATGATATCCCTGGTAAAGTTGCTGCGATTGAGTATGATCCAAATAGATCAGCAAATATAGCACTTATAAATTATGCAGATGGTGAGAAGAGATATATATTAGCACCTAACGGATTAAAAGTTGGTACTGTTATAATGTCTGGGCCAAATGCAGATATAAAAGTAGGTAATGCATTACCACTTAAGAACATACCAGTAGGTATCATGATCCACAATATAGAAATGAAAGCTGGTAAAGGTGGTCAGTTAGTAAGATCAGCTGGTAACCAAGCACAGCTTATGGCTAAAGAAGGTGATTACGCTCAAGTAAGACTTCCATCTGGAGAAGTTAGATTAGTAAGAATAGAGTGTAGAGCAACAATAGGTCAAGTAGGAAATACAGATCATGAAAATATCACAATAGGTAAAGCTGGAAGAAAGAGACACATGGGAATTAGACCTACTGTAAGAGGTAGTGTTATGAACCCTAACGACCATCCACATGGTGGAGGAGAAGGTAGATCACCAATAGGTAGACCAAGTCCTGTAACTCCGTGGGGTAAACCAGCATTAGGATACAAAACTCGTAAGAAGAACAAAAAATCTAATAAATTTATTGTTAAGAGTAGAAAGAAAAAATAACTTTTCGTAATCTAATTAATAGCAAATAAGGTTCGAAAGGAGGAGCTTTGAATGGGTAGATCAGTAAAGAAAGGTCCATTTTGTGACGATCATTTACTAAAAAAGGTAGAGAAACTTAACGAGGCAAATGAAAAGAAAGTTATCAAGACATGGTCACGTAGATCAACAATTTTTCCACAAATGATAGGCCACACATTAGCTGTTCATGATGGAAGAAAACACGTACCTGTTTATGTAACAGAAGACATGGTAGGTCATAAGTTAGGTGAATTTGCACCAACTAGAACTTATAGAGGCCATGCAGGAAAAAATGAAAAATCAAGTTCTGTAAGATAGATATTTTATAAGAATAGTCAATAAGGAGGGATATGAGTGGAAGCTAAAGCTATTGCAAAACATGTCCGTATTTCACCTAGAAAAGTGCAATTAGCTGCTGATTTAGTAAGAGGCAAAAGCGTTATGGAAGCTGTTGCTATACTAAAGTACATGCCAACTAAAGGCGCCGAGGTACTAGGTAAAGTAGTCAAATCAGCACTTGCAAATGCAGAGAACAACTTTGATTTAGATAGAGATAATCTTTATGTTGCACAGGCATATGCAAACCAAGGACCAACCCTAAAAAGATATAGACCAAGAGCACAAGGTAGAGCTTTTCATATCAGAAAGAGAACTAGTCACGTTGGTGTTGTGCTTAAAGAACGAGAGTAGGAAAAGGAGGGGAAAAGATGGGTCAAAAAGTTAACCCGCATGGTTTAAGAGTCGGAGTTATTAAAGACTGGGATTCAAGATGGTACGCAAAGAAAAAAGACTTTGCTGACTTCTTAGTAGAAGACCATAAAATAAGAACTTATGTTAAAAAGAAATTGTTCTTATCGGGAATATCAAAAACTGAAATAGAAAGATCTGCAAAGAGAATTAAGTTAAACATATATACAGCTAAACCAGGAATGGTTATAGGTAAAGGCGGATCAGGAGTAGAACAATTAAGAAAAGATATAGAAAAAATGACTGGCAAAAAAGTTTCTTTAAATGTTGAAGAAATCAAAAGACCAGAGACAGATGCTCAATTAGTAGCTGAGAATATAGCTTCTCAATTAGAGAGAAGAGTATCTTTTAGAAGAGCTATGAAGCAATCAATCCAAAGATCAATGAGAGCTGGAGCAAAAGGTATTAAGACAGCAGTATCAGGAAGACTTGGTGGAGCAGATATGGCTAGAACTGAAGGATACAGCGAAGGAAATATACCTTTACAAACATTAAGAGCAGATATAGGATATGGATTTGCTGAAGCAGATACAACTTATGGAAAACTTGGTGTAAAAGTATGGATATATAAAGGTGAAGTTTTACCTACAAAAGGTAACGCACAACCTAGAAAAAATGATAAAAAGTAACGAACCTGCAGGAAGGAGGAATATCTATGTTAATGCCTAAAAGAACAAAACATCGTAAAGTTCATAGAGGAAGAATGACAGGTAAGGCAACTCGTGGTAACAAAGTTACTTATGGAGAGTATGGTATACAGGCATTAGAGCCTGCTTGGATAACATCTAATCAAATAGAGGCTGCCAGAAGAGCTATGACAAGGCATGTAAAAAGAGGAGGAAAGATATGGATTAAAGTCTTTCCAGATAAGCCAGTAACTAGAAAACCTGCCGAGACTCGTATGGGTAAAGGTAAGGGTTCACCAGAATATTGGGTAGCAGTAGTAAAGCCAGGAAGAGTATTATTTGAAATTGCTGGTATAGAAGAAGGTTTAGCTAGAGAAGCAATGAGGCTTGCTATAAATAAGTTACCAATAAAATGTAAGGTAATTGCAAGAGAAGACCTAACTGAAAAGGGTGGTGAAGCTAATGAGAGCTAGTGAATTAAGAGAGATGACTACTCAAGAGTTAGATTTAAAATTAAACGAATTCAAGACAGAACTTTTTAATTTAAGATTTCAACTAGCTACAGGACAGCTTGATAATCCAATGAGAATAAAAGCTGTAAGAAAAGATATAGCGAGATTAAAAACAGTTGTTAGAGAGCGCGAATTGAATTTAAGTAACAAATAGGATGTTATAGCTTCAGAAAGGAGGGCTATCTGAGAATGGAAGATAGAGGTAATAGAAAAGTAAGAATAGGCCGTGTAGTAAGCGACAAGATGGATAAGACTGTAGTTGTTGCTGTAGAAACTTTTGTTGCTCACCCTTTATATGGAAAACAAGTTAAGAGGACTACAAAATTCAAAGCTCATGATGAAAATAATGTTTGTGGAATAGGCGATAAAGTTAAAATAATGGAAACAAGACCATTGAGTAAGCAAAAGAGATGGCGTTTGGTTGAAATTGTTGAGAAAGCAAAATAATTAACACAGTTATTCGAAGGGAGGGTAACACATGATTCAAGCAGAAACTCGTCTTAAGGTAGCTGATAATTCAGGCGCTAAAGAGTTATTATGTATAAAAGTACTTGGTGGCTCAAGAAGAAAGTATGCTACCGTTGGTGATATAATTGTTTGTAGCGTTAAAAATGCAACGCCAGGAGGTGTTGTTAAAAAGGGAGAAGTAGTTAAGGCAGTTATAGTGAGAACTGTAAATCCTATCAAAAGAAATGACGGAAGTTATATTAATTTTGATGAAAATGCTGCAGTAATCATAAAAGAAGACAAAACACCAGTTGGAACGCGTATATTTGGTCCTGTATGTAGAGAACTAAGACAACGCAGTTTCATGAAAATAATATCATTGGCACCTGAAGTGTTATAGAAGGAGGTGTAATAATGCACATTAAGAAAGGCGATACAGTTGTAAAGATAACAGGTAAAGATGCTGGAAAAGTTGGTAAAGTACTAGAAGCTATGCCAAAACAAAACAGAGTTATTGTTGAAGGAGTAAATATGCTAACGAAGCATAAAAAAGCTTCCCAAAAGGTACAACAAGGTGGAATAATTCATCAAGAAGGACCAGTAGATGCATCAAATGTTATGTATTATTGCAATAAAGATAAAAAAGGCGTAAGAATTAAGCATAAGATACTGGAAAATGGTCAAAAAGTTAGAATTTGTGCTAAATGTGGTGAAGTTCTAGACTAGGCTACTGTCGGAAAGGAGGTAAGTGCAAGTGGCATCAAGACTTAAAGATAGATATAAAAGTGAATTAGTTCCAGCAATGATGGACAAATTCAAATATGAAAATGTAATGCAAGTACCAAAGGTTGAGAAGATAATCGTAAATATGGGACTTGGAGAGGCGAAAGATAATCCTAAGATATTAGAAGCAGCAGTTGGCGAAATGAGTACTATAACTGGACAAAAGCCTGTTATAACAAAGGCTAAGAAATCTGTTTCTAACTTTAAAATAAGAACTGGTATGCCAATAGGTTGTAAGACAACTCTAAGAGGAGAAAAAATGTATGACTTCTTAGATAAATTAATATCAATTGCATTACCGAGGGTTAGAGACTTCAGAGGTATTTCTTCAACAGCGTTCGATGGAAGAGGAAACTATGCCTTAGGAGTAAAAGAGCAACTAATATTCCCAGAAATTGAGTACGATAAAATAGACAAGATTAAGGGAATGGATATAATCATAGTAACTACGGCTAATACAGACGAAGAAGCTAGAGAATTATTGAAACTTATGGGAATGCCCTTTAAAAAGTAGAAGGAGGTATACTTGTGGCTAAAAAATCAATGAAGGTTAAGCAACAAAGAAAACCTAAATTTAGTACAAGAAGCTATTCAAGATGTAGAATATGCGGAAGACCACATGCTTATCTGAGAAAATTTGGCATTTGCCGTATTTGCTTTAGGGAACTAGCATATAAGGGTGAGATACCAGGAGTAAGAAAAGCAAGTTGGTAATATTTAGGTAAATGGAAGGAGGTAGCTCTGATGGTTATGACTGATCCAATTGCTGATATGTTAACTAGAATAAGAAATGCTAATAGTGCTAGACATCAAAATGTTGATGTTCCTGCTTCTAACATTAAGAAAAGTATTGTTAACATATTACTAGAAGAAGGATATATAAAAGGCTGTGACTTCATAGAAGATGACAAGCAAGGAATAATTAGAATAAAGCTAAAGTACACTAGCGAGAAAGAAAAAGTAATATCTGGAATTAAGAGAATATCAAAGCCTGGTTTAAGGGTATATGCTAAGAGAAACGAAATACCTAAGGTATTAGGCGGACTTGGGATAGCAATATTGTCTACATCAAAAGGAATTATGACAGATAAAAACGCTAGAAAGAACAATGCTGGTGGAGAAGTAATCTGCTACGTATGGTAATAGATTTATGTTATACTAGGAAACAGGAGGTGCAATCATGTCAAGAATAGGCTTAAAGCCAATAGATATACCTGCTGGAGTTGAAATAAAATTAGATGAAAAAAACTATATGATAGTTAAAGGACCAAAAGGACAATTAGAACAAAAACTTGATAGAGACATGAAAATAGAAATAGAAGACAATGTTATAAATGTTGTTAGACCAAGCGAAAATAAAAAGCACAAGTCTCTACATGGATTAACTAGAACTCTTATTGCTAACATGGTAGAAGGAGTTACAAAAGGCTATGAAAAGACTCTTGAAATCGTAGGTGTTGGATACAGAGCGTCTAAGCAAGGTAAGAAATTGGTTCTTAACTTAGGTTTTTCACATCCAGTTGAAATGGAAGATCCACAAGGTATTGAAGTTGAAGTGCCATCTAACACTAAAATAGTTGTTAAAGGTATAGATAAGCAGAGAGTAGGAAACTATGCTGCTGTTATAAGAGATTGGAGAAAACCTGAGCCTTATAAAGGAAAAGGAATTAGATACGAAGGTGAATATGTAAGACGTAAGGAAGGAAAGACTGCTAAGTAGAAAGGAGTGAAAGAGGATGCTTAAGAAGGTTAATAAAAACGAGAGAAGAAAAAAAAGGCATTTAAGAAGCAATGTATCAGGAACTCCTGAGAGACCTAGACTTAACGTATTTAGAAGCTTAAAAAATATCTATGCACAAGTTATAGATGACGTTAACGGCAAGACTATAGTTTCCGCTTCTACTTTGGACAAAGAAGTTGCAGAGGCTGTAAAGGCTACAGGAAATAAAGAAGCTGCAAAACTTGTTGGTAAATTAGTTGGAGAAAGAGCAAAGAAAAATGGAATAGAAGCTGTAGTATTTGACAGAGGCGGATATTTATATCATGGAAGAGTTAAGGAACTTGCAGAAGGTGCAAGAGAAGCAGGACTTCGATTCTAAAAAGGAGGGAAACAAATGCGCCGTGAATTAATAGATGCAAGCCAATTAGACTTGAAAGAGCAGGTTGTTAATATAAATCGTGTTACTAAAGTTGTAAAAGGTGGTAGAAACTTTAGATTTAGTGCATTGGTAGTTGTTGGCGATAAAGAAGGGCATATAGGAGTTGGAATGGCGAAAGCTATAGAGATTCCAGATGCTATCAGAAAAGCTATCCAAGATGCTAAAAAACACGTTATAAAGGTACCTATTGTAGGAACTACAATTCCACATCAAATAATTGGAAACTTTGGTTCAGGTAGTGTATTATTAAAACCAGCTCCAGAAGGTACAGGAGTTATTGCTGGAGGTCCAGTACGTGCTATACTTGAGCTTGCAGGAGTTAAAGATATCAGAACAAAATCATTAGGATCTAACAATCCTAGAAACATGTTAAATGCTGTTATGAATGGTTTATCAGAACTTAAGACAGTAGAAGAAGTTGCAAAAATTAGAGGAAAATCTGTAGAAGAGATTTTGAGTTAGGGGGGAAATACCTTGGCTACTATTAAAATAAAATTAGTAAGAAGCAAGATAGGAAGAATAGAAAAGCAAAAGAGAACTATCGAAGCATTGGGACTAAAGAAAATAGGTCAGATAGTTGAGCATCAAGACAATGCACAAATAAGAGGAATGATCAACAAAGTAAGTCACATGGTTGAAATAGTTAAGTAAAATCGATAAAGATAAAGGAGGTGCAGCTGATATGAAACTACATCAACTTAAACCTAATCCAGGAACTACAAAAAATCGTAAAAGATTAGGTAGAGGTACCGCAACTGGTCAAGGTAAAACAGCTGGTAGAGGGCAAGATGGTCAAAAATCAAGATCAGGTGGCGGAGTTAGACCTGGATTTGAAGGTGGTCAAATGCCTTTAGCAAGAAGACTTCCGAAAAAAGGATTTAAAAACATTTTTGCTAAAAAATATGTTATTGTTAACGTAGAAGATTTAAATAGATACGAAGATAATACAGAAGTAACTCCAGAGTTATTACTTGAAAGCGGTGTGCTAAGAAAACTTGAAGATGGAGTAAAAATATTAGGAAATGGCGAGTTAAATAAAAAATTAACAGTAAAAGCCCAAAAGTTTAGTAAGAGTGCACTAGAAAAAATAGAAGCTACTGGGGGAAAGGTAGAGGTGATCTAATATATGCTATCGACTCTAAGAAATGCGTGGAAAATACCAGATTTAAGAAAAAGAATGCTATTTACACTAGCGATGCTATTTATCTTTAGATTAGGGGCTAATATCCCTGCTCCATTCATTGATAAAGAATTTATCAAAAACCTGTTTAATTCCGGAGACGGCGGAGTGTTAGAGTTATTTAACTTAATGTCAGGTGGAGCATTCAAAAAGTTTACGATATTTGCATTAGGAGTTTATCCATATATTACATCATCAATTATTTTCCAACTTCTAACAATAGCTATTCCTAGTTTAGAGAGATTGGCTAAAGAAGGAGAAGCAGGAAGAAAGAAGATTGCACAGTATACTAGATATGGAACAATTGTATTTGCAGTAATCCAAGCACTTGGTTATACACTAGGATTATTTAGAGGTGCACTTACAAACAACACATTCCTAGGTAAATTTACTGTAATATTAGCATTAACAGCAGGAACTGCATTCTTAATGTGGTTAGGTGAACAAATAACAGATAAAGGTATAGGTAACGGTATATCTCTAATAATCTTTGCAGGTATAGTTACTAAAATACCATCAGATATATATACAGTAGGTAGTCTTTACCTTGGAGGAACAATCAGCTTAATAGCAGCTATATTATTCGTAATATTAATGGTTGCAATCATTACAGGAGTTGTTGCTATCCAAGAAGGACAACGAAGGATACCAGTACAGTATGCAAAAAGAGTAGTTGGAAGAAAAATGTATGGTGGACAGAGTACTCATATACCACTAAAGGTATTAATGGCAGGAGTTATTCCTGTAATATTCTCTAGTTCAATATTACAGTTCTTACCAACATTAACAATGTTCTGGCCAAATTCAGGATTCGCGAATGTCGTTAAAGAATACTTTACGATACAAGGTAGCGTTGGAGTTTGGGTATATTGTACATTGAATTTCTTATTAATTCTTGGGTTTACTTATTTCTACACTATGATACAGTTTAACCCGATAGAATATTCAAATAACCTTAAACAGTATGGAGGATTTATTCCAGGGATAAGACCAGGAAAGCCAACATCAGAGTTTTTAAGTAAAGTGTTAAACAGAATAACATTTATAGGTGCTATTGCACTTGCTTTAATAGCAACTATACCACTACTAATAAACACTAAGTCAGGTATAACTATCAGCTTTAGTGGTACATCACTACTAATCGTAGTAGGTGTTGCACTAGAAACTGTTAAGCAAATTGAAGCACAGATGCAAATGAGACACTATAAAGGATTTTTAAAATAGAAGTTTGAAAACTCCATAGGGAGATGATAGTTTTGAGGTTAATATTACTTGGACCGCCTGGAGCTGGGAAAGGAACCCAAGCTTCAGGGATTGTAAAAAAATATAATATTCCACATATCTCAACCGGAGATATATTCAGAAAGAATATAAAAGAAGGTACAGAGCTTGGAACAAAAGCTAAAGAGTTCATAGATAAAGGACTATTAGTACCAGATGAGATAGTGGTAGCAATCGTTAAAGATAGATTAACAGAGGACGATTGCAAAAAAGGATTTCTACTTGATGGATTTCCAAGGACTGTTGCTCAAGCAGATGCATTAGACATCGAACTAAAGAAATTGAGTTACAATCTTGATAAAGTTATAAATATCGAAGTTTCTAAGGATGAATTAGTAAAAAGAGCAGTTGGAAGACGCATATGTAAAGAGTGCGGAGCAACTTATCACGTTTTATTCAATCCGCCTAAAAAAGAAGGTATTTGTGACATATGCGGTGGTGAGTTATATCAAAGAGCAGATGATAACGAGCAAACTGTATCTAAGAGAATAGAGGAATATCAAAACAAGACACAACCATTGATAAACTACTATGAAAAACAAGATAAGATTGTAAATATTGATGGTAAACAAGATATAGACAAAGTATATAGTGATATAGTAAATGCCCTAGGGGGCGAATAAATATGATAATTTTAAAGAGCGATAGAGAAATAGATAAGCTTAGAAAAGCAGCAGCCATAGTAGCAGAGACTCATGAACATCTCAAAAGCTTTATAAAACCTGGAGTTACAACGAAAAAATTAGATGAAGTTGCAGAGAAGTTTATTAGAAAGTTTGGAGCTAAGCCGGCGTTTAAAGGTTACAACGGTTTTCCAGCAACAATATGCGCTTCAGTAAATAATGAAGTAGTTCATGGAATACCAGGGTTAAGAAAGCTAAAAGATGGCGATATTATAAGTATAGACATTGGTTCATTAATAGATGGATACTATGGAGATGCAGCAAGAACTCATGTAGTAGGCAATGCTAGCGATGAGGCAGTAAAGCTTATAGAGGTCACAAAGAGAAGTTTTTTTGAGGGAATAAAATATGCTAAAGTCGGTTATAGGTTATCTGATATATCTCACGCAATACAAGAATACGTTGAAGCGAATGGTTTTTCAGTCGTTAGAGATTACGTAGGACATGGAATAGGTCAAGAGTTGCATGAAGATCCTCAGATACCACACTATGGTCCACCAGGAAGAGGACCTAGGTTAAAAAAGGGCATGGTTTTAGCTATAGAGCCTATGGTCAATGCTGGTAGTTTCCATGTGAAAGTACTAGAAGATAACTGGACAGTAATTACAGTAGATGGAAAATTATCTGCTCATTACGAAAATACTATAGTGATAACTGATGGTGAGCCAGAATTACTAACACTATCGCGAGGTGAAATTAGTGGAAACAACTGATGATATATCTATTGGTCAAGTCGTGATATCCAAAAGAGGAAGAGACAGTGGAAGAAACTTTATAGTTCTAAATAAGCTGGATAGTGAATATGTCCTAATTTGTGATGGTGACTTGAGAAAACTTGATAAACCGAAAAAGAAAAAAATTAAGCATCTAAGAGTAACTAACACGGTATTAGAAGAACTTAAGAATAAGATAATTAAGAGTGAAAAAATTAATAATTCGTATATAAGAAAACAATTGGCTACGGTAACTAATATCATATAGCCAGGAACGGAGGTTAGATAACCTAATGTCCAAAAAAGATGTTATTGAGGTTGAAGGTACAGTTGTAGAAGTTTTACCTAATGCTATGTTTAAAGTTAAACTAGAAAACGGACATATAGTATTAGCTCATATATCAGGAAAGCTGAGAATGAATTTTATTAGAATTCTTGCTGGAGATAAAGTTATGTTGGAACTTTCTCCATATGACTTGTCAAGAGGAAGAATAACTTGGCGTAATAAGTAGCAAGGAGGGTTTACAATGAAAGTAAGACCATCTGTTAAAAAAATATGTGAAAAATGCAAAATTATAAGAAGAAAAGGCAGAGTAATGGTTATATGTCAAAATCCTAGACATAAACAAAAACAAGGATAAAAGTAAAAAGATACAATTGACATGCACAGTTTAGGAGGTGTAAAGTTAATGGCCAGAATAGCTGGGATAGACTTGCCAAGAGAAAAAAGAGTCGAGATTGGTTTGACGTATATTTATGGTATTGGAAAGTCAAGATCGCAAGAAATAATCAGTAAGGTTGGTATTAATCCAGATACACGTATAAAGGATTTAACAGAAGAAGAAGTTTCTAAATTAAGAAGCGAAATCGATGAGTACGTTGTTGAGGGAGATCTAAGAAGAGAAATAGCAATGGATATAAAGAGACTTAGAGAGATTGGATGCTACAGAGGATTAAGACATAAAAGAGGTCTACCTGTAAGAGGACAATCAACTAAGAACAACGCTAGAACAAGAAAGGGTCCTAAAAAACTTTCTAGCAAAAAGAAAAAGAAATAGGAATTGAAAAGGAGGGACTTCTAAGTGGCAGCTAAGAAAAGAAGGAATACCCGTGTAAGAAGAAGAGAGCGTAAGAACATTGAAAAAGGTCAAGCGCATATACAATCTACATTTAACAACACACTTATTACCTTAACAGACTTAAGAGGTAATACTATATCATGGGCTAGTGCAGGACAGCTTGGATTCAAAGGTTCCAAGAAATCAACTCCGTTTGCTGCACAAGTAGCTGCTGAGTCAGCTGCTAAAAAAGCAATGGAGCATGGATTAAAAGCTGTTGAAGTATACGTAAAAGGTCCGGGATCTGGTAGAGAAGCAGCAATAAGATCATTACAAGCAACAGGTCTTGAGGTTAGCTTGATTAAAGATGTAACGCCTATTCCTCATAACGGTTGTAGACCGCCAAAACGCAGAAGAGTATAATTAATTATTTCTAGGTGATACTAGAATCAGTCGCCCTCAAGTATAATATAGAAAAAAAGGGAGGGTTATAAATGATAGAAATAGAAAAGCCCAAAATTCAAATGGTTGAAATAAACGAAGATAATACGTATGGAAAAATTATTGTAGAACCTTTAGAGAGAGGTTATGGTACTACACTTGGAAATAGTTTAAGAAGAGTACTATTATCGTCATTACCAGGAGCTGCGGTATCATTAATAAGAAT
The DNA here is from genome assembly GCF_056892235.1 of Abyssisolibacter sp. ZYX002. NCBI lineage: Bacteria > Bacillati > Bacillota > Clostridia > Eubacteriales > Clostridiaceae > Abyssisolibacter > Abyssisolibacter sp. ZYX002. The sequence goes on from NZ_JARMXH010000004.1 coordinate 80,700, forward strand.
TCAAGGAGTATTACATGAATTCTCGACAGTTCCAGGTGTTGCCGAAGATGTGACTGAATTAATATTAAACATAAAATCTATAGCAGCTAAAATGCACACAGAAGAGAGAACTACTTTAGTAATAGATGAAGTAGGACCATGTGAGGTAAGAGCTGGAGACATTAAAACAGGTCCAGACGTAGAAATAGTTAATAAAGATCTATACATTGCGACTATAGAAGAAGGCGGAAAATTATATATGGAGTTGGAAATGGTCAAAGGAAGAGGCTATATTCCATCAGTTAACAACAAAAAAGAGAACCATACGATAGGAGATATACCAGTTGATTCAATATTTACTCCTGTAAAAAGAGTAAATTTCAAGGTAGAAGATACTAGAGTTGGTCAAGAAGCTAACTTTGATAAGCTTATATTAGAAATCTGGACAGATGGAACAACAAAACCAGACGAAGCTGCTTCATTAGGAGCTAAAATAATAAATGAGCACTTAAATCTATTTATAGATTTAACAAGTCATGTTAGTGACGTCGAAATCATGGTTGAAAAAGAAGAAGATAAGAAAGAAAAAGTTCTAGAAATGACCATAGAAGAACTTGACTTATCAGTAAGATCATATAACTGTTTGAAACGTGCTGGTATAAATACAGTAGAAGAACTTACTCAAAAGACTGAAGAAGATATGATGAAAGTAAGAAACTTGGGTAAGAAATCCTTAGTAGAAGTTCAAAGAAAACTATCAGAACTAAACTTAGGTTTAGCAAAAAAAGAAGATTAGAGCTTTGATATGAGATATATACTCATATAAGACTGAAGGGAGTGATACGAGAATGGCTAAGTTAAGAAAACTTGGGCGCCCTACTGACCATAGAAATGCGATGTTAAGAAACTTAACAACAAGTTTATTGCATCATGGAAAAATAGAGACAACAGTAACTAGAGCAAAAGAAACAAAAAGAATGGCTGAAAAGATGATTACTCTTGGTAAGAGAGGCGATCTTCATGCAAGACGTCAAGCTTTATCATACTTATATGATAAAGACGTTGTTAAGGCTCTTTTTGAAGAAATTGCACCAAAGTATGCTGAAAGAAATGGTGGTTATACTAGAATATTAAAGCTGGGTCCACGTAGAGGAGACGGCTCGGAAATGGTAATTTTAGAATTATTGTAAGCTTACAATAGGGCTATTTCAGAGTGATATTTACTGTTTTTTGAACATACTTATTTATTGAAATGACCCAAAGGGATGTTTACGAGTGGGTACATTTAACTCATTCTAAAACATCCCTAGGGGGTGTCTTATAAGACACCCCTTTTGATATATTGAGAATATTTTTGAAGTGATTCAGCAATATTCTCAATATATTAAAAAAATGAACATAAAATAATATTAATAAGCTTGAATAGAATACTTAAATTTGCTAAAATTAGAAACGGAATAGTATATAAATATATATCACACTTTGACGAGGTGAAACTAAGATGGAAAAAGACATAATGATTAAAATAGATAGTGTTTCATATCAATATAAAAATAATGAGGATGAAGAGGTTTATGCATTGGATAAAGTAAGCCTTCAAGTAGAAAGAGGAGAATTCCTTGCAATACTTGGACATAATGGTTCAGGCAAATCAACGCTTGCAAAGCATATGAATGCAATACTCGAGCCATCAAAAGGTAAAGTTTATGTAAAAAATTTAGATACGAGCAACTACGAAAATGTTTGGAATATAAGGCAAACAGCAGGAATGGTATTTCAAAATCCAGACAATCAAATAGTAGCAACAATAGTTGAAGAGGATGTAGCATTTGGGCCAGAGAACCAAGGTATACAGCCAAAAGAAATAAGAAGAAGAGTAGATGAAGCTTTAGATATAGTAGAGATGTCAGAATACAAAAAGCACGCACCACATATGCTGTCGGGAGGGCAAAAGCAGAGAATAGCAATAGCAGGAGTGCTTGCAATGAATCCAGAGTGTATAATATTTGATGAACCAACAGCTATGCTTGATCCTTCAGGAAGAAAAGAAGTAATGAGTACAATAAACAAACTTAACCAAGAGCAGAAAAAGACAATAGTACTTATCACGCATTATATGGATGAAGCAGTACAAGCGGATAGAGTAATAGTAATGGAAAATGGTAAAACAGTATTAGAAGGAACACCAAGAGAAGTTTTTAGTCAAGTAGAAAAGATAAAAAAACTGGGATTAGATGTGCCACAAGTAACAGAGCTTGCATATAAGCTTAGAAAACAGGGTATCAAGGTTCCAGAAAATGTGTTGACAGTAAAAGAGATGGTGGATAGCATATGTTAAGTATAAAAATAGAAAAATTAACTCATATATATAATCCAGGAAGTCCTTTTGAAAGAAAAGCACTTGATAATGTAAACCTAGAGATAGAAGAAGGAAGGTTCATAGGGCTAATAGGACATACAGGTTCAGGGAAATCTACACTAATACAACACTTAAATGGTTTGCTAAAGCCGAGTGAAGGAAAGATAATAGTAGATGGTGTAGATATAACAGACTCCAAAGTTAAGCTTAAAGAAATAAGAAAAAAAGTAGGCTTAGTGTTTCAATATCCAGAACATCAGCTGTTTGAAGAAACAGTATATAAGGATGTAGCATTTGGACCTAAGAATATGGAGCTATCAGAAGAAGAAATAGATAAAAGAGTAAAAGAAGCTATAGAGCTAGTAGGTTTAGATTATGAAACGGTAAAGGAAAGATCACCATTTGAGCTAAGTGGTGGGCAAAGACGTAGAGTGGCAATAGCAGGAGTTCTAGCTATGAAGCCAAAGGTCTTAATACTTGATGAACCTACAGCAGGACTAGATCCCAAAGGAAGAGATGAAATCTTATCACAAGTGAAAACACTTCATCAGAAACAAGGTATAACTATAATATTAGTATCTCATAGCATGGAAGATGTAGCGATGTTAGCTGATAGATTAATAGTTATGCATAAGGGTAAAATAGCCATGTCAGGAGAACCTAAAGAAGTATTTAAAAACGATGTAGAGCTAGAGAACATCGGACTAGGAGTACCACAGATAACATATTTTATGAGAAAATTAAAAGAGAAAATTAAAGATATAAATGATGATGTGTTAACAGTCGATGAAGCCAAAGAAGAAATTATCAAATATCTAAGGAGTAAAGAAGATGCTTAAAGATATAACAATTGGACAATACTTTCCGGGAGAAACAGTAATACATAAATTAGATCCAAGAGTAAAGATAGCAATTACATTTATATTTTTAATAGCTATCTTTCTAATCAATAAATTTATACCGTATATATTTGTAGTAGCGTTCTTAGGTAGTGCTATAGCACTGTCAAAAGTACCTCCTAAGTTTATATTTAAAGGATTAAAACCATTATTTGTAATTATAATAATCACCTTTTTACTAAATGTATTTATGACAAAAGGAGAAGTTATATTTAAAATATGGTTTTTGAGTGTAACAAAGGAAGGTTTGATACAAGCAACCTTTATGGCACTTAGGTTGATATTCCTTGTAGTAGGAACGTCACTGCTTACGCTCACTACATCTCCTATATCACTTACAGATGGTATAGAAAAGCTACTAAATCCATTAAAAAAAATAGGAGTGCCAGCACATGAATTAGCTATGATGATGACAATAGCACTTAGATTTATACCAACACTATTAGAAGAAACAGATAAAATAATGAAGGCGCAAATGGCAAGAGGGGCAGACTTTGAGAGTGGAAATTTCCTATCGAGGGCAAAGAGCTTAGTACCATTATTAGTACCACTGTTTATAAGCGCATTTAGAAGAGCAGATGAGTTAGCAATGGCAATGGAAGCAAGATGTTATAGAGGTGGAGAGAACAGAACGCGAATGAAACAATTGAGTATGCACACAAGAGACTTTGGTGCACTAGCTCTTACATTTTGTTTAGTTGCAATTATAGTAACAAGCAGATATGTGCTATAATGAAAGGAATTCACTATGAGAAATATAAAACTCACAATAGAATATGATGGTACTAGGTATAATGGTTGGCAGAAGCAACCTGATCACAAGACAGTAGAAGGGGAAGTCATGAAGGCCATATACAAAATAACAAGAGAGAATGTCAAGATATATGGTTCAGGAAGGACAGACAAAGGAGTACATGCATATGGTCAAGTATGTAACTTTTATACAAACAGCAATATACCTACCTATAAGATGAGAATAGCATTTAATAGCCAGTTACCTATGGACATATCTATAAGAGAGGTAGAAGAAAAAGATAGTGAGTTTCATTCAAGATATCATTCAATAGGTAAACAGTATAGATATAGGTTTTACTCAGATAAAGTCAGAAGACCATTATTAGAAAACAGAGCATTTCATGTGTATAAAGATATAGACTATGATAGAATGAAACAGGCTATGAAATACTTTATAGGTACGCATGATTTTACATCATTCAAATCTACAGGAAGCTCAGCAAAAACAACAATAAGGACAGTTCATTCACTGGAAATGGTAGATAGAGAAGAGTTTATGGAAGTTCATATCAGTGGTAATGGTTTTTTATATAACATGGTCAGAATAGTGGTAGGCACGCTTATAGACGTTGCAGCAGGCAAGATAGATCCAGAGCATATACCAGATATAATAAAAGCTAAAGATAGAACAAAAGCGGGCAAGCTCGCTCCTGCATGTGGGCTTTATTTGTATAAGGTGTATTATGATAGTAAAAATTAAGTTACTAAATATTATAGTTTAATGCTTTATGTTATATTGCACGAAGTTATAAATAATAAGCACCTGTAAAGAAGACAGGTGAGGTAAAGTTCAAAAAATAACCACTTATTTAAACAAATAAATGGTTATTTTATTATATTACGAGTAAATTATTTAAGCAACATACACAAATTTCAAATTACCATTCAATCCAAAGCAAAGTACTTACATCGTTTTCTTTGAAATCTTTGTTTGCTGTTATACAACGGCATGGGCAAAATGGAGCACATAATTGTATTGAATTCACGTTTAATATTTTGCTCAATTTTTTCACTTTATTCCCTCCTTTATATTAAAAATCACCAATATATTAACAACTTATATAAATATTAAACATCACCTTTTTTATTATATAATTTTACAATAAATTCAAATTGTATTATTACAATTTTAAACATATATAAATATACTTACTATTTAAATCATGCCTGAACTTTAACTTTGCAGTCATAGAAAAAAATGTAATAAATTCAAAAAACTTTTTTTGAAAAGAGCAATAAAACCGCGCTTTATTTCTTAAACTATTTCTATATATTGATATAATATAAACTAAGATAACGAAAAAAGTAAAATATTGTCGGAAATTATCAAAGCTAAAAAACAGCTTATAACTGGATTATAACGATTTCAGCATATACATGGAAAAATAATAAATTTTGTTTTTGTAGTTTGTATTTTATAATGAAGATAGTAAATGAGGTGAATAGATTTGAGTTACGATGCGCGCAAAGGACAAATAATAACTGAGTTTATTAAATCTAATGGAATAGTTACAGCACAATATTTATCAAAGATAATAGGTGTATCTTCGAGGACTATACGTAATGATATAAAGCTTTTAAACAAAGAGCTAGAATCAAAAGAAATTTGTATAAAATCAAAGCCCAAAATAGGATATATTATTGAGCCTTTTAATGCTTCTACTAGCAAATTTTTAGAAAGACATATAACAGAGGCTAAAAGCATAATGGCAATATTACCAAAAGATAGAGTTCACTATATCCTAAAAAAACTATTAGATAATAACCAAAAATTCATCACATTAGAATCTTTAGCTAATGAACTATTTGTTAGCAAATCGACTATAGATAATGATACAGAAAAAGTAGAAGAGTTATTAAATAATTATAATTTAGAGTTACTGAAAAAAACAAACTATGGAATAAAAGTAATAGGCGATGAATTGCAGATTAGATATATGATATCTAACTATATAAAAGATATAAATAACAATATAGATAGCGTATACATTAAAAATTTAGAAGATATATTCGGGATAGATACTGACAGCATAAAGCAAATAATATTGGATGTTTATAGTAAAGACTCAATGAAATTTTCAGATATAGCATTACAAAACCTTATTATTCATATTGCTGTTGCACTAAAAAGAATTGAAACTAATAGAGAAATAGAAATGGATGAATCAGAATTTATAAATTTAAAAAATAGGAATGAATATGAGATAGCTAAAAAGATTACTAATGAGTTAGAAAAGAGATTTATAGTGAAAATACCAGAAAGTGAAAATGCATATATAACATTACATTTGCTTGGTATAAAATCAATAAAATACGAAGAATTTAGTATGGATAATTATAAAGATGATAAATCAAATGAATTGTCTAAGCTCATTCAAAGTATGATACATGAAATAAATAATGTTTATAAAATTGATTTTACAAAAGATAGAGAATTAGCATATGGGTTGATGCTACATTTAAAACCAACAATTAATAGACTTAAAAATAATATGAGTATTAGAAATCCATTACTAGATGAAATAAAAGAAAAATACCCTTATGCATTTGAAATGGCAATTAGTGCAAGCAAAGTATTACAAGCATACAGCAATAACAGCATAGATGAAAATGAAATAGGATATTTAGCGATGCACCTAGGAGCTGCATTGGAGAGAAAAGCATACAGAGGTGATATAAAGAAAATATCAATAATCTGCGCAACAGGTATGGGTACAGCACAGTTATTAGCTTCTAAGATTAGAAATAGATTTAAGGATGTAATAATATTAGGAATATTTCCTTCCTATAAGAAAAGAGAAGCTGTATTACAAAAGCCTGATTTGGTTATAGCAACTGTACCCGTAGATATTAATGAGATACCAGTAATACAGGTGAGTGCTTTATTTGGCAAAGAAGATATAAGTGTTATAGCAAATGTTTTAGACAATTTTGAACAATACAATGAAAAATGTAGATTGTACGAATTGTTTGACCCTCAGTTATATATAAAAAGTATACAAAGTGATAATAAGTATGATGTTATAACGATGCTTAGTAATATTCTATACAATAAAAAGTACGTTAGTGAGAAATTCACACAATCAACAATAGATAGGGAAAACGTATCATCTACATCTACAGGAAATTTACTAGCAATACCACATGCATTTTCAGGTAATGTCATAACTTCAAAGATAGCAGTTGGAATACTGGATAGGCCAATACAATGGGGCGAAAACATGGTTCAGATAGTAATGTTATTGGCTTTAGAGAAAATGTCGAGCGAGGAATATGAAATTATATTTAATAACTTATATTCTATAGTTGGCGATAAAAAAAGAGTATTAGAACTTATTAATAGCCAGTCGTACCAGGAATTCATAAGACTTTTAAAATGGTAGTTATAACACATCAAATTTGTAATCTATCATATACATTAATACTCAATCAAATAGGAGATGAATTAGAATGAACATAGCAAATTTAACAAATGAGAGATTAATAAAACTAGATATTAAAGCTAAAAATCAAATAGATGCAATTGAGCAAATAGCAAAGTTGCTTAAACAAGAAGATAAAATTGAATGTCATAGTGAATTTGTCAAAAACATTATGATTAGAGAAAAAGAGTCGACAACAGGTTTTGGTAATGGAATAGCAATACCACATTGCAAGATTGATAGTGTAAAACAAGCAAGTATTGCTATAGGTAAACTAAAAAAATCTGTTGAATGGGAAGCTTTAGATGAAAAGCCAGTTGATTTTGTGGTTATGTTAGCTATCCCTAACAATGAAGCTAGCACAACGCATTTGAAAGTATTGTCAACACTTGCTACAAAATTAATGGAGCAGGAATTTGTAGATAATCTATTAAATGCTAGTAGTGAAAAAGAAATAATAGAAGTATTAAAATAACAGATCAAAAAAAGGAGGATAATTATGAGAATAGTAGGTGTAACAGCATGTCCTACAGGAGTAGCACATACTTTCATGGCAAAGAAAGCACTAGAAAATGCAGCAGAAAAATTGGGACATAGCATAAAAATAGAAACACAAGGAGCAACAGGTGTAGAAAATAAGTTAACAAAAGAAGATATAGAATCTGCAGATGTTGTTATATTAGCAATAGGTATAGATATACCAAATAAAGATAGATTTAAGGGAGCAAGAGTTGTTGAGATACCAGTAGCAACAGCAATGAAAAGCCCAGAGACATTAATTAAAAAAATTGAAGAAAAACTATAGGAGGGGTATTAATGAAAAAAATACAAAAACCTTTAATGACCGGAGTTTCATATATGTTACCACTTATTGTTTTTGCAGGTATAACAATAGCAGTTACAAATATGATAGGTCAAAGTGTTTCAAAGGATATAGCATGGGTAAACTTAATGAATGGATTTGCTTGGAAGATGATGGGTTTAATACCTGCTATAATGGCAGCATTTATAGCATACGCTATATCGGATAAATTAGCGATAGCACCTGGATTTTTGGGAGGTTATCTTGCTTCTATGCCAGTTGTAGAAGGTACAAAGGCAAGTGGTTTCTTGGGTGCAGCAGTAGCAGGTTTTTTAGCAGGTTACTTGGTATTTTACTTGAAAAAAATGAAATTTCCATCTGTACTAGATGCAATAAAAGCAACATTAGTTATACCAGTAGTAGCAGGCGCAGTGACATATTTCGTGATGGCATATCCAGTAGCATACACAGTAGGTTGGCTTAACAATGCAATTATTTCAAATTTAATACTTTTATCAAAAATGCCACAGTATGCCTTTTTACTAGGAGCAATATTGAGTGCTATGTGTGCGTTTGATATGGGTGGACCTTTGAACAAAATTGCAATAACGTTCGTATTTGCGGTATGGAATGATCCAAGTGGTATCGGATTTGTAGTAAATGCAGCATTATTTCCAGGGATAATGGTTCCAGCATTAGCAGTTGGAATATCTGCATTAATAGCTAAGAAAAAGTTTATCAAAATGGAAAAAGATATGGCTATAAGTACTATACTTTCTGGCTTAGTTGGTATTACAGAAGCAACATTGCCATATGCATTTAGAGATCCAAGAGTAATACCATTCAATGTAATAGGATCAGCTGTAGGTGGTGCTATAATGATGGGAGCAGGCGTTGCTACAGCAGGGGTGTCTGGAGTGTTTGGATTACCTATGGCAAATAACCATATGATATTTATATTAGCTGTATTAGCAGGAGTAGGAGTATCTGTAGCATTGCAAGTGTTATTTAAAAAAGATGTTGACGAAAATGCGTTAGCACAAGGAACAGATGAAGAAGACATAGATATTGATATAGCAACTTGGTAATCGGAGGTATAAAAGTGAATAAAAAAGTATATGTTGTCAATCATACGCATTGGGATAGAGAGTGGCAGAAAACATTTCATGAATATAGATGTAGATTAATTGGATTTATGGATAAAGTAATAGAAGTACTTAATAGTAGAGAAGAGTTCACATCATTTATGCTAGATGGGCAAACATCACTGTTAATTGATTATTTAGAGATAAAACCAGATATGTATTTAGAGCTCAGAGAGCTTGTTACAAGTGGTAAACTGATAATCGGACCTTGGTATGTGCAACCAGATGAATTTATACCCAGTGGTGAATCATTGCTTAGAAATCTATTGTTAGGTGAAATAATCAGTAAAAAATTTGGGCAGAAGATGAACATTGGATATTTACCTGATTCATTCGGACAATCTAAAAATATGCCTCAAATACTAAATGCATTTGGTATAGAGAGTGCTGTAGCTATGAGAGGTTTCTATAACAAAGAGATTAACGCTAACGAATTCAGATGGAAAGGTACAGCAAAGAGCGAAGTTTTAATGAGCGCTCTCTGGGCTGGGTACAATAATGGGTCTCAACTCAGCGAAGAGTTAGAAGAGGCTAAAAGGTTTATAGATCTAAATTTTGAGTATCTAGATAAAGGTGCAACAGATAATAGATATTTATTTTTAGCAGGTTCTGATCAAGCAAATATCAAAGTTAATATGCCAGAAGCAATAGACAACTTAAATGCAGAGTACAAAGATGTAGAGTTTAAAATCTCTAAACTAGAAGAATATATTGACGAAGTTAGCAAACACAAAGATACATTGCCAGTATATCAAGGAGATTTAAGAAAAGGTCAAATGCAAAGAGTACACATATCTATTGCAGGGACAAGAACAGATATAAAACAAAAAAACTATGATATACAAACTAAGATAGAAAAAAGATTAGAACCAATGAGTGTAATGGGATATACACTAGGAGATAGGTATGAAAAAGAACTAATCCAAAAGATGTGGAGATTGTATATACAAAATCATGCTCATGATTCAATATGTTGCGTATGTACAGATGAAGCACACAAAGATATGATTAATAGAATATTTGAAGCAGATGAGATGTACAAGGCATTAATGAAATCAAGGATAAATAATTTTGCAGAGAAGATACAGTTTAAAAAAGATAAAAGTAGACCAATAGTAGTGTTCAATTACAACAGTTTCAAGACAAAACAAGTTGTAACATCAGTAGTAGATGTATATGATGATTTTGGTTTATATACTAGTGATGGAGAAAAGATACCTTACGAAATAATTGAAGAAGAAAAAATAAATCTAAAAGAATATCGTCTATGGCTTAAAGAAAACCCAGATGATTTCGTTACTAGAAAGAAAATATCTTTTATAGCAGAAGTTGAAGGTGTTGGATTTAAAACTTACTATATAAAAGAAGGGGAAACACAGCAACTTTTAGATAACACATTCGTAGTAAAAGAAGATTCTATAAGCAATGGATTAGTAACAGTAAAAGTAGAGTCAGATTCAAGTATAACTATACATGATCAAGTGAGCAATAAGTGCATGCAGAGGACATTTAACATTGTTGAATCTGGTAATACTGGTGATGAATATGACTATTCTCCACCAATCAATGATATAGAATATAATTCAAAAACTTTTGAAAAGAAAGTCAACATAAAAGTAATAAATAACTACGAAGCGTTTATAGAAGTAACTAATGAGATGTTAGTAAATAAAGATACTAATAGTAATGGAAGAAGCGATGAATTGGTAACCAATAAAGTTACAAGAGTGTTTAAACTTACTAGAGACAGTAGATTGGTAGAGTTAGATGTGAAAGTCGATAATGTTTCGCATAATCATAGGGTTTCACTTGAAGTAGCAGATTTTTCAAACCAATATCATATAGCAGAATCTAGCTTCGGAGATGACAAAAGACTAAATAGATATGAAAATGTACCAGAAGATACTCAGGCTAAATGGAAAGAGTACTATTATCCAATTTATTCTACCCAAAGATATGTATACGGAGAAAATATAGCAGTGTTTAACAGAGGAATACCTAGTTATGAAATAAAAAAAGGTAAAGATTTATATATTCATATGCTAACTACAATGGATTATATGGGAAAAGAGAATCTTCTATATAGAGGAGGAAGACGTTCAGGAGCTAAAATCAAAACTAAGGATTCTTTGATGATAGGACAAAACAATTTTGAATTTGCAATACTTTTAACAGAAGATAAGGATGTTGTAAGTAAATATGCAGATGAATTCCAAAATAGTCTTACTACTCATTATATTCACAAACCAAATTCATTAGGTCTTGTTAGTGATGATCAGGTATTCTTTAAAATTGAAGATGATAGAATTGCTACAAGCGCTTTACTATCAAACCAATTAGAAAATACAGAGGGCATTATATGGAGAGTTAAAAATATGTCTGATGAACCGGTTAAGAGTATCGAGTTAATATACAATCCTAACTTCTATAGATTTGTGCAAGAGATAAATATGTTAGAGAAACCAGTTTCTATAAAAAGAGTATCAAAGTCTAAAAAAGCAGATTATATAGGTGAAGAATATGAGGGTTCAGGCACTTGTTTCGATACAGGATTATTGACTATACGAGATATAAAACCTAATGAAATAATTAATTTGCAGTTTAAAAAGACTTATAATTTGAGGTGAAAACTATGTATCCACTAAAATTTAAACCTATATATTTTGAAAAAATATGGGGTTCTAGACGATTGACAACACTCAGAGATGATTTGCCTCAAGGAGATATAGGAGAGAGCTGGGATGTTGCATGTCATAAACATGGTATGAGCGTAGTACAAAATGGAAAATACAAAGACATGACCATAGAGGAGCTTATCAAACTAAAGGGAGATGAATTGCTGGGTCAAAAAGTACCACTAAACAAATTTCCATTACTAGTAAAGTTGATAAGTACAGATCAGAAACTATCTGTTCAAGTTCACCCAGATGACAAATATGCATATGAGGTAGAAAGTGAATCAGGTAAGACAGAAGCATGGTATATAGTAGAGGCATCTGAAAATTCTAGCATTATAGTTGGGTTTGATAACTGCACAAAAGATATGCTAAAAGAAGCTATACAAAAAGGTGAATTTGAAACGTTAGCTAACGAAATAAAGGTCAAAGCTGGAGAAGTATACTTCATAAAAAGTGGACTTGTTCACGCTATCGGAGAAGGACTGATAATAGCAGAAATACAGCAAAATAGTGATATAACTTATCGTGTACATGACTATAATAGAGGTAGAGAGCTTCACATAGATAAAGCATTAGATGTTATAAATATGGATATTACAGGAGAAAAAAGCAAAGGCTTGAGAGTGGAAATGTGTGGATATAGTAAGACATATTATTGTCTGAACGAGCATTTTGCATTAGATGTTTATGAGGTAGATAGCTCCTGTAAACTTTGTAGTGATATCCAAAGATTTAATGTTATTACATGTGTAGAAGGAGAAGGTAAAATTAAGTATGGTCAAGAAACGATGAACATATGTAAAGGCGATAGTATATTGATTCCTGCTAGTCTAGGAAAATATGAAGTATTAGGAAAAGTGAGATTCATAAATAGTTATATCCCAGATGTAAAGAGTGTTAGAAAAGAAATTATGTCAATAATTGAGTGATAACGAGTATAAATAAAAACTTCTGATAGAAAATCTATTCAGAAGTTTTTATTACTTATATCTTTTATTAATTTTTTATGTGTTTTACACAATTGTATTAATTAGCTTAAATACACTATTCTATTTTTGGCATCTTAATATTTCAATGCTGTTTAGTTAGGTATAAAAGATATTTGGATTAAAAAAAATAATACATCAAAGATAGTTATTGCAATATCTTATAATAATAGGGCGCGAACTTGTTCTATGGTATAATTGCAGTAGATTTTAAGACTAACTTTACATGGAGGGAAATATGGAAGTAAGAAAAGAATTACCTAAAATATTTGAAGGATTTTCCGAAGCTAGAAGAGAAGGATTTATAAAAATAAAGGCCTATAAAGATACCGATAAACCTGTTATAGGGACATTTTGCACATTTTTACCTCAAGAATTACCATTAGCTATGGGAGCCGCAACAGTGTCTTTATGTGCAACATCTGATGAAACGATAGGAGAAGCAGAAAAGGAACTCCCAAGAAATCTATGTCCACTAATTAAATCAAGTTATGGATTTGGTAAAACGGATAAATGTCCGTATTTTTACTTTAGTGATATGATCATAGGTGAGACAACATGTGATGGGAAAAGAAAAATGTTTGAACTCATGGGAGAATTTAAACCAGTACATGTGATGAAGCTTCCAAATGATCCTTCATCCAAAAGGTCTTTAAAGATGTGGAAGGATGAAATTGTTAAATTGAAAGAAGTTTTAGAAGAACAGTTTAACTTAGAAATAAAAGAGAAAGATATTAAGAACGCTATACATTTGAAAAATAAAGAACGTAAAGCATTAAAAGAGTTTTATAGTCTTGGCAAATTAGACCCACCTGCAATAACAGGAAAAGAAATGCTTAAAGTATTGTACGGGAGCACATTTAAAATTGACAAAGAACAAAACATTGAAGATATAGAAAAATTAACAGATAAAATAAAAAAACAGTATCAAAGTGGTAATAAACTAAAGCAGAAACCACGTATATTAGTAACAGGATGTCCAATAGGTGGAGTTACAGAAAAAGTAGTAGAAGCTATAGAGCAAAATGATGGGATAGTAGTATATTACGAAAATTGTATGGGGGCTAAAGCAATAGAAGGTCTAGTAGATGAAAATAATCCAGATATATACGAAGCTCTTGCTGATAAGTATATAAAGATAGGATGTTCATGTATGTCTCCAAATCATTATAGACTAGAGATGTTAAATAAAGCTATAGAGGAATATAAAGTGGATGCAGTAGTAGATGTGGTATTACAAGCCTGTCATACTTATGCCATTGAAACCACATCAATAAAGAAATTTGTAAAATCAATGAATATCCCATATATAAGTGTAGAGACAGACTATTCAACAGCAGATATAGAACAGTTAAATACTAGAATAACTGCATTTATAGAGATGATATGATGTATAGCATAGGTATAGATTCAGGGTCTTCAACAACAAAAGGAATATTATTCGATGGCAAAGATATAATAAAGAAATCAATAATACCAACAGGGCCCAACCCAAGAAAAGCAATAAATGAAATATATAAGGAATTAAACTCTAATACAGAAGTATATACAGTAACAACAGGATATGGTAGAAAGTTATTAGAACAAGCAGATAAAAAAGTGACAGAAATCACCTGTCATAGCAAGGGTGCTAATTTTTTAAAAGAAGATATTAGTGCAGTTATAGACATAGGCGGACAGGACAGCAAAGTTATATTACTAGATGAAGATAGAAATGTAAGTGATTTTTTAATGAATGATAAATGTGCAGCTGGTACAGGAAGATTTGTTGAGATAATTATGAGGATATTGCAACAAGATTTAGAGCACATAGATGAATTTGTGGCAAATGTTACTCCAACAAAAATAAGTAGTATGTGTACAGTATTTGCAGAAAGCGAAGTAATAAGTTTATTAGCACAAGATGTAGATGCTAGATCAATAGCGTTAGGAGTATTAGAATCAATATGTAATAGAACAGTTAATTTTGCAAATCGATTACCAATACAGGGAAAAGTATTTTTTAGTGGAGGGTTAGCACAATACTCATGTATAAAAAACCTTCTACAAGAAAAATTAGGACTTAAAGTTTATACACATAAGCTGTCCCAATATTGTGGAGCAATAGGAGCTGCATTGATTGGATATAACGAAATAAAAAATAAATGACGCGTTATTTTGTGTTATTTAAAGGTTATTTGCAGGATGTTTCTAAGCTATAAATACAACACAAAAAGGGTTGTGCGATAACAAAAATTTTTAGATTTGTATACCATAGCTCTTTTGTGTTTATTTATAGTCTCTATCAACTTCTCGATGTATTTTATCTATATCAAATTTTATTTTCTTAGTTTTAGAGCGTTCATAAAAATAAGCATCAGAGTAATCATGGCTAGATATTAGCCAAATATTATTAGATTTAACAAGCTTAAAAGTATTTTCACCTAAACAAATAAAAAGTGGATATGCACATACACCCTTTTCGGGGGATAAAATAACATCAACAATTGCTTCATCATTATTTATATTTATTGATTTATAATCATAGAATACTTTGTGTCTTTCACGCTTTCCTTTATAATAACCTTTCTTGATAGAGTACGTCCACCTTTCGATAGCTTCCTGAAGAGCGATAGTTTTGTTATAAGACTGAATCGAATCTAAATCTAAATAATTAGATAAATCAGTATAGTCTAGATTCATCCACATATCATATGATTTAGCATAATAGTTTTTTATAGTTTCCTTAATGTTTTCCTTATCAGTTTTTTTATCCGTACTACACCCATATAGACAAAACATAAAAGTAATAATAAAAAATATAAAAAGTTTTTTAATAATATTCACCTCCATATTTATATGGTTAATTAATTTGCTTCATGTTTTTTTGTAGCTTAGTTACTATTTCACAACTATTCTCAAGCATATATTCAGCAATATAATCAGGAAACAGCCGTCTTATAGACTCAACGTAGGTATCTCCAGATTCAGGTTCTTTGAGTTTTACAACTTTATAAGTACCAGCAGAAAGTTTCTTTAAAACAACAACTAATGGATTGCTTCCACCAGAAGTATGATATTCATTATATTTGATTTCATAGTCATAATACATATATACATAGTACCTACCTAGTTTTTTTCTAACTTCAAAAACTTCATGAGCTTCATTGAATTGATAGATTCTGTCGTATTCGTCAGGAGAAAGCATATCTTCTCTTTGATATTTAATAAAAGCTTCATCCATAGATTGCTCGTATGAGACTATTTCAGTAGGCTTTTTAAAACATACTAAGTAAATTAACAATGAAATAGCTATTAAAGAAACTATAAAAAACACTTTTTTCTTTTTCATAATATAATCACTCACTTTACCTATTATTATTAGAGATACATATTAGTACAATTACCGTACTCTAAAAAGGTATTTTAGATTAAATACATATATACGGTATCATATATAACAAAGATAGTAAATAAAAATGGAAAATATTACACATATTTAACAAGTACCACTTACGGTGATATTGAATAAATATTAATATAAACATCATGATTATGTGGTATTATAATAGCAATGATAAACTTTTACTTGGAGGAAACTATATGGTGGATTTAAGGTTTCAAACATTTATAACTGTAGCAAGTACAAACAATTTAACCAAAGCTGCAAAAGATTTAAATATAACTCAACCAGCTGTTTCACAGCATATAAAAGCATTAGAAACATACTATGAAACTAAGCTTTTGTATAAGGAAGGAAAACATATGAAGTTAACCAATGAAGGTGAATTGTTGTTAGAGTATGCTATGAAAATTAGTAGATTAAATAATGAATTAAAGCGACAGATTCAAAATAAATCAAAGCAAATAAAAAAGTATTATGTTGGAGCTACTTTGACAGTTGGCGGATATGTATTACCCCAAATAATAAGTCAATATAAAAGAAAATATCCAAATGTAGAGATATTATTATATGTAGAAAATACACAAGCAATATTGAAGAAACTATTTAAAGGGCAGATAGATATAGGGATAATAGAAGGACCTTTTGACAATAGTAAAGTTCAGTATAAAAAATATAAAGATGATGAATTGATACTAGTAGTTTCACCATATCATCCTTTAGCAAAAAGAAGTTCAGTGACTATAGAAGAGGTACTTAAGCAAAGGCTTATACTTAGAGAAAAAGGATCAGGTACTAGAAAAGTTTTTGAAAACGCAATAATAGCTTCGCATCATGAATTAAGCGAAATGAATGTATATATGGAAGTGGGTAGTTTAGTAGCAATAATATCATTGATACAGTCAAATCTAGGTTGCACTATAATATCAAAAGAAGCTGTTAGAGGACAACTAGAAGAGGGTAAATTAATAGAAGTACCAATAAGTAATTTGAAGATTTTAAGAGAGTTTAATTTTGTATATTTAGAAGATATTAATCATGAATTTATAAATAATTTAGCTAACATAAAGCAATAAATTAACAGGAAAATATAACAGTTACAGCTATATATAAGTTAAATTTATTAAACTATAAAAATACATAATTTCATATTATGATAAGGCAGTGATATAATTACCAATATAATAATTGAGGTGATTAATCATGAAGAGTATCAATAGATATATACCTGGTATCTTATTAGTATTTACAATAGCATATATATCAAAAATATTCAGCAAGTATTTAAACAGTTATATTAGTATAGAAGCACTTACAATAGCAATCATAATTGGTATCGTATATAATAACTGTATTAAAGTAAAAAGTGGGTATAAAGCTGGTATCAAATTTTCATTAAGCGTATTACTAAAAATAGGGATAGTATTACTTGGATTTAGGTTAAACATACAGGATTTATTTAAACTTGGTCCTAAAATTATTATTTTAGTTATCGTGTACGCTTTACTAGCACTTGGTATTTCTGTCCTTTTAGGGAAAATATTTAAAGTCCAAAATAAACTTGCTACATTAATAGGTGTTGGTTCATGTATATGTGGGGCATCAGCTATAGTAGCACTTAAGCCTTGTATCCATGCAGATGATGAAGATTCGGTTATAGCTGTATCTATTGTCAGCTTTTTAGGAACAATAGGTGTATTAGTGTACTCAGCAATTGCTAAAAGTAATATAGATATTAGTGATTTACAATATGGGGCTTGGTCAGGGCTTACTTTACACGGAGTATCTCATGCCATAGCAGCTTCATTTGCACTAGGTAAAACTGCAGGAGATATCGGAACATTTGTTAAAATGACAAGAGTTTTAATGATTATGCCTGTTTCAATTGTGCTAAGTTATATTTATAATAAACAAGAAACTGTGGGAGTACAAAGAGTAAAGATTCCAATGTATGTAGTTTATTTTATTTTTATAGTAATATTGAACTCAACAGGTATAATACCACCTTTGATGACGGATATATTTTTGAGGCTTAGTTCAATATGTATACTTATGGCGATGACAGCAATGGGACTTTCAGTTGATTTCAATAGTATAATTAATAAAGGAGTAAAAGCACTTGGAATTGGCACTATAACCTTTTTTGCTTTATCTCTTGCAAGCTTCTTTGCCATAGCAAAACTTTTATAGGGTAAAAATTGAAGTTGTCTAAAATTTATATCATAATAATACGAAAACAACCTTGACACACATGGTTGATTGTATTAAAATAAAAAGAGTATGGATAATAAAAAACCACTAGCCCCGGTTTTTTAAAATAAATACGTTGAACGTTGCAACAAGGAGGGAAAATGATGAAGAGTTTTATTGCTAAACCACATGAAGTAGAAAGAAAATGGTACGTAGTAGACGCTGAAGGTAAGACGCTTGGTAGATTAGCAAGTGAAGTTGCAAAGATATTAAGAGGTAAGAACAAGCCAGTTTATACTCCACATGTTGATACTGGGGATTTCGTTATAATCATAAATGCAGAAAAGATTGAATTGACAGGTAAAAAGTTGGATCAAAAATTATATAGATATCACACAGGACATCCAGGTGGATTAAAAGAAATACCTTACAAGAACTTAATGAAAAACAAGCCAGAGTTTGTTATAGAACATGCTGTAAAAGGTATGCTTCCAAAGAACAGCTTAGGTAGAAAAATGATAAAGAAGCTAAAGGTTTATAGAGGAGCAGAGCATAACCATGCAGCTCAAAAACCTGAAGTTTTAGAAATATAGTTCAGGAAGGAGGACTGTAAGTGGCTAAAGTACAATTTTATGGAACAGGTAGAAGAAAAAAATCTATAGCAAGAGTTAGATTAATTCCTGGATCAGGAGTTATAACTATAAATAAAAGAGATATCGAAGACTTCTTTAACTATGAGACTCTAAGAGTTAAGGTTAGAGAACCTTTAGCTATAACTGATACATTAGGAAGATATGACGTTATAGTTACAGTAGAAGGTGGTGGCTATACAGGTCAAGCTGGAGCTATCAGACATGGTATATCAAGAGCTTTACTTAAAGTTGATGAGGAATTAAGAGGAACTTTAAAGAAAGCAGGAATGTTAACAAGAGATGCAAGAATGAAAGAGAGAAAGAAGTACGGTTTAAAGAAAGCAAGACGTGCTCCTCAATTCTCAAAAAGATAGGAAAAATATGGAAATTACCCCTCGAACGGTTATGTTTGAGGGGTTTTTGTTTTGTGGCTTTTTTCAAAAACTCAGGGTTATATAAACAGCAAGCGTAAGATTGAGTTAGAGATACAAAAGAATAAGAGCCTGACCCCTGTAAACATCTAGAAAATCTCCTTTTAATTTTGTGTAAAAACTTAGTTATATCAGAGATGTTGATAGGTGTTTATTTTTTTTATATTCATTTATAAAATTATTCAAGTATTTTTGCAACTTTATAGTTTTATTAATAAATGTAGAGATTATTGGATGTATAGGATATCAAAGAAGATAAATAAGTTGGCAGTTAGCTATGATAAAAGGTTAAAATATTTGAATCGGTGTACGAAAATATTGAGTTTAGAGATTGCTATATTTTTCTGTATTCTAGACAAAGAAACATAAAAGGTAACATTCGTATATGGTAGCATTGAAGGAATAATAGAATAGGTGTATAATTAATTATGGGTTTATAGAAAATATTTTACAATTAAAGGATTATTTAGACTATAGATTAGTGATATTTGTGACATTAGATAGGTGAAGAGTATTTATTTTAGGTGTTCTTGGAAAAAAAGTTCGGTAATTGGGGAGTTAGGCGAAAGCATATAAATAAGTCTAGGAGGAAGTCCGATATGTCAAAACGGTTAAGAGACAAAAATATATATGTCGCACCTGGAATTACAGGAGTAATAAAAGAAAATGGAAAGATATCAATAGTTAACGAGAATGCTTTATCTCATCGTGTATTAGATCAAATAGATTTAGAGTGTAAAGTTGAAATTTATGAAAAACAAGTTAATGGTTGGTTTTTAGATATTGCAAAATGTCTTACTAGTAATAGTAACGCGGGTTTTGTTATATTAATGGTTACACTTTCTTATATTGAAGGAGTAGAGCAATACATGCAAGGAAGAGACAGTATAAACAGGAGTAAGAGGATGTTTAGAGAAGGAATGAAGCGGATTTTTCCAAGGATGGAATTTACAAATAATCAACTTAATGAAATCTATAAACATACTAGGTGTGGATTATTTCATAATGGTATGACTGGTGGACCAGTTTTAATATCTGATAGTTATAACTATGCTATAAATGTTGAAGATGATGGGACAATACTTATTAATACTGTCGAGTTTTTGGACGCTATTATTAAAGATTTCAATAATTATATTATTGAACTGAAGAAAAATGGAAAATCTGACTTAAAAGAAAACTTTAATAGAATGTTTAATTTAGATTAAGTTTGAACATAGCCATCGCCTAACACAGCAGTTCCTAACATAAACTTTTGTCTTTACATTTAAGGAGTAGGTGCTTTGTAGACAAAATCAACGCAAACCCTACAGGACGTTTACATTGGGAACTGTGGGAATATTATCTGAAAGATTTAAAACTTAGGAGATATTTAGATGAATAATAGAGTTAATTTAAATGATTTAGTTGATTTATTATTAAGTGTTGAAGGAAAAGTAGAAGATAAAAATATATCATCGTATGCTACTGCTATAGATGTATATGCTGCAGGAGATATTATAGATTTTTTTAATAAAAATAAAGATGTATCTTGGAGAGCGCATTTAATAATTATACGTTATTTTGCTACAATCATATATGAAATGGGTAAATGGAGCGGTTGTGATGTTTGCAAAGAATTTAATTTTTTAAAAGTAAAAGAATTGAGATTGAAGATTCATCAGTTTAAAGTCAATAGCTTTAATAAGTACTATAATGAAATCGAAGAAAATATGGGTAGATCAAAAGACATAAAAACACCTGCGCTGGATTTATGTTTAGAATATGAAACTGGAAGCGGTAAAAATGAATTAATTGGTACGAATGTTTGGAAATACTATTTTGATTCAGAGGAGCTTCAAAATGATGTTAATACAATGCAACAGATAATTAGATCCATTCAACTAAATTGTGCTTTTGATAATGTAAGATGCAATATTCGTAAATCCACAAAAAAAGTTAACTATAAATTAATTTCATATTGTTATACTGATATTTTAAAAAGTTCTGGAATTAAAAAGCCTAAATTAATAGATCGAGTTATTTTGGCGGTAGATGAATTATCTAGTTTGCTTGTATTTCTTGAAAATACAATACAAATAGATGTATATTTAAGCAATTCATCGTATGTTTTAATGTTTTTGTGCAAGTTCTCAGCCTTGATTTTTGATGAAACTGTTGATAACTTAACTAATTATATAAAACATTCTGATGATGAAGATTCACAACGTATAGCATATATTTTAAAACCAATAAAAAAGGAGCTAATTAATTCTACGAGAACCATTAGAAATAATATTCATTATACTACTTTCCAATGGGATCATATAAAAACATATGAAGAAATGTATGGCTATATAGAGAATGTTATTAAGGAAAGTAAAAAGCTCAGAAGAAATTTACTCGAATTGCTTGGTATAAATCCTAGTAAGGGTAGGTTGACTTGGTATAAGTTTTTAGCAAATGTACAGTCAGATAGGGTCAATAAATCCATCAGATAACACAGCAGTTCCCAACATAAACTTTTGTCATTGCATTTATGGGGGTAAGTACTTTGTGGGCAAAATCAACGCCAAACCTTTAAGGAACGTTTGCATCGGGAACTGTGGGAATGTTAAACAAAACAAATTAATAATGAAAGGACATGGTATTAAAGTGAAAAAAATGACATGTAAGTATTGTGAATTTTGCTTTTCTGATAAAGTAGAAGGCTATGTATGTGTCGGAGATAGATATGGTGAAAAAATAAGTAACACGCTAGATGAAGTTAAAGATTGTTTTTCAGAAGGATTTGAAGCATATTTAGAGAGATTAGATGAAGAAGCAATCATTTGTAATAATAAGCCTTTTAGTGAATTAAAGATTGATGGAAGAAGAATGATAGAGCTTAAAGATTTAAACAAAAGAACAATAAGAATAAAAGGTTCTATTATTAAAGAATATTTTAATAATATTCCTGTTCTAAGAATTTATGAGGGTGATATTTATGAGATTAATGCGGTATTTCCTAAGGAGATATTTGATAGGTAACGAGTGTTTATTCTATCAAACTAGTTTAATTAAATAGGGGGGATAATTTGTGAAAATCACAACGAATATGAGTAAAGGTGCTTATGAAATTGCCAAGAAAGTATACTTTAATAAACTTTCAAGAACTGAAGGAAAGTATGAAATAAATAAATTAACAGGGATGAGTGTAGGGTCAGCTAATGCTTTTATTACTATTTTTTTGGCAATGATGGCTGGGGAGGTATATAAGAGAGCGTTCAATAATGCAACAAATGAGTATTTATTCAGACAAATAGAAAAGGACTTTGGTGAAGAGTATTTAATAAATGCTTTATGTGCGGCACAAAAACATGTAGAATACTATTCAACATTAGGTAAAGGTAATCTCACAGGATTGCAGTGTATTATTAACTCCATGAAATAATATCGTATGTTGAAATTATAGTGCTATGATTATTTTGATTTCTATCAAGAGCTTAATGATGCTTCATCTAACACAGCAGTTCCAAACATAAACTTTTGTCATTGATTTTGGATTTAAGGGGTAAGAGCTTTGTAGGCAAAAACAACGCCAAACCCTGAAGAGATGTTTACGTCGAGAACTGTGGGAATGTTATAAGAAAGGTTTCCTAAGGAGAGATAAATATGGTTAAGATACAATATTTAATAGAAAAACTAAAAAAATGGGAAGGTAGTGATGAATTAGAGTCCTATAACCTTTATGAGTTGAGTTATACGAATATTGATGATAAAGGTGTAAAGCATTTTTTTACAGTTTTTAATGCGTTATTCTTTTGGCATTTTGCACATATAAATAGTAATCTAAATAATAGATATTATTGGGCAGCTGATAGTAGGCGTTTAATAGAAATAATTGATGAGTATTTTAGAATTAAGTCAAGTTTAGTCAATACAAATTATGATTTTGAGATAAATGAGTATTACCAGAATGTAATACAAGAATGTCGTGGTTTCTTACAGCAGTCTGGAGGAAGCCCAATTCCAGATGATTTCGATAAGATTGAAATTCATGACGATAAGCCTATATTTGAAATAATTAATTCTATAAAGGTTAAGCAAAATGTCCTTTCTTTTAAATTAGTAGCAATAGGTGGAGGGTCGTATGCTTCTGTACATAAGTATAGAGATCCTTTTTATAATAAGTATTTTGCTGTAAAAAAAGCAAAAAAGACACTTGATGATAAAGAGAAAATCAGATTTAAGCAAGAATTCGATGAAATGAGTAAACTTAATTCACCGTACATCCTTGAAGTTTATAATTTTAATATGAAAAAGTTTGAGTATACTATGGAATATGCAGACTATACTTTACATGATTATATTGTGAAGAATAATGTCAACTTATCAAAAGAGTCTAGAGTAGGATTGGTAAGACAAGTTTTTAAGGGATTAGAATATATTCATAGTACAGGATTACTTCATAGAGATATAAGTTTAACCAATATTTTAATAAAACAATATGATGGACTACATGTTATAAAAATATCTGATTTTGGATTGGTGAAGCTTAAAAATGGCAATTTGACCAGTATGAATACAGAATTTAAGGGATCACTTAATGATCCAAAGTTAGATGTATTTGGTGGATTTAAGAATTATAAAATAGAGCATGAGACTTATGCTTTAACAAGATTGGTTTATTTTACTATGACTGGCAAGCGAAGAATAGATTTAAAAAGTAAAAGTGCTATAAATGAGTTCGTTAAAAAGGGGCTTTCAGATGATCATTGTGAACGGTTTAAAAGTATTGGAGAGATGAGAATTGCATTTGAGGCAGTTATTAATGCATTATAGACTGAAAACCATCTTATAACACAGCAGTTCCCAACACACCCTTTTGACACCGATATTGCTGGCTAAGGGGAAGGTTGATTTAAACAAGGGGCTCTTAGTCCATAAAGCTTTATACTTGTAACTAACACACAACTAACAAATCACCTCCAAACCATTGAAAAATGGACCATGCAAATTCTCAAAGAGATAGGAAAAATATGGAAATTACCCCTTGGACGGTTATGTTTGAGGGGTTTTTGTTATATGTAAGAACTAATAACAAATGTGGATTTTGTACATAACTAACACGTAACTAACAAAATCGAAGATATAAACTAATGGTTTCTGCTTATGATGATAGAGATAAAAAAGTTGAGAGTTTATTTTCAACCAGATGGAAAATGTTATGCATACAAAGAACTAGAACTTAAATCAAGATAAACCAAACTTTTAAAGATTTATTATAAAAGCAGTTATAACAGAAGCATGTATGAGTTTTTGATTTTATGTTCTAAAGTAAATATACACAAATATTAAAAAAATATGATATAATGCAATTAAACCCATTTTATGGATTGTTTACTTAGCGATTTGGTTGTTTATTTTAATGTTTATCATACATATTTAGTCCTAACGTAAAATAAAAATGAACAGGTTAGTCGTTTTTAGAATTAAAAAAAGACAGTATAATTTGTGAAATACAAAAAACAAGGCATTCTTGATTCTTATGAGGAGTGCAATATAATAAAAACTCTTAGCAAAATCTATAGGGATGTGAAGATGGAGATATAGTGATGTCTAGGAAATTTTTGAGTCATCAGTTGACACTATACTTTTTTAAAGAATGCAATTACCATTAAGAAGATATTCTTTTAGTGGTCTATTTATTAACATAGTAAATATGATTCATTATATGGAATTGAATTAGGATAATTAAAAAGGGGCGAAGGATATATGGATGATAAAAAATTTGAGTCAAATGAAAATATTTCTATATTTAATGAAGCTTTGATTCCGAGACAGAAGTTAGATGAGCTACAGGAAAGTATTAATACACTTATGATTCCAGTTCTTAAATTACAGGAAAGTATTAATACACTTATGATTCCAGTTCTTAAATTACAGGAAAGTATTAATACACTTATGATTCCAAGTCAGAAATTACTGAAAACTATTAATGAAGCTTTTCAGCCTTCAAGAGAGATATTTGTTAAAGTACATGAAGTAGTTGAAAAAGTGACTAATTCTATTGATTGGAATAGCTTAAAAGAATCATTTCGTGATAAATTCAAAAGCTATGAAGAGTTTATGAGTCAATTTGAAAAAGAATGTTGGGTAGTTGATGCTGATATGCTAGATGCTTTTGAACATAATGAATATAGGGTCAATGATATTGATAGATATGTGGAGGAGCATATTGATGAATATGTAATTTTTTTTCAGACGAATTCTTTATATAGCGAGTATAATTCTATAATAACTGAGGCTTATGAGTTATATAAGTTAGGTTATTATATACATTGTACTTTTTCATTATTTGCTGTTTTTGAAAGCATATTAACTAAAGCATTTGAGAATTATGATGTAAATAGTTCGCTAAGAATCAAAAACAAAAAAGCTAAGCTCTATGACAAAACAAAAGATTATTTTAAAACTACAGAAGATGAGCTAGCGCTGTCTATAATATTTTTTCGACGAGTATATAATGTTTATGAAATATTGTACAAACCATATTGGAATAACCATCCAGAACAAATAAACAGAAACTGGATTATGCACGGCTCGTACGACTATAGCAAAATAAATAAGATTGATATTTTGAAGTTATTTCAATTATTAAAGGCTGCTAGTATATTAAATTATATTACTTTTGAAAATAAGATGGAGCATAAATGATGTTAATATATGAAAATACTAATTATTTATATTATTGATAAGAAGTTAAAAGGAAGTGATTAGGAATGATCTATAAATACTTATATAAATTAATTATAGATCATATAGATGCGATAAATATATCTATTATGATTGGACTATTAACAGGGTGGTTTGTAGTTATGCTAGATACAGAATTTAAAAATGTAAAAAGTAACCGCTTAGGGTTTAAAGAAGATAAATATAGAAGATTTCAAAATATTAGAAAATTAATACTTTCGTTATCCCGTGTAAAAGAAATATATAGTCTAACTGATAAAATTGATGATGATGACCCAAAGAAGGATATCTTAAGAATTTCAGCATTAGCTGATTTAAAAAAATATATAGATACAGAAATACAAATTGTGAAGCCATATAAGCATTTTGAAGATAAATATATAACTGATAGAATGTATGATATAATTAAAAAAGAAAAGGAATGCATATCAAGAATTAATGTAGTATTAAATATAAATGATATTAATAGTATTGATATATGTACACTAATGGAAGAAAAAAATAATTTATGGGAAATAGCTTATGATATGAGAAATGAGCGGAGAAAAGTAGTAAAGTATGAGGTTTTCTTACAATTAGTAAAAAACAAGTGTATTTTTTTTATTTTTTCTATATTAATTGCATGTTTCATAGTTGGGTAGATTTAATAGAGAATTATAGTATATAACAAGCTTAGAATCTCAAGATATAAAAAACTCTACTAATGATTAAATTGACATATTATTTGGAATAGGATGGTTAGAATAATGAAAAATACACTATTAAGTAGTATTGAACATATTCTTAATAACAGTTGCTTTGGACAATTTATCTATAAAAACAGGAATAAATTGATATACATTGCAAGTGATTATTGTTTTGATTTTAAAAACAAAAATAATAAAGCTATTGCTATTAGTTTTATTGCAATAAATGAGGGTGACTTAAATGGTTTTGTAGACTATATTAGAAAAATAGCTCCAAAGGATATTAAAAACCATAGAAATATTAATTGTAAATTTATAGACGTTTTGAAAGGAGATAATATTTTCAATATCTGTTTTTCAATACCGAATAGATTGAAACATTTCCCTTTTTCGAATAGTAATGATGCTAAGAATTCATTAAATTTAATATTTGAAGAAATTATTAAATTTTACGAATTGAACAAAGTAGACAAATGTTTAGTTGAAGCTTTAAAATTAGGAAATAATGAAGTGAAAAAAGGTAAAAAATTAAACATATACACAAAAGCTTATTTAATTGCTGCTGTGACTGGTTTACTAGCAGGAAAAGCAACTTGTTATGGAAGTAAATGTATTGGATGGATATCAGATAGAGATAGAGTTCATGATTTGCCTAATGATTTTACGAATAAATTATATGGATTTTTTTTCAAAAACTATTGTATGTCAGAATCATTTACAGTTACTATACCAAGATCATCAAGAGATGAAAAACTATTTAAAGAACTTGTAAGGATTCCGGATCATATAGCAGGTATGATAGCAGAGTTAGATTATGCGAATCCTATACTAAAAAAAACCAAGTATTCGACAATTGTTGATTATTTTATACAATCAAAAAACATAGTAATAATAAAACTTGAAGGGAATAGTGAACGTTATTTAATTAGTGATATCGAAATACTAGATAGAAAGCAAATTTAAAATAAACGTTACTATGGATATATAATAGCTCAACAGATTTGTTTATATAATTCAAAATTATAAGACTAACAAAATAAGGTGTTTTTAGTCCCTAAAGCTTTGTACTTGCAACTAACACACAACTAACAAATCACCTTCAAACCATTGAAAAATGAACCCTGCAAATTCTCAAAGGATAGGAATATTATTGATATTAAGACCCCTCGGACGGTTATGTTTGAGGGGTTTTTTGTTATATGTAAGAACTTATAACAAATGTGGATTTATTTCCGTACATAGCTAACACGTAACTAACAAAAGTGTATTTTGAGAATAAAGTACCCAAGGAACATGTAACAAAAGCACAAACTGTAATAACATATTTTCCAGAGTTTTATTACAAAGACTATTTTAAAATACTAGAGAAGAAAGAGCCTAATGTGTTTTGGCTGAAGAAGAATAAGTATGCTCATTATGATTTTAGGGACATGAATAATAGGGTGCATTTTACTCTACTTTGATTTTCGAACGGAGTATATAAACTACATGGTACAGTTCAAGATATATGGACACCAGATGGACAATTATACTTTAAAGTTAGGGATAACAATTCATTGAGCATAAAAGGTAGCATGTATCAAGATTATTATATTAGGGAAATTAAGGTTAAGTAGAATTAAAGATAAATATAGAAGTTGTAGATAATGAAATGACAAAATTTATTTTACACTACCTTGGGTTCAATAATTTTTTGTGATAGAATAACATCGTAAATATAAAATATATTTCCATTATTTAAAAATAACAACAATAGATTGAGATTCGTTAAGAATAGGAGTATAGGAGTTGGTTATGGAGAATTTTCTATTATGTACGAAGGTCGTATCGGGTAAATTGAGTTAAAAAGAACATGTCGTCGTAAAGGCTTAAACCATGAGTCTCTACTTAACATGTTCTATTTTAAAAATTATTCTTAAGTTGTTCAAGAGAAGTGATTTTATTATTTCTTAGTATCTTATTACTATTCATATAAGGTTATAAATTACCTATTTACAGAATGATTGACACACTCTCGATTAACTATTTTTTTCCCCTTATTAAATTCCCAGAAAATCAAATGTATCTACTATTAAATTATGATAATATAGAAAAGCACTATATAGCAAGCCAAGAGGTTGAAGAACTGTTAAATATATTATACAAAGATATTTATAGAATTAATAATTCTAAAGAAAGAGAAGGTATGTTTGAATATCTAAAAAGTCGTAAGTATATGATTAGTAAATGAAGGAGGTATTCTAACAAGCTGATCTGTTTTTTAACTAAGCAAATTAGTGTTCCTCCACCAATAAAAATAACATCCATATGGTAAGACTTTAAAATACAATTTCAAATAGATAAATATTTATATATTTTCCGCTATTTTATAATGTGACAGTTCTTCTCCAGCAGGCTGTCCAACTGTCACTCAATACACAACAAAAGCATCAAGAATTTTTAAGTTCTTGATGCTTTAATATTTTAATCTGCACAGTAAAAATTAATTCTAGATTTTTTATAAGGTAGGTCTTATAATCGCTGTAAACCTTAAAAAATTACTCTAAGCCATCTAATTCATCATCTTTTGATACTAGCGATGTATAGTAACCACAACAAAGGCATTTCCATTTCACAAGTTAAACTCTTTCCTGCCACGTATTAATCTAAATTTAAATTATCTACTGGGCTGTAATCTAGTATTGGATTTCCCTCTAATTCTAAATAAGTTAAATTAGTAAGGTTTTCTAGAGGGCTTATATCTTTTATTTGATTCTTTTGTAATTTTAAATGAGTTAAATTAGTATGATTTACTAGAGGACTTATATCTTTTATCATATTCTCTTTTAATCCTAAATAAGTTAAATTAGTAAGGTTTTCTAGAGGACTTATATCTTTTATCATATTCTCTTTTAATCCTAAATAAGTTAAATTAGTAAGGTTTTCTAGAGGGCTTATATCTTTTATTTGATTCTCTTCTAATCTTAAATCAATTAAATTAGTAAGATTCTCTAGAGACCTTATATTTTTTATTTGATTCCCTTGTAGTCCTAAATAAGTCAAATTAGTAAGATTCTTCAGAGGACTTATGTCTATTATTTTATTATACCCTAATTGCAAACTAATTAGTTTAGGAAAACTTGAGATTAGGCTTAAATCTGTTATATCAGAACTACTTATACTTAAATTAGTTAGCTTACTAAGCTTCTTTAGAGAACTTAAATCTTCATCATTTATATTATATGAAAGACCTAGGTTTAAATTAGTTAAATTAGTAAGATATTCTAAAGAGCTTATATCATCTATTTTATTATTACTTAAATTTAAACTAGTTAAATTAGTTAAGTTCTTTAAAACGGTTATATCCTTTAATTCACCTACTTTATAGGATGATAAGTCTAATTTTTCTAATTTTGTTAAACCTTCTAGAACACTTATATCACTTACTTTCATACAACGCAATTTCAAATTAGTCAAGTTAGTAAACTGCTTTAAAACATCTATGTTAGCTATAATATCACTCTCTATTCCTAATTCAGTTAAATTAGGAAGATGCCTTATAGCGCTTATATCACTTAAATTATAAGCATTTATATCTAATTTAGTTAATTTAGTTAAGGTCTGTAGAAAGTTAACATCCTTTATACTACTATTAGAAATTTTTAAATTAGTTAGATTAGTTAGATCCTTAATAAAACTAATATCTTCTACTGCTTTTTTCATGGTATTTGTTTCTGGATACCATACATCATGAGAGTCTACGGTTAAATCAGTTAAATTAGGAAGATCCATTAAAACGTTTATATCTTTTATATTATCATTATCAAGGATTATGTATACCTTAGTTAAGTTAGTTAAATTCTCTAAAATAGTAATATCCTCTATCTTACCAATTTCGAATCTATTTAAGTTAGTCAATGTATTAAGATAACTTATATCAGCATCCTCACTTAATCCTTCAAGTCGACCTAAATACAGTTCCTTTAACCTTACCACCTTGCATAAAGGGGTAAAATCATTTATTTTATTTAATGCACTTAGTTCTAGCTTAGTTAAATTGGTTAAATACTGTATTCCTTCTAAACTAGATATTTTTTCAAATGCTTCACTTTGTCCATAATCCGTAGGTGTTCGATGTTCATCATCCATAAAACCTGTTATCTGTGTAATTTCTTCAACATCTTTCTGTGTAATATTTCCAGTAGGTTTCTTTATAATTTGTCTTATAACTTTTTCTAAATTATGATCAGGAAAGGTTACAATATTACTATCACTAGCTTTAGCCTCTTGTTGACTTTCCCCTATAGCTTGTACTGGTTGTATTGAACTTGTTAATCCTACAACCCCAAGAGCTGCAAATACTACTATACCTGTTATTGCCCACTTCCATGAGTTTTTGTTAAATATACTTATCATCTCAATTCTCCTTTTTATGTTAGATTTATTCCCTACAATGCCTAGAGTCCCAGGAGTGTAGTTGGATCGTGAAAATATTTCTATTAGTTTTATTATTGTAAAGCCATATTGTTTGTGATCTTTTGTTTCTATATAATTCAGAGCTTTGGCATCACAGGCCACCTCACAGTCTTGATCCATTCTATAGAATGAATACCAAACAATAGGATTGAACCAATGGATAATTTGTATTACTGTCATTATCCACTTTGTTACAATATCCATTCTTTTTAGATGAGATAATTCGTGGAGTATAATATGCTTCACTTCATTGTCAGTAAGCTTATTAATCACTGGTCCTGACAATAATAGTTTTGGTTTGAACAGACCAAATATTGCAGCAGACTTTACCTCATTTATAACTATTAACTTTACCATTTTGTTTATAGTCATCTTTTTTTTAGATTTAACAAGAATTTCATTTAATTTCTCATCAGTTGTTATGCGACTCATATTAATCTTAAGATAAAGTTTTATATTTGCATATATTGTATAGGCAGTTAAGATAATCACTCCTATTATCCATAGAATATATGCTATTTTAAAAATACTATACTTATTGTTTATTCCCATTGTTAAATTATTAGATATTGTTTTAATCTTGCTTTGTTCAGTATTTACGGTAGAACCTATATCTCTCTCAATATTTTCACTTTTATTAAACCTCCTTTCTGGTGGAATTTCAACTTCATCATATGTTCTATGATATAAAAAATCATTTGTTCTATGATTATATGCATCTGCCAAGCTTATCTCAGTACGTATTTCCACTGGTATTGAATTAAAAATACTTAATGAACTTTCAACAAAATTAGGAGGAATAATTAATCGAATCAATAATAAAAACCATATGTAATAGTTCCATGTAACTCCTAGTTTGTCTTTAAACAATGATTTTACAAGAAAAATAATTATAGCCATAATACTAGATATCTCTGAAGCTATAAGTATCCATTTAAAAAATTCCAATATCCACCCTCACCTACTTCTGCTTTTCTTTGTTGTCGAGTATACTTCTTAGTTCGTCAATTTCTTTTTTAGAAAACTTTTCATCTTTTATAAAGTTTTTAATTAGGAGGTTTAATGAACCGTCATACACTTTACTAAGAAGTGACCTAGTTTCTTTTTTCATACATTCCTCTTCATTAACAATAGGATAATAATAATAAGCTTTACCTTTCACATTATACGAAACAGCTTCTTTTTTTACTAACCTATTAATTAGTGTCCTTATGGTTTGGTGATTCCAATCAACACTAGTTTCAAGTTTCTCTATAACTTCGTTTGCAGTCATTGGAGATTGTTCCCACAATATTTTTATCACTTGCCATTCTGCATCCGAAATTTTAGGTGTATTTTTCATATATATATCAGCTCCTCTTACATATGTAATATTTAAGTATGTAACTATTATTACATATGTAAGAGGAACTGTCAATATGAAAAAGACTCAATTTTAATATTTCTTTAATATTGGAATAGTATGTACTGATAATAAGATAGAGGACAAAAGTTTTCTTGCATTTTTGAATAGATTAATCTCACATATAAAGTGGTATTTACAAAATAAAAAAGGAAGTATATTTAAATTTCCAGCACTTTTTCATTTTTAAAGGACAAAGGTGCGGCTAAAATAAGATGAGTATATTGAATAGCATGATAATGATAGCATTTATACTTATGGTGGCAGGAGTATTAATACTCTTTCAGATGTCGCCACTTGAATTAATAGTTCGTCTGATGAGAACATGTTTATAGATAAACTTATTGAATTAGGTGTTAACAAAGAATATATACGAACTTTAAATTCAAGCAAGTTTTTCAATATTTGAAAAAGCACCTCACAATCACGTAACACAGCAGTTCCCAACACACCCTTTTGACACCGATATTGCTGGCTAAGGGGAAGGTTGATTTAAACAAGGTGCTCTTAGTCCTTAAAGCTTTACACTTGTAACTAATACACAACTAACAAATCGCCTTCAAACCATTGAAAAATGAGCTGTGCAAATTCTCAAAGAGATAAAAAAATATGGAAACCCCCTCAGACGGTTATGTTTGAGGGGGTTTTGTATATTACACTATATTGCGACATACTATTTCACTATTTATCCTATACCTTTTGACTAAATATCCTACACCAATAGCAATTAGCTAAATAACTAATTGTTTAATATTACTTCTATTTCATCGTTAGGCAATATGAGGAGCACAGTTGTGGCTATCATAACAAGTATAAAATAGATATTAATATAACATTATAGCAAGATAAAGACAAATTTACCTAAAATTCATCAATGTTTAGGTTAAAGTATGATATACTCTAAATGTAGTTTAAATATAAAGAGTATTAAAAATAATAGAACGTAGATTACCAAGGATTATTTGGTAGAAGGATGGAGTGGAGAGTATATATTACTTTTATAATAATTATAAGGGGGCAGGATATTAGAAGTTATTAACTTATTAAGGAGGAAATAAATAATGTTACAAAAGATGGTTATAATTTTGATTCTCATTTCATTTTTATTATTATGTACTGCATGTAAGGAAGATTCTACATTGGAAATTAAGAACTCAGTAGAATCAGATAATGAGACTTCAGTTGATATTAAAAAAGAAATTAAATTACCGTTTGACTATATTGTAGTTTCTGGTGAAGATGCATTAGAAACTTGTTTGAAGATTAGGGAAGAGAAAGAAGATATTACACCAGTAATACTTGGTACATATGATGATGTTATGAGCCACGAAGAGATTATTTCATACAACAAAGATTTACCAGATGATATTATAAAAGAATCATTAGATAAAAGTGTTAAAAATATATTTAAAGAACGATTAGGAAAAGTCACTAAAATATATGATTGCGTAGAACTTGGGAAATGGCCATCTGTATTATCTCCTATGACTAGCATTACCTCAAATATTAATATATTGACTGGAGAATATCATGACGAAATATATATTGGATTGATACCTACACAGAATTCTTATGAAGTTCCAGCATATATAAAATTCGGAGGATGGAACTGTTGTCCTAGCCCTGAGAGTCAAATAGCTTTATTAAAATATTGGTATGATAAATATGGTGCTGAAGTTATATCAATTACTAGGAGTACTCTTGAATGTACAGTAGCTATTCCACCAAAAACAAAAAAAGAATCTATAAAGTTAGCAGAAGAACAATTCATATATTGTAATGATATAGTATATCAAGGAACAGAAACTATTTCAAACTTAGCAGGAGGTTTATACAAATCAAATTATTGGTTTTTTTGGTGGGATTAAATTACATGGAAGATATACTATATAGATCTTATGTAATGAATGGAATGAGGAACATATACGTCTAAGTATTTATATGGTTAAAAATATATAGATGTTTGGGAGAAACTACATAAATAAATCAAATGGAATTGATGAGAGGTAATTAAGTGTTCAATGATTGTTGGTTTAGTTATGTGGAAGATGATAGCATCTTTATTAAAGATATTTGAATACATATTAAAAAAAGGATTATACAAGAATTGATTAGGAGTTAAGGTACTTATGAAAAAATATTTAATGAATATAAAAAAATGGATTGCACTAGAAGTAATTTCAAATTTATTTTTAACAATGGCTAGTGCTATGTTTATTTTAAGTCAAAAAAAATTATTTGATTATATGCAAAAAGGTGGTACAACAGGTATTTGGAAATACATAACACTATTAATATTATGTGTGATGGCGATTTTGCTTTTTTCGTATACAAATATGTTGTTTACATGGAAAAGTACTGTAAAATTTGAAAAAGGACTAAGAGAAGATTTTTTTAAGAAAATCACAAGCTATAATAAAGAGAAGTTTTATTCAAGAGAAATTGGAGAATACATATCCATCCAAGGAAATGATATAAGGATTATGAGCGTAAATTATTTATCTTCAGTAATCAATGGGATTAAATCAGTTAGTATGTTTCTTGCTTATGGGATAATAATGTTTATTAATGTGCATTGGAAGGTGTCTTCATTAATAATTTTATTATCATTTATTTCTGTAGCAATACTTCCTAAATTAACTGAAAAAAAATTATCAGACCGAAATAAACGATATACAGATAGTATTGGTAAATTAACCGCAAAAACTATAGATTTGTTGAATGGCTTTAAATTAATAAATAAGATTACTAGAAGAAGCTTTAATAATATTTTTGCTAAATACATTGAAAGTAATGCAAAAATTAAATTTTTATATGACAAGATGTTTGCTATAGCAAGTATAGTTAATGATTTATCTATATACATAATTAACGGTATTGCATTTATGATAACAATATATTTAGTTTCAATAGGAGAAATCACCATTGGAACAGCAGTGGCTGTTGGTGGATTTGTTGTAGAATTTACTGATACGATTGACTTGTTTATATATAGTAGTACTAATTACAAATCAACTAAAAAGATAAAAGAAAAGGTAGAAGAAATTCTTAAGTTTAAATCTCCAATACTTAAAGAGAAAAATACGTTTGATAAAAATATAGAACTTAAAAATGTAAATATAAAATATGATGACTTTGAGATAAAAAATATGTCTTATACATTTGAAAAAGGCAAGAAGTATGCAATAATCGGTGAAAGTGGTTCAGGCAAAAGTAGTTTGATGAAAGCCTTGATTAAAGAAAAAGAGATATATGGTGGAACAATATTCTTTGATGGAATAAATATAAATGAAATAGATGTCAGCCCTATAATAAGTTTTATTAGCCAAGAAGAACATATATTTGCAGATGATTTTCATAATAATATTACATGTTATGATTCATATTCTACTATTGGATTTGGAAAAATAAAAGACTTATTTAAAAAAGAAGTTTTAGAATCTATAAAAAAGAATAGCAATTCTGCATCATTAAGTGGTGGGCAAAAAGGAATGATAAAATTTATTAGAAGTTATTTAGAAGATAAAGAAGTATGTATATTTGATGAGATATTTGCAGGAATAGATATCGAGACAACGAACGTATTAAAAGATTATATATTAAAATCAAATAAGACTGTTATAATGATAACTCATAAACTATCAGAAGATTTGGAGGGTTTTGATCAAGTTATATGTCTTAAAGAAGGAGTATTAGCAAATAGTCATCTAGCGTAAATGTTAGGATGAAATCTATAAACATTTGGAGAAAGGAGATTTTGTTCTTATGAAAAATAATATAAAGAAAATTAAAAAGTACATTATTGGACAAGTTGGATTAGATGCAGTAGTAGTAATGTTAATTTCTTATTTGCCGGTTCTTCAAAAGAAAATGTTTGATATAATTGAACAAAATAGGAAACTTAATATAGGAGATTTCATATTAATATATTTGTTGTGTCTGAGTGCGATAATAGGATTATCATATATAAACATGCTTATTACAAGTAGAGGGAACATTAGATTTAGAAGTTTATTAAAAAAGGATTTATTTAAGGCGATTACAAACTATAGAAATTATAGATTTACATTAAAATCAGTCCCAGAATACATATCAATATTTAATAACGATATAGCAGCTATACAGGAAGATTATCTTAAAGGATTAATAAGCATAGTTAAGTCAATAAATATGATTATAATTTATGGAGCAACTATATTTATTTTCATTGATTGGAGAATAGCCATATTAATTTCTGTTATATCAATTTTTAATATAGTTATTTTCCCTAAGTTTACATCTAAAAAATTAGCTAAGTCAAGAAGTAAATACCTAAATAAAACAGAGGATTATGTTGCTAAGTTCAGTGATTTACTTCAAGGCATAAGATTATTTAATACCAAAACTCGTAAACAGTTTGAATATGAGCATAGCAAAAAAATGGAGGAACTATCAAATAAGCAATTTAGATATGGGCTTACAAAAAGCAAGTCGCTTGTTCTAAATGGAGCTTCAATTTATTTGCTGTACGTGGTGTCGATAGCTATGGTTGCATATTTGTATATAACAAAACAAATTTCAATAGGTGCAGCTTTAGTATCTGTAGGGTATGTTGAAGTTTTTATACATCCTATACAAACATTAATGGGAGCTATTAACGGATTAAATTCTTCAAAAGATGTGAGAGAAAAATACAAATCACTTATAAAGAATGAAGAACATACAGGCTATGATAGCGAGTTTGAATGTCTTAAAAAAGATATAGAAATAAAGGGTATGAACATAAAATTTGATACATTTGAAATCAATAATTTCTCATATAGATTTGAAAAAGGAAAAAAATATGCTCTTATCGGAAGAAGTGGCTCAGGAAAGTCAACTATACTGAAATCTTTAGTAGGAGTAAACAAAATTGATTCGGGTGATATTCTTATAAATGGAATAGATTCAGAACAATTTGATAAAAGTAGAATTTTCTCGTATATGGATCAGGATGAATATATATTTGAGGAAGATTTTAAGAATAACGTAACTGTATTTAACACCTATCCTATAAGAGGAATAAACAGGATTAAAGATAAAATAGAAAATAATATGTATGAAATTATTACTAAAAGTGAAAATTGTAAACTTTTAAGTGGAGGAGAAAAGAAGGTTGTCTCTATAATGAGGAAGCTAGCACAGGATGCACCAATACTTGTACTTGATGAGCCGTTTGCTGGTGTTGATAAAAAATTGTATAGGACATTGCTAGGTGAACTTTTAAATCTTAAAGATAAAACTGTTATAATGACTACTCATAACATCAAAGAAGGACTTGAAAAATTTGATGAGGTGATATTTATGAACAATGGAAAGGTAATTAAAAAAGGTGACTTTAATACTATATGTGATACAGATGATTTTATTACCTTAGCCAAATTAGAAGCCTCTGTAGTATGTAAATCAAGCTAAAGCTATAAAAATGTAACGCACGACTGGCAAGTCATTAAAAAATAAGTATTGTAAACTTTGAGTAGATAATATTAAAAATAACAAGACTTTCTCAGGCTATTATGTCTGAGTATTTGTTGTATAAGTATTGTTTTTGCACAAAGTATAATTTATAATATAGGTTGTGACTTAATTAAAGACTAGGAGTGAGAAATAAATGTTTAAAAAGAAAATCAGTGTAGTATTATTATGTTTTTGCTTATTGTCAATAACAACAGCTTGTAGTATGAAGCAAATAATGACAATCAGCAAAGGTCCTAACTCAAATATCTTGTATAAAACAGATGAAAGTAAAGGGATAAAGTATACAATTAGTACAAATAAAATGATAGACACATATATTATTGCTAGTGCGTTATATATGGATTTCAATAGTAACATATTAATGCCAAATGTCGAAAATCATCCAATATATAAAGAAGCCAAAGAATTCTTTAGTCCATATAAAAATCATGATTTTCTTAAGAACTTTAACAAATATGTTTACAATGGTGATATCAATGGAGATGCTATTGGAGTCTTATTGAGTTATAGTGGGACTCCATCACTTGAAAAAATATGTGAAGTGGATAAAAAGTATAGGAAATATATATTCAAAGATGATAAAGAGATAGAATTATTTATTAAAGGATTGAGAAGTTTTTATAATGATACTAAAGCTAATGAGTTTTTTAAGAATAAAGCCTTTTCAAATAATGTTAAAAAGTACATTGAAGAAAATATCAAAGAGAGTAAATTGATTGAACTTATCAAAAGCATGGAAGAATATTTGAATACTAAAGATAAATATTTTGGAGATTTACCTATAGAATATGAAACAGTTTTAACAATATACAGACCTTCAATGGCTAGCTTCTATTCATATAAAACAAAGAATACAAATAAAATAGTATCTTTTCAATCTCCAAATGATATTTCACGAAATCCATATAAGCTAGATATTAGAAACATGGTTGAAAATGTAATTCATGAGTATATTCATTCTTACATAAATGAACCAATATATAATATAACAATTAGCAAATGTAAAGATATAAGCAAATATTATACAAAGATAATTAATGACAATATGTACAGCAACATGCCACTATACAGGCAGTTAGATGAATATATAGTTAGAGCAATTGAAGGCAGAATATATGCTCATAAATTTGGTGAAGAATATACATTTGATAAATTACTTAACAAAGAAATCAAATTTGGTGGATTTAATAGATTAGGTGAAATTTATGAACTACTAAAAATTTATGAAAAAGAGAATGAGAATAAGACTATAGATGATTTCTTACCACAATTAGTAGAGAAGCTAGCTAGAAGAGTGGATTAAAGTAGTAAGTTATATAAAAACAATATTAGCTATTTAAAACTCCTCAAATAGTTGTGTTTGAGGAGTTTATGTTTGTACATGGATAACTTTATGGAGTAAATAGACTATTTTATTATCTATCTTTTGATTAAATAATCTTTGTATTGATTAATGTGAGTGTTTATGAAGCTTAATATTATAGGTATGTATACTTAAAGAGTAATTTTGTAAATATAAAGATATGAATGTTATTTTTGTATATTATAATGCTAGGAGGGACAATATGGCTTGGTGTCCAAAATGTAAAATAGAATTTAGAGATGATTCTGATATATGTAGTTATTGTAAAGCAAAATTAGTTTCAGAATTGAAATCAGATACAGATAAACGTAATCTAAATAAAGGTAATTCAGATGAAAAAAATACTTTTTTAATGAATGTTTTAGATGATATAGAAGCTGGCGCAATAGAATCACTATTAAACTCTTATGGTATCCCAACTCTAAGAAAGTACAAAAGTACAGGAGAATATACAAACATATATATGGGTAGAAGTGTAAGTGGAGTAGACTTATATGTACCACTAAAATTATATGAAGAGGCAAAAATAATCATAACGAAGGAAAAAGAAGATATTTCAGATTTAGATGATGATGACTGTGAGTACTACAAACAGCAAAAGAGAAAAAGAAGTATAATGAGATTATGTTTTATATCATTATTATTAATACCTACCATTATAATATTGGTTACTATAGTTAAGCAGTTATTGTAAAGTATCATGATGTTGATAGATATATAGAAAAATACATGTCTTAAATGGGTGTTTTTAGTAAACTTCTTTTAAATTAAATTCTCCCTATTACTAGATCATAAGGAGAATTTATATGTATAAAGTGTTATTATTTAAACTACGAATTATTCTTACTATTCTTGTATATTTCGCGTAAATTTCGTCCTCCAATTCCTATCATTGCTCCTGCTATTAGAGCTAGAATCATTCCTACTGTAGCATTTTTAGGGAGTATAAATCCAGCGTTTATTATTCCTAGTAATATTCCACCGAACCACATATAAAAATGACACGATTTTTTATTATTCATATTCAAGTCTCCTTCCTTATCATTTAAGCTTAGTTTGTGATATGAATTATACAATAAAATGAAATATATAGCAAATAATTTGTTAAAGTAGTACAAATATGGTATGCTTTATAAAATGAATATATAATATTAAATTAGTTTGATTTATTAGTTATGTAAAACAAAAGGAGATAAAGGGCTTATGGTAGATTTAAGAATAATTGATGAAAATAATTTTATAGAATGTATATCACTTAAGTTAACAGATGAACAAAAAGAGTTTATAGCTTCAAATAGTTTTAGTTTGGCTGAAGCTTATGCACATCGCAATAATCCTGTAAAATACTATCCATTTGGAATATATAATAACAACAAAATGATTGGATTTATAATGTTTGAATACAATCCATTTATAGAAAATGACGCGGATTTTGATGAGCCTATTTTTTATATTTCTAGAATGATGATAGACATAAAT
Source organism: Abyssisolibacter sp. ZYX002 (assembly GCF_056892235.1). Classification (NCBI taxonomy): domain Bacteria; kingdom Bacillati; phylum Bacillota; class Clostridia; order Eubacteriales; family Clostridiaceae; genus Abyssisolibacter; species Abyssisolibacter sp. ZYX002. The sequence continues at coordinate 121,998 of NZ_JARMXH010000004.1, forward strand.
CATCAAGGTAAAGGATATGGAAAAGAAGCACTAGAAAAAGCTCTAAGATTTATGAAGTCATATAAACAAGGTGATGTTGAAGCAATTGTACTTTCATGCGATAAAACAAATGAAAAAGCTTATAAGTTATATGAGAGTTATGGTTTTAAATTTACTGGAGAGATCGATGAAGATGGTGATAATTATTTAAGATTAAGTTTATAAAATGGTTTTAACTAGTAATATCGTAATAATTATGAACTTAGTAGCTATAAACTAAATGGTGTACTGACTATGAGTACACCATTTATTATATCTAGATTTAAATTTTATTGCTCTACGTATCCTTTGCTTGTATCAATTCCTACAGTTTTAGTTTCATTATCCCATGTTACACCAATATTAAATACTTTAGCAATATCTCTTAGTTTAAAATAGTTATTTCCACCTATAGTGTAAGCTGTTAATTCGATTTTTTCGCCATCTTTATATATTGGAGATGTGTTAGTTGTAGAAGTTTTTTCTTGTCCATCACCTTTAGCCATCTCGCCACCCACAACAGTGTAGGCTTTCTTAGAAACTAAGTTAATAACTTTTTTATCAGCATCCCAAGTTACATCAAATTGCTTTTCTGACCCGCTTACAACATTTGCAAGATCACGAATTTTGAAGTAGTTGTTACCTTTAATATTATAAGCATCAAAAGCAGTTTCTTTACTATTTACTAAAACTTTAGAAGCAGTAGGAGTAGCAGTTAAAGTTTCAACTACTGGTTTCTCTTCAGTAGTTTCTTTCTCTTCTTTTTTTTCTGTATCACTAGCTTTTACAGTGATAACTGCTTCTGCAGCACCTGCAATAGCTTCGTATCTGAAACGTACGTAATAATCTCCAGGCTCAGTTATCTCTATAGTACATCCTGATTGATAACTTGGAAAATCAATTTCATAGTTTCCTAACTCTGATACCTCAACAGTTTTTTTGTTTGATTTACCAGTTTTAGAATCATATATATAGATATCAGCTTTACCTGATGTTGGTAGAGGCTTTTCTGAGTCATATTCAAATTTATCTTTATCAGTTAATTTGTAAGCCTCAAAGATTGCGGCACTGTCTAATGATGTAATAGTAGTACTACCATCTACAACAAAACCATGGTTAAGAGTTGTAGTAATCTTTTCTGATTTAAATGTGTCTATAACATTTGTAATTGAAAAGTTGGATTTAACTTTATCCAAGCCATCAGCAGGAACATCTTCAGTATATCCTTTTACTTCAACAGTTTTACTTTTTACTTCAGCAGTTTTACTTTCTGTTTCTGTAGCAAATGCACCTACAGTCATAAGTAATGCTAACGTCATTGCTAACACTATTTTTATAGTGTTTTTCATTTTAGTTTTCATTTAATTCTCCCCTTAATATAAAATTGTATGTAGTAATCACTATACTGCTAAATAAAGTAGCTAAAAAGCTTTTGAATTAGCAATAAATAAATTATACAAAATACATTTTACCACATATTTATCGAATTACCAACAACTTTGTACATATAATGAGAATTTATTATTAGACTTGGTTTAAAAAGATGATTGAGTATGATACTTTTAAACCTCAATCTCATTTAATAAAAGAACATGAGGAATATTGATTGGTTTCAATGTTATATAATTATTACTATAAGTACTAAAATTGAGGTGATATAGTATGGCAATCAGATATTTATTAGATGGGATAAATAGCATAGATGATTGGGAAGAAAAAAAAGAACAAATAAAAAAGAATTTTTATAGTATCATAGGAAATCCACCTATGAATAGAAATACTCGTAAAATGAAAATAATAGATAAAGAAATATTGGAAAATTACACTAGATTAAAAATAGAGTATTTAGTTTGCCATGATGATAAAGTATTTGCATATCTACTTATACCTAATACCAATATGGAAAAATACCCTGCAGTAGTTGTAATGCATCAATTTCAGGATACTAATATAGGAAAAAAAGAGCCTGCAGGTATAGAGGGAAATAAGAATTTGTTTATTGGACATGAATTAGTGCTAAGAGGATATGTAGTTCTTATTCCAGATTATTTAACGGCTGGTGAAAGAGTTATAGACAATCAGCTATTTAATAGTAAATATTTTTATGAGAAGCATCCTCAATGGTCTATAATAGGTAAAAACCTCGAGGATTCATTTTCAGCTATTGATATACTAGTTTCTCTTGATTATGTAGATGAAAATAAAATTGGTGTGATAGGTCATTCACTAGGTGGGCATAATTCTCTGTTATCATTTGCATTTGATGAGAGAGTTAAAGTAGGGGTTAGCAATTGTGGATTTTCTGTGCTAAGCGAAGAAGAAATGGTTATGGAATGGGTTGATGATACATACAATTTTATGCCAGCTATGAAGCAGTATCTTTCAAGAGGAAATAAGTTGCCTTTCGATTTCCACGAAATTGCAGGGCTGATATGTCCAAGACCGTGGTTGAATGTTTCAGCATACTATGATGATGCATATGGCAATCAAGAATTTTTATCACAAGTAGGAAATATGCTTTATAGACTATATGATTTATATGATGAATCGTCTAATTTTGCATATCTTATGCATGGGAGCAACCATACGTTTCCACTACATGTTAGAGAGCTTTCATATTCATGGTTGGACAACTATTTAAAATAAAGGTATTAAAGTATAGAAAAATAAGAGTACATTCAAATCTAGACAAAAGGGGGAGTACTATTTTGAGAACGCCTAGTTACTGTGCTTAGCAAAGGCTAGCACATAGAATATAATAATATGATGTGATAGCTTTTGTGAATCCCAAAGTAATGCAATCAAATGGGAGGAGCGCTAATGAGCTATTATAAAGATATGACTTGGGAAATTATACCTAAGAATATGCCAATTGTTAAACGAAATTGTCCTAAATGTGGGAATAATTCATTATATATAAGCACAAACAAATTTAGAATAAACGGCAATAAAAAATTGTTAGATATATGGCTAATTTATCAATGTAAAAAATGCAAATCAACTTGGAAGATGGCAATATACGAAAGAGTTTACTATAAAGATTTAGATAAGGTTATGTTTAGTAAATTTGAACAAAATAACATAGATTTAGCTAGATATTATGCTTTTAATAAAGAGGTGCATAACAAAAATAAATCTATTTTGATTACAGAGGGTATAAGGTACGAGATACAAGGTGATATGATAGAAACGAACAAGGAAGTAGATTGCAAAAAAGTAATCAGAATACAAATAAAATGTGAATATGAATTAGGACTCAGAGTAGATAAACTTCTTAGTGATAAACTGGGTATATCGCGATCGCAGATTAAAAAATTATGCAAAGAGGGCTTGATTTATTGTGATGAAGATATAAAGATAACAAAGCAAAAAGTAAAAAATGGTATGATATTATACTTAGTTATTTAGTTTGAGAAGAGATTATAATTATGTTAGTATGAATGTAATACTTAGCATAATTATATCAAATCCAAGGAGGATTATAATGAATCATCGCAATAATGTACAAGTTTACTTGATAGATAAAAGTGAAATGCAGGTTTTATTACTAAAGAGAGTTTCTTCTAAATCAGGGTATTGGCAACCAGTTTGTGGAGGAGTAGAAAAAAGTGAATCCAAAGAGGATGCTGCATTAAGAGAGCTTAGAGAAGAAACAGGAGTTAGTGATAAATACAAATTAATTAAGCTACCATTAGAGTTTGATTATATAGAAACTAAAAATAATGAGATGATGAGTATGACAGACAACTGTTTTGTAGTTATTTTAGAGAGAAAAGTAGATATCAAACTTTCATTAGAACATGAGACTTTTATATGGTGTGGTATTAAAGAAGTAAGTAATTACACTGATTGGCATCCAATATTGAAGTCAGTTGAATATATAAAAAATAATTATTTATAAATCTATGATTTGTGTTTGGTTCAAAAGTAGTTAATCATAATGTTAAGATGATTATTTCATAAAGTAAACTGATTTTTATATATTGCTTACAAAATATAACAAATACCTCATATTATCTATGATATATTGTGTGTGAAGATATTAGATAAGAGGAGGTGATTATAAATGACATTAGAAAAATTTGAAAAATATACAGACTTACCTATCATCGAGAGATGTAGTCCAACTTACTATGTTTGCCCACCTAAGCAATCTGGCATAACTCCGTACTAAAATAGAAACTTCTAATGTCAGCGACATAAAAATTTGAATATAATAGCAAAATAAGTATTAATAACATATAAGTTAAATGACAACCCTATCTATAATCTTTGTAACGAAAAGAAGGCAGGGGTTAGTAATAGTAACTTATAATATACTAAAGGTTGCCGTCTTGGCAGCCTTTTAGTAATGAAGGATAAAATTTAATTAATTCTAAATATTGACAAAATAGTATATTTATACTACAATGTTATCAAGAGTGTTATAATTTATACAAAATAATATGAACACAAGAACGGATATGATAGGTAATTACAATAATGAAATATTATTAGTAATTTTGATCGCATTTTTATTTAAATTTATTTGAAAGTGAGGTGAATTAGATGACATTGAAGAGATTTAAAGAATATACAAAAATTAAAGGCAAATATTGTGAACCGTATTGGAATATTAATTATCCTAACTGTTATCCAGAATTTAACTGGGCATACTGCGCGCCAAATAAAATAGGAGCTGTATAGTAATAAGAAAAGTGATGAGGTGTCTCATGAGAGACACCTCATTCTATATAAAGCTTGGATAATTGAGTATAAAATGAGAATCAAGATATAATAAAAGTCTCTAGCATTATTATAGTTTTTTTAGTTTATATAATTAAACTTATAAAGCAGTTCAGATTTGATGGGAGTGTTTTTAGAAAGGTATTAATTCAATATGTTGACAAAAAAGATATTAAACTATAATATCTAAGAAACATAATTATTAAAAATACTAATTTTAAGTATGATAATATGAGAAAAAGAAGGAGTTTAATAATATATTCGCATATATTTTAAGTAGTATTGATTATTTCTGAAGGTAGCGCAGCCAAAAAAGGGAGTATTTCTGACGACATATTAATTGCATAAAGATAGGGAGGGGTAACATAAATTGAGAAGGAGATTGCAACGATATTTGTGTATAGTATTTATAATAGCTTTGATTTTTAGTATAAATACAATTTGTTTAGCAAAAGAAGCTAATATTAAAGTAGATATTAGTAACAAGAATACTTTAGATAAAGAAAAAATAGAGGAAATGAGGCAAAAATATAACTTAGATAAACCAAAAACGAAATTAAGAAAAAATGCTTTTAAAGGCGATTTTGGAAGTAGTATAAATACTCTACATATAAAAGAGAGTATAATGAGAGTTCTTATATATATGAGTTCAAAAATTGAACGGCTAATAATTACATTATTAATAGTTTATATAATGTAAAATATAAAAGAGCTAAACATGGCATTAAAAAGGCTTGGAAGATATATAAGAAAAAACACTACCTATTGGAATTGTATGCATTGTCAGCCAAATAAGCTTGGTGAAGGGTATTACAAGAGTATAATTAACTGTAAATATAAGACTCTAAAAATTGAAGGTTTCAGATTGTATACAAAATCCAATTTCTGTGTTGTTGTCCAAATTTCCGTTGCTAACTCACTTACCTCTAGGTAAGCTGTGCCACTCAATTTTAACACGCCTTACTCTAGAACTTTTACTGCAGTCTGCTATCTTGATGACTTTGTCATCAATCTAAAACCTCCAAAAACAGGAGGTTTTTTACAATTTCATTATCTTAAGTAAAGCACTAGAAATTCACTTTTTAAGACAAAATAGTTATGAAATATATGGAAACATAAAACAATTGACATACATGTACGTACAAGTTATAATAATATCATAGACTAACTTGTACGTACATGTATGTCGAAGAGGAAAGGGTTTTCAGTATAGTATGTATATTAATACATAATGTACTAAAAATAATTAAAACAATACGATTGGGAGGCTAAAATGAGTAAATTTTCAAAAGACGCACAACAATTATTGGAACACATTGGTGGAAAAGAGAATATTTCTGCAGTTTCACACTGTGCAACAAGGCTTCGTTTTGTACTAAATGATAATAAAAAAGCAGATGTAGAGAAAATAAAGAGTATCAAATCAGTAAAAGGCACCTTTGTGCAAGCTGGTCAATTTCAAGTGATTATTGGAAATGAAGTTTCTGTTTTTTACAATGACTTTGTTAAAATATCAGGTGTAGATGGAGTTAGTAAAGATGCTACTAAAAAAGCAGGAAGACAAAACATGAACTTGCTACAAAGGTTGATTTCTCATTTAGGAGAAATATTTGCGCCTTTAATACCAGCTATTGTTGCTGGAGGTTTGATTTTAGGATTTCGTAACGTTATAGGAGATATAAAGTTTTTGGAAGAAGGTACTAAAACCTTAACTGAGGTATCACAGTTCTGGGCAGGAGTGCATCATTTTCTATGGTTGATAGGTGAAGCGATATTTTTCTTTTTACCAGTAGGAATAACGTGGTCTATATCTAAGAAGATGGGGACTACACAAATATTAGGTATTATATTAGGTATTACTTTAGTTTCACCACAGCTTATGAATGCTTATGAGGCTGCTTCAGGGGGTCAAGCACCAGTTTGGAATTTTGGTTTTACGCAAATAGAGATGATAGGATATCAAGCTCAGGTTATTCCAGCAATTTTAGCAGGTTTCGTTTTAGCTCATTTAGAGATTCAAATCCGTAAGATATCACCTAGCTATATTTCAATGATTATAGTACCATTTTTCTCATTAGTACCAACAGTGTTATTAGCACACGTGGTATTAGGACCGATAGGTTGGAAATTGGGATCAGCTATATCTAATGTAGTATATTCTGGATTAACATCAGCATTTGGATGGCTATTTGCTGCTGTATTTGGATTTGCTTATGCACCACTCGTAATAACGGGGTTACACCATATGACAAATGCAATAGATTTACAACTAATGAGTGCATTGGATGGAACAAATTTATGGCCGATGATTGCTTTATCAAATATTGCTCAAGGGTCAGCTGTTTTAGCAATGATATATATAAACAGAAAAAATGAAGAAGAAAAGCAAGTTTCAATACCAGCTGCTATATCATGTTACCTAGGAGTAACAGAACCAGCCATGTTTGGTATTAATCTAAAATATGTATATCCGTTTTTAGCAGCAATGATAGGTTCAGCTATTGCAGCGGTAGTGTCAGTAGGTTCAGGAGTTATGGCTGGGTCAATAGGAGTTGGTGGATTACCGGGAATACTATCTATTAAGCCAGAGTATTGGGTTAAATTTTTATTTGCTATGTTAATAGCTATAATTGTACCGATTGTTTTAACAATAATTTTTTCAAAAAGGAAGAAAAAAGGTGCATTAAATTAAAATAAGCATCAATATGGGGGGAAAATCCCCCTTTTTAGTATTAAAAGTGACTGTATTAGATATTTTTCTATAATTAATTTATAACAATAGATATTGGATATTAAGGAGCAGAGTTTGTATGAAAGATTTTAGAAAAAGCGTTATATATCAAATTTATCCAAAATCATTTAAAGATACAAATAATGATGGATTTGGAGATTTGAATGGTGTAACTGAAAAACTAGATTATTTAAAGATGTTAGGCGTAGATTATATCTGGCTAACACCGTTTTATATATCACCTCAAAAAGATAATGGTTATGATGTTGCTGATTATTATAATATCGATAAACGATTTGGAACTATGAAAGATTTTGAACTATTAGTATCAGAAGCAGAAAAACACGACATTGGTATAATGCTAGATATGGTATTTAACCATACGTCAACAGAGCATCAATGGTTCCAAAAAGCTATCACTGGTGATCAAAAATACAAAGATTATTATATATTCAAAGAAGTCATTGATGGGAGAAGTCCAACAAATTGGGTATCAAAATTTGGTGGATCGGCTTGGGAATACGTCGAGGATTTAGATGAATGTTATTTACATTTATTTGATAAAACACAAGCAGATTTGAACTGGGAGAACGAAGAAGTAAAAAAGGAACTATATAGTGTAGTGAATTTCTGGTTAGAAAAGGGAGTAAAAGGATTTAGATTTGATGTTATAAATTTAATCTCAAAACCATATAAATACGAGGATGATTTTAGAGGTGACGGTCGTAGATTCTATACAGACGGACCTAAAATCCATGAGTATATAAAAGAATTAAATGAGAACACATTTGGAGATGATAAGGATATTGTCACAGTAGGGGAAATGTCTTCTACTACAATAGATAATTGTATAAAATATTCTAATCCTAATGAGAAAGAAATATCAATGGTATTTAACTTTCATCATCTTAAAGTAGACTACAAAGATGGTGACAAATGGACATTGATAGAATTTGATTTTTTAAAACTAAAAGAAATATTTGAAGAATGGCAAATAGGTATGCAAAAAGGTAATGGATGGAGTGCGGTGTTTTGGTGTAATCACGATCAACCACGAATAGTATCACGTTTTGGAAATGATACAAAATACCGTAAAGAGTCTGCTAAAATGTTAGCAACAACAATACACATGTCCAGAGGTACACCGTATATCTACCAAGGTGAAGAAATAGGCATGACAAATGCGAATTTTGAAAGTATTGATTTATATAAAGATATAGAATCTATTAATTATCATAATATATTAAAAAATGAAGGTAAATACGAAGAAGATATAAAGAAGATATTACAGTCAAAATCTCGAGATAATTCACGTACTCCTATGCAATGGAACAATGAAAAAGAGGCTGGATTTACAAATGGAACTCCTTGGATATCAGTTAACAACAACTATAAAGAGATTAATGTTAACGCCTCACTCAAAGATACAAATTCTATATTTTATCATTATCAAAAACTAATCAAACTTAGAAAAGAATATGATATAATAGCTTATGGAGAGTTTAAAGTGATATTAAAAAAACATAGAGATATATTTGCATACATTAGAGAATATAAGAATGAAAAATTATTAGTTGTGAATAATTTCTATGCAAGAGAAACGATTTTTAAACTTCCAGACGTATTAAATGTTGGTGAGTATAAAGTGAAGATATTACTGTCTAATTATGAAGATTCACCAAATAATATAAATAACATAAAGCTAAGACCGTATGAGTCAATCGTGTATCATATTCAATACTAAAAAACTTAGCTGTACTGGGGTGATTGAGGTATGGATAAAAATAAAAAATACTTGAACATATATAGTGAGCTAATTAATGGCATAGAAAACAATAAAATTAAAGCAAATACAAAACTACCATCAGAAAATGAATTAATGAAAAAGTATAATGTGTCAAGAGCTACTATTAGAAATGCATTAGAACTATTGGAAAGAAATGGTTACATTCAAAAAATAAAGGGAAAAGGATCATTTGTACTAGATATAAACAAGTTAAAGCTTCCCGTTTCAGGACTTACTAGTTTTAAAGAACTAAATAGTTGTATGAATGCCAAAGTAAAAACAATTGTTAAAGAATTAGATGTAGTTCAGGCTGATGACTATTTAGCAAATCGCCTTGAGATACCTTACAATCAAGATGTATGGAAGGTTATAAGAGTAAGAGAAATTAATGATAAAAGAATAATACTAGATAAAGATTATTTTAATAGGAAATATGTAGACTTGTTAACCAAAGAGATATGTGAGAATTCTATATATGAGTATTTAGAAAATCAATTAGGACTAAAGATTAGCTTTGCAAAGAAAGAGATAACAGTTAAGAAAGCAACACAAGAAGATAAAGAATATCTTGAGTTGGAAGACTATGAAATGGTCGTAGTTGTAAGAAGTTACGTTTATTTAGAAGATATTAGTCTATTTCAGTACGGTGAATCTAGGCATAGACCAGATAAATTTAAATTCGTTGATTTTGCTAGAAGAAATAAAATGTAATTGCTTTGCATAAAACTGAATTAATATTAAAATTGTTAAGAAACTGTCTTAGATATACTAAGACAGTTTCAGACCGTAGACAAAAGCCCAATTTCTGCGTTGTTGTTAAAATTTCCGTTGCTCACTTACCTCTAAGTAAGCTCTGCTACTCAATTTTAACACGCCTTGAAATTGAACTTTTACTAAAGTCTGCTATCTTGATGACTTTGTCATCAATCTAAAACTGTCTTAGATATACTAAGACAGTTTTTCGTCATATATGTCTTTTAATGTTGTAGTAATTTTGAAATATGCTATACTTATTATAGCAAATTCATTGCAATATAAGAGAGATTAAAGATTTAATAGGGGGGTATATTTGTGAAAAAGTTACTTTTGATTATAACAGCAACAGTACTTATATGTTCGGGATGCACAAAAAAAATTGATAATGTAAACAAGGATATTGACAATAAAACAAAACTACAGGAAGACAAAAAAAATGAAAAAAATGAAGTAACAAAAGGTCAGGAAAATGAATCAAACACGCAGAAACAGGAAAAAGACAAAAGAGAAAACGAGATTAATTTATATGCTAATTATGATGATATAAAATGTAAGTATGGTTATTGTGACCAATATGGAAATATCGTAATACAAGCAGAGTTTGATCATGCAGATGATTTTTATGAAGATTATGCTGTTGTCATGAGAGATGGAAAATGTGGATATATAAACAAAAAAGGTGAGGTAGTTGTAGATTTTGAATTTGATGGTGCTGAAAGATTTGCAGAAGGATATGCAGTAGTAAATAAAGATCATAAATGGGGATATATAGACAAAAACGGCGATGTTGTAATAGAATTGCAATATCAATGGGCTAGAGACTTTCAAGGAAATTATGCTATAGTTCGAAAAGATGAAAAATATGGGTATATTAATAAAGATAACAAAAGCTTAACTGGATTTATATATGATAGTGCTAATGAATTTCAACAAGGCTTAGGTTATGTTTGCAAGGATGGTAAATGGGGTCTAATCAATAAAGAAGGAAAAAATATAACGGAGCTAGAATATGATGAAATTGGTGATTTTTCAGATGGTTATGCATTAGTTGGAAAAGATAATAAGTACGGATACATAAATAAAAAAGGAGAGAGAGTGATAGATTGTACGTTTGACTTGGGTCAGAAATTTCAGCAAAGCTATGCATCTGTGAAAATAGGGGATAAATGGGCAATTATAAATAAAGAAGGTCAGAATATACCAAACTATGAATATGATATGCCTAGTGAGTTTTCAGAGGGTTTAGCACCAGTTGAAAAGAACAAAAAGTTTGGATATATTAATGAAAATGGTGAAGTAGTGATAGATTTTAAGTATGATAGAGCTTGTAGCTTTAAAGATGGGATTGCAGTAGTTAGTAGAGATGACAAATTCGGGTTAATAAATAGAGAAGGAAAGAACATAACAGAGTTTAAATATGATAGTATTGGTGAGTTTTCTGATGGTTTAGTAGTTGTTGGAGAAATGGGAGAATGGGGATATATAGATAGTAAAGGAAACGTAATTTTTGAGCCACAATTTGATACTAGTGCTAGCTTTAAAGATGGAAAAGCTATAGTGAGAATAGGCGGTAAAATTGGCTTATTAGATAAGTCAGGAGAAATCGAATGGAAAAGAGTAGAGACATATGAAAAAACTACACTTACGCCTATAGATGACTCAGAGAAGCATGATGATTTTAAAAGCTTTAAAAAACAACTTTTAGAGGCTATAGATAAAAAAGATGTAGATTTTATAAAAGCACATTTACATAAAGATGTTATCGATGATATGTATGGTCCTTGTGAAAACTCAGCACAATTTTTAGAAAACCACTTATATAACGAAAATACACTTTTTTGGAGCAATTTAAAACATATTGTTAAAATAGGTGGAGTGATAAATAACAAGAAAAATGAATTTATATTTCCATATGTTTATGATAGATTTATAGAACCAGATGGTTTAAAACCGCTTCAAACAGATTTTTATGATAGGACATCTTATGTAGTATGTATTAATGATAATGTAAGTGTATATGATAAACCTAATAAAGATTCAAAAATTATCTCAAAGGAAAATTACAGTGTTTTAAGAGTTGGAGAGATGAGTTGGTGTTTCATTGAAAAAGATGAGGGAAAGTGGATTAAGATACAATTACCTACAGGAGAAAGAGGGTATGTAATAAAAGAGAATGTACAAGGCACATATGATGATAATATTATGTTTGTAAAAGAAAAAGGTGTCTGGAAATTAAAAGTATATATTGTTGAATGAGCTGGATTCAGACGATAAAGGCTAGTAAACGTTGATAAAATAGAAAAATTGATAAAGAGGATTAAATATGAAACTAAATATTCTATACGAAGATAAATACATTATAGTAGTCGAAAAACCACCAAAAGTACCATCACAATCAGATAAAACTAAGGATATAGACATGTTATCGCTTATAAAAGAGTGTCTGATAGGAAAGAGCAAAAGCTTAAAAGAACCTTACATTGCTATAGTACATCGACTAGATAGACCAGTTGGAGGAATAATGGTATTTGCCAAGACTAAATCAGCATGTAGTCACCTAAACAAGCAAATACAAAACAAACAAATAAAAAAGACATATTATTGCACAGTATGTGGAGAAATAGAGCAAAAAGAAGGAACATTAAAAGATTATCTTAAAAGGTTAAAGACCATAAATATGTCCAAAGCAGTAGATGAAAGTACAAAAGGAGCTAAAGAAGCTATACTCCAGTATAGAGTGTTAAATAGTATAAATGATGAAGAACATGGAAAGTTGAGCTTAGTTAAAGTTAACTTAGTAACTGGAAGGCATCATCAAATAAGAGTACAACTATCACATCACGGTTATCCACTTTGGGGAGATACAAAATATAATAAAAAATTTACGAAAAAGAAAACATGGTCACAGATTGCATTATTTGCAGGAGAGCTTTCTTTTAAGCATCCTAAAACAAATAAAATAGTGCAGTTTCAGCTAAATAGACCACAAACAATGCCGTTTATATTATTTGATTAATAGAGCTGTTGTATTTTATATTAGAGTATGTATTATATAATACAATTTATTTATAATCTAAAATTAACATAATTTTGGAAGAGAGTTTGTTATAATATATATTGGAGAAAGGGGTTCTAATATGAAAAAAATATTTGCTATATTAACAACTATAATATTATTAACAAATATTAACTACAGCGTTAAAGCTAATTCAAAAACTGAAAAAAATGCTATTAAGCAGAAGTATACAATAGAATTAGATACTTTCTACGATGAATCAAACAATCTTTATGGATATAAAGATCAATTTGGTAATGTCATTATAAAACCTAAATTTAGCCATTGTGAAAACTTTAATGAAGGATTAGCACTTGTTAAAAGTAATGACAAATGTGGATATATCAACACAAAAGGTAAATTAGTCATAGGATATAAATTTGATGATGCACGTAATTTTTATAATGGTATTGCACTAGTAAAAAAGAATAACAAATGGGCATTTATAAATAAAGAAGGCAAAAATATTACAAGATTTGAATTTGATGATGCAAAAGATTTTAATAAATATTGTGCAATAGTACAAAAAGACAATAAGTGGGCATTGATAAATAAAAAAGGAAAGAACTTAACAGGATATAAGTTTGATTATATTCGCCAAAGTTCAGATAATCGTATGTATGTGGGTGCTAATAGTAAGGTAGGTTTGATAGATGAAAAAGGAAATATAATATTACAATGTAAGTACGATGATATAGAAGATTCTAAGGATAACTGTATAGCTTTTAAAAAAGAAGATAAGTGGGGGTATGTTAACAAGCAAGGGATACGTATAACATCACAAATATACGATGATGTTAATCCTTTTAGGGGAGGATTAGCAAGGGTAAGAGAGAACGATAAATATGGATACATTGACGAATTTGGAAAACAAGTGATAGATTGTCAGTTTGACTATAGTGAGAATTTTACAAATGACTATGCTATAGCAATGATGAACAGTAAATATGGATACATAGATAAAAAAGGTAAAAAAATAACTGAGTTCATATTCGATGGAGCAAGTGAATTTAATTCAGACTATGCTATAGTAAGGAAAAACGGTAAATATGGATACATAGATAAAAAAGGAAAAAACATAACTGGATTCGTTTTCGACGAAGCAAGTGTTTTTAATTCAAACTATGCTATAGTAAAAATTAATGATAAATATTCATTATTAAATGCAAAAGGAGAAAACATAACTACATTGGATGCAGATAGTGTATATAATGTTCGACATCATGATGAATTTGATGGATATTCGATTGCAGAGAAAAATAGTAAACATGCATTAATAAATCCTCAAGGTAAAAACATAACTGGCTATAAATATGATGATATAGAATATGCTTTAGAAGATGTTTTTGCAGTAAAAGTATTAGGAGAATGGGGATTTGTAGATAAAACAGGTAAGATGATTATTGAGCCTGAGTATGATGAGTATACTCCTTTTAAGGATGGTAAAGCTATTGTGAAAATAGGGGGTAAAAAAGGTATTTTATACAAAAATGGCAAGGTAGATTGGAAGGATACAGAGACATATGAAAAAGTTGTTATCAATCCAGTTGATGAATCTGATAAATCAGAATCATTTAAGAAGTTTAAAGAACAATTATTCAAGGCAATAAGTCAGAAAGATAAAGAGTTTATAACTAATCATATAGACGATAGTATTGTTGTGAGGTTGTATGGGTCAGGGCGTTATTTTATTGATGAGAAAGATGATTGCGTAGAACATTTTCTTGATTCTGATACAAAAAACTTCAGATGGTACGAATGGGAAGCAATAATGAATAATATAAAACTTGGTGGAGTAGAAGATAAGGAGAGCAAAGGGTTTAATTTTCCTTTTTTATATGATAAAGAGCAAGAGGGCAAAGTTCTTATAAAAGAAAAAGTAGACATATATCAAAAGCCAGATATAAACGCGGAGGTTATAAATCAACTAAGTAATGAAAGTGTAAAATGCTTATATTTTATAGTATATAACCAAGATAAGAAATGGATAAAAGTACAGTTGCCATCTGGAGATAGAGGGTATGTTACATCAGATAATATACTTTGCTTTGATGATTATGAGATAAAATTTAAATTAATAAATGGAGTTTGGAAAATAACTAGGATAAATGAACCACTACACTGGGGGAACAGAATTAAACATGAGGTGGAATGTCCATATTAAAAATAATCTAAGTCAGTATGATGCAGTTTAACTGCTTTAACAAATAGTAATAAATTGCAAAGATTTAGACAAAGAGTAAATTTAACTAAAAGGAGAAGTATATATGAAGTATAATTTAAATGAAATAATAGAAAGAAATAATACATATTCAGTAAAATGGGATACTACATTTTTGAAAGAACAATTCGGTAGAAGTGATTTACTTCCGCTATGGGTTGCAGACATGGATTTTAAATGTCCACAGCCTGTAATTGATGCTATCATCAACAGAGCTAAACATGGTATTTTTGGTTATGCATTTATAGAAGATAACTTTCATAATGCAGTTATAAATTGGAATAAAAGAAGGCATAACTGGGATGTAAAAAAAGAATGGATAGTGTTTACTCCAGGGATAGTAACAGCGGTAAACCAATGTGTGCAAGCATTTTGTAAGCCGGGTGATAAAATAATAATCCAAAATCCAGTTTACTATCCATTTGGAGAAGCAATATTGAACAATGGATGCCAAATCGAACATAATCAGTTAATTCAAAAAGATGATAAGTACATCATAGATTTTGATGATTTAAAAGAAAAGGCTAAAAATCCATATGTCAAAATGATGATTTTATGTAATCCACATAATCCAGTAGGTAGAGTATGGTCTAGAGAAGAGCTTATAAAATTAGGAGAAATATGTATAGAGAATGATGTAATTATAATATCAGATGAAATCCACAGGGATTTAATATATAAAGGACATAAACATATACCTTTTGCAAGTATTTCAGATGAATTTGCACAAAACAGTATTACATGTACAGCTCCTAGTAAAACATTTAATATAGCAGGGCTAAAAACATCAAATGTTATAATACCAAATGAAAAAATACGTAATAACTATATACACCAATTGGTGCGTAATTCACTAGAATCAGCAAATACATTTGGGATAGAAGCAATAATAGCTGCATATAACTATGGCGAAGAATGGCTTGAAAATGTAACCCAATATTTAGAGGATAATGTCAGATTTATCGATAGATTTATTAAAGAAAAGATGCCGAAAGTTAAATTTACAAAGCCAGAGGGAACTTATCTAGGATGGTTGGATTTCAGAAGTATCACAGAAAACACAGAGTTATTAGATGATATACTCATAAATAAAGCGAAAGTTGGATTAGACAGTGGACATTGGTTTGGAAAAGGTGGCGAAGGTTTTGCAAGAATAAACTTTGCATGTCCAAGAGAAATATTAGAAGATGCTTTGATTAGGATACAGAATGTAATAGGTTAGTAATTTAGCGATAAATTAGGGTCATGCTTTAGAGTATGACTCTTTGTTTTTTGTATGGAAACAATAAAAAAACATTATTCTAACTCGGAGAATCATCCGTTATTCCAATTGTAATAATGATAAAAAAGCTATTTTAATGTCGTGTAGGATTTATTGATTATCTTTCTTTAGATAAAGTTTTGAATTTGAAGCCTCAGATTATTTTTATGATGACTTTTAAAGCTGTAATTTATGGGGTTTTTATTGTATAAAAAAATCTTTTATAATATAATATAGAGGAAACTAATTAAAGAAGGAGTGTTAAAACATGGGTAAAAAGCAATTAAAAGCCATGATGTTTATATTAGCTATAACATTACTTATCATGGCTCCAATGAACAGTGTTTTTGCGACTGAGTCAGAGGGAAAAACTGTTACAATTTTACAAACAGCTGACTTGCATGGGCGTATATATGCTTATAACTATGCAACAGATTCAGTTGATAGCGATGCGGGTCTTGCAAAGATAAAGACTTTAGTAAAGCAAGAACGTGAAAAAGATCCAAACGCACTTTTAATAGACTGTGGAGATACAATACAAGATAATAGTGCATCATTATTTCACGATCTTCCAGTACATCCTATGATAGAAGTTATGAACGATATGAAATACGATGTATGGGCAATAGGGAATCATGAGTTTAATTTTGGATTAGATATAGTAGAAAAGAATATCAAAGGATTTAAAGGAGCTGTACTATCAGCTAACATTTATAAAGAAGGTACTAATAAAAGGTACATAGATGCATATAAGATTTTTGAAGTTGATGGTGTTAGAGTTGCTGTTATAGGTATGGTACCACCATATGTGCCAGTTTGGGAAGCAAGCACTCCGTCACATTTTAAAGGATTAGAATTTAAACCAGTTTTAGAAGAAACTAAAAAAGTTATAAAAGAATTAGAAGGTAAATATGATGTATTAGTAGGTGCTTATCATATCGGTCCAGACGGCGAGCATGGATATGAAGGTGTTAGAGAAGTAGCACAGGCCTGTCCTGAGTTTGATGCTATATTAGCTGGACATGCTCACTCGGCTGTTAACGAAGAAGTAAATGGTGTTAGAATAGTAGAGCCTAAGAAATATGGATGGGCATTAGCGAAAGTACAAGTTAAATTAAACAAAGAAAATGACAAATGGGTAGTAAAAGAAGTAACTGGTGAAAATTTAGAGACATACAAAATAAAAGAAGATGAAACAATATTAAAAGATTATAAAAATGTACATGATAAATCTATAGAGGATGCTAATAAAGTTGTAGGAAAAATAGAAGCTGACTTTATACAATCGCCAGACTATATTACAGGTGATGATAAAATAACAACTATGCCTACTGCACAAATACAAGACACAGCAGTAATAGATTTAATAAATGAAGTTCAAATGCATTATGCAAAATCTGATGTTAGTTCAGCGGCATTGTTTAACTTTGGGTCAAACCTAAAAGCAGGAGATTTCAAAAAGAAAGACGTGGCATATATATATAAATACGATAATACGCTTATGGGTGTTAACATAACAGGTGAAAATCTTCTAAAATATATGGAGTGGTCAGCTAGTTATTATAACACAATAAAAGAAGGCGATATTACAATTAGCTTTAACCCAGAGGTAAGAGGCTATAATTATGATATGTTCTCAGGACTTAACTATGATATAGATTTAAGCCAGCCAAAAGATAGCAGAATCAAGAATGTAAAAATAAAAGGAAAAGACTTAGACCCTAAGAAAGTTTACAAGCTTGCAGTTAATAACTATCGTTTTGGTACATTAAAGAGCTTAAAACTTATAAAAAGTGAAGATAAATACTATGATGCTTATGAAGAGTACCAAGATGGTGGAAGAATTCGTGAGTTAATCATCCGTTACACAAAAGAAGTTAAAAAAGGAGCTTTAGTTCCTACCGTGGATAACAACTGGAAAATAGTTGGTGTTAACTTAGAAAGTCCATATAAAGAAGAAGTATTTAAGTTAGTGAAGGAAGGAAAGATAAAAATACCTACTTCAGAAGATGGAAGAACAAAAAATATCAAATCACTTAATGTTAACGAGTTAATAAAAGAAGGAAAAATTGTAGATAAAAATGCTCCAAAAAATAAACCACCAAAAGAACAAGAGATAATTAAAGTGCCTATCAAGGAACAAAAAATAGTTGAACCTGCAGTTAAAATAAATCCTAACTCATATACAGTAGAGAAGGGAGATAGACTTTGGAAAATAGCTAAGAAATTCGGACTTAAATGGGAAGAATTAGCTAAGTACAATGAGCTCAAAAATGCAAATATGATAGTAGTTGGACAGAAATTATTGATACCAATTAAATAAAAGAAAAAAAAGGATTACCTAGTTTAATTAGGTAATCCTTTTAGATTGATGACAAAGTCATCAAGATAGGAGACTTTAGTAAAAGTTCAATTTCAAGGCGTGTTAAAATTGATTAGCATAGCTTACTTAGAAGTAAGTGAGCAACGGAAATTTTAACAACAACGCAGAAATTGGGCTTTTGTCTACGGTCTGAAAGGATTACACAGTTTAATTAGGTAATCCTTTTTTTATTTGAAAAATTTATATAATAAAATATTATACCTAAGTACAGAGTTAAAATCGTTGCATAATATGTATAATTTGTAGATTATATTCCATGGAGTAAACTTTTAGAAGTGACCTGTGATATAATGGTATAACAAGAACCCCTTACTTTTGAGAATTTCAATTACTAAAGCAAAGGATTTGATAGTGTGGATGTTTTAGAAATAAAAAACGTATCAAAAAAATATCGTACAAATAATAGAATTAATCAGGTAGCATTAAAAGATATAAATTTGACGCTAAAAAATAATGAGTTTGTTGGTGTTATGGGCACATCAGGAAGTGGAAAAACAACTTTGTTAAATGTGGCTTCTGGAATTGACAAGTGTGATGAAGGAGAAATAAACATATGGGGCAACAATATATGTAAGATGAAAAGGAATGAATTATCTTTATTTAGAAGAAATAATATTGGAATGGTGTTTCAGGACTTCAATTTACTTAATAGCTTAACTGTAAAAGAAAATATTATTATACCATTAATTTTAGATAAGAAATATGAAATTAATCAGGACAATGTGGTTGTTGATTTTGCTAATATGCTAGGGATAGGAGAAATAATGGAAAGATATCCGTATGAAATATCTGGAGGACAACAGCAAAGAGTAGCAATATGTCGTGCTATTGTAAATAATCCTAAGATAATATTTGCTGATGAACCGACAGGAAATCTAGATTCAAGGTCTTCTAAAAAAGTTTTATCATACTTTGAGTTATTACATGAAGAGTGTAATGCAAGTATACTTATGGTAACACATGATCCCTTTTCTGCAAGTTATTGCGATAGGATAGTTTTTTTACAAGATGGTTTAATTGTTAGAGAGATACATAAAAAAGGTGATAAAACTAAATTTTTTGATGATATTATAAATAATGCAAAATTTTAATATGTAAAAAGGTTTTGATTGTAAGATTATTAGAAAGGAATGTATAATAATAAGTGTTATACAAGATTAATTATGACTATTTCTAAAATTTTAATAAAGATATTTAAAGCAGATGTAAAAAAATATAAATTATTTATTTTATGTAATTTATCTACAATAGCTATTTTATATAGCTTTATATCAATATTAGAAAATAACGAATTTATGGATGCATCTATTGTCGATCCAATGATATCTAGCAATATTTACGCTCCGACTTATTTGATATTAATATTTGCGGGTATGTTTATTCCTTATTCACAAAGGATTTTTATTAAATCAAGACAAAAAGATTATGGGATTTTATTATCTCTTGGGATGACAGAAAGAGAGGTAAGAAATAATGTTTTATTGGAAAATTTGATATTATGTGTAGTTTCATTAATAATTGGGCTAGTGATAGGAACATTTTTATCATTGTTTTTTCTACTATTTATAAGTGATGTAATAGGGATTGAAAATATCAAAATTACGATATCTATATCAGCATACAGATTAACAACAATATATGTTATAGTTATATTTTTGATATCATTAATTATTAATGTATATGCTATGATTAAAAGGTCAATATACGAGAAAATAAGATATACTGAAAAAGCTGAAAGTGGAATGCATCATAACATAGGGTTTGTTTTTGCAGGAATTACTTTTGTAATTGTTGGTTTTATTATAATGATTGTCTTTTATCACATAAATAGCAACATATGGTTTATAAGTTTATTAGCTAATATTATAGGGTCTTTTCTAATATTTTTTAATGGAGAAGCATTAATTGAATACTTGAAAGGCAAATCTTATAAAAGCTATGTAAGGAACATTTTTGTATTTTCAGATATCAGGTACTATTATGGTAAAAATAAAAAAATATTCTTTATGACTACTTGGATATTTTTTGCAGTTTTGTTTATGATATCATTTGGATTAATTACTTACCCGAATTTTACAAATAACGCTATTACGTACCATCCGTTTCACATGGTTTATACTGAAATAAATGATTACGTTAGACCTTTATCTAATAACGAGATTGAAGCTATTATAAAGAAAAACAATAATAGCATAACTATAAAAAATACTGTTAGATTTGTAAGAGATAATACTTATACAATATTTTGTATTGAAGATGTAAATAAACTAATAAATAAAAATTATAGCATAAAAAGCAATTCATTTATATATGTACATCCATATGATATGAATGATGGATATGAACATAATGTTGATTACAATATCTCAAATATAAACATTGAGTATGATGAAGCTACAATGAAATTTGTTTTACAAGATAGTATCATTGATCCTTTATTTGGGAGAATAAATTGCATATCAAACTATATACTTTTAGTTAACAAAGAGGATTTTGAATGGATTATATCAAATGATACTAATTTTTATATAAAAGGTAAATTACATATGTATAATTTTAATGACTGGAAGAATTCAGAGACGATAGTTAATGAGATATATGACAAGCAATTAAAAAAGAATAACATTGAAAAGGAAGACCATTTTTATAGAATAAGTTCAAGAATTGATGAGTACAAGAAAGCTTTAAAAAGTTCTAATTTTTTAATTTTTAATATTATTTATACGAGTTTCCTTTTGTATCTGGCAGCAATAATAATGATTCATTTTAAATTAAAAATGGAGTATAATAGTGAAAAAATAAAATATATTAGTTTATACAGGATAGGAATAAGAGAAATAGAAGTAAAAAAAATGATATATCATAAAATAAAGATAATATATAATATATCATTTTTATATGCAATAATAATAAATATTTTTTATGCATATTACACTAATTACACGTATGGATATGGAAAGATAGGTGTTTTTTATGCTATTATTACATCAGTCTTATTATTTATAATACATTCAATAGTATATAAACTATACTTTAAAATGTACTATAAAAGAATTATAAAAGAGTTTAAATAAAATTAGCGTCTTATAAATTAACCTGAATCATTTACTTTTCAGAAACAAACCTAGTCATAATAAAAGCAGTAAGTGGAACAGTTAGTACTATACCTATACTTCCAGAGAAACCTTGAATCATTTCAATAGCTACTTCCTGTAAGTTTAAGAACTGTATAGTTTGTAATTGATAACCGTACATTAGCATCATTGTTGTAAGAGATCCACCTGCAAATGCTAGTATCAAAGTATTTGACATGGTTCCCATGATATCTTTTCCTACATTCATACCAGATTTAAAAAGTGATTTCCTACTTAAGCTAGGGTTGTGTAGATGTATTTCTGAGATAGAAGAAGAGATACTCATAGCTACATCCATTACAGCCCCGATTGAAGAAATCAATATCGCGGAGAACATAAGACCAGAGATATCAATCCCATAGCCTGATACCATATAAGCAAGCTGTTCACCTTCTCTCATGTTAATACCAGATAAATGAGTCATACGACCAGCGATATATGAGATTAATCCAGCTATGATTATACCTCCTATAGTACCTAGTATAGAAGCTAAGGTTTTTTTATTCCAGTCACTAATTAAAACAAATGATATTATAACAGATATTGACATTAATATAATAGTTGTTAGAATAGCGCTTCTGCCGCTAAATAACTGCGGTATTAATATAAAGATAATAATAGTTCCAGTAAATAATAATGAGATAGCAGATTTTAACCCTTTCATACCACCAAGTATAATTAGCAATATTAGAAATATACCGATAATAAAGTAAACAGTTAGTTCACGTCTATAGTTATATACCCATATCTGAGGACCTTTCTCAGTTTCACGTATTCCCACTACAATTTTAGTACCTTCTTTAGCAAGGACATTATGACTACGAGATAAAAGATTAGTTGATTCATATGTATTGCCCTTATATGTACCACTCAAGATTTTGACCTTAAGGACTTGTTTGCCATTCATTCTATTTGAAAGAGCTTCATCAGGTTCTAAGCTCTCTTCAAGAACAGAAACGACAACACCTTTTTCAAAGACTTGATTAAAATATTTAGGAATATTCTTTTTATTGCCTGTTACGGGTGAAAAAAATATAATTATTGGTATTAAACATAAAACTATAATAGCTAAGATATTATTTTTTATCCAAGACTTCACTTGCATTCCTCCATTAATATTAAAGTTAAGTACTAAAATAATTATATAGTGTTTTATGATTATTGTCTAATAATGCAAATGAAATAATTTATAAATAATACAAAAAACTACAAAAACAATAAATAATATGATATAATGTATATAAATAGAAATAATTATCGTAATTTAATGTTTAACAGGAGCATAAAAACGATGTGCCTGCTAAGGATTATCCTCTTTGTCCCAAGTATGTACTATACTTGTGTTTACCATAGCAGGTTAGTTTTTTATAATACCATGAAAAAATTTTAAATATAAGGGGGTGAACTTAATGACATTAAAGAAATTTGCTAATTACTCTAGCCTTTCTAGTCGAGGATGTAGTAAATTAAAGATGATTTTTATATGTGAACCAGGACATAATGGTTGGGGACCATATTAGGTTTAACAAAAAATTAAAGGGATAAAAAGTCCTAATAAAAAGAGAGTATAAATAATTAAATTTTGCTCTCTTTTTGTATATTGTTGTAAAATATATAGTAGTCTAGATATCCAATGATTATTTTTTATTAGAGATTTACTATAATTTAAATAGTTATTTCTAAAACAGTTATAAGATTTTACTTAGATTGTCCATATATATGCAACATGCAAATTAAAACATTAACAAAAATTACAAAAAAATACAAGCGTGTGATATAATAAATACAGATAGATTATGGATGAGGAGGTATGAATTATGTGTTTATCTAAGTTTAGAAATTATGCATATAACAAAAACCATCCACTTTGTCCAAAGTACGTTCTTTATTTGTGTTTACCAGAACAGGTTAGTTTTTTGTAGTCGGAAAATTAAATAAAATAAGGAGGTGTATTAATGACTTTAAAGAGATTTATCAAGTATCCAATTCATGACCCATATCCAAGATGTAAGATGGATGAAGTATGGGCTATATGTGATCCAGGTCGTCCTGGGTTAATACCTTGCTAAATTAATAAAAATAAAAGCTTAACTCTTTTTTAGTTAAGCTTTTTATAATTACAAGTTATTTAACAGCAGCTACAACTGACATTTCAACCAATATAGTATCTCTAGCCATTTTAGCTTCTACACAAGCTCTAGCTGGCTCATGTCCATCAACTACCCATGCATCCCATACCTCATTCATTTGGCTAAACAATGATATATCTTTTAAATAGATTGTTGTAGATAGAATATTATATTTATCTGAACCATATTTACTCAATAAATCTTCTACTTTTTTAAGAACTGCTGTAGTTTGTGCTTTTATATCTTTATCAGCATCACCACATGTTTGACCACATAAATATACAGTGTTATTATGAACAACAGCACGACTCATCCTGCCTGTACCTTCGTATCTTTTGATTTCCATTATTAGCACTCCTTTAATTGTTATTGTACCTGAATTATTCAAAGAAAATTAATAACTATATTGCATCCTTCTAATTACAATACTTCCATCACTTTTTCATCGTACTACCAAGTACGCTTTTAAAAATGCTGAAACATTGTAATTTGAAACTACAACATTTGCATCAAAGTTCCACGGATATTTCAGGTATATTCTTAACTATTATAATAAAAAGTATTTATTTTATCAAATGTTATTTAAGTTGTAAGCATAATATCATAGTGTAGGGTAATATCATAGTAATATGAAGTATAGGAGGAAAATATGAGGATTATAGTTATTAAGAAAAAAAGCATGGGACTGATTATACTATTAGTATGCCTTATAGTCACAGGGTTTATAAGTTTTAACAAAGAGGAAGATACTATCACTGCATTTTCGCCAATAATAGGAAAAGTGATAGCTATAGATCCTGGACATGGAGGGTTTGACCCTGGAGCATCAGGTAGAACAGGAATAACAGAAGATAAAATCAACCTTCAGATATGTCTTAGAATAAGAAGACTTGTAGAACAAGCAGGTGGAAGAGTTGTCATGACTAGAGAAACAGATAAAGGATTAGATACAGATAAATCAAAAACAATAAGACAAAGAAAAAATGAAGATATGAGAAAGAGAAGAATATTAATAAACAATAGTAACCCAGATGCGTTTGTGAGTATTCATCTAAATAGCTTTTCTCAATCCAGTTCTCATGGGGCACAAGTATTTTATAAAAGCAGATGTGAAAATAGTAAAGTATTAGCGAATATAGTCCAGAAAGAACTAAAAAGAGTATTAGATAACAATAATAAAAGACTACCTCAACCTAGAAGTTCTATATATTTACTCAAGCAAGTAAAAGCACCATCTGTATTAGTAGAATGTGGATTCTTATCAAACCCTAGAGAAGAAAAATTATTGCAGGCAGAAAGTTATCAAGAAAAAATTGCATGGTCTATTTATATAGGGTTAATCAATTATTTTGATGAAATAATTGATAAAGAGATTTAGTTTAAACAAAAAGGGGATGGATATGACAAATATATTAAGGATAAAGCTATTTAGGCTTGGAGTAGTATTTCTATGTGTGTGTTTAGTGTGTATTACTCTATATAAATACGATAAATGTACCAAAAACACAGTTGGTCAAGCTGAATTGTATCAAATACTTGAATATATTGTAATAAATAAAAATGATGCACTAGTTTATTATGATAAGAGTTTAATAAGAGATATATACAATGTACATATAAGTGATGGAAAATATGCATATGACAATGAAGTGAGAAAAATTAACTATTGGCATGAATGGGCTGAAAAGCAAGGGATAAATTACAATGATATTAAATCAGAAATATTATTACATAACATAAAGTATAAAGATAAAAAATTAATCATAGATTTTTCAATGTGCACGAAATATTATTATAGCTATAAAGATACACCTAATGATGTAGACTGTATGAGAATAGGAACTTCTAATATTCTAGAATTAGAAAAGAGCAATGATAACTATAAGATAACAAAAGAAAAAAGTAATGCTCAATATGACCTAAAGGAAGTCTTTAAAGATAAGAAGATTACAACGATTATTAATGAACAAAAAATGAGAAGTTTTACAAACCTAAATGACAAGAATATAGCAGTAGTAGGATATGTGAATAGATATTGTGGTTCTGCTTATAAAGTAACTAATCAGTACAATAATAAATATGTCAGGTTAAAAGAAGATTGCGCGAATTTTTTATCCCAAGCGTTATACGAAAAAGGAGGTTTTCAAAAGGATGAGGTTTGGAACTATGATATTAAAGCAAGTAATGCATGGGGAGATAAAGACGCGTTTATTAAATATTTAGTTTATAATGGAAAAGCTTTGCAAATAAAAGAAGGTAAGTACCAAGAAATATATAAATCAGTATATAAATTAGACCCAGCAGATATAATAGTCTATATTATAGATAATAAAATTGAACATATTGCAATGGTGGTAGGAGCTGATGCAAAAGGTTATCCTTTAATAAGTAGTCATGGGATTGATATGTATAGAGTTCCTTGGGATTTAGGATGGGATAGCAATAAAACTATTTTTAAGTTATTGAAGGTGAACTACTTGTAGGCAATAAAAAAAGATTGAATCAAAATATGATGTATTACAACAAGTCAACTCATCAATTTTGAAACAATCCAAAGGGGCCTATTTTAAAATCGTTACTCTAAAGTGGGTGCGATTTTAAATTATGTTATAAGTTTTTTGATTCGTAAGATTTAGTCATTTTAAAAACAAAACCACTTAATAAAACTAAACCGATTAAGTTGGGAATAGCCATTAATCCGTTAAAAGTGTCGGATAAACTCCATACTATATCTATAGAACCTAAAGAGCCAATGTAACACAATACAATAAATACGATTTTATATATACTAACAGCTTTTAAGCCAGCTATGTATTCCAAGCATTTTGATCCATAGTAATACCACCCAAGTATAGTAGAAAAAGCAAAGAACATCAAACCTAAAGACACTATATATCCACCAACGTTAGGTAAAGTTTCACTAAAGGCTGTGGTAGTAAGTGCTGAAGAAGTAAGATTGTCTGTTATAGTCATTGATCCAGAAGCATCTATGTTAACTAAGCCCGACACTAATATAACTAGGGCAGTCATTGTACAAATTATAAGAGTATCTATGAATGAGCCAAGAGAACCTATGATTCCTTGAGAAACAGGATCATCATTACTTGAGGCTGCGTGTGCAATAGCTGCACTACCTAGTCCAGCCTCATTAGAAAATACACCTCGAGCAACTCCATATCGTATAACGGTGCCTATAAGACCACCAGTTACAGCTTTACTAGAAAAAGCATTAGTAAAAATCATTGAAAATGCAGTTATTATTTTGTCAGCATGAAGTATTAATACGGCGCTAGCACCTAAAATATAAGAGATAGCCATTATAGGAACTATTTTATCAGTAACATTTCCTATGCTTTTAATACCACCTATAATTACTAAGCCAGTAGCAACTGCAATGCCCAATCCAGCTATTTTTGGGCTAATACCAAAGGTTACATTTAAAGAAGTTGCTACAGAGTTTGCTTGAGCCATATTTCCAATACCAAATGATGCAAATAAACCAAAGAGAGCAAAGCACCATCCTATTATTGAACCAAATTTACCTGCTCTTTCGCCATAGTTATCTGCTAAACCATATTTCAGATAGTACATAGGACCACCTGATTTTTCATTTTTTTCGTTTGTAATTCTGTATTTGAGAGCTAATAAGGCTTCGGAATATTTTGTAGCGCCTCCAAAAGCAGCGGTAAACCACATCCAAAATACTGCACCAGGTCCACCAGCAGCAATAGCAGAAGCCACACCTGCAATATTACCAGTACCTATAGTAGCAGCTAGAGACGTCATAAGAGATTGGAAAGGGGTTATGTCTCCGTCTCCATTTATATCTTTAGAAAAAAGCAATTTAAATGCATAACCTAGTTTCCTAAATTGAATAAATCTAGTTCCAAAACTTAGTAGGATACCGGTTCCAACTAAGAGGACAATCATAAATGGTCCCCATGCAAAATCACTTATTACTTTTACTATTGCTTCGAATTTTGCCATTTCTTACCTCCAATATGTTTATTTATTAGTTATAGTATTATAAAAAACTAGTTAAATAATTCTATAACCGATAAATTTTTATAAACAATTAGAGATATTTGTATTTAGATTAAATATCAGGTAGAATGTATTGCAATGAAGTGATTTATAGTATTGCCAAGAAAAGTTATTTACATTAGTCGAGCTTTTTTGATATTTATTGACTTTATTATAACAAACCACACAATAAATTTCAAATTATTTATTATAAATATTACACTTTATATTTGCATATTAAAAAAACAAGTTTGGGAATAATAAAGTTGAGGTGAAATATCATGAAAAAAATTTGTATTATATTAATGATAGTGTTAACTATAGTTTTTTTACCAAGTTGTAAAAAAGAAAGTGATAAAGAAGAAAAAGATAAGTTGCCAGAGCATCTGAAGACAATAGCTGAAGGTAATAATAAGATAATAGAGGATGTAGAGAAGATTTATGACCTAATGATTAACCCTGAAAAAACAGATATTAGCCAAGATGAACTAAGTGGAGATAAACCAGAGAGTAGCGATAATAATAATGATAGTAATAAAGAAAGTAAAGATAAAGATACTAAGAATGAGGACAGTGATACAGAAGAAGAAGATCAAAATATAGTAGGAGACAATCAGGATAGCGAGGCTAAAACTGATATAGCTCAGATTATTTCAAAAATGTGGCAAGAGGTATCTAATACATGCAAAGAGATACATGGAAACTGGAATGACTATGAATTAGATACAATAAGAGATGGAGCAGACAAAGAAGATATAGGTAAATTTGAGATTGCTGTAAATGGATTAACAATAGCAGTAGATAACAAAGATATTCTAGATATATTATATAAGACAAATGATGTAAATATGAGTTTAGCAGCGTTTTACGATTTGTATAAGGGGCATATAGAGGGAGAAAAAAATAGAATAAATTATTGTATAAGAGGTGCATATTTAAGTGCATTAGAAAATGATTGGGAAAACAGTGCAAAAATATTACGTAAAACTCCAGTTTACATAGATGAGTTAAAAGACAAATTGATAATAGATGATAAAAATGCTAAGAATTTAAAAAAATTAGAAATATCAATAAAAGATATGCAAAATGCAGTAATTAGTAAGAATAAAGAATTGTTATTAATAAAAAGAGATATAGTAGTAGATAACTTATATGGAATAGTACAAGGTGAAAAAAAGAAAGAGAAGTAGCTAAGAATTAGATAAGAAGAGCTGTTAGATAAAGATTATAGACTTTTATGATTAAAAGATATAAAATTTTACTAATGGTTCTTTTTTGATATAATAGTAATGATTAAAAGTTAGGGGGGAAATATGGAGCAATATGTATTAGCAATAGATTGCGGGACTCAAAGTATAAGAGGGTTGATATTTGATGAAAGAGGACAATTGTTAGCAAAGAGGAAGAGAGAATTTAAGCCATATTTTTCGGTGAATTCAGGATGGGCAGAACAAGAAGCAACATTTTATTGGAAGACGGTCTGTAATGTGTGCAATGAACTAAAAAATGACTATTCAGATTTGTGGGAAAATTTAATAGCGGTATCAGTAACAACTCAACGTGATACATGCGTAGTAGTAGATAAAAATGGAGAGCCACTAAGACCTGCAATATTATGGCTAGACCAAAGGATGGCTAAATGCGAAAAACCAATGCCTATGCCATATAGAGTAGCAGTTAAAGCTATTAATATGTCATATGAGATAGAAAGTTATAGAAAGAAATTTAAAGCTAACTGGATTAAAGAAAACGAACCAGAAATATGGGAAAGGACACACAAATACTTGCTGCTATCTGGATATATAAACTATAAGCTTACTGGAGAATTTGTAGATTCAATAGCATCTCAGATAGGGCATATCCCATTTGAACACAAGAAAAAAACATGGGCAGGTAAGCTGGATATTAAGAATTATGTTTTTGAATTAGATAGAGATAAGTGTCCGAAACTAGTTAAATCAGGTACTATAATGGGGAAGATATCTGATGCTGCAATAAAAGAAACAGGTATTAAAGAAGGATTATATGTGATAGCATCAGGATCTGATAAAGGATGCGATACAATAGGAACAGGGTGTATTGACGAGACGAAAGGAAGTATTAGCTTAGGATCAACAGTTACAATACAAACTACAACTGAGAGATATTATGAAGTGTCAAAATATAATCCCCCTTATCCAGCAGTAGATCCTAGATGCTATAACCCTGAGGTTCAGATATATAGAGGATATTGGATGATCTCATGGTTTAAAAGAGAGTTTGCCATGAAAGAACAACAACAGGCAAAAAAGCTAGGAGTATCACCTGAGTCATTATTAGATAAACGTCTAAAAGAAATACCTCCAGGTTCTCACGGATTAATATTACAGCCTTATTGGGGAGCTGGAATAAAAAAACCAGAAGCAAAAGGAGCAATAATAGGTTTTGGAGATGTTCATACCAGAGTTCATATATACCGAGCGATTATTGAAGGTATAAGTTATGCATTACTAGAAGGAATAGAAAATATACAAAGAAAATCTGGCAAGTACATGAAAGAAATAGTTCTAACAGGTGGAGGATCCGTAAGTGATGAGATATGCCAGATAACAGCAGATGCTCTTAACAGAAATGTCTATAGAGTCCAAACTCATGAGACATCAGGACTAGGAGCCGCTATAGTTTGTTACGTAGCATTAGGTATATATGATAGTTTTGATGAAGCAGTAAAGAGTATGGTTCAATATAAGGATGAGTTTATACCAGATAAGAAGAATATAGAGATATATTCAAAGCTTTATAACAAAGTATATAAAAAAATGTATCCTAGAATGAAGAAATTATATAAAAGTATAATGGAAATAACAAATTATCCGGAATAATATTATTTTAATAAATTACAAAGTTGGCTAGAAATTGTTTTGTAAAAACTAGATTGGTGACATAGTCATCAATCTAACAGACTTTAGTAAGAGTTTAATTTCAAGGCGTGTTAAAATTGAGTAGCAGAGCTTACTTAGAGGTAAGTGAGCAACGGAAATTTTAATAACAACGCAGAAATTGGGCTTTTGTCTATAGTCTAAAGTGTTTTTTATAAAACACCTTCTAGCCAATTTAATGCCAATATAACAGTCATACTACTAGATATGACCAATATGATATTGTCTTTTTTTATTGCAATAATAATAGCTACAATTCCAGCAATAAGATAATGATTATTTAAAGTCAAATCTATGTATCCCTTAGGAAGAAGTAAAGAAGGAACAATCAGTGATGTTAAAATAGCAGTTGGTATATATTTCATTATTTTTTCTAACCATGTAGGAATACCCGTAAAACGAAGTATAATAAGACTACCAATTCTAGTAAGGTATGTTAAGATAGCCATTATAACGATTATAAATACAAGATTATTTTGCATTTACACTCCTCCTTTCACAAACAAAACCAGTAATACTTCCCATCAGACAAGCTATAATAATATACCATTTTCCAGGTAAAAATAGCGAACCTATAATCGATGTAATTCCAGATACAAGGCAAACTAATAGGCTAGCTTTGTTAATTAATCTAGGTATAAGCAGCACTAGAAAAGTAGCAGGTATGATGAAATCTATTTCCCATTTTAGAGGATTAGATATATGGTTTGCAAGAACAGCTCCTAAGGCAGTGGAAAGAGTCCACACAATATAAAGAATAGTGTGGAGTCCTAAATGATAGTGGTAGTTATACCCGTTTTTTTCTATTCTATTTACTGTGAGAACATAGCTTTCATCAGTCAATCCAAAGGCAATAAGAGCCTGTAGATAGTTTTTTTGCTTAAGTATATACGGAGCTAAAGATGCTCCCAATATAAGATGACGTAGATTTACTAAAAGTGTTGTTAATCCAATTACGGCTATATTAGTTACACCCGATCCAATCATAGATATTGCTACAAATTGAGAAGCACCAGCAAAAACTAGCATAGACATTAATATTATTTCAAATGCAGAAAATCCAGATGATACTCCCATTATTCCACAGGTAAAGCCAAAAGGTATTACTCCAAGCAGAATAGGCAGAGTATCAAAAAATACTTCTTTAATTATTTCAATTTTTATATTTTTTATATGAATCACTCCTGTCTTGTAATAAATTTTAATAAATACGAAAAACATTGTAAATAACCAATTATCTAAAAATGTGTTATAATTGGATATTAGAGAGGTGTTTCATTAAAATGGATATATCCAAAATGATAATTAATAAAAAATTAAATAAGAAATCTCCACTTTATATGCAAATTGCTAAGATTATAATAGACAAAATTGATGATAGCTTTTTAAAGGAAGGTGATAAACTGCCTTCAGAAAGAGAGCTAGCTACTCTTTTTAAAGTTAGTAGGACTACAACAATCAACGCATATCGTTACTTAGAGAAAAATGGGTATGTAAATACTAAAACAGGTAGCGGAACTTATGTTATAAAGGAGAATAATCAAAAGAATAAATTAAAACACAAAATACAATGGGATGAGTTTTTTAGACCTTATGGGCAGTTATCAATGTCATCTTTAATGACTGAAATTATAAATAGCTCAATGATGTTGGATAGGATTTCACTAGATGCAGGTATGCCAGATCCTGAGCTTTATCCTTTAGATAAATTCAAGCAATTGTTTTGTGAAAACATGAAGTATTTTAAAGGACAAGACTTTGGATATATGTCAATAGAAGGATTGAGTGGGTTAAGGCAAAATATAGCACAGATGCTTGTAGAAAAACAAATCAAAGCTAAATATGATAATATAATGATAACATCAGGCTCTCAACAAGGAATATATTTAATTTCAAAAGTGCTCATTGAACCAGGGGATTATGTAGTAGTAGAAGCTCCAACGTATATTGGAGTAATGCCTGTATTAAAAGCGGCAGGAGCTAGAATTTTGAGTCTACCTATCAAAAACGAGTCAAGGTTAGATATTTTAAAAGATTATATCGTCAGATATAGACCCAAATTTATATATACTATTCCAACATATCAAAATCCTAGTGGAAATGTAATGTCAAAAAAGCAGCGGAAAGAGCTTATAGAATTAGCTATTAACAATAGATTATTAATAATTGAAGATGACCCATATAGTGATTTTTATTATGATGAAAAACCACCAGTATCATTAAAAGCCACTAGTAATTATGAAGGTATTATATATATTAGTACTTTTTCAAAAATAATAATGCCGGGATTAAGATTGGGATACATAGTAGCTCATCCAACATTAATAAGTCGTGTAGCTATGGAAAAACAGTACACAGATTTGCACAGTAACAATCTATCTCAATTATTATTAAATCTATATTTGAAAGAAGGAGAATTGACAAAGCATCTAGAGGTATTGAGGAAAATTTATAAAAAACGAAGAGATATAATGGCTAGACATATCACTAAATCATTAAATGAGTATTTAGATTTTTCATTACCAAAAGGAGGTTTTTATATTTGGGGTAAAATACTTGCTCCTATTAATTCTCGTAAATTACTACATGAAGCATTAAATGTAGGAGTATCATTTATTCCTGGAGATGCATTTTACGATATTCCAACTCAAGGTAAGGAATTGCGTTTGTGTTTTGTAAGCAATAGTGAAGATAAAATAAAAGAATCAGTAGTTAGATTAAGTAGGGCATTTTCTAGTATTATAAAAAAAGACAGAATAATAAACAAAGACAATAATAGACCTTTGATATAATAATATTAAAATAGTATATGAGTAAATACTTGAATAAACAGAGCTTAGTAGTTTATAATAACAAACATAGATAAGGAATATATTATTGGAGGTTAGTATGAAAAACGAATCTTATAAAGAGTTGTATATATATAATGATATAGAATATAAACAGAACAATGATGAGGGTTTTATTAGGTTAGGAGATAAATGCATCTATGAAGTTATAAGGCTTATAGATAAAAAACCTCTGTTTTTAGAAGAACACATAGAGAGATTAAACAAATCAGTACAGCTACTGGGACATAAGCTTAATTATAAGTTACAGTATTTTAAGGATTTAATAGAAAGATTAGTGAAAATAAATAAATGTGAGAATATAAACGTCAAGATTTTTGTGAGTGGATTTGATAATAACAAAGAAAACATACTGATATGCTGTATAAAAAGTTATTATCCAGAGCAAGAAGTATACCAAAAAGGTATAAAGACAATACTTGTTGATGTGGAAAGAGAAAATCCAAATATAAAAAGTATGAATACAGAATTTAAAAAGGGCATAAATGAAAAACTGCAATTAAATAATGCGTTTGAAGCATTAATAGTTAACCATAATGGATATATTACAGAAGGAAGTAGATCAAATATATTTTTCGTTAAAAATAATAGCATATATACTTCTATATCAAAAGACGTATTATTAGGAGTAACAAGAAACCATATTATAGGTATATGTAAAAAACTAAGAATACCTATAGTAGAAGAAAACGTATATAAAGATGATTTGGCAGATATTGATGGAGTATTTATGACAGGTACATCGGTAGGAGTATTGCCTATAGCGCATATAGATGGGTATGATTTTAAATCTCCAAAGCTAGATATCATAAATAAAATATCATTGCAGTATAAAAAAGAAATTAAGGACTATTTGCAAACAATGTACTTTTAATATATACTGGATAAGTATATAGAACATGTAAGCAGTAAGGAGGAAAAATAAAAGTGAATATACTAAATTTTGATATAAGGCATATGCTTATGATCTTACCTGGGATACTAGTTGCTTTTTCATTCCATGAATATGCACATGCACAAGTAGCAGTATTACTAGGAGATGATACCCCAAAATATCAAGGTAGATTGACACTTAGTCCATTAGCACATATAGATCCACTTGGATTTATAACGCTATTACTTATGGGGTTTGGATGGGCTAAACCAGTTATAATCAATCCTAGTAATTTTAAAAAGCCTAGAAGAGACGATATACTAGTTTCGTTGGCTGGACCAGCTATGAACTTCTTGATGGCAATAGTTTTTTTATTGCTCATAAAATTGAGTTTTAAATTACCATATTCTATAAAGAGCCAAGAAGTATTTGATATAGTTATAGACGTGTTAAAATATGCTTCGCAAATTAATATAGTACTTATGGTGTTTAATTTGATTCCTATACCACCGTTAGATGGTTCTCATGTATTTTTTAGTCTGTTTAATCTAAAAAATACAGAGGTATACTATCACTTGCAAACAAAAGGAACTATTATATTAATAGTATTGATAATATTTGATGTAATAGAAAAGATTATAAGTCCACCAATTAATTTTATATTCGGAGAATTAGTTAAAATTATATTTTAACTTATATAAATGAAATATAAATAGGATGTCTTGTGACATCCTATTTATAAAAATAAAGTTTAATAACGAGGTGAAATACATGCCACTAGATATAAATAGCAATACAAAAGATACTATTGTTAATGTTGGCAGATCCAAAATAGTAGAAACTATTTCAGCTATCCACGTTTTAGCAGATAGCAAGCATCACAATTACGCAAAAAAATGGTTAGAACATATGCATAAAAAAATAGTGGATAAAGATTATCTTGATATATTGGTGTTAATATCAAAATTAAAGCTTAAAGGAATAGAATTTATTGAATTTATGTTAGATATAAACAGCCTAAATGATATAGAAAGTTTTTTTGAAGAAATAGAAAATAAAGATGATATAGAGTTTTTGTATAAGCTCTTTTCAGAAGCATTTACAAAACAAGAAATAAAAAATGCTAGAGAAAATACTGATGTAATACAAAATATCATACAGGAAAAAGAGTATCAACATTATTATAATTCATTTGATATAAAAGATATATTAGATAGTACTGAGTTTTTACAAAACAATATCGTTAAACTAATGAGAATTGTCTATGATGAACTAGATGTATATATAAACGGCAATATAGAAATATATGATAAAGCAATAAAAGATGTAAATTATATGTTGATAAAAGATCCACCTTTGGAAGTAGCTCAAAGTATCATGGGAAAGAAATTTTACAGGGTATCACAGTATAAGGAGTATTATTTTATAGCATCATATTTTATAAGTCCACATAATATAAGGATATTTAATGATGATAAAATAGTAACCATTTTTGATGCTAGAAGGTTTAGTTTAGATACAAAAGAGAAGGTTAAAGACATAGCAAAAACTATGAAGGTATTATCAGATCAAACTAGACTCGAAATACTAAGACATCTTATAAGTAATCCGACATACGGAAAAGTTCTTGCGAGTAGATTAAATTTGACTACAGCTACGATTTCACATCATTTAGAACTACTAAAAAAAGAAGGCCTAATAGTAGAAGATAAGGTTAAATCAACAAAATATTTTAGAGCGGATGTTAAAAAAATTGAAGAATCGTTTGGAAAAGCAACTGGTTATTTGTTTAATGAAAATTAAACAAAAACAGTTGTTTTTTTATGGTTAAAAAACTTGACTGATATTAAAAAGTTAAATATAATATAAATATCTTATAAGAAAAACATCTAATTAGACTACTATCTAAATACAAGGAGGTTTATATGACGTTTGCGGTTGAGGTGAAAAATTTAACTAGAGAATATCAGATAACAAAAGGCATAATTAACAAGAAAAAATCAAAAGTAAGAGCTCTAAAAGGTATAGAATTTTCCATAAATAAAGGAGAGATATTTGGCTTGCTTGGACCAAATGGTGCAGGGAAAACAACAACTATAAAAATATTGTCTACGCTACTTGCTCCTACATCAGGAGAAGCTAAGGTACTAGGGCATAATACATTCAAAGAGGCAAAAAAACTTCGCTCAAAGATTAATTTTATATTTGGAGGAGAAAGAAATCTTTACTGGAGACTAAGTGCTAAAGATAATCTAATATATTTTTCTGATTTATATAAAATAGATAGAAGTATACAGAAAAAAAGAATACCTGAGTTAATAGAGATGGTAGGGTTAAAAGGCAGAGAAGGCGAGAAGGTGGAGACATTTTCTAAAGGAATGAAACAGAGACTTCAGATAGCAAGAGGTTTAATAAATAATCCTCAGATTATATTTTTAGATGAACCTACAATAGGATTAGACCCAATAGGAGCTAGAGATTTGAGAGGTATTATAAATAAGCTCAAAGACAGAGGGAAAACTCTATTGCTCACAACACACTATATGCATGAAGCAGAGGAGTTATGTGACAGAGTTGCAATAATAAATGGGGGAAAGATAAAGGCGCTTGATACACCAAGTGGACTAAAAAAATTAACAGTAGGCAAATCTATTCTCGAGATAAAGGCGTTAAATGTCAACCAAGATATTATAAAAAAAGTTACTGTCCTAAATAATGTTGAAGCAGTCAATATAAAAGATATTGATCAGTTTCAAGTCGTGCAAATACAATACTCTGGAGATAATGATATTACAGAAGATGCAATAAAAATAATGAATGGATGTAAAATTAAAAACATTAATCATAGAGTTGCTTCACTAGAAGATGCATATATCAAGCTAGTAGGTGAAGAGATATGAAAAAGACATTAAATATCATACTAGAAAGTTGTAAATTACAAATGAAGCAGTCGTTTGCAAGGGCCACATTCAAATTCTGTGTATTAGTACAGCCTATTATATACGGATTGATTATGTACTTAATGTATAGAGATTCAGGGCATGATAATTTTGTATCGTTTGTAATACTAGGTACTGGTTTCATGAGTTTATGGAGCTCTATTTGTTTTTCGTCAGCAGGAGATATAGAAAGAGAGCGTTATATGGGGACATTAGAGATTATCACATCTACGCCAGCAGACTTTAGAATAATAATGCTAGGAAAAATAATAGGAAATATAATATTAGGTGTTATGTCTATGCTAATAACTTATGTATTTATAGCTATAG
The DNA here is from genome assembly GCF_056892235.1 of Abyssisolibacter sp. ZYX002. Lineage (NCBI taxonomy): Bacteria > Bacillati > Bacillota > Clostridia > Eubacteriales > Clostridiaceae > Abyssisolibacter > Abyssisolibacter sp. ZYX002. The sequence continues at coordinate 160,130 of NZ_JARMXH010000004.1, forward strand.
TATTTTCGGAAAATATGACTATAGCAAATCCATACCTGTTCATGTTTGTATTTATCCTTACAATTATATCGTTTATAGGAATATCAATGCTACTAGCATCATGTTTTACATTATCAAGAAATGCTAGAGCGCTGATGAATTGCCTTGAATATCCTATATTTATACTATGTGGAGTCATATTTCCAATTAGTATTTTACCAACATGGACTAGATGGATATCTTATACTTTATCACCAACTTGGTCAATAAAAATGCTCAGAATGTGTGTTGCGGGTGTTCAGGATATGGTCGAATTTAGGACATGTCTAATATCGCTTATAACTCTCACAGTTATATATACAGCTTTAGCAATAATACTGTATGCTCAGATAGACAAAAAAACTAGAATAAAAGCAACTTTGGGGGTGTATTAATGATAGCAAGATTTTTTAGACAGTCGATGATGTCATTTAAGGCATTATTTGGATGGTTAGATCCCAAAATATATATATTAGTTAAAATCGTAAATCCTATATTTCAGTTAGTATTCTATTGTTTGTTAGCTGGATATGCTTTTAAGGCAAAAGACATAAAGCCGTGGGTTATAGGTAACTCAATTATACTATGTACATATAACTGTATATTTGGGGTAGGAACGGTCTTATCAAACGACCGCAGAGCAGGTACATTAAAACTTGTAACAGCATCACCAGCAAACAACATATATATATTTGTAAGCAAAGCATTTATGCATGTAATAGATTCCTTCTTTACTGTTGCTATCGGTTTTATAGCTGGCAGTATAATTTTTAATATAAGCTTTGCAGGTGTTAATTTCGTGTTGTTAGCTTTAGCTATTTTTATAGCAATGATATCAGCGACATGCTTTGGTCTTATAATATCAAGCTTAGGGTTAGTTACAAGAGATATGAATTTGATAATGAACAGTGTAGTAATGATATTGAAGCTTTTGAGCGGAGCTATTATTCCAATAGCTAAGCTCCCGAGCGGATTACAAAAGATAACGTATTACATGCCACTATCTAGAAGTATAAAGGCAGCAAAGTTAATAGGAAACGGTGTAGGCGAAGGAGTTTATAGTTTAATAGGACAAGAGATAGTAGTAGCTTTAATATATGCTCTAATCGGAATCATAATGTTTGTGATAACAGAGAAGATTGCAATAGATAGGGGGACATTAGAGGCGTATTAATAATCTAAAGAATAAGTATGAATAATTAGTGAATTATAAAAAGAAGCATATCCGTTTCCGAAGAAACCAAGATATGCTTCTTTAATATTTGGTAATAATCAATGAATGAATTATTACATTTTCTCACTTAACTCAATAAACTTATTGATGTCTTCCTCTATCACATCAAGAGAACTCTTCCAGAACTCTTTATCATGTACGTCTATATTAACCATGTTAGTGATAGTAGCTATATCGTTTTTCCCAGTTTCAGATAATAGTTTATCGTAAGTATCAATAAACTTATCCCCTTGTTTTAAATATTCGGCATATAATCCCTTAGCAAATAAATCACCAAATGCATAAGGGAAGTTATAGAAATTAGCATCTGCATAATAGTAGTGAACCTTGCATGCCCACATATATGGATGGAGGATTTCATGGTCAAGACCATCCCCATAAGCTTCTTTTTGGGCTTCTAGCATAATATTGTTTAGCTCATCAACAGATAAAGCGTGGTCTCTTCTTATCTCGAAAAGCTTAGTCTCAAATAAATAACGACTGTAGATATCAACAATTACTTGTGTAGAATCAGATATAGACATCTCTAAAATCGTGAAAGCTTCTTCATCAGTAGCTGTTTTAAGAGCAGCTTTACCAACTATAGTTTCACAAAAGATAGAAGCAGTTTCAGCGATAGGCATAGGATAATTGCAGTTAAATGTAGATTCATCCTTTAAACAATACCCATGATAACCATGACCTAACTCATGTGCTAAAGTAGTCATATTGCTATAAGTGTTGCTAAAGTTAGATAGTATTCTACTTTCGCCAATAGAATGGATTCCATAGCAGAATGCACCACCCCTTTTACCTTCCTTAGGCTCAGCGTCTATCCACCTTTTCTCAAATGCATTATCAGCAAAATCAGCAAGCTTATCACTGAATGTTCTGAAATTATTAACAATATATTTTCTTGCCTCTGGATAAGTATACTTAATTTCTTTGTCCCCCATAGGAGCAAACAAATCATAGAATGGAAGTCCGCTTTTATGACCTAGTAATTTTGCTTTAGTTCTTAAATATTTGTGAAAAACAGGAAGTTTTTCTTTAATAGCTTCAAGCATAGCATCAAGAGTTTCTTTATCCATCCTAGAATCTATAAGAGTTTTTTCAAGAGGAGATGTATATCCTCTCATATCCGATATAGTAATAACTTCTCCTTTTACACCGTTGATGCAAGCTGCAGAGGATGCATCAATCTTTTTATAAGCTTTCAACTCAGCAGAGTAAGCCTTCTGTCTTACGATTGGATCTTTATCATAAGCTAAATTTCTAACAACAGAAAGAGGAAGCTGTTTATGCTTACCGTCAAGCTCGATATCAACCATTAAGTTTGAAGATACCATACCTTGAAGAGTAGAAAAGGCACTAGAACCAGTGTTTTTCATTTTAGAGATTAAGACTTCTTCATTATCACTTAATAAGAATTTTGATTTATTGGCAAGTTCTTTTAAATAGAAGCTATGTTCTCTAAGAAAATTATCTGAGTTAATAACTTCATCTAGATTATCCAATTTACCTAAATATTTCTTAAATTGAACATTTGGTGTTGTAAAGTTAGAAGCCATCATTTGCAATTTATCGCAATATTTTGTAGCGTTTTCATCCTTAGTATTAACACTCAAAGACAGCGAAGAAAATGCATATAATTTTTCAAAAAAATCACCTAATTTTTTACTCAAATCTAGATATTTCTTGATAGTGCCAGTTGGACTAGTAACGACACTAAGGTTTGACTTGCTCCAATCACAAAACTCCCCCAATAATTCATTACATTTTTCAAAATCATTAATAAATTCCGTACATTCAAATGAAGAATATAGTTCGTTTAAACTCCATTTCATTTCCATATAATATACCTCCTAATAAATGGTCTATAGGATTGTGCTATTAAAATAAGAATATTATTCCCAGCAAAATCCCTTTAAATATAATCATATAATATTATACAACAAAATATAGCGTTATTAATTAAATGTAACATTTTTTAAGGTAAAAAGTTTATACATATTAAAAAAAGGTTGGTGCATTGAATATACAGAAATGCAACAACCTTTTTTAAATTTTAATGTAATGCTTTATATAATGACTTGTAATTACCTGCTTTAGCGTGATCAGTCCAACAATGGCATAGGCATTTAATATCTGCATTGCAAGTTAAACCTAAATCAACTTTTTTCCTTAGATTTTTCATAGTGTTACTCCTTTCTATAATTTATTTTATGATTATAAAACCATTATAGTAGAATAAATGCAGGAAAAATGTCAAAATATAGAAAAGAAATATTTAAATTTTCTTAACATAGAATATGAGAAAAGAATTCTACAAAGTATTTAAAGAATTAGTAGCGATTAAAAGTGACACAGGAACTGTATTAGAAGGAATGTCGAGGATAATAGATTATTTTAGTCAAAATCTAGAGTGTTGTGGGAAATACAAGCTATCAAAAGAATATTGCTTTGACAGAAGTGTTGTATGGGTACTAGTAATGACACTATCATACTTATAAATCATCATAGTGTAGTTGACTCTCTAGAAGAGTGGATATTTGGGAGAAAGACATGTTTCAGTTACTCAGAGCAAGAAAAACAATCCAAAAACTGAACTAATAAATTTATTAGTTACCACATGACCAACAAAGATAACTAATTAAGTCACAAAGAAGCATATCAGTTTTCAAAGAAATCAAGATATGCTTCTTTACATTAATAATAATTCACAATAAACCTATAACATTTTCTCACTTAACTCAATAAATTTATTGATATCTTTTTCTATTACATCAAGAGAACTTTTCCAGAACTCTTTATCATGTACGTCTATATTAACCATGTTAGTAATAGTAGCTATATCGTTTTTACCAGTTTCAACTAGCAATTTATCATAAAGATCAATAAACTTATCACCTTGTTTTAGATATTCAGCATATAGTCCTTTAGCAAATAACTCTCCAAAAGCATAAGGGAAGTTGTAGAAGTTTGTATCTGCATAATAATAATGAACTTTACATGCCCACGTGTATGGATGTAAGAATTCATGATTAAGAGCATCACCATAAACTTCTTTTTGAGCTTCTGACATTGTATTGTTTAGTTCATCAACAGATAAAGCATGATCTTTTCTTATCTCAAAAAGTTTAGTTTCAAATAGATAACGACTGTATATGTCAACTATTGCTTGAGTTGTATTTGAAATAGACATTTCTAAAATAGTAAGAGCTTCATCAGCAGTAGCAGTTTTAAGAGCAGCTTCTCTAACTATAGTTTCACAAAGAATAGAAGCAGTTTCAGCAGTAGGCATAGTAAATTCGCAGTTGAAAAAAGATTCATCTTTTAAACAATACGCATGATAACCATGACCTAACTCATGAGCAAGAGTAGCCATGCTGCTATAATTATTGTTGAAATTGGATAAAATCCTACTTTCACCAATACAACGAATTTCATCGGAGAATGCACCACCTACTTTACCTTCTCGAGGTTCAGCATCAATCCACCTTTTTTCAAATGCATTATCAGCAAAATCAGCAAGTCTATCACTAAAAGTTCTAAAATTATCAACTATATATTTTCTTGCCTGAGGATAAGAAAAAGTAATTTCTTTATCTCCAATAGGGGCAAACAAATCATAGAATGGTAGGCCGTTTTTATGACCTAATAGTTTTGCTTTAGTTTTTAAATATTTATGAAAAACAGGTAGTCTGTCTTTTATAGTAGATAGCATAGTGTCTAAAGTTTCTTTATCCATTCTAGAATCTATAAGAGTTTTTTCAAGAGGAGAATTATAACCTCGTCTATCTGATAAAGTAATAACTTCACCTTTTATTCCATTAATACAGGCAGCAGATGTTTCATCAATTTTTTTATAAGATTTGAGTTCTGCCAAGTAAGCTTTTTGTCTTACTATAGAGTCCTTGTCATAAGCTAAGTTTCTAACAACAGAAAGAGGAAGTTGTTGTTTCTTTCCGTCAAGCTCAATATCGACCATTAAGTTTGAAGATACAACATCCTGAAGTGTAGAAAAAGCGTTTGAACCAGTATTTTTCATTTTAGAAATCAACATTTCTTCATTATCGCTTAGCAAATATTTTGATTTATTAGCAAGCTCGTTTAAATAAAAATCATGTTCCTTAAGTAAATTGTCCGAATTAATTATTTCTTGCAGATTATCTAAACGTTTTAGATATTTCATAAATAAAACGTTAGGAATAGTTAAATCAGACTCTATCATTTGTAGTTTGTCGCAATATTTTGCAGCAGTTTCATCTTTAGTATTAACGCATGAAGACAGCGATGAAAATTCATCTAATTTTTCAAGACAATTATTTATTTGATCGCTTAACTCTAAGTATTTTTTAATCGTATTGACAGGATTGGTGAAATCGTTAAGATTTGATTTACTCCAATTGCAAAAGTCGCTTGATAAATTACGACATTTATTAAAGTCATTTGTAAATTCTGTACATTCAAACGAAGAATACAATTCATTTAAACTCCATTTCATTTCCATATAATATACCTCCTAATAAATGGTGTGTAGGATTGTGCATTAAATAAGAATATTATTCCCAGCAAAAATCCTTTTAAATATAATCATATTATACAATAAAATACAGTGGGATTAAAAAAATATGAATTTAATGTAACATTTTCATAAGGAAAAAAATTTAATAGTAAATTAAATACAGAAAAAATAAAAAAATGTAAAAAAATAGAAAGTACATATTGATTATTCTTAATTATATTCTAATAAAAAATAGTCATTATATGATAAAATCGTAATTAATAACATCTGCGCGGGGGGAAAATATATGAGAAAAGATATCTACAAAGTATTTAAAGAATTAGTAGCGATTAAAAGCGACACAGGAACTGTATTAGAAAGGAATGTCGAGGATTATATTTATGAGCATATAAAAAACATAGATTATTTTAGCCAAAATCCTGAGTATTATGGGAAATACAAGTTATCAAAAGAAGATTGCTTTGACAGAAGTGTTGTGTGGGGACTAGTGAAGGGAACTAGTAATGACACTATCATACTTATAAATCATCATGATGTAGTTGACTCTCTAGACTACGGTGTATTATCAGAATATGCTTATAATGTAGATAAAATAAAACAAAAGCTAAAAGAGATTAATGTATCGCAAGAAGTTAGAGTAGATTTAGAAAATGATAAGTGGATATTTGGAAGAGGAACCTGTGATATGAAGGCAGGTATAGCTTTGCAGCTTTATATATTGGAGCAATATTCTAAGATAAAAGAATTTAAAGGGAATATACTCTTTTTATCTGTGCCAGATGAAGAAAATCTATCACTAGGGATGAGAGATGGAGTTAGGTTACTGAATAAGTTAAAAGATAAATATGGATTAGAATATAAGCTATTGATAAACTCTGAGCCACACCAAAGGCAGATTGAAAATCAAGGTGTGCTTTACGAAGGTTCAGTAGGAAAGATAATGTGCCAAATATATATAAGAGGTAAAAAAACTCATATAGGTGATATATATCAAGGGCTTAATCCATCACTGATACTATCAGAAATTATAAGAAGAATAGAAGTAAATAATGATTTTTCAGATGTAGAAGGCGAAGAAATATCTCCACCACCTTCATGGATATACTTTAGAGATAAAAAAGAGAGATATGATGTTTCAGTACCAGAATTTGCAGGAGGTTACTTTAGTGTCCTTACTCTTAACACTACACCAAAAGAAATTATAGAAAAACTTAAAACTATTTGTAACGAATCTTTTGAAGAGGCGATAGAGCATCTTTTAAAAAGCTATGATAGATACAGTCTTGTTAATAGCATGAAAGAAAAACTGAATTACAAAGTAAATGTAAAGACATTTGAGGAAATTTATAAAGAAGCAAAAACAAATGGAAAAGATGTATTTATAGATGCATATAACAATGAAATGAGAGAGCTTGAAAAAGAGCTAAAGGCTGGTGATATTAATCTGGCTGAATGTGGATTTTCGCTAACTAAAAAGACTCTAGAATACGCATATGATAAATCTCCTGTTGTAGTAATATCATTTGTGCCACCATATTATCCACATATATCAAATATAAAATTAGAAAATATATCAGATAAAATAAAGAATATAAGTAATATAATAAATGAATTTACAACAAAAGAATTCGGTGAAAACTATGTAAGTAAAAATTATTTTATGGGCATATCAGACATGAGTTACACAGGGCTTTTAAATAGCGAAGAAACAATCCCATATATATCAACAAATATGCCACTTTATTCAACGCTATATACAGTACCATTGAAGGAACTAAAAGAGCTTCAAATACCAGTAATAAATATAGGGCCATGGGGAAAAGACTTACACAAGTTTACAGAGAGAGTATATCAGCCAGATTTATTAGAAAAAACACCTAGTATTATAAAGCATGTGATTGATTATATGTTAGATTAATTTGGATTGAACATTTTGACAAAGTATAAGCTATAACATAGGGATGTCTAGTTAGACATCCCTTAGACTGTAGAAAAAAGCCCAATTTCTGCGTTGTCTTCAAATTTCCGTTACTTACTTACCTCTAAATAAGCTCTGCTACTCAATTTTAACACGCCTTGAACTTGAACTTAAAGTCTGCTATATGTTATAAAACTATTTTTCACTATACAATTGAACTATTTTAACAATGACTTCAACAGCCTTAACCATTGATTCGATACATATATACTCGTATTTACCGTGGAAGTTATGCCCACCTGTGAACATGTTAGGGCAAGGTAATCCCATAAAAGATAATCTAGCGCCATCAGTACCACCTCTTATAGGGCATATTAAAGGTTCGACATTACACGCCTCCATAGCTTGCCTAGCTGTATCAACTATATGCATAACAGGTAGTATTTTTTCCTTCATATTGAAATATTGGTCTTTAAGCTCAAAGTTCACAGTGTTTTTACCGTATTTTTTATTTAAAAAGTCAGCTATGTCTTTAATCAGATTTTTCTTATTTTCAAACTTCTCTTTGTCGTGATCCCTTATTATGTATCTAAGTGATGAGTTTTCAACAGTACCTTTCATATCGATTAGATGATAAAAACCTTCATATCCATCAGTGTATTCAGGTTTATCAAATACTGGTAACATTGAGTTGAACTCTATAGCAATTAGTGAAGAATTTATCATTTTGTTCTTTGCAGATCCTGGGTGAACATTTCTACCGTTAACGTTTATCGTAACACCAGCAGCATTGAAGTTTTCGTATTCAAGCTCACCAATAGGCCCGCCATCTACAGTATATGCAAAATCAGCATTAAATTTTTTTACATCAAATAAATCAGCACCCCTACCTATTTCCTCATCTGGAGTAAATGCTATTTTTATATCACCATGTTTGATATCTGGATTGTTAACTAAGAACTCCACAGCACTCATAATTTCAGCTATACCTGCTTTATCATCAGCACCTAACAGAGTAGTTCCATCCGTTGTAATTAAAGTTTTTCCCACATAATCTTTAAGTGAAGGGAAGTCATTTGGGGAAAGGATTATATTATTATCATCATTAAGAACAATATCATTTCCGTCATAATTCTCTACTATTTGTGGATTAACATTTGCACCAGACATGTCAGGGCTAGTATCCATATGAGCTATAAAACCTATAGAAGGAAGGTTTTTATCACTATTAGAAGGAAGTGTAGCCATAACATAACCGTTTTCATCTACGCTTACATCAGTTAGATTTAATTCATTTAATTCTTTTACTAATTCATTTGCAAGGTTAAGTTGTTTCTTAGAACTCGGACAAGTCTCAGAAAATTCGTCAGATTCAGTATCAAACTTCACGTATTTTAAAAATCTTTCTACTACATTTTTCATTTAATCACTCCTTGTATATTCCAAATATTATTTGGATATTGATATGTTTATTATAACATAATAGGATGTCTATTTTTTTGTATTAAAAGATATTTTTGGTTGTTTAAAGCAGAAGTATAGTTAACTACTACATCTAAGATACAAAAAGTAGAAATTTAATTATTTTTAAGAAACATTTAAGAAACAACTATATGATTAATAACATAAACTAATAGTAGATAAGGTTGATATATGTTATAATATAAAAATATGTGAAGAAAACTGTTAAATTATTAAATTACTTACGAAAGGAGTTTGACTTAAATATGGTGTATAATTATAAGACGAATGGAGTATGCTCAAAGCAAATAACATTTGAAGTAGAACAAGGCATAGTAAAAAATGTTTTATTTACAGGAGGCTGTCCTGGCAATCTTCAAGCAGTTGCTAAATTGGTAGAAGGTATGAAAATAGAAGAAGTAATAAGTAGATTGAAAGATATAAAATGTGGTCCAAAATCTACTTCATGTCCAGATCAACTTGCAGCAGCGCTACAAGTAGTGCTAGAGAGAGAAAAAGTAAAAGTAATATAAAAAGAATAAAAGACTAAAACTAGCTCAATAAAAAAATGAGCTAGTTTTTATTTTTACAAAAATATACATTAGTGGAATATAAAAATAGTTCTAAAATATTTGACAGAGTGATATAATAATACAAACGCGAACTTACGTTCGGGAAGGATGGTTTTATGTCACCAAGATTAATAATGCATATTGATGTTAACTCAGCTTTTCTTTCATGGCAAGCAGCATATAACAAGCAAATAGGGATAGAAGAAGATATAAGAAATATACCAGCAATAGTAGGAGGAGATATATCATCAAGAAGAGGTATAGTGCTAGCAAAATCAATTCCAGCTAAAAAACTGGGGATAAAAACAGGTGAGAGTTTATTTGAAGCGAGGTTAAAGTGCAAAAAACTAAAAGTAGTTCCTCCTAATTATGACTTATACGTAAAGAGTAGTAAAGCGTTTAGGAAAATTTTAAGTGAATATTCACCCAAAATAGAAGTGTTCAGTATAGATGAATGTTTTATGGATTATACAGGATTAGATAGTTATTTTGGAGGGCCTATAAAGGTAGCATATGATATAAAAGATAGAATAAACAGAGAGTTAGGATTTACAGTAAATATAGGAATATCCTCAAACAAACTACTTGCAAAAATGGCAGGAGAGTTGAAAAAGCCAAATATAGTAGATACGATATTTCTAGGAGAAGTACCTAAGAAGTTATGGCCACTTCCAGTTTCAAAGCTGTTTATGGTTGGAAGACAAACTAAAAAAAAGTTAGAGAAAATAGGAATACAGACAATAGGAGATTTAGCAAATAGTGATTACGAATTTATATCAAAAACACTTAAATCACATGGAAGGCTTATATACCAATATGCATGGGGTAAAGATAGTTCAGATGTAAAAAAGAACGAAGAAATACCAATTAAAAGTATAGGAAATGGAAGCACTATAAAATTTGATGTGTGTGATAAACAGACAGCATATTTAATAATATTAAGTCTAGTAGAAACAGCAGCAAATAGACTAAGGCAAGCAAATATGCAAACAGGGTTGATATATATAGGTATTAAAAACGGTGATTTTTCATACAAAAGCCACCAAAGAAAGATATACACACCTACAGATTCAACTTTTGAAATATACCAAATAGCAAAAGAGGTATTTGATGAGATATGGGATGGCACACCATTAAGGCAATTTACAATAAGGCTTTGTGATATAAGCAGTTCGCAATTTTCACAACTCAGCATATTCACCAAAAAAAATCACCAAAAAAACGTGGCCTTAGACAGAGTAGTTGATAGATTAAGAGAAAGATATGGAAAAGATTTAATCAAGAGAGGAGTATTCGTTAACAGTGATCTAAACCATATGATAGGAGGAGTGGGGAGTAATGATGAATATACTATGATGTCTAGTTTACTTTAAAATTGCAAAACTTCCCGTTATCAAAATGCTCATGACTACGTTTAAAACTGTGAGTTAGTTCTATTATTGTTTAAACATAAAGTTTACCCTGAAATATTATTGAATTTTGATAAATATGCTGTAGTCGTATAGTTATTGATTTTCTGGTGGATATTCAGGTTTAAGAGAGGATTAGATTATGAAGATAGTAAATAAACCAATAGATACAGTTGTAGTTTTTGAATCTAACAAAAATAAAATAATACCATACAAGTTCAAATATGATGATAAAACAGTCAAAATTGACGTGATAGATAAGGTGTATGAGGAGAAACTTGCAGGCAATAGAAGGATAGTTTTTGTTTGCACTAATAAAGGACATATAAGATATGAGTTGAAGTATGAGATAGATACTTGTCTTTGGTATTTATTTAAGATATAAGATGATAAAAGTCTAACAACATAAAAAAACAGAAGATTTTCCTTCGTTTAAGTACATTGTTACAATTCATTGAAGCATATTCGTTTTTCTGGAGAGCAAATTTAAGTAGTTTGTTTCTAATACGATTTTATAAAATTCTAGAAACAAGCTCTTATCGGGGACCTTAAGAAATAGGATATGTTTTTTTGTTATTAGGAAATCTTAATAACCAAAAGCTATAAGATTTGCCCTTTATTTTTAGGAAAAACTTATTCCATTCAAGAGAAGTATGAGTCATTGGTACTATTTTATATTAACTTTAAACAAAAAAACAGAGGTTTATTTTACAAGAGTTTTACAAATCAAAAAAAGTAGTGAAAAAACAGTTTATATGTGGTTAAATAGAATATAAGGACAGTATTATAGAAGGGAGGTAGAAGATGTACGAATTAGCTCATACGTGTATTGTCGTAAAAGATATTTATAAATCCAAAGAATTCTATATGAAAGTATTAAATCTAGCATTACATAGCGAACTTGAAACAGATAGGCTAAAAATGGTGCTGTTAGATACGGGAAGTAGTAAAGTGGAGTTAATCCAGTATAAAAATATGGATTATACATATAGAGAAAGAGGCCCAATTGATCATATTGCATTTTATGTAGATGATTTAGATAAAGAGATAGTAAGTATAAAAAGTAGGGCTAATATAGAATTTTTAACAGAACCTAAAATGTTGAATGGAAAGAAGCTAGTATTTTTCAAAGGCTTAAGTGGAGAACGGATAGAAATTATAGAAAAGTAATAATCATAAAAGTGGGGATGGTATGAATAAAAAAATAAAATTAATAATAGGGTTTGTTTTTATAATAGCAGGATTAGCAGTAGGAATAAGAGCTTTATTTATGGAGCTGACAAATGATGCGTATGCAGCATCGTATGAAGAAACAAGAATAAGTATAGATGGTAAACTAATAGATGATGTTGGACGTGCTATTGTTGAAGAGGACAACATATATATTCCTGTTGATATATTCGTTAAGTACTTACATCAGGATTCTATAGTTAACGAGGAGAGCAAAACTTTAATAGTAAATTTCCCAAATCCAAAGTTTACATTGCCAAGCAAATTATCAAATAAGAGGATAGAAAATGGAGTATCTATAAACTTTTTATTATCAAATAAAGAAGAAATTAACTACATAGATATTTTAGATATGGGCAAGTTACTCAGAATAAAAATGCAATATAACCAATCGCGTAATGTCTTAAACATAGACACAAATATTCAGTTTACACAGACAGATAAAGTAGATCAACCAAATCAAGCAAATCAAGTAGGTATAATAAACAGAAACACATCTTTGAGATTAACACAATCTTCTTTTTCAGAAAAAATAGATACATTGTCTAAGGGAGATAAAGTAACTATATTTGAAGAAGGAGAGAAATGGAGTAAAATAAAGACTCAAAATGGAAAAGTAGGTTTTGTAATAAAATCAAAAATAGACAGGATAGGTCAAGATAGTCAAACAGGTTTAGATAACGAAGACACAACTGATTTAAACGCATTAAATCAGAAAGATAATGGTGGTCAACTAAATCAAGTAGGTATAATAAACAGAAACACATCTATGAGATTAAAACAATCTTCTTTTTCAGAAAGAATAGATAGATTGTCTAAGGGAGACAAAGTAATTATATTTGAAGAAGGAGAGAAATGGAGTAAAGTAAAAAATCAAAATGGGAAAATAGGTTTTGTAATAAATTCAAAAATAGATAAAACAGGTGAAAGTGGTCAAACAGGTATTGATAACACTGACAATACAACTAATTTAAATGTATTAAAGCAGCCTTACAAACCTGATGGGAAGATAGGCTTAGCATGGGTTCAAGTTAGTTTGAATTCACCAAACTTAAAAGAAGAAGAAAAAATTGATGGGTTAGATGTAGTATCGCCTACATGGTTTGCTATAACAGATAAGACTGGATATGTTAAGAACAAGGCTTCGTTTGACTATGTGAAAGAAGCTCACAAAAAAGGATATAAAGTGTGGGGACTTGTAAGCAACAGCTTTAACAAGGACTTAACTCATGAAATATTGATAAATAAAAAAGCGCAAGAAAACGTAATAAAACAACTTTTAGTCTATGCAAGTTTATATGATTTGGATGGAATAAATATTGACTTTGAAAATGTATATTATGAAGATAAAGCACTTTTTACAGCCTTTATAAAAGATATGACTACCGCATTTAAAGAAAGTAATCTAGTTGTATCTATAGACATGACTGTGCCAGAAGGAAGCTTAACATGGTCTAAATTTTTAGATAGAAAAAAAATAGGACAAATAGTTGATTATTGCATGATTATGACATATGATGAACATTGGGCATCTAGCCCTAAAAGTGGCTCAGTAGCATCTATAGGATGGGTTAAAAAAGGTATGCAGCAAACAATGGAGTTAGTACCAAAAGAAAAGCTACTAGTAGGGATACCTTTCTATACCAGAGTGTGGGAAGAGACAACATTGAAAAATGGGAAAGTAAAAGTTAAAGCAAAATCATTATCTATGCAATCAGTAAACGATAAAATTATGCAATATAGCCTTACACCAAAGTGGCTAGATGATGTTGGTCAGTACTATGTTGAGTATCGCGAAAATGGAAAGAGATATAGAATATGGATAGAAGATTCTAAATCAATACAGCTTAAAGCAGCCTTAGTAGATGAATACGGTTTAGCAGGAGTAGCTTGCTGGAGAAAAGGCTTTGAAACACCTGAAGTATGGGGAATTATAAAAAAAGAATTAAAAAAGTAATTTATAATACGTGAAGCTGTCATAAAAATTAAATTTTAATCATAGTAAAAATGGCCATATAGCTAAATCCAATAGCTGATGGTCATTTTTGATGATTCCAATATGTAGATAACTGATTTAAACATTATTATTATTTTATTTTATGATGTTATGTTTAAACATATTATAACTTACTCATTGTTAAATTAAATAGTAGCGATATAATCTTATTTAGTAAATTTTTGCGGTCATTAGGCATTTGCTGTATCTTTCTTGTTAAAATGTTCTTTAAACGATGTCGATGTTTTAAGAAGTTCTTCATAGCTACCGTTATCTAATATTTTACCATTTTCAATCATAAAAATATTATCACATTGAGTTATTACATTGATTCTATGAGTTACTATAATAACAATTTTATCGTTTAAATATTCTTCTATTTCTTCAAAAACTTCATTTTCAGAACAATAATCTAAAGACGAAGTCGATTCATCAAAAACGATAACATCTGGATTGTACATTATCATTCTAGCGATAGCAATCCTTTGTTTTTCACCACCGGAAAGATTAGAACCATTCTCTTTTATAACTGTATCTATTCCATGTTCAAAAACACCAAAATATTTTAAAAAATTCTTATCTAATATAGTTTTAAGTAATTTTTCATCATACGTTTCTAAACCGTACGTAATATTTTCCCTAATAGTGCCAGGAAATAATGCAACTCTTTGAGATATCATATAAAATTTATTTCTTAAAGATTTTAAATTATAGTCTTTAATATTTACATTGTTAATATTTATAGAATTCACATCGAAGAATCTCATCAATAATTTGACCAAAGTAGATTTTCCACACCCTGATTTACCAACTATACCTATTCTTTCGCCTTTTCTTATTTTAAAGGTGATATCATTTAAAATAGTTTTACTGTTATATGCAAATTTATCAATATTGAATTCTATAATATCAATATTTGTAAGTGCTTTATTACCTAAATTGGTCTCCTCTTTATCTAATATTTCTGTTTTTATAAAATTAAGAGCTACTTTTACATCTCTCAATCCCAAATTTAAACTTGTGAATTCAGACAAATAAGAAGAGAATATATTCATAATTAATTCTATAAATAAAATATCACTAAATCTAATTTTATTTTTATAATACATATACACAACTACCAATAAAATTGCATTTCTCATAATGTTTAATAAAAAAGTTATAGACAAACTTCCAAGATGAGCAATCACATTTAACCTATTGTTGCAATGTTCGGATTCATTTATATAGTTGCCCACAATATTTGAAAAAACGTTGTATTTGTAGCATTGCTTTATATGTTCTATATTTTGTACTACACTAACCATGTTTTTGTAGTTTTCAGCGCATATTTTTTGTGCTTTTTCACTTTTGCTCATTAAAGAGTTGTTAAGTAATTTATATCCATAATAGTTAAGAGGTATTATAATGAATAACAGTATAGACAAAATAATATCTATCTTAAACATAAAATATAAGCTTAAAATCATTACTATTATAGCTATTGTTGCTCTAGAAATATTGTGACCTATAATGTTAAATATTACATTTACACTGCTTTTAATCCTACTAACATAATATGTAGGATCGTTTTGAGTAAAATATCTATATTCTACCTTGAACAATTTTAAAAATAGATGTTCACTTTCTTTTGTCTTAAAATATAGAGAAAATTTCAAACGTAATATATCAAATACACCCTTTAAAACATACAGTAAGATGTATATTAAGAAATATTTTAATAAAAAGTTTGTAATGTTAAGGGTGTGCTTTAATTCTATTTTAGAGAAAATTTCTCGTATAAGCAAAGGGAGCAAAAATTCTAAAACAGATATGCTAGCCACTAGAATAATAAATGTTAGTATATATTTTAAATATGCACTAATATATCTTTTAAAAAAACACACAATATCACGCCTTTCATATAAAACTAATCAATTTTCTAGAAATGCTGATGATTAAAATCTTCCCATTTAAAATTTGAGCTAGTTAGTATGTTTCTAACTCTTTTCTTTTGGAATTCACACAAAAATTTTACCGCTTCACTCATATTGCCATATATATTATGTGCCAATGCTCTGCAGCCACCACCACAAAAATATCGTATTTCACAATCTTTACAATACTCAATATCGTCTACAGTTAAATTCTTAAATAATTTTGTAATACGTGAATCACTAACTTGCTGTTTCCAATTATCATTTAAAATATTGCCTATAGTATTTTCTTTTGAAATAAGACATTGGCAGGGGTATATATTTCCTTCTGGACCTATAGCGATTAGATTAGTACAAGCACCGCAAGGCTTAATTCTAATTCCTATATTTGATCCATTACAAGTACTATCATCGTAATGAACATACTTATTAATTTCATCAAACTTATTTGGCAAGTACCCAACGCTAGTTGTTCTAAGGCCATATTTGTCTTTTATAATTTTATGAAATTGCTCTATTTCAGCAACATTATTTTTAGTTATTACAGATCTTACTGATACTTTGTCTTTAGAATCTTTAGAAGCCCTTTCTAGTAAAGTTAGTATGCTTTTAAATCCGAATTGACCTCTATTTAAAGTGTTTGTCATTTCATTTAAACTGTCTAAACTTAAAGTTACATAATCTAAATAAGGCATAACTTCTTCAAACTTATTATATAATAAAGTTCCATTTGTTAACAAGCCAGTTTTAGTATTTGAAGTTTTAGCAATTTTCAAGATATCAACTATATCATCACGTATCAAAGGTTCTCCGCCAGTAAAAATGAAATGATCGATTCCTTCGTTTTGAAGTGTTTTTATGATATCAATCCATGTTTTAGTATCTAATTCATGTTGACCATTATTAATGTTTTCCTTATTATAGCAATAACTACAATTCAAATTACACCTTAAAGACATATGAATATATGCTTCCTTTGGATTATTATCTATATTTTTATAGTTTTCTTTTATTGAATTGTTTTTATTTAAGATTAAATCTTCATGTTTTTGAAAGAATATATGAGTATCTATTAATTTATTAATTTGAACAGAGATTTCTTGTGGTGTAGCTTTTTTGCTAAATTTATGTAGGATTTTATCTGACAATTCATCTAGTTCAATTTGCCCATCATTCTCCATAATACTAGTGATTAAGAATTTTAATTCTTCATTGACTTTTATGTATGAAAAATTTTCAGGTGAAACAATAACGTGGTCTTTATTTCTTTTTAAAAAAAGCATTTTGTCATCATAATAAACTTTTTTTAACATAAGCTATCTCTCTCCTTCTAGAAATAATAAAATAGTTGATTATGCTTATAGGCATTGAAGTTGCAAGCATTATAATACTTGCAACCTCAAGGATCAAAAGTTTTAACGGCTAATTTCTATTTTACCAGAACCTTGACCTCTACCAGAGCCATCGCCACAACCACAACTTCCAGTACAACTACAATCAGTATCTACTGACATACTAGCTACTTGTAATTCAAACATATTCAAACCCCCTTTCATTTTTTAGCCAGAAACTAATTTTGTGGTACTAAAATCACTGGCATATTTTTATAAAACAGCTATGATAATAACCAAAAGATATATCATAATCTGAATTTATACAATTAATCAATTAACGTAATGATGTTATCAATAACTAAAGTCTTCGAAATTAAAATGTCTAGCATAATACAAATACATGAATTAGTTTTGTACTTTATAGATAATGAACGTTCCTAAAAAGTTCCATATTTTATAAAAAATATATTTTGTTACAAATTATATTATTAATGTTATAAAAATACTTAAAATAAATTAGTTAACATTTTATAGATAAAGAGCACATATAAAATGTTCCATATTTTATATAAAAATTATATTATATTACAAATTTTATCAAATTTTCAACTAATCTAATATGTCTTTTGTATATTGATAACACAGAACAAAAATGTTTTATATTTTAGATAAATACATTGTTTATAAATAAATGATATAATAGAAGTGAAATAAATCTCGGAGGTGGTTATTATGGATAACAAGAAAATTAACATAAATAAAGGAGAAAATAAAATACCATAATAGCTCATTAACAAGTCTTCCTAATGAGTTATTATATAGGAGGATATGTATGAATAATATGTACAATTTAGGAACATATGTAGCACAGATATATGATCAAATGGAAACGGGGATAGATGATGTTGAATTAATAAGAAAGCTTATTAAAAACGAAACTATAAATAATATATTAGAGCCTTTCTGTGGCACTGGAAGAATATCAATACCATTAGCAAGAGATGGCTATACAATAATGGGGATAGATATAGCAGATGGAATGCTCCAATTATTTAAAGATAAAGTAGATGACCAGTTAAAAGACAAAATAAAACTAGTAAAGCAAGATGTGCTGGCTAGCAAATGGCAGGAAGGATTCGATTTAGTTATATTGGGAGGCAATTGTTTTTATGAACTAGCTACAAAAGAAGAACAAGAAGCATGTATTATAAAAGCATACCACAGCTTAAAAGAGGGTGGTTTTGTTTTCATTGACAATAACCATATGGAAGGTAAGCTAGATAAAAGCTGGCAAGATAAAGGTGTAGAGAGGAAATCATTATGTGGTATAACTAATGATGGAGCAAAAGTTGAATCAACATTTCATACTATATGGTATGATGTAGAAAAAAGATTAGCAAGATTTAAAAGAAATGTAAAAGTTACAAAACAAAATGGAGAGATAATAAAGAACTCATTTATTCAACAAAAACACCCCGTTAGTACCTATGAAGTCAAGAATTGGTTAAATAAAAATGGCTTTCGGATAATACACCTATATGGAAATAGAAATGGAGATAAATATACAGATGATTCTCCTAGGGCTATATTTTGGGCATGTAAAAGATAAAGAAGATATTGTCATCAATATATAGCAGACTGTAGAAAAAGTATAAGTTCAAGGCGTGTTAAAATTGAGTAGCAGAGATTACTTAGAGGTAAGTGAGCAACGGAAATTTTAACTACAACGCAGAAATTGGGCTTTTGTTTACAGTCTGAGGGATGCTTTTAAGCATCCCTCTTTAAGTTATGTATATTACTTAGCTTTCTTTTCTTGGTTAATAGAAAAAGAGCTATTAGTTAGATTTATACTAATTTGAGCATGTCCATTTCCAGTGACGTGCTCGTAAGTAGAGTCTACTGATTTATAATCAGAAAACGGAACGGTTAAAGCAGAAGTTGTTTTGTCCAGTTTTAGACTATAATTATCTGCATTTTTACAAATAGATAAAGAACCAGAGCCTTTATTACTAGTGTAGTTAATACTATGAGATAAATCTTTTGGTAAATAAAAACTTACAGCACCATTATTATTGATGATATCTAAGGGAGCATATATTTTACATAAAGAAATGCCTGCATTAGATCCTTCGATATTAACTTTACTTACATTTTTGGGTATATAAACTTTAACTTTGTCTATAAAGGAAGTCTTAGCATCTTTCTTTAGGTTTACTGTGACAATAGTATCATTTGAATTATCATTCTTTTTTGTAGTTACATCAAATAGGTTGTTGTTATAATCGTATTTAAGGGTATCAGATTCAGTTACTATAATGTTGCAATCACTAGCTTTGATAGTAATTGAATGCTTAACATCAATTACATCACAACTTGCCCATGTACTACAAAATGTTAAAACCATAAGTACAGATATACAAACAATACCAAATAATTTAATATAATGCTTCATTATGTTGTCAGTCCTTTCTTTATTTTTGTGTATACATTATAAGGGACTAGTTATAAGAAGTCAAGAAATAGGGGCTACATACATCACAATAATAGAAAGCAATTGAGTAAAAATACGAATAAAAACAAATAAAATTAAACAAAATAAACATATTGACAAAACTAATAGTGTATGTTAATCTCATATATAAAGAACCTTTAAAGTAGTCCCGTGAGGCTATTAAGGTATATAGGATAACTATACCTTTTTGTCAATGGGCGAGAAGGTTTTTTTATGCAAAATAATAAGCAGTACCTTTAAATTAGTCCTGTGAGGCTAATAAGGGAGAATATTCTCCCAACCAAAAACGATAAGGGGGATTTTTATGAACTTAGTAGGAAGACACTTGATAGACCCATCTAATTTTTCTCTTGAAGAAATTGACCACATATTAACAATTGCACGAGATATGGAAAAAAACACTCGAAAGTATTCAGAGGTATGTAAGGGTAAAATTCTTGCAACGTGTTTTTATGAACCAAGTACACGTACGAGATTAAGCTTTGAATCAGCTATGCTTAGACTAGGAGGTAGCGTCCTTGGCTTTTCAGATGCAGCTAATAGTTCAGCATCAAAAGGAGAAAGTGTTTCAGATACAGTTAGAGTAATGGATGCCTATTCAGATATTGTAGTTATGAGACATAATAGAGAAGGAGCACCAAAACTAGCATCACAGTATAGTAGTGTACCTATAATCAACGGAGGAGATGGAGGTCATCAGCATCCAACACAAACGTTAACGGATTTACTTACAATCAAAAACTTAAAAGGTGAGATAAAAGACTTAAAAGTTGCGTTATGTGGAGACTTGAAATATGGAAGAACAGTACATTCATTACTAAAAACATTAGCAAGATATGAGAATATGTCGTTTTACTTAGTATCACCAGAAGCTTTAAAGATACCAAGTTACATCAAAGAATATGTTGTATCTAACTACAATGTAGAAATAATTGAGACAGATAATCTGGACGAAGCAATATCAAAGGTTGATGTATTGTACATGACTAGAATACAAAGAGAGAGATTCTTCAATGAAGAAGACTACGTTAAACTAAAAGATAGTTATATCTTAACAAAGAACAAAATACAACCAGCAAAAGAAGATATGCTGATAATGCATCCATTACCAAGAGTAAACGAGATATATTGTGATGTAGATGATGATAAAAGAGCAGTATATTTTTATCAAGCTAAGTGTGGCGTATATGTTAGAATGTCATTAATGGCAAATCTTTTGGGGGTGTTAGATGATGTTGACTGTAAATAGTATTAAGAATGGTATAGTAATAGACCACATAAAATCAGGCAATGGATTGAAAATATTTGAAAAATTGAAACTCATAGAAGTAGATTATCCAGTAGTGCTTTTAATGAACGTTGAGAGTAGCAAATTAGGAAGAAAAGATATAATAAAAATACAAGATAGAACAGATGTAAACTTAGATATACTAGGATTGATAGATCCTGATATAACTGTTAATATAATAAAAGACGGCAAAATGATAGGCAAAAGAAAGGTTGGAGTACCACAAAACGTTAAAGGATTATTTAAATGTTCAAATCCTAGATGCATAAGCAACAATGATTTGTATATACAACCATCATTTAAACTAGTAGATGATAAAAATGTAAAATATCAATGTGAGTATTGTGATGATTTTACTAAGTATAAGATTTAGATAGTGTGTAGAAAGGAGATATTTTTTTAAATATCTCCTTTTCAGACTGTAGAAAAAGCCCAATTTCTGCGCTGTAGTTAAAATTTCCGTTGCTCACTTACCTCTAAGTAAGCTCTGCTACTCAATTTTAACTACAGTCTGTCATCAATCTAGAATGGAGATATTAAATATATCCATTTTTTACATATATACGAAATGTAAATTTATACATTGACTATTTTAGTTAAAAGTAGTAGTATAAGTATTACTAAATGTGTTTCATTTTGAATAAGAAAGGATAGTACTATGGGAGCGGTATCATTAGAAGAGATAACAATAAAATACGGAAAAATGGTGACTGCTATATGTAATAGAATGATTCAAGATACAAAAGATTAAAGATATGTAAAGGGCATTAAATCTTGAAGAAGAATATGCCAAAATCCGTAACTTGACAAGTGAAGCTAATTTCTTATTGAACTCTGAAAGAATACTAACAAAAAAGAATTTTTTGGAAAAATTTTTATAAACGGTCACAAATATAAAATCACTTACACTAATATTAATGTAAATAATAAAGTAGAGGTGATTTTTATGAATTTAGAAACTAGGGTAAAATATTTAGAAAAAATGTACATTGGAGTATTGATTGACTCGATTAATAATTATTCAAAACAAGGAGTGTTAGATAAAGTTATTAATCACAAGAAAAAGCTTCAAATATCTATGGGAAAGATACAAGCACAGCAATCCGGGATGACTAAGCCTGAAGATGTGTTTAATATACTAGCTGAAATATTTAATTGTGCAGAGTGGAAAATAGAAAGACTTGAAAATGGGTTTAGAGCAGAGACAGAGGTTTGTAAACTTTGTGCTTATGCTAGCTAAAGTAGAAAGCCCTTGTCACACGTATTGCTTAAGTCCAATGGAAAGTATGGTTAAAGGAATAGATTCTAAACTAAATTTAAGATAAACCAAACATTATAGAAAGGTGATAAATTTCAAATTATAGGTGATAAATAATTATAGGCAAAAAACATAGACTTTTAAACCATATGCAGGAAAAATAATGCTAAATATAGAATTATAAGAATAATTGAACTAACAGTAATTGTATCAAAATCTAAGTTTCATTGTACCAAGAACAAATAAGGAGGGAGAAAGATGATGCATGCATTGTTCTTAGTTTTAAATGATACACATATGCTAGATGAGATACATGAAATATTTTTCGATTTAGGAGTAGGAGCTACGACTATAGATAGTATGGGTATGGGGAAAGTCTTATTAGAGCACGATGTAAACAGAGCTTTATTTTCGAATATGAGGATGATTTTAGAAGGAAATAAACCTTACAACAAAACAATAATAAGTGTTATTAGAGAAGAAGAAAAGTTAAACAAAGTTGTTGAGAAACTAAAAGACAAGCTCGGAGATATGAATAATAAACCAGGATTAGGTTTTATATTTGTAATACCAGTTTTGATGTGTGATGGATTTAAACTTGAAGATGCACAGGGATAGTATTATAATAAAATCAACAAACCCAAATACTTACTGAAATAAATCTACAATACATCAGAAGATTATAGCATATTTTTAGATAAATATGAATATATTTTAATTAGATTAAAAGGGGTTGTCTCAAGAATATAACTTGAGTTGCCCCTTTGGATTTTGAGAAAAATATGTTGAGTATAATGAGAACAAAAGAGGTGAAAATATTATGAAAAAACTATTGAATATAGGATTAGATGTAGGTTCCACTACAGTAAAGATGATAGTAGTTGATAAAAAGTTAAATGTTTTATACAAAAAATACAAAAGACATTTTTCTGATATAAAAAAGACAGTGGTAGACATGTTCGAAGACTGTAAAAACTTATTGCTTAAAAATTCAGTTACTATAATGATTACAGGATCGGGCGGATTAGACATATCAAATAAACTTGAAATTCCATTTATTCAAGAAGTAATAGCGTGTACAAATACAGTAGAAAAAATAGCCCCAGACACAGATGTAGCAATAGAGCTTGGAGGAGAAGATGCAAAAATCACATATTTAGGAGAATCAGTAGAGCAAAGAATGAATGGAACGTGTGCAGGGGGAACGGGAGCATTTATAGATCAGATGGCTGCACTGCTTCAAACAAATGCAAACGGATTAAATGAGCTTGCCAAAAAATATAAGACCATATATCCAGTAGCATCTAGATGTGGAGTTTTTGCAAAGACAGATATACAGCCGCTATTAAATGAAGGTGTAGCGAAAGAAGATATAGCAGTATCGGTATTACAGGCGGTAGTAAATCAAACAATAAGTGGATTAGCTCAAGGAAAGCCCATAAAAGGGAAGGTTGCTTTTTTAGGAGGGCCTTTACATTTTATGTCAGAACTCAGAAAGAGATTTGTTGAAACGTTAAAACTGGAAGAAGAAGACATCATAGTACCAGATGATTCTCAATATTTTGTTGCATTAGGCGCAGCACTATTATCTAAGAAAGAACATGAAATGCCTTTTGAATGTATCTATGATAGGATACCAAATATACACATGAAAACTGTCGTAGATAATGAAATGAAACCATTATTTAAAGACCAAAAAGATTATGATGAATTTAAAAATAGACATTCACAGCACAAAGCAAAAAGAGCAGATATAAAAACATATAAAGGAAATGCTTTTTTAGGAATAGATGCAGGTTCAACAACAACTAAAGTTGCTTTAGTAAGTGAAGAAGGGGAAATCCTATATGAATACTATGGTAGTAATATGGGAAGTCCGTTACAATCAACATTAAATGCGGTAAAGGATTTATACAAGAGATTAAGCCAAGATATAAAGATAGTTAATTCAACAGTTACAGGTTATGGAGAATATCTAATAAAATCAGCATTAAAGGTTGATATAGGAGAAATAGAGACAGTAGCACATTATAAAGCAGCAGAGTTTTTCTTGCCAGGGGTAGAGTTTGTATTAGATATAGGTGGGCAAGACATGAAAAGCCTTAAAATAAAAGATGGAGTAATAGAATCTATCATGTTAAATGAAGCATGTTCTTCAGGGTGTGGTTCGTTTATAGAGACATTTGCTAAATCACTAAATATGCAAGTAGAGGAGTTTGCAAAGAGTGCGATTACTTCAAAGGCACCAGTAGATTTGGGTACAAGATGTACAGTATTTATGAACTCAAGAGTAAAGCAAGCACAAAAAGAAGGAGCAGAGATAGGTGATATATCAGCAGGTATATCAATATCAGTAATAAAGAATGCATTGTTTAAAGTTATAAGAATAAAGAGAACTGAAGATCTTGGCAAAAAAATAGTAGTCCAAGGTGGTACATTTTATAATGAAGCAGTGCTTAGAGCGATAGAGCAAATAATACAAACTGAAGTGATAAGACCTGACATAGCGGGGATTATGGGTGCATTTGGAGCCGCATTAATAGCTAGAGAAAGATACAAGAAAGGTTACGAAACTAGCTTATTAAAAGAAGATGAAATAAATGACTTCAAAGTTAATACAACAATAAAGCGTTGTGGACTATGTGGAAACAATTGTATACTGACTATAAACAAATTTTCAGATGGTAGAATGCACACATCTGGCAATAGATGTGAAAGAGGTGCAGGAATTGAAACAAAAAAGAATGAACTACCGAATTTATACGATTATAAATACAAAAGAGTATTTGATTATAAGTCATTAAAATTAGAAGATGCAAAAAGAGGGCAGATAGGAATACCACGAGTAATGAATATGTATGAAGATTATCCTTTTTGGCATACATTATTTACAGAGCTTGGATATAGAGTAGTGTTATCACCAAGATCAAACAAAAAAATATTTGAAGAAGGAATGGATACAATACCTTCAGAGTCAGTTTGCTATCCTGCAAAATTAGTACATGGTCATATAATGAGCCTTTTAAATAAAGGTATTAAGAAGATATTTTACCCATGTATACCATATAATCTAAAAGAGGACAGTGAGGCTGATAATAACTATAATTGTCCAGTTGTAACATCATATCCAGAAACTATAAATATGAATGTTGATGCACTAGATGATAAACAGATAACATATTATCACCCGTTTTTACCAATTGATAGTCCTAAGAAAATGGTTAAGAGATTTTTAAATGAATTAAAAGGCGAGAAACTTGACGAAGTAGAAGTAAAAAGAGCACTAGAATTAGCATATAAAGAATTAGATAGATTCAAGAAAGATGTAATGAAAAAAGGAGAAGAAGCTATAGCCTTATCAAACCAACAAGGTATTAAAGCTATTGTTTTAGCAGGTAGACCATATCACATAGATCCTGAAATAAATCATGGAATACCAGAGCTCATACAATCATTTGGATTCATAGTACTATCAGAAGATGCTATATGCCATTTAGATAAAGTAGAGAGACCTCTTAGAATTGTTGACCAGTGGGTTTATCATACTAGGTTATACTCAGCAGCACAATATGTTGCCAAAAATGAAAACATAGAACTAATCCAGCTCAATTCGTTTGGATGTGGATTAGATGCGGTTACTACTGATCAAGTTCAAGATATACTAGATAGATACGGGAAGATTTATACAGTTTTAAAAATAGATGAAATTAGCAATTTAGGAGCAGTGAGAATAAGGATTAGATCTTTAATAGCAGCCATAAATGAGAGGGATAAAGCAGGAATAGTACCAAAAGAGTTATATAAAAATCCTAGCAAAGTTATATTTACCAAGGCTATGAGAAAGACACATACAATATTAGCACCCCAAATGTCTCCAATACATTTTCAATTTTTTGAAACAGCATTTGAAAAAGCAGGGTATAAAACAGAGATATTACCATCAGTAGATAAAAAATGCATAGACGAAGGGTTAAAGTACGTTAATAACGATGCGTGTTATCCTTCAATAATAGTAATAGGTCAAATAATGGAGGCTCTAGGATCTGGCAAATATGATTTGCAGAATACATCGGTTCTCATATCACAAACAGGTGGAGGTTGTAGAGCAACTAACTATATAGGATTTATAAGAAAGGCACTAAAAGATGCTGGGCTTGAACATGTACCAGTAATATCGTTAAATGCAGTAGGTATGGAAAAAAATCCAGGATTTAAGATAACACTTCCAATATTAAAGGATATGATGATGGGATTAATATATGGAGATATCCTGATGCGAGTATTATATAAAGTCAGACCATATGAAAAAGTTAAAGGGTCAGCAAATGAGCTATATGAATATTGGGTAAATGAATGCAAAAAACATATTCAAAATAGTAGTTTTAGAGATTTTAAAAAGAATATAACAAATATGATAAGAGATTTTGATAACCTTGAGATAGACGAAAATATAATAAAACCTAAGGTAGGAGTAGTTGGAGAAATACTAGTAAAATATCATCCAACCGCGAATAATAACTTAGTAGAGTTATTAGAAAAAGAAGGTGCAGAAGCAGTAGTGCCAGATTTAACAGATTTCTTGCTGTATTGTGCATATGATAACAAAATAAAATATGATATACTTTCAGGAAGCTATAAGGAAAATGTCTTAGGAAATATAGCAATAAAGGTAATAGAGTATTTTAGAAAAGACATGAAAAAAGTTTTGAGTGACAGTAAAAGGTTCCATCCTCCAGTAAGTATACAGGAGCTAGGTGAAAAAGCATCCAAATTCCTATCATTAGGGAATCAAACAGGTGAAGGATGGTTTTTAACAGCAGAGATGATAGAGCTGATAGATTCAGGGGTCAGCAATATACTATGTTTGCAACCTTTCGCATGTTTGCCAAACCACATAACTGGAAAAGGAATGATAAAAGGGCTTAACAAAGCATTTCCATTGGCTAATATTGCACCTGTAGATTACGATCCAGGGGCTAGCGAAGTTAACCAATTAAATAGAATAAAACTTATGCTTTCGGTTGCATTTAAGAATTTGAATAAACCAAAGTTAAGCTATGATACGACAAAGTAAGTGTCAAATATATATTGACAGCTAAACCATCAAAGTCACTATGTAAAAATGGCGGTTAGGTATTGAAAAAATATACTAATGTGTTAGTATATTAGTAAGACGTAAGGCCAAAGAATAATCAAGAGCCTATCAGCTATACTGATGATAAAGGGGGAAGTTTTATGATGAAATTTAACGATTATAAGTATCAAAGACCTGATATAGAAGGTTATAAACAAACAGTTCAAGAATTATTGACGTCTTTTGAAAATGCGGATTCAGCCCAGCAACAAATTGAGATTATGAACGAACTCATTCAAAAGGAAAAGGATGTTGATACAATGGTTGAGTTGTGTTATATCCGTAATTCCATTGATACGACAGACAAATTTTATGATGAAGAAATGGCATTCATGGATAATATGATGCCAGAGGTTAAAGGTGTAAAAACAAGCTATTATAAAGCCATTTTGAATTCAAAATTTAAAGATGAACTAAAAGAAACATTTGGTGAGCTCTTGTTTAAAAAAGCTGAGAATCAAATTCAAACATTTGATGATGCTATTTTAGATGATTTAAAGCAAGAAAATAAATTATCAACAGAATATAGAAAGTTGATTGCTTCTGCTGAAATAAAGTTCGATGGCAAAACATTGAATATGTCTCAGATGGCACCTTATCGCGAATCTAAAGATCAAGAAGTACGAAAAAATGCGAATAAAGCTTATTTTGAATTCTTAGAAAGTCAACGAGATGATTTGGATAGAATTTATGATGAGCTGGTTAAGATCAGAACCACAATGGCGAAAAAGTTAGGTTTTGAATCTTTTATTGAACTAGGCTATAAGCGAATGGAACGTTTGGATTATAACCAAGAGATGGTAAAAGTGTTTAGAGATCAAGTAAGAGATCATATTGTACCAATTTGTAATGAGCTTAGAAAGCGTCAAACCAAACGTTTGAAGTTAGAGTCTTTGAAATATTATGATGAAAACTTTAGATTTTTATCAGGTAATCCGGTACCTAAAGGTGAGCCAGATTGGATCATATCAAAAGCAGATAAGATGTATGAAGAATTGGCTCCAGAAACTCATGAGTTTTTCAAGTTCATGCGTGAACGTGACTTGTTAGATTTGGTGACCAAGAAAGGTAAAGCTGGTGGAGGCTATTGTACTTTCATTCCAAACTATGAATCGCCATTTATCTTTTCTAATTTCAATGGAACTTTGGGAGATGTTACTGTATTGACTCATGAAGTAGGACATGCATTCCAAGTTTATAGCAGTAGGGATGCCATTGTACCTGAGTACAATTGGCCAACTTCAGAGGCTGCAGAAATTCATTCGATGGCAATGGAGTTTATTACATGGCCTTGGATGGACGAGTTTTTCTTAGAAGATGGTGATAAGTTTAGATACGTACATCTAGAAGAAGGGCTTCAATTTATTCCTTATGGAGTATCAGTCGATGAGTTCCAACATTTTGTTTATGCAAATCCACAGGCAACGCCTGAAGAGAGACGTCGTCAGTGGCGAGAAATTGAAAAGGTGTATTTGCCACACTTGGATTACGATGGCATAGATTATTTAGAAACAGGTGGTTTCTGGCAAAAACAAGCACATATTTATGAAATGCCTTTCTATTATATTGATTATACTTTGGCACAAATATGCGCATTCCAGTACTTAGTGAAATCTTTGAATAGTAGAGAAGAAGCTTGGACATCTTATTTGAAATTATGTCGTGCTGGTGGAAAAGATTCATTTTTAGGGTTATTAAAATTGGCTGATTTGACATCGCCGTTTGAACCTGATACGGTAGAAAAAATTACAAAAGTTATTAAAGCTTGGTTAGATGGTGTAGATGATTCTAAGTTTTAATGTGTAAAAAACTGCTTTAATAAATAGAATAAAACTTATGCTTTCGGTTATATTTAAGAATTTGAATAAACCAAGCTTAAGCTATGATACGACAAAGTAAGTATCAAATATATTATTGACAGCTAAACCACTAAATGTTACTATGTAATAGTGATACAATATATATTTTATAGGAGTATGTTTTATGAGTGAAGTTGCTTAACCATTATGTTAGTTTAATCTTGTAGCAGAAAATTCCAAATTACATTGGTTTATTTGTTGTGCTTACGAGATGGCAAGGTTGAGGACACGGGTGTTTAGCTTATAAAACTCTTATTAATAGGTTACGTATATATTTAGAGTATACCTATGCTATTAATACCGTGCTAATGCACGGTTTTTTTGTACTAAAAATAAAAAAGGAGGAATGTAGTATGTTAAATGTAATGAGTTTAGATAAAAAGATATTTTGTAAGGTGATAGCAATAGAATGATAAAAGGAGTGAAACATAATAAAGGACTATATACAAGAAATAGATAAGAAAGTTCAATTAGAAGAAGGTATTACAGTAATAGAGCAGTTTTTAATTAATTTGTACTTTGAAAGCCCAATATCAAGTAAAGAGTTAGCTAGAAAATTATATTTACCTGTACCGCTTATAACAGCAATGAAAAAAGAATTTATAAAGGTAGGTATAGTAGAGCAATATAAAGGCATATCAATAACACCTAAGGGTGAACAATATGTTGAAGATCAATTAGGCTATAAAGGGTTAAATAAAGGGTTATACCAAAAATTAACCAAGGCATGTAGAATGAAGGATGTCTTTAATGATGAGATTAAAACTATTAAAAACATATTTGATGCTAGACCTTCAGTTGATTTTACAGTCGATCAGGCACACTGTGATTATATTACAAGCATGAGGAGGGCTATGTTATCACTTAAATACAAGACACTCATAAATAAGAAGATACTTTGTATAGGTGATGATGATCTTGTAAGTGTATCATTAGGTTTATTAATAAATAAGTTATACGATAATAGCCAGGATAATAAAACAGAGATTCATGTTGTAGATATAGACAGTAGATACTTAGAGTATATAGATAAAATAGCTAGAGATTTTAACTTGCCTATAATATGTCATAACAGAGATTTAAGGCAAAAATTGCACGATGAGCTTATTGAAGAATTTGATTGTTTTTATACAGATCCACCGTATACAATGAATGGCATGAGATTATTTTTGTCTAGAGGAGTTGATGCATTAAAAAGAAGAAAAGGATTACCAATATTTTTATCTTTTGCACACAGATCATACGATGCATCTTATAAAATCTTAACAAAAATTAATCAAATGGGACTAAGTGTTGATAGAATAGTACCTAAATTTAATTCATATGAAGGTGCAAGTATTTTGGGAAACATAGGTCAGTTGATGGTATTAAATACTACTTCTTATACTAAATCAGATATAAAAGGAGATAATTATACAGAGTATTTATATACAAAGCAGTGCAAGAAAAATAGGAAAGAGAAGGTGAGATGTTGAAGCATAATTATAAATTGCAGGGTTTTAACAATCTCACCAAGACATTAAATATAAACTTTTATAAGCTGTATTATGTTAGAGAAGAAGACGAGCGAATATTTAAAAACTTTGTATACAAACACTATGGAGCAGATAAATTAACATATATATTGGAAATGCTAACACAAAAGATAAATGCAAATATACTAAATATATCAAAGCAAAACTATCAACCACAAGGATCAAGCGTAAATATCATGATATCAGAGGAATTATCATTAGATATGAAAATAGATGATTCATGTAATGGAGGAAACATTGGATGTGTGCAGTATGCGTTGGGGCATTTAGATAAAAGTCATATAACTGCGCATACTTATCCAGAGATTGTGCCTCTTAAAAATATATGTATTGTAAGAACAGATATAGAAGTTAGCACTTGTGGAGATATACCATCAATAACTACTTTAAATTACCTTATAGACAAATTTAAAGCAGATATTATATCGGCAGATTATAAAGTAAGAGGATTTACGAGAGATATCGATGGGAAGAAGTGTTATGCAGATCATAAAATAAAAAGTATACAGGATTTTATTTCAAAAGACCACAAAAAGTGCTACACAATGGAAGATCTAAATTTGCCTAATAAAAACATATTCTATACAAAAATGATGCTAAAACATTATAATATAGATGCTTTTTTATTTAAAAAAGAGATTCCGTTAACAGAAAAAGAACAAGAACTGTTGATAACAGATATGGAAATGGAGATAAAAGAAATAATAGAAAATGTATAAAAATACTAAGTAATTAGGGATGGGTAAAGCTTTTGCTTTACTACATCCCTAATAAAAACTAAAACATAAAAAATAAAATTATAACAATAGCAACAAACAAAACGACACTCAATATTGTATATACAGTTCTTTTTCTCATGAAATATATTTTGGACACATGACCACCTCTATCTAAAAATATAATAAGCTTATATTATAAATTATTATAGTTTGCAAATATTTATTACATAAAAAAACTAAGAGAGTGCCAATATCATCGAATCGATAAGACACTCTCTTTATTAATAAAATTAAATATAATACCAGAAATACTAGTATGGTGATTTTTCATTTAAGAAAGATACCGTAAGTCCTCCTGGGCCTGTATGGGAACCAATAGTACAACCTATGTATGTTATAATAAAGGATTTGCAGTTATACTTTTCTTTCAAGATATCTCTGATTTTTAGTGCCGCCTCTTCATCATCTCCGTGAGAAATAGATACTAACTGATTATCTAAGCACTTACCACGTTCTCCGATAAGTTCAATCATTCTTTTTATTAGTTTCTTTTTACCACGAACTTTTTCAATAGGTACCAGTTTTCCGTCATCGACGGTAAGTATAGGCTTTATATTCAGCATACCTCCAATAACAGCAGAAGCTCTACTTACTCTACCGCCTCTATACAAGTATTCTAAATCATCAACAGTAAAAATATGATCCATATGCTCACAGTAAAAATCTATGGCTTCTAAAATTTCATCCTTACTTTTACCATCTTTGACAAGTTGAACAGCTTTGTAGACTATTAAACCAAAACCTGTAGATGCACACTTAGTGTCTACAATTGTCAAATCAAATTCGGGATATTCTTCTAGAATTTCTTCTTTTACCATAAGTGAAGTTTGATATGTACCAGATAAACCAGAAGAAAAAGCAATATAAATGCAACTTTGATTACTTTTAGCATATTTTAAAAATACTTCTCTAAGACTAGCCATAGAAAGTTGAGCTGTTTTAGTGCTAGAACCCTCTCGCATTTTGTCATATAGAAACTTAGGCTGGATATCAATAGTATCTCTATGCTCTACATCATCAAGATATACAAGTATAGGCATTAATTCTATGTCGAATTCTTCAATGATATTTTTAGGCAAATCGCATGCACTGTCTGTAATAATCTTTATACACATACCTTACATCCTTTCAAATTAAACTAACTATATTATATTACATTAACAAACTTATGTAAAATATGAATATTATTATATGGATGAAATTATATAAGTACCTAAAATCTATTAGTAGCAAAATGAACAGCAACTTGTTATAATATATTTGTTATATAAATAACACTATGCATTGTATACAAAATGCATATAGAGAGGAGATTACTATGAGTCTAATACATTTTTCAAAAGATAAGTGTAACCATTGTTATAGATGCCTAAGAGCATGTGAAACAAAAGCTATAAAGATATTAGATGAAGTAGCTAAAATAGAAGATGAATTATGCATAGCTTGTGGACTTTGTTATACTGTTTGTCCTCAACAGGCAATAAGCATAAATAACTACGTGCAAGAAGTGAAAGAAGCAATAGAGGATAACAAAAAAGTTATAGTAAGTATAGCACCGTCATTTCCAGGGGCCTTTGATATGGAAGAAATAGGACAAATAGTAACAGGGTTAAAAAGGCTAGGTATTGAGATAGTAGAGGAGACGTCTATAGGGGCAGAAATAATTATAGATTATTATAAAAAATATATTGAGGAAGGAAAGCAAAAAAATCTTATATCTACAAGCTGTCCAGCGGGTAATTATTTAATAGAAAAATATTATCCTTCATTGATAGAATATATGATACCAGTTGTGTCACCAATGATTGCACACGGTAAAATGCTTAAAAGTAAATATGGTATGGATGCATACGTAGTATTTATAGGGCCATGTATAGCAAAGAGATATGAGAGCCAAGACTTTGAACATGAAGGAGCAATAGACTCAGTTCTTACATTTGATGAGTTAGCTAAGTGGTTTCAGACGGAAAATATAGTTTTAAAGGAATTAGAGCCTCAAAA
This sequence comes from Abyssisolibacter sp. ZYX002, assembly GCF_056892235.1. Classification (NCBI taxonomy): domain Bacteria; kingdom Bacillati; phylum Bacillota; class Clostridia; order Eubacteriales; family Clostridiaceae; genus Abyssisolibacter; species Abyssisolibacter sp. ZYX002. The sequence goes on from NZ_JARMXH010000004.1 coordinate 194,091, forward strand.
GTTTGATAAAAAGTCTAGTAAAAGGGGTAATTTATTTCCTATAAGTGGGAATATCTTTCCTTATAATAAAGATACAAAAAATAGCAAATATGATTTTATCACAGTTAACGATATAAAAGATTGCAAAGAGGTCCTTAGTTATTTAGAATCTGGTAGTATAGATAGCTTATGTGTAGAGCTCAATATCTGTAATGGAAGCTGTATAGGTGGACCTGGTATGCCTAAAGATGGTAGTAATTACTATAGTAGATATAAAAGAGTCAAAGAATATGTAAGCAATACAGAAGCTATTAATAGACACGAAGAAGAATATAAGGATTTAAATTATCATAAAACTTTCTTTGATAAAAAAGTAGATAGAAAAATGCCTAATGAAGAAGAAATCAAAAAAATACTAGGTAAGATAGGTAAATATACAGAAAGTGATGAGCTTAATTGTAATGCTTGTGGATATCAAACTTGTAGAGAAAAAGCAGAGTCAGTTTATGAAGGTATGACAGAGTTAAATATGTGTTTGCCTTATATGAAGGCGCAGGCAGATAGTCTGAAAAATGTCATATTTAAGTATAGTCCGAATGCCATATTTTTATTAGATAACAACTTATTTGTCAAAGAATTTAATCCCACAGCTGAAAGGTTATTTAATATAGACTCTAGAAATATAGTAGGTAAACCCATATCTTTTATACTGAACGATGAGGATTTTGTTAAAGTGATGGATACAAAAGAAAGTCTTATTAAGGAAAAGAGATATTATTCACAGTATGGAGTAACTATGTTTGCAAATATTCTATATCTAGAAGAAGAACATGTAATATTAGCAATAATGACTGATATAACTAAAAACGAAAAAGATAAAAAAGAGTTAGCTAGAGTAAAGGCAAATACACTAAATGCTGCTCAAGAAGTAATAAATAAACAGATGAGAGTAGCACAAGAAATTGCTAGTTTACTAGGAGAAACAACAGCTGAGACAAAGATGATACTGACGAAACTAAAAGATATGCTTTAATTTAATTTAAAATATGAGGTGTGCGTATGGATTTGTTTATAGATATTGCATATGATAGTATCAACAAAAATACAGAAGAGCTTTGTGGAGATAAAGTAGAAATAATAAAAACACAGGATAAAGTTATAATAGTAGTTGCAGATGGACTAGGAAGTGGTGTAAAGGCTAACATACTTGCAACATTGACCACAAAAATTGCAGCATCAATGCTAAGTCAAGGAGCTAGTATTAAAGAAACAGTTGATACAATTACAAATACTCTTCCGGTTTGTAATGTAAGAAATTTAGCTTACTCAACGTTAGGTATAGTTCAAATATCTAAGGATGGCAAAGCTTATATAGTTGAGTATGACAATCCACCAGTTATAATTGTAAGAGATAATAAAATAATGCATATACCAAAGAAGGAAAGGTATATAAATGATAAATTGGTTAAAGAGAGCAACATACAGCTACAGATAGGAGATATATTAGTATTGGTTAGTGATGGAGTCATACATGCAGGTGCAGGAGGAGTTCTAAATCAAGGTTGGCAATGGGAGAATGTAGCAGAGTATATTAAGAAGCAATCATATAAAGATAAAAGTGCAAAGAGAATATCCAAAAATCTAATAAAAACGTGTAATGAGCTTTATATGGACAAACCGGGAGATGATACTAGTGTGCTTGTAGTAAAAATCAGAAAACCAGAAGTTATTAATATGTTTACAGGGCCACCAAAGGATAAAAATTTGGATAACAAGCTAGTTAGGGATTTTTTAATAGCAAAAGGAAAGAGAGTTGTTTGTGGAGGAACAGCTGCGAATATAGTAGCAAGAGAGATGAGAGAGAAAGTAGATATTAAAATTGAGGATTTAAAATCAGATATTCCGCCCATATCATATATTAAAGGGATAGATCTTGTTACGGAAGGTGTACTAACATTAAGCAAAACAGTAGAATACCTTAAAGCATATACTTCACAAGGAGTGTATAATTTTGTTTATCCACATGAAGAAGATGGGGCTAGTTTATTAATGGATGTACTAGTAAATGACTGTACTCATCTAAACTTATGGATAGGAGGGGCAGCAAATCCAGCCCATCAAAACCTAACAATACCAATTGATTTAAAAATGAAGGTAAATGTTGTTAATGAAATGTGTAATCTTCTGAGAAGTATGGGGAAAATTATAAATATTAAATACTATTGATGTATCATCATTTGGCACTATCTATGTATAATAGCTAATAGTATTTGACATAATCTAATAAATGGGTTATTCTAAGTTCAATAATTATATATTCTTATGAAGGTGAGGAATTATTTTTGAAAATAGTAAAACATACCTCTGCTATAGGTTTGTTTGATTCAGGTATGGGGGGTATAAGTGTTTTAAGAGATGCAGTTAAATTTATGCCTAACGAAAAATATATATATTACGGGGATTCTATGAATGCACCTTACGGAGTAAAGAGTAGAGAAGATATAGAAAAGCTATCAATTAGCGCGTGTGATTTTTTAGTTCAAAAAGGTGTTAAGGCAATAATAGTCGCTTGTAATACTGCAACAAGTGCAGCTATAAAAATTTTAAGAAATAGATATACCATACCTATAATCGGAATGGAGCCAGCTGTAAAACCAGCTTTAAAAATAGCGGACGAAAAAAAGACAATAGTATTAGCAACACCTATAACATTAGCAGAAGAAAAGTTTAGATTATTAATAAAGAAGTTAAAGGCTAAAGAAAAAGTTATAAAAATACCAGCACCTAAACTAGTAGAGCTAGTAGAATCAGGTGATACTGATTACATAAATGCAAAAAGTGTAGTTGAAAGTTATTTTAAACACATTTCAATGGACGACATAGGAGCTATAGTGCTTGGATGTACACATTTTATTTTCCTAAAAGACTGTATTAAGCAAGTAATAAAGAAAGATATACCGATAATAGATGGCAATAAAGGTACAGTAATGCATCTTAATAACGTATTGAAATTGAGTGATATGCTTAATAAAGAGCAAGAAGGAAACGTAAAGATTTATAACTCGAGTGAGGATAAGTCTATGATTGAGTTATCAAAGAGGCTTTTTAGCATATAGGGACAAAAAAGATAAACAGGGCTAAACTAATGCCCTGTTTTTTAGTTATGTTAAGGTAAGATTATTTTATTGTTAATTGGACTAGATAATATTATATTTGTTTGTGTGTTTCCAGATAGTTTTATTTCATCAATTAGTTTTTCCAATTCATGAATGCCACTTACTAAAACTTTAAGAGTTAAACAATCTCCTCCTGTTATATGATGACATTCAATGATACTATTTTTCTTCTTTGCGTATTCAATAAAATTTTTATACATTCCTTCTTTCATATCCAATGAAATAAGAGCAGTTATGTTTTTGCCTAGTCTAGCAGGATTGATGACAGCTCTATATCCTTCTATAATGCCTGTATCTTCCAATTTTTTCACTCTCTCAGCAACTGCTGGTGGACTTAAAGAAACCATTTTGCCCAAATCTTTCATAGATATTCTACCATCTGTTTGTAATATTTTTATAATTTTATAGTCTGTGATATCCATAATATCCTCCACCTAATTAATTTAATAGAAATTTGAAAATAAATTATTATCTAAAGTAGTTTTATTATAACACCTTTGTTTGTATATGTACATAATTAATAATCGGTGATAGAATAAAGTTGAAAAAAGCAGGTAGAAATAGGGATATTTTTCACATAATATAAAATGAATAATAAGACAAAATATATGTACTAGGTTTGTAATGACAGGAGGTTTTAAAATGAGTAAAGTGGGTATTACAGAAACTGTTTTAAGAGATGGACACCAGTCTTTAATAGCAACAAGAATGACAACTGATGAGATGTGTCCAATACTAGAGAAAATGGATCAAGTAGGATATCATTCACTAGAGATGTGGGGAGGAGCAACATTTGATGCATCACTAAGATTCTTAAACGAGGACCCATGGGAGAGATTAAGAAAAATAAGAAAAAGAGTTAAAAATACTAAGCTACAAATGCTTTTAAGAGGACAAAACCTATTAGGTTATAAACACTATGCAGACGATGTGGTTGAAGAATTTGTGAAAAAAGCTATATATAACGGAATCGATATAATTAGAATATTTGATGCACTTAATGACGTGCGTAATATAGAAAAAGCACTAGTTACAGCTAAAAAAGAAGGCGGTCATGCACAAGCAGCAATATCCTATACAATAAGTCCAGTGCATGATACAAAATACTATTTAAACCTTGCAAAATCTATGGAAGAATTAGGAGCAGATTCAATATGTATTAAAGATATGGCAGGGATACTAACACCGTATTATGCATATGAATTGATATCAAAGTTAAAAGAATTTATATTAGTACCAATACAACTACACACTCATTGTACTAGTGGAATGGCATCAATGACGTATTTAAAAGCAGTAGAAGCAGGAGTAGATGTAATAGACACAGCAATATCACCATTTTCATTAGGAACATCACAGCCACCAACAGAATCATTAGTTGCTACATTTAAAGGCACTAAATATGATACAGGGCTTGATTTAAAAACCCTTAATGAAATAGCGGATCATTTCAAACCTATAAGAGAAAAATATATAAAGAATGGACAATTAAATCCTAAACTATTAGGAGTTGATGTAAACACATTAATATATCAAGTGCCAGGAGGTATGCTATCTAACCTTATTTCACAGTTGATACAGCAAGGTGCGATGGATAAATTTGAAGATGTATTAAAAGAAGTTCCAAGAGTTAGAGAAGATTTAGGTTATCCACCATTAGTTACACCAATGAGCCAAATGGTAGGAACACAAGCTGTATTCAATGTAATATTAGGTGAAAGGTATAAAATGATACCAAAAGAAATAAAAGCATATGTTAGAGGAGAATACGGAAGAGCAACAACAAAGATAAAAGATGATATAAGAAAGAAAATAATAGGTGAAGAAGAAGTAATAAACTGTAGGCCAGCAGATTTAATAAAGCCACAGCTTCCTACAATAAGAAATAGAGTAAAAGAATATCTAGAGCAAGAAGAAGATGTATTATCAGATGCATTGTTCCCACAGGTATCAGAAGAATATTTTAAATACCGACAAGCACAAAAGTATAATCTAGATAGCGAATGTGTAGATATAGACCAAAAGACTTATCCAGTATAGGTAAAGTAAAAAGACATTAATGTAAAACGACCATTTAATACGAAAAATTTATTAGTGGTCGTTTTTTTGTGTTATAATATCAAAAAATAGAACAGATTTTAAATATTGGAGGTGAAAATTTATGAGAAACAAAAAAATAAAAATTCTTATTGTGACAATAATAGTATTAATCTTGTTAGTAGCAGGTTTGTTTTTTGTAGGAAGAAAATTTGAAATTACAGGAGACTATAGTCGTATTGATATTCAAAGTGGCAACACTGGAGAAATTGTCACGATTGAAGATCAAAAACGAATAAAAGATATTATTGAAAATCTAAATCATATGAAGTTTAAAAAACATAGTTTTTTTATAATTCCTACAATGGGATATACATATAATGTTAAATTTTACAATGGCGAAACTGAAAAAATGCAAATTATCATAAAGAATAAGAATGAATTCACAAGAAGGTTTTTTATTTATAAATCAGATGATAATATTATAAAATATTTAGATAGTGTTTTTGGAGATTAATTACTGAGAAGTGGATTGCTATTTCATTTATTAAAGAAAGTAAGTGTTTTATAAAACTAGTTTCAATAGAAAAAATAAATTGGAGGGCATATGAGTAAATTTGATTTTTTTATAATACCAGAAATTATTTTTAGCACAGGTATAATTATAGCTATACTTTTATCTATTAAATCATCTAAACTAGAAAAAATGAAAGTAGATGTTGAATTAGGCTCTATAAAAAAGAAAGATATAGTTAATATGGAATTAGGACAAAAAAGAAATCTAAGAAATAGTCTTTTAAAGATGACTTTTATTGGCATACTATTGACGGTTGCAGTTGGAATAATATCGGCGAGTATTGATATGGAAATAAAAACATTAATTATTTGTACTGTTATTCAAATAATAGTAGTTCTCACACTATTTATACCTTTCTTTAAAAGAGAATCAATTAAAAACTAAAGAAAAAATTAAAATGATTTAGCAATCACAAGAACCACAAAGATAAACTAAATCATCAACAAAAATAACTATTAAGTCTCAAAGCATGACACAAAAGAGAGCTATCAAAAACAAATTAAAGCTTTCAATACTCATCAAGGTATCAAATAACACTAAATTGGCAATAATCAAACTACGAAACTATTGTAGGAGGAAAGTATGAAAAGAGGATTATTGCTAATTTGTATGATAATATCATTAACTGTAGTAGGTTGTGACAAGCTTGCAACTAAACTGTATGATGAGGATAAATTAATTGTTGGAGCTACAATATTGCCACAAGAAACGTTCATAAAAGAGGTAGCAGGAGATAAAGTAGAAGTAGTAACAATTGTGCCTCATGGACATAGCCCAGCAAATTATGAAATCACACCAAAAGCTATAGAAAAACTAAGCTCAGCTAGTGTATACTTTAGTATAGGAGTGCCGACAGAGAACAGTATATTACCCAAACTACAGAGTATAAATAAAAGCTTATCGATTGTAAATCTTGTAGATATTGTAAAACAAAAACATGAACTGTTGTATTTTTCGGAAGATAGCATTGACCCTCATATATGGATGTCACCTAGAAGAGTTATAACAATGATAGATGAGATAGCGTTGCAACTTGGGAAAATAGATGAGAACAATAGAGCGTATTATAGAAAAAATGCAGAGCAGTACAAGGAGAGACTTAAGGGATTAGATTATAAATTAGAAAAAGAATTTTCATATATGAGGAATAAAGATTTCATTATGTACCATCCATCGCTTGGATATTTCGCAGATGATTATGGATTAAATATGATAGTAGTAGAATCTGATGGTAAAGAGGCAAGCGTAAAACAGTTACAAAGTATTATAGATACTGCTAAGATAAAAAACATTAAAGCAATATTTTATCAATCTCAAATGGATAGTATGATTATAGAAACATTAGCAAAAGAGATAAATGGGACAATATATCAAATTAATCCATTGAGTAAAAATTACATTAAAAACATGCTTAATCTATCCTCATTTTTCCAAAAAATTAATATAGATTAGTATAAAAATTTCAAAATATACTCCCTAAATACTGTAAGGCATGATATGATATAAGTAAAGATATATCAATTCACAGATGAGAGGAGAGAAGTTTATATATGTATGCACTTTTTCTAATACTAAATGACGTATATTTGCTAGATGATATACACGAAGTATTGTATGAGTGTGGTGTAGGAGCAACAACAATGGATAGTATGGGAATGGGCAAAGTACTATTAGAGCATAATGTACATATGACATTATTTAAAAGCATACGAATGATATTAGAAGGTAAAAAACCTTACAATAAAACAATTATTAGCGTTATTAGAAGTGAAGAAAAACTAAATAGCGTTATAACTAGTCTAAAAGAAAAAATTGGAGATATCACACAAAGAGGAGTAGGATTTATGTTTGTAGTTCCAGTTACAAGATGTGAAGGATACAATGCAGAAGATGCTCAATCGGATTTATTACTATCGTATTGATATAAAAAATTTTAAAAACCCGTCAAGTTAGTGGCGGGTTTTTAGTATAGTGAATCAATAAGGTGGATTGTAGATAGAGATGTTAGAATTTATTGTTTTGATAGTGATTATAATAGTTCTTATCTAATAAAAAATATAAAGTAAATCAAATAAATACTTTTAGCAATATAATTAATTATAGCTGTACTTTTCTTGTTCTTAATATAAAAATAATAACTAAAGAAGGAGGCTTAGAGTTAGTTACATGTTGTTTTTATAATATTTGCTATTGCTTTGTTAAAAAGCTTATTTAGTATGGCAAAATAATTTATATATTAATTAGTTTGACTTCGCAAAATACATGAATTATAATATATACATGATTCATAATATATACATATTTGTTATAGAGGTGGTAATTATACTAGTATTTATAGAAAATTATATTATAGCTGAACTTATTCTTTTAAGGCTATCATTTTCATATATTAGGCAAATGATTAACAGTAGAGGAGAATTATTAAAAGTAATTGAAAATTTTTTGTTTGTGGCACTAATTTTAGTGTATTTGTATAGTTCAAATTTTATAATTAGACCTAGGATGAAATGGGACATAGTCTTATGTGTTTTTATTGTACTTGGACAATCAGTATAGCAACATTAATAAAATCCTTAAAAATATACGTAGCAAAATTAGATAGACTTTAATTGGAGGTGATAAAGGTAGGTAATATATTAAATTTTATAGCTAAACATGCAGTTCCTCTTATGATTGCTATTACTGCTTTATTTTTTTGTCTAAAAAAATATTTGCTAATAAAAAAGCTCTTATAGAATTATCTGAGAGTATATTGGTTATTACATTAATTTTTATTTTGGATATTGCAATAATAGAAAATTTATTTTTATTTTGTTCTATTTGAGTATATTAGTTTTTATGATTGATAAGTATAAAACGATATTAAATGAAAATGGTGATTAAGTATATGCCTTAATCACCATTTTTTAATATCAAGTATTCATACTTACAGCTTTTCTTTTCTTTTTCGTTTTTTTATCAATACCTACCTCGTTAGCTTTATATAAAATCATTTTAGTTAAAATCGGGCCAAAGATTTCGTATATAAAAACTGCTCCCATAACTACATTTGAGAGTTTCTTACCTATAGCTGGAAATTCTAAAAGTACAATCATTGCAAGTCCTATAGCAACACCTGCTTGTGGTAAGAGTCCAAGACCGATATATTTTCTAACTACATCAGGTGATCTAGTCACTACGCTACCTAAGTAAGACCCTACAATTTTCCCTACAGTTCTAGATAAAACGTATGCTAAACCTAAAACTCCTAGTCCAGATAGAACCTTTATATCTAGTCCGATACCAGCAAAGGTAAAGAACAAAATATATATAGGAGGAGTGATAAACTCTATTTGTCTGTAAAGCTTTTTCTTTTCCTTATATAAATTAGATATGAATGCACCAAATGACATACAAGTAAGTAGTGGAGACAAATGTAGTACTTTAACTATTCCACAACTAAGTAGTATTGCACCTATAAATATAATCAAAGAATCATTATTATGTTTGATTTTCTTTAAAAGGTTAAGTACAATAAACCCTATAAAAATACCTAACAGTATTGAAAAAACAATTTCCATTACAGGTATTAAAAAGGCTTCTTTTATATTAAAATTATGTGCTGTTATTACTTTTGCTATTGCCGTTGATATACTGAAGATGAAAAGGCAAACCATATCGTCTAGTGCAACTACTGCGAGTAGCGTATCTGTTAACGAACCTTTTGCTTTAAATTCTTTTATGACTAGTAATGTTGCTGCAGGTGCTGTAGCTGATGATATTGCACCAATAAGTATACTGAAAGATAAATCATTTGTTAAGAAGTTCATAACAATAAATACTATGACAGCAGTACCTATTGCTTGTATTAATGTTAATACGACAATGCTTTTACCAAGCTTTTTTATATAACCTAGCTCAAAGCTACCTCCTATATGAAAGGCGATAATGCCAAGAGCAAATTCACTTATATACTCAATATTCGTACAGATTTCTGCTGGTATTACATTGAAAATAGATGGACCAAGAAGTAATCCTGCTATTAAATATCCCGTCACTGAGGGAAGTTTGAGCTTATTTAAGATCTTTGCTGTTATTAAACCACATAACAAAGAAATACTCAAAACTAGCAAAGTATTCATATTATTGTTGTTAATGAAAACTATAATAGTTTCAATAACTCCTCCCTTCTTATATATGATTGTTAGGTACGATAGACAAAGATTAACAAATGCCTATATCCATTATATACCCATAAAAAAAAATAGTCCATACAAAAACACATAAATATGGTAATAAGCATAGTATTTAGTATAAACAAATCCTAAAAATCTATGAGGAGGGTTGGTATGAATGAATAAGATAAGGCCATATGATAGGAAAAGTAATATGACGCTTGGGCAGTTAATAAATGATTTTTTTGAGAGGCCAGAAGTACTAATAAACAAGATTATAAAAAACTTCAATGTCTTGAGCGGTGATTTGTTTAAAAGTTTAAACATAGATACAAATATATTGCAAAATAACATAAACGAAACAGCAGATGCTTATATAATTAATTTAGATTTAAAAGGTTTTAACAAGGAACAAATAGATATTCAGACAAATAGAGATTATCTAACAGTCAAAGCATTCAAAAAAGATGAAATGAAAAAAGAAAAAGATGGTATGATGACATATAGTAGTAAAATGGGACATTTTGAAAAATCTTATAGTCTTGAAAATGTAAATAAAAGAAAAATAAGTGCTGTATTTAAAAATGGCATGTTAGAGATAGTGATGCCTAAGGTTAGGTGATAGGTTTTCTATAGGGGGATACTCCCTTTATACTGTAGGAAAAAGTTCAGTTATGCGTTATCATAAAATTTTGTTGCTTATCTTTAAGTAAGCTCTGCTACTCAATTCTAATACACCTTAACTTGAACCTTTAATACAGTAGATAACTTTGTCATCATTTTAAGAGGGGGAAATGAACCCCCTCATTAATAAAGTAACCAAAATATTGTAAAATAATATATTGATAAAGAAACAATGTAGTGTTAATATAATGAGAAGAAGGGGGCATGATTCTGTGAAAGAGATAGCTACATATAACATAGAAGAAAACATTGATTATCTAAAGCTACTATCCAAACAGTACCCATCGATTAGAGATGTCAGTGCAGAGATTATAAATTTGCAAGCAATTTTAAATCTGCCAAAGGGAACAGAGCATTTTCTAACGGATTTACATGGAGAGTATGAAGCGTTTACTCATGTGCTCAGGAATGCATCAGGAGTACTTAAACTAAAAATTGATGATATATTCCAAAAGTTAACAATAGAGCAAAAAAGATCGTTAGCAATATTGCTTTATTATCCAGAACAAAAGCTAGAGATAGAGAAAAAAACAAACACAGATATAAAGAATTGGTATAGCGAAACTTTATATAGACTTATACAAATATGTAGAGTAGTATCTTCAAAATATTCTCGATCAAAAGTAAGAAAAGCACTACCAAAACAATTTGCCTATATAATAGAAGAGCTACTACATGAAGATAGAGATATGTTAAATAAACACAATTATTTTAATGAAATAATAAATACTATAATAGATATAGATAGTGCGGATGAGTTTATAATAGCAATATGTAAGCTTATTCAAAGACTAGCGATTGATAGATTGCACATTTTAGGAGATATATATGATAGAGGACCGGGTGCACATTTCATATTAGACGAGCTTTGTAGTCATCATAGCGTTGATATACAATGGGGAAACCATGATATATTATGGATGGGAGCTGCAAGTGGTTCAAAAGCATGTATAGCTAATGTTATAAGGATATCAACAAGATATGCAAATCTGGCTACAATAGAAGAAGGCTACGGGATAAACCTCTTACCTCTTGCAACTTTTGCTATGCATTTTTATAAGAATGACCCATGTAATAAATTCAAAACCAAGTTTCCAATACAAATGCATTATGGAGAAAGAGACCTTAAAATGATTGCTGCAATGCATAAAGCAATATCAATAATTCAATTTAAATTAGAAGGGCAGATAATAAAAAGAAGCCCGCAATATAATATGGAGCATAGGTTACTGTTAGATAAAATAGATTATAAAGAAACTACAATTGTTTTAGAAGGAAAACAGTATAAGTTAAATGATGACAACTTCCCTACAATAGACCCACAAGATCCATACAGATTATCAAGAGAAGAAGAAGATCTTATGGATAGATTGGAGCTATATTTCCGTAACAGTGAAAAACTACAAAAGCATATAAGGTTTTTATATTCTCATGGAAGTATGTATTTAAAGATGAATTCAAATTTACTATATCATGGATGTATACCTTTAGATGATAGTGGAGAATTTAAAAAAGTTAAAGTAGGAAAGCTACACTATAGTGGAAAAAAGTTACTGGATATATGGGATAAACTAATAAGAAAAGCATACTTTGATAAAGCAAATATTGACGAAGAGCAGTATGGAGCAGATATAATGTGGTATTTATGGTGTGGAGATAGTTCACCACTTTTCGGAAAAGATAAAATGACTACATTTGAAAGATATTTTATAGATGACAAAAAAACGCATATAGAGGTTAAGAATCCATATTTTCATTTAAGAGATGACGAAGAGGTATGTAAAAAAATATTAAGAGAATTTGATTTAGATACAAAAGATTCACATATAATAAATGGGCATGTACCAGTAAAAACAAAGCAAGGAGAAAGCCCAATAAAGGCAGGAGGGAAATTGTTAGTCATAGATGGTGGATTTTCTAGAGCGTATCAACCTATGACAGGAATAGCTGGATATACATTGATATATAATTCATACGGTCTTAGGTTAGCATCTCATGAACCTTTTGAGTCAACAGATAAAGCTGTAAATGAAGAGAAGGATATTGTTTCTACACTAAAAGTTTTAGAGAAAATAAATAGGAAATATATAGCCAATACAGACGAGGGTAAAGAAATTATGTCAAAGATTGAGAGATTAAAAATGTTATTAGTGGCATATAGAAATGGTATTTTAAAAGAGAGATAATTCACAGGTTGTATTATTTTTGAATATTATATTATGAAAAAAGCTAAATACGGGAGGCAGATGATATGCCCAGAAAGTATAATAATAATATGAATTTAGTTTTGAGTAGTGCCATATTAACAGATAAAGACATGGAAGAATATAAAAAATTCATGAAAAAATACGAGAAAAGATCTGATAGATATTTGATAAGAGAGATCAGAAAAATTCAAAGAAAAGTATCTACAGAAAACAAAAAACTTCATGCGAAGAATTTGGATAAACTAGCGCAAATGGATGGCTTTGTAGATGATTTTTCTAAAAGAAAGATAAACTATGTTAAAAATTTGATTAATATAAACAGTTCAAATGCTGAAGCGGAAGTAGAAGGTCAATTTTTTGATGGAGCTAGTTTGCTTCTTTGGTTCTTATTGTTAGTAATTATATTTAGACAGGATGTTCGTTATTAATTATGTGGAGACTGCCAAATGGCAGTCTCCTTACTTATGTGTGCCTAACATGAATATCATTTAAATGGTGAAAGTCGCCAACAAGATAATGAATAGTTATACTACGAATCCGTTGAGTATGGTGGTGAAAGGGGGTGAATAAAATAAATATTTATATCCTACAAAAAACTAGAACATATTTTCGTAATAATTCATAAAATATGTTGAATATAATATTAAAATAGTGTATACTAATATAGTGTTAAAAAATTAGAAAGAAGGAGGTCGTGGAAATGAGAACTGGCAATGTAATATTAAGCTTTGATAAAAATAGCAGTATAGGGCAAGTTAACATGGTGATGTTAGCCTTTAATAATAATGCAAAAATAAAATATAAAGTCACGACCAATGTCTATTAGGTAAACATTTGTACATAGTTGATAGTATAAAATAGTCATAGGTTGTACCTATGATTTTTTAATTTATATAGACTTAATCATAGGTTATAATAACCTATTTTTTTTTACCATTAAAAGCTAATTTAGTGCAAAATATTCATGTTGTGGTATAATCTCATGGTCTGTTATGAGTTTATATATAAAAATTAAGGAGGAATAAAAATGGCAAGAAAGAGAATTTTGAGATTATGGAGAGAGTTCACTACATTAGATACTTGACAAGAAAGTTATACAAAATGGAAACAAAAGGGGGCAGATAATAATGAATAGACTAAAATCATTGGCAGTAACATTAAAAGGCAATATATTAAAGTACACATTTGCTATATTGAGTATAGGTATAGAAACTTTATTAGCATTGTTAATACCTTTAATTATAAAGATTACAATTGACGGAATATTGGGAACAGAACCTATAGAAGCTTCAAATTTTATTTTAAAAAGCATTGATTTAGTAGGTGGAAGAGAAGGACTTAGAGAAAAACTGTGGATTTGTAGTATATTAATAGTTTCAATAACAGTAATAAGAGGAATATTCTTATTTTTAAAAGGTAAGTTGTCGGCAGAGGCATCAGAATCTATAGCAAAAGATATGAGAGAAAGATTATACAATCATCTTCAGAACTTACCTTATGATTACCATGTAAAAGCAGAAACGGGTGATCTAATCCAAAGGTGTACATCAGATGTAGAAACCATTAGAAGGTTTTTTGCAGTACAATTCGTCGAGATAGGCAGAGGACTTTTTATGGTATTAATATGTGGATGGATTATGTTTAGTATAAATACAAAGCTAGCATTAATAGCGGTATCATTGGTGCCAGTAATATTTATATTTTCATTTGTATTCTTTGGTAAAATAAAGAGCAGATTTAAGTTGTGTGATGAGGCAGATGGTAGATTATCAACAACTCTACAAGAGAATCTTACAGGAGTTAGAGTTGTAAGAGCTTTTGGAAGGCAAAATCATGAGATTGAAAAATTTGAAGCAAAAAATGAAGAGTATAGAAGGCTTGTAGAAAGGCTTATACAACTGATGGCAAGTTTTTGGTCGTTATCAGATTTATTCTGTATGATACAAGTTGGTTTAGTTCTTATAATGGGATGTGTATTTGCAGTTAAAGGAGAAGTAACACTAGGAACAGTTGTTGCATTTACAACATATGAGAATAGATTGTTATGGCCAGTAAGACAAATGGGACGTATATTAACTGATATGGGTAAATCCTTTGTAGCTATAGATAGAATAAATGAGATACTAGATGTATCAGCTGAAGAAACAAATGAAGGATTAAAGCCACAAATAGAAGGAAATATTGAATTTGAGAACGTACATTTCGCATATAATAGTGAAAATCCAATATTAAATGGAGTAACATTTGATGCTAAAAAAGGAGAAACAGTTGCAATACTAGGACCTACAGGTTCAGGAAAGTCATCATTAATCCATTTGCTAATTAGACTTTATGATTATGATAAAGGCTCAATAAAAATTGATGGGATAGATATAAAGGATTTTAATAAAAAATGGTTGAGAAGAAACGTAGGAATAGTATTACAAGAACCATTCTTGTTCTCTAAGACAATAAAAGATAATATAGGAATTGCTAGAGGAGACGTAGAAGATCAAGAGATATATAATGCAGCTTCGATAGCGTCAATACATGATGTAATAAAAGATTTTGACAATGGTTATGACACGGCTGTTGGAGAACAAGGGGTAACATTATCTGGAGGACAAAAACAGCGTGTGGCGATAGCTAGAACTATTATAAATGATTGTCCAGTATTGATATTTGACGATTCACTTAGTGCAGTTGACACAGAGACAGATGCAGCTATAAGAGCATCTCTGAGAAATAGAAGCAAAGATGTAACAACATTTATAATATCTCATAGAATTACTACTGTTTCTCAAGCAGATAAGATTATAGTATTAGAAAAAGGTAAAATAACGCAAATGGGGACTCATAAGCAGTTATTAGAGCAACAAGGATTATACAAAAGAATATGGAATATACAAAACTCAATAGAAGAAGATATAAACAAAATAGTATAAGGCAGGTGATTTAGATGGGTGCTTTTAAAGAACAGGATTATAATAGTAAGCTCAATTTGAAGTCATGGAAGAAATTATCAAAATTCGTAAAGCCATATAAAAAGTACGTCGTAATACTTATTATTATGATGCTATTAGTAGCGGCGATTGATGCAGCACTTCCATTGATGACCAAATATGTAATAGATAATTTCATAAAAGAGAGAACACTTGATGGTATAGGTAAATTTGCAATCATATATGCAGTAGTAATATTATTGCAAGTTCTAAATGTATACGTGTTCATATTTTCAGCAGGTAAAATAGAGACAGGAGTAGCTTATAGGATTAGAAAGAGTGGCTTTGAAAAGCTACAAAAACTATCATTTTCATACTATGACAAGACTGCCGTTGGATGGATAATGGCAAGGATGACATCAGACATACAAAAGTTAAGTGATGTAATTGCTTGGAGTATAGTAGATATGGTATGGGGATTAAGCATGATGACCCTGATAATATTTGTAATGATTTATGTAAACTTAAAGCTTGCATTAATAGCATTATCAGTATTACCAATACTGCTTATAGTAAGCGTGTATTTTCAAGACAAGATACTTAAGAGCTATCGAAATGTAAGAAAAATAAATTCAAGAATAACAGGTGCGGTTAACGAAGGTATAATGGGAGCAAAGACCACGAAGACACTAGTAACAGAGGAAAGAAACTTTAACGAATATAGAGAAATAACAGCAAAGATGAAAAAGTCATCAGTAAGAGCAGCTATATTCTCATCATTATACATGCCTACAGCGATTATTTTAGGAAATATAGGAACAGCACTAGTACTTTGGTTTGGTGGAGAAAGTATAATGTCCGGAGCAATTGAATATGGAACAATAGTAGCATTTATATCATATACAGTATTATTCTTTGAACCAGTTAGAAACTTAGCAAATGTATTTGCAGAAATGCAATCAGCACAGGCTTCAGTAGAACGTATACTCTCAATGCTTGATACACAGATAGATATAGAGGACAGTGAAGAGATAATCAAGAAATACGGAGAAATGTTTGATTCAAATAAAAACCAATGGCCAGAAATAAAGGGTAATATAAAATTTGAAAATGTAACATTTGCATACAAAGGTGGAGAAAAGGTATTAGAAGACTTTAATCTAGAGATAAAAGCAGGAGAGACAATAGCACTTGTAGGAGAAACAGGTTCAGGTAAGAGTACAATAGTGAATCTAGCATGTAGATTCTATGAGCCTACAAAAGGTAGGATATTAATAGATGAAGTAGACTACACAAAAAGACCTCTTTTGTGGTTACAAAGTAACTTAGGATATGTTCTTCAAACGCCACACTTATTCAGTGGAAGTATAATGGACAATATCAGATATGCTAAGCTAGATGCAAGCGAGATAGAGATAATAAAAGCAGCAAAACTAGTAAATGCACATGAATTCATCATGAAGATGGAAAAAGGCTACGACTCAGAAGTAGGAGAGAGTGGAAGTAGATTATCAACAGGAGAAAAACAGCTGATATCATTTGCAAGAGCAGTATTAGCTAATCCAAGCATATTTGTACTAGATGAAGCAACATCTTCAATAGACACTGAAAAAGAAAAAATAATTCAAGATGCAGTTGATAAAGTCTTAGAAGGAAGAACAAGTTTTATAATAGCACATAGACTTTCGACAATAAGGTCGGCAGACAGAATATTAGTAATCAGAAATGGAAAAGTAACAGAAGAAGGCAATCATAGCCAGTTGATTAAAAGGAAAGGTTATTACTATAGACTTTATACTAATCAATTTAAAGATGAAGAAGGAATAAAGATGCTTAGTAAATAAGGTTATACTAAAGAGGCTGTTGCACTAACAATTTAGTGCACGGCTCTTTTTTTACAAGAAAACCTTGAACTAAAATTTTAGTATAAAATTTAATTATGTCAACTAAAAATCGTATCATATCGTTTAAAAAAGCATAACTAAAAAGTAAAGAAATAGATAATAATAGAAAATAAAAATTATTAGATTCATCAAGCCGCAAAGAAGAGATATAGAATTTTAGAATATTAAGTGATGAAAGAGGTATATATTTAATGGATTATATAGATTTAATTAATAAAACGGTAGAATATATAGAGAACAATCTAGAAGAAGAGATAAATCTCAATAAACTATCAAAAAGATTTTATATGTCAAAATACTATTTTCATAGGATATTTACAGCTGTAATAGGATGTTCATTAAGCAAATATATTAAACAACGCAGACTAAATAGAGCGCTTGAGTATATTTTAGAAACAAATGATAAAATTGTTGATATTACTTATAAATTATTATTTACATCACAAGCATCATTTGCTAGAGCTTTTAAAACGCAATATGGATTAGCTCCGATAGAAGTAAGAAAAACAAAGAATCAGTTAAGTGTAATTCCTGTACCAAATATATTGGTGAGAACTATGAAAAACTTCAATAGTGATATAGTTATCGATTTTACTTTTATAGAAAAAGAAATTTCATTGACAGGGTTTTATATTGATGTTGATTTAACGGATAAAGATATTCAGCAGAAAGTTAATGAGAGAGCCCAAAAATTTACTAGCGGTTTAAAAGAGCAAAAATTCGATGCTTTTGCTATTTATTTCAAAGGTGGAAAAGGTAGTAACAAATTTATACACACATTTTTGGGTGTTGATTTGATGTTTGATACAGAAAAAACAAAATGGGAAACATATAAAATACCAAAAAAACTATATGCAAAATTCAAATATTCAGGAGATTTACTACATATAGGAGATATTGTAGTGAAAGATTTGTATAGATGGTTAAATATATCCAAAATAGAAATAGAAGAATCTGATATAGCATTTATTCAAATATATGATGAATTCTATAAAGAAAATAAAATATCTAATATTTATTTACCTATAAAAGATATACCGCAAAATATGTAAAGAAAGATTTTAAGTCATGGCGTATACTTTAAAGAGATAATTAAAGGAGGTTATGACTATGAAAATTGTTGCATACAATGGAAGTCCTAAAGGTAAAAAGAGTACTACTCACATAATGCTTAATGAAGTTTTAAAAGGAGCTATGGAGCAAGGTGCAGAGGTTGTAAACTATACCTTATCAGAAAAGAACATTAATCACTGTAAAGGATGTTTACACTGTTGGTATGTAAATAAAAATGAATGTATAATTAATGATGATATGAATGAAGCTATTTCATACTTTCAAGACATGGATATTCTCATACTAGCAACTCCTCTTTACTTTGATAATGTATCTGGTATGTTAAAAGTTTTTCTAGATAGGTGTATAGCATATGGATCATATTTTATTGAGAGAGATGAAAACAATGAAAGTAAACATCTTGATTCATTTAAAGAAAGACATGGAGGAAAACAAGCCCCGAGAATTGTAGTTATATGTAATGGAGGGTTTGCCGAACAGAGCCAATTTCAAGCATTAGAGTTTATGATGGACAGAATGGCTAGAAATATGAGCACTGAGGTTGTAGCTAAGATATTTAGAGGGCAAGGGCCACTATTAGCAATGGGAAGCAATGAGCAGTTAAAGCCAATAATTGAAAATTATAAAAGATTGTTAAGGCAAGCTGGAAGAGATATAGCAAGTAAAGGTATCATAACTGATGCTATTCAAAAAGAATTAGATAAAGAATTAATACCAATAGATGTGTATAATAGCAATATCAACAATAGATAAGTAAGATAATGAGGGCTACTTACTAAAAATTAGTGTATAGCCCTTTCTTACATAAAATCACAAAGATTATACAATTAACTGCAACTATTATCAACTATAATTACTATTAGAAGTTGAAGTAATAATGCTATGAATCAGTTTGGTTGCTTGAAGCTGAGGTTGAATTGTAGCATTAAAATACACCATTCAAACATAGAAATATTGTTAGCTTAAAAGCTGTGTATGAATGATGTTTTTTATAGTTTTATTTTAATTATCTAAACCAAAGTAGGCTCTACAGCCTCGTAGTCAAAAAGTTCTACTTCCATTTTCTTTATTTTCTTATCTTCTAAAGGTTTATCAGAATAATCAGTCTCAGATTCTGCAATAGCATCAATAACATCTAAACCTTCAATAACTCTACCAAAAGAAGCATAGCTTTTATCAAGATGTGGAGAATTTTTATGCATTATAAAGAATTGAGAGCCAGCTGAATTAGGGTCGTTTGTTCTAGCCATTGATAATACACCTTTTTCGTGCTTTAGATTGTTAGTAAATCCGTTGTTTGTGAATTCTCCTTTTATACCATATCCTGGGCCACCCATACCAGTGCCATCTGGGCAACCACCTTGAATCATAAAGTTCTTTATAACTCTGTGAAATATAATACCGTCATAGAAATTATGATTGATTAGTGATATAAAGTTATTCACAGTATTTGGTGCTATGTGTGGATATAATTCTGCTTTTATTATATCACCATTTTCCATTGTTATAGTTACTATAGGGTTTTTACTCATTTAATACACTCCTTTTATTATATTTTTACTGCATTCTCCAAGATTTATTGTAGCAATTTTTTAGTATTGAGCCAGAGGCTTTTACCCATCCTGCAGGATGGCTGTCAATAAATATTCCAGTCCATTTATTATAGTTATAATCTTTAGGGGATATAAGAGTTTCTCCTTTAAGATATTTTATAGCATTGATATCATTTGAATCTAAATTTATATATTGCTTTAAATCTGTGGTGGTGAGATTCAATATTAATTCGTTACTAGGAATAAAATTATTATTTTTATATTCACCTAGCAAGAGTCCCATGTATTCTACTTTTAGATTACTTAGAACAGGAGTTTCTTTTGGTAATAAATATAACTTTGATTGCTTAGATACAAATTTACCATTTAGCTTTTTATTAAGAAAATTCTCTTGAAATTTCAAAAATCCTTCAACAATATTACTATCTGCATTAGAGGGTTGTTCCTTGTAATGCATTATTGAGTTTGATGTTTGTTTCTTTAATAATACTACAAAATGTCCATCTCCTTCAATTTTATGGGGTAAAGCCCTTTTTGCATATTTTAGTGAATCATCTGCATTTATCCACTCAGGTTGTCCACTATCTAGCATATTCATGTTGTTTATTTTATCTACATAAAATTCAGGAAATTCTTTTAAGAACCAATCAATAGTTCCTTCGTTTTCTTCAGGAGAAAAGGTACAGGTAGAGTATACAATACTTCCTCCTTCTTTAAGCATTTTAGGCACATATTTTAGTATGGATTTTTGCATATCACTATATTCGTAGCATGAATTTTCACTCCATTTTTTTATAGAGACAGCGTCTCTTTTAAACATACCTTCTCCAGAACAAGGAGCATCTACAAGTATCTTATCAAAATATCCTACAAAGTTATTGCTTAGATTTTCAGGTTTTTCATTAAGAACTATACAGTTTGTAAAGCCCATTATCTTAATATTTTTTGCTAATGATTTAACTCTCTTAGGACTGATGTCATTAGTTACTAATAGACCAGTGCCGTTAAGTTTGTTGGCTATTTGAGTTGATTTACCTCCTGGGGCAGCACAAATATCAAGTATTTTATCATTACTAGATACAGACAATACCTCTACAGGTATCATAGCGCTAGGCTCTTGTATGTAATATAACCCACAGTGATGATAAGGGTGTTTACCCAATTTAGCACCTTTTTCACAATCAACGTAGTATCCGTCTTCACACCAAGGGATTTGTCTTAGTGTGTAATTATAAGCTTTGATGAAAGACTCATGAGTTATCTTAGATGTATTGACACGAACTCCTTTATATGATTTTGCATTAAAGGACTCAATAAAATCATCATATTCATCTTTTAGTAATGATTTCATTTTATATTCAAATTGTTTTGGTAAATTCATATATTTTCTCCTAAGTTAAATATATAGTGTGCATATATAATGATATATATAAAGTGTTATAATTTCAAGGTTTTTAATAAAGAAAATGGATATCTTATTGATATCCATAAGGTTTTTATTTAAATTTCATATGCTGAAATAGATTTCTTTTAAAGCGGAGTAATTTCCCGCTGTATTTAACAAAATCAAAGCTGCTATTATATAGTAAATGTTTTATGCCAGGAGTAGTTATAATATTTATAAGCTCATTATAGTTGTTGTTATATGCTTTATTAAATAAATACCTATATTCAAATAGGTTAATATTCAGATTAATTTGACTTCTGATCAAATTTTCATAATTTTTATGAAGCGCTATTGCTTTAGCAGCTTTCGCTCCAGTTATAAAGGAGTTTAATTGACCAAATCCAAGAAAAGGATCAATACCACCTGCTGCACTCCCAACGAAATATATATTATTTAGAGCATGAGGGTATACATAACCAGTTCTATGTTCTAAGATAAAAGCTTCATCTAGAACATGGTTTATATCTTCCATCTCTAAAAAAGTTTTAAGATACTGATTAGCTTCATGTTTTTTTACATTTGTTATAACTAAGCCAACAAAAGCCTTATTTTTATTAAATGGAGTCAGATATGCATATCCTTCATTGGTATATTTTCTATTAAACCATACCATTAGAGTATTTTCATCGAAATTACCATATACTGTTACACCAATGAGTACAGGGCTTATCCATTCTTGATAGCAACCAAGCTCTTTAGTAAAATTAATATCTCCATCAGCAATTATTACATAGTCATACTTTTCTTTAAGAGTCACATAATCACCAAAGGTATTGAATTTTATATTACTTCTTTTTAAGTGATTTAATAATTGATTTTTTAATGAGGTTTCTACTCGACCCCTTAAAAAAAAGTATCCAAGTTTGCCAGTTACTATTTTTTGATTATTTGGTGAATGGTGCACTACTTTTTTCATTTCATGCAAAGGTTTTATTTTAAGATTTAAATGTTCTTTTAAGTACTCAATTAAGTCACCATATGGTCTATGGAAAATATTCATTACTGCAGTTACGTGATTATATTGATCTCCAATGTATGAATTCTTTTCATATATATCTATTTCAATACCTTTATACTGTTCTAATTGATATGCGCAGGTCAAACCTGAAATTCCAGCACCAATTATTGCAATTTTCAATTTTATCACCCCTAGTTATTGTCTAGAAAGATTACGATTTTAAACCATGAGATAACTAATACACCTATAATTAATAATAATATTATGTAAGTAAATAAATTCATGACTTGCTCCTCTCGTTTTTTAAGGGATCTAAAACTAGCATATTAAACCAACTGATAATTATTACTGCGCTATAATTAATTTTTAAGCTATCGTAAAAACTCCAATCTACGTATACTAAAGAGCCTTTTTTAAGAAGAACATATTCACAAAATGAATACAACGTAGCGATAACAAACACGTGTAATATTATCAGATTCTTATTTCTAGGATGATTTTGCGCAACTAGTGTACTAATAACAAAAACAGGCCCAAACAAGAAAAAGAAAGAAGAGCCAAGCACTTTTATAACTGGATTGTGTAAATAATATAGGTTTTTTAAAACTATGTTTGGGTAGTCAACCAAAATTACCATTATAATAGCAAAAAAACCAGCTAGCATATTTATCTTAAGTTTTTTATAATCTATCAATATAAAAAAAACTATCCAATTAAAAATAAATAATAATACATACTCCATAATTTTCACTATCCTTTTATATATTTTTAAACAATCTTATCAATATGTTAGATTGAGATGCAAGTCTTTCTTTGGTAGTCTGGATAGCAATAATGTCATTAGAACAATTATCTCTTAGCAAGCATAACAAACATTTTAACTTAGGATTGATTGCATTTATTGCTTGATAGTTATAGAATGATTGCAACTGTTGCTTATTCAATAACAAATCATGTACAATACTTATATCGTCCAATATTTTCACCTCATATCCTAATTAATTTTTTAGATAGTTCATCTATTAGATGTATATTTTGATTAGATTTCTGTAACAGCTTTTTAATCAACAGCCTTACTTCAGGTTTATCTGTAGTCTTGTAATAGAGAACTAATTTTTTCTTTAGGAGTTGTTCTCTTTTTATAGATTTGGTTAAAACAGAATTGAGTAAAATAGTTTCTTTTTCCATATACAATCCTCCTAGTGTTTTTCTTTACCATATTTTTTGTTAAAAAAGATTTTTTATTCTAATAAATAAAATATCTTTATTAAGTAAATATTATTTTTATATAAATAAACCTAAATTATTCATATAAAGAACACATATAAGGAGAGGTATCATGAAAATATGTATAGTAGGAACAAATATAGCAGGTTTATCTTGTGCATTAGAATGTGAAAGACTTGGATTCGAACCAGTAATTTACGAAAAAAAATTTGTAGTAGGCGGAAATATGGAGTCTCCGTTATTTTGTACACGTAAAGAAGTGAACTATATAAAAGATAAATATGATATTGAGCTTGCTCCTCTAAATAAATTGAACTCAATAACAACATTGGGTTGTGATAAAGAAAAAACATCAAAAGGTAGATATGGGTATATATATAAACAAGGTATAGGAACTAACTCTATAGAAAATCAGATATTCAAAAAGTTAAAATGCAAAATAAACTATGGAAAGCACTTGGATGTTAGTCAAAGTAAAAAGGATTTTGACTACGTTGTTAATGCTGGGGATACGAATATATTTCCATTAGAAAACAACATTTACGAGCCATTTGCAAATACTAGCATAAGAATAAGTGATGTAGTGGGAAAGTTCAATAAAAACTCATTGATTATTTGGTATGATAAAGCTGTTTTTAGTAACTGTTATGGATACTTAATACCATATTCAAATAAACATGCAACAATCTTCTTAATCGTTAACAGTAAATCAAAATTAGAGTTTGAATTCATATGGCAGAGATTTATAAGAAAAATAAATAATAATTTTCAAATCATCTTATCAAGTGATGTATTTTTAAGGCTAGGAAAAGTTAGCTCTCCAAGGATAGACAATGTGTTATTAGTAGGTAAAACTGTAGGATTATACGAATCATTTGTAGGAAATGGATTAAAAAGAACTGTAGAAAGTGGCATATTAGCAGCAAGAGCTATGATAGAAAATAAAAACTACAATACGCTAATGAGAAATATAATAAAATGTAGTGGTATTATACCAATGCCAAAGGTAGTAGGGAATCATGATTTTAGATATTAGTTTTTTTAAGTATCTTTGTTTTAAACAATAATATTATAAAAGAGGCAAATGGTATTACTAGGCAGATAAAGTAAATATAATATTTCCAATAATTAACATACATATCTACTAAATCAATAAGGTTATCATACAGAAAATAAGAAACGTTTATCATTAATAAACAACAGGGCATAACTATTACTTCATGTCCATTAAGTTTAAATAAATCACATATACCAACAGTTGCACCTAAGAGGCCTATACATATTTGTACATAACCAGCAGTTGACGTAGCTATTAGCATAGTAATCTCTACCCTTTCTATGAATGCACCAATAGATATTTTACTGGCTAGAGCGTGAGTTGGAAAGAATGATATATCATATAACTTAAACCCCATAACCAATATTTGTAGCAAAGTTACACCAGCTAAAGTCAATCCACTAACAAGTATAGATTTTGTGAAAATCTTATAATAGGATTTATTTGATTGTAACTGGAAGGTAATTGTGAAAAACATCAGAATTTCAGCAAAAGGTAATGCTAGAGAATATAACGAGCCTTTGATTACTGGAGTTATACCGTTGTACATTATTGGAAGAATATTGTCAATATTAATAAACGGTATAATAAATATGAATACAATAGTAGGTAAAGGAGCATTAATAAAGAAAAAGAAATTACCCCATTTACTTAAAGCAACTATTCCTGATTTTGCTCCCCAAGCTGCGAGCAATGCCATAATAATTAAAGGTACAATTATTGGAGTTTGAGGCATAGAGATAGTTATTAGATATTCCCCATAAGATCTATTAATAGCAGCGCTCAAAAACAGACCTGAAATAATAAAAAAAATATTAAAGAAAGTTCCTAAATATTTACCAAAAGTATATCTGTTAATATCATAAATATGCCTAGCATTAATTTTAATTTTCATAAAGCTATACATATAAAACAATGGTAGAGCTAAAAATGTAGCAATTACAATGGATAACCAGTTATCTTGACCAGCAGATAAAGCATTATTATAAGCTAATGAACTTCCTAAGAAGAATAAAATTAACATACGTGTAGTGTGACTGTCTGATAAATAGTTTTTACCCATACTACTCAACTCACTTAACTATAGTTTTTTAAAAAGGATTTTAAAAGTTCTAGTTTTTCTAAAAACAATCCTATCTTTATTTTCTTTGTTATCGTTTCTACCAGTAGTTTTAAAACTATATCTTACTATCCAAGTACACAGCATGCCTATGAAAATTATCAGATATACTGTTTTCGTTCATAATACACCTTGCTACTCAATAGACCTTTTTTTTAGTATTGTTGTTTTAAATAATATTATGATAAAAGAGGTAAATGGTATTACTAAGCAAAGTAAGAATATATAGTATACCCAGTAGGCATACATATCAATTAAACTCAACATATGACCATATATGAAAAAAGATAAATTTATCATTAATAGACAACAAGGTGTAACTATTGATTTGTAGTCTTTAAGGTTGAATAATTTGCTAATGCCAATAGATGCCCCTAAGAGCCCTATGCAAATTTGTATATAGCCAGCAGTAGACGTAGCTATTAGCATTAAAATTTCTACCCTTTCTATGGCTGTACCAACAGATATTTTGCTAGCTACAGAGTAAGATGGAAAATGAGATAATTCATATAACTTAAATCCCATGACTAAAATTTGCAAGAAAGTTACACCTGCTAGAGTTAATCCACTAATTAAAATAGAACGTGTAAAAATTTTATAATAGGATTTATTTGATTGTAATTCAAAAGTTATTGTAAAAAATATTAGAACTTCAGCAAAAGGTATTGCTAGAGAATATAACGAACCTTTGATTACTGGAGTTATACCGTTGTACATTACTGGAAGAATATTGTCGATATTGAGTAAAGGTATAATTAATATGAATACAATAATTGGTAACGGAGCATTAACAAAGAAAAAGAAATTACCCCATTTACTTAAAGTGACTATTCCCGATTTTGCACCCCAAGCTGCAAGAAATCCCATAATAATTAAGGGTACAATTATTGGTGTTTGACGCATAGATGTAGTTACTAGATATTCAATATAAGATCTATTAATAGTAGCACTCAATTGCAGACTTGAATAAATAAAAAATATATTTAATAAAGTTCCTAAATATTTACCAAAAGCATATCTGTTAATATCATAAATGTGCCTAGCATTAGTTTTAGTTTTCATAAAACTATACATATAAAATAATGGTAGGGCTAAAAATGTAGCAATCACAATGGACAACCAGTTATCTTGACCAGCAGATAAAGCATTATTATAAGCTAAGGAACTTCCTAAGAAGAATAAAATTAACATACGCGTAGTGTGACTGTTTGATAAATAGTTTTTGCCCATGTCCTACCTCACTAAGCCATAGTTTTCTTTTTGAGGATATATACCTTAAAAAGTAATATTATAAGAGTTATAGAAGGTATAACCAAACAAAAAAATGCAGAATAATATGATTTATAATTTAAATACATATCCATTAAATCTAGTATATTATCATGTAGAATATAGCTTAACGCTATCATTAAAAACCCACAAGGAAAAGCTAACAATTTGGTATTTTTTATATTAAAAATATAAGAGATACCATACACAGTAGCAAATAAACAAAGACTCACTTTTACAAATGCGGCTGTTGTAGTAGATATAAGAACCAAGAGTTCTAACCTTTCTATAAATGTTCCTATACTTATTTTTTTTGCTACTGTTTGAGCAGGGAATAATGATAGATCATACATATCGTATCCAAGTATTAATATTTCTATCAAACAAACACCTGCTAAAGTCAGACCACTAATAATAATTGAATTTCTAAACACTTTCTTGTGAGAACTTTTTGATGATAAAGTAATACTGGTTAACAAAAATACGATTCCTTCTCCAAAAGGTACAGATGTTGAATAAAATGTCCCTTTAAGGATAGGTTTTATTCCGTTATAAAGTACAGGTAGTATATTTTCAATGTTTAACAGAGGAATAGTAAGAATAAATAGTATTGTTGGGAGAGGAGCATCAATAAAAAAGAATAGGTTACTCCATCTGCCTAGAGTTTTAAGGCCACACTTAACTATCCAAATACATAGTATGCCCATGAAAATTAGTGGTACTACTAAAGGGGTTCTAAGTAAAGATACAGTTCGAGAGTATTCTCCATATTCTCTAATTATAGTAGCTCCCAGATATAAAGGAAAACTCATATAAAGTATGTTTATAATAATACCTATATACTTTCCATAAACAAATGTATGTAAATCATAAAAATTAGTAGCATCTTTAATAAGATTAAGCATATATGAATAAATGTAGAATAAAAAAATAGAGAAAATCATTGCTATAAAAACTGCTATCCAATTATTTCTACCCGCATCAGTTGCATTGTGTAATGCTAGAGAGCTACCTAATAAGAATAAGATAAGCATACGAGTAGCATGGATATCAGATATACTATTTTCGTTCATAATACACCTCCCTATATAATAGGTTTTTTCTTAAGTATTTTTATCTTAAATAGCAAAATCAAAAATGTTGTAGTAGGAATAAATATGCAAATAACTAAAATATAGTATTTCCAGTAAAGAAAGTACATATCCATTAAATCGATTATACTAGAATTTATAAAATAAGATAAATTTATGACCAATAAGCTACAAGGAATAACTATTAGTTTGTGGTTTTCAATTTTTAACATATTTGCTATGCCATTTGTTGCAGAGAATAAACCTATGCATACCTTTACAAAACCTGCAGTAGTAGTTGCAATTAACATTATTATTTCGAGTCTTTCTACAAATTTACCCAAAGAAATATTACTTACCACATCGTGAGAAGGAAAGTATGATAGCATGTATAAATCAAAACCTAATACCATGATTTGAATTAGAGTTACCCCTGCAAGTGTGATGCCACTAATAAGTATAGATTTAGTAAAAACTTTATAATATGATTTTTTAGAAGGTAGAGTAAAAATAATAGTAAATATCATTATTGCTTCACTAAAAGGGAGTTCCAGTCCGACAATTGAACCTTCAATAACAGGACGTACACCGTTATACATAATGGGTAGTATATTTTCAACATTAATTAAAGGTATTGTCAATAAGAAAATAATAGTTGGTAAAGGAGCATTAATAAAAAAGAATAAATTGCACCATCTACCTAAAATGGTTATGCCTTCTTTAACAATCCAAGCGCCTAGCAAGATCATTATTATAAGTGGTATTATCAACGGAGTTTGGGGCATAGATGTTGTTATTAAATATTCACCATATTCTCTAGTAATAGTGGCACCTAAGAAGAAACCAGATACTACGTATGAAATATTTATTAAACTACCGAGATAACGCCCATATACATATTTATGTACATCAAAATATGTTTTAGCATTAGTAATACTAGTTAACGTATAACTAAACATATATAATAATGGTAGAGCTAGAAAAGTAGCAATTAATATCGCCAACCAATTATCCTGCTTTGCAGGTGAAGCATTATGTAATGCTAATGAACTCCCTAAAAAGAAAAGTATTAACATTCTTGTAGCTTGGCTTTCAGATAGACTATTTTCGTTCATAAGTTTCTCCTTATCAATAATACAACAATTAATCTATGTGGATAATCACACATAATAACTTACATTGCAACAAAGTAACACTAGCCAAGCAAAAAAGCTCTTGTATAATAGAATGTTGTATGACTATTATATATTTTCTAATAATATAGTAGGAAGGAAAATCTACAAAAGAACTCTTCCTAAAGTTACGATACTTTTCCACTAAGCGGTTTAAAATTCATTAGTTAATAGCAGTTGCTTGTAGGATACTGCTTTCATCCATAATACACCTTCTATATAATAGTTTTTTTCTTAAGTATTTTCATCTTAAATAGCATAATTAAAAAGGTTGTAATAGGTAAAATTATACAAAAGAAAAAAGTGTAGTAACCCCAGTAAACAAAGTACATATTCATTAAATCCATAATACTAGAATTTAAAAAATAAGATAAATTTATTACCAATAAGCTACAAGGAATAACTAATAGTTTACGATTTTGAACATTAAATACATGTGCTATACCATTTGTTGCAGAGAATAATCCTATACTTACTTTTACAAAGCCTGCAGTAGCAGTAGCAATTAGCATTATTATTTCAAGTCTCTCTAGAAATTTACCTATTGAAATATTACTTGCCACAGCATGGGAAGGGAAGTATGATAGCATGTATATATCAAATCCCATTACCATGATTTGAATTAAAGTTACGCCTGTAAGTGTAACACCACTTATAAGTATAGATTTAGTGAAAATTTTATAATATGATTTTTTAGAAGGTAGAGTAAAGATAATAGTAAATATCATTATTGCTTCGCCAAAAGGGATTCCAAGTGCATAAATAGAACCTTCAATAACAGGACGTACACCGTTATACATAATAGGCAGTATATTTTCAATATTAATTAAAGGTATTATCAATAACAAGATAATAGTTGGTAAAGGTGCATTTATGAAAAAGAATAAATTGCACCATCTACCTAAAGTTTGTATACCTTCCTTGACAATCCAAGCCCCTAGTAAGCTCATTATTATAAGAGGGACTATCAATGGAGTTTGTTGCATAGATATTGTAATTAGATATTCACCATATTCTCTAGTAATAGTAGCACCTAAGAAGAAAGAAGATATTACATATGTAAAATTTATTAAAGTACCTAAATAGCGTCCATAAACATAATGATGCACATCAAAAAACGTTTTAGCATTAGTAATACTAGTTAACATATAACTATACATGTAAAATAATGGTATGGCTAGAAAAGTAGCAATTAATATAGCTAGCCAGTTGTCCTGCTTTGCCTGTACAGCATTATGTAATGCTAATGAGCTTCCTAAAAAGAAAAGTATTAATATCCTAGTAGCTTGGTTTTCAGATAGGCTATTATCATTCATAAGTTTTCTCCTTATCAATAATGTAAAAATAAATCCTATGTAGATACTTTCTATATTCTTAAATTACATACTGTAATTAATACCTGTAACAAGAGATGTAATTAAGCATAGAGGTAATTATAATAATAAGAATATTTTACACTTGTGTAGATTTAAGCTGAAGATAATAATAGTAGGAAGGGGAGAATCCACAAATGAACAGATTGCACCATCTTCCTAAAATTTCGATACCTTCCTTATCAAATTCAAATACCAAACAACTTTGTTATATGAGAGGTACATCGGGTGGTATTTGATAGTGATTAGATATTTATCGTTATTTTTTAGTTGTACTCCTATAGATAAGGAGGGCTCACCATTAATCAAGCATGTAATTTTAGCGAGGAGTTATAGTTTTATTAGTCAATGCGCTACTTATTAATTTAAGATCAATATTAACCTCTATAGGTAGATTATTAAATGTGCAATCCCATTCTTGGGACACTTTTCTCCAAGCTTCAGGCATATATGATTTTACCTTAGTGGCAAATAAAAATACATCTGCGTGATAGTTTTTTTGTACTTTACTAATGGTACTTAGAATATTAAATTTTATTTGCTTAATTGCTTCTTCTTTTACTATAGGTCTCATTTCTTTTGTAAGGACATTTGTAGTAGAGCTTATTTCCCCGAAGTTTGCTTTGATAGAAACATCTATTTTCATAGTTAATTTACCATTTTTGTAAATTGGTCTTATTTTAGAATTAGCTCCTAAAATTTCTAAAGATATTTTAGATGTCATATGTTTTGCATTAACATCAATTAGCATGATTCCACCTTTAAGCTTATCTGTTATCAATAAGTGATACATAGCATCTTTTTGATTGAGTTCTCCAATGTATTTATCCTCCTTAAAAATAGCCATACCTGACAATTCTGGAGTATAGACATTGTTAAGATTTATTGTTTTGATTATAGGAAGATAAGAACTAGAACTTTCTTCAAGCAAGTTTTTAATAAATTGCCATATTGTTATTTTGCTGTATTTAGATACACCTTCTTGGCTACGTATACAATCAAGTATAGTAAAAGAAGTTATATCTTTTTCTGAATCTGCTTTATGATTGAGTTTGCTTTGCTCAAATATCTTCGCAGCAGTAACTTCATCTGAAACTAATAGATACAAATCAGAAGGATATTCAGCATCTCTTAAAAGATAATCTACTACTGTAAGTATTCTTTTTTTAGCGACATCTTTGCTAATTACCACAATTTTAACATGAGCAACTAATAGCTTTCTGCCATTTATATTAGTACATTTTCGTATAGCTTCAAATATACTCTTACCGGTGCTTTTAAATAACTCTCCTGTTTGTTTATCTGTAGACAGATTTATTATTTCAGAAGTTACTATATATTCATTATTCACAGAATCGTAATCAATAGCTAACCCTGCTACAAGTCTACTCTTATTTAAATCCTTGTAATTCCAACAACCGGTCATTGATGTTATACATAATATGATGATAAAGAGTATGAATTTTTTATTTATCATATGTCATCCTCCGATTTAACTACAAAAGAATAATCCCTAATCTAATTAATTATTGTTTACCTATGATTAGTTCAACAATGTACCTTATACCGTTAGCAGGGCTTGGGAGGTCAACTCCAAAGCTTAACAACATACTAATAGTAAAAGCAATACCAAGTAGACTACAATATACAATTAACTCTTTTTTATCACCCTTTTTATAAAGAGGTATTATTTCCAAAAAACCAATTATTAAATAAGCTATAATAACTATCAAAAACATTATTTCACCACCTTTAGAGGTTTAGATTTTAAAGAACTACCTTTAATTTTAAATTCTAGATTGAAAGTGATGTCTGCATTAGTAAACTCAAAATTCCAATTTCCTTCACGTGCTCTCCATACTTCTGGCATATTAAGTTTTACAGTTCTACCAAATCCAAAAATGTCACTTTTAAATTCTCGCTGAACTTTTTTAATTAAGCTATTAACATCCTTAGTAATTTTAGACTCACATTGATTCTCAATGAGTTTTAATCCTTCAGGGTCAAATAAATTACTTTGGCTACTATATTCAATGACATTAGTGTTTATTATAGAGGTTACATCAAAGCTTAAATGGCCATTACTTATTTTTGGCTTAACCTTAGTTTTAGTGGTAAGTATTTCAAAGGCAACTGGAAATTTTTCATTTTCATAAGCAATGTCTATAGTATATGATCCTCCTTTAAGTTCATTGATAAGTAATAAATAATCTTTAGTCTCATGACCGTTTAGCCAACCCACTATATCAGTTTTTCTGAACACAGATGTTCCACGTATTTGGCTTATGACTTTATCCATATATACACCTTTTTTTAAAGTTGGTAAAGTCGCAGATATATAATCAGACTCTAAAGCATTAATAAATCTCCATATTTCAACAGCATGATATTCAGATATATCCTTTTCATTTTCGAGCATATCACTAAGATAAAATGAGGTTATCCTAGATACTTTGACTTTTGTTTCCCAAATTTCTTTGGCCATCTTGTCTCTAGATATTAAGATATAAGCATCATCTCTTACCTCTGCATCACGCCTGATGAAATCAAGAGCGCTTGTAAACATATCAATATTTTTAATCATATTCTCACTGAATATAAATACCTTGCAATGACTCCAAAATGCTCTTTTACCACTAGATTGAATAGTATTTCTAACAGCATCAAAGAAGCTCTTGCCTCTATTTTCTATTACCTCAGATTCGTTAATATAACTTCCTTTTTGAACAACAGGTTTAACTACCTCTAAATTTACTATTATTTCACTATTTATTTCGTCATAATCCATAGAAACTCCAACGACAATATGTTCATCTTCTATTTCTTTATAATTCCAGCAACTGGTACATAATAAACATGTTATTATTGTAAGTAAAATGATTTTTTTATTCATATGATTACCTCTTAATAATATCTTTGTTTTTTTCTTTTCTTATAAGATTGCCTTCACCGATAATTTTAGGTCTTAGGTACATTAACCACCAAGGAGCTCTGATTTGAGTATCTTTGATATCTTGAAAATTTAAAGAAGCTATATCAAGCATGTATGGAACACCAAAGGATTTCATAGACATCAAGTGTATAAATAGACCAATAACTCCAAATATGTAACCATACAACCCTAAAAACGCTGAAAGAAGTACGAAAATCAATCGAACAATTATTAAAGCACCAATCATGTGAGGAGATAAGAAGTTACAGATACCAGTTAATGCAGTGATGATTACGATAGGAGAACTAACAAATCTAGCTGCAACAGTAGCTTCACCTAATATCAAAGCACCAACGAAACTAATAGCTGAACCAATAGGTGCAGGTAGTCTTACACCACTTTCTCTTAGTATCTCAAATTCAAGTAGCATTAATAGAATTTCTGCAATAGTAGGAAGAGGAACCCCTTCCCTAGCAGATGAAATACTCAGTAAAAGAGGTGTTGGTATCATCTCCTTATGAAAAGTGGTTAATGCTACGTATATAGCTGGTAAGCTTGTAGATATAAAGAAAGCTATATACCTCAAAATCCTATTTATAGAAGCATAGATGTATCCATTATAATAATCCTCATCAGATTGAAAATATTCAATAAATAAAAATGGTACAGTAAGAGCATGAGGAGTACCATCTATGACTATAGCTACTCTCCCTTCAAGCAAGTTAGCTGCAACCTTGTCAGGTCTTTCAGTATTTCCTACTGTAGAAAAAGGAGAGAATGGAGAATCTTTTATCAATTCTTCGATGTAACCAGATTCTAATATACCATCTAGCTTGATTTCATCCAATCTCTTGTAGACTTCATTTAATATGTTCTTGTTTACGATTCCATCTAAATAGCAAACACATATTTTGGTTTTAGTTCTTTCTCCAAGAGTCTTAAACTTAAATTTCAAATCTGGATTAGTAATTTTTTTTCTAATCAAACCAAGATTAGTCATCAAAGTTTCATTAAATCCTTCTTTAGGTCCTCGTACAACTGCCTCAGAGGTTGGTTCAGATACAGTTCTTTGTTTCCAACCTTTAGTATCAAGTACAAGAGCTTCTTTGTATCCGTCGATTAAAAGAAGCGTAGAACCATAAAGGATAGAACTAACCATGTCTTCGACAGATGTTACTTTTTTTAAATCACTTTTAATCAAGATGTTTTTATATATGTAGTCTATATTTAATTGCTCCATATCTGACTCTACTATTGGTTTTATAATAGCTCGATCAATTTGTTCTGCATCTGACATACCTTCGCAAAAAATAGCCATAAAGCGTATCTTCTTGTTATGATGGTTTCCGAAAAATCTGTACTTTATCATATCATCGTTAACAAATATATTTTTAAATAAGTCAACATTATCATCTAGGGATTTAGTAGTAATCCATTGGGTATCAGTATTTGGAGCGTTATTGCTTTTTTTAGTATACTTTTTTAATAACCTATCTTTTATAATTTTAAACATATGTACCCCCAATTCAATAGAATAAAAGTATTATCTGTACTTTTTCAAATATTATTCCATTTTGGAAATTAATATATACACAAGGCAAATAAAACCTAAACAATAAATTATTTACTAGCATCCTAAATTAAACAAAGCATAAAAGAATGTTGAATTTAAAATGAACATAATGTATAATTAATACCGATAAATATTATCATTTTTAATACCTTGTTATAAAGAAGGAGAAAACAATGAGTAAAGGTAAATATAAAATATTAAAAAAGATTGGATCAATACTATTTGGGATAAATACAAGTGGTTCGGATGTATTACAAGATACTAGAGGCCTAGAAAAGATTGTTTTAGTAGGTAACCCCAATGTAGGGAAAAGTGTTTTATTTAATAGATTAACAGGAGCTTATGTAACAGTTTCAAACTATCCAGGTACTACTGTAGAGGTTTCAAGAGGAAAGGGTAGGATAGGAGAAAAACAATATGAGGTTATAGATACTCCGGGAATGTATTCTTTACTATGTATCACAGAAGAAGAAAAAGTTACAAGAGATTTGTTATTAAGAGAAAATCCGAAAGCAGTTATTCATGTTATAGATGCGAAAAACATACAAAGAATGTTGCCGTTAACAGTACAGTTATTAGAAGCTGGATTACCTGTAATATTGGTACTAAATATTATGGATGAAGCAAAAAAATTAGGGCTTGAGATTGACATTGATAAATTAGAAAGAGAATTAAACATACCTGTTATATCGACAATAGCCGCTTTAAATGAGGGATTAGACACATTGAAAGAAAGGGTTGAGAAGTTTGTCAATGTCGCATAATACAAGCAGCATAACCTATGATAGCACTATAGAAAGTGCTATAAGAGAGATAATTAAGAATCTGAGCAAAGATTACGTTATATCCTACAGATCAGTAGCATTGTTACTTATTCAAGAGGATAAAGATATACTGAAATTAGTAGCAGAAAAAGAAGGTGATGTTAATAATATTAGGAATATTATTAATAAAACAAAAAATAGTTATGATAAGCCGTTAAATTATGTAATAGGCACAATGAGGCAAAGATATGTAGAAGAAGTAAATGACAGTGTAGTAATTAAGAAAAATAACAAGAGTGAAATAGGAAATAGCAAACTAGATGCCATTACAATGCACCCTATATCAGGATTTATCATTCTAGTTTTGGTATTATATTTTGGTTTATATAAGTTTGTAGGACAATTTGGTGCTGGTACAGTAGTAGACTATATAGAAACGAATATATTTAGTGCATACGTAAATCCGTTTATTAACAATATAGTAAACAACTATATACCTTGGGAGTGGTTGCAAAATCTGATAGCTAATGATTATGGGATACTTACGTTAGGTTTTAGATATGCAATAGCCATAGTTTTACCCATAGTTGGAGCATTTTTCTTAGTGTTTTCAATAATAGAAGACAGTGGATATTTGCCAAGATTGTCTATGTTAGTTGATAGACTATTTAAATGTATAGGACTAAATGGAAGAGCAGTTATACCTATGGTGCTGGGATTTGGTTGTGATACTATGGCTACTATGGTTAGTAGGACATTAGAAACAAAGAGAGAAAGAGTTTTGATAACACTATTATTAGCATTGACTATACCTTGTTCAGCACAATTAGGTGTTATAATGGCCTTATTATCAGAAAATGTTGTAGCATTGTTAGTATGGATATTATTTATGGCATTTATATTTTTGTTTATTGGATATCTGACATCAAAAGTTTTACCAGGGGAAAATGCAAAGTTCTATATGGAGGTTCCGCCTCTTAGGATGCCAAAAATTACAAATGTATTATCTAAAACGTATACTAGAATGCATTGGTATCTAGTTGAAATAATACCATTATTCGTGTTTGCAAGCGTACTTATATGGTTAGGTAATATTACAGGATTTTTTGATATTATATTAAAATGGTTAAATCCTGTTGTAAATATGATAGGGTTACCAGATGAGTTGTCAAAAGTATTTTTATTTGGATTTTTTAGAAGAGATTACGGAGCGGCAGGATTATTTGATATGAGACAATCTGGTCTCCTTAATTACAGACAGTTAGTAGTAGCAGCTTCAACACTTACATTATTTGTTCCATGTGTTGCACAGTTTGCTATGATGATAAAAGAAAGAGGAGCAAAAACAGCATTTGCTATGGGTGCATTTATATTTGTATTTTCATTTATAGCTGGATATTTTCTAAATATTATACTAAGTGTATTAGGAGTGTTAGCATGATAAAATGCAGTTATTGTGGGTATGAATTTAACGAAAAAGATACTCTAAAAGGCTGTAAAACATGTCCTATGACAAAGGTATGCAATAAATATAAATGCCCGAACTGTGGATTTCATATACTTAAAGAACCTAAGATAATCAAACAACTTAAGAAATGGGTGAGTAAGATTGGTTTCAAAAACAAAAACAGATAGTATTAAAGCTGTAAGTGAGCTAGAAAAAGGCGAAGAAGCTATAGTTGTTGAAATAAAAACAGAAGATGATTCAGTACTAAGAAAATTAATGGCGATGGGGGTTTTACCAGGTATTAAACTAATAGTACTACAAAGATTTCCATCCTTTTTATTTCAAGTAGGGTATACTAAAGTAGCTGTAGATAAAGATATAGCTTCAATGATATTAGTAAGCATATAAGTTTTACTCAGGAATAGATCATATAATAATGGTCTATTTTTTATCTCCTTAAAGTAACAGTCAATGTGATTTTATGGTAAAATGGCAGTAGCATACTTTTTCATGCTCAATAAATAGCTTTAAAATGTCGATATATATTTAACCTGATTTATATAATAAACTACAACGTATTTATTGAGGTTTAATAAATAAACTAAATTTAGTATAATACACTTAGGAGGAGCTTATGTTTAAATTTGGATCTAAAGAAATAGATATAGATTATAGCATAATGTCAAAAAACAATATACCAATACTTATAGAAGATAAGAGATGGTTAAAAATATTTGGAGATATAAAAGATAGGGAATTAGAAAAATTAAAAAGAGATTTAATGGTGGTTATAGCAGATTTAAATAAAGCAAAAAAAGACAAAAATAAAGCTACTAAAGACAAAAGAAAGTTAATGGCCGAAATTATAAATTTATCGCATAGAGTAAATAATGGAGATGAAAAGAATTCTTTAGCAAAACTCCAAGTTAAAAAAGAAGAATTACTTAAAATAAATGATATAATAGAAGAAGCGCAATTTAATACAGAAATACTACCATCAAAAATAAAAAAAGCAAACTTTAATTTACTAAAAACAACAATTAAGAAGGCATATGAGAATTTAAAAGAAGATGAAGAATGCTTTGAGGGAATAGTAGGTCAGATAGATGAATATCGTAAGTTGCTTAAAGATCTAATAGACAAGAAGAATGATTATGAAGAAAAGATAAATGAAACATATAAGTTTATGCACAGTATACTTGGAAGTAGTGAAATAGACAAATTAGATAAAAATATGTATTAAATAGGGGGAATATTATTTGAGTACAGAAATTATAATGGCTATTATACTGATAGCCAGTTTTTTGGAAATATTCACTAAATTATTTAGTAAAGTTTTAGAAAAATTAATCAAGACATTTAAATTAGGTGACAAGATACCTATGAAGCTAGATGTAGTATTTAAACTAATTTGGGTGGCATTGTTATTAGTTTCAGCAGTATATTTTATGTTTGCTGGAGTAGAAATTTTAGCTAAATTCTTAGGTATAAACTTAGATCAAGGTTTGTTTGATATTTTTAAATAAAACACATTACAAGTATTTTTAACAACCAATTTGTATATTAATAGATATAACCCTAAATTGGAGAATGGAAGGAACAACTATATGATAATGGGAAACGGCATAGACATAGTTTCAACACTAAGAATAAAAAAAGCTATAGAAAAAAATATGAGATTTATAAATAGAGTATTTACAAAAAAAGAGATAGAATATTTCAAAGAAAAAAACTATAGTGTAGAGACTATAGCTGGGTATTTTGCGTCAAAGGAAGCGATAAGCAAGGTGCTTGGATGTGGTATAGGCGAGATAGGATGGCATGATATAATTATACGCAACAATAAAAAAGGAAAACCACTAGTGTGCTTAAGTCAAAAAGCTACTGATTATGCTAATTCAAAAAATATAAAGCATATACACTTAACAATAACTCATAATAAGGATTATGCAGTTGCAAATGCTATAGGTGAAGATAAAGAACCTTCAGAATTCATTTTTGTCAATGAAAATACTAATAGTGACCCATTAATAACAATGGAGTATGTTAGATCAAAATTAGTGCAACGAAAAAAAAATTCGCACAAAGGTAACTTTGGAAGAGTTGGAATAATAGCCGGGAGTGTAGGTTTTAGTGGAGCAGCATATCTTACCTCTAAGGCATCAATAAAAAGTGGGGCAGGTTTAGTTTATTCGGTATTACCTAATAAGATTAACATGATAATGGAAATGAAAACAACAGAAACTATAACTATTCCAGTGCAAGATGATGATAAAGGTTTTTTCACCAAAGACAGTATAGATGAGATATTAACTAATATAGATAAGTTTGATGTTATAGCACTAGGACCAGGTATAGGAGTAGATAAAAATAGAAAAGATTTAGTTAGAGAAATACTAAAGCAATACAAGAATACCATAGTTTTAGATGCAGATGGTATAAACTGCATAGATGATGTACAGGTGCTCAAAAAACGAGAAGCTCCTACTATAATCACACCGCACCCGGGAGAGATGGCAAGGCTCTTAAAAGTTACTATTAATCAAATTTTAGAAAATAAAATATATTATACACAAATGATATCAAAATACAGTAAAGTTTTAACAATACTTAAAGGACATAGATCACTAGTAGATATAGGAGAAGAGCAATATTATAATACTACAGGAAATCCAGGAATGGCTACAGCTGGTAGTGGAGACGTATTAACGGGTATTATAGCCAGTTTAGTTGCTCAAGGGTTTAAACCAACTGATGCGGCAAATATGGGTGTATTTATACATGGATTAGCTGGAGATATGGCTGCTAACAAAAAAGGTGAATATGGAATGACATCAGTTGATATATTGGAAAATGTACCATATGCAATGAAATATATTAATAGATGGAGATGATAATGATAATATGAAACATTTCATTTTAGTGCTTTTAGCATTGTGTTTGTTGTTATTTACTTCATGTGAGAGTAACGTTAAAACAAAAGAAGATATATACAAAGAGCTTAAAAACACGATAAATGATATAGATACATATAAATGCAAAGTAAGAATAAATGTAAAAGGTACAAAGGTAGATAAGAAATATTTAGTAGAACATATATTTAAAAAACCAAACCTATTTATGATAGAAATAATAGAGCCAGCTGATAGTAAAGGATGTAAGACAATTTATGATGGCAAAAAATTGAAATATTATCATCCACAGATAGATCAATCATATATGCTAGATAGAGATAAGAGAAGATTATCTGATCATTTCTTTATGGGTTATTTTTTAAATAGTATAATGAATTCCGATATATCACAAATTAGCAAAGAAGTTTTAAGAGACGACGTATACATAGTAATAAAAAAAGAAACTAAAAGTAAACAAGGCACAAAAACTGAAAAATTGTGGGTAAATATTAAAGATTACAAACCATATAAATTTTTGATAAAATATGATGGAGCACTAAAACAAACAATAGAAATGTTATATACCAACTTTGAGTATAATTGCAAGATACAAGAGATTTTTAAATAACAATATTAATAATACAGTAAAATGGGGGAAACGACAGTGGATAAGTTGCAGGATTTAAGACCTACTTGGGCAGAAATAAATATAGATAATCTTATAAACAACATAAAAGAAGTTAAGAGATTATCAAAAGAAGACACTTTGATTACAGCAGTTGTAAAGGCAGATGGATACGGCCATGGAGCAGATGTAATAGCAAAATATTTGTTAGAAAACGGAGCAGATAGATTAGCAGTTGCTACACTAACAGAAGCAGTTCATTTAAGGCAATACTACAACGGATCTATACTAGTTATGGGATATACA
Organism: Abyssisolibacter sp. ZYX002; assembly: GCF_056892235.1. Taxonomy (NCBI): domain Bacteria; kingdom Bacillati; phylum Bacillota; class Clostridia; order Eubacteriales; family Clostridiaceae; genus Abyssisolibacter; species Abyssisolibacter sp. ZYX002. Next base: position 235,591 of record NZ_JARMXH010000004.1, read on the forward strand.
CCAAATAATCAATCAAATACAGTAATAAAAAATGATATAACACAAACAATATATAGGTATGAAGATGCTTTAGAATTGTCAAACTCGGCTAAAATACTAAATAAAAAAGCTCAAATACATATCAAAATAGAAACGGGTATGGGAAGATTAGGGTTAATGGTTGACAGTGAAGGAATAGATACTATTATTAAAATATCAAAACTTGAGAATATTATAATAGAGGGAATGTTTACACATTTTGCTCTTGCAGATTCAAGAGATAAAACAACTACTAAAAAACAATACGAAAAATTTACTAAATTAATAGACGAATTAAACAAAAGAGAAATTAATATTCCAATAAAGCATGTGGCTAACAGTGCATCAATTATAGATCTAAAAGAATATAATATGGATATGGTGAGAGCAGGTATTATGTTGTATGGACTAAGACCGTCAGACGAAGTAAACTTAGATAAAGTAAACCTAAAGCCTGCAATGTCATTAAAGACAAAATTAGCACATATAAAAGAAGTTGATAAAGGATATGGTATAAGCTATGGGCATATATATAAAACAAACAAAAAACAACTTATAGGAACACTACCTATTGGGTATGCTGATGGTTATACTAGATTATTATCTGAGAAAGCATATGTAAGTATAAATAACAAAAAAGCTCCAATAATAGGACGTATTTGTATGGATCAATGTATGGTGGATCTAACAGATATAGATGCTAAAGTAGGTGATGAAGTAATATTGTTTGGAGATGATGGTATAAGTCCATCAATAGATGATATAGCTGAAATGATAGAAACAATTAATTATGAAATAGTTTGTATGATTTCTAAAAGAGTTCCTAGAGTTTATGTTAAAGATGGTAAGATAATAGATGTGATAAATTATATCTAATGAAGTAATTTAAATTTAACATAAGTGATGCATTATATTGGTTGACAGAAGCAAAAAAATAGATGTATAATCAAGTATATACTAGCATATATATGAATATACTTAAAATAAAAAATATGGCAATCATAAACATTTGTGGCAGAGCGATATAGATTATAATACGAAATTTACATAAGACAAGATATTAGGGTATGAATACATTTCTGGTCTATATTTATGTTGTCAGTTTTCTTGTGGAGGTGGAAGAATGGCCCAAACAAAAAGAATTATGATAAGTTTACCAGATTCCTTATTGAAAGAAATAGATGGAATCGTTTGTATTGAAAAAAAGAACAGAAGTCAGTTTATAAGAGAGGCTATGAGGTTATACATCAGAGAAAGAAAGAAAATGCAAATGAATGAAAGCTTAAAAATTGGATACGAAGAAATGGGTGAAATAAATTCAATTATAGCTGAATTAGGATTGCAAAATGATACAAAAGAACTTTTGAAGTATGAAGCCAGACTGACAGGATGTGAATAATTTGATTGTAAAAAGAGGAGATATTCTTTATGCAGACTTAAGCCCTGTTATAGGTTCAGAGCAAGGTGGCGTCAGACCTGTACTTGTCATACAAAATAATGTAGGAAATAAATATAGCCCAACTATAATAGTTGCGGCAATAACATCCCAGATCAATAAAGCAAAACTTCCCACACATATAGAGATTAAAGCTTCTGAATACGGATTGACCAAAGATTCTGTTGTTTTAATGGAACAAATAAGAACCATTGATAAGAAAAGACTAAGAGAGAAAATAGGTCACTTCGATGACGACATGATGACTAAAGTTAATGATTGTGTAAAAATAAGTTTAGGATTAGTAGATTTTTAATAATACAATATATTTGTCATACATAATAGCTACAAATAAATATTAATAATCGATTATAGGCTTGGGGTATACCGAGCTGTATTTTTTTGATAAAATAGAGAACAGAGAGGATGTGACTGTATAATGAAAAAAAGAATGTACCTAATAATATTACCAATTGGAATAATGATACTCAGCAGTATAGCCTTTGGTCAGCCAGGATCACAAGATGATCCACTAGTAACATTAAAATATGTACAGAAGAGAATTGATCAAGTTAAGTTTTATGTAGATGAGAAGACAAATGGTATAACAAGTAAAGGGGAAGAAAATGCCAAATTGATTCAAGACTTAACAAATGAAAACAAACAATTAAAAGAGAAAATTAGTAAATTACAGGTATCAGGGGCAAGTACTTTAGATGTAGTAGAGCTCAAAAATGGACAAACATTAGTATGTAAATCAGGTTGTGAGATAATACTAAGAGGTGGCAGTGCTAAAGCTGTAGCTAGTCAAAATGGCGGTTTAGCAGACATAACAGCAGGATTAGATATACAGATGAATCAAGATATACCTTATAACCATATGCTTATAGTACCTAGAAGTGACTCTAGAGGAGTAGTAGCAGATAAATATGCTATATTAATGGTTAGAGGAAGCTATGAGATAAAATAGAAAGCAAAAAGTGTTATCAAAATAAAAAGATGGTTAATACTACATAATAAGTTAAATGGCTTAGTATAAAATGAGCTAATGTTCAGTTTATCTGTATAGAAATAGTAGAAAAGATGTGGTATAATGATTGAGATAATAAGGAAGGAGGGGAGAGCTCTTTATAATGAGCACATGATATGAAGATACTTCATTTGATAAGTGGAGGCGACACTGGAGGAGCAAAAACTCATGTATTATCTTTAGTCAAAGAACTAGGGAAGCATGTAGATGTGAAAATCATATGTTTTTTAGAGGATTCTTTCTATACTGAAGGTAAAGAGATGGGATTAAATATACAGATTTTAGCGCAAAAAAAACGTTGGGATATGTCAGTAATTAAAAAACTAAAGGAAATAATAAAAGAAGATAACTATGATATCATACACTGTCATGGTGCTAGAGCTAATTTTATAGCTATGATTCTTAAGCTATACATAAAGAGGACTATGGTTACAACAATACATAGTGATTATATGCTGGATTTTAAAGACAATGTATATAAAAGAATTATTTATACATTTTTAAACAAACTAGCTTTAAAATCATTTGATAACTATATAGTTGTTTCAAGTAGTTTTAATAAAATGATGTGTGATAGAGGTTTTGCAGCTAGCAAGATATATACAGTTTATAATGGAGTAGATTTTAACCAGAAGCTAGATGTATCTACTAAAGAGGAGTTTTTAGCTAATTATGCAGTAGAATACAAAGGTGAGAAGATAGTAGGAATAGCAGCTAGGCTTGATACAAATAAGGATATTATTACATTGCTAAGAGCTGCAAAAAGAGTGCTAGCACATAGAAAAGATGTACTGTTTTTAATAGCAGCAGAAGGTACAGAAAGAGAGAGATTAATAGATTATACAACTAAAAATAATATAGATAAGAATGTAAAGTTTTTAGGTTTTGTTAACGAAAAATACTCTTTTTTTAACGCACTTGATATAAATGTATTAACATCAAAAAGTGAGAGTTTTCCATATGTTATACTTGAAGGTGCTAGGCTCAAAAAGCCGATAATCAGTACAAATGTCGGTGGAATAGAAGATCTAGTAGAAGATGGGGAGAATGGTTATTTATTTGAAGTAGGTGATGAAAAAGCTTTAAGTGATAAATTGATAACACTACTGGATGATGAGCAATCCTGCCTGAAAATGGGAGAAAATTTATATAACAAAGCAAAAGAGTGCTTTTCAGTAAACAAGCTCTCATTAGATCACTGTGAAATTTATAGTAAGATAAAGAATAAAACAAAAAATATTTAGGAGGTAAAGTAGTGAAACTTATTGATAAAAAAGGTAAATTATTTGGTTTAATAAACATAATAGATTTATTAGTAATTTTAATAGTAGTTCTTGCAGTTGGAGGTATCGGATATAAACTAAAAACTAGACAAGGTATTGGTGGAATAGGTTCAAAGACGGAGAAAGTTAAAGCTATTATAGAAATTAGCGATGTAAGATCAGCAACAGTAAATAACCTAAATGAAGGTGACAAGCTGTATCACTATGACAGAGGAAATTACTTTGGAACAGTAAAAGAAGTTGCAGTTTTTCCACATAAAGAAGCAGTTTCAACATCAGATGGTAAAATAGTATTAGCAGAAGAACCAGACAAGTTTGATGTACAGCTGACGCTAGAATCAAATGCTTCAGTGAGCGATTCAGTCATAGTTATCGGAGGAGAACATTCTAGAGTAGGTGCTCAGTTTAGACTTAAAAATAAAAAAGTAGCAGTAATGAGCACAGTATTAAAAATAGAAGAGACGGAGTAGGTGCTGACTATGTATAACAGCTATACAGTAAGCATATTAATTAAGGTAAAAAATATCTTTGATGATTTATATGAACATAGTGTAATAAAAGCTATTTTAGATTGCATATTAAATTACTGGAGAAGAATTAACAAGTCTTCTAAAATATATAGTTTTTTAACAGAAGAAAGAAACTATATAGAGGATAGTTTCGTATATAGAATATACAAAAAAATAATAGAAGTTCTAAATAAACTATTTATATGGACAAAAAGGATTATGAATAAATCCATAAAAGGTAGTAAGACAATAGATATAATGAATGAAAGTATGAATGAGAATAGTTCAATAGTAGGACTACTTGGTTTTTGCGTTACTATGATGATACTTAAAATTTTAAATATAATTGTACTTAGCTATATTACGATGAGTCTTTTGTCATTAGTGATATTAGTTGCTATACTTATACTTATAACAAATGTCAAAATATCTGATATATTAAAAAATAGTTATATAGCAAAAAAAGTAATTTCAGTATTTACAATGGATAGCGGAGGAGAAGAATGGTGGTAAAAAGTAGAGGTATAAAAAGTATGATACTGCCATTGATTGTAGGAGTAGCATGTGCATTATCTTTTGCATACTTAGATAACAAGCTATTCATAGCAATGATAGGTGGTTTATCAATAATATGTATGACACTTTATAATGTCAATATAGGAATAGGAATAACATTATTAGCATTTCCATTTGTGTCAAATACAAAGGCACTGCTGTTATTAACGCTAATAGTGGGATTATTTATTATAAATAAAATGTTTGTAAGCAATAGAAGGCTAACAAAAAATCAAATGGATATACCAGTTTTGATATTCCTGGCAATGGCTGTTATAACGACAATAATATCTGTAGATTTAAGAGGTAGCCTAAGAGATATATCTGTGCATTTAGTGGCAATTAGCTTTATGTTTATTATGATAAACTCTATAAATAAAAAAGAAGATTTAAATATTTTAGCTACAGTATTTGTTATTGCAGCAGTTTTGCTATCACTTTATGGATTATATCAATTTAAAGTAGGAGTAAAATTAGATAAAGCATGGGTTGATGAGGCAAATAATCCAGACTTACTTACAAGAGTATATTCAGTATTTGGCAATCCAAACATATTTGCAGAATATTTAATAATGGCTATGCCTTTTTCAGTTGCATTGTTTTGGTCAAGTAAGAGATTAATAAAGAAAGCCATGTTCTTAGGAACAACATTAATATTAGTACTTACATTAGTGTTGACATCTTCAAGAGGAGGATGGGTTGGTTTTGCATTTGGAATGGTTGTATTCGTTGTGTTAGTAGATAAAAGGTTGTTATTAGGAGCAATACCTGTAGGATTAGTAACAATATTCCTAATGCCTGCTTCAATAATAAACAGGATAATGTCAATAGCGAATTTAAGCGATTCATCTACTACAACTAGATTTAAGATATGGGATATAACATTAGATATGCTTAGAGATTACTGGGTGCAAGGTGTTGGATTTGGATATATGCCCTTTAAAAAAACATTTGTAACATATATAAGAACAATGAATGTATTTCATGCACATAATACGTATCTAGAAACATTTGCTGAGATGGGTATATTTGGATTAATTGTGCTTATTTTATTAATATTTGTAGTATTTAAGTACACCATTATAGCAATAAAGAATGCCTCTGGATATCTTTCAGTAATGGGTGCAGGAGCTTTAGCTGCTTTTGCCAGTGTATTATGTCATGGATTATTTGACAGTATATTATATATGCCAAAGATTATAATGACCTTTTGGATATTGTTAGGCTTTATAATAACAATTAATAGATTGGCAAAAAAAGAGCAAATAGAGGCAAAAAGAAACACTTACTAATACAAATCGAAGGAGTATCGTATGAAAAAAGGTAAAAAGATACTTATTTCAGGATATTATGGATTTAGAAATAGTGGAGATGACGCAATACTAAAAGCGATCATAAACGAATTCAAAAAAATAGATGATACATTAGAAATAACTGTGCTATCAAAAGACCCTCAGAGTACACAAGAAATATATAATATTCGGGCAGTTAATAGATTCAGTATTTTTAGTGTTTATAAAGAAATAAAAAATAGTGATTTATTGATAAGTGGTGGAGGAAGTCTTATACAAGATATCACAAGTACCAAATCAATATTATACTATTTGTCACTTTTAAAATTGGCAAAACATATGAAAAAGCCAGTGATGGTTTACGCAAATGGTATAGGGCCTATAAATAAAAGACTGAATAAAATCTTATCAAAAAAAATACTTAATAAAGTTGACGTAATAACACTAAGAGATTTTGACTCGCTTAATACATTAAATAAACTAAATGTCAACAACGAGAATATTCACGTAACAGCGGACCCTGTATATGCATTAAAAGAAGAGAACGAAGACAGAATAAACGAGATACTTAATCTTGAAGGTATAGACATGCGCAAAGAAACCATAGGTCTTGCTGTTAGGTCGTGGAAAAATGACGAACATAACATAAAAGAGTTCGCAAAAGCAATAGATTATATAAATGAAAATTATGATGTAAATATATTATTAGTTCCTATGCATTACCCAAGTGATTATGAATTTAGCGTAGAAATCAAAAAGCATACTAAGAGTAAATGCTTTATACTAAAAAATGAATACAGTGTAGAAGAAATAATGGGTATAATCAAAAGGCTAGAGCTGATAATAGCGATGAGATTACATTCTTTGATATATGCTGCTACACAAACTACACCTATGATAGCGGTAGTATACGATCCAAAAGTAGATGGATTTATGAACAATATAGGCTTGGAGCACAAAATAGATATACAGAGCTTTAAATATGATGAATTAGCAGATATATTTGATAAAGCTTATACCAAGAGAGAAGAGACAAGAGCTCATTTAAAAGAACATAAAGAAGAATATAGAAAAAAATCACATGCAAACGTAGAATTAGCTATGAGCTTATTGAAAAGAGGTAGACAATGAACACAGTTAAAATAATGGGTGTAAATGTAGAAAATATAACATTACTAGAGGCATCTGAAGTTGCCCAAGAATCACTAGAACATAATAAACAAATTGCTATTTACACACCAAATACAGAAATAGTCATGCGCTGTAAAGACGATGAGAATTTAAGAAAACTAATCAATAGAGGAAATTTAATAATACCAGATGGAATAGGGCTTATATATGCTTCCAGAATTAAAAAGAAGCCACTTAAAGAGAGAGTTACAGGCTATGATTTATCAAAGAAGTTGATAGAAATATGTAACAAAGAAGGATATTCACTTTATATAATGGGTGGAAAAGAAGGCACAGCTAAAAGAGCAGCGGATAATATAAAGAAAGATTACCCTAATATAAAAATAGCAGGTACACATAACGGATTCTTTAAGGGTACGCATATAGGTTATGAAGGCCATGAAGAAGAGCAAGAAGTTATTAATGATATAAATAACTCAGGAGCAGATGTTCTTTTTGTGTGTTTGGGTGCTGACAAACAAGAAAAATGGATTGATAAAAATAGAGATAAGTTAAATTGTAAAGTCATGATTGGCAATGGTGGAACAGTTGATGTATTAGCTGGAGATTTAAAAGAAACACCTAAAATATTTCAAAAGCTAGGGTTAGAATGGCTATATAGATTGATGAAGCAACCTTCAAGGATAAAAAGACAATTGGCACTACCTAAATTTGCATTTACAATACTATTTTCAAAAGAAAACCTAGTTGAGTAAAAGTTTATTAAAGTTTTATATTTAGGAGGTGTAAAAACTATGAATTTGTTAAAAAACAAATGGTTTAAGCTTGCAGGGAGTTATATTTTCGTAACATTAGGAACATTGTTATTGGCACTATCATTAAATATGTTTTTACAGCCAAATACAATAGCGCCAGGTGGAGTGACAGGATTTGCAGTAGTAATATATAAACTTTTTGGGATAGAGGTTTATATACTTAACTTGGTAATAAATATTCCATTATTTATAGTAGGTGTTTTAGTACTAGGAAAAGTTTTTGGAGCAAAAACATTGTATGCTACTATAACATTATCAATTTTTCTAAAGGTATTGCCTAGCACTAACGCAACAACAAATATCCTATTAGCAGCAATATCTGGTGGAGTACTTTCAGGTATAGGAATAGGTCTAGTATTCAAGGCTGGAGGAACAACAGGGGGAACAGATTTAGCAGGAGCAATTTTAAATAAATTTTTTCCTGGTTTTAGTACATCAAAATTGATGATGGCGATAGATTTATGTGTTGTGGTATTTGCTGGTTTAGTATCGAAAAAGATAGAAATATCACTGTATTCAGTTATAACACTATATATCAGTGTTAAAGTTATAGACCAGATACTAGAAGGAATGAGCTATGCAAAATCATTTTTTATAATATCAAAATATCCTGATCAAATAGGTAGAGCAATAATAAAAGAACTTAACAGAGGAGTAACAGTATTCAAAGGAAAAGGAATGTATACAGGTGCAGATAAAGATATACTATATTGTGTAGTAAACAGAGCTCAAATAGTAAAACTAAAAAAACTTGTTTATGAAATAGATAATACAGCATTTGTAATAGTTAATGATGCCTATGAAGTACTAGGAGAAGGCTTTAAAAGAATAGAGTGTGTTTAAATAATAGTTTATAGATAAAATAATAAAGAGCAAAAGAAGGAGGTTATATAATGTTAAAAGAAAAAGCAAATATTCTTAGAAAAGATATCATAGAAATGCTATTTGAATCTCAATCAGGGCATCCGGGGGGTTCACTATCAGCATGTGATATAGTAACTACATTATATTTTAAAGAAATGAACATTGATCCAAAAAACCCAAAATGGGAAGATAGAGACAGATTAGTATTATCTAAAGGGCATGCTGCACCAGTTATATATGCTGCATTAGCAGAGAAAGGGTACTTTGATAAATCTGAGCTTATGAAGCTTAGAAAGACAGGAGAAATGCTTCAAGGACATCCTGATATGAAAGGTACACCGGGAGTTGATATGAGTACAGGTTCATTAGGTCAAGGAATAGCAGCAGCTAATGGAATAGCTTTAGGAGCAAAACTACAAGATAAGAATTACCAAGTATATACAATACTTGGAGATGGAGAAGTACAAGAGGGGATAGTTTGGGAGGCAGCAATGTTTGCAGCTCATTATAAGCTAGATAATCTGACAGCGTTTATAGATTATAATGGATTACAGATAGATGGTAAAAATGAAGATGTAATGAATATTAACCCATTAGATGAAAAGTTCAAGTCATTTGGATGGAATGTAATAACAATAGATGGACATGATTTTGATCAGATATCAGATGCTATAGACAGGAGCAAAAACACTAAAGGAAAACCAACAGTGATAATAGCAAAAACAGTAAAAGGCAAAGGTGTTTCATTCATGGAAAATCAAGCTGGATGGCATGGTAAAGCGCCAAGCAAAGAAGAAAGAGATTTAGCAATAAAAGAGCTTGGAGGTGTTAAATAATGAGCAAGATGGCGACTAGAGAAGCATACGGAAAGGCATTAGCAAAACTAGCAAAAACAAATGATAAAGTAGTAGTACTAGATGCCGATTTATCCAAATCTACAAAGACAGCATCATTCAAAGAAGTATGTGAAGATAGATTTATAAACGTTGGTATAGCAGAGCAAAACATGGTAGCTACAGCGGCGGGATTAGCAGCTAGTGGTATGATACCATTTGCAAGCTCATTTGCAATATTTGCAGCTGGTAGAGCATTTGAAATAATAAGAAACTCAGTAGCATATCCAAAATTAAATGTCAAAATAGCAGCAACACATGCAGGATTGACAGTAGGAGAAGATGGAGCTACACATCAAGCAATAGAGGACTTAAGTATAATGAGATCAATACCAAACATGACAGTAATAAATCCAGCAGATGGTATTGAAGCAGAGGCAGCAGTGCTTAAAGTAGCAGAGTATAATGGTCCAGTATATATAAGATTGGGTAGAAGTGGAGTACCAATCATATTTGATGAAGGGTATGAATTTGAAATAGGAAAAGGAGTACAACTATCAGATGGAAATGATGTAGCAATAATAGCTACAGGAATAATGGTAGCAGAAGCTCTAAAAGCAAAAGAAATGTTAGAAAAAGAAAACATACAAGCAAGAGTAATAAACATACACACAATAAAGCCAATAGATGAAGACATCATAGTAAAAGCTGCTAAAGAAACAGGAGCAATAATCACAGCAGAAGAGCATAGCATCATAGGAGGATTAGGAAGTGCAGTTGCAGAAATAGTAGCAGAAAAATCACCAGTATTGATGAAAAGAATTGGTGTCAATGATACATTTGGAGAATCAGGAAATGGAAATGAGCTGTTAGTTAAATATGGATTAACAGCAGAAAATATCGTAAAATCGGCAAAAGAGTTAATAGCTAAGAAGTAAATATAAACAATAAACATAGAACTCTCTATGGTGAGAAGAACATCACTGTAGAGAGTTTATTCATGTTTGAACAAAAAGCGAGGTAGGGTCAGGCTTGAAAAGTTGACAAACTGGGCATTAAATTCTATTTTGTAGATAAATAACTAACAAAATACTAATGCTGAACCAATAAAACTACGAATAACCATAAGACCCACATAGATAATCTAAAAAGAACTAATAACCAGAAACAAGCAAAAAGCATATCCGTTTTTTGGAGAAGCGATTTTAGAGTACTTGTTCCTACGACGTATTTATATAATCTGTAGAGCCCATAAGATATAAGGATAATCTTCTATAAACAAGTAATGATCATTTAAAATCTAGTTTTACAATCTCAATCATGCCAAAAAATAATAGATACAACAAACTAGCTTAAAGCTTATTTTTTAATAGACTAACTAACACTAATACAAGGATATAATGCTCTAGTATAATTATTATCTATCACAATATTTAAAAACAAACATAAATTAAAGTAGATAATAATGTTCGATTTTAAGGTTCAATATAAAAAAGAAGGTGGCGTAATGTTCTTTTATCCAGATAGAATTTATGTTGTCAAGCCAGAAGATACCTTGTATACAACTGCCAAGAAATTTAATACTTCAATAAAGAGTATAATGTCAGCTAATTATTTAACATCTCCTATGTTGATGATTGGTCAAAGATTGATAGTGCCTTCAGCCAATATATATAGTGCTAAAAATGGAGACTCTCTACACACAATAGCAAAAAGATTTGGTACTAGCATAAAAAGGTTAATGTCCTTAAATAGTTTAACATCTCAAGAAATATCTATAGGTCAAAGACTTATGATACCAACAGAGGACATATATATCGTAAAGCCGGGAGATACATTATACTTGATATCAAAGAAGTTCAATACAACAATCAATAATATAATTAGACTTAATAACTTATCATCTCCTCAGTTAGTGGTAGGTCAGAAATTAAAAATACCAAGATATTCTGAGGCAATAGTTAAGATTAATATAGCAAATGTAAGACAGGGAGCAGGGCTTAACAACAAAATAATAACAAAGCTGAGCAAAGGTGCTAGATTGCCATTGCTAGGGTATTCAAATAAATGGTATAAAGTGAGATTATATAACGGTAAAGATGGATGGATTTCGAGTAACAGTGTTGATGTAAGAGTCTATAGCGGAGATAAGCCATTATCTTATATATTAGGATTTTACACATTAGAGGAAGGACCATCACTTCCTAGCTCTTATAAATCATTTGTTGGTAATACACAGTCTATATCAGAGACAGCTTTGTTTATGTTTCGGTTAAACAAAGATAATCCTATACAGATAGAGAAATTTGGCAAGTTTACAAAAGAATATGTAGACGATGTTATCAATCAAGGTCATAACAAAAATGTAAGAGTACTTGCTATAGTTCATAATCTACTATATGACGGTGGAACCAAAGTAGCTAAAGAATTAGTTTCTAAGATGTTAGCAACAAAAGCAAGTAGGAATGAATTTATACAGAGTATAGTAAAATTAATACAAGAATACAAATTTGATGGAGTAAATATAGATATTGAAGATGTCAATAAAGAAGATAGTGATAAGCTCTCAAGTTTTTATAGAGAATTAGGAGAAGAGCTTGATAAAAGAAAATACTATTTTTCAGCTTCAATACCTTCAAGAGTTAGTGATAAGCCGTTTAATCCTTTTTCAGACCCATTCAATTATCAAATAATAGGAGAATCTGTAGACGAATTTGTAGTAATGTTATATAACGAGCATGGTTGGCCGGGTAGCGGTCCAGGGCCAGTTGTATCGATTGGATGGATGGAAAAAGTACTCAATTATACAATAACAAAAATGTCAAAAGACAAGATAGTAGCGGCTGTATCAGTATTTGGTTTTGATTTTAATATAACAACAGGTAAGAATCAATATGTGACCTATGATATAGCAATGAGTATAGCTAAAAAATACAATAAAAAAGTTATATTTGATGAGAAAACAAAAACGCCTATGTTTGCATATGTGGATGAGAAAGGAAATAAACATGAAGTATGGTTTGAAAATGATGATAGCATATTAGCTAAAATAGAATTAGCAAATGAGATGGGTATAAGAGGTATAGCCTTATGGAGATTAGGAATGGAAGATAGTAATATATGGAAAATGCTTGAGAATGAAGTAGTAGTTGTAAAATAATAAAGAATTGGGATTTCTCAAGATATATATTGAGATAATCCCTTTCTTTTAAGAAAATTTAATGCTTATATTAATCATAAAAGCCGTTGCTCTAGAATAAAAATACTATAGATAGAGTAGATGGGGGGATATTATGAAGAAGTATATGATATTAGGTATTGCAGCTATTATAGTTATGGGAGCAGTATTTGTACCAAGATTTATGCATAAAGGTGATGAAAATGTAAAATTCACAACATTAACAGAAGAGCAAATACCACAGCAGATAATGAATGTATTACCAAGATACATAGCTAAAGAGAGAGCGCTTTCATGTAGGATTGATAACAGCGTATACGTAATAGTGACAAGAGGAGAAAAGAGAAGCTCAGGTTTTATGGTAGAAATAGACAAAATTACACAAAGTGTAGTTGACAATAAGCACGTAATGACTGTTCATGCATTGTATAAAGATCCAACACCAGATCAAGTAGTTAATCCAGTTATTACATATCCATACGTTGTAACAAAGACTAAGTTATCTAAGCTTCCTGATAAAATTAAACTAAAAGTTGAATACAAGAAATAAGAAAATGAGGAAATGACTCACGGGAGTCATTTTTTTCATATGCTAATATGGAAACTAATGAAAGTATGATTAAAGCTGACTATAGTTATAACAGATATAAAGAGATAATGTTTATGGAAGATAATATAAGCTATGCAAAAATCTTTATAAGATTTTTCGGATTGTAGAAAAGAGCCATTTCTATGTTGTAGTTAAAATTTCCGTTGCTCACTTACTTTTAAGTAAGCTCTACTACTCAATTTTAACACACCTTGAACTAGAAATTTTTAATACAGTCTGTTATCTTGATGACTTTATCATCAATTTTAAAAATTCTTTATAGGATTTTTTCATATCTTAAACTTAGTGATTTACAGCGATAAAAGGCGATGTTTGTAAAGAAATATCCCCTATCACAGCACAGAACAAAGGAATTTGACAATATTTATAGAATATTATCTTTTAACGACAGTTATTAAATGTGCTTACTAAATAATTTAGTTATAGAGGTGATACTATTGTATATCGTACCTGTTCTTGAGCTTACAAATAATGATGAATTGTCAGAACTAGAATTTAAAACTACTGATGATATCTCTGCTGAAATTAGTTTGATAGGACAAGAAAGAGCAAAAAAGGCTCTGCATTTTGGATTACATTTAAACCAAAAAGGATACAATGTATTCGTATGTGGAGTAAATGGATGTGGGAAGAGTAGTTATTCTACAATCCTAGCAAAAAGACTGTCAAAAGATATGGACGTGCCAAGTGATTGGTGTTATGTGTATAATTTTAAAAAATCATACAAACCAAATGTGTTAAGACTAAAAAGCGGTTATGGAGCAATATTGAAAAAAGAATTAGAGATACTAATAAATAGATTAAAGATAGATGTTCCTAAAATATTCAATTCAAAAGAATACGAAGAAAGAAAAAATGACATATACAATGCACACAAAATTAAGATAGAAGAAGTAGTAGATAAATTGAATCTGAATGCTATAAACTATGATTTTAAATTTACAATGACCGAAAATGGTCTTACCCCTATGCCTTTGTCATTGCACCACCTAAGAAAAATAGAAGATATTTCTTCTCAGCTCAATCAAGAAATTCAATCAACACTAAGGCATATAAACGTAATAGAATCTCAACTTGTAAATAGGATAAAACAGCTAGATGGAAAAGTGGCATTTGATTTAGTAGATTTTCACATTAAACCTGTACTACAAAAATTTTATCATAACAATGATGTAGTGAATTTTCTAGAAGAAATAGAAGATGACATAGTTAAAAATTATAAAGAGTTCTTATGTGAGAGTAACTCTCTTAACTGTGAATTCTTAAACAGATATGTAGTAAATTTATTTATAGACAATAGTCAGTTAAAATCAGCACCTGTTATAAGAGAATTAAATCCTACATATAGTAATTTATTAGGGTCAATAGAGTACACTGGAGAAATAGGTGCATTAAGAACTGACCATACAAAAATCAGGGCAGGATCACTTCATGAAAGTAACGGAGGTTTTTTAATAGTAAATGCTAAAGAATTATTAGAAGATAAAGAAGCATGGCAAGGACTAAAGAGAGCATTGATATCAAAGAAAATAACTATAGAAAATCCACCCCATAACTTTAATATGGTTGAATCCATAAAACCACAACCAATAGATTTAAACATTAAAATAATTATTATAGGGGATGATGAAACGTATCTATCATTAAATAAATATGATGATGAGTTTAATAAGCTTTTTAAAATTAAGGCAGAATTTAATAGTGAGATGGATAGAACAACTAAAAATATTATTAATCTGTCAGGGTTTGTAGCAAATATGTGCAAACAAAATAAACTATTACCTTTTGATAAAAGCGCAATAAAAGAAATTATAAACTATAGTTCAAGGCTAGCAGGAGCTAAAAACAAACTTACATGTTGCTTTAACGATATACAAGAAGCAATTTTTGAGTCTGAGGCAATCTCAAGATTTAAGAGTAAGAAAATAGTATCATTGACAGAAGTACAAGAAGCTTTAGTAGATAAAAAAAATAGAGAAGGTAGATACGAAGAAATACTCAATGAATTAATAATAAATGATATGCTCTTAATAGATACTAGTGGTAAAAAAGTTGGTCAGATAAATGGACTTTCGGTAGTAGAATCAGGTAAATATTTATTTGCTAGACCCAATAAGATTACTGCTTCGACATTCTTAGGTAAAGAGGGAATAATAAATATAGAACGTGAAGCAGATCAAAGCGGTAGTATTTATGATAAAAGTGTTTATATAATAACAGGATATTTAGGAGGTAAATATGCACAGAAAAGACCATTATCACTAAATGCTAGCATTACATTTGAACAATCATATGATTATATAGATGGAGATAGTGCATCAAGTGCAGAACTATATGCTATACTTTCAAGTTTATCATTAGTTCCGATAAATCAATCTATAGCAGTAACAGGATCAGTAAATCAAAAGGGAGTAATACAACCTATAGGTGCAGTAAATGAGAAAATAGAGGGATATTTTGACTTGTGCGACAAAAGAGGTTTAACGGGTGAAGAAGGAGTTATCATACCAAAACAAAATATTAATGATTTAATGTTGAAAAAAGAAGTTATAGAAGCAGTAGCAAAACAAATGTTTACAATATATGCGATAAGCACAATAGACGAGGGAATAGAGGTATTAACAGGAATAAAAGCTGGGAAAATAGATAAAAAAGGGAATTATTGCCCGGGAACTATGCATTATTTTGTACAAAAAAAGCTAGAAAGCTACGCGCTCTTAAATAAAGATTACGAATAGATTACAAATATTAAAAATTTAATTTTTATAAAGTTACTAAAAATTAAAGAATATTAAAGGAAAACAGAGAAAAAAGTAGAAATAGTCTTGTAATGGAGTTTATTTCTACTTTTTTTCGTGCAAATAAGTATTATAATTATATTATGAGTATTTTTGCTTGCAAGTTATCGTAAATACATATAATAACAAGAAATTATAGATAAGAAAAATAGATATTTTTACATATTGGGAAACATACGTGTAAAAAAATGAAGATATATTAGATAGAACGTAGCTAAAATAGAACAGGAGTGGTGGAGTGATAGATTTTGTCAGTATAACAAAGCAATATCCTAACGGAGCAAAAGCTTTGAGAAATATAGATATACATATAGATAAAGGTGAATTTGTATTTTTAGTAGGTGCAAGTGGAGCCGGGAAATCAACATTTATAAAATTATTACTAAAAGAAGAGAATCCCACAAAGGGTAATATATTATTTAATGATTTAGATATTACATACGTAAGAAATCGAAAAATACCAGATATCAGAAGGGGGATGGGAGTAGTTTTCCAAGATTTTAGACTTTTAGAGAACAAGACAGTATTTGAAAATGTAGCATTTGCAATGGAAATAGTCGGGTCGCCATCAAAGGAAATACGGAGAAAAGTCCCGAGTATACTGAGTATGGTTAATTTGAGCACAAAAGCAAACTGTTATCCAAGAGAACTTTCAGGAGGAGAACAGCAAAGAACATCAATAGCTAGAGCAATAGTCAAC
The DNA here is from genome assembly GCF_056892235.1 of Abyssisolibacter sp. ZYX002. Classification (NCBI taxonomy): domain Bacteria; kingdom Bacillati; phylum Bacillota; class Clostridia; order Eubacteriales; family Clostridiaceae; genus Abyssisolibacter; species Abyssisolibacter sp. ZYX002. The sequence goes on from NZ_JARMXH010000004.1 coordinate 252,642, forward strand.
AATCCTAGATTGTTAATAGCAGACGAGCCTACCGGAAATTTAGATCCAGATACAGCTTGGGATATAATGAAACTTCTTAAAATGATTAATAGAAGAGGAACAACCATATTAATGGCTACACACGCTAAGGATATAGTAGATTGTATGAAGAGAAGAGTTATTGAATTAGATGCAGGAGAAGTAGTAAGAGACGAAGCGAAAGGTGTGTATGACAATGGGTATTAGATCCTTAGGAAGGAGCATAAAAGAAGGTTTTAAAGGTGTATTTAGAAACAGATTAATGAGTATAGCATCAGTATGTTCCGTGACATCTGTGTTGATTATACTAGGTATAATCATGATAGTTATACTGAATATTAACAACTGCACATTAACAGTTAAAGATTCATTTGATGAAATGCAGGTATACATAAAAAATGATGTAATAGGCGAACCATTAAAAAATATGAAGTCCCAAATAGAGGCTATAAAAGGAGTAAAAAAAGTAGAATTCTTATCAAAAGAAAAAGCATTTGAACTAGAAAAAGAGAGATATGGTGATGATGCATTTTTGTTAGAAGGTTTTAAAGATGAAAATCCACTCCCAAACAAATACATAATATATTTAATCGACATATCTTATGCTGATAGCGTAGTAAAAGAGCTAAAGAAGTTAGAAGGTACAGACATCGTAAAATATTATAAAGATATTATAGATAAAATGCTTTATATATCTAAAATGGTTAGAATGGGTGGATTAGTAATCATAGGTATACTTATGGCTATATCAATATTCATAATTACAAACACTATCAGAATAACAGTAGCTGCTAGAAAACGAGAAATAAATATTATGAAATACGTTGGAGCTACAAATGGATTTATAAGAGGACCGTTTGTGATGGAGGGTATAATACTTGGTTTAATAGCATCTGGGATATCAATATTAATAGTTAATTTTACATATAACTATGTATTCAAAATTGCTAACGAAAAATTATATATATTTATGACAATGTATATAATACCACCTTTTAAAATATTCAATGACATAGTTATACTATTTACAGCAATAGGGGTTGGAATAGGAATTTTAGGAAGTATTATTTCACTTAGAAAGTTCTTAAAAGTTTAAATGAGACAAGCTAATAGTTTAAGTAATAATAAGGGGGAGAAAGTAATTGAAGAAGAAAATAGCTATTCTAACAGCTGTTATTATGATGTTTATTGCACTGGATAGTATATCATACGATAGTTATGCCGGCAATAGTATCAATAGCTTAAAAAATAAGCTTAATAATACTAACAGTGAAATAAAGAAACTGGAAAAGTCATTAAAACAAAATGAGGCAGAAAAGAAAAAAGTTGCAAATGAGATAAAACGATTAGATTTAAATATGGACAAGGCACAAGAAGAACTAGAGATAGTAGAGGCTGAGCTGAAAAAAGTCCAAGGAGAGATTGAAGTTACAAAAGGTGAACTGGCTCAGGCTGAGGATAACATACTCAAAAAAAATGATGTGCTAAAACAAAGAGTACGTGCTACTTATATTAACGGAAATCTAGGATACTTAGAGGTATTATTAGGAGCAAAGGATTTTGGTGATTTATTGTCAAGATTAGATATGGTTCAGTATATTATGAAGCAGGACAAAGAATTATTAGGATATATGAAAGAGCAAAAAGAAATTATTGAAGATAAAAAGAAAGAGTTAGTAGGAAAAGAAGCTACGCTTACAGTAACGAAAACTAATGTAAAACAAAAAAAATCAAGTTTAATGCTAGCATCTAGACAGAAGGAACAGATTATAGCAAAGCTAAAAGATAGTAATGCACAATTAGAAAAAGAACTTAACACAATGGAAAGACAAGCAAAAGAGTTAGATAAACTTATAGCAAGCCAGATGTCAAAAGCAAAATATTCTGGTGGAGTAATGCACTGGCCAGTAGAAGGATATTTTTATGTTACATCTAAATTTGGAATGAGAAAACATCCAGTTTTGAAGAGACCTATGTTTCATTCGGGCGTGGATTTAAGAGCACCACAAGGAACAAGTATATTAGCAGCAAACGATGGTGTTGTAGCTTTTGCAGGTTATTATGGGACTTACGGCAAGCTAGTGATAATAGACCATGGTGGAAAGATTGCTACGGCATACGCACATAACTCAAGGTTATTAGTAAAGAAAGGACAGAAAGTAAAAAAAGGACAAGTAATATCCAAATCAGGTAGCACAGGAAGATCAAAAGGTGCTCATTTACACTTTGAGGTTAGGAAAAATGGCGATAGAGTTAATCCAATAAATTGGATAAAATAATATTATATTTCTCAAATTGACACTAACTAGGTATAATATGAGTCGTTGTTTAATAAAATAAACTATGCAATTGTATCCTAATTTTAGTAGAGGTGATGAAATGATACCAAAAAGAAAAGCAATAGTGATTGCAGTTCTTCTTGTAGTTATAACTAGTGTGTCTACAATATTTGTTACGAATTTAATAGAGTACAATTTTCTCGAATCGGTTAGAATCAGTAAAACAGAATACGATAAGATAAAAGATATATACAAGAATCATACAAAGCTTTTTCAGCTAGAGGAATATATCAAAGAAAATTTCTTAGAAGATATAAAAGACACAAAGTTATTTGATGGACAATTGAAGGGAATGTTTGAAGCTTTAGATGATCCGTATTCAGAGTATATGACGCCAAAAGAGTTTAAAAGCTATATGGATTTAGCAAAAGGTAGTTACGAAGGGATAGGTATCTACATAGCACCAGGAAAAGACAATCTTATAACAGTAATATCACCTATAGAAGATACACCAGCAGAAAAAGCAGGCATAAAGCCAGGAGATAAAATAATCAAAATAAATGGCAAAGAGTATTTGGCAGAAGACTTAGATGACGCTGTTAAAATTATGAAAGGCAAGCCAAATACAAGTGTAACAATAACCATAATGAGAAAAGACAAAAACAATAAAACAATAACCAAGGATATAAGTATTAAAAGACAGATAATAAGAGTAGAGAAAGTCAAATCTAAGTTAATAAATAAAGAAATAGGATATTTGAGATTAAGACATTTTGACGAATATGCTTATGATGAATTCATGAGTCATCTAAAGAATCTTAAGAGTAAAAATATAAAAGGATTAGTTATAGATTTAAGAAGCAACCCAGGAGGGTACTTAGACGAATGTGTAGATATAGCTGATGAGTTAATAGGTAAATCACTGATAGTTTACACAGAGACTAGAAAAGGAAAAAGAAAAGAAGAATATTCGGATGCAAATAAGTTACAAATACCATATGTGCTGTTAGTTAATCAAGGTAGCGCTAGTGCGTCAGAGATTCTTGCTGGAGCAGTACAGGATACAAAATCAGGAGTTATAATAGGAACAAAGACATATGGTAAAGGTATAGTTCAGCTAGTAAATCCACTTGACGATGGATCGGGGTTTAAAATAACAGTATCAAAATATTATACTCCTAATGGAAGAAGTATACATGGTATAGGTATAATACCAGATATAAAAGTAGAGATGTCGTCTGACATAAAAATAGGAGTAGATAACATAAATGCTGATGTTCAATTAAAGAAAGCAGTTAGTGTGCTAAAACAGAAAATTAAATAGTTATTAGTTGAAGGAGTTATTTTGTTTGTGAAATCAAATAAAAAAGCTCCTTTTTTAAAGATTTTTTTATAATTTTCAAGTAAGATTAGATCAAATATAAAGAGGTTATTAAAATAATTTAACAATTTACATATATAAACATAGTTGACAAATAATATAAATAAATTTATAATGTAGTAAAATAAATAATACAAAGGAGTGAGAAATATGAAATGTAAAAAAATAGCCTTATTATTAGTTATTGTATTGCTAATAGGAGCAAATGGTGTATTTGCTAAAGATTTATGTGCGTCGGAATATGAAGTAGGTATTAGAGCTGTTTCAGCACCTACATCTGAACCTTCAAGCTATCCGTACGAAGGTAGCTGGGATGGTACATCTAATTACACATATACTAAATATTATTTTACATCAAGCACTTTCTATGCTAAGGCAGATGGCAAATTCAGTGTTAAATATTATTATGATAATGGAGAATATATCAGCACTCAAAAAGCAACATATGATAGTTATAGTAAAAAATATGTAATCAGTGCACTAGTGAATGGACTTGGAGGTAGAAAATATTACTGTAAGATATACAATAAAGCATCTGGCTCAGCATCTGGTACAAGCTATATAGTAAGTACAGCATACTAATAAGCGTATTATAAAGAAATTATGCTTATTAAATTACGTACTAGCTTTCAATATTATAACATTTGATTTAGCTATAGTATTTTAATATAAGGAGCTTTACATTTAGCTAAATGTAAAGCTCCTGCTCTTTATCAAGTTATTTTTTTATAGGCATTTGTATCTCTGTTACAAAATTTGCAGGGTCAGATTCATTCCATCCTCCTTTAACAGAGACATGACGAACATTACCATTAATCTCATAGCGATTATCTTCAATCCACTTAGCAAGATAAAAGAAAGCAGCATCAATATTTTCATAACTACCTTTATGCTTAACAGATGCTACTAAAGGAATAGAAGACACTTCTCTAAAAATAATGCTATCTTCATTATCCTTTAGCACCGAGATAGGCATAGCTACTTCAATATCTACATCTTCTGTTTTATGCTCACCATCATGATAGATAGCAAAGGGTGGAGCTAAGGGTTGCAGTTCATTATTAATACAATAACTACCCAATTTTTCCCAAAGAGCTATTTCATTACTATAATTTTTAACAATTGCTCTAGTTGATACAACTTTAATAGTAGGTATTTCCTTTAACTTTACTTCATATTTCATAAAAAAATCATCCTTTCCCATTATAGATATAATATTATCGATATTATTAACTTTTTTCTTTTCTTCCTCAATACCTTTTAAGAGTTCTTTTTGCTTAAGCTTTAGTTGGTTTAAAAAGTCATGATTATCTTTACATTCAATCAAGTAAGTAATCTCATCTACATTAAAACCAGAGTCTCTGAGAGTGATAATTTTGACCAGTTTAGGTATTTGATAAGCAGAATAATAACGATAACCTGTAAATTGATCAATTTTAGCAGGTTTAAAAAGTCCTACTTTATCATAATATCTAAGCATTCTAGCTGATATTTTAGCAAACTTCGAAAATTCATTAATTTTATACAAAATTATACCTCCTAATAATATGCATATTATTGACTTAATTTTATTATAAACTTTGTCAGTGTGATAAAGTCAATATGATTTTATATAAATAAAAATAGAAATATAAAATATCGGATAAAATACTATTGACAAATTTAAAATAAGTATAATATTTAATAGTCTAAATTTTCTAAGTCTTTATAGAGCATTTGCTAATAAAAATAAATTTTTAATTTTTAATAAATTACTATTATAATCTATCAAATTTTATGTTAAAATAGTCAGAGAATAAAAAAAGATTGAGAGGGTAGATATGAGAATAGGTTTTGATCACAAGAAATACTTAGAAGAACAATCAAAGTTCATACTGGAGAGAGTAAATGATTACGATAAGTTATACCTAGAGTTTGGAGGCAAGCTACTTTGTGACTTACATGCAAAAAGAGTTTTGCCGGGATTTGACCCAAATGCAAAGATAAAATTACTACACAAGCTTAAAGAGAAAGTCGAAGTTATTATATGTGTTTATGCTGGTGATATAGAGAGAAATAAGATACGGGGAGATTTTGGTATAACATATGATTTAGATGTGTTAAGATTAATCGATGAATTTAGATTCTATGAGCTTGATGTAAACAGTGTTGTTATTACAAGATATGATAACCAACCTTCTGCTAAAGTTTTTATAAACAAGCTTGAGAGAAGAGGAATTAAAGTATATACTCATAGTTCAACGAAGGGATATCCAACAGATGTAGATATAATAGTAAGTGATGAAGGCTATGGACAAAATCCATATATAGAGACAACAAAACCAATCGTAGTAGTTACAGCACCTGGACCTGGAAGTGGTAAGCTAGCTACATGCTTAAGTCAGTTATATCATGAACATAAATTAGGTAAAGTTGCTGGATACTCTAAATTTGAAACCTTCCCAGTTTGGAATGTACCATTAAAACATCCACTAAACATAGCTTATGAAGCAGCGACGGCGGATTTAAAAGATGTAAATATGATAGATTCATTCCATTTTGATGCATATAACGAGATAGCGGTAAACTATAACAGAGATATTGAAACGTTTCCTGTATTAAGGAGAATAATAGAAAAGATTACAGGGGAAGAATCGGTGTATAAATCCCCAACTGATATGGGAGTAAACAGAGTAGGTTTTGGTATTACAGATGATGAAGTAGTCAAAGAAGCTTCAAAGCAAGAGATAATCAGAAGATACTTCAAAACTGGATGTGAATATAAAAAAGGGTATGTTGATCTTGACACATTTCAAAGAGTAGCACTTATTATGGAAGAGCTAAATCTTAAAGTAGAAGATCGTAAAGTAGTAGTACCAGCTAGAGAAAGAAGTGCTAGGCTAAAGCAAGAGGAAAATAGAACAGAGCAAGCCCCAGCAGTAGCATTAGAATTAGAAGACGGCACTATAGTTACAGGTAAGGGTTCTGAAATAATGGATGCTTCAGCAGCAGTAATATTGAACTCCATCAAGCATTTAGCCAAAATAACAGATGAGATTCATTTAATATCACCAGTGATATTAGAACCTATTATTAACCTTAAATCAAAAACTTTTGTTAGTAAAAAGGTAGCATTGACATGTGAAGAAATACTATTAGCATTAAGTATATGTGCAGCAACAAATACTATGGCTGCAGCAGCGATGGAAAAACTAGCAGAGTTAAGAGGATGTCAAGCACACTCAACAACAATATTGAGTACTAGTGATGAACAAACTTTTAGAAAACTTGGAATTGATGTAACATCTGATCCTGAATATCCATCTAGTAGTTTATTTTATAATTAGATAAAATAAAAAACGAGCAATTGTATATTCAAAAAAATATATGACTATGCTGTATTTAAACTAATCTTATCAAATAAATGTATGTAATATTTAGTCTTAAATAAGACTGTAAAGAAATTGATATAAAATATAGTTATTAAGCTTAAGTTGAGGGGGGAATTTAATTCTCCCCTCAAATTTATGCTTATCTTGAGCTAAGAATTCATTACAATTTCAGTATTCAGCGAGTAATAATTTACACCTCTATAAGTAATAACATAAAAATAACTACTCATTATATTTTCAAACCAGTTCTTAATTTTACTCTCTTGAAATTAATATTCTTTTTATACCTATCAGAGTCCATACCCAAAATTTAATTATGTAATAAATATAAATAAGAGCAACATTAATGTATTAATATGGATGTGTTTTTGAAAATAGTTTTATTATTTTTAATCCAGTGACATAAAGGGGTAAAAGAATAATGTTAGAATTGCAATAGATAGAAAAAAATACAATAATATATATTAAATAAAAAATAAGGAAAAAATATTGCAAGCTGTAAACAAAAGGAGAGGAAATATGAAATTAAATTTGCTAAAATTTAATGAATTAGATAGAGAGTGGATATTCATAGGGGATTATAATATATTGCTTCAAAGTACTGATTTAATAGATGATATAATTTGTCTTTTAGAAAACGATATGAATGAACAAGATATGATTAAAGAATTAGCAAAAAATTACAACAAAAAAGAAGTGCAAGCTCAAGTAAGAATTATTAAAGAATCTTTGGATTCTAGCATAGAACACAAAAAAAAGTACCTAGATAAAATATATAATGTAACACATCAGGAATGGTTAGATGGTAAGCTTTTAAGAGGATTGCTTATGAATATTTCTAATGACTGTAATCTGAGATGTAAATATTGCTATGGCGATGGTGGAAGTTATGGATTTATGAGACAAGTCATGGATATTGATATGGCAAAAAAGACAATTGACTATTGGTTAAGGTACGCAAATCTAAACGAGAAACTATCTGTCATTTTTTTTGGAGGAGAGCCATTATTAAATAAAAAAGTATTAGTATTTTCAGTTAATTATATAAATGAATGTCTTAAAAAGTTCAATAAAAAAACGACTTATTCCATAACAACAAACGGTACTATACTAGATGAAGATATACTGACATTATTTAGCGAGAATGATTTTAGAGTCACAGTTAGTATAGATGGGGATGAAACTTTTCACAATGACAACAGACCATATGTTTCGGGTAAAGGTAGTTATATTACAATAAAAGAAAATATATACAAGTTAATAGAAAAAGGAATTAATGTAGGTGCAAGATTGACGCTGACACATGATAAAGTCAAAAATTTGTATGAGTCTGTAAATAATATATGGAATATTGGTATAGATAAAGTGAATTTTGATTTAGTAATTTCAGAAAATGAAACGTATAAAATAACACATAAGGATATAAAAGATATAGAACAACAGGTAAGTAAATTAGCTAATATCACATATGATAGCATAATTAATGATAACAATAAAGTCTTACAAGTGTTAATGAGATATGTACAAGCAATACATGGTAAGGTAGTAGCGCAAACTTGTGGATATAACTCGTTGAGAGCCTTGATGGTAAACACAAATGGAGAAGTCTTTAGATGTCATAGATTACTTGGAAATGACAAATTTACAGCAGGAAACATTGAAAAGGGAATAGACTGGGATAGATATACTACTGATGTTGATTTGAGTTGTAGCACATGTTGGGCAGACAGTATATGTAATAAATGTGCACAAATAAACTATAGTTGTAGTGGTGATGTAAAAAAAGTCTATGATATATGGTGTGATTTTAGAAAAATATTGATGAAAGAGGGTTTAAAACTTTATGTTAAATTAAACGCTATATAATCAGTATATAAAAAAAGGGTATAAGTTTTGACATAACTTAAAATACATAAAAACCAATAAATTATACAGGAAAGGAGGAGAAGGAGTGAAAACTATACAACCATTAAATAACAAAGATACATTTAAGATTCCAGATATAATAAGTTGTGGTAACGACGATTACTGTGGCTCATGCGATGGAATTTGTATGCCTACATGTAGATAGTAGAGAAAAAGTCTTAGAGGTGTGTTTTATACACACCTTTTACCTTATTTGATCAGTTAAGTTTATGTAAGTTCTTTTAGAGAGAGGAAGAATAGTATGCACAAAGTACTAGAAATAAAGGGGAAAAAATATATTTTTTTACCTAATAGTTTACTTATATTTGGATATGACAAGGAATTAGACAAGTTATTTATAAATAGTTACAAAGATAATCAAATGAGTGCAACTAGTCAAGTTGATAAAATAATTTATAATGAAATAGAAATGGGAAAGATTTTAGAAAAAACAAACAAAGAAGCTTTACTAGAGAGTGAAAAAAAGCATGTTGATTTACAGATAAATATAGCCCATGGTTGTAATATGAATTGTAAATACTGTTTTGCTGATGGAGGAAATCATGATAAAGTAGGCAAAATGTCAAGTGAAACTGCAAAAGATGTCATAGACTATATTTTTAAAGAAGATTCAAATGTTATAGCTAAATCAATACAAATTGTTGGAGGAGAACCACTTATTAATCCAACTATATTTAAAGAGATAGTTGAAAATATACAAAAATATGCTCAAAAGTATAACACTAAAGTAGAAATTACTACAACAACTAATGGGACAATGTTTAACGATGAAATAATAGATCTTTTTAATAAAAAAGAAGTGAGCTTTATGGTTAGTTTAGATAGTATGGATAAGAAGACAAACGATTATTTAAGATCGTGCTCAAATAAAACCATCAGCCAGTATGATAATGTAATGAATAATTTCAATAAATATAAAGAAGAAGTAAACTTTGATATATTTCATATAACCGTTACCCCATATAACAAAAATATTCTAGAAACAGCTGAGAAATTTTACGATATGGGAGCTTTCCATCTTCATTTTGATTTGGTGAAGTCACATGATAAGAATTTTAAGTTTTGTAAAGAAGATATCGAAGAAATAAAAAGTGAATATTCTAAACTAGCAGACATGCTATTAGATTTCATGATAAGAGGAAAGAAAGTTAGCTGTCACCCTTTATTGACTAATTTAGATAGACTATATGAGAGAAAACCTATAAGAAGGAAATGTGGATCAATGTATAATCTCTTTGCATTTGATTCGTTTGGAAACATATATCCGTGTGATATGTTAATGTGGGATGAGTACAAATTGGGGAATATCAATGGAGACTATGATTTGAGAAAGCATAAGAAATTAAAGCTATTCTTAGATGATGACTTAAAATGTAAAAAATGTTGGGCAAGGTATGTATGTGGGGGGCTATGTCTATCCGAAAAATTGATTTATAACGACAATGAACAGCGTGAATTATTGTGTGAATTGAAAGAACACATAGCCAAGCTCAAAATATATATTTACGACATATTAAAGCAAAAAGGTTTAGAAAAAATGGTAGCGTTAAAATGAAAATGAAAGGATATCCATAAAGATGAAAGATTTAATTTATGAAAATAGAAAGACAATCTTACCATTTGAAGAAGATGGGAGTTTTTTCATATACAATGGAAGAAAAGGTATGCTATTTAATGTACCAGAAATAATTTATTATATATTTAAGTCAATTAATTTGTTTGATAAACAATATAATGAAGAAAGGTTTATAGAATTTTTAGGAGAAAAATATAAGACTAATGATATAAAAAATGCACTAAAACAAATCAAAGAACTTAATAAGCAATACGAGCCACTAAAAAATGTGGTGTATGAAGCTTATAATAGAGAAAAAAATCGCAAATATATAACTGGGTTATGGCTAAATATAGCACATGATTGCAATTTGAAATGTAGTTATTGTTATGCTGATTGTGGTACATATGGAGGAAAAGCACAATTAATGACTAAAAACACAGCTAAAAAATGTATTAACCATTGGTTTGATAAAATAGATAAAACTAAGAAAAGATTTAACATAGCTTTTTTTGGAGGAGAACCTTTAGTCAATAAAGATGTACTTATATATTCAGTAAATGAAATAAATAAATTATTAAAAAATATAGGGGCTAGAGCTAAATATACAATGACAACCAATGGAACGATTTTAGATTCTAAATTAATAGATTTTTTAAAAGAAAATGATTTTGATATGTCTGTTAGTATTGACGGATTAGAATTGATTCACAACAGAAATAGACCGTATGTATCTGGGAAAAATAGTTATAAAGATGTATTAGAAAACACAAAAAAATTATTAGAAGTCTTTCCTGAAATGGTTATAAATATGGTAGTTAAAAAAGAAGATATTTCTTTTATGGAATCATCTGTTGAGCATTTATGGAATCATGGAATAAAATTTGTCAATATAGCACTTTGTATTGATAAAGATCAAACATTTGACTATGCAGATTTACTATCTTATAAAGATCAAATAAAAAGCCTTGCAAATAAAACTAGTCAAAATATTATCAAAGGTAATTATAAATCAGTAAACAACATAATAGAAAGTATAGTAGATATTAGAGACAGAAAAAATAATGGGAAATGCTCATTGTACAATGATAAAGTACTTGTATTTGCAGCAAATGGAGATATCTACAAATGTTATAAGACTGTAGGCGAAGACGAGTATAAAATATCAAATGTAAAAGAAAAGAACATTGATTTTTACAGGAAAAATTACGAAAAACAAAAAATAAATAAATGCGAAAATTGCTGGGCACAAGCATTGTGTAATGATGGGTGTCCTATAGAGAATAAACTGTATACAGGCGATATAGATTTACCATCTGATATAAATTGTGCTCAAATCAAGATTATAAAAGAAGAAAGTATAAGAGTGTATTCTAAAATGCTAGTAAGCAACAATAAAGAATTAAATAATTTTTTTATGGAGATGAAAATATGAATAATAAACTATTTTTGTATACAAGTAACGGAAAAAATTATGTCTATGAAACAGAAACAGGATTAATTTATTTAGCTGAGCAATATGACTTTAAACAATATAATAACCAAAAGAATGGAAAATCTCTTGTGAGAAAGACCTTTGATATAAGTGAGGATATGTGGAAAGATGGGAAAGTGCTACAAAATCTATGGCTAATAACTACACATTCTTGTAATATGAATTGTTCATACTGTTATGAAAAAGAAAATGATCTTGAAAATAAATTTATGAGTAAAGAAACAGCAAAAAAAAGTATTGATTACTTTCTAAAATATTTAAACAAGGATACTAGAAATATAAAAGTAAACTTTTTTGGTGGAGAGCCATTATTAAACAAGGAAGTTTTCTTATTTGCAACAGAATACATTAACGATAAATTATCTAAATCAAAATATAATATTAGCTATATATTAACTACAAATGGAACAATTTTAGATGATGAAATACTTGATGTAATAGTTAAAAACAACATGAATATAAACTTTAGCATTGATGGTAACAAAGAAACTCACGATGGTAATAGAAAATTTAAAGATAATAAAGGAACATTTGACGTGGTAGTAAGTAACATAAAAAAAATATTAAAAGTTCACAATAATGTAATGGCTAGAATTACACTAAATAAAAAGTATATAAATAATTTTAAGGATGATGTATTATTTCTATGGAAACTAGGACTAACAAGTGTATATTTTTCACCAGTTGATACAACTGATGAAAATTTAAGGCTCGATAAACAAGCATTAAATGTTTTTCAAAAACAATTGATTGATTTAATTCAAATAATGAATGATGAAACCAATAATAAGAATAAATTTACATTAGCAAATATAATTGATTATGAAAGTAGAATAGAAAATAATAGATTGATGAACGAATGTCAATTTTATAATTCATTTACTATTATGTTTTCACCAGAAGGAGATTTGTATAACTGTTCAAGAGTTGTTGGAAATAAGCAATTCTGTGCAGGTAATTTGGATTCAAAGTTAATATGGAACAAATTTAAGAGAGAATTTAAACCTATGAACCAATGTTATGACTGTTGGGCAAAGAGATTATGTGGCGGTGGTTGTCTTATAACAGAGATGGATGAAGAGGATTGCTTATATAACAAAATAGTCATTGAAAATTCACTAAAAAGCTATACATTTATAAAGACAAGTAGTTAAAAAAGATTTAAAAAACTATAAATAATCACCCTAGAGAAATTAATGGGTGATTATTTTATATAGATATAAATGGTATAAGAAATTTATTCACTTCTTACTTGTTGTTTTAATCTTTTAATAGTAAATTTAGAAGGTAGTAAACCAGCAAGCAAACCTAAAACAAATGAACCAATAATTAAACCAAAGAAAATTTTAGAGTTTACGATATAATCAAATACACCAGTGTTGACATATGAATAGTGTCCACATATAGCTATTATCAAAATAGTACCAAGCAATAAACCAGTAGTAACAACTATCAACGTCTCAATAACAGTCATCTTGAATATTTGAGATTTTTTAGCTCCTACAATTTTTAATGAATTAAACTCTCTTTGTCTGACACTCATAATGATAGCAAATGTATTAAACAATGCAATAACAGATAGCAATATAGATATACCTATCATTAATAATGTTGCTGCTACTTGGATATCAAAAGCAGGATTATTTTGATAATAACTTAAGCTATTTTCTTTAGCATTCGCTATTTTATTATTTAAGTAGATAGTGTTGTATTTATTATCAAAACTGTTTTCAAAAGCAACTTTATCACTTATTATGGCATCATATATTTCGCCATTGTAGTTTGAGTTTATATTATAAAAACCTACTACAGTCATTATTTTTTTAGACCCGTTCGTAAACCAAACCTCAATATCATCTCCTATATTAAATCCATGTACATATTCAGATAATATTATTTGATTATCGGACAATTTTCTTGAACTATCAAATCCCTTAATAGTGATGTTCAGAGATACATTATTTGCACCTATAATACGCAATTTATTTAGTTTATTTTTTTTATTCACCAATATATCTAAAGTCTTAATTCCAGTATAAGAAGCTGTCCGTGGGATGTCTTGATTACTTATATTTGTTACTATATAAGGATAGTTACTAGCTATATCATACTTTGCATTTGTTACAGTTTTAATATATGTCATGTTATTAAGCACCATTACGCCATTTATAGATATCATTATTGCGATAGAAATGCTCGCAATAGCAAATTTTGATGCTTTAATTTTAACATTGGCACTAGCAACTTGACCTAAGCTATTGTGCATATTTCTAGTGAATATAGACAACAGGAAGTTTATAATAATCATGATAACAGGAGATAGAAGCATTATTCCGCCTAGAAATACTGAACATGATAGAAATCCCATACCAACACCAATACCTCCTCTAAATGGAGTGAATTTGGCTATTGAAACACCTCCTGCAATCAATATGATTCCAATAAGCATGCTCATTATAGAATACTCTGAGAATTTACCTCCAATCTGCTTAAAAGCAGACATAGGAGCTATCTTTAATGTTTTTCTAGCAGTAATGAATGAAACTATAGAAATAAGCAGTAATATACAAATAACAGATAATATATTTATAGATAAATTTGAAATAGGTTTAAAACTAATATCTGTAACACCTAGTCTAAAAAATCCATCAGCAATGAATTTTGAAACAGGAATGCTTGTATATATACCGATTATGCCACCTATTAAACCAATAAAAATATTTTGAACAGATATTAATCTATTAATCTTACTTTTAGTAAATCCAAGTATTCGCAGTAAAGCAAAACTTTTTAGTCTATGCTTAATACTAAATTTAATAGTGCCACTTAGTACAAAGCCTGATATAACTACGCATATAAATGCCATAGTCAAGAATATAATAAAAAGCGAAGAGTTAACATAGGCTATATAAAACAGCTCACCTTTATTTATACTATCTCCTGTTAGGACATTAAAATCATGGTCTTTTAGTTTATTTATATCGTTTTGAATATGTTGTGATTTAATTCCAACATTATAGCATCCATTTGATAAACTTATAGCTGTATCATCGTCAAAAAACACATAGTTTTGTAAATCGTATATATTATTTAAACTACTACTTACAATACCAGATACAGTGTAGAGTTTCTTATCTCTTTTAGTTTCAATAAGAATTGAATCTCCTACATTTAAATTATTTTTGTTAGCTAAATCATTATCAATCAATACTTGTTTTTTACTAGGAACATTACCCTTAACTATAGAAAACTTAGTTAAATCCATACTTGAAGCATTATGCCCAGCAATTTTACGATATGATAATTTTTTAGCATTGATGTAAAATGTATAATCAAAAACACAATCATACTTTTCAGACAGATAAGATATATCTGAATCATTTAAAGGGATATTGCCATCAACATCTTTAGAATGAGTCTTAATCTTATCTTTTTTATTATATTTTAGTACAATTTCGTTATTATTACTTACTACTATATCAACACCATCAAATCTATGACCATAATCTTTAAGTTCCAAAGCACCAAATAATAAAGAAAGGCAAGAACATATTATAGTGACAGAAACTATAACAGATAAAAAAGTGCCGAAAAAGAGTTTTTTATTTTTAAATATATCATTAAATATTAATTTATTCATCACTCGATAACCTCATCATAATATTAGCTACTTCATCAGTAGATGGCCTTTCTAGAGTTTTAATTATTTTACCATCAAGCATGAAATGAACAATGTCACATTTGGATGCAACATTTATATCATGAGTTATTATTAATATTGGAGATTCAAATTCCTTAGCTCCTAATAATAATAATTTTAAAACCTCATTGCTTGTTTTTAAATCTAATGCACCAGTTGGCTCATCTGCCAAGATAATATTATTTTCACCTAATAAAGCTCTAGCAATTGCAACTCTTTGTTGTTGACCACCGGATAGTTTATTAGGTAGTACTTTTTCCTTACCTTTTAGCCCTAGAGTATTAATTAGATGCTTGAGTTTTTTATTGTTGATTTTTGCACCTGATGTTTTGTAGGGTAATTTTATGTTATCAATTACATTTAGAACTTCTATTAAATTATATTGTTGAAAAATATATGTTATATTGTTTCGTCTAAATTTAGTTAGTTTAGATTCTTTCAACTTAGTAATATCTGTTCCCAGTATATAAATACTACCTGATGTTGATTTTTCTAATCCAGATATACAATTTAATAAAGTAGATTTACCACAACCAGATGGTCCCATTATGGCAGTTGAGACATTATCATATATATCTAGATTTAAGTTTTCAATAGTATACTTTTTACTATCATCGTATTTTTTACTAAAGTCTTTAATACTGATAGCTACTTTTTCTTTATTAATGAAATGTTTTGATTTATCATCAGTAACATTTTTATCAAAAAAATAATCTATATCAACATCAAAATATTTTGCAATACTAGGCATTAACAATATGTCTGGCATAGAGAGTCCATTTTCCCATTTAGATACTGCCTGCTTTGATATACCAAAATGCTCTGCAATATCTTTTTGTGTCCTGCCTTTTAATTTTCTTAGATATGCTAAACGCCCGCCAACAAATACGTTATTTACATTATTCATAAACAAATACCTCCTTCTCATTAATATGATTCTCAATAATAACAAAAGTAATTACATTGTTGCATAATAAAAATAAAAAATCAATATCATTTAGTCAACCATTGGTTGACTCGCATAGAAACTTGGTTTTATAAATAGTTAAATTTTAATATATAACAATAATAATGAAAATTCTCAGGTTTAACTTATTTGATTAACGGGGAAAATACTAAATATTTACAAAAGGAGAGCGTGTAGATAGTATGTATATGTTTAATAAATTATTGAAATTAATAGTTAACCCAATATACATCATAATGATCATATTAGTATTTTATCAATACATAAGATTAGAAAAAAAGGAAAAAGAATTATTAGGCATTGTCAGAGTGACATATTTAAAGCATTTTTTATTATCTCAGTTTAATGGACTAGCAGTTGGTATATTAATAAGTATAGTACTTAAGATTATTCCTATTAAAATTGATATATCTTGTTTTAAGTATGCTTTAATATTATCTATACTTATGTTTTTAGTCAATCCAAGATATGCTTGTATAGCTTATTCAGGTGCAGGAGCATGTATAATAGGGATGGTATTAAACAAAGACATACAAGCATTAAGGAGCATAATAGTTATAGTAGGACTGTTACACTTAGCAGAAGGTATGCTAATAAAGCTAGATGGGCACAAATCATACTTACCATTATATTTAGAAAAAAACCATGAATTAATAGGTGGCTATAAGCTAAGTAGATTTTGGTGTGTACCATTCTACATAACACTTAGAGGATACAATATGTTATTTCCAGTAGCTTCAGTGCTTGGATACACAGATTTAGCAATATCAGATAGTGTTAGTAATACAACAAAAGAATCCGCTAAAATGTTAATAAGTTATAGCTTAGTAATTTTTACATTAGTAGCTGTATCATACGTATATGATTTGATTTTAATAATTGCTATAATAGCAAGTCCAATACTACATGAGTTGATAATTATAAAAAGAAGAAGTGCATGTAAGAGCAAGAAACCAAGTATAACAGTTTGCAATAATGCAGTACGAGTATTAGACGTAATACCAAATACTATAGCAGATGAACTAGGTTTAGCTATAGGAGATGAAGTTATAACAATAAATAAAACAATAGTAAAATCAAAGGATGATGTAAAAAAAGCTGTTACTAAAGATAACGAATTAGAAATAGTTTATTATAGCAATAATGAAAAACGAGTAATAAAAAAAATACATAGAAATATAAACAACAAGACATTAGGTGTGCTTATACTAACAGAAGATGCAAAGATGACGTTAGATATAAAGCCTAATTACAGTATTTTTTATAGGATAATTAACTATATTATAAAGAAAACTTAAGAATGACTAAGTCGTTGATATGACTTTTTTATCAATGGAAAAACTCCAATATTAAAGAGCAAAAAAACAGTATAATAAATGGTGTATCCCTTCTATTTGATTATATCATTATAGAAGATTACACCATTTCGTTAATATTATTTATATAACCATTTTTTACGATAGGTTATTAGATTCTTATTTTTGTATCTTTTTTAATACTGTAATTCCCAAGGTTTACAAGAAGAAAAAGTTGTTCTTTGTAAATTTAAAACTATGATATTATTTTTCTTAGTTAGCTTTTTCATTTTTCCACCTCCTTTAATTCTTCGATTTGCAGAACTCTATAAACCTTATTAGCACGTGATTTTAAATGATTTTTTCACATAGTGTTAATGAATATATAACACATAGCATAATAATAAAATCACTTTTAAAAGACAAATCACTTAAAAACATTGTATAAATGAACTCACTTAAGTGAATTCACTGGCAATGTTAAAATCAGATTAGATCATAGTAAAATCAAACCATAATAACAAAAATATTATTTATATTTAATAAAATTCTATTTTTGTTATTTTTATAAGTTTCGATAAAAAATTTCATTTTCCTTCTTATTTTTATAATTAATTTGTCCTTAAATACAATAAACTAGCAACAATTATAGAATTATCTTTCTTTAGTTCTATGTACAGGACTTAAATTTACCATCTTTAGACGGTATATGCATTTAGCCATTAAATGAATAAAAAACAGATATTATAGTTAATAATGGATAAAATAAAGGGCTATCAGTTTTATTAGCAAATATTACAATTCAATAGTTTAATATTATGTTTGACATATAAAAATAAGTAATATATAATAAGTAACGAACAAACGTTCCTTGAGTATGAATTCTTAATTCGATAGCACCAATCTGTAGTGTATATTTAGGTGGATAAAATATAATTAATTAAGAAAGGAAAAGTATAATGATTTTCCCAATGTTTTCATTATACAAAGGTGAATATATGGGACAATTTAAAATAAGTTCGGAATATGTACCAAGAGGAGATCAACCAAAAGCTATACAGAAATTAAGTGAGTCAATTTTAAATGGAGTTAAAAAACAAACATTACTTGGAGTAACAGGTTCAGGTAAGACATTTACTATGGCGAATATAATACAGGAGGTTCAAAAACCTACAATTATTATAGCACACAATAAAACATTAGCAGCACAATTAGCAAGTGAATTCAAAGAGTTTTTTCCGGAAAGTGCAGTAGAGTATTTTGTCAGTTTTTATGATTACTACCAACCTGAAGCATATATACCTGGTACAGATACGTTTATAGAAAAAGATTCATCAATAAATGAAGAAATAGAAAAATTAAGACACTCAGCTACAGCTTCGTTATTTGAACGCAAAGATGTGATAATAGTAGCAAGTGTATCGTGCATCTATGGATTAGGTGATCCTATAGACTATGAAAACCTTATACTTTCGCTCAGACCGGGTATGATTAAAGATAGAGATGAAGTCATTGAAAAGTTGATAGATATACAATATACGAGAAATGATATCAACTTTACAAGAGGTGTTTTTAGAGTTAGAGGAGATGTAGTAGAAATATTTCCAGCATCATCGACTGAAAACGCTATAAGAGTAGAATTTTTTGGAGATGAGATAGATAGAATAACGGAGATCAATTCACTTACAGGAGAGATAATAGGACAGAGAAATCATATATCAATTTTCCCAGCATCACACTACGCCACAACAAAAGAAAAAATAGACAGAGCGATAAATACAATAGAAGTAGAACTTGAAGAGAGATTGAAGATACTTATTAGTGAGGATAAGTTACTAGAAGCACAAAGACTAAAGCAAAGAACGAGATATGATATAGAGATGTTGCAAGAAATGGGCTATTGTCAGGGAATAGAGAATTACTCAAGGCATATCAGCGGTAGAGAAAAAGGTAGTAAACCATATACATTACTGGATTATTTTCCAGATGATTATTTAATGATAATAGATGAATCACACGTTACATTACCCCAAGTTAGAGCTATGTACGGTGGAGATTATTCCAGAAAATCAAATCTAGTAAATTATGGCTTTAGATTACCATCAGCATTAGATAATAGACCACTTAAGTTTGATGAGTTCGAAAAGCATATGAACTATGTATTGTTTGTTAGTGCAACACCTAGTGATTATGAAAAAAAATTATCAGAGAATATTGTGGAGCAAATAATTAGACCGACAGGATTATTAGATCCACTGATAACTGTCAAACCTACTAAGAATCAAATAGATGATTTAGTTAAAGAGATAAATATAAGAGTAGCTAAAAATGAAAGAATATTGATAACAACGCTTACTAAAAAGATGTCAGAAGACTTAACTGCTTACTTTGAAGAATTAGAAATTAAGGTCACATATTTACATTCAGAAATAAAGACTATGGAGAGAATGCAGATAATAAGAGATTTCAGGTTAGGAAAATATGACGTATTAGTTGGGATAAATCTTTTAAGAGAAGGACTAGATCTGCCAGAAGTATCATTAGTTGCAATACTAGATGCAGATAAAGAAGGATTTTTAAGATCTGAGACATCAATGATTCAAACTATAGGTAGAGCAGCTAGAAATTCAAATGGAAAAGTAATAATGTATGCAGACAAGATTACTCGTTCAATGGACGTAGCAATAAGTGAAACAAATAGAAGGAGAAGCTTACAGAAAAAGTATAACCAAGAGCATGGTATAACACCAACAACTATAAATAAATCAGTTAGAGATGTAATAGAGGCTACAAAAGTAGCAGAAGATGTAGAAGAATACAATGTATCAAGCTCTGTAAATATAGAAGATGTTAAAGAAATGATAATTAAGCTAGAAACTCAAATGCATAGAGCTGCAGAAAAACTTGAGTTTGAAAAAGCAGCAGAGCTCAGAGATGAGATAGAGAAACTTAAAAAGCAATTATAACATTAGAAGAAGGGAATGAAAAGGGTGGAGAAGCTAATAATCAAAGGGGCTAAGGAACATAACCTAAAAAATATAGATATTGAGTTACCAAGAAATAAGTTTATAGTATTAACAGGTCTAAGTGGCTCAGGAAAATCTTCTTTAGCGTTTGATACTATATATGCAGAGGGTCAAAGAAGGTATGTTGAGAGCTTATCTTCATATGCTAGACAATTCCTAGGTCAAATGGAGAAACCACATGTAGAGCATATAACTGGTTTATCACCAGCTATATCAATAGATCAAAAGACAACGAATAGAAACCCAAGATCAACGGTAGGGACTGTAACAGAAATATATGACTATCTTAGACTATTGTATGCGAGAGTCGGGATACCTCATTGTCCAAAATGTGGCAAAGAAATAACTTCACAGACGATAGACCAAATAGTAGATCACGTATTAGAACTAGAAGAGAGGCAAAAAATTCAAATATTAGCACCAGTTGTACGTGGCAGAAAAGGAACACACAAAAAGCTAATAGAAGATATAAGGAAGCAAGGTTACGTTAGAGTTAGAATAGACAAAGAAGTATACGATATAAACGATAACATAGACCTGGAAAAAAATAAGAAACATACAATAGAGATTGTCATAGATAGATTAGTAATAAAAGACGGTATACAAAATAGATTGACTGGTTCAATAGAGACAGCAATAGAGTTATCTGGGGGGCTAGTAATAGTGGATGTAATAGAGAGCGAAGAACTGTTATTTAGCACTAAATTTGCTTGTGTAGATTGTGGAGTAGCAATGGACGAGTTAGCTCCTAGAATGTTTTCTTTTAACAGTCCTTTTGGAATGTGTCCAGTCTGTAACGGTCTTGGAAATCACAAAAAAGTTGACGAAAAGCTAATAATACCTAATAAAGAATTATCAATTAATGATGGAGCTATCGAGCCTTATAGTAGAACAGGAGAGGATACCTATTATTACAAGATAATTAGGACAATAGCAAAGGACAATAACTTTAGTTTAGAAGAACCAATAAAGAATGCACCGAAGAAACTCATGGACGAATTACTATATGGAACTGGAGAAAGAGAAATATCTTTCACCTTTGATAGTAAGTATGGAGGAGAAAGAACACATAGGGGTACTTTTGAAGGTGTAATAACTAACCTTGAGAGAAGATACAATGAAACTAACTCAGACTATATGAGGAACAAAATAGAAGAGTATATGAGTATAATTCCATGTGAAGCTTGTGGTGGAAATAGATTAAAGCCTGAAAGTTTAGCAGTTACAGTTGGAGATAAAAACATAATAGAAGTTACTGGTCTTTCAGTAGCAAAATCACTAGAGTTTTTTAACAACCTAGAGTTAAGCGAGATGCAAAAATTTATAGCGGAGCAAATACTAAAAGAGATAACCAAGAGATTGTCGTTCCTCAAGGATGTAGGGTTAGGATATTTGTCGCTGTCAAGAAGTGCAGGGACGCTATCAGGAGGAGAATCTCAAAGAATAAGACTTGCTACACAAATAGGTTCTAGTTTGGTAGGAGTTTTGTATGTGTTAGATGAACCAAGTATAGGGTTACACCAAAGAGACAACGACATGTTATTGAAAACACTTAGGAATCTAACAGATATAGGCAATACACTATTAGTAGTAGAACATGATGAGGATACAATGAAATGCGCGGATCATATTGTAGATATAGGGCCTGGTGCAGGAGTACATGGTGGAGAGATAATTGCACAAGGTACATTACAAGAAATAATGGCAGTAGAAGATTCAATAACAGGACAATATCTAAGTGGTAAGAAAAAGATAAAAATTCCAAGCAAGAGAAGAGTGACTAACGGAAAATGGATAGAAGTAAAGGGTGCAAAAGAAAATAATCTTAAAAATATAAACGTTAAATTTCCGTTAGGTCTCTTTACATGTGTCACAGGAGTATCAGGTTCAGGTAAAAGTAGCTTGATAAATGAAATACTATACAAGGGAATAAGAAGAGAGCTTAACCGTAGCAAGGTTAGACCAGGAAAGTTTAAAGAAATAAAAGGCTTAGAGCATATAGATAAGATAATAGACATAGACCAATCACCAATAGGTAGAACACCAAGAAGTAATCCTGCAACATACACAGGGGTATTTGATCATATCAGAGACATATTTGCAATGACAAAAGAAGCCAAAGTTAGAGGGTATAGCAAAGGTAGATTTAGTTTCAACGTAAAAGGTGGAAGATGTGAAGCTTGTAAAGGTGATGGAATAGTGAAAATTGCGATGCACTTTTTACCAGACGTATATGTCCCATGTGAAGTTTGTAAGGGTAAGAGATATAACAGAGAGACATTAGAGGTAAAATATAAAGGCAAAACAATAACAGAAGTATTGGATATGACGGTAGAAGAAGGTGTAGAATTCTTTGATAATATTCCAAAAATAAAGAGAAAATTGCAGACAATGTATGATGTTGGATTAGGATATATAAAGTTAGGGCAGCCATCAACGCAACTTTCAGGAGGAGAAGCTCAGAGAATAAAACTTGCTGCAGAGCTTAGTAAAAGAAGTACAGGTAAGACGCTATATATACTAGATGAGCCAACTACAGGACTTCACATAGCTGACGTACACAAATTGATTAAAGTACTTGACAAGCTTGTAGAAGGGGGAAACACTGTAATAGTAATAGAGCATAACTTAGATGTTATAAAAACAGCTGATTACATCCTAGATCTTGGGCCAGAAGGAGGAGATGAAGGAGGATGTATAGTAGCAAAAGGAACACCAGAAGAAGTAGTGAAAGTCAATAAATCATATACAGGAAAGTTTTTAGGAAAGGTTATGAATCAATAAAAGTAGAGAATAAGTATTGTAAAAAGTGTCTATACTCCTAATAACTATTTAATATATTAGGAGGTGCTATAAATGCTATATAAGATTAGAGTTAGTATGATAGTGATATTGATATTTATGCTTT
Source organism: Abyssisolibacter sp. ZYX002 (assembly GCF_056892235.1). Taxonomy (NCBI): domain Bacteria; kingdom Bacillati; phylum Bacillota; class Clostridia; order Eubacteriales; family Clostridiaceae; genus Abyssisolibacter; species Abyssisolibacter sp. ZYX002. The sequence continues at coordinate 276,563 of NZ_JARMXH010000004.1, forward strand.
TTACATTTGGAGTATATGGTATAAGTACAGAAAAAGCCACAATATACAAAAGTAACGATATAGGAATCAGTATTAATAGAGAACAGTTGGATGTAGACAAGTATTTAATAAATGGCAAACTATATGCTCCAGTAAGAGAACTATTTGAGAAATTTTCAGATGTTAGTTGGAATCAAGTGCATAAGCATGTTTCAATAAAGACTTATAAGGATTTTAAAGAATGTGACTACCAAAAGGGTGAACATTTTGTATATGGTTTAATAACAAAAGTTGATTATAAAAACAATACTATAAACATAGAACAACATTTTGATGATAATAGTAGAGAAATACTATCGCCATTATACCTAAGAGATGATGTAATAATAGTTCTTAAAAGAAATGACAAATGTGTGAATTTAGATATAGCAGATTTAAAATGTGGAGATTTAATCGGAGCAGTAGTCGACAAAGATGATAGTATTAGAGGATTGATTATAACATTGTAAAATCTATTGATAATAGGGCTATTGGAAAATGATAGCCTTATTTTTAATTGAAAATCTGGGTGGGGTAAGTCATAAAAATAGATAACTTATGGTAAAAATTTAATCCTAACAATCCAAGATTAAACCAAAACAACTACTAATCTGTAGAAAATCTAAGAAGCTGTTTTTCAACTTTTTATTAAATTACTTGAAACAGCTTCTCCACTGCAAAAAAATATTTACTTATACCAACATACTAGATTTTCACAAAGAGCGTATGCTGCAAAGTATCGCTCATAAATAAGAGAATAATCGCAAAAAACTTCATTTTTACTATTTATTGTAGAATTTTAAATGATATTATAAACTTAATCAAATTTCTTCATTTCAATATGTTGTTGTATCATTAAACCAGTAAATCGTTTCCCCATTTCAGTATTTGAATGGAAACTTAATTTACCTTGATTATGTATAAGGTACAATTCAATTTTGTCAGGAAAGACAAAGTAGTTTTCAATGTCATTGTAGCTGTAATAGCCGGAGTTATTATACATTATGGTTCCAGTTTTCATAGGAGCATCAAGTCTTAAATCAAATCCGTTTACTACAATACCGTTCTTTAGAAAGGTTATTTTTATAGTTTTGCTTGAATATCTAAGCATAAGTTCAAAAACTAACAAAACAAGCACCAAGCTTATTACTCTAGTAATATTAAAATTCTTGATAGACTCTCCTCGTAAAAAGGGTAAACAATAGATTAGGGCAATTATAACATAATACAATATTTTATTAACCAAACTAAATCCTGCTGTGTTCACTTCCATATAAGTAGTGTTATTTTTGAGCAGCTTATCTGTCTGAGCATTTCGAACAAAATTCATGCTTAGTGCAAATACTAAGAGACAAATAGTATAATAGATAGGTATAATTACATTGAAAAGTATATTGTCATTAGTATAATTGCTAATGAAATATATAAATCGACCAGTTACAGACAAGAATAATAAAGAAATAGTAAAACTAATAAAGAAATTAATTACTTTTTTTGAACCTGACATAAGTTACCTCCCCAGAAAAATTCTATAAATGAGTACATTTGTATTATACATAAATTTGATATATACTTCAAATATGATAACAAAATTACATATTTTTAAGATTAAAGATAAAGGTGATAAATATGTTTGATATAAAAGAAGAACTCAAGAAATTGCCTGATAATCCAGGTGTATACTTAATGAAAAATGATAAAAATGAAATAATATATGTAGGGAAAGCAATATCACTACGAAAGAGAGTGAGACAATATTTTCAGTCTTCAAAAAATATGCTCCCAAAAGTCAGAGTAATGGTAAGCAAAATAAAAGAATTTGAGTATATTTTGACTGATAATGAAGTAGAAGCATTAATATTGGAAGCAAATCTAATAAAAGAATATAGACCTAGATACAACATATTACTAAAGGATGATAAACAGTATCCTTATATTAAAGTAACAGTAAATGAAGAATTTCCAAGAGTATTTAAAACTAGAACAGTTATAAAGGATAAGGCTAAATATTATGGACCGTATACAAATGCAGGAGCAGTAAATGTAACGTTAGAAATTATAAATAAGATATTTCCTATAAGAAGTTGTAGGCAGAGATTAAAAAATGAAAACCTAAATAACAGACCTTGCTTAAATTATCATATAAAAAAATGCACAGCTCCATGTGCGGGTAAAATAACGAGAAAAGAATATATAAAGATGATAGATGAAATATTAGTGTTCCTAAACGGTAAAAAGAAGGCATTAATGGATCTATTGATATCAAAAATGAAACAGGCATCTGATAAGTACGATTTTGAAACAGCAGCAGAGTATAGAGATAAACTACAATCAATAGAATATATGTTTGAAAAACAAAAGGTTCTGAGCACTTCTGAAGAGGATAAAGATGTTATAGGATTAGCAAAAAATGAGCATGAGGCATGTATACAGATATTCTTTATTAGAAAAGGTAAACTAATAGGAAGAGAACATTATTTATTAAGCAATATCAACGATAATACAGATAGAGAAATATTAGGCTCGTTTATAAAGCAGTTTTATGCTGGAGCATGGTATATACCAAAAGAGATATTAGTGCAGGAAAGCGTAGAAGAGCAAGAAATTATACAAGAGTGGCTTTCAGAAAAAAAAGAGCAAAAGGTCTTCATCAAATTTCCTCAGAGAGGAGAAAAAAGCGATTTGATGAAATTAGTAAGAGTTAATGCAATACAGGTGCTAAAACAGAACAGCGAAAAAATGCTAAAGAAATATAGTACTAGCAAAAAAGGAGTAGTCAAATTAGGCGATATGCTTAATATAGAAGTTCCACATAGAATAGAAGCTTATGATATTTCTAATACACAAGGGAATCAATCAGTTGCATCAATGGTTGTGTTTGAAAATGGTATAAAGAAAACAAGTAACTACAAGAGGTTTAAAATAAAAACAGTTAAAGGTCCTAACGACTATGATAGTATGCAGGAAGTATTGTATAGAAGATTTTCAAAAGGTAAAGAAGAACTAGAAAAATCAGATAGCAATAAAAAAGGAAAGTTCTCAATATTTCCAGATTTAGTGATGGTTGACGGAGGAAAAGGTCAGATTAATGTTGCTCAAAAGGTGCTATCGAAATTAGATATCAGGATACCTGTTTGTGGACTAGTTAAAGATGATAAACACAACACAAGGGGTATTATATACGAAAATAGAGAAATACTTATAAAAAAAACAGATGAGGTATTTCAGTTGATAACAGAAATACAAAATGAAGCACATAGGTTTGCCATAAGTTATCATAGAAATTTAAGAGGAAAAGAGATGTTTAAATCCATACTAGACGATATTCCTGGAATAGGAGACAAAAGGAAAAAAGTACTGCTTAGTTCATTTGGTAGCGTCGATTACATCCGAAGAGCTTCTGTAGAAGAGTTAGCAAAAGAAAAAGGCATGAATAAGAGAGTAGCACAAAGTGTATATGATTTTTTTAGAAATAGTAAATAGGAGGTAATATGAGCGAAATAGATTTAAATAAACTTATAAAAGATATGAATCTAGAAGTGTTATGTAAAAGCGATAATACAGAGTTAAAAATAACAAAAAGTGATATAAATAGACCAGGCTTACAAATGGCTGGATACTATAAATACTTTTCATTTGATAGAATTCAAGTTATTGGTAATGCTGAATGGTATTATGTAAATGAATTAGAGAATGAATTAAAATATAAAAGATTAGATAAACTCATGAAATATCCTATTCCAGCTATAATAATGACAAGAGGACTAGACTTTACAACACATGCGGTGGAAATAGCAAAAAAATATAATAGAACATTTTTGAGAACTGAGCTTCCAACAACAAAATTCGTAAGTAAGTTAACAAACTATTTAGAAGACTTATTAGCGCCTACAATAACAATGCATGGGGTCTTAGTAGAAGTATATGGAATAGGAATTTTGATATTAGGAAAGAGTGGGGTTGGAAAAAGCGAAACAGCGTTAGAACTAATAAAAAGAGGGCATAGATTAGTAGCTGATGATGCAGTGGAAATAAAAAAACATGACGAGGGTGTTATAAAAGGAAGAGCACCAGAGCTAATAAAACATCTTGTAGAGATAAGAGGTATTGGTATACTTGATATAAAGAGATTATATGGTGTAGGATCAATAAGGAACTCAAAGACTATAGATCTCGTAATAGAGTTAGAATATTGGCAGAAAAACAAAGAATATGATAGACTTGGTCTAGATGATGAGCATATAGAGATACTGAATACAAAGTTGACAAAAATAACATTACCTATAAAGCCCGGTAGAAATGTAGCTATGATATTAGAAGTAGCTGCGATGAACCATAGGCAAAAAGTAATGGGATATAATGCTGCATTAGAACTAAATAAAAGGTTAATTAATGGGATAGACAATAAATAAACAAAGGAGAAAATAATATGGAATTTGTATTAGATGTGCATAACCACACTATATCAAGTGGCCATGCATATAGCACAATTATGGAGATAGCAAAAGAAGCAAGTAATAAAGGTTTGAAATTGATAGGGATAACAGATCATGGCCCAAAAATGCCTGGTGGTCCTCATATTTATCATATAGCTAATATGAGAGTATTACCTGAAGAAATGTATGGGGTTGAGATATTAAAAGGTGTAGAAGCAAATATAATGGATAAAAATGGAGCTCTTGATGTTCCAGAGAAAATACTAAAAAGTCTAGATATAATATTGGCAGGTTTTCATACACCTTGCTATGAGACAGGAAGTAGAGAAGAAAACACAGAGACTATAATAAATGTAATGAAAAATAACTATGTAGATGTTATAGTTCATCCAGGAAATCCACAATTTGAGATAGATTTAGAAAAGTTTGTACAAACAGCAAAAGAAACAGGTGTATTAATAGAAATCAATAATAGCTCTTTTAGGAAGAGCAGAAGAGGAAGCAAAGACAATTGTATAAAAATAGCTAAATTATGCAAAGAATATAATGTACCTATAATAGTAGGAAGTGATTCACACTTTGCACCAGATGTAGGCAGATTTGACGTAGTGGAAAGAGTATTAGAAGATATAGATATGCCCGAGGAGCTAGTTATAAATACTTCAGTAGAAAAATTAAAAGAGTATTTGAAGGCTAGAAGAGCAAAAAGAATGTTAAATAATTAACTAAAATCCACAAAAAAATTGCCACATTATAAAAAATGAAATTTAATACAAAAGAAATTTCATAAATTTAAAAAAAATTTTAAAGTAAATTAATCCTTTTCTAACTAAGTGAAATACAGATACAGAAAGTATTCTGACTGTTACAAAATTTTTTGACATTTACAATTAATTGTAACGTATTGACTTTGTTAAATCTGTTGATTATACTTAATGTATATGTTAACAATAAAAATGAAATTTTAATATAAACGAGGAGGTAACGACACATGGCAAAGGTTATGAAAACTATGGATGGAAATACAGCAGCGGCATATGTTGCATACGCTTTCACTGATGTTGCAGCAATATTTCCTATAACACCATCGTCTCCTATGGCTGAGCATACTGATGAATGGGCAGCACATGGAATGAAGAATATTTTTGGACAAGAGGTTCACGTATCAGAGCTACAGTCTGAGGGAGGAGCATCAGGAGCGGTACACGGTTCATTAGCAGCTGGGGCATTAACTACTACATTCACAGCTTCACAAGGTCTGTTATTAATGATACCAAATATGTATAAAATTGCTGGAGAATTATTACCAGGAGTATTCCATGTAAGTGCAAGAGCAGTTGCAGGTCATGCATTATCAATATTTGGAGATCATTCAGATGTTATGGCTTGTAGACAAACTGGATTTGCAATGATTGCATCAGGTAGTGTTCAAGAAGTTATGGATATAGGTGGGGTAGCTCACTTAGCTTCAATTAAGACTAGAGTACCATTCTTACATTTCTTTGATGGGTTTAGAACATCTCATGAGATTCAAAAAATAGAATTAATAGATTACGAAGAGTTTGCAAAATTAACAGATTTTGAAGCAGTTAATAGATTTAGACACAATGCATTAAATCCTGAGCATCCAGTTACAAGAGGAACTGCTCAAAACCCAGACATATTCTTCCAAGCAAAGGAAGCTTCAAATAAATTCTATACAGATATACCAAATGTAGTTGCTGATTATATGAAGAGCATCAGTGAAATAACAGGCAGAGAGTACAAGCCATTTAACTACTATGGAGCAGAAGATGCTGAGTACGTTATGATAGCAATGGGTTCAGTTACAGATACAATAGAAGAAACTATTGATTATCTAGTAGCTGAGGGAGAAAAGGTTGGTTTAATAAAAGTTAGATTATATAGACCGTTCTCAGAGAAGTATTTCTTTAATGCATTACCAAAAACAACTAAGAAAATAGCAGTATTAGATAGAACAAAAGAGCCGGGTGCATTAGGAGAACCATTATATCAAGATGTTTGTACATTATTCTATGACAAAGCAGAGAAACCAGTAATAGTAGGTGGACGTTATGGTCTAGGATCAAAGGATACTACACCATCTCAAATAAAAGCAGTATTAGAAAACTTAAAACAAGCAGAGCCAAAGAACGGATTCACAATTGGTATAAACGACGATGTTACACATACATCATTAGAAGTAAAAGAGAACATAGTTACTGCACCAAAAGGAACTATCAGATGTAAATTCTGGGGTCTTGGTTCAGACGGAACAGTTGGAGCAAACAAAAACGCTATCAAGATTATCGGTGATAAGACAGATATGTATGCTCAAGGATACTTCTCATATGATTCTAAGAAATCAGGTGGAGTTACAGTATCACACTTGAGATTTGGTAAAAAGCCAATAAAGTCAACATATTTAATTAGTGAACCAGATTTTGTTTCATGTTCTCAACAATCATATGTTGGAAACTATGATTTATTAAAAGGACTTAAAAAAGGTGGAAAGTTCTTATTAAATACACTTTGGACACCAGAGCAATTAGAAGAAAAACTATCTCCAGATATGAAGAGATATATATCTAAAAATGATATAGAGTTATATACAATAAATGCAACTCAAATAGCTACAGAGATAGGACTTGGAAATAGAACAAACATGATAATGCAAGCAGCGTTCTTCAAACTAGCAGACGTTATCGAATTAGATAAAGCAATAGAGTACCTAAAAGAAGCTATAGTTAAGTCATATGGTAAAAAAGGTCAAAAAATTGTTGAGATGAACAACAAAGCAGTAGACAAAGGTATAGACGCTCTTGTTAAAATTGAAGTACCTGCTACATGGGCAGATGCTAAAGATCAGGCTAAAGAAGAAACTAAAGAGCCAGAGTTCATCAAAAACATACTAAGACCTATGAATAGACAAGAGGGAGACGATCTTCCAGTAAGCGCATTCGATGGTAGAGAAGATGGAACATTTGACAATGGTAGTGCTGCATTTGAGAAGCGTGGTATAGCAGTTACAGTACCAGAGTGGCAAATAGATAGCTGTATTCAATGTAACCAATGTTCATTCGTTTGTCCACATGCTGCAATAAGACCAGTATTAGTAAATGAAGAAGAACTTAAAAATGCTCCAGAAGGCTTTGAGACAAAGAAAGCTATGGGTAAAGGTTTAGAAGGATTACAGTATCGTATACAAGTAAGCACACTTGACTGTACAGGTTGTGGAAACTGTGCTGATATCTGTCCATCTAAAGAAAAATCATTAATAATGAAACCAATAGAGACACAAACAGAAGTAGAAGTTCCAAACTGGGATTACTCAGTAAATGAAGTATCAATCAAAGATGATAAGATGAGTTTAAACACTGTAAAAGGAAGCCAATTTGCTCAACCATTATTCGAGTTCTCAGGAGCTTGTGCAGGTTGTGGAGAGACTCCTTACATGAAGATTATAACTCAGTTATATGGAGATAGAATGTTTGTTGCAAATGCAACAGGATGTTCTTCAATCTGGGGAGGTTCAGCACCTTCAACACCATATTGTAAAAATGCAGTAGGTCAAGGTCCAGCTTGGGCTAACTCATTATTTGAGGACAATGCAGAGTACGGATATGGTATGGCTTTAGCAGTAAACCAAATGGTTGGATATATAGAGATAAAAGCTAAAGAATTAGTAGAACTTAATATACCAGCAGAGTTAAAAGATACATTAAACCTATGGTTAGAAGGAAAGGATTGCCCTGACAAGACTAAAGAAGCAAAATTAAGATTAATTCCTTGGTTCTCTAAAGATTTAGGAGACGATAAAGCAAATGGGTTACTAAAAGATATTAAAGAGAAAGCCGACTTCTTAGTTAAAAAATCAGTATGGATAGTTGGTGGAGACGGATGGGCATATGACATCGGTTATGGTGGATTGGACCATGTATTAGCATCAGGAGAAGACGTAAATGTAATAGTATTTGATACAGAGGTTTACTCAAACACTGGTGGACAGTCTTCTAAAGCGACTCCTACAGCTGCTGTTGCTAAATTTGCTGCATCAGGTAAAAAAGTTAAGAAGAAAGACCTTGGTTTAATGGCTACAACATACGGATATGTATATGTTGCACAATGTGCAATGGGTCATAACAAGAACCAATTCATGAAGGCGCTAATAGAAGCAGAAAGTTACAAAGGACCTTCATTGATCATAGTATACGCTCCATGTATTAATCATGGTATAAAAGCAGGTATGGGCAAAACACAAGAGCAACAAAAGCTTGCAGTAGATGCTGGTTACTGGCATTTATATAGATTTAACCCAGAGTTAAAAGAAGAAGGAAAAAATCCATTTATATTAGACTCTAAAGAGCCTAAAGGTAATTTCCAAGAGTTCTTAAGAAGTGAAGTAAGATATACATCACTTGAGAAGACATTCCCAGAGCTTGCTAGTCAAATGTTTGTAAAAGCAGAAAAAGAAGCAAAAGAAAGATATGACAGTTACAAACGTATGGCAGAAATGCAGTACTAAGAAATAGATATCAAGAAGCTATATCATTATTTAATGGTATAGCTTCTTTTTTTGTCTTTGTGAAGATTACAAGTTTATTAGTATATATAGTTTAGTTATAAATATATCAATAAATAAAAAAAATTAAGCTTACAGGTAATAAAATTATTGTTTTTAAGGAAAAAGTAAAAAAATACAATAATTAAATATTAGAAGAGGTAATGTTTTGAAACAGGTAATATATGGCTGGATCTTTTGCATTGTGTAGATATGGTACTAACGTTATAGCGACAGGTGGTACAACTCCATTGAGACTAGTTGTATTCTTCTTTATAAAGAGATAAAAAATCCTAAATAAATCATCACTATGTATAAATAAGGGGAGTTTATATTAGAATTAGTTTACATCAATTATATAGCTAAACGCTTGTAAGAAGTTCAAAAAAAAGATATACTTTTAATATCAAGGTAGAACATAAACATAGATTGTTAATAATATATATTAAAAGATAAACAGGAGTGATATTTTGAGTAGTATAAATATAAACCAAAACCTTATAGAGAGAGGTTTTTTAGGGGAGATTCTAGTAGATGAGCCTATGAAAAGGCATACTTATTTTAAAATAGGAGGCAATGCGAGTGTATTAGTATTGCCTAAAGATTCTAAAGATGTAGTATTAGCATTAAAAGTATGTGATGAGCTTAATATTAATCCATACATAATAGGAAACGGTACAAACCTTTTAGTCTCAGATGATGGTATAAAAGGAATTGTAATAAAACTAGCAGATAATATGAACAAAGTTATAGTAGAAGGAGATACAATCACTGCTGAGTGTGGAGCATTGCTATCATCAGTAGGGAAATTAGCACTGAAAAATTCCCTAACAGGAATGGAAGGTGGTAGTGGAATACCTGGCTCTATAGGTGGAGCTGTTGCTATGAATGCTGGTGCATATGGGTTTGAGATGAGTCAGATTGTATCAAGTGTAAAATGTACAGATAAAAAAGGAAATATATACGTATATAGTAGTGAAGATATGGATTTTCGATATAGACATAGTAGAGTACAAGAAGAAGATTTGATAGTACTAGAAACTAAGATGACACTTAAAGAAGGTGTATATGACGATATAAAAGCTTATATGGACGAGTTAACAGTTAAGAGGACAACTAAACAACCACTTAGCTTACCTAGCGCAGGAAGTACATTTAAAAGGCCTGAAGGGGATTATGCAGCAAGACTCATAGAAGCAGCTGGATTAAAAGGACTAAGATATAAAGATGCACAAGTCTCAGATAAGCATTGTGGGTTTATAGTTAACTTAGGTAATGCTACATCAGAGCAGGTGATGACTTTAATAGAAATAGTAAAGAAGACAGTGAAAGATAAATTTTCAGTAGAATTAGAAACAGAAGTGAAGATAATACCAAATTGTTATATAGGAGAATAAAAATGAAAGTATATGCTGATTATCATACACATACAATATATAGTCATGGGAAAGGCACAATAGAGGACAATATAAAAAGCGCAATAAAAGTAGGTCTAGAAAAAATAGCAATATGTGATCATGGACCTGGACATATAGGTTTTGGAATAAGTAAAAAGAAATTGCCAAAGATGAGAGAAGAAATAGATTATTATAACAAAAAATATAGCAAGATAGAAATATTGCTTGGAGTAGAATCTAATATAGTTAGCTACGAAGGTGATATAGATGTAGATGATGATATGATAAAATATTTTGACATGATATCCGTTGGGTTCCACTATGGAGTTTTAATGAATAGTATAAAAGATAACTTTAGAATATTTATTTTAAATACACTGGCTAAAAAATCGAAAAAAATTCATGATAAAATGATAGATTTAAATACAAATGCATTGATTAAAGCAATAAACAGATACCCTATAGACATTATAACTCACCCAGGAGCAAAATTAGATGTAGATATAGATAGATTGGCGATAGCAGCAGCTAAAAAAAATGTAGCACTAGAGATAAATGCAAAGCATGGACATTTGACAGTTGATAATATAATAAAAGCTGCAAAGCATAATGTAAACTTTGTACTAGGCAGTGATGCACACCACCCAAACAGAGTAGGTGATTTTGAGAAATCAATGAAAAGAGTATTGGAGTCTAAAATTAATATTGACAAAATAATTAACATAAGGAAGACTGAATAAGGAGTGATAGCATGGAGTTTGTCATAATAACAGGATTATCAGGAGCAGGAAGAAGTCAAGCAATGAAGATAATGGAAGATATAGGTTACTATTGTATGGACAACCTGCCACCGTCTTTGATTCCAAAATTTATAGATTTATATATTCAGTCAAAAGACAGAATAAAAAAAGTAGCATTGGTTGTAGATGTTAGAGGAGGTAAGTTTTTTAATGACTTATTTGAGAACTTAGATGAATTAAAAGCTGATGGTTACGATTACAAAATGCTATTTTTAGATTGTGATGACAATATATTGATTCATAGGTATAAAGAACTTAGAAGACCACACCCTCTTAATCCTCAAGGAAGCATTGTAGAAGGAATAGATAAGGAAAGAGAGATATTAAAAAAGGTTAGAGAAAAGTCAGATTTTATAATTAACACTAGTAACTTTACTACAGGAATGTTAAAAGAAGAAATTAAAAAATTATTTTTAGAAGGTAAAGAAGTAGATAATTTTATAGTATCAATATCATCATTTGGATACAAGCATGGAATAGTAATAGATGCCGATCTAGTATTTGATGTTAGATTCTTACCTAATCCACACTATATAGATGATCTTAGACCAATGACAGGCAATGATAAAAAAGTTAAGGACTATGTAATGAAGTGGAATGATACAAAAATATTTATTGACAAACTAACAGATATGATAGACTTTTTAATACCACTGTATATAAAAGAAGGAAAGATGCAACTGATGATAGCGATAGGGTGTACAGGAGGTAAACATAGGTCTGTGACGATTGCTAACTACCTTTATGATTACCTAAAGATAAATGGCCATAAAGTAGCTATAAACCATAGAGATAGCTACAAAAACAAAAGACAGTAATTGTTAGTTAGTATAATTATAAAGGGAGGATTATAGATGCAAAGACATCCTAAAATAGTCGCAATAGGTGGAGGGACAGGGCTTTCTGTACTACTTAGAGGATTAAAAAAATATACAAAAAATATAACAGCAATAGTAACTGTAGCAGATGATGGTGGTGGATCAGGAATACTTAGAGAAGATTTAGGGATGTTACCACCGGGAGATATTAGGAGTTGTCTATTGTCGTTGGCAAATACAGAGCCAATAATGGAGAAACTGTTGCAGTATAGATTTACAGATGGAAATTTAAAAGATCAAAGCTTTGGAAACCTGTTCATAGCTGCTATGAATGGAATATGTGATAGTTTTGAGACAGCAATAAAAGAAATGAATAATGTTTTAGCAGTAACAGGAAAGGTTTTACCAATGACGCTTCAAGATGTGAGACTCAGAGCGATACTCAGCAATGACAAAGAAGTATGTGGAGAATCTAATATACCAAAATACTGCATAGAAAATAAAACATATATAAAACGTATATCTATAGAGCCAGAAACATGTATACCAACAGATGAAGCATTAGTGGCAATAAAAGAAGCTGATATAGTTATATTAGGACCAGGAAGCTTATACACAAGTATAATACCAAACCTTCTAATAAAAAACATATCTGCTACTATATATGACTCTAAAGCAAAATGTATATATATATCAAACATAATGACACAACCCGGAGAAACAGACACTTATACTGTTTTACAGCATGTAGAAAGTATCATAGATCATGCTAATAGGAATGTTATAGATTACGTTATAGCAAATGGTGAAATAATACCAGATGATATACTCACAAAATACTACAAAAAAGATGGTGCAAAGCCTGTAGTGCCAACACAGGGTGAAGAAGAAAAATTGAAAACGCTAGGAATAAAACTTATACAAGGAAACTTTGTTGATATCAAAAAAAGCTATATTAGACATGATGCTCAAAAAGTAAGTAGGGAGATATTAGAATTGCTTAAAAATTCATTCGGATTAAAAGGAGTAAATAATGCATAATTTACTAGAAGAGCTAAAAAACAAAGTTAATAAAGATAACAGTATAAAACATGAATGTATTAGAATACTGGATTTATACGATAAATCTATAGTCAGCGAACATACAAGTAGAGTAGCTTCTAAAGCTGTAGAGCTAGCGCGTTTATATAAAACAAATGAACAGAAAGCAGAGATAGCAGGGTATTTACATGATATCAGTGCAGTGATACCAAATGAGAGTAAAATAGAGGTAGCCCAGTCGTTAAATTTAGATATAGTAAAACAAGAAATAGACTATCCAAATTTAATACACCAAAAGCTATCGGCAGAGATAGCTAGACTGATCTTCGGTGTAAAAGATGAAGAGATATTAAGTGCAATAGCACATCATACCACATTAAAAGCACATCCAAGTAAGCTAGAAAGTGCAGTATTTATAGCTGATAAAATAGAGTGGGATCAAGGTGGGAATCCACCGTATATAAAAGAGTTAAAACAAGGGTTAGATACTTCATTAGAATGTGGGGTAGATATATTTATAAAATACTTATATAAAACTGCTCATTTAATACACCCATTATTACAAGATGCATATGAATATTTTGATACTAATAATCAATAAATAGACTAGAGCTATCTTTTCGATAGCTCTTTAATTATACGCAAACTTATACAAAAGAGGAAAATAACGCATGTTTAATGTTAGAATTAAGAAAAAATGCTAGGAAACTTATAATTTTTTTACGAATAATTAATCCATGACACACTGATGTCCACATTGCTTTGTTAATATAAAAATAAAACATAGGAGGCATCAAATATGAATTATGAAATTGTTACTATAGAAAAACGAGTTGTTATAGGTATAACAAAAAAGATAAACAACATAGAAAAAGCAGTTAAAGATATATCAGATATGTGGGTTATGTTTAATACAAAAGATATATACAGTAAAATATCAGACAAAACACAAGAGAATGTATTGGGTATTTACTATGACTATGAAGGTGATTATACAAAACCATATAAATTTATGATAGGCAAAGAGATAAAAAAACAGATATGTGGTGATAAGTTCACAAACACAACAATACCAGCTGGAAAATATGCTAAATTTACAGCCAAAGGTAATGTGAAAAAAATAGTTGGAGAGATTTGGGAAGCAATATGGAGCATGAATTTAGACAGAGCATATACGTATGATTTTGAAGAGTATCATAATATGAGTGATTTAAACAATACAAAAGTTGATATATACATAGCATTAAAACCATAACAGAAGATAAAGAAAATGTAATAAATAGTAAAAATATATAAAAAAGAGCAGTTCAACGATTCTGCTCTTTTATTAGTTGTGTTATATTATTACTTAGATTCCATAAAAGGATATTTATAATCCTTAGGTGAAACAAAGGTTTCCTTAATAACCCTAGGGTTCGTCCAACGAAGCAGATTAAGCTTACTACCTGCCTTGTCATTAGTACCAGAAGCTCTTCCACCTCCAAATGGCTGTTGTCCTACAACGGCACCTGTTGGTTTATCATTGATGTATAGATTTCCAGCAGAGTGTTTAAGAGCATTTTCCATTTTAACAAGAACACTTCTATCTTTAGAGAAAATAGCACCAGTCAATGCGTAAGGAGTCGATTCATCGCATAGATTTAGAGTTTTATCAAAATCTTCATCCTTATAAACATATATAGTAAGCACTGGGCCAAATATTTCTTCAGTCATAGTTTTAAAGTGTGCACTATTAGCGACAATAATAGTTGGTTGAACAAAATAACCCTTACTATCATCAGATTTACCGCCACATATGATTGTAGCGTCATCCGAGTTTTTGACATAGTCAATATATTCATTGATTTTGTCAAATGATTTTTTATCAATTACAGCACTTACAAAATTACTAAAGTCTTCAACATCACCCATTTTAATAGTTGATACTTCATCAATCAATTGTTGCTTTAGAGAACTCCATATACTCTCGGGGATATAAGCTCTAGATGCAGCTGAACATTTTTGACCTTGGAATTCAAAAGCTCCTTGTATGAGTGCAGTCCTAAGAGAATCTATATCAGCATCCATGTGGGCAAATACAAAATCCTTTCCACCAGTTTCACCGACTATTTTAGGGTAAGAACCATACTTATTTATATTTTGACCAATAGAACGCCACATAGTGTTAAATACCTCAGTAGAGCCTGTGAAATGCACTCCTGCAAAGTCTTTGTGGCTAAAAGCAATGCTACCGATTTCACTACCTGAGCTAGGTATAAAGTTGATTACACCGTCAGGTAATCCTGCTTCTTTAAATATTTTCATAAGTAAATAATTTGAGTATATTGCAGCAGCAGAAGGTTTCCATACAACTACATTTCCCATCATAGCAGGGCTAGCAGCTAGGTTACCTCCAATAGCAGTGAAATTAAATGGAGTTACAGCTAAAACAAAGCCTTCAAGAGGTCGATATTCTATTCTATTCCAAGCATTATTAGTTGATGCGGGTTGCTCATTATATATCTGAGACATGAAATGTGCATTGAATCTCAAGAAATCAATTATTTCACATGCAGAGTCAATTTCAGCTTGATAAGCAGTTTTGCTCTGACCAAGCATAGTTGCAGCATTTATAGCATATCTGTAAGGGCCAGCTAAAAGTTCAGCAGCTTTTAAAAATATAGATGCTCTATGTTGCCAAGGCATAGCTTCCCATTCTTTTCTTGCGTCTAAAGCTGATTTAATAGCTTGTTCAATTTCTTTCTTACCTGCTATATGATATGTTGCTAACACATGATTTTTATCATGTGGAATTATGCATTTAGCAGTATTACCTGTACGTACTTCCTTACCACCTATAATTAAAGGTATTTCAATTTCCGCTTGCTTTAGTTCATTTAATTTTTCTTTCAATTTAGCCCTTTCAATGCTACCCACAGCGTAAGAAAGCACAGGTTCATTTTCAGGTTTTTTTACTCCAAAATAAGCATTATACACAAAAAATCCTCCTTTGTTTAATAAACTTCTGTTTCCCGCTATTTATTAAAAGGAGTTATAAAAGAGAATATGCATACATCAAAAAATACTGGCTTAATCAGCAAGCTATATTCAAACAATTATCTCTCCTTTCCACACCGGGAGGCATAATAGTTTCCTAATTATACCCTATCGGTCTAAAAATCATAGGCTTAGCCCTTAGATAAGTAGACTCGAAGAGAATATACTATTAATTTACTTTAAAAATATTCAGAAATATAAAAATATTATATCTTGATATGGAATTAATTTCAACAAAAAGATATATTACACTCATTGTAAATATAAATAATAAAAACTTGAGAATAAAATATATAAATATTCTCAAGTTTTTTGTTAAGCTTGATCCATCATATAAGCGATACAAAGTTTGGTTGTATTTTCTAATGCATTAACATGGGTTCTTTCTAGAGAATGAGAAGCGTCAACACCAGGTCCAATCAAACCATGCTTGAAATTTCCACCAGCTCTCATAGCTGCACTTGCATCTGATCCGTAGAAAGGATAGATATCAACTTTGTAGTCAAGGTTGTTATCTTTAGCTAATTTAATCAATCTCTTTCTAAGTTCAAAATCATAAGGACCACTAGAATCCTTTGCACATATAGTTACATTGTATTCATCAGAGCTTTGACCTTCACCTAGAGCAGCCATGTCTATAGCTACAAATTCTTTTGTATTTTCTGGTATGCCACTAGAAGCTCCATGTCCAACTTCTTCATAGTTACTAATAAACAAATTAACCGTATGAGGTAGTTTGATATTGTTTTTAGTTATGTATTTGCAAGCACCTATTATAGAAGCAATGCCAGCTTTATCATCAAGATGTCTAGATTTAATAAAGCCACTATCAGTTATTTCTACTCTTGGATTGAGATAAACAAAATCTCCGATATCAATTCCTAAATCTTTAGTATCTTTATCGGATTTAACAACTTCATCTAGCCTTATTTCCATATTTTCCTCACTACGTTCAGTAGATTTCGTTTTTGCACCATGAACATGAGTTGAAGCTTTATTTATAAGTATAGTTCCAGTGTATTCTTTACCTTCACTAGTGCTGATAGTGCAATATTCTCCTTCAACAGCATTAAAGGCATATCCACCAAGTTGAGTAAATATGATACGGCCACTGGGTTTTATATCTTTTACCATACCACCTAGAGTATCAACGTGACCTGATAACGTTTTCTGGTAGTTAGTATTTTGACCATCAATAGTAGCTACCAAAGCATTTTTAGATGTTTTATATGTTTTAATGCCCATCTTTTTAAACTCACTATCAACAAGAGCTATAGCTTTAGAAGTATCACCAGTTGGACTAGGTGTATTTAATAGATCTGCTAGAAAATTTACAACATATTCTTTATTAAATAACATATACAACACTCCTTTTAAATTAAGTTTATAACAAAACTAATATAAATACATACTATATTAGACTAAATTTATAAATATTATATATTATTAATAAAAGTATGGCAACTAAAGCAATAATATATTATAATAATTTTAATATCTATAAGAATGGTCTTTGATAGTTGAAATAACACAAATAATATGATAAATTGATAATGTATATATTTTTATAAGTTGTGTAACTTATATGTATGTTATATTTAAAAATGCTAGAGAGATATAACATATAAGCAGGATAATAGTTAGGAGAAGATATCAGATGTCGTTTTCGTCAAAAACCAAAAATGAAATAGCTAGAATAAATATGACTAAAAAATGTTGTCAGATAGCTGAACTAGCAGGATTTATAAGAATGAGTGGTAGCATAAACTTGAGTGGATTTAAAAACGTTAATCTTAAACTATCTACTGAAAATGCAGCTGTTGCACGAAGAATATTCAAAATTCTTAAAAAACAATTTAACTCACATACAGAGGTCTTAGTAAGAAAAAACAAGCAACTTAAGAAAAACAACAACTACCTAATCGTAGTAGATGATGAAAATATAGCAAAAGATATACTTGTGCAAACAAGTATATTAAATGAAGATTTCAGCAATTTGTTTAATATAAATTATCATGTTGATAAAAAAATAATTGAAGAAGATTGCTCAAAGAGAGCATACTTAAGAGGTGTTTTTTTAGGAGGAGGATCACTGAGTGACCCAGAAAAAACATATCATCTAGAGTTTGTGACACGCAATGAAGAGCATGCAAAGGATTTACAAGAAATAATGAATACATATAACTTGAAAGCCAAAATAGTCATACGAAAAGAAAACTATGTTGTGTATATAAAAGAATCAGAAAAGATAGTAGATTTTTTAAATATAGTTGGAGCACACAACGCACTGTTGCAGCTTGAAAATATTAGAGTATTCAAGGATGTAAGAAATAACGTAAATAGAGTTGTTAATTGCGAGACAGCAAATATGAACAAAACCATAGAGGCAGCGCTCAGACAGGTAAGCAATATAGAGTTAATTCAAAACACTATAGGTATAGAAAAGTTGCCAGAAAACCTTAGAGAAATTGCATATTTGAGATTAGAAAATAAAGATGTAACATTAGTTGAACTTGGGAAAATGTTAACAATACCAATAGGAAAATCAGGAGTAAACCATAGATTAAGAAGAATCGAAAAAATTGCAGATAGAATAAGAGAAGAGGTGAAGGAATGAAAACAGCAAAAGTAACAATTAAAAATAAGATAGGATTACATGCAAGACCAGCAGCACTATTTGTGCAAAAAGCGAGTAAATTTGTAAGTGATATTTACATTCAAAAAGATAATAAAGAGATAAATGGCAAAAGTATAATGGGAATAATGGCTTTAGGAGTATCATGTGGCGAAGAAATTACTATAAAAGTACACGGAGAAGACGAACAAGAAGCTATTTCTGCATTAGTGGAGTTTTTAGAGTCATGCACAGATGAACAATAAAATTATATACGATTATAAAGGAGATTAATAAATTTTTATAGAAGTATAATAATGGATGTTTGTTTTATTAATTCCAAAATTGATAAAATTTGAGGTAACTACATGAGATTATTAATGGTTGATAAAATCAAAGAGGATATGGTATGTGCTAAAACTGTATTTACAAGTAACGGAACCATTTTAATTAGTGAAGGAACAAAGCTTAAAAATAAATACACGGATAAACTACTAAACCATGGTGTGTATATGATATATGTTGAAAATGAGCTAGCTAAAGAAATAGAAATAGACCATATAATCAAAGAAGAGATAATCCAAAGCGCGAATGAAATAATCAAAGATACAATAGACAATATATCATACTATCAAGATATAGATATTATCAAGATTAAAGATACTATAAATAATATAATATCACAATTGTTTACAAATGATAATTTGATATTGCAGGTAATGGAAATTAGAGCAGTAAACGACTATATACTAAAGCACTGTGTAAAAGTTGCAGTGCTATCTCTAATGACAGGGATAGCATTAGGTTACAACAAACAGCAATTAATGGACTTAGGAACAGGAGCAATACTGCATGATATAGGTAAAGCGCTAATTCCTAGTGAAGTAATCAACAAACCATCTCAACTAACAATACATGAATATGAAATAGTCAAAGAGCATACTAACCTTGGTTACGTAGCATTAAAAAGCCAAGGGTGTGTTAACGAAGAAGTATGTAATATTATATTGCATCACCATGAGAGAGTTGATGGTAAAGGTTATCCTAATGGGTTAAAAGGAAATGAAATCCACGAATATGTTCGTATAGTATCAATAGCTGATGTGTATGATGCATTGACATCAGATAGGATATACAGAAAGAGGATAGATTCTAGCATGGCTATAGAATATATAGTGTCAATGAGTGGTACGCAATTTGACCAAACACTAGCAAAAGCGTTTATTCAAAATATAGCACTTTATCCAATAGGTAAAGGAGTTATACTAAATACAAAAGAAAAGGGATTTGTAATAAAGAACTTTAAAAATTTTCCTACTAGGCCTATTGTAAAAATTATATATGATGAAAATGGGCAAAAACTAAGAAAACCTTATGAATTAAACTTGATAGATTATAACACAAAATCAGTGATAGGAACATTTAGCTAAATAATGTGAGATAAGAGAAGAAAATTATAGTTTTATTGATTTTCTTTTTTTATAATACAAAAAAGAAATATTGTATAAAAAGGGAGGAAATACCATGAAAGTAGTAGCGATTAATGGAAGTCCGAGAATAGATGGCAATACAGCACAAGCTATAGAAATAGTTGCTGTAGAGCTTAAAAAGCAGAATATAGACGTAGAAACTTTACAAGTAGGCAATAAGAACATAAGAGGTTGCATGGCCTGTATGAAGTGTGTAGAGCTTGGAAGATGTGTGATGGACAATGACGTTGTAAATGAATATATTGCAAAGATGAAAGAGGCAGATGGTTTACTTTTAGCATCACCAGTTTATTATAGCGGTGTTGCAGGAACTATGAAAGCATTTTTAGATAGAGCTTTTTTAGTTACAGGAGTTACAGGTAACGCTTTTAGATATAAAGTAGGAGCCGCAATAACAGTAGTAAGACGAACAGGTGGTATGCCTACAGTAGATAACCTCGATAGATATATCCAATATTCTGAGATGTTTGTTCCTACAGCAAACTACTGGAATGTAATACATGGTGCAAACAAAGGTGAGATAAAAGAAGATTTAGAAGGAGTACAAATAGGTAGAATACTTGGGAAAAATATGGCTTGGTTGATGAAGGCTGTAGAGTTAGGTAAAAAAGAGATGGGTATACCAGAAAAAGAGAAAAAAGATTGGATGAACTTTGTGAGATAGTTGTTTAAAACTTAAAAAGAATTTTAATTTTTTTATGATATAGAGAAAGGATAGATAGGTAAAGTGAGAAAAAAGATAGTTATGGTTTTAGTGATTATTTTTATGGTGTTTTATATAATTAACTTTTTTTCACATGATAAGATTGATGCGAATAGAGATATTGAAAATTCCTCATCTGAGACTCATTGGTTTTATTAAAGATTCATTAATTGAATCTTGAAATAAAAAAGAGAGGTCATACTTTTAGAGTGTGACTTTTTATATTTGTAAAGAAACAATAAAATAGTCTTCTAACGCAGTTTAACAACATGGGACTAATTGCAAAATAAAAAAATGTAATATATAATTATTAATGGAATTAACAGTATGTAGAAATATTATGAAGTTTTAAATTAACAAACGGATAAAAAATAAACATCTATCTAATATCTTTGTTACAATTAAGTTCCTTACACAAAATTATAAGGAGATATTGTAGATGTTTACTCACTTAATTTATAGAACAGATGGAGGATACTTAAATGAATGATACGAATATCAATAAATGTAAAACAAATTCATGTTGTTTTTTATTTAATAAACGTAATATTCTTTTAAAAGAACACGAAAACTGTCTTGAATTTCTAACAACTAGCGAAGCTGAAAAATATGGAATTGGAAATGAAATGATATATATAGGGAAAGTAGATGGTATTGATTACTATGCTGCACATATACTTACCAAAGATAAGATTCAAGGACATTTTTTAAAAGGATTGGAAGAAATATATGGAGATGTTGATGAAGATGTATATTTTCTTACTTTACGTGCTTTGCATTTTATAAATTGGTTAAATAAAACTAAATATTGTTTTTGTTGTGGTGAAAAAGTAAAGATAGAGCCTAAAAAAACTTGTATAGAATGTTCAAATTGTGGAAATGTTATGTATTCATTTATAAATCCCTGTATAATAGTTGCTGTTTTAAAAGAAGATAAAATCTTATTAGCACGATCAAGTCACTTTACACCTAATATGTATAGTCTTATATCTGGTTTTGTTGAAGCAGGAGAGTATATAGAGACGAGTGTTGAGAGAGAAGTGAAAGAAGAAGTTGGAATTGAAATAAAGAATATTAAATACATAGGGAGTCATCCATGGCCTTTTTCTAATTCACTTATGTTTGGATTTATAGCTGAGTATTCATCTGGAGAAATAACAATAGACAATGATGAAATAGAAGATGCTAATTGGTATTCATTAGATGATTTACCAGATATACCTGCATATAAGTTGAGTTTTGCAAGAAAGATAATAGAGTACATTATTAAGATAAAAAAAGAATAATGTAAATTTATTCATATGTTTAGTTGGTTAATTTTCTTAGGGTAAGGCGTTGGAGTGTGTAAGAAAAACTCATTGTCATTAGTGATTCATTGGTGAAAGGGAAATCAAAGATAAACTTTGCGGTGCAGTAGAGAAGCTGTTTCTAATATTTAAGTAGAAGCACCTGAGAAACAGCTCCTCAAATTTACCTACAAGTAATATCTTTTGATTTCCCTAGTTATTTTATTGGTTGTAATTTTGTACAATAGTTATATTGGGTATAAAAGACGACCCTAAGGTATTGCAACAATAATACCAAAAACTAACAAAGAAGCATATCCGTTTTTCTAGAGAAGCGACTTTAGAGGACTTGTTCACCGTGACATTGGAAGCTATGATTTAACATTTATTGGGTAGAAAAATCACAGCTTACGCAGGGCGACGAGAACAATTGAAATCCTGAACCAATAAAGTAACGAGTAACCACAAGACTCACAGAGATATACCTGAGCTATAGCAAAAGTATGGCTATTTATTTTGTATAACCAAACTACGCACCATAGAAAAAAATAGAAGATAGTATCCATTGATAAAAGAGCACTAATCACATATAATTAAACTAAGATTAAATAAGTGAGTTAGAGAGGAAATAAAAATATGTCTAATTTTACACATCTTCATGTACATACAGAATATAGCTTACTAGATGGTGCTGCAAGAATAGACAAGCTAATAGATAAGACTAAAGAGCTTGGAATGGATAGTATAGCTATAACAGATCATGGAGTAATGTTTGGAGTAGTTAACTTCTATAAAATAGCTAAGAAAAAAGGGATAAAGCCTGTAATTGGATGTGAGGTTTATGTAGCTAGAAGAAAATATACAGATAAAGATCCTATTAAAGATAAAAGGCAGTATCACTTAGTGTTATTAGCTGAAAACAATGAGGGATATACAAATCTTATAAAAATAGTATCTGAGGGTTTTAAAAACGGATTTTATTATAAACCTAGAATAGATTTTAGTGTGCTTGAGAAGCACAAAGAAGGGATAATAGTACTTAGTGCTTGTTTAGCAGGAGAAGTGCAGCAATATTTAAACAATGATGACTATAAAAAAGCAAAAGAAATAGCTATAAAATACAGAGATTTTTTTGGTGAAGGATATTATTATCTAGAATTGCAAGATCACGGAATAGATGAGCAAGAGAAAGTTAATGAACAGTTAATAAAATTGAGCGAAGAGACAGGGATACCATTAGTAGTAACAAATGATGTTCATTATGTAGAAAAATCAGACGCAAAAGTGCATGATGTACTCCTTTGTATCCAGACAGGAAAGACAGTAAATGAAGAGGGGAGAATGAAATTCCCAACCGAAGAGTTCTATCTAAAATCTGAAGAAGAAATGAGACTACTGTTTCCAAAACTAGAAGAGGCGTATAGCAATACAAAGAAAATAGCAGATAGATGTAATGTAGAATTTGATTTTGATACTTTGCATTTGCCACAGTATGAAATACCAGAGGGCTATACAAACAAAGAGTATTTTAGAGAGTTATGCTATAAAGGTTTAGAGCATAACTATAAGACTATTACACAGGAATTAATAGATAGATTAGAATACGAACTTACTACAATAGAGAATATGGGATATGTAGATTACTTTCTAATAGTTTGGGACTTTATAAAATATGCAAAAGATAACGATATAATGGTTGGACCGGGTAGAGGCTCAGCGGCAGGTAGTGTGGTTGCATATGTTCTAGGAATTACGGGTATAGATCCAATAAGCTACAACCTAATATTTGAGCGTTTCTTAAACCCAGAGAGAGTATCAATGCCAGATATAGATATTGATTTTTGCTATGAAAGAAGAGAAGAAGTAATAGAATATGTTATAAGGAAGTATGGTGATGATAGAGTAGCTCAGATAGCTACATTTGGTACAATGGCAGCAAGAGGGGCTATAAGAGATGTTGGTAGAGCATTAGATATGAGCTATGGTGAAGTTGACTATGTAGCCAAGCTTATACCAATGGAGTTAGGTATTACTATATCAAAAGCGTACGAAAAGAGTATTAAGTTTAAGGAAGTATATGATAGCGAGGCAAGAGTAAAAGAACTAGTAGATATAGCAAAAGCAGTAGAAGGTCTACCAAGACATACATCTACACATGCAGCAGGGGTAGTAATATCAAAAATGCCTGTTGACGAATATGTCCCACTTAGTAGAAATGGTGACAGTATAACAACGCAGTTTACTATGACAGAGTTAGAAGAACTTGGACTGCTTAAAATGGATTTCTTAGGACTTAGGAACTTGACAGTAATAAGAGATGCTATAGAATTGATAGAGGAAAACTATAACAAGAAGATTAGTTTTCAAGATCATGATTATGAGGACAAGAGTGTATACAAGATATTTGCAAAAGGTGATACATTAGGCGTGTTCCAGTTTGAGAGTGCAGGTATGAGACACTTTTTAAAAGAGTTAAAACCAGATCGTTTTGAGAACATCATATCAGCAAACTCACTATACAGACCTGGGCCAATGAGCCAAATACCAACATATATAGCTAACAAAAACAATCCAGAAGATATAAAGTATTTGCATCCAAAACTTAAAGATATATTAGGAGTAACGTACGGTTGTATGGTGTATCAGGAGCAAGTAATGCAGATAGTTAGAGATATAGGTGGCTTTTCAATGGGTAGATCGGACTTAGTTAGAAGAGCTATGGGTAAAAAGAAAATGAAAGTTATGGAGCAAGAGCGAAAACACTTTATTTACGGTAAAAAAGACGATGAAGGAAATATAGAAATATCAGGAGCAGTAAGAAACGGAGTAGATGAAAAGACAGCAGATAAGATATATGATTTGATGATTGATTTTGGTAAGTATGCATTCAACAAATCACATTCAGCAGCTTATGCACTACTAGCATATCAGACAGCTTGGCTGAAGTATTACTATCCAGTGGAATATATGGCTGCATTGTTGACAAGTATCATGGGTAGCTCTAGCACAGTATCACTTTATATACATGAGTGTAAGAGACTCGGTATAGAGATACTAAAGCCAGATATAAATGAAAGCTTTGCTTCGTTTACAGTATCAGATGGAAAGATAAGATTTGGTTTAGCTGCAATTAAAAATGTTGGACATTCTGCGATAGAAGCTATAGTAAGAGAAAGAAAAGCGAACGGTAAATTTGAAAGCTTAACAGATTTATGCTCAAGGGTAGAAGACAGTTCACTAAACAAAAGAATGATAGAAAGCTTGATAAAATGTGGTGCTATGGATTCATTACAGGGCAATAGGTCACAATATTTAGCTATACACGAAAGAATACTTTCGCATATAAACAACGATAGAAAAAAGAATATAAAAGGACAGTTTTCGATTTTTGACCAACTAGTAGAAACATCAAAGAAGATGAACGATGATAACCTACCAAATATAAAAGAATTTGAGACAAAACTAATGTTGTCAATGGAAAAAGAAATGACAGGAGTTTATTTAAGTGGACATCCATTATCAGAAATAGAAGATTTGCTTAAAGATATGACTAGCACAGATACAAGTGAGATAAACGAGGCTAATGAACACATAGCAAATGGAGAAAACAGTATACTTGGCGATGGTAGCATGATAACTATTGGTGGGTTAATAACTCATAAAAAGGAAATGATAACAAAGAACAACAAAATGATGGCATTTATTACACTAGAGGATTTGTTTGGTTCTATAGAAACAATAGTCTTTCCAAAGATATATGGTAAATATGAAAACTTGCTAAAAGAAGACAACATCATAATAATGAAAGGTAGACTAAATATAAATGAATCAGATGATCCTAAAATCATAGTAGATAAGATTAAGCCATTAGTAGCTAGTAAAAAAGAGAAGCTATATATTAGAATAGCAAAAAATATAGATATCAGTATATTTAATGACATAAAAAAGATACTATTAGAGCACAACGGGAGTACACCAGTATTTGTGTATATAGAAAAAGATAAAAAAACAGTAAAAGCACAAAATCAATACTGGATTGATATAGATGATGTTAATTGCATAAATAAATTAAATGGCTTATTGGGTGAGGAAAATATAAAGATTAAATAATTGGAAATAAAACTTATTAACAAAAAATTATTAAATGATTAAAAAATGTGCTATAATTAAAATAATTATGGGTAATATTAATTAAATAATGCCATACTAAGATTAAACACAAGCAGTGTTAATAAACAGGAGTTAAAAACCGATATTATATATAGATTATGAGTAGATACTTCTGAATTATTAGATTTAAAGTATTTTAGGTGCTTAAATGTAAATACTGCTTTAGTTTTTTAAATGATGTGGGACAAGTTGTGTCCATGAGGGGCAAAATGTAAGGAGGTCATTAAAAATGAACAAAATAGGAGTTTTAACGAGTGGAGGAGATTCGCCAGGAATGAATGCAGCCATAAGAGCTGTAGTCAGATCTGCTATATTTAGAGGCATGAAAGTTATGGGTATTAACAAAGGATACCAAGGATTAATATCAGGAGATATAACAGAAATGACACTGTCTTCTGTTGGAGATATAATTCATAGAGGTGGGACAATATTAAAAAGCGCAAGATGTGAAGAATTTAAAACGGAAGAAGGTAGAAAGAAAGCTATAAATGTATTAAGAGTATTTGGTATAGAAGGATTAGTTGTAATAGGTGGAGATGGTTCGTTTAATGGTGCAAAGAAGCTTAGTGAAGAAGGAATAGCGACAATAGGATTGCCTGGAACAATCGATAATGACCTAGCATATACAGATTTTACTATAGGTTTTGATACAGCTGTAAATACTGTCCTTGATGCTATAAGTAAAATCAGAGATACATCAACTTCCCATGGTAGAGCAAATATTATAGAGGTAATGGGTAGAAATTGCGGAGATATTGCACTATATGCTGGATTAGCTGGTGGAGCAGAGAGTATTATAATCCCAGAAGTGGGTTTTTGTATAGATGATGTTTGTAAGAAGTTAATACAAGGGAAAAACAGAGGGAAATTGCATAGTATAATAGTTTTAGCAGAAGGAATAGTAGCAGAAAATCCTCAAAATGCATTTGAAGTAGGAAAAGAAATACAAGATAAAACTGGAATAGACACAAGAGTAACAGTATTAGGGCATCTTCAAAGAGGTGGTAGTCCGACTGCGGATGACAGAATACTAGCTAGTAGAATGGGTGCAAAAGCAGTTGAACTATTAGCAAATAATGAAACAGGTAAAGTTATCGGTATAAAAGGAAATGAACTTTTTGCGATAGAGATAGAAGAAGCTTTACAAAAAGAGAAGAAATTTGATAGTGAAATGTACGAACTTGCTAAAATACTTTCAATATAGGAGTGATGATATGAAAAAAACTAAAATAGTATGTACATTAGGGCCAGCTTCAAATAGTGAAGATACAATAAAAGGTATGATAGACAAAGGATTAAATGTAGCGAGACTGAACTTTTCTCATGGTAGTCACGAGGAGCATAAAACTAGAATAGATATGGTAAAAAAGGTTAGAGAAGAGAAGGGCAAGCCTATAGCTATAATGCTTGATACAAAGGGTCCGGAGATAAGAACAAGAGATTTTGAAAACTCAAGTGTAGAATTAAAGGACGGACAAAGTTATACGATAACTACAAGAGATATTTTAGGAAATGATGAGATATGCTCAGTCACATATGAGGGACTGCCTAATGATGTAAAACCAGGAGATAGCATATTGATAGATGACGGATTAGTAGGATTAGAAGTTAAATCTATAGATGGAACTGATATATTATGTACAGTTAAGAATGCTGGAGTTATAAAGAACAAAAAAGGCGTGAATGTACCGGGAGTAAAAATAAATCTACCAGCAATAACAAAGAAAGATGTAAGTGACTTAGAATTTGGTATAAGAAACAATATAGATTTTATAGCCGCATCATTTATAAGAAAAACATCTGATGTATTAGAAATAAGAGAAATATTAGAGGCAAACAATGCAGAAGACATCATGATTATATCAAAAATAGAAAACCAAGAAGGTGTAAACAATATAGATGAAATCATTGAAGTGTCAGATGGTATAATGGTAGCAAGAGGCGATTTGGGAGTTGAAATACCAGCAGAAGATGTTCCTCTAGTACAAAAAATGATAATCAAAAAATGTAATAAAGCAGGTAAGCCAGTAATAACAGCAACGCAAATGCTTGATTCAATGATTAGAAATCCTAGACCAACAAGAGCAGAGGTAACAGATGTTGCTAATGCTATTATAGATGGCACAGATGCAATAATGCTTTCAGGAGAGACAGCAGCAGGTAAATACCCTCTACAGGCAGTAGAAACTATGGCTAATATTGCTAGAAAGACAGAGCCTACACTTGATTACCAAAAAATATTGAGTATGAAGGCAGATAGTAGCATAACAAATGCAGTAAGTCATGCGACCTGTACAACGGCATTGGATTTAGGAGCAGCAGCAATAATAACAGCGACTTCATCAGGATATACGGCTAGAGCAGTCTCAAAATTCAGACCATCTTCACCGATTATTGCAGCAACAAGCAGTGATAAAGTAAGAAGAAAGCTCTGTATGGTATGGGGAGTTGAATCTATACTAATAGAAGAAAGCAACTCTACAGATGAAATAATAGATAATTCAGTATCAACAGCAGTAAGTAAAGATTTCATAAAAAATGGAGATTTGGTTATAATCACAGCTGGAGTACCAGTAGGAGTATCTGGTAGTACGAACTTAATCAAGATTCATACAGTTGGAGAGATTATGTTCAAAGGTACAGGTATAGGTAAAAAATCAGCAATAGGTAGAGTGTGCAAAATTGATGAGGTAAGCGATGCACAGACTAAGTTTAAAGAAGGTGACATAATAGTTTGTGTAGCAACAGATAAAGATATGGTAAAGTACATGGAAAAAGCATCAGCAGTGATAACAGTGAAAGGTGGACTCACGTCACATGCAGCGGTAGTAGGATTACATCTAGGTATACCAGTTGTAGTTGGTGCAGAAAATGCATTGTCCAAACTTAATGACGGGGATATAATAACAGTTGATGGAAGTATAGGAGTTGTATTTAAAGGCGAAGCTAAAATATTGTAAAGTAAGTTAGACTGTATTAATATAAGAAGAACTAATAATGACATCATTTGATGTCCTTAGGTTGATGACAAAGTCATCTAAATAGCAGACTGTAGTAAGAGTTCAATTTCAAGGCGTGTTAAAATTGAGTAGCAGAGCTTACTTAGAAGTAAGTGAGCAACGGAAATTTTAACAACAACGCAGAAATTGGGCTTTTGTCTACAGTCTGAGGACATCATTTGATGTCTTTTTTTTGATGAATTAATAACTATATTTGTTGTAAAAGTAAAAAATTAATGATTGCAAAGACAAATAAAATACAAAATATTTTAAAATAATAAATATTACAAAAACGAAAGATAAGCAGTTATATAAAAGAATTCATAGAAAAAATATAATTTATCAAAGAACTTGTCAATCAATGTCATTTTTGATATGATAGTATTTTGAGAAAAGCTAAAATAGCATATCAATGGATCATACAGCATAATACTTGCTTTAAAAATGATTTTTCTATTTTATAACATGCGAATATTTTTTCGTGAAAATATTACAAAAATTTAATATATTATTAATGTTATGTTAAGCATTGCTTGATATACTTTAAAAGAATAATAAAACAAGGAGCTGTGAGATATTGAAGAAACTTATATTAACGGAAATCCCTATGTGGAAGATGGAAAATGAAAAACATATTTCCGTTTTAATTTCAAAAGAAAGACTAGAGCGAGCAGAGCTTTTTTCTGATGAATACAAAAAAAATAGATTTCTATCAGCTGAGATAACTGCTTCAAAACTTGTTTCACAGACTTTTGATATTCCCTATTCTTTATTTAATGGTAAAGTGGGAGAAAAACCATATATTCGTAACTATCCAAAAATATCAATTAGTAGGTCGTATTCAAACCAACATTTGGTATTGGGGATGGATATTGATAATTTAATAGGTGTGGATTGTGAAAAAATCCAAGAAATAGATAAGCAAATTTTGAAGTATTTCTTTACAGATAAGGAGTCTAAATATATAATGGATTGCGGTAATTCAGATTTAGCCTTTTCATTACTTTGGACTCGTAAGGAAAGCTATATCAAATGTATTGGCGCAGGGCTTAAATACCCACTAAAGTCATTTGATGTAACTCCTAGTGAAGAAATATGTTTTAGAAATAGTTTACATCCTCTTTTTTCACACAATAGCAAAGTTGGACAGCTTTTTATAAATAGCTACTTGTACAAAGAATTTGTTATTTCAATATGTAGTGCACAAAATGATGCGTTTCCAGATTTACAAATAAAACCAATAGAGGCAGGATTATAAAATGAAAAAAACAATACTTGATTATTTTGAAAGTACAGTAGAAAAACACCCATTAAATACAGCAGTTGGTGACAAAGTAGATATGTTTACCTACTCTTGTTTGATGGGAAAAGCTAAGTCAATAGGAACAGCAATTGCCGGGCTAAGTTTTTTAAGAAAGCCAGTTGCTATTCTAATGAAACGTGGCATAAACGTTCCGTCAGCAATGCTTGGTGTTTTATATAGTGGTAATTTTTACGTAGTTTTAGACAGTGATTCACCGAAAGAAAGACTTCAAAAAATAATAGATACACTGTCACCAGTAGCTATAGTTTATGAAACAGAGCTTAAAGATGCAGTAGATTCCATTTACAGTGATAGTTTAAAAATAAATATAAATGGTTTAGACACTGTTGATGAGGTACTTCTAGGCGAAATCAGAAGACAGATGCTTAGTACAGATCCTGCTTACTCAATTTTTACATCTGGTTCAACTGGTTTTCCAAAAGGAGCATTGTTATCGCATCAAAATGTAATTAGTTATATTGACTGGTTTACTTCTTGTTTTGATATAACTTCACAAACAGTATTTGGATCACAGACACCACTATATTTTAGTATGTCAGTTTCTGATATGTATGCTTCATTTTGGACAGGGGCTGCTTATCAGATGATTCCAAAGGAATATTTTACATTCCCTATAAAGCTTGTGGAGTTTATGAATGAGAAGGAAGTTAATACAATTTATTGGGTACCTTCAGCATTAGGAATTGCTTCAAAAATGGACCTTTTTAAATATGCTAAGCTTAAATATATAAAGAAGATTCTATTTGCAGGTGAAGTGATGCCTGTTAAATATCTAAATTACTGGAAGGAATATTTCCAAGATGCATTGTATGCTAATTTATTTGGACCTACAGAAACAACTGATATATGCGCTTACTATATTGTTGATCGTCAGTTCAAGGAAACAGAAACATTGCCTATAGGTAATGCATGTAAAAACTGTAGGCTGATTCATCTTGATGAAAATAATCAGCAGGTGGCAGATGAAATGATAGGAGAATTGTTTGTTTCTGGACCTTTTGTTGCAAGTGGATATTATAATAACAACGAAAAAACAAAAGAAGTATTTGTGCAAAATCCTCTACAATCGGAATACCCAGAAACAGTTTATAAAACTGGTGACCTTGTTAGAAAAAATAAATACGGTGAATTTGAATATTGTGGACGAAAAGATTTTCAAATCAAGCATATGGGTTATCGTATAGAGTTAGGTGAAATAGAAGCAGTATTTGGTTTAGTTGATAATATAGGTATTACAGTTTGTATATATGACAGTAGTAAAGATGAACTAATCTTAGTTTATGAGGGACATGAGGAAGTTCAAGGAATATTACGTGAAACAGCAGATAATAGATTACCGCATTATATGCGTCCAGATAAATACTTTGCAATAGATATTTTTCCAAAGAATGCAAACGGAAAAATAGATAGAAAGAAAATACAAAAAATAATTACAAATAGATAAGGAGACATAAAAAATGGAAAAAATATATGAAATACTTTCACAGTTAATACCGGGAGAAGATTTTAAAAATGCCACAAATCTTGTGGATGGTAAAGTTCTTACTTCTGCAAATATAATTCGTCTTGTAGCACGTTTAAATGATGAATTTGATATTGAGATTACTCCGCTACATCTTATACCCGAAAACTTTAATTCAGCAGCGAGCATTTATAGTTTAGTAACAAAACTAGAAGAGGAATAATCGTGAGTCATTATAGTATACTGATATTCTTTGGTTTATTTGCAATTATATCTAGTATAATATACGCTGTTTGCCCTCGCAAGCAGCGCTATATTGCGCTACTTGTATTGAGTATTGTTTTTTATGGGTATTTCTGCGGAACTGCAATAATTTATTTAATTACTACAATTGTTACATCATATTTTGCTACTGTTATAATGGATAAAATCCCACTCAAATATGATACTTCTGGGTTAGAAAAAGCAGAGCGAAAAAAATTGAAAGCAAAAATTAAAGCAAAAAAACGTCGAGTGCTTATTATATATGCTATTATAAACATTGGTATTCTATTAGTACTCAAATACTTTAATTTCTTTGCTGCTGCAGGGACAGGTCTTATAGGTAAACTCGGTAAAGATATAGCGACTCCTGTTATCAAGATTGTTTTACCACTGGGGATATCATACTATACATTACAAGCACTTAGTTATGTTATAGATGTTTGTAGGGGTAAATACCCTGCTGAGAAGAATATTTTGAAAATAGCTCTATTTATAAGTTTTTTTACACAACTACATGAAGGACCGTTTGGTCGATATGATAAACTTATGCCTGCAATGTCAAGCGGTGAGCAAATAACATCAAAAAATTTGTACAATGGTATAGCACGTTTGATGTGGGGATTTTTCAAAATTTTTATGGTAGCAAACCGTGCAGCCATAATATCAGACGCTGTGTTTAAAGATTACAAAAGTCACTCGGGATTTACTGTAATTATAGCAACTTTAGCATTTACTGTTCAGCTTTATGCTGAGTTCTCAGGGTATATTGACATGGCATCAGGTATAGCTAAAATCTTTGGTATAGAATTTGCTAAAAACTTTGATATGCCTTTTATAGCTCAAAATGTGGCAGAGTTTTGGAGAAGATGGCACATATCTCTAGGTGCATGGTTTAGGGATTATGTATTTTATCCTATATCTACTTCAAAAACAATGTTTAAATTAAACAAAAAAATGAAACCTGTTTATGCAGATTTTATAATAATTACAGTAGCTTTATTTGTAGTATGGTTTTTGACAGGACTTTGGCATGGAGCAAGTTTTAAATATATTGCTTATGGTCTATATTATTTTGTACTGATGGTGATTTATAATATTCTTTCACCGTTAGCTTTAAAGGTGCTTGAAAAGTATAAAATAGATTCAAAAAATAAAGTTTTAACAGTTTTAAAGATTTTAAAAACACTTATATTTGTTGGAATAGGTATGCTTATGTTCAGAGCTGAAAATCTAAGTGTATTTAAGGAAATGCTCTATTCTGTGTTTGATACAAGTAAAGCATCTATGAAATTTCTTATTGCTATAGATACTAAAGACTTGATATTGCTTTTAGTTTCTTTCCTTATTATGATTATGGGAGCAGTATTAAAGATGAAGAACATAGATGTAAATAAACGCTATAATGAGCTTTCATCCTTAAAGAAATACTGGGTTTGTTTCGCTGTGTTTTGTATAATAATTGTATTTGGTGCTTATGGGCTTGGATATTTGCCACCTGACCCGATTTACGGAGGTTTTTAATATGAAAAATTCAAAAAGAATATTTGTGATGATGAGTTGTGTTCTAGCCTCAATAATAATTTACTCATATATATGTATAATTGTTGCACCTAAATCGATTGACGACTCTGGAGGATCAATGTTTTATGGAGGCATGGGATTTATCGCTGAGCCTAAAAACACTATTGATGTAATGATATACGGTAACTCAGATGTATATGCTGGTATTATTCCTGCACTGATGTACGAGAAGTTTGGCTATACATCTTATACATCTGGAAAAGCATTGCAAACAATCAAAGGAATAAACCGCCTTATGAGACGAATGTTGAGAAATCAAAAGCCAAAAGTAATAGTTCTTGAAGTTGACTGTTTATACGAAAAAATCAATTCTATAGATATTACAAATTTCTTCCTTAATCCGATAGTATACCATACTAGATGGAAAGAGTTAAAAGCTCGTGATTTTTTCACATTTCCACATAGAGCAGATAAATATGATATAACAAAAGGCTTTGTATTTTCAAAAGAAGTATATAAAAATAAGTCTAGAAATTATATGGGAAATAGGAACGAGAAACCTAAACCTATACCAAAAAAGAATATGATTAAGTTACGTCATTTTATAAAAACATGTCACCAAAATAATATAAAAGTTGTATTATTAGAATTGCCTAGTGTAACGTCGTGGAATTATGGTAAATCTAATTTTATACAGCAGTTTGCAAATAAAGAAAATATTCCATTCATTGATTTGAATATAGCAAGCAATCATTATAAAGTAGATTTGACAAAAGATTTTCGTGATAATGGTAATCATATGAATGTCTATGGTGCTCAAAAAGCGACAATGTATATTGGAAAATATTTAGCTAAAAACTATAAATCATTACTAAAAGATAATAGAAATAATAAAGATTTTAATTATTGGCATAAAGTTGTAAAACATTATAATCAACAATTGAGCAAAAATTTTAAAGCTAAATTGTAATGCTAAATTGTAATGCCGTAGAATGTATGGGTATAGCTACGTAATAGCTCATAGCTAAAGGCAATGGTGTCTTGATAAACTCATAGGCTATAGGTATAGAGTTTGTTTCTAACGATTATAAGATGAAATATTCTGAAAATAAATAAATATTAAATCAATTGATATAATATAGTTATATTGAAATTTCTTTCTTTATCATGATCATGGGAGTAGTTTTGAGAATAAAAAACATAGATGTTAATAACACTATGACGAGCCTTCACACTTAAAGAAATACTGGATTTGTTCTGCTATATTCTATTATACTTGGCACATATGAGCTCGATATTTGCCACCTGATCCGATTTATGGAGGGTTCTAAATATGAAAATAAAAAAAATACTCGTGGTTGTGAGTTGTTTTTTAGCCACTGTAATAATTTATTTATACATTTGTATAATAGTTACACCAAAATCAATCGATGATTTTGGTGGGGCGAACTTGTTTAGAGGAATGGGTTTCATTGCAGAACCTAAAAATACTATAGATGTGATGATATGTGGTAACTCAGACGTATATGCTGGTATTATTCCTGCATTGATGTACGAAAAATTTGGCTATACATCTTATGCATCTGGAAGAGCAATGCAAACCATTGAAGGAATAAACCGTATCATGAGACGATTGTTGAGAAATCAAAAACCAAAGGTGGTAATCCTTGAAGTCGACTGTTTATATGAAAAAAACAAGTATTCAATGGATAATACAAATTTCTATTATGCTCCATTTGTTTACCATGCTAGGTGGAAAGAGTTAAAAGTTCGTGACTTTTATACATTTCCTAGAAGAGCTAAAAAATACGATATATCAAAAGGTTTTGTATTTTCAAATGAAGTATATGTTAATAAGCCAATAGATTATATGGGTGATAAAAATTCAAAACCTCTTCCAATACCAAAAGTAAATATGGATAGGTTAAATCATTTTATAAGTGCATGTCGTACAAATAATATAAAGATTGTATTTTTAGAGTTGCCAAGTTCGTATTCGTGGGATTATTCTAAATCAAATTTCATACAGAAAGTTGCAGATAAAGAAAAAATCCCGTTTATTGATTTAAATATAGCAAACAAACAGTATAAAGTTGATATGACTAAAGATTTTCGTGATGATGGTAATCATATGAATGTCTACGGCGCTCAAAAAGCAACAATGTATGTTGGAAAATATTTAGCTAAAAACTATAAATCATTACTAAAAGATAATAGAAATAATAAAAATCTTAATTATTGGCATGAAGTTGTAAACCATTATAAGAAACAATTGGTCAAAGGTACTAGAACTAAATTGTGATGCGAACAGACGTATAATAGACTCTTTGCTAAAACCATAGGTATATATTGATAAGCTTATAGGATTAGCATAGAGTCTATTTCTATTTAAAGTAGCCGTAATATTTTATTGTCTTAATAATTACTTGGTAAATTTAAGACATTGATGTTTTTATAATATATAGTATCAAGATATGTACTGGATAGAAGATATAAAACAGATATTTTAATCCTTTGCCCTTTTTTCCATTGTAAAGATTTATAAATATCAATGAAAATACCACCATCCATTGAGCATTCCAAACAAACATTTTCAGGCTACTATTAAATAATGGATTGGTTGAAAAGAAAATATAACAAATAGAATTTGCAAATGAGCCTAAATATTCATTATATAAAGCAATTCTACGTACAATTCTCGAAAAAATATTAGTATTATATGCAATAAAATAAGTCAAAGTGAATAAAGAGAAAGATATTGTAATATTTTTATTGGAATTATTGAAGATATAAATAACGATTCCAATAATTATCCATATAAAACCACCTTCTAAATCTAAAATATTAGCTAAGATAGCAGAGAGAGTGACTAGTAGCTGATTTGATATATTTGTATACCTTGCAAGAATCATTATAAAAATAGTTGAAAAAATTTGCCATGATATTATCAGCATGACAAGCTTCTTATAGCCTTTATCACGATATTTTATTTTATCAAATATAAACAAAGCTATGACAATAAAAAGTAATGTTCTTGGAAAATTAAAATATATGTGTATGTCAATGAAATAATAAATAATACCCATGATTACACTGAGAAGATAGAGTCTAATCATAAATTTTATTTTATTTTTAGTATGTATATAACTTAGAATAACACAATACACAAAAATAGGTGCAGAAATTCTGCCTATCCAATGAAATATAACAGGGCTATTTGGAAAAAATGACCAAATATGATCTAAAAGCATGCATATAAGAGCTATTATTTTTAATGTAGTTGATGTCAAATGTATCATCCTTTCATGTATAGCCACCAAGACCGATAGGTATTGGTGGCTAATAATTATTTAATAGATCCACTAAAATTTGAAGGTGCCATAAATTTTATATATATTTCATCGTCATACTTTAAACCTTTAACTGTAAAAGAGCATAATCCTTTGGATACAACATTAACTTTCTCTAATAAAGGGTTAAGACCACTAACTCTTTTATATACTTTCAATGTAAGAGTTTTAGAGTGATTATTTTTAACTTCGATGCTATAAGAAGTTTTTCCTTTAAAAAAATAGTTTGTCCATAATGTGCTTAACTCAGCTATGCCATCAAAGCGATAAGCTCCTTGACTAGAAATATTCCATGTTTCAGATGGGTAACTAGCATGTCTCAAACGATGCTGTAAATTATTCACAGGATTTATATGTGATACTTCTATTTTATTAGTTTCATGATTTATGGAAAGAGCAGAGATGTCAGATATCATAACTACCATAGCAATAAGTAATAAAAATATACTCTTTTTAAATTTAAACATTGTATTACCTCCTATATTTTATATTATTAAGTTTGATGTGTAAAATAATATTATTAAAATATTATTTTAGAAACGTATACGTTTGAATAATTAAAAGATATCTAAACATATATTAACAGCAAATGCAAAAAAAGCAATGATTATTCGAAAATTAATTATTTATAAGTGAATTATAGCAGATTTATGGATTAAACTAAGAAAACTGCTAGGTTATTTACTAGATATTTGAAATGATTTATTTAATATATAAATATTTAGGTAATATTTTATATTTCATAATTTTGCTTATATTGAAGCAAGCTTTAAGATACTATTAAAATAATCTTTTGGATAATAAAACATTAAAATAGATATCTATCATAAAAATTGATATAATAGTAAATATGTAAGAACATTAGGAGGAATACAGATGATTAATAATGTAAACATTAGAGTTAGATACGAAGAAACAGATCAAATGGGAATAGCTTATCATTCTAACTATTTTATTTGGTTTGATGTAAGTAGAACTGAATTTCTAAGAAAAATAGGAGTAAACTATAAAGAACTTGAAGATTTAGGAGTTTTATTACCTGTAATAGATGTTGGATGCAAGTATTTGTTGCCAGCTAAATTTGATGATGAGATAATAGTACAGACTAAACTAGTTCAAGTAAAAGGAGCTAGGATAATGCTTAACTATGTGGTTAGCCATAATGGCAATACACTGGCAACAGGATATACACAGCATGCTTTTGTTGATAAAACATTAAAACCAATTAACTTAAAAAAACACTATAAAGAGATATATGACAGATTCATAAAATCATTGACTACAGAATAGGAGGAAAAACATGATAGGTAAGCTAATATTACTATTTATAGGAGTACCAATAGTAGAGCTTTTTATATTACTAAAATTAGCTAGCATTACAAGTACACTAACTACGATATTTATTATTATAACTACTGGTATGGTAGGTGCTTACTTAGCCAAAAAAGAGGGCAGAAGCATACTGAGAAATATCAGGTTTGAACTCAATAACGGACATATGCCAGCTAATAATTTAATAGATGGGTTATGTGTATTAATAGGAGGGGCATTTTTAATTACCCCGGGTATAATAACTGATTTAGTAGGGTTTACATTAGTACTACCATTTACAAGAATATTATATAGAGAATATATTAAAGCCAAATTTACTAACATGCTTAATAGAGGAACAATTAATATTTGGAGGTCGTAATTATGCAGATGAGAAAACTGGGTAGAACAAATTTCAAAGTATCAGCAGTTGGTTTTGGAGGAATACCAATCCAAAAGGTTGATGAAAAAAAAGCAGTAGAAATAATAAAGGCTTCACTTGAAAACAACATAAACTTCATAGATACAGCAAGAGCTTATACTAAGAGTGAAGAATTAATAGGTTATGGTATAAAAGAAACTGGTCGAGAGAATTGGATTATAGCTACAAAATCACCAGCCAGAACTTATGAGGATATGAAAAAGGATATAGAGATAAGTCTTAAAGAGTTAGATATCAAGTGTATAGATTTATACCAAATGCACAATGTAAAAACAGCACAAGAGTATGAGAAAGTGATGTCTCCAAACGGAGCTTTAAAAGCATTAAAGGAAGCAAAAGAAAGTGGATTGATAAAAGAAATAGGGATAACAAGTCATACATTAGCTATATTAGAGGATGCAATAGAGACAGGAGAGTTCAGTACAATACAGTTCCCATATAACCCAGTAGAGCCACAAGCAGAAGGTTTATTTAAAAGGGCAAACGAACTAGACATTGGAGTAATAGTAATGAAGCCAGTAGCTGGTGGAGCAATAACAAATGTAGAGTATTCAATAAGATATATATTAGAAAACGAGAATGTATCAACAGTAATACCAGGAATGGATAGTATAGAGCATATAAAGGCAAATACAGCAGTAGCAAATCCATTTAGAAGATTGACAGATGAAGAAAGAGATATAATAATGCATGAAGCAAAACAGCTAGGTACAGAGTTTTGTAGAAGATGTGGATATTGTGCACCCTGTCCTCAGGGTATAGATATACCCACCCAATTTATATTAGAAGCATATCTTATGAAATATGATTTAGAAGAATGGTCAAAAAGCAGGTACAATGGGCAAGCAAAAACAGCGAAGGATTGTATAGAGTGTGGGGCTTGTGAACCGAAATGTCCATATGATTTGCCTATTAGAAAAATGCTAAATAGAGTATCAAAAAACTTCGGTTAGAAAATATTTAATACGAAAAACCATTTTGCTAGAATAAGCTAATGGTTTTTTATTACGGCAAGAAGGAATAATACATAGTTTTGTGACTGTAGCTAAATCTATTTTCTACTAACATACTTAAATACTCTATAAATAAATACACAAAGAAAACCTAATATAGCTATACTTAGAATTTGAATAAGGAAATTTAGAATTGGCATCATGAGATAGTCCTCCTTTTAATAAGCTACTGTTTTGTATATAATAGCATGTATAGTCATTATTTTCAATACAGATTTTCTTATAAGATTATAGTCTATAGGATCTTTATTATAATAGAAAAAATATAACAAAATAAAAAAATATTTTAAAAATGAGTATAAATATAATATAATTGGATATAATTAAGGAATGTGTTTTGAAAAAAAGGGCTACTGATTTTAGTATTTATTTAGTTTTTACCCAGTGGGATTAGCTGGGTATTTTTTTGTTTCTTGTTTGATTATTCAGGATTTATATAAAGAGGCCTCTTTACTGCCTTACTCAAATCATATCCTTTAAAACCATCTAAAGCGTTTCCATTTGATTTAATCGAAACATAGTCAATTCCTTCAATACTAGTGAATGAAAACAATATAGCATCTATCATCATAGATCTTAAATGATCATTATTAGCATGAGCATTAGAGATAGCATTGTTAAAATTGAGAGTGATAATATTATTATCAACAGATATGCCCTGCAGGTTTACGTCTTTAGGGATAACATTCAAAAGACCGTGATATTCAAAATTTTTCATAGCATTGAAAATTTGATTTGCTTTAGAGGTAGTATCATCTGATTTGCTTATAGATGGCACATCACAGTCAACAAGAAGATATCTTTTACCACTATCATATGCTAGATAAGATTTGTTGAAGTTGTTACATTCTATTGATTTATTGATATTCACCCCATTAAAGAAGGTGTCAGCTCTATTATAATCTACTAAAAACTTAACTCTACCATGATTAGGGATACAAGCAATAGTTTTAATAAATGAATTCATAGCTTTTCGTGCAGTTTTCGGATTTGTGTATTTATCATTGGAAGATGGCAAATCTATATATGTAATACCATTTTTCTGAGATACATAGTGAAAAGTATCAATTGGAGAAGTCGGGCAAAGCCCAGTATTTATATCTACAGGAGTTTGTAGTTCTTTAAGAGTAAAATTATATACATTACGAGATACTTTTTTAAACCTTGTAATACCAACTAATTGCTCTACGTCGCTATCAATGCAAGAATAATACAATGTCAAAGCATTTAGATTTTCACTAGGTAGCTTATTTGAAGCTTTTACATAAGGAGAAGAGCTCTTATAATTAATATCAAGCTCAATAGCTTTACATGA
This sequence comes from Abyssisolibacter sp. ZYX002, assembly GCF_056892235.1. Taxonomy (NCBI): domain Bacteria; kingdom Bacillati; phylum Bacillota; class Clostridia; order Eubacteriales; family Clostridiaceae; genus Abyssisolibacter; species Abyssisolibacter sp. ZYX002. Next base: position 317,934 of record NZ_JARMXH010000004.1, read on the forward strand.
GTATTTCAGGCCTATTGCATTCGTAGTGATAACTAATTTATACTTACCATCAGGCACTTTTAAATTATCCTTAGATAAATTTATCTCTACAGAATATGGTTTATAAGGGCTTAGATCAATATTAAATGGTTTTTCACTAACTAAAACAAAATCAATAGCCTTATAGAACTTATTATTTTTGTACAGTCTTCCAGCCAGCATATAATCGTCGTAAAAGCTAAGAGATTTTTCTCTTGTAGATTTATGTAATATTGATATACTCCTTGGATTTGTTAGTGCGCTATTTGCAGAATTACTTTCCAAAAAAAACGCACTTTCAGTAACGTTACTAGCAGTATCACTAGTATCAAGAGTAGTTAAAGGGCTGTATTTTATAGATATACCAGTTGCAAGAATAACTATCAAGACAATTATCAATATATTTTTAATTGAATTTAACAATTAAATCACTCCTAATTAACTTGTATAAAACTCATTGGTGAATTAAAATATATTATGTATAATCTGTATGAAAAATGACTAGAGTAAAAGATATTACAAAGATTATTATGTGAAAGTATAGATTAGTTTATCCTAACATAACTACAGACTAGTTAAATTAATACCAATATTTTAATAGTTATATATATTTTACACTAAAATAAGCCAAAGATAAACATAAATAACGTATTTTTTGAAAGGAGCGTACAGCTTGAATATACCTATAAAATTAAACCATGAATATAATTTTAAAATAATAGATATGAATCATTTAGGACAAGGATTTGGTAAGATAGATAACTTTGCTATATTTGTCGACAATGCTATAACAGGAGATGAGGTTAAAGTAAAGATAAAGTTACTAAAAAAGAGCTATGCAGTAGCAGAAATAGTAAAAATAATAAAGCCATCAGAGCATAGAGTTTTACCAAAGTGTCATATAGCAGATAGATGTGGAGGATGTCAGTTGCAGAGTATGGATTACAGTGAGCAATTGAGGTTAAAAACAGACAGGGTAAAAAATGATCTTATAAGAATAGGAGAACTAGATAAGGTAGAAGTTAAACCTACACTTGGCATGAAGCAAATTACTAGATATAGAAATAAAGCACAATATCCAGTGGCATTAGATAATGGAAAAGTGAAGATAGGTTTTTACCAAAGAGGGAGTCATCAGATAATTGATACAGACAAATGCTTAATACAGCATACTATAAATGATAAAGTAGTAGATATAATAAGGGAGTTCATCAATAAATACAATATAAAACCATATAACCAAAGAACAAACACTGGGATAATAAGACACATATTAACAAAGGTGTCATTTAGAACAGGAGATTTGATGATAGTAATAATTACAAAAGGAGATAAGCTTCCTTACAAAGATGAGTTAATAAAAATGTGTACGAAGCTACCAAACGTAAAGAGCATAGTTCAAAATATAAATAACAAGAGAAGTAACGTGATCCTAGGAGATAAATGTAAAACACTTTATGGAGAAGACAAAATCACTGACTACATAGGTCACTTGAAATTTAAGATTTCTCCACTATCATTTTTTCAAGTTAACCCAATGCAAACAGAAGTATTATATCAAAAAGCACTAGAATATGCAGATTTAAAAGGTGATGAAACTGTATTTGATTTATACTGTGGGATAGGAACGATATCACTTTTCTTAGCTAAAAGTGCAAAAAAGGTTTACGGAGTAGAGATAGTAAAAGAAGCAATAAAAGATGCGAAAGAAAATGCGAAGCTAAACAATATAACAAACGTAGAGTTCTACGCTGGAGAAGCAGAAGAACTGTTCCCAAAATTCTACAAACAAGGTATAACAGCAGATGTAGTAATGCTAGACCCACCAAGAAAGGGATGCGAGGAATCAGTACTAGAAACAATAGTAAATATGAAACCCAAAAAAGTAGTATACGTATCATGTAATCCAGCAACACTTGCAAGAGATTTAAAGTATCTAGTAGCTAAAGGATACAACGTAGGCGAAGTGCAACCGGTTGATATGTTCGGGTTTAGTGTGCACGTGGAGACAGTGACAGTGCTATATCGTCAAGACTCTTAATAATCAAGGAATTTGCACACTTCTGCGATTATTGTACCTTTAGTACTGACATAGCAAATTTCAGAAATAAGAACTATAATAAAAAAATTATAGTGCGTATAGCTATAAAAGTATGTACTGAGTAGACATGTCTAGTTAGTACCGAACTAAGGTAGAACGTGAGTAGATATAAGGATGTTTTTGTTTGGATTACCTTTTAAATAAAATAAGAAAAGGTGATTTAAATGAAGAGTGTTTTAAAGCAGATGTATTATGATGTGGATTTTCTAACTCACATGTTTGAGCCTTTCAATTTAGAGCATAAAAGAATAGTTGATGAGGCTAATGTGTTAGAAAAGAAATTAACAGACAGTTTCAATAAGGAGCAATTTAAAGTATACGATAAATTACTTAGCTTACAAGCTGAAAGCAGTTCATATTATAGTCTTCATACCTTTATAGAAGGATTCAAAATTGGAGCGAAGATAATAATGGAGGTGTTTTCTGATGAGTGAAGGATTTAAACCTGTGGAGTTAGAATATACGGAGATAGATGGAATTTTATATCCCAACATACAGATATCTAATGATATTAAGTATGATGAAAAACCATTAGGTAAGTATGGAAGGATGAGATTAAGTTATTTGAAAGAACATAAAACAGATTTATATAGATTAATGCGTATGGAAGGCAAATTATTAGAGCATTGTCATAGAATAAATGAAGATGCTACTAAAAGGGCTATATTAATAGAAGAACAGTATCTAAAAAAGAATCCTATACCAGTTGATTGTGGCTTTATGGATAGGGTTGGGTATCATAATATTGCTCGTGATGTTGCTGAGGAAATTGTTTTGATAGAAATAGTTTATATTTAATTTTTAAAGGAGTATCAAGTACAACAAATTGAATACTCCTTTTCCAATTGTTGTATTTAGATGGCGTAGAGAGTTTGTATTTATATTCGGGAACAAACGTGTTTAAGTCCGGGGCTGAAAACTTTGGTCCGAGTTAGGATACGGAAAAACCTTGGTCAGGGTTAGGACCCGGAAAAACCTTAGTCAGGGTTAGGACCCGGAAAAACCTTGGTCCGGGTTAGGACCCGGAAAAACCTTGGTCCGGGTTAGGACCCGGAAAAACCTTGCACAATAGTAATGTTTGTGGTACTATACTCGTAGAAAGGATGTGAAGATATTGAGTGATACAAAAAAGTTGCATGTTACTGAACTTAAAAGAAGATTTGAGACGTATGATACAATTAGCGTAGATGATTTTTATGATTTTTACAAGGATGTGTATGGTGAAATAAAAAGAAATACAGTACATTGGATTATTTATAAATTAAAAAAAAGTAAAGTAATTAGAAATGTATCAAGAGGTCAGTATATTTTAGAAAACTCTGAAAAAAATATCGCATCTGAATTTGTAGTTATAACAATGGATATAATAAAATCTACTGAAATAAGTTACAATCAGTTTAATTTAGATTTAAATAATAAAATTAGAGATTTGAATTTAGTGATTAAGAATGGTTATGATTATGATAGAGAATTTTTTATTTCGCAAGGTGATGAGATTCAGATTATATGTCCATTTAATAGTAAAATAATATATTTACTAATTTTGACGTTTAGCTATTTACGTCCATTTAAAGTCCGATATGGAGTAAGTTTTGGAACAGTTGAGGATAGATTAAAGAGAAATTCATGGGAAATGAATGGTCCAATCTTTTGGAATGCCAGAGATTGTTTGAATAATTTAAAAAATAGTAAGGACTATGATGGATTGATAATAAGTGAATACAATTTCCCAGATAAACTTTGTAATAATATATTGTCTTTGGTTAACAAAGTAATAAGTAGAATAACAGATAAGCAATGGGAGGCAATTAAGCTAGAATTATCAAAAGAAAATTTGAATACCGTTTTAGAACAACTGAATATAAGTAAAACTAGCTATTATGATAGATTAAACGTATCAAATATAGAAGATATTTTAAAATCTCTTGAAACAGTAGTAGAAATTATGAAAAGAAGGGAATTGATAATATAATGTTTGCTATGTTAATGTTAATTGCTCATACTATTTCAGATTTTATTTTGCAATCAGACAAAGTTGTAAAATTAAAAGCTGAAATGAAGCTTGAAGGATATTTTAGACATGGAATTAATATTTTTGTGATTTCTGTACTTATGATACTGTTAACACAATTCAATGATATTCCTAAATTAATTGGAATAATTTTGATAATAGATATAGTTCATATATGTATAGATTTATTAAAAGAAATAATACAAAAAATTATTATAGATAAATCTGATAATAAACTATTCATTAGCAAAATAAAGATATTATTATTTATAGTAGACCAAATAGTTCATATTTTTGTTATCTTAATAGTTTCTAAAGATATAATATTAGAGTTTAACTTTATTAATGAAAAGTTACTAGATATGATAAAAAATGTGGATCTAATAACTCTATCTAATTTAAGGATAGTATTTATAATAACATATATAGCTTTATCAGGAGTGTACATAATACCATTAATGTTTGATATAATATATACAAGAGTTGATGATTATAACAATATCCTAAATAATAAATTAAAAGAAGGGCTAGAGAATGAAGAGAAAAAATTTATTGATGAAGTTAAAACAGGTAAATGGATTGGAATTCTAGAAAGAATTTTGATTACATTTTTTATATATAGTAATCAATTATCTGCAATAGGTTTTATTATTGCTGTAAAATCATTAGCAAGATTTAAAATGTTAGACAATAAAATTTTCTCAGAATATTATCTTTTAGGAACGCTATTTAGTGTTGTTTATACATTTACGACTTATTATATGTTAATTAAATTAATATAAAAATATAATTTATTACTATATCCAATCCTTATATACTACGATAGACAAGTTTTTTCTCTTAGCATCTTTTACAGCTTCTCTAGCTAGATGGAAAGCTCTGCCATCAAGTTGATTAACTGTTAATTCAAAATTATTAATACTAATTTTGCCAATACCTACACCACAATATATATCTAGTGTATGCAAACTTTTATAGATAAAACCAATTATTTTTTGATAATGGCAAGGATATTTTATTAGTCCTTGCCATTCGTCTCCAATAGTTATGATGAAATCACTAACAATTAATTTTTTATATTTTATATTTACCTCTTTTAAGGTATCTATTAATTTATATTGAATTGCTTCTCTATTAACTAATTGTCTGGAATTTTTTATATCAAATATCATTACCTGATAAAACATTAAAAATCACCTCGAGTTTAATTATTTTATAATTTAATTATAGACATAATATTATAATTTAAAACATTTAGTATAAAGCATAATAATAAACTAATGAGTTAATAGAGAGTAAAATAGATTATTAAGATTGATTCCTTTTTTAGTATTAAAATCGAATTGATTATAAAAATTACGGTTAAGAATAGTGCAGAAATTTACGAACCGATAAATGAACCGATAAATGAGCTGATAAAATTGTCAGATGCAGAGCAAATCATAATGAATGCAATTACAAGAAATCCAAAGATAAGTAAACCTAAAATGAGTAAAGAATATAATATCTCAGAAGCTACAGTCAAAAGAACTATTGATGCTTTAAAAAGAAAAGGATTAATTAAGAGAGTAGGTTCAAATAAAGGTGGGCATTGGGAAATAATCTCAAAATAGAATTAAATAATTTCAATAATTTTCATAATAATCAAATATATGATAAAATAAATATGAGGACATAGCACTAATCCTCAAAAATAAAATAATCTTAACCAGAGGGAATACATATAATATGTAACCCTGATAGCATGCCATTTAGCCAACCTAATACTCAAATGAGCAATGCTATCCGCTGTAAATTGGCTACAGTAGCTGGTGATGCACATTGTGTGTACCCTTTTCGTTAGTAGAAGGGAAGAGAATGTACGTAAAATAAAATATGAAAAAAGGGAGATTTCAGTGCCAAAGAAGGTCGCAGAATTTCTAGAAGCAGATAATCGTAAACTGCAAGCACAGAGACGGTCTAATCGCAGACATCTTAGTAAAGGTATGCTTGAAAGGGTGTTAGATAGATATTCTACTAACTTGTATAATACTGAGGAAACTGCTTTAAGAAACCTTACCTTTGAAAATTTGCGATGTGCTATTGCTAAACTTGATACTGATGAAAAGAGACTTATAAAATATAAGTACTATCAAGAATATACTCATCAACAAATAGGTGATATATTCAATGTATCAAAAATGGCAATTACAAAAAGGCTGAGAAAACTCCATACAAAACTAAGAGACTCTATGATTGCGTAGAGTCTCTTAGTTTTTTTGTCATATATATTTAAAGTTTACAAATGGTTCAGAACTGTCCTATATAGTGAAGGGTAAAAATATTACTAATCAATTGGAGAGGAGTGGACATAATGGCATTATAAAAAACGCTATTAAATTTATTCAAGATAATGGAAAAGAAATTATGGATTAAGACGTATATCCAATTAAAATAGAGGAGTGAGAGCAATGGCATTAAATATATTTGGTTCAAAAGATGCAGAACAATTAAAAAAGGTGAAACAAGATATCATAGATTTGAAGGAATCAATAAAACAAAAGGATATAGAAATATCAAATTTAAGAAGAGAAAATATAATGCTACATATTACAAAAATAGATAATGAAGAAGTTGAAGAATATAAAAGTAAGATTCGTAAACACGAAGACAGCTATAATGAATTACTAAAGAAATTCAATGAGTTATTGAAAGAATATAACACAATAAAGAATTCAGTACGGATGCATGTTGTAAGACCATCAAGAAAGACTGATAATAATATGAAGCTAATAAGAGAGTTTAAACAAAAGAATTTATCATACTCTCAAATAGCTAAAGCAATGGAAAAAGAGACAGGAGAAAAATGGGCAAAAAGTACAATCTATATGTTCTTAAATGGATAGCTTTTTCAATAACCTAATACATTAAATCGTTCAATAAATAACTGAACGTATTAGCATATTGGGGGTAGAAATTAGCAACTTTGTTGCTAGCAAGCTTCCAATTTGTATGACAAATTGATAATTCCCTAAAGGAATTATCAAAAATGGGAGTTTCCCATACCCTTAGACTCAAAAGGAGTTGATACATAGTGACTAAAACAAAAAGGATTAACGTAAGAGTAACAGAAAAAGAATATAATCATATAAAGGCAAAAGCTAAAAATCATGGTAAGACAATTAGTGCATATGCAAGAGAGCAAGCATTGGAACGAGATATAAAAGTTGAAGATGTATTAACCAAGTATATACCAGAGTTAAAGAGAGTAGGAGAAAAACTAAATAATGAAGTAATGTTAGCACACCAAGGAAGAATAAAGGAGATAGATTTAACAGGAGTTAAAAAAGTAATTAACAATACACTTGAATCATTGAAAGAACTAGGTTAGGGGGACGTGCATGGATAAAATGATGAAATATGCTTCTAAAATAGCTATGTTAAGACAACTTTCAAATAAAGGTTTAATAAATAAAAAAGAATATGAGTACATAAAACTATCATTACAAAAGAATAAAAGTAGAAAAAAGACTGGATAATTAAGGTAACATAATGTATAATAGTAAGTGAGTGATAGGAATATATTTTCGAGAGGTGATAAACTGTGAAAGTACAGATTATAGAGCCGACTAAAAAGAAAACAGACAGAAGAACAGGAAAGATAATAGAGAAGAAGAGAGTAGCAGCCTATTGTAGAGTTAGTACGGATTCAGAAGAGCAATTAGCTAGTTATAAATCACAAATAACACACTATGAGGGATTGGTTAAATCCAATCCCGATTGGGAGTTAGTAGATATTTACGCTGATGAAGGCGTAACTGGTACAAGCGTAAAAAAGAGATATGAGTTTCAAAGAATGATAACAGATGCATTGGACGGTAAAATTGATTTAATCATAACTAAGAGTATGTCAAGGTTCTCAAGAGATACTCTAGCGATGTTAAAGTATACTAGAAAGCTAAAAGAAAATGGAGTAGATGTATTCTTTGAAAAAGAAAATATCCATCTATTGAGTAATCAATGGGAAATAGGAACAATCTTTATGAGTGCTATTGCACAGCAAGATGTATTAACTGCTTCTGAAAACACAAAACTAGGGCTTAAAATGAAGATGAGACGAGGTGAGCTTGTCGGATTTAACGGTTGTCTAGGATATGACTATGATAAAGTCACAAAAGAATTATCAATCAATGAAGAAGAAGCCAAAATAATTAGATATATATTTGATACATATGCGAAAGGTATAGGATGTTATACAATTGCTAGAGAACTAACCAACAAAGGACATTTAACCAAAAGAGGTAATCCTCAATGGTCAGATTCAACGGTACTAGGAATAATAACAAATGAGAAATATTGTGGAGATTTAGTTTTAGGAAAATCATTTACAGTAGATCCTATAAGCAAAAAAAGATTATCTAACTTTGGAGAATCAGAAAAATACTATGTGAAAGACCATCATCCACCTATAGTTAGTAGAGAATTATTTGAGCAAGTTCAAGAAATAAGAAATAAAAGAAATGTTAACTTGAAAAAGGGAAGGATAGAGAGGTATAGTAGGCAATATACATTTAGCAGTAAGATAAAATGTGGTTTCTGTGAAAGTGGAGTAGGTAGAAGAGCATGGAATGCAGGTTCTTCAAATAAAAAAGTAGTATGGCATTGTATAAAATCTACCAAGAAGGGTAAAAAGCACTGTCCAGAAAGTAAGGGGATTCATGAGTCAATAATAGAAGAGGCATTTGTAAAATGCTTTAATGACATGTGTGAGAACAATAAAGAAATAATAGAAGAATTCTTAAAGACAGTACAAAAATCATTAGAGACAAACGATAATAAAACAGAACTAAGAAAACTAAAAAGTAACCTTACTAAAATAGAATCAAAGATAAAAAATCTTATAGATATTCACCTAGACGAAAAGATAGACAGAGATACATATAATGAGAAATATACAACATTAGTAAAAGAAAAAGAATCATTAAACGAAGAAATAAGCAAACTAAGCCTGACAGAGAAAGAACAGAAAACAATAACAGAAAGAATAAAAGAGTTTAGAAGGCACTTTATCAAGAATAAACCATTATCAGAATTTGATAAAGAAGTGTTTGACGCAGTTATAGACCACATAATACTAGGTGGTATAGATAATAAAGGCAATAAACATCCTCATCAATTAACCTTTGTATTTAAATCAGGATTAACAGAGGATATAGATGGGTCAAAGAAAGCAATGAAGGGTAATAAAAGCAAAGGCAAAAAAATATCTTCCTCACAATCAAACGACGCATGTTGAGAGTGTTGCTGTGCTTAATCGTTAAGATTCTTGACAGGAAATAAATAATAATAAATTGGAAATACAGTGCAAAGTAAAGGTGTTCACGTTCATATAGAGATTCACAAAGACTGATTTAAATTTATGTTTATTATTTCAATCCGGAAATTTTTTGTTTTTTTTGGGAATAGTTTTCAGGGTCTATGCTGTATCATGTCCCTTTTCTTTGCTTGAATAAAAATCCTCCTTTATCAATTTATTTCTACATATGACATTTTAAAAAGACGACTAATTAGCTATATACCTACTTAAAGTTAGGTATATTTAAGGCATAAATGACTATAATCAAAAGGGTCGGTTCTTTTTGATTGTTTATGTTGAGACAGTGGCAGTGTTAATATTTAAATAACTAAGGTTGGGGTTTGAGGTTTTGAAGAAGAGACTATTTGTCAACCTGTTGTAAACATAAAAATCAAGATTTTGACAAATGTGCTAATGACGAATCAAAATTGTTAAGTCCTTAGTTTTCTCTTATTAACTCTATTTTTATGTAATTAATTTCATTTACATCTATGTTATACTTATAACTCATGGTTAGGCTATAGGTAATCTTGTATATTTAAATATTACTCTTTTGAGTGGCTTTTATTTGTTATTGTTTCAATAAGATAAAAAAAAGACTATACAGCTAAAAAATAACTGTATAGTCTTTCTTATGAAAACTGCTCATTTTACTACGATTATGAATATGGAGTTATGCCTGCCCTACTAAAATCGCAAACATTGTGGATATGTTCACTGCAATTCTTAAGAATAAGCTCATCATACTTTTCGAATTTTTCTAATGTCATCTATGATCACCTCCTTTATGCTATACTTTATTAGATATAGTATATCATATTTGAAAGTATTTTTCATAATCCAATACCATTTATGTTTATATTTGGATGATGCTTATTCAAAGGAAGTTAAACAATTTGATTGAAAAACTTAAAAATGTTACGAATAAAGTATTTATTAATACTAATACCTTCTTGTTTAGCATGTTGTGATAAAAAAGGTTACGAGTAGACATTATAAAAACGAAATAATACTGATATTTTTTGAAATTAAAAATAATATAGTGACATAACGGGGTAAAAGCATAGTGTTAAAATGTTATATATAGTAACAAGTTTAAAATCCATATTGAAACAGATAAATAATATTATCTATTAAATTATTGCTTTGTAGAAAATATCCCATATAAATATCCAATCTTTATTCATCTCATTAAATTTAAACAAATTAATTTTTATAATTCTTTCTTTTCAATTCACATTTCTAAAGAATATTAAAGATATAATTAAACAAGATATGATCAAAAAATTAGCGAGCAACAATTAACTTCTGCATGATATAAATTTTTTGATAATCATTTTGCAATTTTTAAATATTTTTATGGTTGTAGAGTTATACAACCAACTAGAAGAAATAGAAAGGAGGGAGTTTATGAAAAAACTTAAAAGAAAACATCTAAAAGGTAAAATATCAATGTTTATAGAATCATGTACACCTTGTTATTGCACTTCCAAAGATAATAAATTCAGTGAATTCATACATCCTTATTATTAGAAAATAATTTAAATATCAACTAATAATTTGTCTGAAATGTTTGTTTTATATACATTATGTATTTAAATGCGAATGTTTCAGGCATTCTTATAATTTCAAAAAAGATGGTTCTTTTGATTGTATAGTGTAAGTAAAATCGCCTATATCTTTTTAGCTATGTCTACATCTACAAAGTTAAGGGGTATCAACAATGGGTGTAAAGATATAAGCGATTTACGCAAACAGCATTCCGATTATAATATGTGTTTAGGAACAGAATTACTGTTTAAACGATTATAACATACGCAATTAGGAAATTAAGCAAAGTTACAAACGCTTAATAAACATGAAACAAATGCACAATAAACATGCAATAAATATGTAATAAATCTCTTATTCTTTAACTTTTTTAAATGAATATAGCATCCAAAGAAACGGGATGAAAGCATTACTAAACACTATTTGGGAGATTTTAAAAAGTATAAAAAATTAATTGCAGTGAACATATTTATAATGTGTGCGATTTTAGTAGAGCAGGCATAACTCCATTTTTTAAGCTTTTTCATACAAACCTTCCTTGCAAGACGAATTATAGAGTTAATTTTTATGGTCGAATATGCAAATATGATATTTAAAAATTGGTATTATTAGAAATAATATGATACAATACATTAATACAAAAAGTACTATAAATAAATTCAACGGGGGTATACATATGTTAGATACAATAGTGTGCGTGATAACTTTAATATTGTTATTGATTGTTGAATGTTTTTTATGGAATTACTTCAAAAAAAATAAAAAGAAAAACATATATCTTGTAGTAGGTGGTATGTTAGTAATTTCTATTGTTTTTATTTGCATATTAGTATATTTGTTAGTTGCTATAATACCATATCCAAACGCAAGAGGCACAAGCAAAGATGCGTGGATTAGCTTTTGGGGCAGTATAATAGGATGTTCTATAGGAGGCATTATTGGTGGTATAGTAGCATTTAAGATAATGCAATATCAGTTAAAAAAAGAGCGAGAACAGAATAGAGAACAAGCAATAGAAGATAGAAAAGAAAAAATGAAGTTAGATTTACAGATGGATACTATAAATGAGTTCACTAATATAATAGGTAATTTTAGCAAGTCGACTTTAATGATACCTCAAATGGTGAATGAGTTGCTTTTTTTACTTGATCATGAAATTTACTCAAAAGAAGAAGCAAATAGAATGATTAATGAATTTAGAAAAGAGACGTCTTTTCTACAAATTAATTGTAACAAATTAGTTGGAATATTATCGAGTAAGGCAGTTATTATTAATATGATAATAGATAAGAAGAAAGTAAAAGATGTATGTAATGGAGTTTCGTCTCAAGTTGCTAATTGTATCATATTAGGTGGTTACTTAAAAAATATTATATTATTCATTAATTTAAAAAAAGGTTGTTATTCAAGTAATGATTTTTACTATATAAATAAATTTAAAAAAAATATAGTAAATCATTATAACAATATATATATAAATAGTGCAGTTGAAAATTTAAACATTTTACTAAAAATAGGGAATTTATGCCAGAAATTTATTGGTGATATTTTCAATTTAGATTTCAATATAGATGATCGTAAATTCGATGATATGTTTCAGCCTGTTGAGTTTAATAGCTTTGACAAAGGGATGGAATCATCGGCGGATAGTAACTAAGTTATAAATTCTTTATCCTTTTATATTGACTGTGATTACTTTTTTAGTTAATGATAAATTTAAATCATAGGGGATATGTAATAGAGTTTTTGTCTTACAGAGATTAAAATGTTAGAATTATCAATAGAGGGTTTCATAATATTGATTTTCACAGAAAAATAGACATAAGCAAGGAGGAAAAAGAAATGAATGAAATAATCATCAAGACATATGATAAATATAATGAAAAAGAAATTATGGAGATATATGAAAGCGTTGGATGGATTAATTATACTAAGAAGCCTGAGATGTTAAAGAATGCATATAATAATTCGTTAAGAATTTTAGGTGCGTATAAAGATGAGAAATTAGTTGGAATTATAAGAGTTGTAGGAGATGGACATTCAATTATATATATACAAGATATATTAGTCATGCCACAATATCAAAGAATGGGTATAGGTAGTATATTATTGAAAAAGATTATGGAGCAGTATGCTAATGTGTATCAAAAAATACTTTTAACAGAAAATGAGCCTAAGACGGTTGAGTTTTATAAAAGTTTAGGATTCACAGCTGATTGTGACATGAATTGTGTTGCTTTTGCACATTACACAGTATAAGAATAGTGTTTTAATTGAAATTTATATTAATTTTTTCTGTAGAATCAGAGAGTTACATATTAAAAAGTTAAATTTATTTTTGTTAACGTAATTTTAGTTTAATACTTTGAAATTCAATATGACATGGAATTGGTTACTGTTACTATACGAACTGATTAGCATTATTATTGCTTATTATCAAAAGAAAAGCGCTTAAAGACATTTTAGCGCTTAGATTGATGACAAAGTCATCAAGATAGCAGACTTTAGTAAAAGTTCAATTTCAAGGCGTGTTAAAATTGAGTAGCAGAGCTTACTTAGAGGTAAGTGAGCAACGGAAATTTTAACAACAACGCAGAAATTGGGCTTTTGTCTACGGTCTGAGCGCTTAAAGATATTTAAGCGCTTTTTATAATGCTATAATATATACTTGAGGGACTGTATGTACGGTATAATACATATTGTAAAATGAAAGAGAGAAGATTATTAGATATAGATGTTTATTAAAACTATAAAGAGGATGATGATTTATGTTCAAACAGTATAAAACAGGTGAATTACTTAATTATTTAGATGTAACTAGAGACACTTTACGTTTCTATGAAAAGAAAGGATTATTAAACCCTAAAAAGAATAATGAAAATAATTATAGAAGTTATGATATTTTTGATGTGTATAGATTAATGATTATTGATTTTTATAAGAAAAGAGGATTGTCTATACAGCAGATTCAGTCAGTATTGGAGAAAACAAATGAGGATGAATTACAAAAAATCTTAATAGATAAGAGGAAAGAGTTAGAAAAAAGCATATTTGAGCAACAGTCTATGTTAAATAGAATCATTGAAACTCAAAACTTTAGTAGCGATTTAAACAATAAATTAAATACATTTACTGTTAAGACAATGCCCTTATACAGAGTTAACGATGAGGTATCAGATTTTGTAGCTGTAGAGGAATATAAAAATATAATAGGGATTAAATCAAATAGTGAAGATATGTTCTCAAAAATAATGAGATATGTTTCATTTGATGAAACCAGAGTTATTGATTCCAAGATACTTATTGTTGAACCTGTTAAAAAAATGGATGAAAAAGGTAAGTATATACATAGCAAAAAATGTTTATATACGGTAGTTGAAGAAATATCCGATGATAATCAAATTGATATAATGCAAGAAATGCACATTAAATCAAAGAGTTTCGCAAGGGAAAAGGGACTCAATCTAACAGGAGAAGCTTTTGCTATAATACGTTATATCATATTAGAAGAACATAATATACATGCATATATAGAAATATATATACCGTTTGAGTAAATAATGATAGAGCTAGCTATCAAACAACTTCTTGACTAGGGGGTTAGACCATACTTTATAATTTTGATTATAAGGTTTTAAGGAGGAGTTGATACAATGAAAACTATTGTAATTAATGAGTATACAGAGTTAAAGGGAAACAATGGGTTGATGGAAAGCAATAAATTTGAGAATGAATTAAGACATAGATATAACAACCCTTATATTATTGATTTATCCAAAGTTAAAGTAAAACATTGTATAGGGTGTTGGTCTTGCTGGTGGAAAACCCCAGGTAGATGTGTGTATAAAGATCTTAATCAATTTTATCATGAATATATAACTTCTGACAGAGCTGTCTATTTTGCTAAAATAACAAAGAGTTTTGTTAGTGGGAATATAAAAAACCTGCTTGATAGAATGATACCATTATATCTTCCGTATACAACTTACAAAACAGGTGAATCTATGCATGTAAAAAGATACGACAAGTATCCTGATATTGAGTTTTACTATGATGATAAATTTATAAATGAAAATGAACGTAAGGTTTTTGTAGATTATATTAATCGTGTATTTTATCAGTTCTATTCAAAAGTGATTAAAATAGCAGATATTAAAGAATATGAAAGTTATAAATTAGGGAGTGAGCAGTAATGGATACAATAATCTTAAATATGTCACCAAAAGGTAATTCAAAAAAAAGTAATTCAAAAATTATATGTGAAGAATTTGTGCGATGTATGGAAAAACCATGCGAAATAATAAACATAGCTAATTCAAACTTAGAACAAACATCACAGTATATTAGAGATTTTGATAATATTATCTTTGTACTGCCATTATATATTCATGCTATGCCTGGAATAATGATGGAATTTATAGAGTATCTAAGTCCGAGTAATACAAAAAATCAGTCAATGGGATTTATTATTCAGGCAGGATTTATTGAATCTGCTCAAGGGAAATATGTAGAAGGATATTTTGAATTATTAGCAAAGAAATTAGATTATAAATATTTAGGAACTGTATTTAAAGGGGAAGCAGCAGCAATTTATATGTTTTCTAGAATGTTTAAGAAAGTGCTGTCAAAATTTAATGAACTAGGCAAGCTATATGAACAAACTCATTCATTTGATGAAGAAATAGTGTTAGATTTAGGTAGACCTTATGAACTATCAAAATTTAAAGCACATCTATATCAGTTACTATGTGACATAGGACTGAATAATATAGGATGGCATAGAATGCTAAAAAAGAATGGTGCATATAAAAAAAGACTAGATACACCATTTTTATAAAAGAATCTTAGAAATTTATGTTCCAAAATTTCTTAAAATATTTGAACATAATGGTTTAAAATGGTATGCTTAATGTATGTTAAAAAAAAGGGGGAAAAAATTATATTAACTAGACAAAAGGCATTACAATTAATTGAAAAAAATATTTTAGAGAAAATTCTATCAAGATGGGAGCTTAAATCTTGTAGAATATCCATTCATCCTCAATATGATGGGTGTCAAAACCTCGTTTATTATCTCACCAATGATGATAGTAGGTTTGTATTACGCATATCTTTTCGTGAAGATAGGAAATTAGAACAAATACAAGCTGAAACTCATTTTATAACTTATCTTCATACTAATGGCGCATTAGTAGCATATCCAATAAAATCAAGAAATGATTGTTTAGTTGAACAGGTAAAGGTAGGAGAATTCACATTTTATTGTGTGCTTTTTAACAAAGCTAAAGGATTTAGATTACCAGATAAAAATTATAAATATAGAGAAGGCGTATCTATTGATGAATATTTTCATAACTTTGGTAAAGCATTAGGTGAAATGCATCGACTTACTAAAAACTATATACCTATTAATGATAAAGTCATGAGACCTGATTTAATAAAAAATATGAATACATTACTTATACCTAAATATTTACCAAAAGACCTAAACGTCATAAAATCTAAATTTGATATATTAATAAAAGAAGCAGAAAAACTACCCAAAAATAAAGACTCGTACGGGCTGATTCATGCAGATTTTGGCGACGGTAATTTTGTGATAGATTATGATAATGGGAATATCACAACTTTTGATTTTGATGATTCTGCATATTGTTGGTTTATGTATGATATTGCTGATGCATGGACAAAAGGGTTCGGATGGGCAATGTTTGAAGATACCGCTGAAAAGCGAAAATATAAAATGAATAATTGGTTTGATAAAATAATGAATGGTTATGCTACTGAAAATACATTGAGTGATACTTGGATATCAAAGCTACCATTTTTCTTAAAAATTATAGAAATGGAATGGTTTATAAATGAATTCCAATCTGCAATTACAAATGATGAAGATATTGAATACGATGAAGAATTACTATTTAAAGTTAAATGTATAGAAAAAGACATTTCGTATTTCGGTTTTTTTGATAAAATATATAATCATAAAAATCCTTTTTGTTTAGATAAAATATAATAAGTAGTGTTATAGATATATAATATAAGGGATTGAAATAACCCACCTGTAAATTTTTATAGGTGGGTTTGATTTACATATACTTATATTTTTAAATTACTATATTAAAAATTAATGTAGTTGTAAACATACCATATTACACTGATGTTTAGGGACTATTTATCTTCCCCTTTAAGATAATTTAAAAATGCTTTATTAACCCAAAATTCATAAGTTTCAGCTTTCAAATTTGAGTTCTTTTTCATAAATTCTTCTACAATTTTTTTAGAATCTTCAGTGACAGAAAATGTTTGTACAAAATACCTACCGTCAATAAATTTGTTATTTGTTATACTAACATAGTCTTTAAGCTGTGTATCAGAGCTGTATAATGGTACCCACCATGATTGTACTAGTAATCCTTTCTGATCTTCGCTCTTCTTTTTAGCGTATTTAAGAATAATATTGTTAAACATATCTTTCTTTTCTTTGCTTTCAAATTCAAAACTAAGGTCATACTCTTTTGAATAACATATGCTATTGCCATCATCAAGTGGTATCAGCTTAAAATCTGGATAGTCAGGTTTACCCCATTCCTTTAAGTGAACATACGCAGATGATTTTGGTTCGAATTGTACTTTAGCATTCACGTTTTCACTTTTCAATAATTCAATAAGCTGTATTGCATGACTAATGTCGCTATGAGAATAAGTTATACTTAAATCTTTATCAAAATTTGCTGTATATCTAGTGTCTTTAACATTATAACCAGTAATTATGTTTTGCTTAAGAATATCTTCTGCTATAGCCTCTAGCTTTGAAGAACTGACAAGCGAACTTTGAAGCCATGCATGATATATTTTTGAAGAAATATCTTCATCATTTATATATCCTAAATAGTTCTTATATTTTCCTTTAAAGTTGCAAGCCCTACCTAATAATAAACTTGCAAATTCAGAGTCTACAGGTTTATCATTTATTATATAATCATAAAATTTTTGAGTAATAAGTTTTGTGTCAATAGCAAGTGCAATCTCTTGTGCTTCTTGCTTGTTTGATTCATTTATCTTATAATCTATTTTTGCTTTTTCAAGTGTAGTTTTTATTTTTTCATCAGGATATGCGTATGCTAATTCTTCTAGCCCAGCAGCTCTAACCGTAAAAGATAACGCTTTTTTGCTTGTAAAACTGTTTACTTTCTGATCTTCTTCAGTATAGTTAAGTACCTTTGAAAAAGCATCCGTAAATTCCTTTTTATTAACTTTTTCTGTAAACACGATATTATAATTGTCATTAATGAACTTTGAATATTCCTTGACAATGTTTTCTAAACTAACATTAAGGTCTTTACTTGTATCTCCTAAACCAGATTCTTGTTTATTGCTTGCACAACCAACTGATAGAGAAAATACCAAAATCATAATCCCTAATAGTAATAATAAATTTTTTGTACTTTGCTTCATGTTTTTCTGCATATAAACTTTTCCTCCTAATTTTATTAATAATTAGTCAATTGCACTCTACAACCATTAGAATATACTGCGTTAAGTATGTTTATGAAAGCTATATTTAAGTTAGACTTTTATTACTTACAGTTTCTATTTTAAATGCTATAGCTCCTTATGGTGTTTTAACTATCTCTAATAATATAATCTTTTAAAATTACTTTATTTTCTATGTTCAAATTTAATATATTATTGTCAGAGTTAATATTACTTACCTAATCATAATAAGATGATTTTGTCTCTGACATATTGTTTCTAAGGTTATATTAAAAAAATTGATTTAAAATACCAATCATTATATAAATCTTGGAAACGTTACTCTAAAAACTTAAGTAATATTTTATTTTATAAATTATGCCTGTTCTAAAATGATTGAGTTTACTAATCTAGTAATTATAAAGCTATATTATTCTAGTGGAAAATTTGCTACTACATTAAAATTAAATATTGTTACTAATGGATTTGGGTATTGTTAGGCATATTGACTTTAAACATTGAATCAGAAAGAGTTTGGATTATTGATTAGTTGAACATAAAAGAATTAAATATCTATTTTCCATACATGCTTTTCATGATTAATGTCTTAATTTATTATAATTCAAATTTCGTCAGTTTTCAACATTATTTTTCCAATATTACGTTAGTGCTAGGTATAAATCTACAATATGATGAATAAATATAACCAAAACACATCACGTTTTAGTTAATAAAACAGTGTTATAGCTTATTGGGATAATATGGTTATGAAACATAAAAAAATCTAAGTATAGTTTATAATTCATACTAAGGAGGGTATTTGTGTATAGTGATATTAAAATTAATAACAAAAAGTCAGATGATATCAGTATTGTTACCGTTGTAGGATACGGTGTTGGAGGAATGGGAGAAGCAATTGCATATAATATATTTTATATGTTTTTTATTTTCTTTTTAACAAATGTAGTGGGAATTAATCCAGCAATTGCAGGAACGATATCTCTTGTAGCGGTATTATGGGACGGAATTACAGATCCATTGGTGGGGCATTATTCGGACAATTTTAAAGGAAATAGGCATGGAAAGAGAGTACCATTTATACTTTATTCATGTATTCCATTGGGGATAACTGTGTTTTTACTTTTTAACGATATAAATATGAGTTTGACAGGAAAGGCTATATACTTTACAGTTATGAACATATTATTTTGGCTGTTTTTTACGTTGACAGACATTCCATATTTATCATTAGCATCAGAGCTCACGAATGACTATGATGTTAGAACAAAATTAAGAACATCCAACACTTTGTTCGCAAATACTGGAGTGATGTTAGTTGCAAGTGGAATAGTTGTTTTTATTGACTATATAGCTGCTAACAATACTCAAATATATGCGTGGAAATTAGTAGGACTATTAATGGGAATATTGACCAGTATTGCATTTTTGGTTACTGTCTTATGTGTTAAAGGCAAAGAATTAAATAAAAGTGAATCTAGAAAGACGAAAAAAGTTGAAAAAAAATTCAATATAGCAAAAGAGTATTGTAGTCTCTTAAAGATAAAGCAATATAGAAGAGTAGTTTCCATGTCTTTTTTAATGAATTTAATGATTGGTATAAGTTCTAGTTCGATGATGTATTTTCATATCTATTCTTGTAAATTTGATAACATAGAAATATCAAAGGTAATGTTTTGGCCTATGGTTATCTATGTAGTCTGTGTCATCCCAGTAGGGAAGATAGCAACTAAGGTTGGTAAAAAGTCAGGGATGTTATTTGGTAGCATATTTATTTTGATATCATATATGATTAAATGTGTTTTACCGTTGACCTTCATAAATATAGTTATATCAAACATTATTAATATGATAGGGAATACAGCTTTCTGGATACTCATATATGCTATGAATTATGATATTGTAGAGATAGATGAGTTTAAATCAGGTACTAGAAGGGACGGCAAGTTAGTATCGCTGAACAGTTTCTTGATGAAAGCAGGAGTTGCATTGGGAATGTGGCTTACTGGTATAACGTTGTCGTTAGCTAAGTTTAATCCAGATACAGCAAATACAGATAAATTTGCAAGTCAAATGAAATTGATAGCAGCAGGAATACCATTAGTATTATCAATATTGATGATATTAGCTTGTTGTTTATATAGAGTAGATAAAAATAAATTTAACGCTTTAAAGAAATCTCTAGAATTAAAAAAACAAGGTAAAGAATACTTTACCAAAGGGTTTGACGATATACTTTGATTTAAAATCAAGTTATTTCAAATTATATATCTAATAGTATCTAGGGATACAGTATGAGACAGATAGTTATGTTAATATAATAATGCAAAAACGAAAATGAATATCAATATCAATAAACGAGAGGTGAAATATGCGAAAATATTTATTTGTTTTATCAGTGTTAAGTGTAAGCTTATTATTTGGGTGTAGTAAAACTACAGAAACAAATTCAATTTTAGAAAATAAGATAACGGTGGTTTTACCTAAATCGCCTGCATCTATTCCAGTGATTAGAATGATAGAAACTAATGCACTTGGTGATAATGTAAAAATTGATTTACAACTATACTCAGATATGGAGAAGATGATGGCAATAGCAACTGGTAATAAATATAGTTATTTAGGGGTACCTATTCATACAGCAGCTACTTTAAATAATAAGGGTTTAGATGTAAAATTATTAAACGTTATGCTATGGGGAGGAATGTGCCTAAGCACAACTGATTCTAGTTGCAATGAATGGAAAGATATTAAGGGAAAACAATTATTTGTACCATCAAAAGGTTCTGTTCCCGATATAATGACACAGTATTTTCTAAGAAAATTAGGTAATATAACACCAGATGAGCTTGAAATTGTGTACTCAAACCATGTAGAAATAGCACAGCTGATTAAATCAGGTAAGATTCATTATGCTATAGACGCACAACCATTTGTTACATTTAACAAGAAGAATATTAAAAATTATAGAGTTATTTGTGATTTTAGTGATGCTTGGAATAAAACAGAGGGGAATGAGTATATCATACCTAATTTTGGGATAGCCGTTAATGGTGAATTTTTAAATCAGAACCAAGAACAAGTTAAAGCATTTAATCAGGAATTGGAAAAAGCTATACAATGGACAATCAATAATCCAAGTAAAGCAGGCTATTTAGCAGAGAAATATTTAAATGCTAATAGGGAACTGATAGAAGCAGCAATTCCAGCATTCTATTTTGTTTATAAAGATTCATCAAAAGCAAAAAAAGATATAGAACAATATTTTGATGTACTTATTAGATTCAAACCTGAAAGTATCGGAGGAAAAATACCAAATGAAAAATTCTACTATAAAAATGAGTAAAGTTTCTAGAAAAAGGCAAAAACATTTTAAAACTGGAACATTATTGACCATATGTTTACTCTTAGCTATTTGGAAGGTGATATCAGTAGGTAATTCGCCAATAATTTTACCTAGCCCTAAATTAACTCTCATGGCGTTAATAGATATTATTCAAAGTGATAGATTCTGCACAGAAGTGTTAGTTACAGCTCAAAGATTTTTAATTGGAGTTTCTGGATCAATAGTTATTGGAAGTATTTTAGGCATATTGATAGGTAGTAGCAGACTAGTTAAAAGTTTTATAGAACCCTTGATACATCTCATTCAAGCCACTCCTCCAATTTTGTATATGACTATTGCAATGATATGGTTTGGACTTGATGGTAGAGCGACAATATTTATTATATTCTTAGCAAGTATACCTATTATGGCAATTTGTATTAAAGAGGGATTTGATAATATTGATAAAAGATTAATAGAGATGGGCTGTATTTTTAAATTTACTAAATTTAAAATAATTAAAGAAATAGTACTACCTTCATTAAGGTCTTACTTCAAGTCAGGAATTGATATAATAATAGGTTATGGATGGAAACTTGTGATTATGGGAGAAGTGTTAAGTTCAAATTCGGGATTAGGCTCCCAAATAACAGATGCAAGAATGAATCTTCAGACGGATAAGGTATTTGCTTGGGGATTTATAGTAATGCTACTATGTTTTATTTCACAAAAAATAATATCGATAATAGCAAATAGAAAAATTAGATGGAGGAAATGCTATGATATTAAAAATGGATAATGTGCATAAGAAATTTAAAAATATAAAGGTGTTAGAAAACTTTTCTATGGAGGTTTATAAAGAAGAAATTGTTTGTATTATTGGACCTTCAGGATGTGGAAAATCAACTATTTTAAATACTATATCTGGACTTATTGTACCTTCTTTAGGAAAAGTAACTAATAATAGTTTAGATATAAGTTATGTTTTCCAGGAAGACAGACTTCTTCCTTGGAAAAATGTTTTTGAAAATATTAGAATAGTAAATAAAAATAGCTCAAAGAAAAAGTGTTTAGACTTGATTGAAAAAGTTGGTTTAAAAGGGTTTGAAGGATATTATCCATATGAGTTGAGTGGTGGAATGCGACAAAGATGCTCTATAGCTAGAGCTTTTAATTATCAAGCTGAATTGCTTTTGATGGATGAACCGTTTAAGTCTTTAGATTATAATTTAAGATTTGACATGATACAATATCTTTTAAGGCTTTGGCAAATTAAAAAGAAAGCTATAATTTTTGTTACACATGAAATTGATGAAGCACTTATGTTGGGAGATAGGATACTGTTATTAACTAATAGACCAACAAAAGTATATAAAGATTTTAAAATTAAAAAATCTAAAGAAACAAGAAGTTTAACTGACCAAGGTTTAGTTGCAATAAGAAATGAAATTATTAGTTTAATGCATGGCCAATACAAGAATATAGATAAAATATCTTGTAAAAGGGCACATGTTTAAAATTATATATATTAGAAGACTCTTAATGGATAACTCATTGAGAGTTTTTTTAGTTAATAAAATAGTATTCAGATAAAACACAACAAAATGGAAGTGTTCTATAATGATAAAATTTGTTCTAATCTTTTTAAATCTATGATTTCAATTTTTAGTTTATTAAAAGAGATGATACCATCTGTCTGAAGCTTTTTTAATTCTCTTGAGAGAGAAGTCCTTGAAATATCCATATATTCTGCCCAAGCTTTTTTTGAAAATGGTAATGTTATAGTTTTGGTATTGTTGATTTTAAAATCATGGACTAAGTAACCTGCAATTTTTTCTTTAATGGAATTTAAACTTAATATTCCAATTTTATGTTTTAAGTCTAGTGTTAAATTTGAGATTGATTCTACATAATTTAGCATAAAAGTATTGCTTAGTGTAAACAGCATTTGAAGATTAGTTTTGCTTAAAAATAGAATTTCACATGATTTATTGACGCAGGCAGTAGCTGGATAATACTGATGTGTAGAGAATATTGAAGGTGCAGCTATTGAATCAAATCTTACTTTTCTATCTAGTATGATTACTTTTCCATCAGGAAATAATTTTTGAATATCAACAGAACCAGATAGTATAATACCCATTTTATTTGCAATTTGAAAAGGTGAAAAAATGATTTCATCTTCTTCATAGCGTACAATTCTATAGTTGATTTTAGATAGAAGTTCGTTTATTTTTTCATGAGAAATATTTTTAAATAAATTACATTTTGTTAGTAACGATGAAAGATTATTCATAAAAAATCTCCTTAAATAATTTGAGTGTATCATAGGATACTCTTATTTTATGTATATTGTACTATAATAAACATGTAAAGTAAATGAAAATCAATATCATTTATATAAAAGATGTACCCGAGGATAGATATTTGCGTATTGGAGGTGATATAGTGATAGCAAATACAAATGAAATTAACAGTATCCTTCAGATGAAAGGTTATAAATTTACATCACAACGAAGGGCAGTTCTAGAAATTATTTTAATAAACCATGAAAAGCATTTAAGTGCTGAAGAAATATATGAAGAAGTAAGAAAAAGAATTTCTGATATTGGATTTGCAACTATTTATAGAACTCTTGATTTATTTGAGAAAATTGGGATTATACAACATGTTTCTTTTGGAGATGGGTGCAAAAGATATCATATAGCAACTCTTGATAAAAAAAAGAGGCATTACCATCTAATTTGCGATATTTGTGGGGATATTACTGATATTCATGAAGATTTTATAGAGATTTTTGAAGAGGACATTATATCTGAAACAGGCTTCATTATAACGAACCATGAAGTTCAACTATTTGGGATATGTAAAAAATGTGCTAATAAAATGAAAATGAGAGGATAAAAAAGGATTGAATATATATAAGAAGGAGGAAAAGATGTATAGCATAGGCTTAGATATAGGATATTCATCCATAAAAATAACATTGATTAATGATAAAAATGAGATTGAATATAGTAAATATTTGCTTCATAAAGGGAGAATAAGAGAGGAAATAAAAAATGTACTTCAAGACATGTTGAAAAATTTCAGCGCCAAAGATATTCATTTTGGGACTATTACTGGTAATGGTGGGAAATTCTTAACAAAGAATAATGACATAGTTTATGTTAATGAAGTCACAGCAATTGTTGAAGGTAGTGTTGAAACAGATAAAAATATTAAATCAATTATTGAAATTGGTGGCGAAAGTGCAAAATATATTACCAATTTTAATAGAAAAGATAAATCGACGATAGAAATTTCCATAAATTCAAATTGCTCTGCGGGAACAGGGTCTTATTTAGAAGAACAAATGTCAAGATTAAATCTAAGGCTTGAAGATTACTCCACTTACTCAGCTAGAGCTAAATCTATACCAAGGATAGCTGGTAGATGCAGTGTATTTGCTAAAACAGATATCACACATCATCAGCAGGAAGGTGTGCCAGTTGAAGATATTTTGTTAGGACTTGCATATGCTGTAGTAAGAAATTATAAAGGAACAGTTATGAAAAAACTGCCAGTCAAAAAACCAATTCTCTTTATAGGAGGAGTAACAAGTAATCAAGGGATTGCTACTGCTTTAAAAGATGTGCTGAAATTAGATGCTCAAGATTTAATTATTCCTAAATATTCTGGCAATATTGGGGCTTACGGATCAGCTATACTAGCTAAGAAAGATAGAAACAGAATAAATTTATCAAACCTATTGGATAAAATAGATTGTTTTGAAGATAGTATTGAAGATGATAGTGAGATTAAGTTACAAGAGTTATTGCCTTTTGGGGAGAAAGATAGTGTAGATAAACATGTGTGCAAGACTTTTGATATTAAGAAAGAGAGTATAAATTGTTATTTGGGTATAGACGTAGGTTCTACAAGTACAAATCTTGTTTTTATGGATGAAGAAAATGATATACTATCTCATAAATACTTGAGGACTTTAGGTAACCCTGTTGAAGCGATAAGGAAGGGATTAAAGGAATTAAAAGATGAATTCGAAGATCGTGTGAATGTTATAGGAGTTGGGACAACAGGCTCTGGTAGGTATATGATAGGCGAGCTTATTGGAGCAGATGTGATTAAAGATGAAATAACAGCTCAAGCTAAAGCGGCGACCACAATAGATAGTAGTGTAGACACTATATTTGAAATTGGAGGCCAAGATTCTAAATATATTAGTATAGAAGATGGCGTTGTAAAGGATTTTCAAATGAATAAGATATGTGCAGCAGGGACAGGTTCTTTTATTGAAGAACAAGCCAAAAAATTTGATATTGATATTAATGATTTTGGAAGTTTAGCACTTGATAGTAAACATCCAATTAATCTTGGTGAAAGATGTACAGTTTTTATTGAAACCTGTATTGCAGCTAATTTATCTAAAGGAAAAAAACTAGAAGATATTGCATCTGGATTATGTTACTCAATTATGAAGAATTATCTTTCGAGAGTAGTTGGAAAAAAGAAAGTAGGAAAAAAGATTTTCTTCCAAGGAGGAGTAGCTTATAATCAAGGGGTTGTGAATGCTTTTAGAGCTCTTAGTGAAAAAGATATTGTTATTCCACCATTTTTCAGTGTAACAGGTGCTTATGGGGTTGCTATATTGACAAAGGAAGAAATGGGAAACAGTCAAACCAAATTTAAAGGATATGATATTGAAAAACAGGAGGGATTTGTTAAAAGAAGAAATGAAAACAAACTAAAAGCAAGTAATAAATCACAATTCAATGAAAAAACGAGCGAATTATTATTTAAAAGCTATGATGATAAGTTGGATGATAAAAAGAAAATCATAGGTATACCAAGAGCACTTTTTAATTACAGTATGTTTTCAATGTTTTATGGTGTTTTCAAAGAATTAGGATTTAATGTATTATTAACAGATTCCACTAGTGAAGAAACTATTAAATTAGGACAACAATATACGATGGATGAAGCCTGTTACCCTATGAAAATAATCATGGGTCATGTTGCAGAACTTGTTGAGAAGAAAGTTGACTATATATTTTTCCCAGATTTATTTTCTGTTGATCATCCAGGTTCTCCTAGTAGAGTTAACTATGGATGTGCTTATATGCAAATGGCATTTAAAGTTGTTAATCAAGCAATGGACCTTAAGAATAAAGGGATTGAAATGTTATCTCCAACGATAGGCTTTAACCTTGGAAAGAAATTTATGATGAATAGCTTTGCAAAAATGGGCAAACAGCTAAACAAAACTCCAGAGCAAATGTCAGTAGCACTTCAAAAAGGAATGATGGATTTTAACAGGTTTGAGGAAAGACTCTGCGAAAATGGAAAGAAAGTATTAGAAACAATTAGACCTGATGAAAAAGCATTTGTGATAATTTCCAAAATGTATGGTGTAGCTGATCCTATATTAAATATGGGAATACCTTCAAAGCTAATGGATATGGGGTATAAAGTAGTATCTTTTTATGATTTGCCTGAAGGGGATATATCCAAAGAACATCCCAATATGTTTTGGCCATTTGGACAACATATACTAGAACCTACAAAGTTTGTAAAGCAACACCCCAACTTATATGCAATTTTGCTTACACATCATGGTTGTGGACCCGATTCAGTTTTATCTCATTACTTTAAGGAAGAAATGGATGGAAAGCCATATTTGCATATTGAGGTAGATGAACATTCGTCAGGAGTTGGAATTATTACTAGAGTTGAAGCTTTCATAAATAGCTTAAAAGGTATAACAGTAAAAAATGCAGAACCAATAGAAAATTATTTGGAAAAAATAGATCATAAAGATGTAAATATTAAAAATAGTATTAAAGAACTAAAAGAAAAATCAGTAGTTTATTTGCCTTATATGTATCCTTATTCAGAAATTTTTAAAGAGATACTTCTAAAGAAAGGCATTAGTGCCAAAGTATTACCTATTACAACTAAGGTATCTGTAGACAAAGGAAGAAGATTTGCAATCACTGAAGAATATTTTTCTCTAATAGCATTGATAGGAGATGTTTTCAATGAGTTTAGAGGAATAAAAAATTTCGAAAGAAATAACTTAGCTCTATTTATTCCTCAAAACGAAGGAACTGAAACAGATGGACAATATGCTCGATTGTTGAGAACAAAATTAGATGAAGAAGGATTTGAAAATGTAGAGATAATATCGCCATTTATAGAAGATATTTTGTATAAGGAAGAAAAAGACGTCAAAGAAATATGCTTAGGATTGTTAGCAGGAGATATTGTTAGAACTGCACATAAAAAGACTAGAGAAAAATATTTGCTAAAGGTGATTGATTTTATAAAAAATGGTTGTTTTAAGATAAATAAATTACAAATATTAGCGAAAGAAGTCTATCATGAGTTAAAAACAACAAGTTATAAAAAAAGACTCTTAGCAGTTGGTGAAACTATAGTTTTGTATAATGATTTTTTAAACAACTTAACATTCAGCAATCTCGAAGATAAAGAGCATAGAATTGTTTATAGTCCATTTAGTGAAACTATGGTAATGCTCTGGAGTGACTTTGCAAAGCAGAATAATATTGATAAAACATCTTTATATTATCAAAGACTCAATGAATTTAAAAATTCCATCAAAACTATTTCTGAAGCTTTATTAGAAGAAAGTCCGTTTGAAAAAGATTTTAATAAACTTATTTCTATTGCAGATACAACAGTTGGATATTATTCAGGTGCAAATGGAAGATATAGACAAGCTAAAGTGTTAGGAGAACTAGAAAGGATTGATGGAATAATAACTGTAGCTTCTATGTATGAAAATACAAGTATTGTGATGAATGCGTTATATAAAGGGTTCAGTAAAAATAAAACACCATTGCTTAATTTAGTGTTTGATGGAAACAAAAATGAAAATGATGAAACAAAAATAGAGTCTTTTATATATTATTTATAAATTAAAATGAAAGGAGAATAAAATATGGATTATGGCAAAAAATGTAACAAGGAACATTTTGGACATTACAAAAAAAATAGTAATAGAAAAGGGCCTAGTAGTTTCAATATGCATGATCCTGAACTGGTGTTTAATAAACTTAATCTTAGAGAGGGAGACATATTTTTAGATTTAGGATGTGGAGCAGGAGATTATTCTATGTATGCATCAGAAATTGTTGGAGATTCAGGAAAGATATATGCTCTTGATATATGGGAAGATTCATTAAATTCTATTAAAGAAGAGTCTGTATTAAAAGGTTTCACAAACATTAAGACAATTGTTTCAGATATAAAGAAGCCATTACCTATAAACAATAAAAGTATTGATGTATGTTTTATCGCTACAGTACTTCATACACTTGATATAGATAAAGTAGGAGAGAAGATATTTAGAGAAATTAATCGTATCCTAAAGACTCAGGGACGTTTGGTGATTATAGAATGTAAAAAGGAAGATTTACCTTTTGGGCCACCTAAACAGTTGCGTCACTCTCCTGAAGAACTTGAGGAAATTGCTAAATTAAATGGGTTTAAAAAGACAGCTTATGTTGATCTTGGATATAATTATATGGTTGAATTTATAGCTAATAATCTATGATAATGCATTATAATAGGCGTGGATTAATGTAACGTAAAAGAAATAGAAGTTACTTAGTAAAATGTTATGAAAATTTAGTAATTAATTTTGGGTTATTCTAACAAAGGCAGGATTTGATATACCAATCAAATCTTGTCTTTTTACAGTCGAACACAGTAAATCAAAATTCAACTTATTTCATTTAATAATTTGTTCATTATTGGCGTTATGTAAACACGCTCTAAACAACTACTACTCATTAATTCTAGTTGCTTATCGTACTATTTAATATGGTATGAATTGCTATCCTGCGCATATTTACCATAACTATTTTTCTTGTTGTAAATTAATCTTTGTAGTAACATGTAACTATAATAAAGATGATAATGCCAATAATCCGTTGTAACACATATCTCCAAAATTTAAAATAGGATATTCAATGCCTGAGTTCTTAATTGCTTTCTTTTGTTTTTCAGTCAAATTTGTTGCTGGGTACAAACCAGAAATGAAGCATGACAAATTATAAAAAAATATGTGCTTAGAGTCATTGTCAGCGTTTGGAAAATATTTAGATATACTTGAGTATAACGGTTCCATTAATCCCATTAATTTAGATTTGAATTCTGTTAGTTTTTCTAGGCTACAATTTTTCTCTAATATTGAGTAAAGTACTGACATTAACTGAAGCATACGAGTATTTTTAAGGAATGTATTTGTTAATTCATGGCAGTAATCTTCTCTAGATAATGTTTCATGTTTCTCTAAAATGGTTTTGACATCCAAAGACCAAGTCCTAATATCATCAAGTAAAAGATCAAGAAGTATTTCTTCTTTTGTTTTGTAATATGTGTATATTGTTGATCTTACGAAAGATGTTATTTTACTTACTGCTTTGAAATGCACGCCATCAATGCCTGATTCATCATAAAGCTTTGCACAGGCTTTTAGGATTTCTTTTTTTCTTTCTTGTATTTGCTCATTAGTTCTCGCACGTTCAAATTTCATTATTTTCACCTCGTGTAAATATAGTAACATAAATTCAGTTAATTTTCAATAAATAGTTGACATAGTGTCAATCAAAGCGTATAATGCAATTATAGACACTGTGTCAACTAAAATTAAATTATATGGGTCACACAGAAAGGAGTTGAAAATGAAAACAATAAGATTGACATATACAGCGTTCTTTATAGCTTTAGGGATAATATTACCACAGATTTTTCATTTGATAGGAGGACCTAGTATAGGGTCTATATTATTACCAATGCATATTCCAGTTTTAATAGGTGCAATTATACTGGGTCCAATTTCGGGAGTAGTTATAGGAACTGTATCAGTATCAATGGGTTTTGCGCTAGGAATGCCTGCCTTACCAATGGCAATCTTTATGTTCTTTGAGCTGGGCGTATACGGATTAGTAGCTGGATACTTAGGATATACGAGAAAATTTAGCCCTTATATTGCACTAATTGGTGCAATGATTTCAGGGAGATTGGTATCATTAGCATTAATGCAAATTACCATTCAGTTAATCAAGATAAAGCTTCCCATTATATTTGGAACACTAGCCGTTTATAGTACAGGTGTACCTGGAATATTAATTCAACTTATTATAATACCAGTATTAGTTAATACTTTAAGGAGGAATCTGTATGTCGATAATCGTATCACAGCAGCTAGAACTACTAAATAAGTATCCTAAAAAAACATGTTTTGTGTTATTGGAAGATAAAATAATCTATAGTTCACAAGCAAAAGGTGTAAAACCATTAAAAGATTATTATGAACAGTTTGGTTGTTCTAATAAGCCGATAATAGTAGTTGATAGGATTATGGGTAAAGGTGCAGTTATGCTTGCTGATTTGATTGGAGCAAAAGAAATAAATACACCAATAATCAGTCAAATAGCACTGGAGTATGCCAATGCGCATAGAATAAATACTCATTATATAAAGATCGTGCCATATATAATTAATAGAGCAGGTGATGGTAGATGTCCCATTGAAACTGCGGTATCAGAGATAGATAATGCAAAGAACGGATATGATGTTATAGATATGACATTAAAAAGCTTAGTTAAATAATAAAGGAGGTAATCATATGCAATATAGGAAACTGGTAAAGGGTGGTGAGAAACTATCTGTTCTAGGTTATGGTTGTATGCGCTTTCCTAGTAAAAACGGCAGGATAGATATCAAAAAATCTGAAGAACAAATGCTATATGCTTTTGAAAATGGAGTTAACTATTATGACACAGCCTATCCATATCATGGTGGTAAAAGTGAAGTTATATTAGGCAAATTTATCAATAAATATAATCTTAGAGATAAGATATATATAGCTGATAAGCTTCCAGCATACTTAGTGAACAAACCTATACAAATTGAAAAATATTTTAATACTCAGCTTAAGAGACTTAACACTGATTATATTGACTATTATCTTATGCATATGCTTGATAGTTTACAATCTTGGCAAAAGCTTAAAAAGTTTGGTATTATTGATTTTATTAAAGAAAAGAAAAAAAATGGGCAGATAAAACACATTGGCTTTTCTTTTCATGGTAGGCCAGAAGAATTTATAAAAATACTTGAAGATTATGATTGGGAGTTTTGTCAGATACAGTTTAATTATTTAGATGAGTATAATCAAGCAGGGCTTGCAGGATTAAAGAAAGCATATGAAAAAGGAATCGGTGTTGTTATAATGGAACCGCTTAGAGGTGGAAATTTAGCTTCAAAAGCTCCTGATAAGGTGAAAGAGAAATTTGCAGATTACAGTGAAAAAAGATCGCCAGCTTTCTGGGGGTTAAGGTGGATATGGAATCATAAAGAAGTTGGTGTTGTTCTCAGTGGAATGAATGTTGACGAACATATTAAAGAAAATATAAAAGTTGCAAATTTGACAACACCTGATAGCATGTCTGTAGATGAGATTAAGATTATCGATGAAGTCAAAGAAATATATAAGAAACTTATGAAAGTGCCTTGTACGGGTTGTAATTACTGTATGCCTTGTCCATTTGGAGTTGATATACCAGGTGCTTTCAGTGATTATAATAGTAAGTATTTCTTTGGGAAGAGTAGAATAACGCAATTTCAATACATTAGTCGAGTAGTCGGATTTGGTGGTGGAAATAAATCAGGCGCAGATCTTTGTACAGAATGTGGAAAATGTGAGAAACACTGTCCACAAAATATACAGATAAGGAAAGAATTAAAAAATGCCCATAAGGAGCTTGATAGTAAATTAATGAGGTTTTTTGTAAAAATAGTCATGAGGTTCATGGGAGCAAGAAATAATAAAAAAGAAGTATCTGAATGATACTTGAATACGTATCATCTTGACAATTTTTTATAACTGGTATAGCTATAAGAAAACTCTTTAGTAGTTAATATAATATCTACCAAAGAGTTTTTATATTATGATTTACGAAAAGGGATAACAATTGGAGATTCAATTAGTTTAGGAATTGTTTTCTTTTGTTCATAATCAGATATGTTGGGTTCAAGTAAGGATGTTAATTTACTATCTGAAGTGGATTGCCACTGTTGCACGGTTTTTTCTATACCAATCGGATAAATTGTTAGGTCACCATTTTTATCTATGTGAATACGTAAAAAATTCTTCCAATCTTCTATTTTTAAGGAAGAGAAAGCTTCGTTTCCATGATAGCCAAAGACATTTAAGGATATATACAAATATAGTCCCATTATAACTGAGCCAAAGATCCAACCACCAATAAAAATAAGTAATCCTGAGAATATTATAGTAATTAAATTCCATCCTAAGTTAAATGTAAATCTTACAAGATAAACAACACAGCAGGTCATAACAAAGGCAACTAATATATGACATAAACCATGGAGACCACCTATAATATATTTAAACCTACGAGAATGACCATCTGCAAATAAAATGAAACCACCAATGATAACTAGAATGCAAAAGATAGATATAGGAGAATGGGTAATCGTCGAAAGTTCTAATAGTGAAAATTCATAAAAATTAATAGCATCAGAATAAATAGGTGCTGTTTGTAATACCGATAATGATACAAATAAATATATAAAAGCAGTTACTAAACCAAATTTTTTATTTTTCCATAAGAACGTTATATTTTTTCGGCATAGTTCCCTTGAAGTTTGCTCTGTGGGAAAATCTTTTTTTCTTTCAAATTTACGTTCTTTTACCTCTATACAATCATCAGAAAAGTGTTCAGTTATATAATTTTCACGCATATTATGAGTTGGATGCAAAAAAGCTCCACCTCCACCAGATGTTATTTTTTCAGTTTTTAAGCTATGATTTAGAGTTTTATCTGATCTCTGAGGTATATGTTCAAAACGTCTGTAGTGGTGTTTGTCTCCAGCAATAAATATTTGTATATGCTTACGTAGGATATTTTCTAAAAACATTAAATTATTTTCATCGCAGATTAGACTATTCTTTTTTTCTTTTCTAGTAGATATCCAGTAGGGCTCAGCATTGCATAAAATGACGCGATCAAGATCTTTCATTTTTTTAGCAATATCTTTAAAGTATTGAACTTGAGGTCCGTCAATGTCAGCATGAAGCTGTATATCTGTACCTATCAGCCACCAATTATGGGGAAGCTTTAGAGCGAAATAGCTTTTTTTCTGAGGAGCTTGCCAACCATTAAACCATTTATGTGAGCAGAAAAGTCTTGTAAACGAAACAAGCCCATCATACCAATCATGATTACCTGGGATGGCAAAGACTTGGGGATGTGGAGCATTTGTATATCTAAGAGCAAGATGATAAGGAGTAACTAAACGCTCTAGATATTTTTGTCTACTGGACACAGGATATACCTGATCACCACCAAAAATAAGTATATTACCTCTTAAAGTAGCCAATTCTTTTTGTGACTTAGGATCTTCCAATTTTAGCTTTAAACGGGATAAATAATATGCAACAGTATATGTTGAATTGAATCCCTCACCCAAATCACTGACATAATCAATCCAAATATCTTCTCGTTTACACGTTTCATCTCTAATATAAAAGCCTTCCTCATCGGTTATGTAACCACCATCTTCAGTTTGGAGATATTCTTTAGAAAAGTCGAAATATCCCTTTTGTTTACCGTATGCTTCTATCAATCTAGGGTCGGAGTACTGTCCTAGGATAGTTGATAAAATCGCTTTAATACCAGTTTTGATAAGCTGTTTAGGATTATACCAGTCTGTCATCTTAGGACGAGCATGTGGATTATGTATCATTGATTGCGCCATCTGTTTAATACAACAAAAATTAAACCTTTGAAATTTATCATTCATAATATACTCCTGTCTATAGGATGTATCAGATTAAATAGATTGTTTCTAGTAATACAAGATTTCATACTACCTTTTTTATCAAAGGTAGTATAACCAAAATATTTTATTAGTATCCTATAGGATAGATGTGTAAAGATTTACACATCTTTAAAAAGTTTTGCGAAAGATGGTACAAATACGTCATACATTGGATATAAGCAATCAAAATTCTTTGGCTCGTAATTAATCCATATGAGTAAATGAACATTATACAGAGACAAAAACTACTTGTATGACTTTTAAATAAGCATACTTATAAAATATGCTCAATTCTATATAAGCTACAAAAATAAACGCCATCCAAGTATTGTTTACAGGGATGGCGTTTTATTAATCACTTAAATTAAGTATATTGATTAATGACCATTTGAATCCACTTACGTTCCTGCTTATACAACATTAGGTCATGTTCAATAAAAAACTTATATTCATTTTTAGTAGTATCATTATTTTGATACTTGATCATTTTTTCAATTATATTATCTATTATTTCAATAGCTTTATTGGCATATATTATTATTTCTTGTGGTGTACGCCTTGTATTAAATTTCAATCCTAATTTAAACCCCATAAAGCTTGGGAACATTCCTTTAAAAGCTTCTTCTTGCATACTATCAAAAAGTGATCTTCCAGATTTTGTTGTTTCAAAAATGGTTTTAGTCGGATAAGCACCTTGTTTGGTTTCCATTACTTCAACTATATGCCCTTCTTGCAACAACTGTTTTATTGCAAAGTAGATAGAACCTTTTTTTGTATGAGTCCACTTATCTATCATCTTATCTCTTAGCTCTGCAAATATATCGTATCCACTTCCTTTATCTATCTGATCAAGAGTACCCAGTACTAAGAATTTACTAATATTCATTAATAACATCTCCATTATATTAAAAATTAAGTATACCATTATCACCATCTTAAGTGAATTAAATATAAAAGTCAAGAGAAAACACTAAAATAAACTAGTCAAAATTGACAAGTCAAAATTGACCTGATATACTTAAAAAAAGATAAGGTGAAAGGAGCTAAATAGAATGAAAAAATTAAAGAAAATAATAATTATCAGTATTATAGGTTTATTAGTTATTTTTGGAGGAGGTATATTGACTTATCGTTATATAAAGACGCAACATGTTATTGTAGACTGTGAAATTAACACAGTTAAAGAAGAAAAGCATATATTACTTATAACACAAAAAAGTACGTTTAAAGAGAGTGTTTTACAAGAAGTCAAAAAACATTTTGAAGGGAAGGCAGTTTATATCTTTGTAACAGATGCAACAAAGATAGGTGATATTTATCCAAAAGAGTGGGATTACATTCAGATTATTACAACAATAGAGAGCAATAAAGTACAACAAGATGTTTATAAATATCTTAAAGATAATAGTGACTACAGTAATGTATCTTTATTGTTAACAGCAGATTCAAGCAGGTGGAAAAATAAGGACATAGAAATTAATGCGTATACATCAGCTTCTAGGAAAAAGAATGTCTCAGATTATGCAAAAAAAATCATAGACAATATTGAACAGGTGATAAACTAATATTTAAAGAGAAAATTTAGAGTTTATTCCTATAAAAAAATACTTCCAAATAGATAATCTGATTTTAGATTAGACTGTCTATTTTGGAAGTATCATATTAAAATGGATGGTTTGGGTTAATATGCTTAAATAATTTTAGTTTATCTAATTGTTTGGATATGTTGCAAAGAGATATTTCCAAGTTGTTGGACCAACAATACCATCAGCAACAAGACCAATTTTAGATTGGAACATCTTAACATATTTCTTTGTTTCTGGTCCGAAATCTGCATCAATCTCATAATTATAACTAACACCTAAAAGTTTTTTATATTTATACTTTAGTTGATATTGTAATGCTCTTACCTCAGAACCTTTTGAACCAATTTGTATAGTTCTTATTAACTTTGACCAAGTTTTTGGACCAACATCACCATCCACTTGTAAGCCATTCTTTAATTGAAAACTCTTAACAGCTGATTCTGTATCACGACCAAACTTACCATCTACATCATTGCCGTAGAATCTTAAAAAACACTGCAAAGATTTAACATTGGTATTATCATCTCCCCTTTTAAGAATCGGCCATGATGCTGCGTAAACTGTAATACTACTTAGTGTAATCGTCATTATAAGTACAGCCACTAATGTAAATGTTTTTCTGTTTATGTTTCTCATACAATTTCCTCCTTTTAACATTTTTTACAATATTAATATAACACACAAATATAAAAAATAATAGAGGAAATTGTTATTTTAACTAAAATTTATAAAAGTTTGTACAGAATTATACCCTTCTATTTTAAATGAATTTGAAATGGATAATATAAATTAGTTTCTTTTACATCTCATCGCTATTAACATAATCATCAAAAAAAGATGGAATTGGTCTATCTGATGTTGTAGTAGTATCATATGGATGGTTCAATATTTCCTTTATGTTGTAGTCGTCAGCAACAGGAAAAAAAGTTAAGAATCTAAAATTAATTGAAGATGTCTGACACGAATAAACACACCTCATACAACTATTACATGAAAGTTTAAAACGAATTTTTCTATTCTTTAGATATATATTATTAACTGGGCAATTTTTAATACAAACGCCACAATTAGAGCAGGATTTATTTATAGTCAAATCTTTTCCTACTAAACGTAGTAAGTATGGAAAGCTATGCATTGCAAATTCAGCGAGTATTTTGAGACCTATACCTGTCTTCAAGATTCTTTTTTTCCCATCAATTAATTCATTACACATTATCCCCACTTTCTTGTTTGTAACTTCATAGAGCTGTTTAATAACCAAGTCATCAAATTTAACAACCCAATTACTGCTTATGGAAAATACTCTTTCATGAAAAACTTCATACCCTTTTTTTGCTAACTTTCTCATAATTAATTTTGAAGCATTGTAGTTAATAGGTGCAACTCCTCCAGCTGTACGAAATATAAATATTTTTTTACTATTTTCTTTTGGAAGTATACGTATAAAATCATAAATAATAGAAGGAGCTCCAAAACCGATAATCGGGGATCCAATACCAATCATATCAAATTTTTCAAGTTCAAGTTTTAGGTTGTTTTTTAGAACATCTTCAATGCGGATTAAAGTAATATTATAATTATTTTTTGAGAACTCATTTTTAAACATGTCTGCAACAATTTCAGTATTTCCAGTACCGGAAAAGTAGTATATAACAACTGATTTCATATTATTTCACTCCAATTCTTAGTTTTGTTTACCTTTCTATGACTTCTTGCATAAAAAGAGATAGGTATGGCTATCACCCATAAAGCTAATATTATAAACTTTAAGGATGTAACAAAACTACAGACTTTCACAAGATTTGGCAATTTAGTAGGATAACTATTCAATAGAAAAAGAATAAGTGTATTTTCGCCAATATCAAATAAAGCACGTAAATATGAAAGAGAAAGCAAAAATCGCCATTTGGTTTTTATCATAGATTTGCCCATAATCCATTTTAATAAATTGCTTTGCACATATATAAAACTGATAATAAATAAAAAATCAACAAATAAAAGTTTTATATAAAGGAGTCTTCCTTCATTTTCTAAGCTATGAAACATATTATAAACATCATCCGTTACATAGCTAAAGCGCATGTCCAGTATATTAGCTCCATTACTATAATGCATAAACGTAGGATTATAACCCCTCATAACCAATAAAGTTGAAATAAAAATAAATACAACTAATATTTTATAAATGGTTACTTTATTGAATATTCCTTTTCCTTTCATTTAGGATACCTCCTCTTTGGGTAGTTGACAAAATTCATATAATCAGATATACTTCAAGTATACTAGGTATACCGGTAGTATACTTTATCAAATTTCATTTGTCAATAAGTAAGGGAGGAATATTTTTGAGAGAGCTAACAAGGCGTCAACGAGAACAATTAGAACGAGAAGATGCTATTATTTCTAAAGCTGGGGAATTGTTTTGTAAGCATGGGTTTGAAAATGTATCTATGAATGATTTGGCAAGAGAAGCGGAGTTTACTAAAAGGACAATCTACAGATACTTTACTTCAAAGGAAGATTTGTATTTTGCAGTTTCATTTAGAGGATTCAAACGACTTTTAGATATGATAAAAAACAAAATCAAAAAAGGGAATACAGGATTTGAAAAAATCCGATTATCTTATTATGAATACTATGAATTTTATTGTAAATTCCCACGCTTAGTTCAATTAATAAATATGAGAGGATTGGTAAAGTCTGAAACTAAAGACGAGGATGTACCTTACCGCAAAAAATTTATGGATATTGATAAACTCTTATTTGAAGAGCTTATAGGCATGTTTATTGAAGGAAAAGCAGATGGAAGTATTAGGTCTGATCTAGAAATATCTGAACTTGCTCTTTCTTCTATATTTATTGTATCAGGTTTTTTTCAGATGCTTTCATTATCTGGGAATACCTATACACAACATTTCGACTTAGACAAGGATACATTTATTAAACATACAATTGAAATATTATTAGATTCATTGCGTAATAAATAGTATGATATAAAATAACTTGTATATAAGGTAATTGCTAAATAACTATTAATGATTTATGATTAGTAGTAATAATAAGCAAAATACTCTTACTTGACAAACAGATTAATTATGTATAGCAATGCTAAATCAGCATGAAAGGATGAAATAATTTTGCAAGATATAATTATAATTAAAGCTATTGACTATATAAAAGAGCATTTAGATGAAGATTTAACTGTGGAGGTTATAGCAGAACATTGCCATTTTTCAAAGTATTATTTCAATCGTCTTTTTAAATCAATAATAGGAGAAAGTGTTTATGCGTTTATTAAAAGATTGAGAATTGAAACAAGTGCTTTTCAAATTACTAGGGAATACGATAAATCAATAACTCAGATAAGTTCTAGTTATGGATATAGTTCATCGAACTATAGTACAGCTTTTAAAAAGCATTACGGTAAATCACCAGCTGTATTTAAAAAGAACCGGTATAAGGATAAAATCATAAGTAATGACTTAACATACTGTGCTGACCTTACAGATAAGGATTACGACTACTATAATAGTAGAATGAAATTAGTAGAGTTAACGGATGTAGAGGTAGTGTATCAACGATTTATTGGGAATTATGTAAACCTTAAAAATTATTGGCGAGAGTTTTTAGACAAACACAGAATATATTATAATGATGAAAGTATACAGTTTGAGATTTCATATGATGATCCGATATTAACAAATCCAAATAGATGTATAACGGATGTTTGCATAACTACATCAAAACCTATAAAAGATGGATGTAATACTATGATTCTAACAGGTGGAAAATATATGATGTATGAATATGAGGGATCTAATAAGAAGATTTTTGAAACATTTCAAGGTCTATTAGGAATATGGTCTATTAATACACACTATAAAATGGATTTTAAGTCAAGAAAAATTATAACTAAATATAACACTATTAATCATAATTGTAACTATTTTTCCTTTGACATATACATACCTATTATATAAAGCACGAATTCAGAAGTTTTTAATTCAAAACTCCTATATAATCATTTATGAAATTAAGCTAAATGAGTTGAAAGGAGTTTTTTATGAATTTAGAAGAAATAAAAAAGAACACAATAAAAAGTATTTT
The DNA here is from genome assembly GCF_056892235.1 of Abyssisolibacter sp. ZYX002. NCBI lineage: Bacteria > Bacillati > Bacillota > Clostridia > Eubacteriales > Clostridiaceae > Abyssisolibacter > Abyssisolibacter sp. ZYX002. The sequence goes on from NZ_JARMXH010000004.1 coordinate 358,338, forward strand.
GAAGTACTCAATACCTGCTACTATAGCAATGATACTCTCATCATTTGTAACTATAGTTGATGGATATTTTGTATCAACAATAATAAGTAAAGATGCACTTGCGGCTATGAATTTAGGACTGCCAATTCTTTATGTTTTTCTTGCAGTTAGTATTATGATAGGCGTTGGTGGGGTATCCATAGCAGGAAGACGGTTAGGAAAAAAGAGAATTGATAAAAGTATAAATGGATTTAATCAAACTTTAGTGACAGGGATATTAGCATTTATCATATTAGCAACAATTTTTACTATAATATTAAGACCTATTTTAAATCATGTAGGTATAGATATAAGTACTAAGAATATAATGCTTGATTATTATGACATAATGTTATGGGTATATCCATTTATGATGTTAAACATAATTTTGGGGATGTTTATTAGAGGAGAAGGTAAACACAGCTTGTTTATGATTAGTACCATAATTACCACTATACTTAATATAATATTAGATTATTTATTTATAGACGTTCTAAAATTAGGTGTAAGTGGCGCTGCTTATGCATCTGGGATAGCAGTTGTTTTGGGAACATTTATCATGGTGGGTTATTTTATTAGTAAAAAGACACTATTTAGTTTTGGTAAATATAAATTTGATAAAAAGGATTTAAAACAAACTATAACAAACGGTGGATCAGAGTTTATAGGTCAATTGTCTCTTTCTATTACAATGTTTTTCTTGAATTTAGTTGTTATAAAAAGAATGGGTCTTATTGGTGTGGCAGGAATGACTATAATTGGATATTCACGATATATATATAATATGATAGTTATAGGATTTGGACAAGGAATATCGCCAATGATTAGCTATAGTTATGGTGCTAAAGATTATAAAATATGTGATAAATTGCGCCAATATACCAGTAAATTAGTATTGGGGTTAGGCGTTTTATTTTATATATTACTTAATGTGTGTGGCAAATACTATGCAGGTTTATTTACAAGAGATATAGAATTAGTAACATTAGTAATATACGGACTTAGAATATCCAGTTTTTCATTTATTGCAACGGGATACAATGTAATAACCTCTTTCTACTTTACAGGAATTGGATATGCTAAGGAATCGGCTATTATTTCAAGTTTTAGAGGATTGATTCTTCTACTAATTAATATATGTGTATTACCAGTAATTTTTGGAGATACAGGAATTTGGCTAATAGCACCTGTAACTGAGATAGGTACATTATTAATTGTATTTTATTTATTAAAAAATAGAAATGTAAAAAGAAGTATTCAAAAATTATAAAATATGAGTCAAAATTACATTAACTAAAAAACAAAAAAGACGCTGTGAATAATTGAACGGGCATATTTACCAACTCTGGTTGAAAATTGAAAAAATATAAAATCAAAGCTTTGATTATTCTTAGATTAAATAAAATTAATTTAGCAAAAAATATAATGTTTACAATTTAAACTGGAGGAAGACACATATCTATAAAAATGCAGTTTTATAATCAAATTTCTAATAAATTAGAAAAATATATCAGAATAGTTTTGTTATGATTCAACATTGAGAGTCAATTGAATTAGCAAAGGAAGCCTCAAGCAAAATGGTCAATTCTAGTGATACTCTTGAGTTTAGAAATGTACTTGATCCAAAAACTGTTAAATTAAGATTTTTAACATTAACTCGAAACTTGGAGTAAATCATAGTATTTTTAAAGACTAAGGACTTAAATATAAAGCCTCCTATATACTTAATTTATACACATTATTTATACACTTTTTATCCCAAATAATGGATTTTATTTTTTGAATTTTATCTATTGTGTTTTTTCTTGTACGGTAGTATAATATGAAAAAAATAAAATCAATGGAGGTGCAACCAATGAAAAGAAGTATAGGTAAGTTAAGTTTATTTGTTTTGCTTATGTGTTTAATTGTACTTAATGTAGGTAACATAAACGCTACTACTGGAATGAATGATACAAATTACAGCATGAAGTCTATGTACAATACAACGACAGGAATTGATGCTAAAGTAAAAGAGCTTAATAAGGATAATTCATTACCAACATGGATCCAAGAATCTTTTGCTAATAGCAATTACAGAACAGTAGAAGCCACTCAGGATATAATAGTATACAGAGCTTTTGGTGGAACTGCAAAGGCAAATGGTGGATTTGTAACAACTTTTAATAGCAATAACAAGCAAGAGATTATGGATAAACTAGCGTTACTTCCTGAATGGGGAAATACAATGGATTATGTAGCTACTATAAAAATACCAAAAGGAACTGTACTAAACATTGGTAAAGTAGCTCCTCAAACATCACAAAATGGTCAAAGACTAAATGGTGGGGCAGATCAGATATTAATGCCATTAAATTGGCCAAATTCATGGATCGTCAACATTAGTCCACTTAATTAGGAGAGATAATAATGGAAAATACTGAGTTGAAAAAACTAATAGAGAATGCACTAGTTTTACTAGAGAAAAAATATTCTGAAACTAAAGAAGATATTATAAAAACATTTATAGATGAATATACAAGGGTATTGTCTTTATTACAGAATAAATCTACTAAGAGCATTAAACTTGAAAAAATAAAGACTTTTACAAGAATGTATATGGAGACATCTTCTAATTATGCTCAAGATTTTCTGTATGCAATGTCTAAGGTAGAAGAAGCAATCAAAAATAAATATAAAAGGTGAGGAAAAGTTTATAAAGATTCTTCATAGCACAATGAAGGCTGTCAAATAGCAAATAACATTTGACAGCCTTCGATTTATAATTTTAAAAATAATAATACATGTATATGTCAAGTCAATCTCCAAAAATATAACTATATGAGATTTACTATGATTAGCTAATTAAAAGATTAGTGGATTATAATTGATGCCCCTTATTCAAACCATTACTGCTACTATACTTTTACCTTTTGGTGTTTACATGGATGCTGTATACTTCTAGATATAATGATAGTGATTATATTACGGGTAGCGTATACGGGTAAAAATAAGCTGTATATTTTTGAGTGAAGTTATATCTACTAAACATATTTTTAGGGTAATCATGATACTAGGATATAATTATTATAATGAAATTAGAAAGTTAAAAAGGTAATTGGATATAATAAACTTATCTTAAAATATTTATGAAGCTTTATTAAATATTGTGCAGTTAGAATGTTGTTATAAAGTTATTATTTTCTATTAATTATACAGGTTTAAGTACATTGTAAAATTTCTTTGTTAAAAAAGTGCCAATCCACTTGACAAAAACCGTATATTAAAGAATAATAAATATACTAAAATAAATATTAAGGAGGAAAATAATATATTAGTAAAATATATTATTAAACAAATATGAGTGCAAGAAAAGAAGACTTTTCAAAATGGTATCTAAAAGTTATACAAGATGCAGGTTTATCAGAAAATTCGCCTGTAAGAGGATGTATGACTATGAAACCGTATGGATACGCTATATGGGAATTGATTAGAGATGAATTTAATAAAATAATTAAAGAAGATGGAGTGAAAAACTGTTATTTTCCATTACTTATACCAATGTCTTATTTTGCAAAAGAAGCAGAACATGTAGAGGGTTTTGCAAAAGAAGTTGCAGTTGTTACACACTATAGATTGAAAAATAATGATGGAAACTTAGGGATTGATGAGAATGCAAAATTAGAAGAGCCATATGTTATTAGGCCAACTTCTGAAACAATAATAGGAGAGGCTATGAGTAGGTGGATAAAATCCTATAGAGATTTACCACTAAAGCTAAATCAATGGGCAAATGTTATGAGATGGGAAATGCGAACTCGTCCGTTTTTGAGAACAGCTGAGTTTCTGTGGCAGGAAGGACATAATGCTTTTGCAACTGAAGAAGAATCTAGTGAAAATGCAAAACAAGTACTACGCATATATCAGAACTTTGTAAGAGATTATTTAGCTATGTATTCAATAGGTGGAACAAAAACAAAAGAAGAAAGATTCGGTGGAGCTAAGGAAACTTATACTTTTGAATCAATGATGCAAGATGGTAAAAGCTTGCAATCAGGGACATCACATGATTTGAGTAATAACTTTGCAAAAGCTTTTAATATACTATACCAAAATAAAGATGGTAAACAAGAACTTGCATACACTACATCATGGGGGATTACAACAAGATTGATAGGTGCAATCATAATGTCTCACAGTGATGATGATGGGCTAATACTTCCACCTAAAATAGCACCAACACAGATAATAATATTACCATTTATAAAGAAAAACACAGACAATACTTTATTGCTACAAAAGTGTAATGAAATCAAACAAAAACTACAATCAAGAGGTATTAGAACAGAAGTAGATGGTGATATGGATAAGCGATTTAGTGATAAAATATGGAATAGCATAAGAAAAGGAATTCCACTAAGATTAGAACTTGGCGAGCGAGAGTTAGAGAAAGAAATGATAACATATGTACGTAGAGACCTTGGTAAAATATCAAAAACTACTATAAGCATAGATGAATTTATTGAAAATAGCGATAGTTTGCTAAATGAAATGCAAGTAGATATGTATGAAAAACATAAAAATTTCACAAACCAAAACACTAAACGTTGTGCTACATTAGAAGAATGTGAAAAATTATTTGAAAGCGGTTTTATAGGGTTTGTCGAGTTACCATTAAGTGAAACAGAAAAAGAAGAATATGATAAAGTAGCGTCTACTTATAAACTTACAAGACGTTGCATGCCTTTTGTTGATGAAAACTTTAATTTAGGTGAATCTGTAATAGTTGCAAAGAGTTATTAGAACATAAACAGAAAGACAAAAGCAACTTTTGTGTATTATAAGGGTAATAGATGTATTACTTATATTTTTTCAGACAACTAGTTTTAAGGAGAATAAAAAATGAAAAAACATGAAATCATTTATCAATCCTATAAAAAATATCACAAAGGAGAACAATGTTTAGAACTTGAAGAAAAAAAGATTCACAAAGAGCAAATGATGGCTAAAAAGAAAATGAAACAGGCATCAAAAAAACTAGATAAATTAATGAATTATGAAAACATTAATGACGAATATATTGAAGAGTTAGATAATTTGTTATACGCAGAAAAAAAAGTAAGGAAAAATAGAAAGACGCACAAAAGACGTCTTAACGAGTTAAAAAAGAATAAAGATTTTAAATAAAAATATAATGTGAATTTATTTCATTAGGTTCGTTTATAATCTACATTTTAACCATTCTATGGAGGTACCAATGAGAAAAATATTAGTAAAACCATATAATCCTAATTGGAAAACGGAGTTTGAAAAAGCTAGAAAATTCTATGAAGAGCTATTAGTTGAAGTTAATACCAAGATTGAGCATGTTGGAAGTACGTCAGTTGAAGGATTATGGGCAAAACCAATTCTTGATATTGCTATTATTGTAAAAAATGAAGAGGACAATTTGAAAGTAATAAAACTACTTGCAAGTGTTGGTTACAAACATGTGGGCGATTTAGGCATAAAAGGTAGAGAAGCTTTTAAATATAAAAAAGATAATTCTCATATAAACTGGATGGAGCATCATTTATATGTTTGTATTGATGGTTGTGTAAATCTTAGAAATAATTTATTAGTCCGAAATCATTTGAGAAAAAATAAAGAAGCAGTTAAAGCATACAGCGATATAAAACGTAAGCTTGCCAAAGAATATCCAAACGATATAGAATCATATATAGATGGAAAAACAGATTTATTGATTAGCTTTTTAAAAGCAGAAGGAATGAATGCTGATGAATTAAATAGCATTAAAGCAATAAATAAAAAAGATAAATAATATAATGCACTGCATAAGCCTCCTTATTAAAAATAAGGAGGTCTTTTAAACTATTCGGATTCAATAATCACCTAGATTTCTTATTGTTCCACACTCACTAATAGTGGACATATGAATGAGATTGATGAATATATCTATTTAATCAAAGGCAGTGTAAAACTTATTCTGGATAGTGAAGAAGGGAAATTACCTCATGAATTTGTTAATTGTTATGATAATACCGCTAGTCTGATGAATATATTGAATTATAAATAGATGTGTAAAGAGAGTTTATGAAGACAGACATATGATACAAATTTAGTTCTGTCTTTATTTGTGAGTTTTTATAGCTTTTATTATAAACTGTATTAATGTACAAATAAAGAAAAATCTATACATCTCTATAAAATGATAATAAAAATCATTATTATTTGTTCTAAATGGACACCTTTTCATCTTTTTAATTAAGAAATAAAAAAAAAACTATGGTAATATAAGCTAGAATGTATTTCTGTTTTAAAAAAATAAATGAAGATTAAATGAAGGAGAGTTGGTTGAATATGAAAAAAGTACTTTGGATAGCTATAGGACTTGTTGTGATTATAGTATTACTTCCATTTATTACAGGCGATATGGAAAGTAAAGATCTTAATGAAATAACAAGGGCTGATATTGGTGGTAGTTTTGCAAAACTATCGGATGGATACACTCATTATGAGTTAAAAGGAAATGAAGATGCAAAGGTAATAGTGTTGGTTCATGGAAACGCAGCACCTGCTGTAACATGGGATTATAATATACAGCCATTATTAGATGAAGGGTATAGAGTTTTAAGATATGATATTTATGGTCATGGATATTCTGACAGACCTAAATTAAAAGAGTACAATAAAAGTCTTTACGATAATCAACTTATGGAACTTTTAGAAAAACTGCATATAAAAGAACCTGTTTATTTAGTGGGAACATCTCAAGGAGGTAGTATTTGTGCTTATTTTGCAGCTGAACATCCTAGATTAGTAGAAAAAATAGCATTTTTAGCGCCATTATTTGATGATTTTGAAGGTAAAAACAGATTAAAACTTATGCAAACTAAAGTAGGAGATTATTTGATGGGGGTAATGGGGGATAAATTAATAATAAAACCCGCTAGTATGCTTTCGGATAAGGCAAAAAAAGAAGAACTTGAAATAAAACTCAAAAATCAGTTAATATATAAAGGAAAAAAAAGAGCAGTATTAGCAAATATGAGAGGAGATAGTTTGCACGATGCAAAAATCTATTATGAAAAAGTTAAGCAACAAAATATTTCTACGCTATTAACGTGGGGCGAAAATGATAAGAGTATACCAAAACAATCTATGGATAGATTACGAGTAACTTTACCTAATATGGAATTTCACTTGATTAAAAATGCCTCTCATTTAGCACATTATGAATTTCCAGAAAAAATAAATTCTATTTTAATCGATTTTTTTAAAAAATAATGAAGAATGGCGTATTATCTACAAAAACACTTATAGTGCTATGTTTAAGTGAAGAAAGTATAAATTTTATAAGAAAAATAGTGAAGGCATAAGAGTGACGAGCATTAAGGTGAGTTGCTCTTATTTATTAATATAATAAATCATGTAAGTTTATAAAGCACTTCTAAATGGATTCTTTTTTATCTTTTAATTAAGCAATAAATAAGAACTATGTTTAATATAATTTAGTATAGTAAAAACAGAATAATTTTTTAGTTTAGAAAGAATAGGCTAAATTAGAATTAATTGAAGGAGCGTTGATAGAAAATGAAAAAAGTGTTTTGGATAGTTCTAGGGCTTGTTGTGATTATAGTTTTACTTCCAGTTATTACAGGTGATATGGAAAGTAAAGAACTCAATGAAACAACAAGAGCTAGTATTGGTGGTAGCTTTGTCAAATTATCTAATGGATATACTCACTATGAATTAAAAGGAAATGAAGATGCAAAGCTAATAGTGCTAGTTCATGGGAATGCAGCACCTGCTGTAACATGGGATTATAATATGCAACCATTATTAGATGAAGGATACAGGGTTTTAAGATACGATGTATACGGACATGGATTTTCTGATAGACCTAAATTAGATAAATACGATAGATATTTATATGATCAGCAACTAATAGAACTTCTTGAAAAACTAAACATACGAAAACCTATATATTTGGTTGGAACATCTCAAGGAGGTAGTACTTGTGCTTATTTTGCAGCTAAACATCCTGAATTAGTAGAAAAAATAGTATTCTTAGCACCATTATCTGATGCCTTTGAAGGGAGTAATATTGTAAGGCTTTTGAGAAGTAAATTAGGTGAATATTTCATGAGTGTAGCAGGAGATAAATTTATACTTAAAAAAGCTAGTATACTATTAGATGATACAAAAAAAGAAGAACTAGAAAGTAAGCTTAAAGCACAATTAGTGTACAAAGGAAAAAAACGTGCTGTATTAGCAAATGCGAAAGGAAATTGCCTAACCGATTCAAAACCGTATTATGAAAAAGTAAAACAACAAAATATACCTGCATTATTAATATGGGGCGATAACGATAAGAACATACCTAAAGAGTCTATTGATAGGTTAAGATTAATTATACCTGATATGGATTTTCATATTATCAAAAATGCATCTCATTTAGCACATTATGAAGTTCCTGAAAAAGTGAATACTATATTAATTAATTTTTTTAAACAATAGAACTTGGATTAGGTATGTAATTAAAAAATATTACAATATAATTATTTACTAGATTCTATCAAAATTAAACTAAGTATTGGCAAAATGGGAGCGATTTTGTCGAGATAATAAAAGGAGTGATATTAATGAATATTAAAAAGTTAGCTGTATTATTACTAGTTATATGTATGGCATTTATGATAACAACTTCATTTGCAATTTCATCATCAAAAACTGTTACTTCTTCAAAGAAAATGAGTTTATACTTAGATGCGGGTAAAAGTGGTGATTCAAGTGTTATAAAATTTAATGTCTATGGTATTCCATCAGGTGCAGTTGTAAAAAAAGTTGTTGTTGATGCAAATTCAAATATATCATGGAGTGGGAAAGGTGCTATCGTATCAAATAGGATACACGTAAAAAATAGTAAATCAGGATATGTTTCAGCACCTTGGGGTTCATTAAATAAAACAGAAGTAACAGGAGCACTTGTTGGCACACCTGCAAAAGGAACATGGTATGTTTACTATAATGGTACAAATATAAGTAACTACTATTATGGTTTAAAGTCTTATCAATATGTTAAGCTTACTGTTTATTATAATTACTAAATAAAATTGAAAAACCCCGATACTATTCCGCCTAGTATTGGGGTTTGAAATAATAATGAGTACAGATTGTTATAAACCCATTAAAGATATAAAATTAGATATACCATTATTATAGATGTTGACTATATTATCCAAATGGTTTGATAAAAATAGTTTGCCACTAACAGATGCATATTTACTCCAATAAGAACCATAGTTAGATTCAATAAGTAATTGATCTTGTTTGAGGGGTTTTTTTTCTTGTAGTGCATCTTTTAGTTTTGTGAAAGATCTATTATAGTGTTCATCTATATATGTAGAAAAATCTATTTGCTTAATATTATCTTTAAATGATAGTAAATGTGCAAAACTTTCATCAAAAACGATATATTTCATTTTGTCAATATAAGCGTTAGATAGAGGAAAAGGATATTTTTCGTGCAAACAAATGTGAGAAGTTTCGTGAGTGATTAATTTTTTTACTAACGTATCAATATTATGCCCCTTTATAGAGTATTCATAAAAACGGATCAAATCGAATATTATATATTCTTTATTATTATAAGTTCTTACCAAAGCATCATAAGGCTCAGGACATCCCACAACGAGTAGTATATTGAGATTACTTGTGATAGATTTCCAGTTAGGATACAAAGCAGAATAAATTGATTCATTAAGAGGTGTAAAATTTAAAAGAATCGATTTCATTATTGTATGGATTTTATTTATCTCATCTTTAAGGTTGCAATCTGGTGTTTCAAATAAAAATATTCCTCTATTTATATTTTGAAATACCCAATGATTTTTAATACAATCATGATTTTCTTTATTTAAAAAATCTAATACTATACTGTCGTCAACCAACATAGAAAAACCTCCTAAGGTGTATTATGTGAATAATTATAGTGTTTATTTTTTGCAAGTATAACATACTATTAAAAGCATGTAAATAAAGTGTATATATAAATAAGATATTAATCAATAAAACTCTAGCAGATAAGATCATATTTGCTAGAGTTATTGTGCCATAAGCTTTTATCATTTTACTTTTTTAAACAAGGTATATAATAATCAAGTACTAAAACCTTTTGACCATTATTTTTAGGTATATTGAACCTTATATCAGTATAAACTTCACATTCAAAGTAATTTTGCAGATCTAAAGTATACCCATTTTGCTTAATAGAATTAATTGTTAACTTACTAGCATTAGGCAATATATCATATTCTTCACCTTCAATCCATGCTCTTGCAATAGTGCAAGCAGGAACATTGTAAGAAACATATCCATCAGGAGTAGGAGTGCTAGCTTTCATAAAAAAACCCACAAGATAAGTAAATGTTCCATCCTTATCACAATAGTCTCTTTTGTACCCTTGGTAACCTTCAGGTGTTTCTGATGGGAAGTATTTTTCCATAGCTATAAGCTTGTCAAAGGTACCATCAGAGAAGCATCTTTTCCATAGAGATGGTATAGTTTCATGCTTTGATCCCCAAACAGGGTTAAAACTTTGATGCTTTGTTTTTATTTCCTTTCCGATAATTTTATAAGGTCCAAATTCTATGAATTCTATCTTTTTTAATGTTGCCATTTTATCATTCCTTCCGTGTTATAGAGTAATTGAATTTTGTTTGTTAATAGGTATCCAAAGTTCATTTTGAGGATTATGATCTGGAGGATAATAACATTCAATTGCTGGTAAATTAGCAAGAGAATATATTGACGTTGGAAGCCAGTCGGTGTACAATTTTTTCCAAGCGTTTGCTACTTCAGAAAGATTTGAGGCTTCAAATACTACCCAATGGCTTTCAGGAAAGTGCAATTTCTCCATATTTACAGGTGTATTTTTTTCATACAGAATGGCTAGGTAGTATGATAAATCCATATTCTTTCCCCAATCTCCACCTGATAAAATACCAAGTATACCATTTAATTTTTTTTCTTCATTTGTGTCTATTAAATCTAGTAATTTCTTTGAAAAGCCTTTGTGATGTATTTGATGCCAAAGTTTAGGTACTGTTGTAAATACTTCATCAGTTTTTACAGTATGCTTGAAACCCACTGCTGAAAACTCATTCATTTTTTCGATCCTGTAATTCATGTTTGTACCTCCTGTAATCGAGATAGAAAAAGACATTCGTGGATAAGCCTTCAAATTTACACCTGATTTACGTGCTAAAGTAGGAGCAATCCCATGAAGTTCGTTAAAAGCACGAGTAAAGGCTGAGTGAGATGTATAACCATATTTATATGCAATTTGAATAACACTACTATTGCTATGTTGTAAATCAAAAGCTGCAAGTGTTAAGCGTCGACGTCTTATGTATTCAGAAAGTGATATTTCTGTAATAAACGAAAACATACGTCGAAAATGGTAATTGGGGCAACAAGCAATTTTTGCAATCTCATTGTAATCAATATTACCAACAATATTATCTTCAATATAATTTATAACTTTATTCATTCTATCTAGCCAATCCACAGTTATCATTCCTTCCATTACAGTCTAACAAAGTAAATAATACTTTGCTTTGTAATTGGTGTACTAAAAATGCAAAGTAAAATATAATGTCATTAATTTAATGTATATATTAGTATATCAGACAGTGTTTAGTAGTCAAGATAGTATGTTAGCAAAAATTGTAGATAAGCATTTTTTATGTTATAATCATTAACAAAGTGAAGAAATATTGGTAACCAATATCTCTAATTGTAACAAGGAAGCTAAAGAAGTAATTATATTATTATTTTGCAATACATTGCTAACAGATTAAGAGTTGGATTAACTAATTAAAAGGAGATGTGTATATGAAAAAATACAATATAATAATAGTATCTATTTTACTAGTTGTATCAATCATTTTCTTCATCATAAATCCAGCGATATTTTTAATGGTTTCTACAAATATTAGTATAGGCTACATTTGCATGAAAACATTTAGTTTAATTTTCACTAGAAATCCTTACTTCCAATTTGTCGATATAATTCTCTTTACACAAAAACTAGAATAAAATTCTCCTTTATATGAGTACAAACATATTGAAGGGAGAGTTAATATATGAATAATAATTCAGCATTAAAAATAGGCTATTGGGCATCAATAATGGCTGTTATCGCATTTGTAACATATACTATTTGCTATGTTGCAATTTTAGCCTTAAACCCAATTTTCTTGTGGACAAACTTTGAAAACTATGTAAATACAGTTCTAACAACTAATCAAATATTTAAGCATATTGCAATGTGTTTCATGATTTTGTATGGAGTATGTTTTGTTATACAGCTATGTAGCATTGAAGAGCTTGTTAAACCAACAAAAAAGTATTATATAAAGATTGCTAAACTATTTGGACTTGGTTTTTTAATATTAATTAGTATAAATTATTTTGTTCAAATAAGTAGTGTTAGAATGTTAATAAATAATGGGCAAACAAATGGGCTTGAGCAATTTATTTTATCGAACCCAATTTCAGCTATCGCCGCTATTAATATGCTAGGATGGACACTTTTTTTTGGTATGTCATGCATTTTTGTATCTTTAGCATTTGATAAAGATAAAAGAAGTAAGATAGTAAAATATGCTTATCTTGCTAACGGTGTGATAATGCTTATAGGATTAGTTGGCTATTTGATTAATAGTGCCATTGTTGTTTTTTTCTGCATGAATATTGGGATGGGAGTTGCTATTCCTGTTGCTACAATACCTTTAAGTAAGCTATTTAGAGATAAACAACAAAATTATAATTAGATATATTGATATAAAACTAGACCGACATATTGTATTTTGTCGGTCTAGTTATTTTTAGTATAGGAACTATGGTAAAAATTTTATGTAAGTTTCTATTGACAATTTGGTCTACAAGTTGTAAACTATAGAAAGTGGTTTACAACTTGTAGACTGAAAGGAGATGTTGATAGTGAAAGAATATAGACTTACTGATACGGAGTCAAAATTTGCAGATATTATTTGGGATAGTGAGCCTATCAAATCAAAAGAATTAGTAAAGTTGTGTGAGAAAGAATTGAGCTGGAAAAAATCTACTACATATACCATGCTCAAACGTCTTGAGAAAAAAAGAGTTTTTGAAAATAAAAATGGTGTGGTAATAGCTCTCATAAAAAAAGATGACTTTCATGCCGAACAAAGCAAACAGTTTCTAGAAGAAACATTTGATGGTTCGCTTCCGAAGTTTTTAGCATCATTTACAAGAAGTAAAAGATTAAATAACAAGGAAATAGATGAGTTGCAAAGGTTGATCAATGAGCATAAGGAGGGATAGATATGGATCAATTGTTTTTACAGATTTTAGATATGAGTATTACAACAAGCTATGTTATTTTATTTGTTATTGTTGCACGATTTCTACTTAAAAAGACACCTAAAATTTTCTCATATGCCCTTTGGTTAGTAGTATTGTTCAGATTTTTATGTCCATTTTCATTTGAAAGCATATTTAGTCTAATACCTGCCAATACACAGACTGTCCCACAAAATATAATGTATTCTAATTCACCACAAGTTAACAGTGGTATTACAGTAATAAACCAAGTAGTAAAAAGCTCAACGTCTGCATCTGATGTTAGTGCCAAAATGAGTTCAACTCAATTTTGGTTTACATTAGCAGAATTAGTGTGGGTTTTAGGAGTAATTGTTTTATTAGTATATAGCATTTTTACAGCTATTAAATTATATCGTAAATTAAAATCAGCAAAATTTATTTCAGATAATATTTATGAAGTAGCGAGTATAAAAACACCTTTTGTATTTGGTATAATTAAACCTAAGATATATCTTCCTAATAATCTTAATGAACATGAAAGAGCTTATATTCTTAAACACGAACAAACACATATTAAAAGATATGATTACATTGTAAAACCTTTAGCATATTTTGCATTATGTATACACTGGTTTAATCCTCTTGCTTGGGTTGCATTTTTTCTTATGTGTGAAGACATGGAATTGTCTTGTGATGAAAGTGTTATAAAACAAATGGGTAGTGATATCAAAAAGGATTATACAACTTCGCTTTTATCGCTATCTACGGGCAGACGAAACATACTCACTTGTCCTCTTGCATTTGGTGAAAATAATACTAAAGGTAGAATTGTAAATGTATTGAACTATAAAAAACCTGCATTTTGGGTTACTGTAGTAGCTATAGTAGCTGTAGTAGTAGCTTGTGTCGGGCTAATGAGTGACCCTAAAAAAGAACAATTTACAGTAGATGATTATGCTAATCAGTTTGTTGAGAAGGAGATTAATGCTTTTAATGATAATAAGAAGTCAGATATCAGGGTAGCTGATAAGAAAATTACGAAACTCGAAAAAATGGCGTCGTTTGATACTCTATATTCATCACCATTAGAAATCTGGAGTCTTGAATATAGGTTGAAGCTTGAAGAAACAGATAAAGTTATGCTTCCTGGAGGTAGAAATATGGTTGATGGATGGATTACTGAAGACACTAGTAGAGGAAAGCCTATATTGGTATTTTCGCGTAAGAAATCACAGTTACAGTATTTAGGGTGCATCTGGAGTGGTGAAGGTGATTTTACTACTATAGCGCAGCAGGAAACTGCAGTTCGAATATTCCTTGAAAGCATAAAATTATTGCCACATGAGACCTACAAAGGCAATCATATTGTGATGAAATTTACTACATCTTCAGGAGAGACAGCTAAACTTCTTTTATCTCAACCTGCGAAGCAAGGAAAAGCAGGTATATGGTGTGTAGAGCGATGGAAGGATACCAATGGAAATGTATATTATGTAACACCTAAAACAGATAAAAAGACAATAGACTATTATAATGAAATGCAAAAACAATGTGATGATGGGAATAAAACTTCATTACTTGATCCATTGCAGGTAGCTACAAACTTTACAAAAAATGATAAAGGATTGAATATTGTGCCTAAATCATTTGATACTGTAAATCCAGCTATGATAGAGGATTTTGCAAAAACTCCAGAAAGTCATTTTGTTGGTTTTATATTAAACTTTAGCACTGACAAGCCATCATTTCATTTTGATCAAGTTGAGTGGTTAACTGACAAAGATACAGAGAGATTAAAGGAACTGAAGATATCTCCTGTGGATATGCCAAATGGGTATTATATACACAACCCTGTTACTTACCCAATGTATTGTGAAGTGAATAAGCAAACTAAATATAATATTGTTGATTGGAAAGGAAAAGGTGGGTATAAAACTGTTAATAAAGAGGAGTTTGACAAATATCTCAAGGAATATAAAAGTTCTAGACCACCATTTAGGATTGTCACACAAGATGGATATGTGCAAAGCATTACAGAACAGTTTTTACCATAAATCATGAAAGATTAATTTATACGCTAAATAACCCAATAGGGATTATTACATCATAAAGCTAGTATAATTAGCATAGGTACCGAATAAAATATACTGCGTATTTATAATTATAAAGATTGGCTTTTACCTGTTGTAAGAGTATATCATAATCAAACTTGACATAAAGAAATATGTTTGAAATTAAAACGTAGGAGGATGTTTTAATGACTTTTCAAGATTTGATTAAAGCTAGACAAAGTGTTAGAAAATTTTCAGATGAACCAATTAAAGAAGAAGATATCCTAAAATGTGTTGAAGCTGCCAGATTAGCACCATCAGCTACCAATTCACAGCCTTGGCGTTTTGTTCTTGTAGATGAACCAGATAAAATGAACAATATAGCTAAAGCAACATTTAATTCTGTTATTAGATTTAATAAATTTACACTTAGAGCAAAGGCGTTAATAGTGGTTGTTGCCAAGAAAGGAAACAGTTCTTCTAAAATTGGTCAGATGATAACAGGATTGCCTTATTATCTTTTGGATGTTGGTATGGCTGCGGAGCATTTTTGTTTACAAGCTGCTGAGTTAGGTATTGGAACATGTATGATTGGATGGTTTAATGAGAAGAAGATTAAAAAACATGTAACTTTAGAATCAAATGAACGAGTAGTATTAGTTATTGCATTAGGATATCCTAAAGATACAATTGTACACAAGAAAAAAAGAAAAACTATTGAGCAGATATATAGCAGAAATAAGTAATATAAGGAGAAAATGATTAATATAAGAAAAGAGAGCATATCAAATTTGCTCTCTTTTTAGCTACTATTTTTTCTTCCAATCGTAAACTTCAATACTACTAAACCTATAATAGTTATACCAAGCCTTATCCAGTTATTATAAGCATTTATTATCTGATAGCTAACTAAAGCTTCCAAAGCTATAGAGGGCATCTTTCCTACAAAAGTTGCGATAGTAAATGTTAAGCTATCTACATTGCTTATTGAACCAGCTAAAGTTACTAATCCCGATGGAAGAAAAGGAATCACTCTTCCTTCAAATATCAATAGACCTGCTTTTTTACCCTCGCTGTTAGCTAACCTATTGAGTAGTTTGTTTTTATCTGTTAGTTTATTAATTCTCTTTTTAAGACCTAGTCTATAAATAGTAAAAGTGATATAAGCACCAATAGTTTCACCTAAAAGAGATATAAAGAAACCTTTTATACTTCCAAAAAAAACTATATTAGCCCCTGTTACGAATACGGAAGGCAGTACTCCTACTAAAGCTATACCTATGTTAATAAGTAAACTTATAGGGATTGCTATAGAGCTATTATTCTGAAAAATTTCCACTAGGTCGTTTAAATTAAACATGATTTCTCCTTTATAATGTTTTTTATAAAATTATTATAACAAAAACCGACAAGTTTTGTTACAATTTTAGTACAAATATTGAAATTAGCAATAAAGTGGTTTACTATATAGACAATGAAAAAACAAATGTATAATTGGTGTGGATAGACAAAAAGAATAAATTGATTTGGAGTTTATAAATACGAGTATGAGAATAATACAAAAAATTTAGTTGAAGATCATTATATTGTATTAGAAGAGGAAGATGAAGAATTAGTCGGAAGATACTATGGAACCAGTGATGAATTTGATGAAGGTAGAGAAGGGTATTATCCTGGCTTTTTTGTTGTGGATTGAAGGCGTTAAAAGTAGATAATAAATCCATAAGCTTTATATTGAGTGTTAAAGCAGATCAAATATTTACTAATCCAGTTAAATTAGAATATAAAGCTAGTACAGATATTCCTAAAGATGAAAATCCACAATGGACTGTAACAAATCTTTTGGGTAAAAGACAATATTCTGGAACTATAGAAGATGGTCAAATAAAATTAAATATAGTTGATGGTAAAAGGATATTTAAAAGGATAAAGTAATTAAAAACATTGACAACTTTAACTAGTATAACCCCCAATAGAAACTGCTTCTATTGGGGGTATTTGTATCATGATACTAGATAATAATGGTCGTTATATCCACATCCCTACAGATGATTCAGTTTCTTCTTTGAAGCTATAACCCATTTTCTTATATAAGTTGTAAGCACGTATATTAGCACTCCATACTTCAAGTCTTGACTCATTTAATCCTAATGATTTAAAGTAATCTAGACCGGATTTTACTAAAAATTCTCCCAGATGCTTATTTCTGTATTTTTTAGAAATAAACATATCCTCTAACCAACCAATTTTCAAGCCAGAATCTTTATTATCTTCAACTATGAGCAAAATATTGCCTATCATTGTTTCGCCATCATAAATCGCTATGTTTTTGAATCCCTTTTGTTCTTTAAATTCAATGATTTGTTCTTTAGTATAAGGATGAGATCTGAATACCTTGCTATGTACATTTATAAATTTATTTATTTCTTCGTCGTTGTTCAAGCAATCTTCTTTTATTTCGTAGTCAAGGTTACTACTTTTATGAGGAGTAATTGTACTTAGGTCACAGCTTAGTATATGCATACCTTCATCGTGTTTAAAGCCATCAATTGATGAAAATAACACAAGCTTTTTTTCATCATTAGAAAAACAACAATTGTACACTTTCGATTTATAACTTGGATAATTTTTTCTTTTTGTCTTTGCTTTCTCTACCAAATTTTGAATAATGAATTTTTTTATTTTATTATCATTGTCTCCTACTTCAGCTTTAACATCAATGAAATAGTTAACTCTATCTATTTCATATATCTCAGAAGCTATGAATTCATAAATATATCCTTTACCTAATATGTTATCATCTTTGTTAATTGCGAGTATTTCATTCTCATTTTTACCAGTAACTATTTTCAAATTTGTCAACTCCTTTTAATGTGTTTAAAGAATTAATTTAGAACAAATAATATGAAGAATACTTAGCTAAAATAAATCTACCTAGAATCGTTTGATTGTTATTATAACACAAACAAATGCATAGACGCAAAACTTAATATATTTTGTTAAATAGTAGATACTAAAACTGGAATTAAATATGACCATATTCTATAAAGATTAAAAATGAGAAAATAGGGTGAAGTTGTATGTCACAAAGACAAGAAATGATTGCTTCTTTAAAAGAACATGTTATACCATTGTTAGAACAGCAGGGATTTAGTGGAGACTTTCCGCATTATAAGAGAAATTTAGGTAATCGAATAGAATTATTAGTGTTTTATACTTATAAATGTGGGGGAGCATTTAATATTGAAATATCTACAGTCTTTACTGATTGCGAAAAAGAATTAACTAATTATTATACTGAAGAATTTCAGTCTTTAGAAAATATTACAGTATATTCAACTATTAAAAGATATAGATTAAAAGGGATGTTTGATGGATGGTTTTATTATACAGATGTGTATAAATCAAAAAAACGTTATACGAGATTTAGAACATACTATCATTATGAATCAGTAGGAGAGAAAAAAAGTAAAAATTTTATACCTAGTAAGGATCAAATTCTAGTGCAAAAATCAGATTCCTATTTGTATACCAAAATTTCAAGTGAAGTTAATCGTCAGATGAAAAGTGCCTATAATTGGTGGAGTAAATATAGTACACCTAATAGAATGAAGAGAAATAAATGGTCATATATTTAGAGATAAGGGTAAATGTCTAGAACGCATAACTACGCTATCCAATTATTGATAAATTTGACAAAAATGTATACTGTTGATATAATAAATTAAATACAAATATACTTAATGCTATCAAATCAAACTGATAGCTAATTTTTTAAAACAATTCTTTAGTTAAATAACGCAATATCTAATTAATACAATAGCAAGTTATAAAACCACAAAAACAAAGTTGTTTATCCTATCTTTTTTTCATCACCATATTTTATACCCAAATAAATACATAGTACATTATTCTAACATTAGCAGTATGGATGAAGTAGTGAAAGCTACCAATAAAAAAATATAGGAGGTTTGTATAATGAAATTAACAAGAGTTAACAAACTAATTGTGGGACTAGCTTTATCGTTATGTATAGTGGCACAACCTGTTATAGCTTCATCATCACCACTATTGCAAAGTACTAAAAGTATTGACATAGGTATTGCCAAACTTGATTACAACAAACATGAAATACTAGCAAATCAAGGAGATACCATTGAAAATGTTGTACCAAAAGAGGGGTACAATAAAGACGGAAAGTTCATAGTTTTAGAGCATACTAAAAAATCATTAGGAACTTCTCCTATTGATATAACAATAGTTGATTCAATAAGAGATAGAACCTATCCAGGATCTATATTACTAGCGGATAAAGATTTTGTTAAAAATAGACCAACACCATTGATTGTGAGAAGACAGCCTATAGATATCAGTATTGATTTACCGGGTTTAAGTAGTGATAATACTATAACAGTTAACAATCCATCTTATGGTACAGTAACAGCAGCAGTAAATGACTTGGTTGATAATTGGAGTGAGAAAAATTCAGATACACATACTCTACCAGCTAGAACTCAATACAGTGAAACAATGGTTTATAGTAAGAATCAGTTGAAGATGGGGTTAAATGTGGATATAGAAGTTGCTGATCAAATATTAGGAATTGACTTTGGAGCAATAACTAAGGGTGAACAAAAATATATGGTAGCTTCATATAAACAAATTTTCTACACTGTTAGTGCTAAATTACCTTATTATCCATCAGATTTATTTGCTACAGATTTAGAATACGAAGATTTAGCTAGAAAAGGGGTAAGTGATGATTCACCACCAGTTATTGTATCAAATGTTGCATATGGAAGAACTATTTATGTCGTATTGCAGACAAGCTATAAGAGTGATAAAGTCGAAGCAGCATTTAAAGCATTAATTAAAGGACAAAAGATAGAGGCGAACACAGAATTTGAAAGAATAATAAACAATAGTTCATTTACCGTAGTAGTATTAGGAGGAGATTCTCAAGAACACCATAAATTAATAACAACAGATTTTGAAAAGATAAGAAAAATAATAAAAGACAATGCGACTTTTAGTTTGAAAAATCCAGGATATCCTATATCTTATACAAATACATTCTTAAAAGACAACTCTCTTGCAGTAGTTCATAACACCACAGATTATGTAGAAACTAAAGCAACAGAATATAGTAAAGGAAAAATAATACTAGATCATAGAGGTGCATATGTAGCAAGATTTATAGTATCTTGGGATGAAGTGGAGTACAATGATAAAGGAGAAGAGATATTGACTCATAAGACATGGGAGGGTAACGATAAAGACAAAACAGCTCATTACTCAACAGTTATCAATGTTCCAGCTAATACTAAGAATATTAAGATTCTAGCTAAAGAATGTACAGGACTTGCTTGGGAATGGTGGAGAATAGTCTTAGATGAAGTAGATGTACCATTATCAAATACTATAAAGGTAGCAATTTGGGGGACAACCTTACATCCAGCTTCAAAAATAGAATATAAATAGATATAAAGGAGCCAAGTTATCGTATAATAATGCGATAGCTTGGCTCCTTTTTCATTTTTATGTAATCTATTTGTGATAAAATAATAATAAATGTTTGTAGTGTTAATTTGTAGGGAGAAGATATGAAAATCTCAAATGATATAATAAAAACTAAACGACTTATTTTAAGATTACCAACTACAGATGATTATAAAGAACACTTTAAATTTCAATGTTCATTAGACAATTTTGAGTTTGTAGATATGAAAGAGCTACTACACGAGAAGGAGGCTAAAGATTATTTTAAGCGTATGGAATCAGGTGTTAATAATAACAAATGGCTTTTTTGGGTGATAGCAGGTAAATGTACAAATGAACCATTTGGGACTATCTCTGTTTGGAATATAAACCATAAAAAAGGAGAGTATGCGTATACATTGTATCCCAAAGCAAGAGGAAAAGGATATATGATAGAAGCATTACGTGCAATAAACAATTTTTGCTTTAATACTTTAGGGTTTGAGACTCTATATGCATGGACACACGAAAAAAATGAAGCATCTATTAAACTTTTAAAGAGAGCAGAGTTCTTATATGTTAAAACTGTAGTAGAAAAAGGGCATGCTGTAAAAATAGACTTTCCTTATGCAGTATTTAAGTTAGATAATCCAAAGTTTAATATTTTCTTTTCAAAATGATGAATGTTACTAGTATATAAGAGGAGTGTGAGTTGTTTTGTTTGATAAAAAGATTGAGTACATTATAGGAAGTAAGGAATTATTAGATGAAGTACAACCTTTATGGGAAGAACTTAATGAAGTACATATTGCAAAATCCATTGACTTTAGTGATTATTTTAGTAGTTTTAATTTTAGTATGAGAAAAAATAGTATATTAAATAGTGATAGGGATGTTTTTATTATACTAGCTAAAGATGCGGAAAATGATAAATTTATAGGATATATCATAGCATCTATTGATAACAAATTAGTAGGAGAAATTGATTCACTTTATGTAAAATCTGATTATAGAGGAAAAAAGATAGGCAAAGTATTAATGGAAAAAGCGTTAGAGTGGTTAAGTAAGAAAGACTCTCGTAGAATTAAAATAGGAGTAGCTGTTGGTAATGAAAGTGTTATTGGTATGTACAAAAAATATAATTTTTATCCTAAGGTTACTATCTTAGAGAAAAAGAATTAGAAGTCAAAAGTATAATTGGACTCAAATCGCAAAACTATTAGAAAAGTGAGACGATTTGAAGTCCTATTTTATTTATACAATAATTAAACTTATGCAAAATATTCTTGATAAAATTCTTGAAAATCACTCATATTAACTACTAAATATGGAAAATTTTGAAAAGAAACACCACTAATATTACTCTGCAAATAGTAAGAAATACTATTGTTTTTACTGACTCTTTTTATAAATTTTGCATTAATAAATCCACTTTCATTAACAATAGGGTTATTTTGTACAAAAGATGCTATGTTGTCCCAAGGGGCACAATATAGCATGATATTTTCATTACCAGATTCATCCTTTGTTCCTAAGTAATGTCCTATTAAATAGCCTTGGATATTTTTTTTATCACTATAAATTGCAGCAATAAAAAAATCGCTGTATGGATTTCCTTTTTCTACACAATAATTATCTTTATCAGTTCTAATTAATTTATCAAATTTTTGACGAGATGGTATAAATATTTTATGTCCTATAGAATCAATCATTTCATATCTTCCTAAATTTAATAATTGTTCTTGGGAATAACGAAGTACGACTTTTTGCTTACGTTCTTCTTCGTACTCATCACCTTTTTTGATAACAGCTCTTTCTATGGCAATAGGAATTAGTCTGTTTATGGTATCATTCGGTAATCCATTAAAATCATCTATAAAAAAGTCTTTGAGTTCATTTGGATTCCCTAACAAATTGAATAAACTATTGCTCATTTTATTAATAAGTCTATTTTCATAAGCTAGTATACGCATTTCTCTATACGAGTATTTATTTTTAGTAAAGCCTACAAGCGTTTCAAGATCATCTATGGAGTAATCTAAAAGATTAAACTGAAAAAATGGTTGAGTTATCATTCTTTCAGTTTGCTTAGAACTTGTGAAGAAATAATAATTAATACCATTTGTTAAAATACCATATTCCACACTATCGGACGCGTTGTAATATTTCTCCATTTGCTCTGTGTATTTTACAATGTTTTTATTGTAGCTTTTTGCTTCAATGAAAACGCAATTCTTATTGTTAATACTTATACAATAATCTACTTTTAAAGAATTTGGTGCATTTATTGGAGAAAATTCTGCCTTTACTTCATTTGGATTTTTAGTATTAAAACCTAGCACTTTAATAAATGGTAATATAAGAGTTTGTTTTGTTATTTCTTCATTTGTAAAACTGGATTTGTTTTTAATTGCAAAGCTTTGTAATTTTTCTATTTCTTTTTGTAGATTAATAACAGGGTTTATCATTATGTAGTATCCTCCTAGTGTAAACGTAAATTTAGTAATAAACTAAAGTTTATTGATAGTGTATATGAAAATTATAGCATAAATAATTAATGGTAAAAATGCTTATTTTGTTAAATAATTAGTCATATAGGTAAAAGTATTACAAAATTATTTATTAAAACATAGTTTTTTTATTAGAGCTAAATTGAGGGAGAAATTTTAAAAAAGAAATTTATGCATAACCCTTGACTTTTGTTCGACGAAACTATATGATAATTATGTCGGACAAAAGGAGGTGAATTATTGAGCGACAAAAAAATAGGTCGTCCAACTGAGAATCCGATGCCTGTACGTATTGGTTTTAGGATAGATAAATCAACGTTAAATAAATTGGACAAATATTGTGAAGCTAATAAATTATCACGTTCTACTGTGATAAGAAAAGCAATAATTCAGTTGGTTGACAATAAATAAAAGGAAGCGGTGCATGTCGGACAAACAAATTCACCACTTCCAAGTTCCACTATCACAAATAGCGGTAAATCTATTATACCCTGTTTGTGGCAGTATTGCAAGATACCATAAGGAGGACAATAATTATGTTAAACGAGTATAAGGAGTATTTTCAAGATTTATTTGTTGACATTCATGAGCATGTGCTAAGTGGTTTGCGTAATAATGATAATGAATATAAAGCTTTATTAGATAATAATATAAATGAAAGTGTAAAGGCACAAAAAATTCTTAGTCTTCTTAAAGATGAAGATAGAGAGTTCTTGTTAAAATATAGGGATAGCTCTACAAATATTGAATGGATAGAGAAAGAAAAACTTTATTTTCAAGGTTTTAAAGATTGCGCTAAGCTTTTAAATGAACTCGGAATAATATGAAAGTTTAATTATCAACCAAATGATGTTTAGTCAATCAACAATAAACATAGCAACCCAATAATTTTATTAATGGGTTGCTAATTTTATCACTTAATTATGATAGCGTAAATTAGTCAACTTTTTAAATATATCTAGCTATAGGTATATATTGTTTTGCGAACGCCAACTACATTTACATACTACAGGGTAATATTACTCTAGAATCATTAAATTATGTAGTTGTTTTATTATTGTAAATAGAATCATATTAAAGTTTCACTCATATATTATAATAAAATTTGTCTATTATGCAGTTTGATTAATTTAACAAATTTAATTTTATTTGAGGTGATATTTTGAATCAAAATAAAGAAAATAAAACAATATCTAATTCTTTAAACAAACCTAATTTTCTATTCATACTAATTGACCAAGAACGTTATCCTACGGTATACGAAACGGAAGAAATTAAACTTTGGCGCAAGTTAGAATTAAGAGCTCAAGAAATGCTAAAAGAAAATGGATTAGAATTTAATAACCACTATACTGGTAGTACTGCATGTTCACCTAGTAGAGGGACTATCTATACTGGGCAATATCCTTCGTTGCATGGTGTAAGTCAAACTACAGGGGCTGCTAAAGTAGATTTTGAACCTGATATGTTTTGGTTAGACCCAAATACTGTACCAACAATTGGTGATTACCTTAGAATAGGAGGTTATAGAACGTTTTGGAAAGGTAAATGGCATGCATCTCAATCTGATATACTGATACCTGATACACAAGATTCTTATTTAACATATAATGCTGAAACAGGTGTACCTATTCCTGAAAATGAAAGCATATATGTTAACTCAAATCGCTTAGGGCCATTTGGTTTTGATGGATGGATTGGACCTGAGCCTTTTGGAGGAAATCCTAGAAATTCAGGGTCATCGGCAGCTATAGGTCTTAGTGGAAGAGATATAGTTTATGCTGATGAAGTAATTGAGTTAATAAATCAATTGGATGAGAATAAATCTAATTTAGATAATGAATGTAAACCTTGGATGATAACATGTTCTTTTGTTAATCCACATGACATAGCTATATTTGGTGATATTACAAGAATAGACCCATTATATGATTTTAGAATAGACCCATCTGTTCCTGATATACCTAGAGCGCCAACAGCTAATGAATCACTACTTACTAAACCAATAGCGCAACGAAGTTACAGAGAAGTTTATCCAAAAGCACTTCAACCTTTAGAAGATACTTTATTTTATCGTAAGTTGTACTATTCTTTGCAACTAGCAGTGGATAGAGAGATGCAAAGAGTTATTGAAGCTCTCAAAAAATCTTCGTTTTATGAAGATACTATTATAATCTTTACTTCTGACCATGGAGAACTTTTAGGTGCTCACGGAGGACTTTATCAAAAATGGTACCAAGCTTATGAAGAATCTACTCATGTTCCTTTTATTGTACACAATCCAGCAATATTTAAAGAAAGTAAATCTACAGATATACTTACTAGTCATGTAGATATATTACCAACAATTTTGGGTCTTGCTGGATTAGATGAAATAGAAATTCAAAGTGTACTTAAAGAAAATCATACAGAAGTACATCCTTTAGTAGGTAAAGATTTAGCACCTTTTATAATAGAAGAAATCAAAAGTACAATATTAGATGAACCAATATATTTTATGACCGATGATGATTTTACCAAAGGGCTATTTCAAACTAGTTTTTTGGGTGTGCCATATTCTTCAGTGGTTCAACCTACTAGTGTCCAGACCATAGTTACAATGTTACCTACAGGTGAAAATAATACTTTAGAGAAATGGAAATATTCCATGTATTTTGATAATCCTCAATTTTGGAGTAATCCAGGTTGCGAAGACGTCGTAACCACTACAGAGAAACCTATTGAAATTAATGATACAATTAGTTGCTCGGCTTGTATTACTACAACTAAGACGACTCCAATATCTCCTGAAATAGAATTTTATAACCTCACAAAAGATCCTCTTGAAAAACATAATCTCGCTTTTACAGAATTTTCAACACCAGAAACAGAAGTTGTAAAAGTAGTCTTAGCTAAGGTGCTTGAAGAACAGTGTCAACTAAAGCGGTTATATCCTACTAGTGGAAATGTACCAGGGAAGCCATCGTGTCCAACTTGTTCCCCTGAGTACCTTGTGTAAAAGCTCTTATGCTCTAAACATCCAAACTATATTATTAGTGCATTTAAATAGAGGACTGACTTTTATGTGTTGGTGTTTATCAACAAACATAACAACCCTATAATTAAATTATAGGGTTGTTTAATTTTAGTATTTAATCATAATAGAGTAAATTAGTTTGTATTTCTTCTTTTTTACTTTTTTTACTTTGAAAATATAGTTTTTTACAATTTTAATATACCAAATCATGTTAGCTTTTTATGTTTTTTGATTAATTTAAATGCAAACTAATCTTAGAAAAGTGAAATAAATTAAGATTTGATTATATTGGTAACCTATAAAAAGAGAGATTTCATTCCTATTAAATACGTGTTCACGGCAGATTATGTTCCTTTTTTACATTGTATATTTTAATTGGATAGCAAGGCATAACCTTCCGGTTGTAAACGTTCTTAGGCAGGTGTACAATCAACTCAAGAAGTAGACTCAAAAATATCTAAAGAAGAGGAGGATTGTATATGAAGTTATCAAAAATGAACAAGTTAATAGTTGGACTAGCGTTATCAGTGTGTTTAAGTGTTCAACCAGCATTAGCCTCAAATGAAGCATTAACACAAAGTAAAACTAACAGTATTGACAAAGGTATAGCTAATCTTGATTACAATAAGTATGAGGTTCTAGCTAACCAAGGAGATGTTATTGAAAACGTTGTACCAAAAGAAGGTTACAAGGAAGATGGAAAGTTTATTGTGCTTGAGCATACTAAGAAATCTTTAGGAACTAACCCCGTAGATATTTCAGTAGTTGATTCAATTATGGATCGTACGTATCCAGGTGCACTTCTGTTAGCAGATGGCGATTTTGCTAAAAACAGACCAACAGCTTTAACTGCAAAAAGAAAGCCGATAGATATCAGTATTGATTTACCGGGCTTAGGAAAAAATAACACAATCACAGTAGACAATCCATCCTATGGTGGAGTTACAGCAGCTGTCAATGAATTAATTGATAAGTGGAGTAAAAAAGATTCAGAGACACATACTTTACCAGCAAGAACTCAATACAGCGAAACTATGGTATATAGTAAGAATCAATTAAAAATGGGTTTGAATGTAGATATTGATGTTGCTGACCAATTATTAGGTATTAATTTTGAAGCAATAACTAAAGGCGAGCAAAAGTATATGGTTGCTTCTTATAAGCAAATTTTTTATACTGTAAGTGCACAATTGCCAGATAATCCTTCAGATTTATTTGATGAAAGTGTTACATTTAAACACTTACAGGGTAAAGGAGTAAGTGATCAATCACCACCAGTAATGGTTTCAAATGTTGCATATGGAAGAACAGTTTATGTTGTATTAAAAACAAATTCTCAAAGCAATAAAGTTGAAGCAGCTTTTAAAGCTTTAATCAAAGGTCAAAAGATAGAGGCAAACTCCGAATATGAGAATATAATAAACGATAGTTCTTTCCAAGTTGTTGTATTAGGTGGAGATGCACAAGAGCATAATAAGCTTATAACAACAAATTTTGAAGAAATAAGACAGATAATAAAAGACAATGCAACATTTAGTTTGAAAAATCCAGGATACCCTATATCTTATACAAGCACTTTCATTAAAGATAATGCATTAGCAGCAGTTCACAACTCTACTGACTATGTTGAAACTACAGCTACAGAGTACAGCAAAGGAAGAATAGTTCTAGATCACAGTGGTGGTTATGTTGCTAGATTCAATGTATCTTGGGATGAAGTATCTTATGATGACCAAGGAAATGAAGTATTAACTCACAAGGTTTGGGATGGTAATGACCATGATAGAACAGCACACTATTCATCTATTATCAACTTACCTCCAAACACTAAAAATATCAATATTTTCGCAAAAGAATGTACAGGACTAGCTTGGGAATGGTGGAGAACCGTAGTTGATGAAAAAAATGTACCATTAGCAGGAGAAATAAAAGTAGCTATATGGGGAACAACTTTATTCCCAGCTTCATCTATAGAATTTAAATAAATTATAAATATATAGAGCCAAACAGATATATGACGTTTGGCTCTATTTTTATGCAAATTTTGAGTTTTCTTACCACAATATAGAAGGATATAACAGAAAAATATAGAACTATACATATATTATATATTACCTAATTATGGAGGTCATTCATGGGAAAAAATGAGCTATTGAGCAAGCAGATAAAAGATTTAAAAAACAGAGAATTATTTGAAGTAATAAATGCAAAACGAGATGAATATGTAGAGGAAGCTGTTGATATTGCAAAAGAAGAACTAAAAAAAAGAAATCTTCCTCTATATATAGAATCAGATAACTATATTAATTCTAAAGAAAAGCATAGTGAGCATATGATGTTTATGGAATTATTTTTACAAGTTTCATTTGAGGATGTATTTAAAGAACTTTGTAAAATTGACTACTCATTTAAACAACTTCAAAAACAGTATGAAATTGTTTTCGATAGTCTAATAAGTACTTTTGCTCTCAATGATGAAAAGATATATATTTCTTTAAAGGTAAAAGATAATCTATTCGATTCTAAAATTAAAGAATGGGAAATTTGTGGTATTGATATAGATACTAAAGAAGAATATTCTGTTGAATTATTAGAGTGGGAATACTGGATGTCGTCAATAATAAATATAAAAGAGGTTGATGTTATAGGTAGAAATCTTTTTGTAGCTCACTGTTTAAAGACGATGACCAAATACGGATTGTCTGCTGAAGAAATAAACAATGAATATAACAATTTGAAAGATACTCTTAATTGCGAGGAGGTTTTAGTTGAGAATGAAATAGAAGAAGCTGAAACTAAAAGTGAACATAAACCTTGGCTTAGATTTTGGGCAAGGTGTGCTGACTATATAATAGTCTCATCAATTTATATTATCATTACTAGAATTCTGGGTATAAGAAATATATTTGTAGATATAAAGCATATCAATTTTATGCCTATTACGCGACTAGTGTATGTTATAATAGAAATAATAATATTATCAACATTAGGCACTACACCTGCAAAGTATATTTGTAACATTAAGATTAATACTGGAAATGAGAAAAAAATTTCATTTAAAAATGCTTGTATAAGAAGCACACTAGTATATGTTGTAGGCTGTGGTATGTATATTGCTTTCATAGATTTAATTACGGGAGGTTTAGCATACAATAAACTTGAAGAAACAAACTCTACGTATTGGGATAATAAAGCTAAAACTACCATAACCTATGGTAAAATGAGTAATGTAAGAATTATAATCATGCTTATCATAACTGCGATACCATTAGTGTTATTATATACAAAATGATGATAGAAGGTTTAGGAGGAATCACATGGCAGATGAGAAGACGGCAGATTTACATATTCATTCGTTGTACTCAGATGGTACAAAATCTCCAAAAGAAATTTTAGATACAGCTATCCAAAATGGAGTAGGATTGCTTGCTATAGCTGATCATAATGTACTTGACGGCACAAGACAGCTAAAGGAATTATGCACAGAAAAAGGAGTTAAAAGTATTGTTGCTGTAGAGTTAGACTCGCTTGATAAAGGTATTGATATACATATACTAGGATATGGTGTTGATCTAAACAACAAGGAGTTTTGTGATTTTGTAAAGGAAAACCGTAGATTATTGGATGAAATAAGTATTAAGCTGATAAGAAAACTAGAGGAGTATTATGACAATATTACACTAGATGATTTTATGGAATATGACTATGATAGTAGAAAAGGTGGATGGAAGGCATTACATTATTTTATGGATAAAGGATTGACAGATAGCTTAGTGGATGGTTTTGTACTGTATACTGATTATGGATGCTTTTATGATTCGGTAGAGTTTCATTCAGTTAAAGAAGTTTGCGAGTTTATACATAAAGCAGGAGGCAAAGCTGTGTTAGCACATCCAGGAGTTCGTATTATAGAAACAGATATGAGTATCTTTAAAAAAGAACTACTAAGACTTGTATCACTAGGATTAGATGGTATAGAGTGTTACTATCCTAAGCATACAGAGGCTGTGACTAACGCATGTCTAGAGACATGTGTTCAAAACAACTTGATTATCACAGCTGGCTCAGATTTTCACGGAAGTTTTGGAAATACAGATATAGGGCAAATGAGTATACCTATAAACAAACTAAACTTAGAGGGAATCAATATAGATTAGATATGTAAAGGAGTGAAAATGATGAATAAATCAAAATTATTTTTGGTTATTGGGAGTTTAATGGTTATAGTGATGATTGTATTTGTTGGATATGCCTTTAGGCACCCAGAGATGTCATTTGGGATAGGTATTGAAGCTACATATACAATTTATACAATATATATTTTAATCATGATAGTGATGTTTGTATTATCAGCAAAGTTGAAAAATAAATAGAAAATTACCAAAAAGATTGTATGTTTTTAAAACATTACAATCTTTTTTATTTTCCTTATAAAATCCTTAAAATTATCTATTATTATGGTATTAAAGAAGGAGATGATTGATATGGAAGATTATATTTTGCAAACAAAAAAATTATGTAAACAGTTCAAAAAACAAAGCGTTGTGAATAATGTTAATATCTCAATAAAGAGAAATACAATCTATGGATTACTTGGACCAAATGGGGCTGGAAAATCTACTACATTAAAAATGTTAACTGGGTTATTAAAGCCTACAACTGGTAAAGTGTTATTTGATGGTCATGATTGGAGCAGAAAAGATTTGAATAATATAGGAGTGCTTATAGAATCGCCACCTCTCTATGAAAACTTGACAGCAAGGGAAAATTTGAAAGTTAGAACAATGCTATTAGGAATTAATGAAAAACGTATAGATGAGGTATTAGAAATAGTTGATTTGAAAGATACAGGCAAAAAAAGAGCTGGTCAGTTCTCAATGGGCATGAAGCAAAGGTTAGGAATAGCTATTGCTTTGATAAATCATCCCAAGCTATTAATATTAGACGAACCAGCTAATGGACTAGATCCAATAGGAATTAACGATTTACGAAAACTTATAAGAAGGTTACCGAGCAAAGGAATCACAGTGATTATTTCGAGCCATATTTTAAGTGAGATAGAGCAAACAGCAGATTATATTGGTATTATAGATGGTGGTATATTAAAATATGAATCAAAAATTAATAATGATGAAAATCTAGAGAGTTTATTTATGAATCTCGTTAAGAGAGAAAGATAGGGTGATAATGTGAAAAACTATATAAAAGCAGAAAACTTAAAATTGAAAAGGACGTTTATAAGAAAATTGATTATGATTATGCCGATACTTAGCATTTTGGTTGGCGCACTATCACCACCTTGGTTTGAAGTAAACAGTTTGAATTGGTGGTATGTAATGGTACTTTCGGGATATATCGCACTCATATGTTTTTTAGTTCATCAGAAAGAACAAAAAAAGCAGAAATATATTGGTGTTATGAGTTTGCCTGTTGATTTGAAAAAGATATGGATATCTAAGATTTTAGTAATTGGTAAATTTCTTTTTATATCTTCCATATTACTTGCAATAAGCGTCTTTGTAGGTAAAATAGTTTTTATAGATGATATAAAAGAACCTATACATAATATAAATATAATAGTTGGGTTAATAGTTATCGTTATAACTTCTCTTTGGCAGATTCCTTTATGTATGTATCTATCAAAAAGAACAGGGTTGTTCACAACAGTGGTGATAAATAGTGGAGTGGGAATAGTACTTAATATAATCATGGTAAGTGGTAGCTTTTGGTGGATATGTCCATATAGCTGGACTACGAGGTTAATGTGCCCGATATTAGGTATATTACCTAATGGAACATTGGCTGAAAAAGGAGATATGTTATTAGGGGATAACGTTATAGTATATGGATTGATTTTATCAATAATGTTATTTGCTTTGCTAGTTTTTATAACATCAAATTGGTTTAGTAAACAGGAGGTGAAGTGATGATTAAGCTATATAGATTCATAAAAGCTGATTATTATAAGTTAAAGAGGACTCAGATGTTTTGGATACATATATTGATTCCAATTATTGGAGCTAGTGTATTTGTAGGATATTATTCAGTTTCAAATTGGGCTACAACAATCAAAATCAGTGCATATTTTCAGACACTTGCCGTTTCTTTACCTTTACTAATATCATTATTATGTAGTATGATTATATCGTTAGAAGAACAAGCGGGTAATTTTCAAGAACTACTTATTGGTTCAAGATTTAAACCACTAGCATTAATTAGTAAACTAATAGTTTTGATTACAGGTAGCCTTATATCTATTACCATAGCATTGTCAACTTTTGCATTTTTGTTTTCAAACGTACTAAAAGAAACAAATTTACCTTTTAGCTGTTATATAAATGTAGCAATAGGGCTAATAGTGGGCAATATTTTCTTGTATATTTTGCATACGTATTTGAGCCTAAGATTTACGAAAGGTTTATCTATAGGAGTAGGGATATTAGGAAGTCTAGTATCTGCGATAATGGTGACTGGTATAGGTGATAAGTTATGGAATGTAGTCCCTTGGGCATGGGGCGTAAGACTTTGTGATTATTCAGTTTTAAGGTGTATTAATATGGATGTATATGAATTATTAAAGGAAAGTTTTAAAAGAGGACTTATTAACATATCTGCTATAACTACAATCTCATTAGTAGTTATAGTACTATGGTTTTCAAAATGGGAAGGAAGTAGATTTTACGAATAGTAGATAATAGATGAATTGGAGGGGATAATATGGCTAAAATACTTGTTGTTGATGATGAGCCTGATATTCTAATACTCATAAAAAATATCCTGTCTAAAGACAATCATCTTGTAGTAACTAAAAATAATGCCAAATCAATGTCAAGCAGTGATTTCATAGGATATGATTTAATATTGTTAGATGTTATGATGCCAGATATTGATGGTTTCAAAGTATGCAAGAAAATTAGAGATATAGTAGATTGTCCTATTATTTTTA
Organism: Abyssisolibacter sp. ZYX002; assembly: GCF_056892235.1. Taxonomy (NCBI): domain Bacteria; kingdom Bacillati; phylum Bacillota; class Clostridia; order Eubacteriales; family Clostridiaceae; genus Abyssisolibacter; species Abyssisolibacter sp. ZYX002. The sequence continues at coordinate 391,707 of NZ_JARMXH010000004.1, forward strand.
TTACTGCTAAGACACTTGAAAGTGATATAGTGTTAGGACTTGGTATAGGGGCAGATGATTATATAACAAAGCCATTTGGAATGAGTGAAATTAGAGCAAGGATAAGTTCACATATCCGTAGAGAAAAACGAGAGAAGCATAGTTTTTTTATAGTGTCAGATGTTAAATTTAATTTACTAGGCAAAGAAATAATAGTAGGAAATGATAAGATACTATTTACAAAAAGTGAGTATGCTATTTGTGAATATTTGGCTAGGAATAAGGGGCAGACATTTTCAAGAGAACAAATTTATGAAGCAGTTTTTGGATATGATGGGCAGAGCAATAACTCTGCTATAGCAGAGCATATAAAAAATATTAGGGCTAAATTTTCTAACTACAGTATGAATCCTATACAAACAGTTTGGGGGATAGGCTATAAATGGAAATAAATAAGATAAACAGAAAAACCACTTTAAAAGCAGTCTTTATAAAGTATTTGGCTACATTAATAATTGTATTTGCTATTATAGCTTCTATTATTATGCTTTTAGTTAGCATAGGTTTAAAATATGAATTTTTAATTCCTGCAAACCATGTAGAAAATATAATAAAACAAATGAAGCCTGTATTAATTAATGCAAAAGAAATAACAGAAGAGATGATACCACAGGGATGTAGATATACTATATTGGACAAAGAGTTAAACATCAAAAAGACTAATATGAACGAAGAAAATTTAAAACAATCCATCCTATTTGCAAAAAACAAATTAGATAAATATTCAGGGTCATCTAAAAGATATTACTTAATAGAAAACGGTGATGAAATATGTGTATTGCAATATTATGTACAACTCAATTATAACTCTGAGTGGCTAAACGAGCATTTTCCTAAGCCAGAGATTTTATTAATCATAAGTTTTGGGGTGGTGTGTTTAATAGCAGTAATATTTATTACACTTATATTTGCTAAAAATTTAAAAGTAAGCTTAGAACCTTTATTAGTTGCGACAAAAAAAATAAAGGAGCAAGACTTAAATTTTGATACGGGAAGCTCAAAGATTGAAGAGTTCGATAATATACTTATCTCGCTATCAGATATGAAAACAGAACTAAAGAAATCATTAGAAAATCAATGGAACTTTGAGCAATCAAAGAGAGAGCAGATATCTGCACTAGCTCATGACTTAAAAACTCCACTAACCGTCGCTAAAGGTAATGCAGAGCTATTAAAAGAAACAAAACTGGATAACGAACAAAAAGAATATATGGATTATATTTTAAAAAAGATTCAACAAATAGAGCAGTATATTATATTGTTAAACAGATTATCGAATATTGATTTAGGTATTTCATTTTCTTTAAACAATATAAATACAGAAGAATTTATTAAAGATATAACAAAAGAACTTATTGTATTGGCTACTCCAAAAGATATAGAAGTTGTACACAAGAATGAGAATTTACCACAATTACTAACCATAGATAAAGATTTATTTTATCGTTGTTTGATGAATATTGTTTCAAATGCAGTAAATTATACGCCTGTAGGAGGGAAAATAATATTTAAAGCTGTTGGAGAAGAAGATTGTTTAAAGTTTATAATTATAGATAGTGGAAAGGGTTTTACCAGAGAAGATATAAAATTTGCTAAGAAACAATTTTATATGTCTGATTTGAGCAGAAGCTCATCACAGCACTATGGTTTAGGGCTGTATATAGCAGACTCTATAGTAAAGAAACATAACGGTAAACTCATAATAGAGAATTCAAAAGGTCATGGTGGGAAAGTGGTAATAACTATACCTATAGTATAGTAAAGAGAGTGGTTTATGTATAAGACCACTCAGACTGTAGAAAAAAGCCCAATTTCTGCGTTGTATTCAAATTTCCGTTGCTCACTTACCTCTAAGTAAGCTCTGCTACTCAATTTTAACACGCCCCCGAATTGAACTTTTACTAAAGTCTGTTAGATTGATAACTTTGTCATTATGAACCACTTTCTTGTGTTTTTAAATCAACCTATTAATTTCCAAGGCGTCTCCCAAGGGTTTGCGACTTCTTTAGTAGGGTTACTACCTTGATTCCACCATTTGGCTTCATATGTCTTTCCTTCATACTTAACTCTGTCTCCACCAACATAAACAGCTGTAGATGACCAGTTAGGGATACCTCCTTCACCAGGTGATGGCGGGGTAGGACCTGAACCTGGCTTGAAATTGCTCAAATCATTATATTTATTGAATGTGCTTGAAAACTCATAGTCTTTTTGAAGAATACTACTACAAGTAATTGATACATATTTAGTTTCACCGCCAGGGCATTGTTTGTCTCTGTTAAGTGACCACATAGATATCATACCTATTGATTTTTGTTTTGCAAAATCTACTGTTTTATTAGCGTCATTAATCGTAAATATTTCAGTTGTTACATCATTCATACCAATCATAGGAGTGGTTCCTATCATGCTCCATAGTTCTGAATCACTTTTGCTAATACCATATTCATTGTGTACAGATTTGAGCTGAGCATGTAGATTAGTTATAGCATCTATTCCATACTGAGCCATTCTACCTTGTGGATTAGGTGCTACCGAATCACCATAATCCATAGTCATCACATTTACACCATCTAAATTAACTTTTTCAGCAAGTAAATATCGGAGTGAATTGATTCCATCTGCAGTTAATCCACTAGGCAGAACAGGTAGTGTATACCAAACTTGTAGCATGTAGTTTTCATTTTTTAGTTCATCTTGTAGCAGTTTTATTGCTTTGCTGTTTCTTACTAATGAGTTTTTATCATTTAGCCAAGCACCTTCTATATCAAAATCAATTCTAGTTAGACCATATGCTTTGATAAATCTCTTATATTGCTCCTTTAAGGTGTTTACATCAGGAGCAGTTACATGTAAAGGTGTATTTGCAGCTCCACCAAACGATACTATGACGTCTCCACCCATTGCACGAATGGATTTTATCTGGTCATTTAATGGACCAGCTTCGCCGGCATAATATGTTCCCCAACTTGCTTTACATAGATTACTACTCTCAGATACAACAAAACCTAGATTAAAGTATGGTACAGATAAAGTGTTTGCCATGTCAGCAAATTTAAGAGGTGGCCATCCTGTGGCATCAACAAAAGGAGCAAAACATTTACTTGGCCATTTTATACCTTTACCAACATCTACATTACTATAATCCGGATAGACGTTAGGTATGTTTTGTGTAGGTGGTTCTTCAGGAGTAGGTATAGGAGTTGGAATAGGGGTAGGTTCTGGGGTAGGTTCTGGAGTCGGCTGTGGAGTAGGTGATGGTTCAGTACCTCCAGAAACTAGTTTCCAAGGAGTTTCCCAAGGATTAGCTACAGGTTTATCAGGAACGTCACCTCTAGTCCACCATTTAGCTTCATAAACTTTACCATTATACGTAACTTGTTCTCCGCCCCAATAAACAATATTACTATTCCATGGATCTATTTTCATAGCATCAAGATAGTTAGTATGTTCATTTAAAGAATTGAGATAATTTGCATAACGCATTCTAGCATAAAAATCCATACGCATGTAGTGTTCTAGCATTAACCCATATATATACGGATGAATCATTATTTATAACCTCCTTCATAAAAATAGTCTTTATATATTTATATGAAGTTTCTAAAAAAACGCTTCAAAAACTATCCAATAAAAGAGTTACGTCAATGCTAAATGAGCTTATTTTCAAGGCTATCTGAATTTAATTGAACTCAGCTATTTTTTTTAATATAAGTTAAAGCATTATTTATTAATTTAAGCCAGTTAATTTAACCATCTTCAGCAGTTGATTATTAATATTTAAAATATAAATTATATACTTTCATTATAAGTGTTTCAGATTATAGAACTAAATAAATTTGAACCAAAAAGTATAATATAGTAAAATAATAGTAGAAAGTAATAGCAAATAAAATATTATATTACAAAAATTGCATATTGAGTTGTAACTAAATATTATCCTAGGAGGTAGATATGGAACAAGAATTAGTCAAACGGAAATTCAGGAAAAAAGTTATTTTCAGGAATATTGGACTATTGATATCATTAGGTACAGTAATAATATTTGCAATACTTGAATATACAGGTGTTTTTAGAGAACCACCAGTGTATTTAACAGTAATAGCAGGATTAGCATTATTTAGCGGATTTTTAATTATGGTGATACCTTGGAGGTGTCCTGTATGTAGAGCATGTCTACCAAACAGACTTGCTGGTAATGTACATAGCTGTCCACATTGTGGAACAGAGTTTGAATAATATTTATTTGCTATTAGTAAGAGAACGATTAATTTAAAAATGTGTAGTATAAACAACCACGGAGCAAAGTATCCGTGGTTGTTTGTTGTTTTAATAAGCTTGGAGAATATTAAGAGTCAAATAATCGGTGTAAACAGCACCAAATGAGTTTTCCACCAAGAAACGGTAAGAGTAATAACCATCAGGTTTAGAACTTAGTTTTATTCTAACTTCTTGCCTATCTGGAGTCGTGTCAGTTACAGCTTTACATACAATAGGATTACCATTTTCATATAAGGTAACCATAGTAGCGTTATATCCCGAGTTAATATACATTATAAGCTCGTAGTTATTACCACTTGGGAAAATACGTGAACTGATACTTGGATTATTTGGAACTCTTGCATTCATTCCTTCAATAGTAATATTATCTACATTACTTAAATCAGATGGATTCGATAGTGGGAATAATGGTGCATCATAATTAGGGAATCCGAGGTTTCTAGCTATAGCACTAGCCATGATTTGATTGTCAGGGAAATCATCGCTTGGATCTGGCGTAGTAGCGTATAATTGCCACATCATCATTCCACCTACATTGTTATCATTGATATATGAACCTACTCGATTTATTTCAGATACAGTCCAGATATGATTACCATAAGCCTCTGGAGGAACATGAGCTCCCATTAAAATACCATTTCCAAAATAGAAATTATATGCTTGTGTGGCTTGTAGTGGATCAAATACTTCTCCAGCATTATAACCCTGTACATTCACATAATCAAGGTCGTCGCCAGCAGTTCTCATCGGATTCAAAAACATACCTGTATTAGCTAGGTTAGCAGGAGGAGCATCAACCCATTGATCTTCACCATACGCACCTACACTAAAAGGAGAAGCTGTTACAATCATAGGTCTAGGAAGAGCCGCTCTTGCAGATTGAATTAGTTCAATATATTGTTGATCTGCTCTACATTTTATAACACCAGAAGCATCAGGAAGGCATCCAAATCCACCGTCAGGCTCAAAGTCAATATCTATGCCGTCAAATCCAAAATCTTGAACGACTGTAACTATAGTATCAATATCCCATTCATCCCATCCAGTATAGGTTTCACCACCTATACTTAAAACTACTTTAGTAGAAGGGTTACGTTGTTTTAAAACTGCTATAGCTTCTTTTAAGACAGAACCATCATAACTAAAAGAAAGACCAGTACCGTCTAAATTTAGGTTTCCAGAGTAAGTCATATCAGGTTTGCCAAAGGAAACTAATACTAAATTAACATAAGAAGGAAGATTAGCTAAGTCAGTACTCATACCTTGATTAGCCCATCTATCACTCCAAGATGCAAAATACCCACCAAATACATTAGGATTGATTTCATTTTGAGTATAATCAACAACAACGTTTACAACAGTGTCTGGTTTTAAATCTACAGAATTCGGAGTTGCTTCACCACTATATATATATTCGGTTGTAACATAAGGTTCTGCTTCAATTAGATAGGACATATCTGCAGGTAAGGTAAATGGCTTTGTTTCACCCCAAGGGATTTCCATTGAGATATCACCTATTGTAATAGTTGGAGTAAATATTGATGGACTAAAAGAAGGCGTATTTACGGTTACTGAGATATCGCCGTATTCAATAGTAGGAGGTATACCATTTAATGTTACATTATTAAAAGCTATAAAAGGATTTGTACTTGATACACTCATACCTATTTGAGCTGATCCACCTGGTGGAATATTACCAGTAAAACTTTCATTTGTCGCTGTTACATGAGAGCCTTCTTGTAGATAAGAAGCTACATTCCAAAAACTAAGGATTTGTTCATCACCAGCAAAGTCAAATTCCATAGTCCAATCGCCTATAGTTTCGTCACCTATATTGTTTATATTTATGTTAACAGTATATCCGCCAGAGTAATTGTTAGCGTCATAAGAGAGTGAGTATTTAATGGCCATTTTATTGCCCCTTTCATTTAAAATAAAATTATTACTATTCCACGATATAATATGCAAATATGTATATATATGTACAATGCATAATAGAATCGAACATGGGTTTGTATAAAACAAGACAATTTGATATAATGTTAATAGTTAAAAGGGAGAGGATTTTTTATGATTTTATTAACATCAACAGGTTTCATTAATCACAAAGTCTACGAAACAATAGAAAAAAACAATAACTAAGTGCATAAATAAAGCTTGTATAATACCAACGGGGATACCTACAAAAGCCAAACATCCTATAGCATTAAGAACTAAAGAGTTTTTGAAGAGTAAAGGTATTGGTGTTGTTGATTTTATTGATGTAGAAAGTCAAAACATATGTGGACTAAGAGAATATGATTTAGTTGTAGTAATAGGAGGAGTATATACTAAATTAGTAAAATGCATGAGGCAATCAGGTGCAGATAGAGTATTAATTGATATGATACAAAACAATAAAGTTATAGTAGGAGCAAGTGCAGGTGCTATGTTGCTTTCAACAGGCAATAAATTAGCAGGTGAGTTTAATAATATAGAAGGGTTACCTGTTGAAGAAGGTTTGGATATTAACGGGCTTAATATGACTTATCACATATTATTTCCCCACTACGATATGTTTGTATCAAAAGTAAATGGTCTAGAAGAAAAGCTTTTAACTTAGAGCAAAATTATAACATAGATATTATACGTTTAAAAAACATGGACTTTATTTATGTTGACAATCAAGGAAATAGTCATTTAATAAATGGTTAAAGAGAGGGATTGGATGATAAGTGCAAAAGCGTTATTAAATTATGATTTAGATACTATACCTAAGTACTTACTTATGAGAGATATAATAAAACTTAGCAAAGATGATAAAATACTTTTAAAAGCAAAACAAGCTTTGTTGGAATCAAAACACATAAAAAATATCACAAGCTTACAGTGGGACGACGGCTCATGGGGACAATTTCACAGTATGAGTCAGTTTTCAAGTTCAAAAATCACAACAGAGCAAGCTATCAGAAGGCTTTTGACAGTGGGGTTAGATATAAACGATGAACCTATAAAAAAGGTACTAGGTTATATGAATAGTTATATGCTTGGTGAGATAGTATTAAGAGACTATAATGAAAAGAAGCATGATTGGGGTTTGTTAACTAAGCTATTTGTTGCAACTTGGATGGTCAGAATAGATACATCAAATGAACTAGCTATAAATATGGCAGAAAAATGGGCTCAAATTATAACTCATGCATTTTCAGAAGATACTTATGATTATAAGGCATATTTAGAGGCTTACAATGAAGTTTTAAAACCGGAGCCTAAGAAGAGTATATGGGGATTTCAAAATTTCTATGTAGTTTCTTTGTTAGCAGGGTATTTGGATAGTGATATTCGATCAAAGTTTTTAGATTATATAATGAATGAAGATAAAGGAATATACTATATTTACAGTAATAATTTAAAGACACCACCTAAAGATTTTTGCTCTAGAGAGGCAAATAGATATATTAGAGCATACGAACTACTTAGTCGATATGAAGGTTGTAAAGACAAGTTTGTAGAGTTTACTAACTGGATAAACAAAAATGTTTCTGAAGATGGCTTTTGGGATATGGGGAAAATTGCCAGAGATAAGATGAATTTTCCACTATCCGAGTCATGGAGAAAAAGTATTAATAGAAAGATAGATTGTACTGTTAGGATAATCAGAATATTGGACAAAATCAAATAACAATATGAGATAAAGAAGATGTTTAAATTGACTAAACATCTTTTTTTAGTATAAAATTGTTAAATCATACGAATACATAACAAATATGAGAGGACTTTCATTGGGAATTAGAAATATTTGAATTTAAGTACTTTGCACTTTAAAATAATAGGAGATATAGGGTAGTAAAAGGCTTTATACAAAAAAGGACAGAATTTATTTCAGTTCCTTTTTTCGCATTTTAGCTAATATATTGATAAAGCAGGTAGTAATTATCTATCTATTTATGATATTAGCTAATTTATCCATATCAAGTATAGTTATATCTCTATCATTTATATGCAATATATTTTGCTTTTGAAGTTTTTTTATTTCTCTAAAAAAGGATGGTCTAGATACATTTAAATGTTCAGCCCATGTTTTTTTTGTAAAAGGTAGGCGTACTGTATTACCATAAGTATGTTCATTCATTAAATAGAGTAAAGAAAAAGCGATTTTTTTCTGTATAGATGAATAACACAATAACTCTGCCTTAAGATTTAACATCAATACTCTATTTGCAAAAGATGATAAGAAATTGTCAAGTAACTGTTTATCAGAAGATAACAACTCCAGCATAGCATTTTTTGATACTAAAAGTATGGTGCTTTCTGTCTCAGAATAAATATTACAAGGATATGTTGATGCTTTAGAAAATACAGAACCTTCTCCAAAGAGATCGCCTGTTTTTTTGTATAGTATGTTGATGATGTTTCCATTAGCAAGATTTTTCTGAACTTCTATACATCCTTCTAAGATAATACCTATATTTTTAGTGGATTGTTCCACGTTGAATATCAAATCATTTTTTTTATAAGAACAAATATTGTAATCAATAGTTGATAGTATTTCAGCTATTTCATTTATGTTTTTACCCTTAAAAAGCACAGTGTCATAGAGATAGTTAGCTATATTTTTCATGAGTACCTCCAAATTTTCAAAAAGTAGCTATAGATACGTGTATCTATATAGTAATTGTACTATAATGTTATAGATATGTAAATGATAAAGATTATCAATATTAAAATGGAGGGTGACATGTATAGCATTGGGATAGATATTGGATATGCAACATTAAAAATTGTCATATTAAATGAAAAAGGTGATATTGTATATCAAGTTTGTACATTTCACCATGGGAATATAAAAGACTTATTAAAAAAAGAGCTAGAAATAACCAAGGAGAAATTCAATGTTTCTAGTTGTTATATTGGATTTATTGGAAGTTATGCAAAAGGGTTTAAAAATCAACTAAATGATTTGTCAGCAGTTATAGAAGGCACGCTATACACAAATAAAGACATTCAATCAATAATTGAGATAGGAGCACAAAGTTCAAGATATATAACAAATATAAGTAATGATAATAAATCAAATATAAAATATGCAATGAATTCTAGCTGTTCAGCCGGTACTGGTTCTTTCTTAGAGGAGCAAGTATCAAGGCTAGGCATCAAACTCGATGAATATTCAGATTATACCTTAAAAGCTACACAAATTCCAAGGATAGCCGGTAGATGCAGTGTGTTTTCTAAAACAGACATGATTCATCATCAGCAAGATGGTGCTAAAGTTGAAGATATTTTGATGGGGTTAGCATATGCACTTGCAAGGAATTATAAATCAAATGTATTACAACGTATGCCTTTAGCAAAACCTATAATGTTTGTGGGTGGTGTTGCGAAAAATGAAGGGGTTATTAAAGCTATAGTAGATATCTTAAAATTAAAAGAAGATGATTTAGTAGTTGAAAAAGAAAGTTCAAATATAGGGGCATTAGGGTGTGCATTATTAGCTAAAGATAAAAATATGGTATGTGATATTAGTGAAGTAGTTAGACAAATAAGCGTACCTAGAGCAAGTGAAGATAATACTAGTGTTCTTAGACCACTAATAGAGTTTGGAGAATATAATCATGAAAATAAGCATGAATGTAAGCTTGCAAAAGGAGATATTAACGGTTATTTAGGGATAGACATAGGATCTACTAGTACTAATCTAGTGTTGATAGATGATATGGGTGATGTTGTAGCATATAGGTACTTGAGAACTAAGGGAAATCCCAGACAAGCAGTAAAGTCTGGTTTAGAATCCTTATATGGTGAGTTTAATGGTAAGTTAAATATATTAGGCATAGGAACAACTGGCTCTGGTAGGAATTTAATAGGAAAAGAACTAAAAGCAGATGTTATAGTTAATGAAATTACAGCTCAAGCAAAAGGGGCTATCAATATAGATGAAGGTGTTGACACTATTTTTGAAATAGGGGGACAGGATTCAAAATATATAAGAATAAAAAATAAAAGAGTAGTAGATTTTCAGATGAACAAAATCTGTGCAGCTGGAACGGGATCGTTTATTGAAGAACAAGCCAAAAAACTTGATATCAATATAGAGGATTATCAAAGTATTGCATTAAAAGGAGAGAGACCAGTTAATCTTGGAGATAGATGTACAGTTTTTATTGAAGGAAATATATCCAAAGCATTAACAAATGGCAAGAGTAAAGAAGATATTACAGCTGGTTTAAGTTATTCAATAGTTAACAATTATTTAAACAAAGTAGTTGCTGGCAAACCAATTGGAGAAAATATCTTTTTACAGGGGGGAATCGCTCACAATCAATCTGTGGTCAATGCTTTTAAAGCTGTTTTAAATAAGGATATAAAAACACCGCCTTTTTTTAGCGTAACTGGAGCATATGGAGTGGCGCTGATAACAAAGGAAGATTTAGAAGATAAGAAAAAAGAAGATAAGGAAGTTAAAGATATATGTAATGTAGATGACCAAATAAACGAGCTATTTTTAAAAGGATACACAGGTCATATAGAGCAAGGGAAAAAGACTATAGGGATACCTAGAGTATTGTTTATACACAAGTTGTTCCCTATGTTTAATGAGTTTTTTAAATCATTAGGTTTTAACGTAATCTTATCTGAAGGAACTAATAAAGAAATAGTAGCGCTTAGTCAAGAGTATTCATTAGATGAAACATGTTATCCTATAAAACTCATAAATGGACATGTTGCAACGCTTATTAATAAAGGAGTAGACTATATATTTTTGCCTAGTCTTTACACTATGAAACACCCAATATCGAAGGCTAGAAAAGATTATGCTTGTGTTTATATGCAAACAGCTCCTTCTATAGTCGAGAAGACTATGAACTTAAAAAATAGAGGGATAAAACTACTTTCACCAGCATTGTCATTTAAATTCGGTAAAAAGTATATCATGCAAACATTATTAGACTTAGGTAAAAGTTTAGGTAAAAATAAAATGCAAACGTCAATAGCTTTGGCAAAAGGTATGAAGCGATTTAAGGAATTTGAGAAGGAAGTTGAAAAACTTGGAGAAGAAGTTATAGATTCTCTAAGAGATGAAGAAAAAGTATTTGTAATAATAACTAGAGCTTATGGGATTGCAGACGAAGGATTAAATATGCAGATTCCTAGAAAATTAAGACAGATGGGACATAAAGTTTTAACACTTTCAAATTTACCAGCACATAGCTATGATTTGTCTGATGATTACAGCAACATGTATTGGGCATTTGGTCAGCATATCCTATCTGGTGCAAAGATAGTTAAAGAAAGTAAAAATTTATATGCAATATATCTAACAAATCATGGATGTGGTCCAGATACAGTTTTAAGTCATTATTTCAAACAAGAAATGGGTAATAAACCATATTTGCATATTGAGGTTGACGAGCATGATTCTAATGTTGGTGTGATGACGAGACTTGAAGCATTTGTAGAAAGTTTAAAAAACAGTGATTACAAAGACGATGAAAAAAGAAAAGTCCATCAAAAGAAAGAAAGTGAACATATAATATTGCCTTATCTATACCCATATAGCGATTTGCTAAAGTCATTTTTTGAAAACAAGGGTTTAGAAGTGAGTTTATTAAAGCAGACAGATAAAGAGTCAATAGAAATAGGTAAAAAACATACAACTTCTAAAGAATATTTATCAATGATGTCATTAATAGGTGATGTATTTTCACAAATAAATAAAATACATGGAAGAGCTAAGATATGGATTCCTCAGACAGAAGGTAGTGAGACATTTGGGCAATATAGTAGAATAATCGAGCAAAAACTAAGATTATCAGGATATGATGATATAGATGTTGAATCACCTTTTATTGAAGATTTGTTAGAAGAAAAAAGATATGGATATAGTTTTGTCCTATTACTTATTGCTGGAGATTTAATTATGTCATCACCAAAAGATTATAGAGATACGTTATTAGATAAAATAAAGAGTAATATAAAATCTGGGACACTTAATGAAAATACGATAATAACTATAGCAGAACGTATTAAACAATTATTATCCAAGAAAAAATATGATAAACATCTATATGCACTTGGAGAGTTAAGTGTAGTTTACAATGATATATTAAATAACAATCAATTAAGTAGTTTAGAGAAAAAAAACAAGATATATTATCAACCTATATCTGAAACATTGTATTTTAGATGGTGTGACTTCTACAAAGATAAAAAACAAAACAATAATATAAAACAAAATCTTTATAGAGTTGAAGACATTATAAAAAAGATCTCAGATACTTTGGGTATATATAGTCCATTTGATAATGATATAGATGAATTGATAAAAGTTGCTGATGAATTATTACCTCTTTACAGTGGAGGAAATGGAAGATATCGAATAACTAAGCAAATGAGATGTACTAATAACATAGATGGAGTACTAGCAATGAGTTCTATGTATGAAAATACTAGCACTATTATCAATCTACTAAAAACAGAAAAGGAAGATATACCGATATTACAGCTGTGTTTTGATGGTAGCTTGCATAGTTCTAATGAAGAAAAAATACAAAATTTTATATATTATATTTAGAATATTAAATTACAACATAAGGAGGATAAATAATGAAAGAAAAATTTATTAAAAACATACCATTTGAAGAGGTGTTAGAGCTTAAAAATTTAGTTGAATATGCAAAAGGAAGAGTTAGTAGCAAGACGCTTGTGCAAAGAAACGATCTTAGTATAACTTTGTTTGCATTTGACAAAGGGGAAGGATTAAGTACTCATTCAGCACCAGGAGATGCCATGATTTATGTTATGGAGGGAAGTGTTAAAGTAACGATAGGAGAAGATACCAAGGTTGTACTAAAAGAAGGTCAGACAGCAGTAATGCCAGCAAATGTACCACATGCGCTAGAGGCAATAGAGAGATTTAAAATGTATCTAACAGTTGTAAAACCTCAAAAATAGACAATAGAATGGAGATTTATATATGGAAGAGAAATTTATAAAGAATATAGATTTTAGTGAAGTATTAGAACTTAAAAATCTAATAGATTATGTTGATGGTGGAGTTGAAAGTCGTACATTAGTACAACGAGAAGATTTTAGTATGACGTTATTTGCCTTTGATGAAGGAGAAGGAGTAAGCGAGTATTCAATGCCAGGGGATACTATGATATATGTGTTCGAAGGTAAGGCGCAGATTACAATTAATGAAGAAAGCAAAAACATATTATGTGAGGGTAAGTCAATAGTTATACCACCAGATGTATTACACAGTATTGATGTTTTAGAAAAGTCAAAAATAATGATAGTAATAGTAAAACCACAGTCATAAGGAGGAATAAAATGCGTAGAATATTAGGTATATTAGTTATAGTATTCAGTTTGACAATGTTGTTTGGTTGCAAGCAAGATGGGCAGGATAAAAACGTAACAAAAGAAAATAAAGAAGAGATAAAGATTGTATTTAGTGGCCCGAAAGCGCCACCTACATTCCCATTGCTTAGAATGATGGATACAAATGCACTTGGAGATAATGTGAAAATAGAGTTTAAGGTATGGAATGGTGTTGAAGAATTATTAACTATTGCAACAAATTCTGATTTTGGATTCTTAGCTATGCCTGTAAATACTGCAGCTAAACTCTATAATAAAGGTGTTGATATTAAGCTAACAAATGTTGATACATGGGGAGTAATGTATCTTGCAAGTACAGATTCTAATTTCAAAGAATGGAAGGACTTAAAAGGAAAGAAATTGTATATACCGTATAAGAGTGCTCCACCTGATATAGTAACACAATTTTTCTTGAAAGAAAATGGTTTAGAGGTTGGAGTTGATGTAGAGCTAGTATATTCTACACCACCACAAATAGCTCAAATGATGAAGGCAGGAAAAATAAAATATGCTGTGAATATCCAGCCATTTATAACTGCAAGTCAAATGGGAAACAAGGATGTAAAAGTAGTGTTTGATTATATGAAAGAATGGAAAAAGGTTAATGGTGGGGAGTATGAGATTCCAAATGCAGGGATAGTAACTAATAAGAAATTTTTAAAGCAGAACAAGGAGTTAGTAGAACTATTTGAATCAGAATATGAGAAAGCCCTAAATTGGGCGTTAGAAAATCCAGCTGAAATGGCTAAATTAACTGAAAAATATCTAGGATTAAATAACAAACTGATAGCTAAATCATTACCTACAGCAGGATTAAACTACAAAACTTCTGTGGATTCAAAAAAGGATTTAGAAAAATACTATGAATTGCTTACAAAATCAAACAAGGAGAGTATCGGAGGGAAAACTCCAGATGAAAACTATTATTACAAGAAGAAATAAAAGTATTTTAAAAACAATCATAGTACTATTAGCGCTTTGGGGTATATTAGCAAAGATGTATTCACCATTAATACTCCCAGGGCCTATAATCACACTGAAAGACACTTATAAGTTATTATTGAGTAGTGATTTTATAGTGCACGTATTAATAACAGTAAAAAGGCTTTTGATAGGCTTAGGACTTGCTATATTTATTGGTAGTATATTAGGTATAGTTATTGGTGAAAGCAAAAAGATAAGAGATTTATTTCAGCCTATTTTCCATCTAGTGCAAGCCACACCACCAATTTCTTGGCTAGCGCTAGCTATGATTTGGTTTGGATTAAATGGACAAGCTACTATTTTTATAGTATTTATAGCCAGTTTACCTATCTTGATAATAAATATTATGGAAGGCTATCAAAGTATAGATAAAAAGTTAATAGAAATGGCACATATATTTACCTTAAATAAGAAAGATATACTTATTAATATTACAATACCGTCTCTAAGATCATATTTTAAATCAGGTGTAACGATAGCTGTTGGACTTGGCTGGAAGCTTGTAATAATGGGTGAGGTTCTTAGTTCCAATACAGGGATAGGCTCTCAAATTACTAATGCAAGACTAAACATTGAGACAGGAAAAGTGTTAGCATGGACAATAATAATAGTTATATTAGGAGGGGTATCTCAAAAGATTATAGATGTGTTATTTAGTTTTAACCGTAGAAGACAAAATCTATTTAAATTAGTGAGGAAAACACGATGATATTACAGTTAAACAAAATAGAAAAAAACTTTGAAAATATACAAGTATTAAAGGATTTTTCATTAGTAGTTAGTAAAAATGAAATAGTATGTATCATTGGACCATCAGGATGTGGAAAATCCACACTTTTAAATATGATATCAGGATATATATATCCTTGTAGTGGAGAACTTGAGAACAAAAGTGATAATATCAGTTATGTTTTTCAAGAGGATAGACTATTACCATGGAGAAATGTATACGAAAATATACAAATTGTAAATAAGAAACAATCAAAAGAACATATCCTATCATTGATAGAAAAGGTTGGTTTAAAAGGGTTTGAAGAACACTATCCTCTTGAACTTAGCGGAGGAATGAGACAACGATGTGCAATAGCTAGGGCGTTTAACTATGATGCTAATTTACTTTTGATGGATGAACCATTTAAATCACTAGATTATAACTTAAGATTTAATATGATAGATCAGTTACTAGAGTTATGGCATACAAAGAAATGTGCTGTAGTGTTTGTAACACACGAAATTGATGAGGCACTTTTATTAGGAGATAGAATAGTAGTTTTATCAAGTAGGCCAACTAAACCTATTAAAGAGATTGATATAGATAAACCTAAAGGAAAAAGAAGCTTAAAAGACAAAGAATTAATAGAAATAAGAAATAAAATTATAGAATGTATTATAAATTAATTTCACTAGAAGGATGTCTTATAGACATAGACATCTTTCTAGTGTTTTTTTAGTACTACTTTTTATCTTTTGACTTTTTTAAACAAAGTATATAATCAGCGCTTACATTGTAAAATTTACAAAGTGTTATGAGATGTTTTATGGGAAGTTCTCTAATGCCTAATTCATAGCGAGAATAGATTTGTTGAGAAGTTCCTAGTATACTTGCAATAAAGCTTTGAGATAAGTCTTGGTCTTCTCTTAAATCTCTAATAATATTATTATAGTTTTTCATAAATACCTCCATAAATATAATTACATACAACCATATGGTTGTGTTGATTTTACATCCAAAAGGTTGTAAAATAATTATAAGCTATATTATCAATTATTATACTTAAAAAAATAATAAGGAGGAAACGATGAAAATAAATAATAAAAAATGTACTATAAGAGATAGAATATACAAATTAAGACAAGAGCTTGAAACAGATTATGAAAAGTATGGACATGTGGATAGCGTAGTAGATAAAAGTCAGAAATTAGATAGATACATATATATAGAGCAAAAGAATATAATAAGTTCTAAAAATGATGAATCTGATTGATAGTATAGTTAGTTTAATGATAGAATGGTTACACAGACATAGTACTCTCAACCGAACATACCAGAGATTATCTATTGCAGGACAAAGTGATGTCAATAAGATGGCTGATATGTTGATGAATCCATATAAACACATGAGTGATATATGGAGGACATACATAACAATAGAGGAAAAACAGGATTTATAAATAATGATTTTAAAGCATGAGGAGAATGATATGAGTATTTTTGATAACTTACAAATGCAAAAACTACCTATAGTTCTTAAAGAAGAAAGCCTATTAAAAAGGTATTACGGATTAGTTCCTATAGCTGATAAGCTTAGCAAGGCAATTATTAATTGTGGAATAAAGGACACACAAACTTTTCTAAAAGTTACAGAAGATGTAGAGGGTATAAATAAAATAATAAATCGAACAGGATTAGAGGAAGATATTGTTAAATTGCTTAGAGGGACACTTATATTCCAAAGATTTAGGACTGTAAAACTAAAAAAAATTGATAGTTTCAAAGAAGAATATGTTAGAAAACTTGAAGCTAAAGGAATCAAAGATAACGGACAACTTATGCTTTTAAGTCAATCTAGATTGAAAAGAAAAATATTATCTGAACAAACGGAAATACCAATTAATGAATTAGATAGAATGATTAGTATTTCAGATTTGATGAGATTACCAGGAGTAAAAAACATAAGGGCAAGCTTATATTTGAATGCTGGATTTAAAAATATTAAACAAATCTCTAAACTACAGCCAATAGATATGATAAATATAATAACTGAGTACATAAACAATAATGGTATATCAAAAAAACCACCTTTACCAAAAGAAGTTTCTACTCAAATACTTTGGGCAAAAGTTTACCCTAAGATAATAGATTAATAATACAAAGGCTTATTTTACAATAATTTAATAAAATATCAACATGCTTTAGCAGTGTTATTTGCGTGTTTTGCTAGAACCTCTAGAAAAAGATAGAAAGAATTATATCTAGTATTGTAAAGCTAATGATACAATGACTATAATGTTAAGTATAATAATGTCAAGCTAAGGAGGAAGAATAGATGATATTTGAAAGTAAGAGAATAAAGCTAAGAAAGATGACTAAAGAGGATATACCTACATATAATATTTGGAGTAATGATGAAGAAGTAGTAAGAACTACATATCCTAATCTAGAAAGATATACCTTAGAAGATACTGAGATTTTTTATAGTAGAGTTACTAAAACAACGAATTCTAGAACATTCATGATAGTTGATAAGGTAAGAGAAAATGCTATTGGGATTATATCACTGATAAATATGGATTTATTTAATAGAAATGCAGAGTTTATAATTGATATAGGTGATAAGGACTACTGGGGAAAAGGTATAGGAAAAGAGGCGATGAGTTTAATACTTGACTATGGTTTTAAAGAATTAAATCTACACCGTATATATCTTAGAGTGTATTCGTTTAATGAGAGAGCGATTAAGTTATACGAGAAAAAAGGATTTGTACATGAAGGTAAGATGATTGAAGCTATATTTAGAGATGGAAAGTATCATGATATTGTAATTATGGGAATATTACAAAGGAATTACTTAAGCAAATAGTGCTGAAAGATAGTTTAGTATTAAGTATAAATATACTAAAAACAACCTATAACTAGATTATTTAAGTGATATAATATTAAGTTTTTCATAATATCGAATAGTTGATGCACTTAAACCGGTTTTTTAGCCAACTTCACTTATTTTCATTTTATCATCTCCTAATAATTTCAGTATATCACTTAAAGTATGATTTAAGTCAATAAAATATTTAAGTAGTTAATTTCATATATTAGATTATAATAGTCTATAAATTAAAATTCATGTTTGTATTGAACTTACAAAGGTTTATATTCAGAAAGTTCAAATAAATATCCTAGCGATACTTATATATAGATTTAAAACACTAAAAAATGGAGGTAATTATGATTGTAAACAATATTATTGATATTATTGGTAATACACCATTGATATCTTTGCAAAAATTGACTAAATCACAAATATTCGCGAAAGCAGAATTTTTAAATCCTGGGGGAAGTATAAAGGATAGAATAGCCAAGTTTATGATTGAGCAGGCAGAAAAAGAGGGTATACTTAAGCCTGGAATGACTATAATGGAACCTACATCAGGTAATACTGGTATAGGAATATCTTTAGTAGGTGTCCAAAAAGGTTATAGAGTTATAATAGTGATGCCGGAAAACATGAGTGAAGAGCGTAAGAAAATAATAAAGGCATTAGGTGCTGAACTAATATTAACTCCTGTTGACAAGAGTGTGCAGGGTGCTGTTGATGAAGTAGAGTATCAAAAAAAGAATAATTCAAATGTATTTGTGCCAAATCAATTTAGTAATCCCAATAATCCATTATCTCATTATAATACCACTGCAAAAGAGCTCTATAATCAGATGTCTGGTAACATTGATATATTCTTATCCGGAATAGGGAGTGGGGGAACAATAGCCGGAATAGGAAAATATCTTAAAGAAAAGAATGATGAGTGTAAAATTATTGCTGTAGAACCTAAAAGTGTTTCTGTGTTAAAGGGGCATAAATTTGGTTTTCATAAAATACAAGGTATTGGAGATGGTTTTATACCAGAAATACTGGATACATCAAAGATAGATGATATTATTGAGGTTTCTGATGATAATGCTTTTAAGGAATCACAAAGGTTAGCTAGAATAATGGGGTGTTTAGTTGGAATATCAGCTGGTGCTAACGTATGGGCTGCTATGAAAGTAGCTGAAAAGTATCCAAATGCGCGTATAGCTACAATATTGCCAGATAGAGCAGAGAGATATTTTAGTGTAGGGCTAATATAAAAAATTTAAAAGGGTAAAAAGCTTGATTTAACAATGCTTTTACCCTTTTTAAATACACATGCAGTAGGATTCGACTCTCGATGTCTAGTGAAATATTGAATTCAGACTGAGTAAAGTTTTTAAGACAAATAGAAAGGCGGTCAATAGTTTTCTTCAATAAGATATGCTCATAAAGCTTACGAGCTATATCAGATAATAAAACTGATTTTGATGAAATTATTTCAACCATCATGTAAAGAAGGAACTTAAAATTGGGTTTAGATATCCCTTCAGAAATATTTTCACAGAAATTTATAATTAGGGATTTAGTATTGTATGAAATCTTGTATAATAAGACATCAGCAAAACTCTCCTTGTTTGATTTTGTTGTGGAACTTTATTATAACAAGTATTTGAGTAATTCTTCTTATTTTTATACAAAAAATTGAAATCTGTGGATAATACTATTTCATTTTATGTCCAATAAAAATCAACTCAAGAAAAAAAGGGGAAACTCAAATAAATAATATATTGACATATATTAATAATTTATGGTACATTGAAAAAAATAGAAAAATCATTGATTGTTGACTTGAGTATAAAAAAGTCTTCTTTAGTATGGTATATTAAGACAAAAGTTAATAAGTTATTAATGTTATTTAGTAATACTATTGGAGGTGGTCTTTACATGAATCTTTAATTGCTAACTCATATATCATAAACAACACAAATATAAGATTCATACGAAGGGAGACTAATTTTATGACTAAAACAACAATAAAGAGCAGAGTAGATGCTTTGATAAAGGAAAAGGAATTTTCGGGAGTTGTTTCCATAAGGAAACAAGGTAAAATTATATACGAAACTGCAGCAGGATATAGGGATAGAAGCAATAAAATAAAGAATAATATAAATACTAAGTTTGGTATTGCATCTGGTACGAAAACTTTTACAGCACTAGCTATTGGTAAACTAATAGAGCAAGGTAAAATTTCACTAGATACGAAGTTATTTGATATCATTAAGTATGATTTCAAGCTGTATTCTAAAGATGTAACTATTAGAGACTTATTGACTCATACATCTGGGATACCTGATTACCTTGATGAATCTGTTATTGAGGATTTTAATAACTTCTTTTTAGATATACCTTGGTATAAGTTAAAAGAACCAAAAGACTATTTTCCACTGTTTCCAGATGAGACTATGAAGTTTACTACAGGAGAAAAATTTGCGTACAACAATAGTGGATTTGTGCTTCTTGCGGCTATTATTGCTGAGGTATCAGGGATGTCATATAGTGAATATGTAAGAAAACATATATTTGAAGCAATCGGTATGAAAGACTCAGGCTTTTATGCAATGAATAGACTACCAGAAAACACTGCAATAGGATATATTAAAGATGACGAAGGTTGGAGAACAAATGTGTATAATCTTCCGATAGTAGGTGGAGGAGATGGAGGTGCATTTACTACAATAGTGGATATTTATAAATTGTGGGATGCATTACTTAGCTACCAAATACTATCTAAAGAATTAACAGAGTTATATGTTAAACCTCATATAAGAACAAAGCCAGAGGGTAAGACATATTATGGACATGGTATATGGATATACAAAGATGATGATATAACAGAAGAATATATGGAGGGATGCGATGCTGGAGTGTCTTTTAAATCAGCTATAGTAAGAGATAAAGATATAATATATACTGTTATTTCTAATACTGAAGACGGAGCATGGCCTATATTAAGAGAGATATCTAGCTTGCAGTTTTAAAAGAAAAAACTAAGAGATAAAAAGAGCAGTGATAGATGGTTTAACCTAAAAAGCTATTAGCATTGCTCTTTTTTGCTTGGAGAAAGTTTATAAATATTTTTAAAGGAGTAAGTAATATGTATAAAATAATGATTATAGAAGACGATATGACAATAGCAAATATAATAAGTGAAAGTCTACTTAAGTGGGGTTATGTACCGTATGTTGTAAAAGACTTTAAAAATATATTAGCCGATTTTACTAAACAAAAACCTCATTTAATCTTGCTAGATATCAACCTAGAGTATTATGATGGGTTTTATTGGTGTGGGAAAATAAGAGAACTTTCAAATATACCAATAATATTTATTTCATCAAGAGATACAGACAATGATAAAATAAGAGCTATGTCTCAAGGTGGAGATGATTATTTACAAAAGCCCTTTTCTTTAGATATATTGATTGCTAAAGTACATGCAATGTTAAGAAGAGCATATTCTTATAGTGACGACAGCTTAAATACACTACAGCATAGAGAGGTTATACTTAACATAGAAACAAATACAGTTTATTCTAAGGATAAAAGCGCTAAGCTTACAAATAATGAATGTAAAATATTAGCTTTATTAATTAGAAATGCTAATAAGATATTACCTAGATATCGCTTAATAAAAGCGTTATGGGATGATGAAAATTTTGTTGATGACAATACTCTGACAGTAAACATAAATAGGCTAAGAAAAAAGCTAAATGAGATACAGTGTCATGACATTATAGAAACAGTAAAAGGAGAGGGGTATAGGATAGTATGAAGTTTACTGACTACTTGAAAGAGAGATGGACTTTTTATACCTTTATTTTTATAGCCATATTTATTGTATTTGCAGTTTTTAAATTTGATAATAAGATTTCTATGAATGAATCAAACGCCGAATACTTAAGTTTTTTAATTATTATATTATTAGTTCTTTTCACTATTGTAGATTATAGCATATTAAAAATGAGATATAAAAGGATATTGTCAGGAGTTTCTAACGCAAGAGAATACTACTCATTTTATGCGCTAGATAACATGATAGTTAGCGAAGTACAGGAGTTAATTAGTGAACATGAAACGTACAAAAATAAAATAAGAACCCAATCAGCACAACAATTAGAGTTTATAACCAGGTGGATACATGATGTTAAGGTACCTATAGCTGCATTGCAACTGATATTAGAAAACAATGAAGAAACGATAAATAGTAAACTATACCCTATCTTAGATACTGAAATAAAAAATATTGAAGAAAAGACTAAGAAAGTATTCTTTCATATAAAGTCAGATGCTTTTATAGAAGACTATGTAGTTGAGGAAGCTAGTACTTTAGAGATGATTAAAAATGCTCTCAAAGAGTACTCCAGATTTTTTAGCTATAAAAAAATAAACATTGAGTTTTCTCAAAAATATGAGACTGTTTTAACAGACAAGAAATGGAGTGGATACATTATATCTGAGATAATTTCTAATGCTGTAAAATATACACCAGTAGGTGGTAAGATAACTATTGATACAATTAAAAATGATAAAGAAATAGTTATTAGTATAAAGAATACAAGTAGTGGTATAGCTTCAAAAGATATTAATCAAATCTTTAATAAAGGTTATACATCATCTAAAGATAGAAATGGTCTAAAATCAACGGGTTATGGAATGTATTTATCAAAGAAAATATGTGATATATTAGGTCATAAAATAACTGTGGAACCAGTTTGTTCAGGCTATGTACAGTTTAACCTTATATATAAAAAGAGTGATGTAATTTATGATATTACAAAAATGTAAGTTTGAATTAGAAAATGTAAGATGAATCAATTCAAATAACTCTGTTAAAGTAGTATGATTATTATAGGTTAACCGTTAATCATATGGAGGTGAATATATGTCTAATATATTAGAAGTAAGCAATGTGAGCAAGACATATAGTAGTAAAAGAAGTCTAAAAAAATATAAAGTTATAAAGGATATAAGTTTTGACATAGATAAGGGAGAGTTTGTAGGTATAATGGGGCCTTCTGGGTCAGGTAAAACTACATTACTAAATATAATTGGAAGTATTGATAAACCAACTAGTGGAAAATTGATTATAAATGGAAATGATATAACCAACCTAAAGAAAAAACTATTAGCAAAACACAGAAGAGAAAACATAGGTTTTATATTTCAAGACTATAATTTATTAGAGACTATGACGCTAAAAGAGAACATCATTTTACCACTCTCATTAAAGGGATGTGATAAAGAATTTATTAACTCAAAAGCGGATAAAATAATAAATGACTTAGGGCTAAGTAGTGTATCAGATAAATACCCTTATGAAGTTTCAGGTGGAGAGCAACAAAGAGCAAGTGCTGCTAGAGCATTAATAACAGATCCAAGTATTATATTAGCTGATGAGCCTACAGGTAATCTTGATTCTAAATCTAGCAAGAGTTTATTAAAGCTATTAGAACATATAAATGTGCAGTATAATTCAACTATACTCATGGTAACACATGATGTTTTTGCAGCAAGCTATTGTCAGAAGGTTATGTTTATAAGAGATGGAGAAATATATAACGAGCTATACTCTGGTGAAGATAAAAAAGAGTTCTTTGATTCAATAATTGATGTAATGAGCATTATTGGGGGTGAATAATTTGAAACTAGTGAAATTAGCACTTTCAAATGTAAAGAGAGATATATCAAATTATATCATGTATGTTATAGCGCTTAGTGTTTGTGTTTTTTCTACTTATACATTACTTGCTATAAAAGATAATAAATTTGTATATAATTCATTTAGAGAATTTATTGGATTCAAAACACTTATGCCGGTCTTTACGGTAATAATTTTAGTATTTGCAGTAGAATTTTTAATTAGCTCTAACAATAGTTTTATAAAAGCTAGGAAAAAAGAAATCTCTACATTTGCATTATTTGGTATGACAAATATGGATATTGGATTGATGCTGACGATAGAGACATTTATCGTAGGAGTAACATCCTTAATTATAGGTATAACAACTGGAGTGGTGTTTTCAAAGCTTATGGTAATGATACTACTAACAATAACATTGCCAGAGATAACTACTAATATTACATTTGCAATAGGATTTAGATCTATTTTATATACTACTGTTATTTATTTATTTATATTTGCTGTTATGAGTTTATTTGGAATGAGAGTCATCAATAAGTTTCAATTGGTTGATTTGTTCAAAGCTCATAAGATGTCAGAGAAAAAATCCAAGGGATCATATATAATGCTAATAGTAGGATTAGCACTAATAGCTTATGGCTATTTTATGGCTTGTAATTCCGATACATATTATTTAGTAAAACATTCAATACCCATATTGATACTAGTAATCATAGGAACTTATTTATTTTTTTGGAGTGGATTACCTAAAGTCCTCAATATAATCAAGAAAAATAAGAGAAATTATAGTAATGGATTAAAGTTGATATCAACATCTTCACTATCACACAAGATGAGAACGATAAGTAGCGTGATGTCTTCGATAGCTATACTTTCAGCAGTTGCAACCACAGCTATAGCATCTGCTTTTACACTTTATTATAACGTTGAGCGTAGTTGTTATAAGGTTAATGGTTTTGATATGTATTTTTATGAGAGTAATAACAGCGTAAAAGAAGAAGTGATGGAGTTATTAAAAAGACATAATAATGAAATGTTAGGTGAGATAACTATAGATAGATTTGTAACATATCCTAAAATAGTTTTTAACTCTAATACACCTGACAATGGAAAAATACAGAGGTATACTCTAAAGAAAGATACACCTTTTAGAGTATACACAGAGAGCACTTATAACAAAGCAATCCTTCTTAGTAGATATAGTGATAACGAATATAAACAACTAAGTCTTAATAAAGGTGAGGTTATACTAATATCAAGAGGAGCTATGTCTTTAAACCATAGTGAAAGCGAAGATTTAACTAATAAGCTCATATCATATAAGAATAAGCAACTTGAAATTGTTGGTAATATCCAAAGTGGTATATTTGGTTTTGGTCTGGATAATATACTTATTTTAAATGACGAAGACTTTAAAGAACTTCTTGCTAGCGGTGAAATATCAAATAAAACACAAGAAGGTAATGTTATAGACAAAGCTACAGTGATAAAATATGAAAAACCATTATCATCGACAAAGCTAAATAAAGAGCTAAATAATGCACTTAAAAAAGCAAGTGGATATAGACTAATATACAATAATTATATTAACGATTTACAAACGTTTGGCCTAATATGTTTTATTGGATTTTTCATGGGTATAGTATTTATATTCATGACAGCAAGTTTACTGTATTTCAAACAAATAATGGCAGCTAAAGAAGACGCACATCAGTATAAAATGCTTTCAAAGCTAGGGATAGATGAAGATATGGAGAGAAAATTAATAGCTAAAAGGATAAAGCCAGTTTTCTTTATGCCGTTGATTATAGGTATAGTTCATAGTGTATTTGCAATGAGGTCAGCTAATACCGTAATTTTTCATCAAATAGTTTATTCAAAAAATACCTATTTAAGCGTTATGCTTTCATCTTTAGCAATGTACTGTTTATATGGAGCAGTATATGGATTGTTTTATCTCATCACTAAGGGACAATACACTAAGATAATAAAATCTAGATAATATACTAAAGATAAAGGCAAACAGCTAGTAGTGATAATGGGGTAGTTCTTTATACTATAAAAGACTGTTTCCATTTTTAATAAAATTTTCGACAAATAAGATAGTTACAATCAAGAAAGATATATTTATTAAAATAATGGTAGCGTGTGTTCCAGCATGTGTAATAGGTACTTTATATGATGATAAGATAGATGAGCTTTTTTATAATTATCGAGTAGTAGCAATAGCTTTAATAATTATAACAATAAAATTTTTGTTAGATTACATTAAAAAACATAGCTTTAAAGGCTTTGGATGGTATAGAATAATACTAGAAGTTATTGTTATTTTAAATTTTCGTATAAGATAATAATAGAAAAGAGGATAAACTATGAGAAATATCAAAATGATCATACAATATGATGGTGCAAGGTATAGAGGGTGGCAAAGACTATCTGATAGTGATAATACTATACAACAAAAAATAGAAGATGTCTTAATGAAAATGACTAAAGAAGACATACAAATAATAGGTTCAGGAAGAACTGATGCTGGAGTTCACGCTATAGGTCAAGTAGCAAACTTCCACACAAATAGTACAGTTAAGCTTGATGAAATTAGAGACTATTGCAATCACTATCTTCCAACAGATATTGTTATAAAAAACGTTAGCGAAGCAGGAGAAAGATTTCATGCAAGGTACAATGCATTAAGCAAAAAATATATTTATAGTATACACAACAGCTACGTACCAACAGTATTTAATAGAAAATATACTTATCAAGTAAGTAAACACCTTGATATCAAAGAGATGAAAAAAGCGACTAAATATCTGATAGGAGAATTTGATTTTAAAGCTTTTACAGCAATGAAATCTAAGAAAAAATCTACAGTAAGAGAAATATATTCTATAGATATAAATAAAGAGCATAATCAAATAGACATAATATATCATGGTAACGGCTTCTTACATAAAATGATTAGGATTATCACAGGTACGCTTATAGAAATAGGATTAGGAGAAAAAAAGGAAAGTGTGATACCTAACATATTAAATGGTAAAATTCGTGCAAATGCAGGGATCACAGCACCTGCACAAGGATTATGTCTTAAAGAGGTGATATACTAGAGTGTAGTTAGATTGGAGGTTTTGTTTTGGAATTTGAAAAACTATACAAGGAACATTCTACATATATATATAACTACGCACTAAAACTATCTTGTAATCCACATGTTGCACAGGAGTTACTGCAAGAAACATATCTGAATGCTTATAAAAATATAAAGAGTCTTAAAAATGAGCAAGCAAGTAAATATTGGTTAAGAAAGATTTGCCTTAATAATTTTCTCATGAGAGTTAGAAAACAAAAGGGGAAAATAGAACTCTCATATGATGAATTAGCAAGTCTTAACAAAGAAGGGCAATCTATTAAAATAAGCTCTAGAGAGCCATCACCTGAGGATGAAGTAATTGTAGATGAGACAATAAAAGATATTCAAAATGGTTGTTTCCTAGCAATGGTTAGAAGATTAACTATTAACCAAAGAATAACTTTTTCTCTAATAGATATGTTTGGGCTCAAAATGCAGGAAGTTGCTGAAATTTTAGGAATATCTAGGTCAGCCGTAAAAGCGCTACTACACAGAGCTAGAATGAATTTGGATGATTTTTTTAGTAGGAGATGTAACTTAATAAAAGTAGATAATCCTTGTAATTGTAAGGCGTGGATAGATTTTGCAGAGCATAGAAATGATATTAAAAATAAGGTTTTAAAAAACAAACTGGTAACAAAATTAGACTATAAGGAATCCAACTATGTATTTGATGAGGAAGTTAGAAGAAAGATAGCATATTTGTACAATAATATGCCAGAAAAAAAACCACCTCAAGAATGGTACAATAATATTATAAAAATAATAGATGATAAGAATAAAAAAATATAAATTAAACGCAACTCTTCTGTTAAGTTTGCATCTTTATATATAAGGGAATAAATCCACTACAATATAAGGAGGACTTAAGATGAGTTATGACAAAATTAAAAAAGAATTAGCACCTTGCGGCATTGATTGCTTTAGATGTGTTTCTTATAGCAAAGGTAATGTAGCTAAACTAAGTAGAGGACTAAAAGAAAATCTAGCTAACTTTGAGAATATGGCAAAGAGGATAGAGGATTTTATGCCATTATTTAAGAAATATAATGATTTTATACAAATATTAGAGCATTTTTCTAGTGGTGAATGCAAAGGATGCAGAGAAGGATACGCTTTAAATAATGCATGTAAGGTAAAAGACTGTCACAAAGAGGAAAAAGTTGATTTTTGTTTTCAATGTGATAAATATCCCTGTGATAAAAATAATAACAATAATGGTCTTTACAACAAATGGAAAGACAATAACGATGAAATGAAGCAAAATGGAGTCCAAGCATTTTATAAGGCTGTTAAGAGTAAACCTAGATACTAATAGTTCATTATAAATTAAGTATATTTAAATATTCCAAGGGAGCACTCCATAGTGCTCCCTTAGGTTGATGGACAAAGTCATATAAATATATATGTGTTATAATTAAGTGAATATTTCAATTAAGGAGAATAGTATGTATAGAATTATAAGACACAAAAAATTGATGATAGGTGTACTTATATGCTTTATAGTATACTTTTCTTATATATCTATAAGCATATATACTTATGGTAACAGAACAGAAGTCGTTAAAGCAGATGCTGTGATGGTTTTAGGGGCTTCAATATGGGGAGATGAGCCTTCACCAGTTTTCGAAGAGAGAATTAATCACGGAATATGGCTATATAAAAATGGATATGCTCATAAAATAATATTTACTGGAGGAAAAGGAGTAAACAAACAATACTCAGAGGCTTTTGTTGCAAAACAATATGCATTAAAGAATGGCGTAGATGTTAATGACATATATATAGAAGCCTATTCTACTATAACTGAGGAAAATATTGAATACTGCCTAAAAATAATCAAAGAAAATAAAATGAATGATATTATTATAGTCAGTGATCCATTACATATGAAAAGAGCTATAACTATGGCTAAAGACAAAGGATTAATTGCTTATTCTTCACCAACACCAACCACTAGGTATAAGAGCGTAAAGAGTAAGATTAACTTTCTAGCTAGAGAGGTAGTGCTTTATATTGGTTATAAGGTGTGTATGTTATTTAACTAGATTATACAATATAACTTATTGTTGCTTTTGGGAAGTATGTGTGTATCATGTCCTTGAAATATTCACTGGCTTTTTCTCTGATATCAACATGATAACAATATTTGCCTCTACCTTTTGGTCTCATTATATTCTTATCAAATACATCTATTACGCCTTTTAATGCTGCCTGATTGATAGTCATGTTAGCATAGCCAAAAGTCATAAATATTAGCTCAAAAAAAAGGTTGTTTTTTAAATCTTCATCTAGTTTATTTGCTAGAAGTAAAAAAAGTTCTTTATACATAGATTGCCAGTTATCTAAAAGTATAATAGGCGCAATATTTACACCTATTTTGTAGCCTGCTCTATGCATTTTATTTGCAGCATTTATTCTGTCTATTAAACTCGAAGTACCTATTTCAATTTTTCTGATAATGAAATCTGGATTGACACTTATCCTCATTTGAGTGTTACCATTATGATTAGCATCTAATAAATCATCAACCATAGAAAATTTAGTAGCAAATGTACATTTTGCATTTTCAAGTTTTCCAAACTGCTCAATTGCCCATTTAAGATTTCCTGTAATTGTGTTTTCTAACACCATGTCACTTGTAGAGCCAATCTCGTACGTTTTTAATTGATTAACTTGCTTTATTTTCTTTTTTACTGATTGCATCATTTCATCTCTATTGACAAACACTCTCAAATAAGATCCTTTGAAAAAATTACATACTAAATAACAATACGTACACATAGCGCTACAACCAGAAGAGGTAAAAGGCACAATAAAATCTGCTGAACGATTATTTGGCATTAGCCTTAAGCTTTTCCTTATACCAAGTACAAGGTATTTTTTGAATTCAACAAATTTGTAATCAGGTGCGTCTTTTATAAAATCAATATCGTGATGTTTTTTAATAGATACCATTTCTATATTCATGTTTTTATATTTAGAATAGAGTTCTTTACCTAGCTTGTACTTTAAAATATCTTCTTGATATAATACTTTACTAGGAATAAATTTTACCATAAATGTCACCACCTTTTTATTATTTTAGGTATAAGATAGAAAAATATACTTTTATTTATATAACAGATACATATTAAAACTACTAAAATAGAAAAGATTCGTTGAAAAATGCATAATTTAGAAATATAATGTAAATTGTATATTGTTCTAAAGAGAAGAGTTTACAAAAATATTAGCAGGGGGGCTTTATGAATCAATATAGAAACATCAGAAGAAGAATTTCTTTAGTTTTATTATTAATAATATTAATGAATATATTTTTTTGTAGTTTAAGTACTGCACGGTCAATTTATACCAGCGAAAAACCAAAAAGAGTGTTACTTATAAGCTCTTACTCACCAAGTTTTATAACATTTGATCATCAAGTAAAGGGCATAAAATCTCAATTTGAAGGTGAAAATATAGAATTAGATATTGAGTTTATGGATACGAAAAGGCTTTACACTAAAGAAAATTTAAAGAATTTTTATGATAATTTAAAATATAAGATTCTAAATTTACCTAAATATGATGCAATTATTGTTGGAGATGACAATGCCTTAAATTTTGCATATAAGCATCAGAGAGAACTATTTTATAAAACGCCTATAGTTTTTATGGGTATCGGTGATTATCAAAAAGCTGAGAGATTAAGTAAAAGTCCCTATATAACAGGAGTAATAGAATCTATTTCAATAAAAGAAACCATTGACATAGCTAAAAAGTTGAACTCAAAAGGAAAAAACATAATAGCGTTGACAGATAATACAGAGACGGGACAAGCTATGTTAAAAGAATACTATAACGAAAAGGGTAAATTTAAAGATTTGAATTTTAAGAGTCTTAGCTTAACTAATTTGTCTTACAGAGAATTTGGTATAGAGCTTGGTAAATTGAGTGATGAAGATATTGTGTTGCTGTTAACAATAAACACTGATAAGAATAATTTGCATCTTTCATTTGATAAATCAGTAGAGTACATACTAGAGTTCTGCAATCAACCTGTTTATCATAATTACTATTATGGCATTGGAGATGGGTTATTAGGAGGTAAAGTCATATCTCATATAGAACAGGGCAGTGTGGCAGCTTCTATTGTTAAGCAGGTATTTAAAGGTAAGGACATATCGAAGATTAATTATATTAAAGACAGTCCAAATAAGTATGTCTTTGATTATGCAATACTAAAAAAATATAAATTTGATGCAGATTTATTGCCAGAAGGTACTATATTCATTAATAAAGAAATACCTTTTTTTAAGCAGTATTTCAAGTATATACTAATAGTGATAATTATTTTATTGTTTCAATTTAGTCTAATTATGTTCTTGCAAGTAAATATAGCAAAAAGAAAAAAATCTGAGAAAGAGCTTTTAAGTAGCAAAGAAGACTTGATGGAAATAAATGAAGAACTTGTAGCAACAAATGAAGAATTAATAGCTTCAATAGATGAAATAAGAATACAGGATGAGAAAATACATGAACTTGTTTATACAGATATGGTAACAGGGTTACATAACAGATTTTCTATATTTCAGCTTATAGATAGTGAAATATGCAAAGAAAAACATAAAGGCATAACAGCTATTGTGTTTTTAGACGTAGATAATTTTAAGAATATAAATGATACTTATGGTCATGACATGGGAGATAGAGTATTAAAAATAGTTGGAGATAAGTTAAAAGCTTATGAAAATGAGCATACTTGTATAGGTAGATTTGGTGGGGATGAGTTCTTGATAATGATTAAGAATCAAGATGATATTGGAAATATAATTTATATAATAGAAGTTATCCATACAATATTTGATGAAGAAGTTGTTATAAAAACTACATCATTATTTCTTACAGTAAGCACAGGTATATCTTTATACCCTTACAATGGAAATTGTAGAGGGGAGCTTGTAAAAAAAGCTGATTTGGCACTTTATGAGGCTAAAAATTCTGGCAAGAATAAACATGTATTTTATGAAGAAACCATGAATGAACTAATTGAGGAAAAGATGTATCTTCAAGAAGCTATCAAAAAGGCAACTAAAAAACAAGAATTCTATCTTAATTTCCAACCATATATTAATTGTAAAACAAAGGAAGTTATCGGATTTGAAGCATTGATTCGATGGAATAGCAAAGAACATGGATATGTTTCACCATTTAAGCTTATTACTAATGCTGAAGAACTGGGCTTGATGATAGAGATAGGAGAATTAGTGCTAAAAGAAGCTTGTGCTTTTGCAAAAAAAATCAATGAAAAAAGAAAAGATAAAATAAAAGTATCTGTTAATATTTCTGCTACACAGCTAATGCATAATGATTTTTATGAAAGAACTATCGAAATAGTTGAGAAGGCAGGGCTATCACCTATGCAGATATGTCTTGAAATGACAGAAACAATATTGATAGAATCTATAGAAAAAGGAACTACAGTAATTAACAGATTGGCAGACTATGGTTTTGCAATTGCATTAGATGACTTTGGGACAGGGTATTCATCGTTAAAGTATTTTAAAGATTTACCAGTTGACATACTTAAAATAGACAAGTCTTTTATAGATAATATAACTTTAAGTTCATATAGCCAAAATCTTATAGATGCCATGATAAACATTGCCCACTACAAAGGAGTAGGGGTAATAGCAGAGGGAGTTGAGACTAAAGAGCAATTGAGTATACTAAAAAAGCATGATTGTGATATGGTTCAAGGATTTTTATTTAGTAAACCATTAAGTGAAGAAGAAACATTGAGATTATATTGTAATTAATGTAAACAAGCTAAGTTATATATTAATACAAATGATTAAAAACACTAATATGACTATTTAGAGTGTATGTATTGGTGTTTTTTTGATTTAAAGATTTAAATATTAAAAACACATCTTTTTCAGATAGCTTTCACATTAGTTTCATATCTAGGTTTTATAATTTAACTATCAACAAAACAAACAAATCAAATCAATGGAGGGAATAAAAATGAAAATTAAAAAGACAATAATAACATCAGCAGTAGCATTAGCTCTTACACTTACACCGTTTACCTCAATATATGCAAGTTCTAACTTTAATACAGGAAAAGAAGTTTATTCAAAAGAATTTAAAAAAGACTTGTCACAAGATACAATAGATAAAGCAAAAGCATTGCTTAATAAAATGGTAAAACAAGAAAAACAAGGTAACTATGATGATGTACAAAAAATCATGAAGCAGTTAACTGAGTTAGGTGTATTTGATGAAGGAGTAAAAGTAGAAAATACAGGAGATAAAGGCTCCAAACAAAAGGGTAAAGTAGAAACTAAATATGAGTACAATTTCGACAATTTTGCAAAAGAGTTAAAAAAAGATTTATCACAAGAAACAATAAATAAAGCAAAAGTATTGTTTGAAAAAATGATAAAACTAGAAAGAGAAGGGAACTATGATGATGCACAGAAAATAATGAAGCAGTTAGTTGAACTAGGTGTATTTGATGAAGGAGCTAAAGTAGAAACTACAGGAGACAAAAACTCCAAACAAGATAATAAAGACATAAAACAAGAGGGTAAAGTAGAAACTAGATATGAAGGAAACACAGATGAGTACACTTTCGACCTTATAGCAAAAGAGTTTAAAAAAGATTTATCACAAGAGACAAGAAATAAAGCAAAAGTATTGTTTGAAAAAATGATAAAACTAGAAAGAGAAGGGAACTATGATGATGCACAGAAAATAATGAAGCAGTTAATTGAGTTAGGTGTATTTGATGAAGGAACTAAAGTAGAAACTACAGGAGATAAAAACTCAAAACAAGATAATAAAGACTTAAAACAAGAGGGCAAAGTAGAAACTAGATATGAAGGAAATACAGATGAGTACACTTTCGACCTTATAGCAAAAGAATTTAAAAAAGATTTGTCACAAGAGACAAGAAATAAAGCAAAAGTATTATTCGAAAGAATGATAAAAGATGAAAAAGAAGGTAACTATGATAATGCACAGAAAATCATGAAGCAGTTAATTGAGTTAAATA
>NZ_JARMXH010000005.1:0-327295 GCF_056892235.1 Abyssisolibacter sp. ZYX002
CGGCATCTTTCCTGTTCATTGCCGACTTTTATAAGTCTATCATGTTTGAATCACTTTGTCAATAGTTTTTATAAAAGTTTTTCGTTTTTTCTTTGTCGTAAATTTGTTTTTCTTTTTTGCGACAAGTGATAGTATACCAGCTATTTCTTAGTGAGTCAATAGTTTTTGATAAATTTTTTAATAAATATATTTTTAAAAAAGGAAAAAGTAGATATTATCAACTACAACCTTACTTTATTTTTATTGAATTTTGTTTATAGACTTTAATTCATTTAGTGCTAACATTAAAATACTTCTGGTTCTATTATTGGTTGTAATCATCTTGCCATGTTATTGTTAAACTCACTTCTCTAAATTACAATTTGATATAAGTTATTTTACCTTGAAACTTTTAAAGGTATTTATACATCTAAAAATTAGCTAGCAAAAGAATTGTACGTACACTTTCTTTATAAAAATCAGATTACATCAATGTAGGAGGAGATTTTAATGAGAAATAAAAAAACAATATTAAGTATTATATTTATGACAATGTTATTGGGTATTCTTACTGGATGCTTTAGCAGTGATAGAATTAAAGATTTTGATATGCAAGGTCTTGCCACCAAACTTTTATGTGACATAGATTTTAAAGACTCTTTAAATAAAACTCAAGATCATGTTGTATACAATCTATATATGCTTGAAGGTAAAGATATATCTTCTTGCGTAGTTTATACTAGTTCTGCTGCAACGGTTGAAGAAATTGCAATTTTTAAAGCAAGTAGCTCTCAAAGTAAAACTAATATTGAAGAAGCTATAAAAACTAGAATAAAAGATCAAAAAGATGCTTTTTCAACATATAATCCTTCAGAAATAAAAAAATTAGAGGATTATACTCTTGTTTTAAAAGGAGATTATGTGATTTTATGTATTTCTGATGAAAGTAATAAAGCATTGAATATTATAAATGATTATATTACTAACTAAAACAGTAGGAGGTTAAGAGATGTATTATGACGTACAAAAAAGCAAGAGAAATATCAGGAGAAGAAAACCTAGGAAAAGAACTCGAAAACTACTATTTTTATTCAAATGTATATTTGTTATATCAGCTCTACTGTTTATATCAAGTTCTTTTTTATCAAGTAAAAATTCAAATGTTTCGCAAGCAAGTAATGTTTTGAAAGATAAAATATCATCTACTCTTCCTGAGATTAAAGATGTAAATTTAAAAGTCAATAATGTTTCTGGTAAAAATAACGAAGGAGTTGAGAACAACGAAAAAAGTAACAATGTAACATCTGATGATATTAATTCTAATAAAAAAGAAGTTCATGATGTACCTGTCCTAAAAAATAACGGCAATTATGATTATAGTAAGAAAGTTTCTTTAAATAATTCTGTAGATGATTCGTATTTTGAAAAAACATTATTTATAGGAAATTCGAGAACTGAAGGATTATTCCTTTATTCATCTCCTAAAGGAGCAACTTTTTATACCCATGAAGGTTTGTTAGTAAGCAATGCCTTAACTAAAAAAATTATAAGGTCTAAAGGTAAAAAAACAAAGATCTCGATTAGTAACGCTTTATCAGCAAACAAAAACAGATTTGAAAATATATATGTAATGTTTGGAACTAATGAGTTGGGCTGGATATACACAAGTACTTTTATTGATCGCTATAAACAACTTATAAACGAATTGAAAAAATATAACCCTAAGGCGAATATATATATTCAATCTATTTTACCTGTAACTAGTAAGAAATCAAATTCTAATAAAATATATACAAATCAAAACATTATAAAATTTAATTGCGAAATTTTAAAAATGTGTAAAGATATCAATGCGTATTATTTGGATACATTTGAAAGTGTCGCAAATTCAAAAGGGGCTTTACCTGATGAAGCATCTGTAGATGGTGTACATTTGATTAAAAAATATACTGATTTATGGCTTGATTATATAAAAACTCATACTGTAATGTAGTAAAAAATTAATGAATGGGTAGGACATATTATGGTTTTTAGTAGCATAACTTTTTTATTTTATTTTTTACCAATGGCATTAATATTGTATTATGTATCTCCTAAGCAGATACGGAATTTTGTGTTATTTATTGTAAGTTTGTTTTTTTATGCGTGGGGTGAACCTAAGTACATAATTCTTATGTTACTTTCAACAATAGTAGATTATACAAACGGAATATTAATAGATAACGCTTTTAGCAAAGGTAAAAATCGTCAAGCAAAGTTGTTTTTAATTTTTTCTATAGTGATAAATCTTGGTTTACTATGTATATTTAAATATTTAAATTTTTTAATTGCTAATGTAAATAATATTTTTGGACTGTCTAAAGGGTTTTGTAAAATTGTACTTCCTATAGGAATTTCATTTTATACTTTTCAAACTATGTCCTATACGATTGATGTATATAAAAGAAAAGTTCCAGTCCAAAAAAATATTGTTTCTTTCGGAGCATATGTAACACTTTTTCCACAACTCATTGCCGGCCCAATTGTAAGATATAGTAGCATATCTGATCAAATTAACAATCGACGAGTTACTATTAATAAATTTTCTAGTGGTGTTAATAGATTCATAATAGGGCTTGCTAAAAAAGTATTACTAGCAAATAATATTGGATATCTTTTTGATACAATTTCAAACCAAGACTTGCATCAACTATCTGTAGCAACTTCTTGGCTAGGGATAATAGCTTATACTTTTCAAATATATTTTGATTTCTCAGGATATTCAGATATGGCAATTGGACTTGGTAAAATGTTTGGTTTTGATTTTCCTGAAAATTTCAATTATCCTTATATATCAAAGAGTATAACTGAATTTTGGTCAAGATGGCATATTTCTTTGAGTTCTTGGTTTAAGGAATATGTTTATATTCCTCTTGGTGGAAATAGAAAAGGATTATTTATGCAAATTAGAAATATATCTTTAGTATGGATGCTGACTGGTATTTGGCATGGTGCTAGCTGGAATTTCATTATATGGGGAATTTACTATGCTTTATTGTTAATTATTGAAAAGTGCTTTTTATCATCTATACTTTGTAAATTACCAAAATTATTTTCACATATGTATGCTATGTTTTTTGTAATCATAGGATGGTGCATATTTGCTTTTGATGACATTCTTATAATGAAACATTATCTTATAACTATGTTTGGATTAAATAATGCTGTATTGATAGACAAATATTTCTTATATTTGATGTCATCTAACATAGTACTCATTATAATACTATGTATATCATCAACCAACTATCCAAGGCATGCTTTTAACCAATTATTTAGTGAAAAAACACAATTTGGATTTATTGTTATTAAAAATATATATATATTTCTTATTTTACTTTTATCTATATCTTATATAGTTGAAGCATCGTATAATCCTTTTTTGTATTTTAGATTTTGATATTGATCGGAGGTAAAAATGAATGAAAAAAAAGTAGCTTGGATAACTTCAGTAATTTTTCTTATAATTATCTACGGTTTATCTATTTGTACTATCCTAATAGATAAAAAAAATTATTCCGAGAATGAAAATAGGTATCTAAGGAAATTACCCTTATTTAACATTGATAGATTAATTAATAATGATTTAACTAATAAATATGATGAATACTTTAATGATCATTTTATATTTAGAGATCATTGGACTAAGCTAAAGGTCACTATTGATTATTTAGCTTGTAAAAAAGAAAGTAATGGAGTTTATTTATCTAAGGATTATTTAGCCGAAGATATTAAAGATAATGGTAAAAACTATAGTATTGAAAATACTAGTGAAATTATTAGGTTTGCTAATAAATTTAATAATACATCAAATATTTACTTTACATTAATACCATCAACATGTGAAATTCAGAATTTTAAGCTCCCAAAGTATGCTGTTACTTTTAATCAACTTGATTTTATAAATAGAGTATATAAAAAAACTCAATCATCAATAAAGAATGTAAACATATACAATAACTTATTATTAAACAAAAAAGATTATATCTATTATAGAACAGACCATCATTGGACTTTAGATGGCGCTTATATTGCTTATAAAAAGATGGCTCAAGTTATGGGTATTAATCCTATTTCATACGATAATCTAGATATAAGGACTATAACTAAGGATTTTAAAGGTTCTTTGCTTTCAAAATGTGGTTTTGACTATGTAAAATACGATGAAATAAAGGCTTTAAATAACAATAATATAGATAAATTCATCGTCTACAATGGTAAGTCTAAAACTACTTATAAAAGTATATATTTTAAAGATTTTTTAGATAAAAAAGATAAATACTCCTATTTCTTAGGAGTAAATCAACCAAAGGTTGTAATAAAGATGAATAATGCCAAGCATTATAATAGAAAACTGCTTATTTTTAAAGACTCCTATTCTCATTGCTTAGCGCCATTTTTAAGTTATTCTTATGATGAAATTACATTGCTAGATATGAGATATATAAATATGGATATTACTAAGTTAATAAACATATCTGATTATGATGATATTTTATTTATGTATAGTATTGATGTGTTTCTAAATACTAAAAATACTTCTAAATTATCTTACTCAAATTACGATAATTAAATACTAACTCTTAAAAGGGACTGTAATGATAGCCCCTCAGACTGTAGAAAAAAGCCCAATTTCAGCGTTGTTGTTAAAATTTCCGTTGCTCACTTATCTCTAAGTAAGCTCTGCTACTCAATTTTAACACGCCTTGAAATTGAACTTTTACTAAAGTCTACTATCTTGATAACTTTGTCATCAATCTAATGGCTGTAATGATAGCCCCTTTTTTTAAAATAAATGACATGCTACAAAATGATCCTTTTCTACTTCTTTCAATTTAGGTGGAATCTCTCTGCATTTCTTTGATACATACTTACACCTCTCTGAGAATTTACACCAAGGCTTAGGATTTATAGGGCTTGGCACTTCGCCCTCAAGTTTTATTACTTTTTTGTTTTCTTCTATATCTGGATCTGGTATTGGAATTGCTGAAATAAGCGCTTTTGTATATGGATGTAATGGATTACTGTATAATTTCTTACTTGATGTTATCTCCATTAATGCGCCAAGGTACATAACTCCTACTCTATCAGATATGTGTTTTACCATAGATAAATCATGTGCTATAAATAAATAAGTCAATCCAAAATCTTTTTGAAGCTTTATTAAAAGGTTTACTATCTGTGCTTGTATTGAAACATCTAGTGCTGAAATTGGTTCGTCACATACTATGCATTTTGGTTCTACTGCAAGCGCTCTAGCTATGCCTATACGTTGCCTTTGTCCTCCTGAAAATTCATGTGGAAATCTCTGAAAGTGCTCTTTGTTAAGTCCAACCAACTCTAATAATTTATACGCTCTATCGTTTTTGTTTTTCGCTGTAAGCTCAGGATAATGCACTTCTAATCCTTCTAATATTATGCTTCCTACTGTCATTCTAGGATTTAATGAAGCATATGGATCTTGAAATATCATCTGCATATCTTTTTTAAATGATTTTAAATTTGCTTTATTTAGTTTATGGATATCTTCGCCATTAAATTTTACAATTCCATCTGTTGCTGAATACAGCCTTGCTATCGTTCTACCACATGTAGTTTTACCACAACCTGACTCTCCTACTAAACCTAATGTCTCTCCTTTTTTTATTGAAAAACTCACATCGTCAACTGCTTTAAGTATTTTGTTCTTTCTTATTCTAAAATACTTTTTGAGATTTTTTACCTCCACGAGATTTTCCACTATATTTCACCTCCTGCCATTTTTGGAATGTTGACTTTAGGAGCTTTGCTATGCTTTAGCCAACATCTAACTAAATGTGAATCGCTAATCTGAGTTATATCTGGCAATTCTTCTCTGCATATAGGCATACAATATTCACATCTAGTAATAAAAGGGCATCCTTTTGGTGGTTTTAACAAATCTGGAGGTGTCCCTTTTAATGAATATAAACTTGCTTTGTTTTTTATATCTAATCTAGGCACTGATCTTAATAATGCCCATGTATATGGGTGCTGAGGATTGTAAAATATATCTCTTTTTGTGCCTCTTTCTATTATTTTTCCTGCATACATTACTGCTATTCTATCTGATGCATTTGCTACTACTCCTAAATCATGTGTTACTAGAATCACCGACATATTAGATTTCTTTTGTAAATCTTTTATTAAATCCATAATTTGTGCTTGTATTGTAACATCTAATGCTGTTGTAGGTTCATCTGCTATTAATATTCTTGGATTACAGGCTAATGCTATGGCTATCATAGCCCGTTGCCTCATTCCACCTGAAAATTGATGTGGATATTCTTTTGCTCTTTTTTCTGGATTAGGTATGTTGACTGCTTTTAAAAGCTCAACTGCTTTTTTCCTACATTCTTTTTTATTATATTTTGTATGCATCATAAGACTTTCAGCTATTTGATCACCTACTTTCATTGTAGGATTTAGCGAAGTCATTGAATCTTGGAATATCATACTTATATCTTCACCACGAAGCTGTTTTAATCTTTTTTTATTCATTTTTACTATTTCTTCACACATAGTCTTTTTTTTGTTAGTACCAACTATATTAGTATATAGGTTTATTTCTGAACCTTCTTTTATCTCTCCTGGTGGCATTGAAATGAGCTTCATTAGTGATTTTGCTGTAACTGTCTTTCCACACCCTGATTCTCCAACTATCGCAAGGGTTTCACCTTCATATAGTTTAAAGCTAATTCCTCGAACTGCCTGAACTTCTCCTATATAAGTATGAAATGAAACTCTCAAATTTTTTACTTCTAGAATTCTATCCATAAATAACTCTCCTTATTGACGTAGTTTTGGATCTAATGCATCTCTAAGCCCATCTCCTAATAATGAGAAGGATAGCATAGTTAAACTAATTAACAATGCTGGTATGAATAACTGATAGGGATAAAACATTAGATTTCCTCTTGCTGTTGATACTAACATACCCCAGCTTGTATTAGGTGATTGTACTCCTAATCCTAAGAAACTAAGAAATGCCTCTGCAAATATGAATGCTGGTACATCGAATGTTATTGCAACAATAATTACTCCCATCGTATTAGGTATAAGATGTTTTCTAATTATGTTAAACGGACTAACTCCCAATGCTCTAGCTGCCATAATATATTCACGTTCTTTTAGTTGCAATATCTGACCACGCACAAGCCTAGCCATGCCACACCATCCTGTTATAGTCAATGCAATTATTAATGAGATTAATCCACTTTTATTGAATGTCATTTTTATTATTATTACTACGATTAGATATGGAACACTTGATAAAACCTCTACTATTCTCATCATTATTGTATCTACTTTGCCACCAAAATAACCTGCTATGCCTCCGTACAAGCAACCAACTACTGTATCTATAAAGGCTCCTATTAAACCTATTAGTATCGATATTCTTCCTGCTTTCCATGCTCTAGCAAATAAATCTCTTCCCAAGTGATCCGTTCCAAAATAGTGCTCTGTAGATGGATTTAAGTTTCTAATAGATGTTTCTACATTATCATAAGTATAAGTGGTTAAACTTGGCCCAATGATTGTCATTATACTTATTATTAAAAGTATACATATTGAAATCATTGCTATTTTATTCTTCTTTAATCTCCTCCATGCATCTTGCCAGTAGGTTATATTGGGCCTACTTATCTCTTCATCATTTAAGTCTTCACACCCAATTATTTTAAATTTATCTAAATCTATTGATTGATTTTTCATGATTTATCTTCTCCTTTTATATTTTTTCTTTACCCAATCTGATTCTAGGGTCTATAAATCCATATAATATATCAATTATTAATATGGCTGAAATATATAAAAGTGTGAAAAAGTTTGTTTGCCCAAGCACCATTGTATAGTCATTGTTATTTATTGATGTCACGTAGTTAAATCCAAATCCAGGTATCCCAAATATGCTTTCTATTACAAATGAGCCTATAAATATGCCTGCTATTTGCACACCAAGTATTGTTATTGCTGGTAACATCGCATTTCTAATAACATGCTTCCACACTAATCTTATGCCAGTTACTCCTTTAGCCTTTGCTGTTAATAGATAATCTTGGTTTAATATATCTAATACATTTGCTCGCATATATCTTGCATATACTGCTATTGATCCAAAACATAACGCTATTGTTGGTAGTATTGTATGTTTAAAGCTCCCCCATCCTATTGTAGGTAACCATCTATAAACTACTGTATACCTGTATTGCAGGAATGAGGCTAATACAAAGCTTGGAATTGATATTCCTAATACTGCTAAGATCATTATGATATAATCAGGCCAAGTGTTCCGCATATATGCAGCTAGTATACCAAATATTATTCCAAGCGAAACTCCAACTATTAATGCTTGTATACCTAATCTTGCTGATACAGGAGAATATGTTTTGATTATTTCTGTTACGCTTCTTCCTGGATAACATAATGATTCTCCTAAGTCCCCTTTTAATAATTGCTTAATATATCTATAGTACTGAACATGTAAAGGTTGATCTAACCCATATTTGGCGTAATAATTTGCTTTAATTTGTTCAGGTAATTTTCTCCCCATTACGGATAATGGATCTCCTGGTTTTAAGTGTACTAATAAAAATGTGATACTAACAACTAGATATATTGTTATGAACATGTATACAATCCTCTTTGCAACATATTTTAACATATGAAGATCGCTGACTTTTTATTGCCCATATTAAACTATTAGCAAGCCAACGATTCACACCCCCTTATTTATATGGTGTTGTGTCAGATTTTTTTTGAGGCTGTCTATAATATATGACAGCCTCTTTCATTAATTATTTTTTACCTTGTACATATGCATATTTAAAATCTGTTGTTCCAAATAATGGGCTCATCAAGTTTTTGAGGTATTTTGCTCTAAATGTATTTCTATTTCTAAATACTGTTGGAGCAATTACAGCATCCTCATACAAGAGTATTTTCTCTGCTTTTTTAAAGTACTCTAATCTTTTTGATGAATCCATTTCGTTTTGAGCCTTTGCTATGAGCTCGTCGTATTCTTCATTTACCCAACCTGTAGGACATACTAATGCTGTCGATACAAACATGTCTAGGAATGTCATAGGATCATTGTAATCTCCAAACCATCCCATTCCTGCTATCTGGTACTCCATATCGTCTGTCAGTTTTTGGAACATATCCCATTTAACATATTTTGCATCCATGTTTATGCCAAGCTTTTTCTTATACATTTGTTGCATATATTCTGCATATGTTCTATCCCAATCATCTGTACCAGACATCAACATTGTAACGGTATGCTTTGAAGGATCAGGGTCTAATCCTAACTCCTCTAATCCTTTTATTAATAACTCTTTTGGATCTGGATTTTCATCGATTATCATTTTTATTGGTTCTTCTTTGTTAAGAGTTCTGTATTCTTGATCTCCTAATTGTAATGATGGTGCCACCCATGAATATGCTGCTGTATATAATCCATGGAATATTACATCTGCCATGTCTTCTCTTGTTATTGACGTTGAGAATGCTTTCCTTATATTTGCATTTTTGAACAACTCATCGTTCTGGTTATAAAATTGATAATTTGTTGAAGGATCATAGCCTTTGATGTTTACAAATCTGCCTTCTTTTTCAAACTTATCAATCCACTCTGTCTTAGTTACTCCACATGAATCTAATGTTCCGTTGAATAGTGCATTGTATCTAGCATCGGAATCTGATATAATCTTATAATTTAATCTTTCTAATTTTACTACATCGGCTTCCCAATACGCATCATTTTTAGCTAGTGATATCTCACTATTGTGTACCCATTTATCAAGTTTAAATGGCCCACAACTTATAAAATATTCAGCTTCTGATCCATATTTATCTCCGTATTTTTCTACTATGTCCTTACGTTGTGGTAGCATAGTTTTGAAATATGTCAATTGCTCAAAGTATGGACAAGGCCCTTTTAATGTAAATTGTAATGTCTTATTGTCTATTGCCTTCACTCCTACTTCATCAGCACTTGCCTTTCCAGCGTTATACTCGTTTGCACCCTTTATTGGAGCAAGTAAGAACGCATAACCAGATGCAGTTTCTGGTGCAAGCACTCTTTTTATTCCGTATTCAAAATCATGTGCTGTTACCGCTTTACCATCTTCCCAATTAAAATCTCTTAAATGAAAAGTCCAAACTATACCATCTTCACTCACTTCCCATTTTTCTGCTCCTGCTGACTTTATGATGTCATTTCCGTTTTCATCTTGCTCTATTCTTGTCAAGTTTTCCATTACTCCTGTAAATACTGCCGATGAATACACATCTGTGCTTTTTGCTGGATCTAAAGTCTTTGGCTCTAGTAATGATACGTTGATAATTTGCTCATCATCTAGCTCTGTTTTTTCTGTTTCATCTTTCTGTTTGTCACCCTCTGATTCTGACAATTTTCCATCTACCTTAGTTTCATTTTCTTTTACATTTTGTGGCTCATCATCTTTGTTTGAACATCCCACAATAAATGCACTAAGAGATAGAACTACAACTAATAACAACGCTAACAGTTTCTTAGTCAAGTAAAATACCCCCTTCAAATTATTTTTTGGTATATGGTTTTATGATAAATTATTGGATGTAATTTTCTATAATGAATTGAAAAGCTATTATTTAAATTATATGAATCATGCAGGGTAAATTATGTTTATTTATATTGTTATAATTTGTTAACATCTATTTACTAAATGAATAATTTGTTATACTAAACTAATTCTTAATAAAAAAACCACCTCAAGACATATCTCTTGAAATGGTTTTGCTTTCTTCTAATATTTTATTTTATTGGTTTCATTGTAGGAAATAATAGTAC
Organism: Abyssisolibacter sp. ZYX002; assembly: GCF_056892235.1. NCBI lineage: Bacteria > Bacillati > Bacillota > Clostridia > Eubacteriales > Clostridiaceae > Abyssisolibacter > Abyssisolibacter sp. ZYX002. Next base: position 10,871 of record NZ_JARMXH010000005.1, read on the forward strand.
GTCTCTTATTGATGTCTGATTAGTCATAATCATTATTAGTCTATCCACACCAATTCCTAGTCCACCAGTTGGTGGCAGTCCTACTTCTAATGCATTTATAAAATCTAAATCCATCATATGAGCTTCATCATCACCTGCTTCTCTTTGCTTAAGTTGATCTTCAAATCTACTCTTTTGATCTATTGGATCATTAAGCTCTGAGAATGCATTGGCTATTTCCCACGTATTTGCAAACGCTTCAAATCTATGGGTTCTCCTTGGATCTAATGGATCTTTCTTTGATAGTGGAGAAATTTCTACTGGATGATGTGTTATAAATGTTGGTTGTTTTAAATGTTTTTCTCCATATTCTTCAAATAATTCACTTATTATATGCCCTCTTGTCATATTTGGCTTGACTTCTATGCCTTTTTCTTTTGCTACTTTAACAGCTTCCTCTAGTGTATCAATTTCTGAAAAATTAACTCCTGCATACTTTAAAACAGCTTCTTCCATAGTCATTCTATTCCAAGGAGGTGTAAAGTCTATTTTTTCACCTTGATACTCTACTACAGTAGTTCCTAAAGCCTTCTCGCATGCATAAGCTACTAAGTTCTCTGTAATAGTCATCATATCTTCGTAGTCTGCATATGCCTCGTATAACTCTATTGCAGTATATTCTGGATTGTGTTTTACTGACATTCCTTCATTTCTAAACATTCTTCCCATTTCATATACTTTTTCAAATCCACCTACTATTAGTCTTTTTAGATACAATTCATTTGCTATTCTCAAATACATATCTATGTCTAGGGTATTGTGATGAGTTATGAACGGTTTTGCTGCCGCTCCACCTGCTATTGTATTTAGTATAGGAGTATCTACTTCTAAATACCCTTTGTTATCTAAATATTCTTTTATTGCTTTTATTATTTTTGATCTTAACATAAACGTTTTCTTAACTTCAGGGTTAACAATTAAGTCCACATATCTCTGTCTATATCTTAAATCATGATCTTTTAATCCATGCCACTTTTCAGGCAATATCTGTAATGATTTTGAAAGTAATACTACATTGTTTGCTTTTATTGATATTTCACCTTTTTTTGTTTTAAATACTTCTCCTTTTACTCCTATTATATCTCCTATATCATATGTTTTTAGTAGTTCGTAATCCTCTTCTCCTACTAAATCTTTTTTTGCATACATCTGTACGCGTCCTTCTCCGTCTTGAATATCGTAAAAGCCAACTTTACCTTGACCTCTTTTTGACATAATTCTTCCTGCTACGCTTACTTCTTGCCCTTCTAGTTCTTCAAATCTATTTTGAATATCTGCACTTTTATGTGAAATATCATATTTTTCGTTTATAAAAGGATCTTTCCCTATTTCTCTAAGATGTTCTAACTTTTGTCTTCTCATTACTAACATTTCGTTAAGATTATTTTCATTAGTGCTCACTTTATTCCTCCTATCTGCTGATATCTAATATTTTATACTCTATTACTCCGTCTGGCACTTGAACTTCTACGCTATCACCTTTTCTTCTACCTATTAGTGCTTCTCCTACTGGGGATTCATTAGATATTTTTGCATCATATGGATCTGCTTCAGCCGAACCAACTATAGTATATTCTATCTCTTCATCAAATTCCATATCTTTTACTAGAACTTTTGAACCTACTCCTACTACTTCTACCGAAATTTGATTATCATCAATTACTTCCGCATTTGCAAGCATATTTTCTAGTTTAAATATACGTTCTTCTACTTGTGCTTGTTCATTTTTTGCTTCATCATATTCTGAATTCTCACTGATATCTCCAAACGCAAGTGCTGTCTTTATTCTTTCTGATACTTCTTTTCTCTTTTTGGTTTTTAGATAATCTAACTCATCTTCAACCTTTTTTAATCCTTCAATTGTTAAAATTACTTGCTTTTCAGCCACTTACTCTCTCTCCCTTGCTATAATTTTAAGAAACAAAACCAAAAGGTTTTGTTATTATCTTCAATTTACAAACTTTACCTTTATTTTATGTTGATTATTATATTTTAGTTACTCGTTGTTGTCAATAGTAATAAATCCATCAATTACTCTAGAACATATATTTTATTCTATTTTATTCCTTCTAAAAACACTCTTAAAGCTTTTATCATATCGTCTTTATTGTTATATGTGTTTATTTTTCCTCTAAGCTCTGCAGAATTTTTCATTCCTTTTGTATACCATCCTATATGCTTTCTCATTTCTTTTACTGCTATGTCTTCTCTTTTTACTGTACATAGTAGCTTCAAATGTCTTATTGCCATATCTATCTTTTCCCCATCTGTCGGCTGTGGTAAATGCTTTCCTCTGAATAAAGCAAGTATCCTACTAAAAATCCAAGGATTTCCTCTGCATCCTCTACCTATCATAACAGCATCACAATTGGTTTGATTAATCATTCTAAGTGCATCTTGTGGCTCAAATATATCACCATTTCCAATCACAGGTATGCTGACTGCTTTTTTTACTTCTTTTATTATGTCCCAGTTTGCTGTTCCACTATAAAATTGCTCTCTCGTTCTTCCATGAACTGCTACAGCCGATGCTCCTGCCTGCTCTATAGTTTTAGCCACCTCTACTGCGTTTATGCTATTAGCATCCCATCCTGTTCTTATTTTTACTGTTATAGGTTTACTTGAAACATCAACTAAAGATTTAACAATATCTTTTATTTGCTCTGGTTTTTTTAATAGTGCACTACCATCACCATTTTTAACTACTTTAGGTACTGGACAACCCATATTGACATCTATTATGTCTATATCTTCTCTTTTGTTAAGCTTAGTATATACTATTTCACTCATTATTTTAGGATCTGATCCAAAGATTTGAGCTGCTATAGGCCTCTCTTTATCATTTGTAATCAGTAATTCTTCTGTTTTTTTATCGTTATAATACATACCCTTACAGCTTACCATTTCGCTATAAACTAGACCAGCTCCTTGTTCTTTACATAATATTCTAAATGGCATATCTGTAATTCCTGCTAAAGGAGCTAAGAAGACATTATTGGTTATTTCTATATTGCCAATTTTCATTAAATCACCCTACGTGTTTTCTTTTGCTTTTTATAATTAGTTTTTCTAGATATTATTATATATTCTTTTTGTACCTTTTTTCAAATTATTTATTTTATACATCCTAATAATATAAATAATATGCTTTAAATACTAATTAATTATACTAAAATCAGACTCTTTTATAAAGAAGATTTTAATTATCATTGTTTATAATGAAAACTAAAACCTGTGAATCACAGGTTTTAGTTGTTTTTAACTTTTGTTTTGCTATTCATTTCATATATTATTCTTAAACCCTCTAGAGTTAAAAGCTTATCTACTTTAGTGATGGTTCTTGATTCGGAAGCTATCAATGTTGATAATCCTCCAGTTGCTATTACTTTGTTAACATCATCGTTTAACTCTTCTCTTAATTCTTCCTTCATTTTTTCTACTATTGTATCTACTAAACCAACATATCCATATATTAAGCCCGATTGCATACTAACTATTGTATTTCTACCTATTATTTTCTTAGGTTTCTTTATTTCAACTTTAGGTAATTTAGCTGTACCGTTTACTAATGCTTCGTTTGCAATTTTTAATCCTGGTGTTATTACTCCGCCTAAGTATTCTCCTTGCGAAGATATTGCGCAGAATGTTATCGCTGTTCCTATGTCTACTATTATTAGAGGTCCTCCGTATTTGTTATAGGCTGATACAGCATTTACTATTCTGTCGGCACCCAATTGCCTAGGATTGTCGTATTTTATATTCATACCAGTTTTTATTCCTGGTCCTACAACTATTGGATTCTTATTGCAGTATTTTATACTCATTGCTTTTAGTGAATACATTATATTTGGTACTACTGATGATATTACTACTGCTTCTACATTTTTTAATGATAAATTGTTATACTGAAATAATCTATCTATAATCATACCAAATTCATCTGATGTCTTCTGTCTATCAGTTTCTATTCTCCAATAGTTCACTAATTCTTTTCCTTCATATACTCCCAATACTATATTTGTATTTCCTACATCAAATACTAAAATCAATGCTAGCCACCTCTTTACATATGTTTATCCTAAGTTGATAAAACTATAATCTATTTAATGCCTTTTAAGCTTTTTTATTCTTAATACCTACTACTACACCTGTTACTATCACCATTGCTACTATTGTCTCCGGTATACCGTTTGTTATTCCTATAGATATTATGACTTTCTTTGCTACTGCTGCACTTTTACCTATTTTTTCAACAAATTGTCCAGCATACAGTAAGTAAATCATAAATAATACTCCTGCTGTATTCGTAATAGTACCTATAGCTGCTGCTGCAACTACTTCTATTGCTTTATCTTTAAACTTCTTATATGAGTATATCCCTACTAATAATATAAGTGCTATTAAAGCTCCTTCTATTACTTTTGTGATGTTGCTTATGTCTGCTAATTTTATATCATTGTAAAACTTATATGTCAAAAATCCTAATGATGCCATCCATACTAATAATAACGATATTAATGATACTTTTTTTCCTACCTTCTTAAATGCAATATATGCATAATATGATGTTACACCTATTAAGACTCTTGGTAAAATTGACACCAACGGATTTAAAAATACAAATGAAACTGGTGAAGGATTGGTCGCTGCTCTAAACAAGCTTGATGCTCCAAATATTAGACCAACTAACATTCCTACTATTGGTCCCTCTAATATCGCCCCTATAATTACGGGAATATGCATTATCGTAGCACTTGTTGGACCTATTGGAATAAATCCCAGTGGTGTTAATCCTAATACTATTGATATCGCTCCAAGCATACCAATAATAGCCAGTTTTTTAACTGGCAAAGTTTTTGCTTTCTCCATTGTAATACCCTCCCACTCTAGTTCCTCAAATTTCAAGGATACTAGTTGATAAATTATATTATTATTACGTCTAGCTCTTATTAAGATGCTAGCTTCATATCATATTTTAACAATTTTTAAATGTAAAATCAATTTTATTTTATATTATTTCAAATTATTTTTGTTATAATTTGTTTATATCTGTATAACTCAATACCTTTTTATAACTTTCAGCATATTTTACTGAATTCTCTACTGCTTTTGCTACTACATCTGCACTCATTGTTCCAACTAAGTTTATATCTGCTTTTACTTTCCCTGTAGCTAATGCAAATAACGTGTCCCCATCAAACATTGTATGTATTGGATTTATTGCTCTTGCAAGGCCGTTGTGAGCCATTTGTGCAACTTTGTTTGCCCCTGCTTTATCTAGTATAGCATTTGTTGCTACTACTCCTATGGTTGTATTCTTCATTTGAAAGCCATCTATTTGTTTTTTTTGTTTCATTATCTCATAGGTATTGAGATGTACGTTATTTTCATAATCATATACTCCTGCTAATTTTTCTCCTTTACCATTAAATACATCTCCAAAGCTATTTGTAACTATCAATGCTGATACCCATAAATCTCCGATATTTAAACTTGCGCTACCTATCCCTGATTTCATGGCATTGACTGGCCCTAATATCTTGCCCACTGTAGCACCCTTACCAGCTCCTATAGATCCTTGTCCACTTTGTGTATTTGATGCTTTATCACATGCTTCGTAGCCCATCTTAAAATCTGGTCTAATCATATAATCCCCAATCATTAAATCAAATATAACTGCACTACATACTATAGGTACCTTTGTTACTCCTACGTCAAAACCTACACCACTTTCTTCTAGATACTTCATCATTCCACTTGCACTATCTAGTCCAAATGCACTTCCACCGGAAAGCATTATTCCATGTACTTTGTCAACTAGTTTCTCTGGTCTTAATAGGTCTGTTTCTCTGGTCCCTGGAGCAGACCCTCTTACGTCTACTCCTGCCGTTGCTCCTTCTTTACATATTATGGCTGTACATCCTGTCATGCCTCTATCGCTTTGTGCATGGCCCACTAATATACCCTCTACATCAGTTAAGTATCCGTTATGCATACCAATTAAACCCCCTTATTGAAACCTCCCCAGATAATACACTCTCTTTTTTTCCATCTTCGTATTCTACTACTAATTCTCCTTTATGGTTTAAATCTATAGCTTTTGCTGGTATTTCCTTCCCCTTACTAATAATACTTATCTGTCTTCCTAACACTATAGATGCTTGTTTACATAAATCTATTACTTGTTTTATATCATTTTCTTGTACAAATTTCTCATAATATTTTTCAAAGTTATTTAAAACTGTAGCTATTACTTCTTTTCTTGCTACATGTTTTTTTGCTTCTATTTTAAGTGATGTTGCAACATTTTTTATTTCCTCAGCTATTTCTTCCTTTTCTAAATTTACGTTAATTCCTATACCAACTATTATGTAATTAATTCGGCTAAGTTCTGCATTCATTTCTGTAAGTATTCCACAGACCTTCTTCTTGTTTATAACTATATCATTAGGCCACTTTATATAAGCCTCTACCCCTAGATCCTTTATAGCTTCATAAACGGCTGCTGCGCCTATCTGAGTCACTATAGCGGCATCTGAGGGTGCTATGTCTGGCTTAAGTATTAACGACATCCAAATTCCTTTGTGCTTTGGTGATACCCACGCTCTACCAAGTCTACCTTTACCCATCTTTTGTTCTTCGCTTATAATAACAGTACCGTCCTGTATGTTTATATCTTGTGCTATTTCTTTTGCTTTTGTATTTGTAGAGTCTACTGTATCTAAATGTACTATATTTCTCCCAATATAAGCTGTTTTTAGATAAGGTCTTATTTCTGATAATGTCAAAATATCTGGCGATGTAATCAGTTTATAGCCTTTGTTAGACACCGATTGTATATCATAACCTTCATTTCTAAGCGAATTGATATGTTTCCATATTGCAGTTCTACTAACACCTAACATTTCGCTGATTTTTTGACCTGATATGAAATCTTCTTCTCTTTTTAACAAATTCAAGATACTGTTTTTCATTTTTCATTCTCCTTCTTAAGCAAAACTTGGGATTAAATAGATTAATATTATTGTCTCTAAGATTCTAGTTATTATATATATTATAGGTACACCTATTCTAAATTTATTCTTTTTTGTTTTGTGCTTGAATACAACCATACCTATAAGTACTCCTGTTGCACCGCCAAGAATAGATAGTGTTATAAATGTTGATTCTCTTATTCTTTGACGTTTATTTTTTGAATTCATTTTATCATAACTCATTAAGCAATAACATACTAAATTTATCAGTAATAAATATATCAAGAAGATGTATTGTGCTAAGGAAAATCCTGCAATATTGTATTTTAGCATTTCTATATACTTATCCATAAAATCACCCTTTTCTAAACCTCTTTTAAATTTTACCACTTGTCTTTACTTTAAACAAATCAAAATAGGTGTTGTATTGAAATTTTAATTTAAATATAACAAAAAGATGTCATATAAAACATCTTTTCGCTGTTAGTACATTTTATTTTTCTATTGCAAACATTAACTCTGCTTCTACAGCAACTTCATCTCCTACATAAGCTATAGCATTTCCTATGCCTACTGGTCCTTTTGTTCTAACTATCTCTGTTTCTAGTCTAAGAACATCCCCTGGTTTTACTTTTCTTTTGAATTTGGCTTTCTTAATTCCACCAAAGTACGCTATTTTACCTTTATTTTCTTCTAGGCTAAGAATTGCAACTGCACCTGTTTGTGCAAGTGCTTCTATTATTAATACTCCTGGCATAACATGCTCTTTTGGAAAATGCCCTAGGAAAAAATATTCATTTGCTGTCACACATTTATATCCTACTGCTTTTTTACCCGGTACTAGCTCTTCTATCTTATCTATCAGTAAAAATGGATATCTATGTGGTATAATTTCTTGTATTTGATTGCTATCTAGCATTTTATTCACCCCACTTCTTGAACAACAACGCTGCATTATGTCCACCAAATCCTAACGAATTTGACATTGCATATTTAATATCTGATTCTCTTCCTACTTTTGCAATGTAATCTAAATCACATTCTGGATCAGCTTTTTCTAAGCCAATTGTTGGTGGAATAAAGCTATTATCTAATGCTTTACTACATACTACTGCTTCTATTGCTCCTGCTCCTCCAAGTAAATGTCCTGTCATTGATTTTGTTGAGCTAACTGCTACTTTTTCTGCATCTTGACCAAATACTTGTTTTATAGCTTGCGTTTCAAATTTATCATTATATGGTGTACTAGTTCCATGCGCATTTATATAAGATACTTCTCTGGGAGTGATTCCAGCCTCATTTATTGCTAAATTCATAGCTTTTGCTGCTCCTTCTCCTCCCGGTGCTGGTGCGGTTATGTGATACGCATCGCATGTTGCTCCGTAACCAACTATTTCAGCATATATACGTGCATTTCTTTTTTTTGCATGCTCTAGTTCTTCTATTATTAGTATACCTGCCCCTTCACCTATTACAAATCCATCTCTATCTACATCAAATGGTATTGAAGCTCTTTTTGGATCCTCTGATGTGCTTAATGCTTTCATTGAAGCAAAACCCGCTACTGTCATTGGAGTTATACTTGCATCACTACCTCCTGTGAGCATAATATCTGCATTACCATATTTAATTGCTCTAAATGCTTCTCCTACTGCATTTGTACCTGATGCACATGCTGTTACTACAGTATTACATATATTCTTAGCTCCTAACATTATCGCAATTTGCCCTGCTGCTAGGTTACTTATTGCCATAGGTATATAAAATGGCGAAATTCTACCAGCACCTTTTTTTAGAAACACACTATGTTGGGACTCTATTGTTCTTATCCCTCCAATACCGCTTCCAAGTATTACTCCCATTCTATCAGAATCAACTAATTCTTTATCAAGCGCTGAATCATCATATGCAAGCTTAGCTGCTGAAACTGCAAATTGACAAAATCTGTCCATCCTCTTAGCTGATTTCTTATCTATAAAATCTTCTGGCTTAAAATCTTTTACCTCTGAAGCTACTTTTACATTACTATCTTCTGTATTATAGCTTTGTATATAATCTATTCCACATACTCCATTCTTGATGTTATCCCAAAATAACTCTACATTATTTCCTAATGAAGATATTACTCCCAGTCCTGTTATTACTACTCTTTTCATAAATAATCCCTCCTTATATAACCATTCCACCGTCTATATTTATAACCTGTCCTGTTATATAGTTTGCATCCTGAGAAGCTAAAAAGGCTACCGCATTAGCAATGTCCTCAGGTTTTCCTATTCTTTTAAGTGGTATAATATCTAATATTGCATCTTTTATTTTATCAGTTAGTTTATCAGTCATCTTTGTTTCTATAAATCCTGGCGCAACTGCATTAACTGTGACCCCTCTTGTAGCTAGTTCTTTTGCTAATGATTTTGTAAGCCCTATAACTCCAGCTTTGGAAGCTGCATAATTACTTTGACCTGCATTTCCTGTGATTCCTATAACTGACGATATGTTTATAATACTACCTGACCTTTGTTTTAACATAATCTTTGAAGCATGTTTACAGCAGTTAAAGCATCCTTTTAAATTTGTTGCTATTACGCTATCAAAATCTTCTTCTTTCATTTTTATTATCAAGTTATCTCTTGTTATACCAGCATTGTTAACTAATATATCAACACTACCGAATTTGTCTTTTGCTTCATCTATAATTCTTTTGGCTTCGTCGAAATTGCTTACATTTCCTTTAACGGCAATTGCATTTCCGCCTTCCTTAATTATTTCATCTACAACTTCTTTTGCTTCATCTAAATTTGAATTATAGTTAACAACTACATTAGCATTCATACTAGCTAATTTTATAGCTATAGCTTTTCCTATCCCTCTACTAGCTCCTGTTATAATGGCTGTTTTATTTGTTAACATACTATTTCCTCCAATTTTTCTATTGTCTTGTTAAGTGATTTAATATCTTCTATATTCAATGATGTAACTTTTTTGTCTATTTTTCTATTGAAGCCTTTTAATACATTCCCTGGTCCTATTTCTATAAATGTATCTACTCCATCTTTTATCATTTTTTTGATAGAGTCTTCCCACAATACTGATTTCATTACTTGTTTTGTAAGCAATTCTTTTACATTATTTTTGTCTATTACATAATCAGCTGTTACATTTGATACTACTGGTAGTTTTAACTCTTTTATTTCTACATTCTCTAGCTCTTCATTTAATTTGTCTGACGCTGGCTTTAGCATAGATGTATGGAATGGAGCGCTTACTTTTAACTTTATTACTTTTTTTGCCCCTGCTTCCTTAGACAATTCCATAGCTTTTAAAATAGATTCTGTTTCTCCACCTATTACTATCTGTCCTGGACAGTTTAGATTAGATATTTCAGCTATACCAATTTCCTTAACATCTTCGCAGATTTTATTTACGTCATCTTTATCCAGCCCTATGATTGCTGCCATTGTGCCTTTCCCTTGTGGCACAGCTTCTTGCATATACTTACCACGTTTTCTCACTAAACTAACTGCTTCTTCAAATTCTAGTGATTCTGATGCTACTAATGCACTATATTCTCCCAAACTAAGACCTGCAACCACATCAGCTTTTATACCTTTTTTCTTTAATATTTCTAATATTGCTACGCTAGTTGTTAGTATTGCAGGCTGAGTATTTTCTGTTTTGTTTAATTCTTCCTGTGTTCCTTCTATGCACATTTTTGCTATATCGTAACCTAATACTTTGCTTGCTCTTTCATATATATTTTTGCTTTCTTCATAGTTTTCATAAAATTCTTTTCCCATTCCTGAGTATTGAGCTCCTTGCCCTGAAAAAATAAAGGCTATTTTCCCCATGTAGACCTCTCCTTTTCAATATTTTTAAATAGCTCTATTGTCTCACTATAAATCTCCTGTATTATTTCTTTTGCACTTTGAGCTTTATTTATAAGTCCTGCGCATTGTCCTGCCATTACTGAACCGTTGTCTATATCACCTTTTATTGCTGCTAGGTGTAGTTTTCCTACTCCAAATTCCTCTAACTGTTCTAACCCTACATTCTCTTTTTCTAGCTTTGTATATTCTTTTGCAAATTTATTTTTTAATATCCTTACCGGATGTCCTGTCTTTCTACCTGTAACTTGTGTATCTGTATCCTTTGCCTTTAAAACTTTTTGTTTGTAATTTTCATGAACTGGACATTCTTTTGCTACTAAAAACCTTGTTCCTATTTGAACTCCATCTGCTCCCAATGCAATAGCCGCTGCCATTCCTCTACCATCTGCTATACCACCAGCTCCTATAACTGGTATCTCTACACTGTCTGCTACCTGTGGTATTAATGCCATTGTTGTTATCTTTCCTACATGTCCACCTGACTCCATTCCTTCTGCTATAACTGCATCTGCTCCACTTCTTTGCATTCTTATTGCTAATGCTTTTGAAGCAACTACTGGCATAACAACTATTCCTTTTTCTTTCCACATTTTTATATACTTACCGGGGTTTCCTGCTCCTGTTATGACTACCTTTACATCTTCTTCTACTAGCATATGAGCTATTTCCTGTGCATATGGACTTAGTAGCATTAGATTTACACCAAACGGTTTATCTGTAAGCTTCTTAGCCATTCTTATTTCATCTCTTACTATATCTAAAGGTGCATTACCTGCAGCTATCACTCCTAATCCCCCAGCATTTGAAACTGCTGCCGCTAAACATGCATCTGATATCCAAGCCATTCCTCCTTGGATAATTGGATACTCTATATTAAGTAATTCACATATTTTTAATTTCAAGGGTTACCCTCCTCCAATTTAAGAATATTCCTGTATGTTATAAGGGGTTGTTTCATTCTTCAAATCTAGTGATTTGGTTTACTGAAACAACCCAAAGGGGAAAAATAAAACATTAAGCTTATAATTTTGTCATATTATTTTTTGTTTTGGATATAGTCTACTATATCTTTTACTGTTACTATATCAGTTGTATCTTCGTCTGGTATTTCTATGTCAAATTCATCTTCTATTGCCATAACTACCTCTACCATATCTAATGAATCTGCCTCTAAATCTTCTTGAATTTTACTCTCTAATTTTACCTCTTCTACATCTAACTCATTCATTAATATTTCTTTTACTTTTTCAAATATCATTTGTTATCCTCCTCGATTTTTAAATTTAATTTTTATTATTTAACCCAATTTATGAATATTGATCCCCATGTTAATCCACCACCAAAACCAACTAATATGACTTTATCATTTTTCTCTAATAAACCTTTTTTATTCATTTCGTCTAGTGCTATTGCTATACTAGCCGAGGATGTGTTTCCATATTTGTCGATATTCATATAATATCTATCTATATCCATATTAGTTTTATGTGCTACGTGTTCAATTATTCTGTGATTAGCCTGATGTGGAACTATATATTTGACATCATCTAAGCTATATCCTGTATCTTCTATGACGTTTTTTAAGGATTTTCGTATTATCTTTGTTGCAAATTTAAATATTTCTTTTCCATTCATTTTTATTAAGCTTGGATTATTGTTTGAGATTTCTTGCATAAAAGGATTATTTACCTGAACAGCTTTTATTTCTAAATATCTGTTTTCGTCTCCTTTTGATCCTGTATATGTTGAGATAATTCCTTCTTGCTCACCTGCTCTTAGTACAGCTGCTCCAGAACCATCTCCAAATAACACACAGGTATTTCTATCTTCCCAATTTGTAACCTTAGATAAAACTTCTGCTCCAATTACTAGAGCATTTTTACATTTACCTGTCTCTAGAAATTGCTTTGCTATATTTAATGCATAAACAAATCCTGTGCATCCTGCTGTTATATCAAAACATGTAGCTTTATTGGCTCCTATTTTAGATTGAACTATACATGCAACAGATGGTGTAAATGTATCTTGTGTAACTGTTGCAACTATTATAAGATCAATATCTTCTCCACTCATGTCAGCATCTTTTAAAGCTTCCTCGGCTGCTTTGAGTGCTAAATCAGAAGTATTTTCTCCTTCAGACATTCTTCTAGTGTGTATTCCTGTTCTTGTTTTTATCCATTCATCATTTGTATCTACTATTTTCTCTAGGTCATTGTTTGTAACTACCTTTGTTGGTACATAACTACCTGTTCCTACAATACTCACATAGCTCATTTTTATATCATCCCCTTTTATTTCTAGTTAATAGTATATACTTTTAATAGTTGGTGCTAATTTATGATATACATAACCTTCAATCAAATTTATCTGTTAATTTATGACTGCGGTAAATAATCCTTAAAAAACTCTCTTAAGTTTTCTAACGATTTTATTAGTATCTTATCTTCATGTATTTTCAAATCTGATGTCAATTTTTCAATCATTTTATTATGAAATAGTTTATGGTCATTAAAAACTTCTCTACCTTTCTCTGTTAGCGAAACTAATACTACTCTTTTGTCTTCTTCAAATCTTTTTCTTAAAGCGTATCCTTTTTTTACTAGTCTGTTTATTGAAATTGACAATGTTCCAACTGTTATTTTTAATTTGTTAGCTATTGTAGTCATAGTTTTTGGTTCTTCAATACCTACTGCATCTATTGTATGAATCTCTGTTATTGATAAATCTCCATATCCTATTGAATTGACACTTATTTCTTCTATATTGAGGATATCATTAAACAATTCTACTAGAATATCATTTATTATACTATGTTGTTTATTCATATTACACCAACTCCATTATTTATGTTAATTATATCCTAACATAAATTCTCCTATAGCTCTATACTTTTCATATCGTTTGCTTGTCAGTGTAATTTTATTCATACTATTAAGCCTATTAATTGTCTCTATCAATAAACTTTTTATCTCACTATAGCACTCTATTGGATTTTTATGAACGCCACCTAATGGCTCTTTGATGATTTTGTCTATTATCCCAAATTGTTTTAAATCCTCTGCTGTAATTTTCATAATTTTTGATGCCTCTTCTGCTCTTTGACTATCTTTCCATAGTATACTAGCGAAACCTTCTGGTGATAGTATAGAATATATTGAATGCTCTAGCATCCAAATTTCATCACTCACACTTAATGCTAGCGCTCCACCACTTCCACCTTCTCCTATCACTATTGATATTATTGGTACATCTATGTTTGCCATTTCTATTAGATTTCTAGCTATTGCTTCTCCTTGACATCTTTCTTCGGCACCAATACCACAGTATGCTCCTGGTGTATCTATAAAACATATTATTGGTCTTTTAAACTTCTGCGCTTGTTTCATAAGCCTAAGAGCTTTTCTGTATCCTTCAGGATGTGGCATCCCAAAATTTCTATATATATTATCTTTTGTGTTTTTGCCTTTTTGTTGACCTATTACTGTTACTACTATATCTTCAAGCAATGCCAACCCTCCTACTATTGAAGGATCATCTCCATAGGTTCTATCTCCATGAAGCTCTATAAATGTACTAAATACATTGTTTATATAATCTAGCGATGTTGGTCTATCTTGAAGTCTAGATAATTTTACTTTATCCCAAGGCGTTAAATTAGTGTATATCTCATTTTTAAATATATCTATTTTGCTTTGCAGTATCTTTATTTCTGTAGATAAATCTATATTTTCTGCCTTAGAAAAATCTTTTAACTCACATATTTTTTTTTCTAGCTTTATTACTTTAGTTTCACTGTCTAAACCCAAGTTACAACACCTCCTTGTGCATGGCTATGATTTGTGCTAATGTTTTTCTCATATCTTTTCTTAGCACTATTTTGTCTATAAATCCATGCTCAAGCAAAAACTCAGATGTTTGAAATTCTTCAGGTAGTTTTTGTCTTATCGTCTGCTCTATAACTCTTCTACCTGCAAAACCAATTACAGCACCTGGTTCTGCTAAAATTATATCTCCCTGCATTGCAAAACTTGCAGATACTCCTCCTGTCGTTGGATCTGTTAGCACTGATATATATAATAGCCCTGCTTGATTATGCCTTGATAATGCAGCGCTAGTTTTGACCATTTGCATTAAAGAAAAAATTCCTTCTTGCATTCTTGCTCCACCTGATGCACTAAATATAATCACTGGAAGCCTGTTTTCTGTAGCAACCTCTATTGCTCTAGTAAGTTTTTCTCCTACTACCGAACCCATACTTCCCATCATGAAGTTTGAATCCATAACACATATTATGGTAGCATTATTGTCTATTGTCCCTTGACCTGTTATTACTGCTTCGTTTATTTTTGATTTTTCTTTTGATTTTTGAACTTTTTCTTTGTAGCCATTAAACTCCAATGGATTTACACTATTCATATCACTATCAAGCTCTATGAAACTATTTTTATCAAGTATACTATCTATTCTATCTCTTGCCGACATTCTCATATGATTATTGCAAGAGGCGCAAACCATCTGTTGAGCTTTAAGGTTGTCTTTATAAATCATGATTCCACATTTTTTACATTTTTCCCACATTCCATCAGGAACTTTTGTTTCTTCTCTTCTTTTGTCCATATTTGTAATATTCATAGAACTATATTTATTTTTTTTGAAAATTTTATTTAACATTTTTGCACCACATTTCTACACTAATATATAGTCAATAAATCCTGTATCATATTGGCTATTTTCAAACATCTCATTTGAAAGTATTTTATATTGAAAATGTATGTTAGTTTTTATACCCTCTATTACAAACTCATCTAATGCTCTTTTCATTTTTAGAATAGCACTATCTCTATCTTCTCCGTGCACTATCAATTTTCCTAGCATTGAATCGTAGGATGATGGTACTTTATACCCTTGATATATGGATGTATCCATCCTTACACCATTACCTCCTGGTATGTTTAATACATCTATCACGCCAGGACAAGGCATAAACCCATTATCTGGATCTTCGGCATTTATTCTGCACTCTATAGCATGACCTGTAAAATTTACATCTTCTTGTGTGTATCTTAGTACATCTCCACATGCTATCTTGATCTGCTCTTTAACTATATCTATTCCTGTTATTAACTCTGTAACTGGATGTTCTACTTGTATTCTAGTATTCATTTCTATGAAATAATAATCACCATTTTTATCTAAAAGAAATTCGACTGTTCCTGCATTTTGATATTTCACTGCACTAGCTGCTAACACTGCATCTTTCCCCATTTTTTCTCTTAGCTCATTAGATATTATTCTAGAAGGAGCTTCTTCTAATACTTTTTGATTCCTTCTTTGAACTGTGCAGTCTCTTTCTCCTAAGTGTATTATATTACCATAATTATCTGCTAATATCTGAAATTCAATATGTCTAGGGTTTTCTATAAATTTTTCTACATACATTGTACCATCACCAAATGCCGAAAGTGCTTCACTCCTAGCTGTTTTAAACATACGCTCTATATCATTTTTTTGGTGTACTATTCTCATTCCTCTACCGCCTCCACCAGCGGAAGCCTTTAACATAACAGGATATCCGATTTTATCTGCAACTGTTATTGCCTCTTTAGCAGTATCTATTACCCCTTCTGAACCAGGAACTACAGGCACTCCTATTTGCTTCATTATGTCTCTAGCGCAGGATTTATTACCCATCTGAGATATTATGTCATGGCTTGGTCCTATAAATACTATGTTGCATTCTCTACACATTTTTGCAAATGTCGGATTCTCAGATAAAAAACCAAATCCAGGATGGATTGCATCTACATTTGTCAACACCGCTATGCTTAGAATGTTTTTCATGTCTAGATAGCTTTTAGTGGCTACAGCTGGCCCTATACAATAGGCCTCATCTGCTAATTGTACATGTAGAGATTCTTTATCTGCCTCTGAATAAACTGCTACTGTTTGTATTCTCATTTCCCTACATGCTCTTATAATTCTAACTGCAATTTCACCTCTATTTGCAATCAATACTTTACTAAACATAACTGCCTCCTAGACTATCTTAATCAAAACTTCTCCATATTCGACCATAGATTCATTCTCTGCTACTATTTCTAGTACCTCTCCATCTTCATCTGCCTGTATTTCATTCATGACTTTCATTGCCTCTATAATACATAGCACATCACCTTTTTTTACTTTATTTCCTACTTTTATAAATGGTGGCGAATCTGGACTTGGTGAACTATAAAACGTACCAACTATTGGCGATTTGACTTCTTTATATTTTATGTTATTTGCTTTATCATTCTTTTCTTTAGTAACTTCTATATTATTAATATTATGATTACTGTCATCTTTTTTATCATCTTGCATAAGTACAGTGTTTGCATTTTTTTGTAATTTAAGCTTCAGCCCTTCTGTCTCAAGCTCTAATATATTAATATCTGTATTATCTATAAGCTTTATTATCTCTTTTATTTTATCTGCTTGCACTAAATTTCTCACCTCCAAATTTCTATCTAATTTCTAGATTAAAATTTGTATTAATTATTTTGATACTCAAAGTATAGTCTATATTTTTTGTTTTGTCAACTACTTATATTAAGTTTTAGTACCTAGTTCTAATTGTATGTATATATATTATTCTTCTAATTTGCATAATATTCACGATAACCTGTATTTTGGTCTGAAATTAATATGATTTTTTATACATAAAAAAGGAGTATTCCATGAAATACTCCTTTTTTGTATTCATAATCATACTTAATTTTCTAAACTAGAACGGACAATACTACTTTTATTAATATTCATCATGCATTGCATAGTACTTTTCTATTCTACTTGTATCTGAATTTATTAAACATACGCAATAACATTGAGCGTTACTATTAACTGTATTTGCGCTTAATTTCTTCATCAATTTTTTCATATTAATCCTCCTTTAATAATTTTTTGATTACCTTTCATGTAATTTGTTACAAATACAGTCGTCTTTTGTTTCCTACAACATCTTTATTTATTGTAATAGTTTATATATTACTTGCTCTATTAACTAAACGCCACGAATTTAAATCATCTATACTATCTAAATTCATGAAATAACATTATATATAACTAAGCCGTTTATTTTAACCCTCGTTGCGAATTTTTAATTATTTTTAATAGATAAATCCCTAATATATATTAATAAACTATCTTTTGTGAAATTCGTAATGAATATTAAGCTATTACCATCTTATATTTATATAGATTAAAAATAAAATAGAATTATTCTTTTCCTTTAGCTCTTAATAAATTATTTAAGCACAACAAAGCAAGTAATCTAGCTAAAATTTGTCAGTTAGAAAACTATTTTATTAATCACAATATTAATTTATTATTTGGAATAGTGATAAGATTTTATTTCTGGTGTTATTAAGGTTTTTTATAGCAGTTTGTTAAATTTTAAGGATTTGTTTTAATGGTACTATACATCTCTTAAAGTTCATTCATTTTATAATATTATAGCCTATCATGTTCATATAACAACGCGTTAATTTGTTTTTTTCTCGATATTATTTGAGTAAGTCTGGTTTTATACTATGCAAATCTATAACCCCAACTAGCACTCAAATCCCACAACATTTTTTCATCCATTGGACACATACATACACAATTACCATTACTAAATAGTATAGATGTCTTATAATTTTTCTTAGTTAATTTTTTAATAATGTTCACCTCCACTTCTTATTTTTTATACTTCTTCAATTGTCTTTACCATCTCATTGGATGATATATACTAATATCACGTGAGTCATAATAACTTACAGGACAAATACATGGGCAATTGATGCTATTATAAGTTTCTAAGTTAATGTTATTTCTCTTTATTAATTTTTTCATAATTATCCCTCCTTTCACCCGATTTATATAATAAATACCTAGTTACAAGTACGATATTTTCATTTGTAAATTTGTTCCATTTAGTTTGAATTATACAAAATTTACTTTAATGCTCTCTTTGAAATAAAAATTGACGATTTAAAAAGTACATTATATAAATAAAAATAGAGTAGCTCTTATAATCTACTCTATTATATATTAAGCCTATTAATTATTCGACACTCAAATTTAATAAGTTGTTTATTAATAGTGTATTTTATGTCTAAAATTGAAATTACTTATCTCTTCAAGTTCTCTGTTTTTTGATGAGAATGGACATACACAATCACATGGGAAAATAATATAAGAACCTAATGTATTTATTCTTGTTCTTTTATTCAGTTTTTTCATTTAATATCCCCCTTTCATTTAATTTGTAGTTAGTTATAATACTCTACGTTACCTATGAATTATATACTTTAAACTAAAATTGTATCCACGAGCCTTTTGCCTAACTTCTAGAAAAAATATTTTATATTTGTAAATAATAAAAATTTTTACACAATATTTGTACACTAAAAAAGCATATATCCAACTACTACTTTATATATGCCTTTTTATATTGTAATTATTCTTCAAATAGCTTCCAAAATTCATCATTCCAATACTTTTTTATAAATTCATCTCTCCCTGATATTTTTCTGTCTTCTTTATATTCCACTGGATTCTTTTTATAAAAATGTTGGTGATATTCTTCTGCTGGATAAAATTTACTTACTGGTAGTATTTTTGTCACTATTGGTTTATCAAATTTCTTCATATCTTCAAGTTTTTGTCTTGATTCGTGAGCTAGCTGTTTTTGTCTTTCTGTTATATAAAAAATAGCCGATCTATATGATGGTCCTCTGTCATGGAATTGACCATTTTCATCTGTTGGATCTATTTGCATCCAGTAAACTTTTAGTAGCTTTTGGTAGTCAATCTTCTCTGTATCAAATGTTATCATTATAGCCTCATAATGTCCTGAATTTTGAGATTTAACATCTTCATATGTTGGGTCAGTTATTTGTCCTCCTATGTATCCAGATTCTACTCTTATTATTCCGTCTAATACATCAAATGGTGAAACCATACACCAAAAACAACCTCCTGCAAATATGGCTCTCTCGTAATTTGAATTTTCCATAAGATTCACCTCTTTTATTACTTAGCCTGAATTGCTCATGAAACTTTGATAAATACGTTGTAGTTTTCTAATTTACAATTTTTCTATAGTACGGTGAAAAAGTAAGGAAGCATTGTAATTAGAACGATGTGATATATGGTTTTCTATGATAATTAGGCTAGTGTATTTACATTATATCACACTATTATAAGTAAACAAAAAACCCCTATTGACAATAAGGGTTTAAGTAATACAATTCCAGCAATAATTTTATTAATATTTCTTAAACTTTACACTAAAAATCTGTTGTCATAGCCTCCTGTCCTTCGGACCTGTCAAATGTTTTATCACAATGACACATACATCTATTTATGCTATTAATCTCCATAGTCATTATTTTAATTCTTTTCGCTAATTTTTTCATTTTATATACCTCCATATATAAAATTAGTAGAACTTTCCTCCAGCACTTTCATCAGCTGTCTCTTTAAAATTGTAAGGACAAATACAGTGACACACGTATGAATTAACTGTTAGATTTTCTACTTTTTTTCTTTTTATCAATTTTTTCACGATTCTTCCCCTCCAGTATTTATATTATGTTATTAGAATCTTGGACCTGCACCATTATCTGCTCTCTCAAATATATCTCTTCCACACATACATCCGCTTGAAACTTCGTTAACTATTAATGTTGCTTTTGTATTTTTTTTCACTAATTTTTTCATTTTATTACCTCCATTTTTTATGTTTTGTATATTGTCATTTGAAACTATAATATAGCTGGAATTGTATATTGTAATTATATAGCAAGTGTGTATTTTTTTTAAAATTTATTACATTAATTTAATAATTTTTGTTAATTTTGTATATTTATTAATCTCATGCATTTTTGTGCATTTTATAATAATGTTTTGTACTCCACAACAATAGCAATTCACATGATTTTGTAACATTTAACTTATAATGTTTAATTTTACATTATATTTTTATTAATTTTTTATAAATTTAAACTAAAAAAGGAATGTCTAACGACATTCCTTATAGATTGATGACAAAGTCATCAAGATAGCAGACTTTAGTAAAAGTTCAATTTCAAGGCGTGTTAAAATTGAGTAGCAGAGCTTACTTAGAGGTAAGTGAGCAACGGAAATTTTAACAACAACGCAGAAATTGGGCTTTTGTCTACGGTCTGAAAGGAATGTCTAACGACATTCCTTAATACATCATTTTCATTTATTTAACTTCCAAATATCTTTAATAATATTCCTGCCGCTACTGCTGACCCTATAACTCCAGCCACATTTGGTCCCATAGCATGCATCATAAGATAGTTTGCTCTATTTTCTTCTTGTCCTACTCTGTGTACTACTCTAGCTGCCATAGGCACTGCTGAAACTCCCGCCGCTCCTATTAGTGGATTGATCTTACCTTTTGATAATCTGCACATTATGTTTCCAAATATAACTCCTGTTGCTGTTCCCACACAAAATGCTACCAATCCCATTACTATAATTGCTATAGTTTTCCATGTTAAGAATATTTCAGCGTTAGCTGTTGCACCAACTGTCAAACCTAAAAATATTGTAACTATGTTACATAAATCGGTCTCTGCTGTCTTTGTAAGTCTGTCTACTACCCCAGATTCTTTCATCAAGTTACCAAACATCAACATTCCAAGTAATGGAGCTGCTGAAGGTAATAGCAATACAGTGAAAAGTGTTACTGCAATCGGAAATATTATCTTTTCTTTTTTTGAAACTTCTCTTAGCTGATCCATTTTTATTTTTCTGTCTTCAGGTTTTGTAAGTGCTCTCATTATTGGTGGTTGTATTATTGGCACTAATGCCATATATGAATATGCTGCTACTGCAATAGGCCCGAGCAGTTCTGGTTTCAATCTAGACGTTAGAAATAAAGCTGTAGGTCCATCTGCTCCTCCTATAATACCAATACATGCTGCTGCTAATGAGTCTATTCCAATTGAAGGAAATATTATTCCTATAATTAAAGCTCCTATAAACGCAAAGAATATGCCAAATTGTGCTGCTGCTCCTAACAGTAAACTTCTTGGATTAGCTATCAATGGGCCAAAGTCAGTCATTGCTCCTACACAAAGGAAAATTATAGGTGGATAAATTCCCAGCTTCACACCTTGATATAAATAATAAAGCAGCCCTCCAACTTGTTTCGTATGTGTAACCATATCACCTGTTACTTTATCTTGAACTGATTCAAGTATTGGTTCACTCATCAGTCCACCTAGTGGTAAGTTAACCAATAACATTCCAAAAGCTATTGGTAAGAGTAAAAGAGGCTCAAATTCTTTCTTTATTGCCAAATATAATAGAAAACATGCTATAACTATCATTATTATATTTTTATGATGTCCACCAACTGTAAGGCTATAAAAACCTGAACTCGTCCAAAATTTACTTAGTACTTCCATATTGTCTAGCCTCGCTTTCCTTCTTTGTCATTATTTCATTGTAACCAGTGGGTCACCTGTTTTTACTGAAGCTCCTTTTGCAACATTTATAGATGCTACTACTCCGTCAGCTAGTGCTAATATCTCGTTTTCCATTTTCATCGCTTCTAGTATAAGTAAAACATCTCCTGCCTTTACTGCATCTCCCTCTGAAACTTTTATATCCAGTATAGTTCCTGGCATTTCAGCTTTTACCGAATTAGCTCCTGCTGGCGCTGGTTTTGGTGCTACCTTTTTTGGCGTAGACGCAACTTTCACTGGAGCTTTTCTTTGTGGTACTGAAGGCGTAGACATAGGTACTGTATCGTTATTTGATGAGCTTATTTCTTCTACTTCTACCTCATAGCTATTACCATTAACTGTAATCATAAACTTTTTCATGTTGTATTTCCTCCCTTAAAATAAACAATATGACTCATACTAATTGTATATCTGTTCTTGTCTTCCCATCTTGCCCCAAACTCCTGTTGTCTGAGGAACCCTTTTTATATTTCTGATTGTAATATTATCTATTGATGTATCCATCATTGATGCTACCGCCGCTGAAATTACTGCAACTAACTCTTCATCGTCACTATAGTTATTTGCTTCTTCTATAACAGTATCATTTGTAACTTCTGGCTTTATTTCTTCTTTCTTTTTGTTAGCTATAGCAACCTTAATAAGATCAATCATAAAAGAAATCAATATTAATGCAAAAAATACTACGCCCATACTCAAAAGTGTTACGTTTAGCCCTTCTTTCATAATTTTGCCTAACAATTAATTCACCTCTCTTTTTTAGCTTTCTAAAGACAATCTATAGTGGTATATTTCCATGTTTTTTTGATGGTAATACTTGTCTCTTTGTTGAAAGCATATCAAAAGCACTGATTATTCTCTTTCTTGTTGACGAAGGCTCTATTACATCATCTACATATCCTCTTGATGCCGCCACATATGGGTTTGCAACTGCCTCTCTATACTCTTTAATCTTTTCTCCTCTTGCAAGCACTGGATCATCTGCTTCTTTTATATCTTTTCTAAATATAATATTTGCTGCGCCTTCTGGCCCCATAACCGCTATCTCTGCATTAGGCCAAGATAATACCATATCTGCACCAAGCTCTTTACTACACATAGCTAGATATGATCCTCCATACGCTTTTCTTATGATTACTGACACTTTAGGAACTGTTGCCTCACTATATGCATACAGCATCTTTGCACCATGTCTTATTATTCCGCCATATTCTTGATTGGTTCCAGGTAAAAATCCTGGTACATCTATCAAATTAAGTATTGGTATATTAAATGAATCACACGTTCTGATAAACCTACTTGATTTATCTGATGCATTGATATCTAAACATCCTGCTAAGTATTTTGGTTGATTTGCTATGACTCCTACTGACTTTCCGTTCAACCTAATAAAACCTGTTATTATATTTTTAGCAAAGTATGGTTGGTATTCTAAGAATTCACCATTATCCGCTAATAAATTGATTATTTCCTTCATATCGTAGGCTTTGTTAGGATTTTCTGGTACTATGTCGTTTAATCTCTCTTCTATTCTGTTCATGTTATCTTCTGAATCAAATACAGGAGCATCTTCTAAGTTATTTGAAGGTAGGAAGCTAAGTAATAATTTGATTCTATCTATACACTCTTGTTCAGTTGAATCAATAAAGTGCGCAACTCCACTTGTTTGATTGTGTGTCATAGCTCCACCTAGTTCTTCTGCTGATACTTCTTCTCCTGTTACTGTTTTTATTACTTGTGGGCCTGTTATAAACATTTTGCTTGTATTTTCAACCATGAATATAAAATCTGTCAATGCTGGAGAATAAACTGCTCCTCCTGCACACGGTCCTAATATTACTGATAACTGAGGTATTACTCCTGATGCAATAGTGTTGTTGTAAAAAATCTTACCATATCCACCTAATGCATCTACTCCTTCTTGGATTCTTGCTCCACCTGAATCGTTTATGCCTATTAAAGGTACTCCAACTTTTAATGCCATTTCTTGAACTTTTGCTATCTTAGCAGCATGCATTTCTCCTAGAGATCCACCTATTACAGTAAAATCTTGAGCATATACATACACTAATCTTCCATCTATTGTTCCATATCCTGTTACTACACCTTCTCCAGGTGCTTTTTTCTTTTCCATCCCAAAATTTGTACACCTATGTGTTACAAAAGCATCTATCTCTATAAAGCTTTCATTATCTAATAAAGCCTCTATTCTTTCTCTTGCTGTTAATTTGCCTCTTTCATGTTGTTTCTTTATACTCTCCTCGCCACCACCAAGCTTAATTTTCGACTTTAACTCTCGTAGCCCATCTATTTTAGCACTTGACATACATCTTCCTCCTTCAAAACTAATCTCTCTGACAAAGTTC
Source organism: Abyssisolibacter sp. ZYX002 (assembly GCF_056892235.1). NCBI lineage: Bacteria > Bacillati > Bacillota > Clostridia > Eubacteriales > Clostridiaceae > Abyssisolibacter > Abyssisolibacter sp. ZYX002. The sequence continues at coordinate 35,662 of NZ_JARMXH010000005.1, forward strand.
TACTAAAACACCATTTGTGCTTTTTGGATGACAGAAGGCTATTTTAGCTCCGCCTGCTCCATATCTTGGTTTTTCATCTATCATTCTTATGCCTTTGTCTATCATGTCTTGAATTGCTTTTTCTATATCATCTACTCTAAATGCTATATGTTGCATTCCTTGACCTTTTTTCTCAATGTATTTTGCAATAGGGCCATCATCTTGTGTTGATTCTAATAGTTCTAGCTCTGTATCTCCTATTGGCAAAAATGCAACTTTTACTTTTTGCTCTTCTACTATTTCTGTATCTTGTAACTCTAAGCCTAATACTTTTGTGTAAAAATCAAGTGTCTCTTCTAAACTTTTTACTGCTATCCCTATATGATCAACTTTCATTACCATATAAAATCCTCCCAATATATTATTTTTCTAAAATACTCAAAATTTCATCCTTCGCGCTATATGGATCAAGTTTCCTACTTGCTACATCATTTGTAATAGTTTCTAATAAGTTATTTTCTGTTGCTCTAGCCATTATTATATTTAATAGTTCTCTTTCTACCATGCTTATTATTTCTGTTCTGGCATTCTTTTTTCTTCGTATGTTTATTTCTCCGCTTTCTTTCATATACTTCATATGACTTATTATCTCGTCTAATAAGTCACTTATCCCCTCATTAAGTCTAGCTGTCACTTTTACTACTGGAACTCTTCTATCTTTACTTGAAAAATCGAGGACAGTTTGAATCTCTCTAGCTGTTTTATCTGCTCCATGTAAATCACTTTTATTAACAGCAAAAACATCTCCTATTTCCATAACCCCTGCCTTGATAGCTTGTATATCATCTCCAAGTCCAGGTACCATTACCATAACTACTGTATCTGCTGTCTTAACTATGTCTACTTCTGATTGACCTACTCCTACTGTTTCTACAAATATATAGTCCATTCCAAATATATCTAATATCTTCACAGCACCTTGCGTAGCTTTTGAGAGTCCACCTAGATAGCCTCTTGTTCCCATACTTCTTATGAAAACCTCACTGTCTAAAGCTAAGTCAGACATCCTAATTCTATCTCCTAATATAGCTCCCCCACTAAATGGACTTGTAGGATCAACTGCTATTATACCTACTTTTTTTCCTCTTCTCCTCAGCTCTTTGGCTAATTTATCTGTCAGTGTGCTCTTACCACCTCCAGGTGGACCTGTTATTCCTATAACATGAGCATTTCCAGTTTTGCTGTAATTTCTTTTCACTATATCTATTGCTTTTTTATTTTCGTTTTCAAACAGTGAGATAAGACGAGCACATGCCCTCTTATCTCCTTGTAAAAGCCTTTTTTCAATATCCATATTCTCTCCACCAGTTAAGAATTATTCTGCTCTTTTCACGTTCTCTTTAATAAATTCTATTGTTGTAGTTGTTGGTGTTCCAGGCGTAAATATCTCTGCTATTCCTACTTCTTTCAAACCTGGTATATCTTCATCTGGTATAACTCCACCACCAATTACTAACACATCATCTACTCCATTTTGCTCTAACAATTGCATTACCTTTGGAAAAAGATGATTATGAGCTCCAGATAGTATACTCATCGCTACAACATCAACGTCTTCTTGTATTGCTGCAGACACTATCTGCTCTGGTGTTTGTCTTAAACCTGTATATATAACTTCCATACCAGCATCTCTTAATGCTCTAGCTATTACTTTTGCTCCTCTATCATGACCATCAAGCCCTGGCTTTGAAACTAATACTCTTATAGGTCTGTTCATTTATATCCTCCTTATCATAAAGAAATCATATTTATCTATTTTTATAAATTCACTGATTGTTGATATTCTCCAAATTCTTCTCTCATAACGCCACATATCTCTCCTAAAGTTGCGTATACTCTTACTGCGTCTAATATAAACGGCATTACATTTTCGTCGCCTTTACAAGCCATTCTTAACGCCTCTAATGTATCTTTAACTTTATCGTTATCTCTACTGTCTTTTAACTTTTTAAGCTTCTCTTTTTGTCTCTCTCCAACACTAGGGTCAACTTTTAATAATCCTTTTGGACTTTCTTCTTCTATTTGGAATTTATTCATTCCTACTACGATTCTATTTCCACTTTCGATTTCTTTTTGATAATCATATGCCGAATCCATTATTTCTTTTTGTATATAGCCTAAATCTATGGCTCTTGGAGCACCACCTAAATCATCTATCTTACTAATATATTCCATTGCTTTGTTTTCAATTTCATTTGTTTTTGCTTCTACTACGTATGAACCCGCAAATGGGTCTATTGTATTTGTAACTCCGCTTTCATGCGCTACTATCTGTTGAGTTCTTAATGCTATTCTAACTGAATCTTCTGTTGGAAGAGCTAATGCTTCATCTCTTGAGTTAGTATGAAGTGATTGAGTTCCTCCAAGAACTGCTGCTAATGTTTGAATTGTTACACGAATAATGTTGTTATCTGGCTGTTGTGCTGTTAATGTTGAACCACCTGTTTGTGTATGGAATTTAAGTGCCATAGATTTTGGATTTTTTGCGCCAAATCTTTCTTTCATTATCCTTGCCCATAGTCTTCTAGCCGCTCTAAATTTTGCAATCTCTTCTATTAAATCATTATGTGCATTAAAGAAGAATGATAATCTTGGGGCAAATGTATCAACATCTAATCCAGCTTTTACTGCTGCTTCTACGTATGCTATTCCATCCGCTAATGTAAATCCAACCTCTTGTGCTGCTGTTGAACCTGCTTCTCTAATATGGTAACCCGATATACTTATTGTGTTCCATTTTGGAACTTCTTTTGAACAATATTCAAATATATCTGTTATAAGTCTCATTGAAGGTTCTGTAGGAAATATATATGTACCCCTTGCAATATACTCTTTTAATATATCATTTTGAATTGTTCCTCTTAATTTATCTGATGATACTCCTTGTTTTTCTGCAACAGCTATGTACATAGCTAATAATACTGATGCTGGAGCATTAATTGTCATTGATGTACTTACTTTATCTAAAGGTATGCCATCAAAAAGCACTTCCATATCTTCTAATGAATCTATAGCAACTCCTACTTTTCCAACCTCTCCTTCTGCTAGAGGATGATCTGAATCATATCCTATTTGTGTTGGTAAGTCCATTGCTACTGATAATCCAGTTGAGCCTTGCTCTACTAGATATTTATATCTCTTGTTTGATTCTTCTGCTGTAGCAAAACCTGCATACATTCTCATTGTCCAAAGTCTACCCCTGTACATTGTAGGTTGTACACCTCTTGTATAAGGATATTGTCCTGGAAATCCTAAGTCTTCATGGTAATTCATATCTTCAATATCTTCAGGTGTATAAAGCCTGTTTATTTCTTCTCCAGATCCTGTCGTGAAGTTCTCAAGTCTTTCTGGAAACCTTGCCAAGGCTTTATCTACTTTATTTTCTTGCCACTGCTTTTTTTCCTGCTTAATCTGTTTAAGCATTTCATTATCAAACACTTGGAAAATCCCTCCTATTCATATTTAGAGACAATGAAATAATTCCATATTTATCAATAAAAACATTTTCCCAATCTATAAATGTATTACGAATACTACCATGGAAGTTATTTTCAGAATATCCCTCTAGACTATAGACTAACATTTATTATAGCTTTGATTAAATGTTATTTTGTCACTATTTGTAAAATCATGTTCTTTATTTTCAAAAATATTAATTCATGTATAGACTAATACATATTTAATAATTTTGCAAGATATTTTATCAATTTTTTTGAAAAATGAATTAAAACCTTCAAATTCGTAAATTATATTAGGTAATCCTATGTAATAGCCCTGTTTGACTTTAAACTATTAATACTATTATTATTTAAAATAATTTAAAGTGAATTAACTTTGTTTGTAAATTTATCTATGTTCACTATATATCTTGTATGTGTACCTTCACCAATTTTTTTATTCTCATCAAAAGCACTAACCTGGAATGTTAACTTCTTTGCATCTATTTCTTTTAATATTGCCTCTGCATAAACATTATGACCAACTGGAGTGGCACTTATATGATCGACATTTACATTTATCCCAACTGTAGAATACTCTGCTCCTAATTTGTCATCAACTGCTTTTAGTGCTGCATTTTCCATCAACCCTATCATAAGTGGCGAAGCAAAAACTTCTATATCTCCACTACCAAAGCTCTTAGCTGTATCTTTTTCTGATACTATCATTTCTGCTCTTGCTTTTAATCCAATCTTTAACTCTTCAAACATATTAACACCTCTTTAATATTTATTATAAAATTAGACAGCCCAAAGGGGCGAACTCATATAATTGAGATAGCCCCTTTTTTTACTCTTTGTCTTTTTTATTATCTATATCTATTTCTTCATCTTTTTTTATTTCTATTTTGATTTCATCTTCACCAGATTCAAAGACTTCTTTTAGTTTAGCGTCTTTTTTACCTGTAAATATATTTTCAAACTCTTCTGCTGATAATGTCTCTTTCTCCAACAATGCATTCGCTACATCATGAAGTTTATTCATATTATCACTTATTAGATTTTTTGCTTTTGTGTAAGCTACATCGATTATTCTTCTCATTTCATTATCTATCTCTGCAGCTACTTGCTCACTATAGTTCTTGCTTCTCCCAAAATCTCTTCCTATAAATACTTCGTTTTCGTCTGTGCCATATGTCATTGGTCCAAGCTTTGTGCTCATTCCGTAGTGAGTTACCATGTTTCTAGCTATTTTTGTTGCTCTTTCTATATCGTTTGATGCACCTGTACTAATATCATCTAGTACTAGCTTTTCTGCTACTCTACCACCTAATAAATGTACTAATGTTTCTTCCATCTCTGTTTTAGATGTATAATACCTATCTTCTTTTGGAAGTATCATTGTAAATCCTCCGGCTCTTCCTCTAGGTATTATTGTTATCATGTGTACTGGATCGGTATTCGGTAATAGTCTAGCCACTAATGCATGCCCTGCTTCATGGAATGCTGTAAGCTTTCTTTCTTTTTCACTTATTACTCTGCTCTTCTTTTCTGGTCCTGCTATTACTTTTGTTATTGCTTCTTCTGTTATATCCATTGATATCTTTTTCAAGTCTTTTCTTGCAGTCAATAATGCTGCTTCATTCATTAAATTTTCTAAATCTGCCGGTGTGAACCCCGGAGTTCTTCTTGCAAGTATTTTTAAATCCACGTCATCTTCTAATGGTTTTCCTCTAGAATGTATTCTTAGTATGGCTTCACGTCCTACTATATCAGGTACGCCAACATGTACTTGCCTATCAAATCTACCTGGTCTTAATAGTGCTGGATCAAGTATGTCAGGTCTATTCGTTGCTGCAATCATAATTATTCCTTCATTGTTCCCAAAACCATCCATCTCAACTAATAATTGATTGAGTGTTTGTTCTCTTTCATCATGACCACCGCCAAGACCGGCACCTCTTCTTCTTCCTACTGCATCTATCTCATCTATAAAGATAATACATGGGGAATTCTTTTTTGCTTGTTCAAACAAATCTCTAACTCTTGATGCTCCAACTCCGACAAACATCTCTACAAAATCAGAACCACTTATGCTAAAGAATGGAACGCCTGCTTCTCCTGCTACTGCTCTTGATAGATATGTTTTTCCTGTTCCTGGAGGACCAACCATTAATACACCTTTTGGGATCCTTGCTCCAAGTGCTATATATTTTTTTGGATCTGAAAGAAAATCGACTATTTCTTTCAACTCTTCTTTTTCCTCTTCTAATCCTGCAACATCTTTAAAGGTTACTTTTTTATCTGTGTCCTGTTTATGCATTTTTGCTCTACTTTTACCAAAAGACATTACTCTACTGCCTCCGCCTTGTGATTGTTGCATAAATACAAACCAGAATACTACAAAGATTAATATCATAAATATTGTTGGTAATATTTGCATGATTAATGAAGTTCCTTCTACCTCTTCTGCTTCTATTACTAAATTAGGATTCGCTAACAAAAATTTATCTATATACGCTTTATTAACATCAGGTACTTGTGTTATAAAGGTTTGATCTTTTTTATAATTATTAGCATATTCACCAGTTATCTGATGCCCAACTATCTTTATTGATTTAACATGATTAGCTTCTATTTCTTTCTCAAGTTTGCTGTATGCAATCTGTTCTGATTTTTGCACAGGCTTGGTCATTATATGAACTATAGCTATTATTATTATAAAAATTAATAAATAAAAGCTTATACCTCTAAAAAACTTTCTCAACTACAGTCCTCCTTCCAATCTTAATCTTATATCGTAGTTGTTTAGTATTACCATAGAATGCTATTATTATGTTTAAATAATAATGTATCTACTCATTCTATAATAGTAATTTCTATCGCTTAAGTCAAATTAAAATTTACTAACTTTATAATTATATATATATTTCTTCTTTTAATACTCCTATAAAAGGTAGATTTCTATACTTCTCTGCATAGTCAAGTCCATAGCCAACAACGAAAGCATTTGGAACTTCAAATCCTACGTAGTCTGCTTCCATATCAACTTTTCTACCTTCTGGCTTATCTAAAAGAGTACATATTTTCAAACTGTTTGGTTCTCTAGATTTTAAATTCTCTACTAGATAATTTAATGTTAATCCACTATCAATTATATCTTCTACTATTAATACGTCTCTCCCTTCTATACTAGTATCTAAATCTTTTAGAATTTTTACTACTCCTGATGATTTTGTTGATGCGCCATAACTGGATATAGCCATAAAATCCATATCTAAATGCAAGTTAATGTTCTTTGCAAGATCTGTAAAAAACATTACTCCTCCTTTTAATACACAAATTATAACTAAATCTTTACTTTTATAATCCTCTGTTATTTGTTTCCCTAGTGCTTTAGTTTTTGCCTCTAATTCTTCTTTGGATATTAGTACTTTTTCAATATCTTTAATCATGTAAATCCTCCTTGGTAATATATTGCATTGACAGAATTCTCTTAGTCCCTTCATCAACTTTATATAAATCACTTAACCTATATCCTACTACCCAAATAATATTTTCGTCATCTTCTATAATTGGGATATTATCTCTTTTCTCTCTAGGAATTTTATTATCTATAAAGTAATCTTTGAGTTTTTTGCTACCCTTCATGCCAAATGGAATAAACTTATCTCCTGATTTTCTGTTTCGTATGTATAAGTCGCCTTTTATTTTATCATAATCAATGTATTTAATAAACCTATGTTTATATTTAATATCAAAATTTTGTATATCTTTCACTTCTATAACTATGTTTGTTTTAAAATTGTTATTATAATTGTTTGAATTAATTTCTAGTTTATTCTTATATGCAGATTTTTTTTTAGCTACTTTCTTTCTCATTAAGCATGTTTTGTATTTTTTCACTAGTTCAATCCCTTTTGCTGACTCATGTATTCTACCAGCAGTAGCATTTTCTATAAACTCTATCATATTTTCTACATGCTTAAGCTCAATATTCTTGTTATCTCCATACATCTCTTTGATACCTATCCTAATTACTCTAGATTTTATAGCTGTATGTAGCCCTTTGAACTTACAAATATCAAATTCGATAGTTTGGTCATGATTTGTTATGCAGATTTTACTATATTCATATTGTGCAATATTGTTAATAAAGTCATCATCTATTCCCATAATCTTTGATGTTCTATTCATTGTATTTATTATACCTTTATTTATATTGTTTTCTATATAGGGAATTAGCTCTAATCTTATTTTATTTCTACCATAAATAGGTTCTTGATTTGTTTTGTCAATCCTTGCAAATAGTTTATTTTGATTGCAATATTTTTCAATTATGCTTCTATCCACATCAAGTAGAGGTCTAATAACATTGTTAACCTCGTATTGCATACCTTTTAGCCCTTCTATACCTGTACCTCTTAAAAATCTCATTATAAGAGTCTCAGCTTGATCATTTCTATTATGTGCTACAGCTATTTTATCGGCTTTTTCAATTTTTAGTACCTCATTAAAAAACTGATATCTAAGCTCTCTTCCTGCTTCTTCTGATGAAAGTTTTCTTAATCTTGCATATTCGTTCATGTTAACTCTCTTGCTATAATAAGGGATAGACCACTTTTGTGTTATATCTTTTACATATCTTTCATCCATATTTGCTTCTTTTCCTCTAACACCATGATTAATATGTACAGCTACCATTGAAAACTCTATTAACTTTTGTATGCTTTTTAAAACACAAAGAAGAGCCATTGAATCAGGCCCTCCAGAAACACCTATCACTAACTTGTCTCCCGGCAGTATTAATTTTTCATCCATTATCGTTTTATATACGATTTTCTCCATACTATCACCATTCTTGGTATATTATACTATTTTAACATACTATACAACATTAATATTAAAAAAAAACTTATACTAGTTGTAAATAAAATATCTACTATACGGAAATTTTTATATTTATTATTTATTAATGAATTATAAACTATTTTGAGTTTTTTTTCAAATATTTTTATATTTTTATGCTTTCCTTTTAAACAATTTATTAAAAGTGTTTTTAGTTCATTTGAAACATTGGTCTTTTTTATTAGATTTATCAAGTCTGGAAATTTGGATTTTATTGGATTTAATTCTTTATTTGTAAGTAAAAATATAATTAATATAGCCATACTAAAAATTAGCGATTGTTCTCTTGTTATTTTTTCATTATTTAACCACGAGTTTATATTGTACGTTGGTGTGAATTCTACTACTCCACTATTAGACGAAACCACTGAACCAAAATCTATAAATATTATTTTACTATTAATCTCATCTATTAATATATTATCTGGTTTGATATCATAATACATGTAATTTTTCTGATACATACTATTTAGTTCTTTAATCAATAGTAGCCATATACTCAGTAAATCTTCTTCTTTCAGTTTTTTCTTATATACGTATTCTCTTAAACTTTGTCCTTGTATATAATCCATTACTAAAAAGAAATAGGTTTTATCTTTTGATATAAAATCATCCATATCATACACTTTTGGTACAAAATCCATGTCTTTCAACTTTTGCATTGCATCAAATTCTCTAGATATTGAGTACATATTTTCACTGATTTTGAGCGCATATACTTTATCGTTTTCATCCTTTACTTTATAGATACAACCTATTCCCCCACTACCTATTTTTTTTAATATTGTATACTCTTTTTTGTTCCATTTACCTACAATTTTTCTCATACTATCATACTTTCAAATAGGCCGTCTTTCTCTTCTTTGCTATCATCCTTGCTCAATAGCTCTATTGCTGATAATAACGCTGGACCTGTAGGTGTTAATCCTCCTATTTCTATGCTTTGTATTCTATTTTCTAATCCACTAATGTCATTTGTCATTTCTGATACTACTTTATAGTCTAGCTCCATACCAAATGGATAAGCTATCACTCCTACATATGTGTTACCTTTTCTCATGCTTAAATTCCTAAGAAGGCTTATTATGCTCTTTTTAGCTACTTCTATCTTGTTTGTCATACTTTTACTACAGTCTAATACTACACAACACTTTATTGTCATCTCATCTTCAATTTTTTCTATTAGTTCTATAATTTTTCTTCTTGATTGTATCTCTATTTTATCTAGTTCTTCACCTATAATACTTTTTAATTCATTATTAACTGCTTGTTGTATTGTATTACATGCTGTTTGTCTTGTCAGCATACACATGCTCTTTTCTAAGTTGTGTATGTCTGTAATTTCCCATAGCCCATTACCTGCGTTAGCTATTTCTTTAATTTCCTTTATGCTTTCCTCGTCTTTATAGCCTTGGATTATTCCTATAGTGCTAAATGTTATTCCTTTTTGCACATTTTCATTTACTACTTTTATTGGGTCTACTCCTTTATTTGATTTACCATCTGTTACTAATATAACTTGTCTAAACTCTAATGTCTTTTCCATATTATCCCTCCTCATTATGATTATTATCATTTTTTTGCTTTATATACTCTTAGGAGGGAAACTTTTTTATTTTACGCTTTTCCATATCTTTGTTGCTAAAACTGTCATATCGTCTCTTTTTTTATTTGGTGCTACTTCTAATGCTTTGTCTAATATATCATCCGCTATTGTCTGAGGATTGACACTGTCAATATTCTTTATTATATCTGTAAGCCAGCCTTCTTTATCTTTGCTCTCTTTATTTGCATCAAAAACTCCATCTGACATCATTATTATCACATCTCCGCTTTTTATTTGCTCTTCATATACATAAATATCTACTTCTCTTAGTATACCTATTGGTAAACTACTTGAATTTATTGATATTATATTTTTTCCTCTCTTTATGAAGGTTGGAGCTGATCCTATTTTAACAAACTGACCCTTGCCTGTATACAAGTCAATAATTGACATATCTAATGTCGTAAGCATTTCTTCATTGGATTTTAGAATTAGTATAGAGTTAATAGTTTTTAATGCAACTTCTTTATTATACCCTGCCTCTAAAAACTTTTCTAACAATGATACTACTGTGCTACTCTCTATATTAGCTTTATACCCAACTCCCATACCATCACTCAATATAGAAAAATAGTTATTCTGTCTTTCACCAAATACATAACTGTCTCCAGATACTTCTCTAAAGGAGTTGTTTATTCTTGAAACCCTTGTTATTCCATTATATCTATTTGCTTTTATTAGCTTAATTTTTGAGTATTTGTTAGTATTTACACTGCCGTGAAAATATTTATCTCTTTTTAATTTGTATCCAACTACCAAAGATACTATTGTTATTAGCCTTTGTAGTTGTAAATTATCTAATTTATTTTTTGTTTCTATTATAATTTCGAATTTTTCATTGTTTGATTCTGTAACCACTACCTCTGTAACTGCAAATTCATGTTTTTTAAGCTGTATATATATGCTATTTTCGGCATCTTCTTTAAAACTAATATCCTCTTCTATTTCATGTGATAATTCTGTCATTATATTTGAAACTCCTTTTAATTGTTGCGATACAAGTTGTCTACTTTCTTGCACTTTTTTATTCCATGAATAATTGACCTTATATAAATCAAATAAATAATTGCATTTATCAACTATTCTATTGAGCCTCAAACATCTTTTTCTTATTGATAACGGTAAATCTTTTTCTTTTATTATGCCTTTGATTTCTATTACATTCATTAAGTCAAACATAGCTTTATAAGAGTTATAAAAATCATTTTTCCAACACGTTTGATACATACTGCAATTTTTACACACTCCATCTGATAATTTGTTTATGAATTGATTTATATCTTTGTTTTGTGTGTGTACTTCTTCTTGTATTACTTTGTTAAATGTAGTTGATAGTTCTTCAAATACTTCTGACAACTCTAAAAGTCTTTTTTTAGTTAATTTTTTTACCCTGTTGTGATATGAATCCTTCACCTTAACTTTATTTCTGTTTATCATTGTAGCTTTATCAAATGCTTCTACAAAATATTTACCAAACAGTAAAAACATTATGCATCCAGCTATTATATCTCTAGTACTAATCAATATATCAACTGCCTCTATAGAGTAATATGAAATAATATAATATGATATTATGAAGCTTATTGAGCTAGTTATCTTCCCAAGTTCTCTAAATAATCCTGTTACAAGCCCACAGAAACCTAATATAGCTACTGTAATGTAAATAAAAGGTGTACTAAAGGATATTATTAAACCTACTGTTATTCCTATAGTAGCTCCCATTGATGGACCTTTCATGTTACCAACTGCTATAATTAAAAATATACTAATTATATTTCTAAATCCGAATCTCATAAATTGAGCATTCCCAATTCCTGCAATCACTAAAGCTAATATTATAATTAATGATATTATTTCTTCGTTTATGAGATCTTCATCATATTTAAAAAATACTGATATGCCGTAGTTAAATATATATGTTGCGCCAAATATTATGATTGCTTCAAATGTAACCATTATAAAATCATATATAAAATAATCCTTTTGACTTAAAAATACCATCCTTATCACTACTGTTATCAAAGCTGTCATAAGTGAAATAGACAGTTTATTAAACTTGATATTTGTCTTAAATAAATTGTAGAGTATTATTAATATCCAAATAGCCATTATATATTCGTACTTTGCCATACCTGGATTTGTCATTAATCCAAATGTTGCACTTATTGCTGTTAAACAGATTTTTTTACCTTTCCCTAAGTATGCTCCTACTAATGCTATTGAAAAAGGTATAAATCCATTCATTAATTTTACTCTTGATATGAATATGCTTATTAATACTATAAAGAAATATGGCGTATTGATATATAGGCTATTTTTAATTTTCTCTAAGCTTGTCCTTTGATGTATTATATTATTGATGTTACTAGCTATTTCATTGACCATATAATCACTCCTTACTTTGTGAGTGATATTGTATCAGAGTTTCTTTATTTTATTTGTCAATAAAGGTAACAGTATAAAAAAATCGTTTTACACAATTTCTAATTAATTATCATATGGCGCATGCTTTTTATTATGTGTGACATTTTACTGTAAAGATTTAAAAAAATAATAATCTCAGTTTTTGAATTTATTTGATACATGTATAATTTATATTTTTATTTTTATTAGTTTTATCGCCATAAAATATAGATATATCAATTTATTTCTGAGTAAAAAAATACTCTATATGACATATATCTATCATAAATAGAGTATTTTATATTATTTGTATCTTTCGACAAATAAAAATTAAGTTTAAGTATATAAATAACTCAATAATTTCAAAATTATCTACTAAAAATTCAAATAGACAACACTTTGGTATGTGTAAAATGCAATGCATCAAGACATATTAGAGTTTGAGCGTACTTTGTAGTACGTGAATAAACTAAAATTTTGATAACGCCGTAGTTTACCATATAAAGCGTTTAAACTAAAAAAAATGAAATAATGGCACATCATATCACTGTGCCATTATCTATATAAACCCGATTTTCGGTTTTATTATCAACATATATATTAACGAGATTTATAATTTCCTTTTTTCGATTCTCTTGTTTTAAGTTGATCCTGTCTCTCTGTACTATCTTTTAAAAATTGCATCATTTTATCTTCAAAAGACATATTTCGTTGTATACGTTCAGTTTTGTTGCTCCAGTCTACCTGTGTAGGCTGTTTATGGCTTCTCTTTGGTTTAGCTTGTCTTATAGATAAACTTATCTTTCCTCCTTCAATAGATAAAACTTTCACATTTACCTTTTGTTTGTTTTTAAGATGCTTTTTAATATCACTAACGTATTCATGTGATACCTCTGATATGTGGACTAATCCAGTCTCTCCTTCTGGTAGCTGAACAAACGCACCAAAGTTTGTTATGCCTGTAACTGTGCCTTCAACTACATTTCCTACTTTAACTGGCATAAATTAATTATTCCTCCTTTAAAAATACTGTTTTAATTTTTTAAAGTATATTTTATTTTCTCAATACATCAATAATAACATAATAAATATAATATGTCTATATTCGCTTTTATAACAAAAATGCAATTTTTTTGTATATTACTAATTTAACCCTTTATTTTACTTTCAGGCTAAATAATCATTTGCTAAGTTTTACATTTTTATTTATATTAAACTTTCATTAGAAAGTATTACATACCTTAATGGTGGTTTTATTATCAATACATTGCAACAATACTTTAAAAAACAGCATTCTCAGGGGACAATATTATTCTTTATCCTTTTTCTCATCTTCGTTTGTTTTTTCAATATAAATATATTCTCCTGGTTTAGCCATCTTGAGATCATCTCTAGCTACTGATTCAACAAATTCAGTAGATTTACCCTTTTCAGTTTTTTCCTGTAAGTCTTCAATTTGACTTTCTATTTTTTTATTTGCTTCCTCTCTACTTGCTATTTGATTCTCTAAATCATTTATAAGCATTACTTTTTTTATACAAATACTAAAAAAGTAAATTACAACAAACATGATTACTATATTTCCTATGCTAAATAGCTTGCTCTTTCTTTTTTTCATATTTTATCCTTTCCCATCTTTTTTATACTTTACCAGTTTGTAGTTTAGTCAATGCTTTTTAAATAAGATGTATTTGGCATGTTTTTTTATATCATATATTATTCTATGTGGTAGACTCAAAACCCTTTTTATTCGCTTTTTGTGTCTTTTTAATCTATAGTCCACTTTATTTTGAATTTTTTTCCTTATTATACTCATGTATTTTAGTGGTAGTGTTACGTATCCTGTAATATATGTAATTCCTTTTATTAAATATCTTGTGATTTTTAATAATACTTTCATTACAAACCTACTTAGTAACAAAGTATAAATGATTACCCCCAATAAAAACCCTATAAACACATATCCTCTTAGTTGTCCCCAATTGCTATAAAAAAGTATTCCTACTGAAATTATAGATACCAGTATCCAAAATAACAAATCTTCAATAATGGTTGCCACACGCTTTGGTCTTATAAAAAATCTAAACACTCTATATAAGTCATATATAAATCCAATGATTAACCCACCATAAACTGTGGTTAAGAATATTATTACTTGATCCTTTGTTAATACATACATATAAACACCTCATAGCGCTATTTAAACATATTTTTTAGTAATCCTTTTTTACTATTAAATGATTTATTGCTATATACTATAGAATCTATTTGGCCTTCTATTTTCAGATTAGCATCATCCAGATTTAATTTATTAATGTTCAAATTTTCTCCTTTTATTGTTATTAATCCGTTTGTAGAAACTATTACTATGATATTTTCATTAAATTTGTCTACATGCTCTACTCCACTTACTGTAAGCTTTTTTCTGTCTTCTAGGTATACGTTTTGGTTTGCGTTAGTGTTATTATTCATACTTATACCCCCTTTACTACTCATGTTAATGAATATGTTTTTACCCTTGATTTTATTACTAAAAAAGACTGGCTAAGTAATAATTACTTAGCCAGTCTTTAATTTTGCTTGTTTTTTATTCAAGTATCTTATACATTTTACATGCATCTTCTTTGGTAACATGCTCTAAAAGCTCTAATATTTCTATCTTTAATTCTTTAGCTCCAAAATTTATTTGCAGTATATCACCAGCTGACACTTCTGTTCCTGGTTTTGCTTCTTTATTGTTTAGTAGTACTTTACCTTTCTCACATGCTTCTTTAGCTAGTGTTCTTCTTTTTATTATTCTTGAATTTTTTAAAAATTTATCTATTCTCATATATACACTCCTTTACTTTCTAAGGCTTACAGGTATGAGTCTTACTTTATAAAAATATTATTTCTAAGTTATCAACATAGCTTTTAAGCATGTTTATTTATTTCTCATTATTTTGTAAAAAATCAGGTCTAAAGACCTGATTTTTTTACTTATTAACTGCTTCTTTTAAAGTTTTACCAGCTTTAAATACTGGAGCTTTTGATGCTGGAATTGTGATCTTTTGTTTTGGATCTCTTGGATTTCTTCCTTCTCTTTCTTTACGATGTCTAACTTCGAATGTTCCAAATCCAACCAACTGAACTTTATCTCCATTTTCAAGAGCCTCTTTTACACTTTCCATAAAAGCATTTAAAGCGCTTTCAGCATCTTTTTTTGTCAAATTGCTTTTTTCAGCTATGCTTGTGATAAGATCTGATTTGTTCATTAATATACCTCCCTATTTTTGAACTATAAACTCAGTCATGTAGCCATAAGACAATACTAATATAATTTACTATTATTCTATGAATCTTTATAAAATCCTTCTTTTGTAGTATTATTTTTTCTAATTTTTTATGTTTTTATGTGTTTTTGCTGTATTCCATGCTTTTTCCATCTCTGATAAGCTCATTTCTTTCATGTCTTTTCCCATTTTTTTACTTTCATCTTCTATGAATTTGAACCTGTATATGAATTTATCTATTGTGCCAAGTAATGCAATTTCCGGGTTAATATCACAAAACCTACTCAAATTGACTACAGAAAAGAATAAATCTCCCAGTTCCTTTGATGTACTATCTTTATCTTTTAGTTCTATTGCTTCTTCTAGCTCCTGTAGCTCTTCTTTTACCTTGCTTATCACCTCATCAGTACTATCCCAATCAAATCCTACTTTAGCGGCTTTATTTTGTATTTTATAGCTTCTAATGAGTGCTGATAAACTTTTTGGAACTTCTTCTAGCTTTTTTGTATAAGACTGAATATTTTTTTCTTTTTCCTTTATGCTATCCCATATTTGTTTTACCTCTTTAGCATTGTGGGCTGTTTGATTACTGAACACATGCGGATGCCTTGTAACTAGCTTTTTAGCAAGGTTACTCATAACATCCCACAAAGTAAATGTCCCTTCTTCTTTTGCTATCTGAGAGTGGAATATCACTTGTAAAAGCAAATCTCCCAGTTCTTCTATTAAGTTGTCTACATCATTGTTGTCTATCGCCTCTACTACTTCATAGGCTTCTTCTAGCACATATTCTCTTAACGATTCATGCGTTTGCTTCATATCCCAAGGACATCCGTCCTTGCTTCTTAATCTTTCCATTATTGTTAACAAGTCATGGAGATTATATACTTTTTTTGCCGAAATATCTATTGCAGGTATTAAAATACATGAAAGATGGTTCAAATCTGACATTCTATCTAGTTCATATATCTGTATTTCAGCAGATGTCAGACTGATTTCGTCCTTATTTTTACTCAAAAAATAAATTTTATACTCATCACCATATATTTCACTTAAATATAATTTAATCTCTGTTGCGATTATTTTATCATATATATTTGTAACTATGTTATCGCTATTTATGTCTATATAATGGTTTCCGATATCAAGCGAATTTATAATCTTCAAGCTGTTATCGCTATTTCTTCTTGTAGTTCTTAATACTTCATCTACTATACTAACACTACCTAGTAATTTGAGTTTGATTATTCCTGCTACTTCTTTTTTTAATAACAGCTGACTAACCTTGTCCGATACCATAGGATTTCCAGGAGTACAATAAACTATCTTACCTTGCTCCAATGATTTTTTTATTAAATCATCTGCTATCATCTTATATACATCATCAAAAGATTCACCTTTTTCATATATATAATCATAGGTATCAAAATCTATTTTATTTTCAATCAAATAATCTACTACTTCATGTTTTTTTGTTCTTAAATAAATCTTTCTTGCTTCTTCAATAGCTTTAGCAGCGGATAATGTCAATGAGTCATACCCTCTATACCCTAAACCTATTATAGTTATTTCACACATGATTACACCACCTGTATTACTGCCTATTTTGTAACTTATTTAAATATACCCACTCTTTTTAGTACTCTTACTATTTTATCTCCTTTAGGTACAATCTGAAAATCTTTTTCAGTTATTGCACCTGTTACAAACAATGCTAATACGTATACTACTCCACCTATAGCTACTGCTAATAGCGTTGCTAATTTATCTGAAATCACACTACTTATTCCTATATATGATACTTTTACCACTACTAGCATCAAAATCGCTGATATCGCTGGTTTTACAAACACTTCAATAATATTAGGTCTAATATTTACGTATTTTTTAACTGATATATAATTCAATATACTAGCTACTGCGTATGCAATTATTGTCCCTATTATTGCTCCATATATTCCTATACCTTTTATGCCTGTTAGTGTATAGGATATTATGACCTTAAATATTGCACCTATAATAAGATTTCTTACTGGTATAAACGGTTTTCCTACTGCCTGTAGTATACCCGTCATTGACTGTACTAATGCTAGGAATATAACACTAAAAGCTAACACCGATAACATAGAACCTGCGCTTTCTTGTGTCTCTAATGGTCTAGTATAATACAACAATTTTATTATTGGTGTTGCTAGAGCATATAATCCTAGTGCACAAGGTAATCCTACAACTAATGATACTCTTATACCTGATATTGATAATTTTCTTACGTTTCTATAGTCAGATGTAGCATAAACAGATGCTATAGCTGGTACTAAGCTCATTGCTAGTGCTATTGAAAATACCTGAGGAAAGTTTATAAGAGTTTGTGCCATACCTGACATCTGTCCAAAGAGCTTTGTTACTTCCTTCTCTGTATAACCTATTAATTGAAGCTTTCTACCTATTATAGCAACATCTATGCTGTTTATCAAAGGAACTATTGCCGCCCCTATTGTAATAGGTATAGCTATCATCAATATACTTTTAATTATATTAGATGTATTATCTGTTATATCAGATGCATCTCTTCTTATTTCAGCCTTTATATCATTTCGCTTATACACATATATTATTACCATCAAGATAGTTCCGCCTATCGCTCCTGCCGAAGCACCAAATGCGGCTCCACCTGCAGCCTTATCTAAGCCACTGTCTAGTAAATATTTTGCCAAGAATAATCCTACACCTACTCTTAGCAATTGCTCTACCATTTGAGAACTTGCTGTTGGGAGCATACTTTGTCTACCTTGAAAATATCCTCTTATTGCAGACATTATTGGTACAAATAGTAATGCTGGTGTAAGTGCTATCATTGAATAATATGCTTTTGGCCTTCCATAATAGTTAACTATGTACTTGCTTCCAAATAATATTATTGAAGATGTAAGCACCCCACCTATGACTAGACCTAAAAAAGATATCTTAAATATCTTATGTGCATTTTTATATTGCCCTAATGCCCTCTTCTCGGATACTAGCTTAGCCACTGCAACCGGTAGTCCTGCTGTAGAAATAGCAAACAATAAATTGTATATAGGATATGAAGTCTGAAAATATCCCATACCTTCGCTACCTATCATATTAATCAATGGTATCCTATAAAATGCCCCTAGTATTTTTATAAATATCCCTGCTACCCCTAATATTACAGCACCTTGTAAAAAAGATTTCTTACTCATTAACTACCTCCTAAAGACTCTGCCATTATTTCATGTTGTTCACTATTATGCTTTTTTGTCTTATTTTATGTGAACAACTTAGGCTCTAACATTACTATTATAGCAAATATTGATGATTAATTAAATAAAAACCTCCTAGCGATATGTTAGTCTTATTATTAAGTTTTATCGACACGTTTAGTTATTATTACCATAATACTAATTTATAAAACAAAGAAGCTCTCTAATGAGAAAGCTTCTTTGTTTTAATTATAACTATCTAAACATCCCTACTTTTTTTAGTATCTTTACTATCTCGTCACCTTTAGGAACAATCTGAAAGTCTCTCTCAGTTATTGCACCTGTCATAAATAATGCTATTACATATACTACTCCACCTTCTATTATTGATAATATCGTTGCTATTTTATCCGATATCACACTGCTAATTCCTATATATGAAATTTTCACTACTACTAACATCAGAATGGCTGATATTGCTGGTTTTGCAAACACTGCTATAAAATTAGGCCTAATATTTACGTATTTTTTAACTGATATATAATTTAGTACACTAGCTATTAAGTATGCCACTATTGTCCCAATCATTGCTCCATATATACCTATACCTTTTATACCTGTTAATGTATACGATATTATAATCTTGAATATTGCACCTATGATAAGATTTCTTACTGGTATGAATGGTTTGCCTACTGCTTGTAGTATACCTGTCATAGCCTGCACTAGTGCTAGGAATATAACACTAAATGCTAACACTGATAGCATAGCACCAGCACTCTCTTGTACCTCTATAGTGTTTTTAAAATACAACAGTTTTATTATAGGTGTTGATAGAGCATATAATCCTAGTGCAGATGGTAATCCTACAAATAGTGATACTCTTATCCCTGATATAGATAACTTTCTTACATTTCTATAGTCAGATGTAGCATAGACAGATGATATAGCTGGTACTAAACTCATTACTAAAGCTATAGAAAACATTTGTGGAAAGTTTACCAAGGTTTGAGCCATCCCTGTCATCTGCCCAAAAAGTTTTGTTGCTTCGTTCTCTGTATAGCCAATTTCTTGAAGTTTTATTCCTATGATTGCAACATCTATGTTGTTCATCAATGGAACTATTGCCGCTCCTATTGTTATAGGTACAGCTATCACCAATATACTTTTAATTATATTAGATGTACTATCTGTCATATCTGATTTATCACTTCTAACTTCTATTCCTATAGATTTTCTTTTATATGCATAAATAATTACTATAAGGATTGTCGCACCTATTGCTCCTGCTGAAGCACCAAAGGCTGCTCCGCCAGCTGCTTTATCTAGACCACTATCTAATAAGTACTTTGCTAAAAATAATCCTACTCCTACTCTAAGTAATTGTTCCATCATTTGGGAACATGCTGTAGGAAGCATACTTTGTCTTCCTTGAAAATACCCTCTTATAGCTGACATTATTGGTACGAATAATAATGCTGGGGCAAGTGCAATCATAGAATAGTATGCTTTTGGCCTTCCATAGTAATTAACTATGTGCTTACTTCCAAACAATATAACTGAAGATGTAATCACACCACCTATGACTAAACCTAAAAAAGATATCTTGAATATCTTGTGTGCATTTTTATATTGTCCTAATGCCCTTTTTTCTGATACTAGCTTGGCTATGGCAACTGGTAGTCCTGCTGTAGAAATAGCAAATAATAAATTGTATATAGGGTATGATGTTTGGTAATATCCAAGACCTTCAGTATGTATTATATTACCTAAAATTACTCTATAAAATGCTCCTATTATTTTTACTAATATCCCTGCTACCCCTAATATTACAGCACCTTGCAAAAAAGATTTCTTACTCATTAACTACCTCCTAAAGACTCTGTTATTAGTTCTTATTATTCAATATTGCGTTTTTTGCCTTATTTATGTAAGCTACGTAGGCTCTATCATTACTATTATAGCAAATATTGATGATTAAATAAAATCGTCCTTGCTATATTATAAAAACTTATTGTTAACTTTTGCAACTACTTTAATTATTATTATATTACCAAACACTTTTTTATAAAACAAAGAAGCCCTTTATGTTGAGTGAGGCTTCTTTGTTTTATTTATGCTATTGACTGAATCTGTAATTTTGAAACTTTCAACATGTATAAAAGAGATGCTATTTTATTAACATCTCTT
Organism: Abyssisolibacter sp. ZYX002; assembly: GCF_056892235.1. Taxonomy (NCBI): domain Bacteria; kingdom Bacillati; phylum Bacillota; class Clostridia; order Eubacteriales; family Clostridiaceae; genus Abyssisolibacter; species Abyssisolibacter sp. ZYX002. The sequence goes on from NZ_JARMXH010000005.1 coordinate 56,738, forward strand.
TCTTACTTCTAACCTTCCATTTGTTTTGCTAGAAATTTAGCTGCTGCTTCCGCTAATTTGATTTCTACTTCACCCATATTAACACCTTCATCTTTCGATGTTATTATAACTGCTCCTATCGGGTCTCCTTGTGAAACAACAGGTGCTATGATTTGTGCTTTGTATTGTTCAGCACTAGCCTCGTCTATTATTAATCTCAATGGCTTTATATCTCCTGATGTTTCGTAGATTTCTTTACTCTCTATGATTTTTTCTAATTCATTGCTTAGTCTTTTATCATAATATTCCTTATTTGAAGCCCCTGATACTGCAACTACACTATCTCTATCACATATTATTGAAATATGTTTAACTGTTTGACTTAAAGCCTCAGCATACTCTTTAGCAAACTCACCTAATTCACCTATTGGAGAATATTTTTTAAGTATCACTTGACCTTCTCTATCTGTGAATATTTCTAATGGATCACCCTCTTTTATTCTAAGTGTTCTTCTTATTTCTTTTGGTATTACTACTCTACCTAAGTCATCAATCCTTCTAACGATACCTGTAGCTTTCAAATTTTTTCCCTCCTAGTTATAAAATTGAAGTTGTTTGAGTTTATTATTTTACTTGTGTGATTATTTTATGCATTGTTGGTAATTAAATTTTATCTTGGTCATATTTTATGTAATTACTAAAAAATTAAACGTATATCATAAAAAAAGATTGATAACATAGTCTATCATCTGGAAAACTATAGTAAAAATTCAAGTACAAAGTTATTAATATTAAATAACAGTGTTTAATTAAAGATATGCTAGCAACGGTAATTTTATAGAAAATAGAACTTAGCTTTTGTTTAAACAAAAAAAGCCGAATCTCGGCTTTTCTCTATTCTTTCTTATCATTATTGTTATTTGTTTGTTTGTCTTTGTTTTGTGAACTATCTTTTTCTTCTTTGTTATCTTGTTTTTTATCTTCTCCTTGTGTTTTGTCACCTTCTTGCTTCTTGTCTTTTTCTTCTGACTTCGGTTTAGCAAGTTCTATTAATATTTCCACTTTTGCCTTACTTCTAAACTCTTGCATTTGTTTTTGATATTCTTCTTGCTTCATAGCTCTTATTACTTGGTCTTTGTTTTTTTCGAACCCAAATTTCTTATCTGTAACTTTTATTATATGGTAACCATAATTCGTTTTAACTGGTTCACTTATTTGTCCTACTTCTAGTTCAAAAGCTTTTTGGGAGAATTCCTTAACCCAACCGTTGTATGTTTTAAACCCTAAGTCTCCACCATTTTCTTTTGAAGGACATAAAGATTTTTCTTTTGCTAACTCTTCAAATTTGGCACCTTCATCTAACTGTTTTTTGATTGCCTTAGCTTCTTCTTCTGTCTTTACTAATATGTGACTTGCTCTTACTTGATCAAACAGTGCCTTTCTTTGCTCATAATACTCTTTAGCTTTTTTGTCATCAACTTTTATAACTTCATCAACATATTTATTAGCAATAATACCTCTTTTTATAAGCACTTGCTTAAAAAACTTTTCAGTTATTTTCATATTTTCAAGGTACTTTTTAAAATTTGCTTTTTGCTCATCTGTTGAAATTTGTTTTTTAAATTCTTCTTCTATCTCTTTATCGCTAGCTTCTACATTGTGCTCTTTTGCCATTTGCTTTAGAACATCCTGCATTATTAGCTCTTCTAACGCTATCTCTTTTATTACTTCTTCAAAAGTTCTTCCATCACCATAGTTATTATCCCACATATCTGGAGATATTTGTCCATTTGCTTCTGCTACCTTTTTTTGGAAAGTTACATATTGATCCAAATCATCTTTCGTGATTGCTTGCCCATTTACTTTTGCTACTACATCCTTATTATCTTTACTACATCCAACAAATGCGGCTAAACTTATAATTATAGCCATAAAAATTATTAATCTATTTTTTTTCAAGTTTTTCACTCCTAACTAGATAAAATCATTTGTACCACTAATCTATTATATATCAATTTGTCTATTATTTAAACTATCAATTTTATTAACTATTTTTTCTAATGTTGATATAATGCTATTTTGAGATGTATTATTAAGTTTGTATTTCAAACCAGGTGTTTTTGACAAATCAAAATTAATCCCTCTTCTAAAATATTGTGAAAACTCATTTATGAACACTGGGGTTAAAACATTCACATCATCAAACTGCACCTTAAATATATTCTTTTTTTGTTCTACACTTAGAATATGGTTTCTTCTGCAAATAGATTTAATGTAGGCTATCTTGATTAGATTTTCTACTTCTTTTGGCAAATCTCCATACCTATCTATTAACTCTTCTATTGTATCACTTGTATCTTCCAAGCTCTTTATAGTTGATATTTTCTTATACATATCAACTTTTTGTTGTTCATTTTGGATATATCTTTTAGGTATATAACAATTTACATTAAGCTCTATCGCAGTATCTACCTGTTTTTCTTTTACCTTTCCTTTTAACTGATCTACTGTCTCTTCTAAGTACTTTACATACAAGTCATAACCGATTGCAGCCATATGACCATGTTGTTCTGAACCAAGTATATTACCTGCTCCTCTTATTTCTAAATCCCTCATAGCTATCTTAAAACCTGAACCAAATTCAGTAAACTCTTTAATGGCTTTAAGTCTTTTCTCTGCAATTTCTGATAAAACCTTGTCTTTTTCATAAGTAAAATAAGCAAATGCTACTTTATTTGATCTACCAACTCTTCCTCTTAATTGATAAAGCTGTGATAGCCCCATTTTATCAGCATCATATACTATCATTGTATTTACATTCGGTATATCCAGCCCTGTTTCTATTATTGTTGTACATACTAAAACATCATATTCCCCATTTAAGTAATCAATCATTATATGTTCTAATTCTCTCTCACTCATTTGACCATGTCCAACTGCAATTCTAGCTTCTGGGACAAGTGCTTTTATACGAGATGCCATCTTTTTTATACCCTTAACTCTGTTATACACAAAATACACCTGTCCATTTCGGTTCATCTCTTTTTTTATTGCATCAACTACTAATTGGTCGTTATATTCCATAACATAGGTTTGTATGGGATATCTTTCTTCTGGCGGCTCTTCTATTAAACTCATATCTCTAACACCTATTAAAGACATATGAAGCGTTCTTGGAATAGGTGTAGCTGTTAATGTTAATACATCTATGTTTTCTTTTATTTGCTTTATTTTTTCTTTATGCTTAACTCCAAATCTCTGTTCCTCATCTATAATTAGTAATCCCAAATCATGAAATATAACGTCTTTTGAAAGCATTCTATGTGTTCCTACTATTATGTCTAAATTTGCACCTTTTAGATTTGATAATATCTTTTTTTGCTGTGATGGTGTTCTAAATCTACTGAGCATTTCTACTTTCACTGGAAAATCTTTGAACCTGTTAACTATAGTATTGTAATGTTGCTGAGCTAATATTGTCGTCGGAACTAATATAGCCACCTGCTTACTTTCCATAACCGCTTTAAATGCAGCTCTTAATGCTACTTCGGTTTTTCCATAGCCAACATCTCCACATAACAATCTGTCCATCGCTTCCTTCTTCTGCATGTTGTCTTTTATCTCTTTTATACATTTTAACTGATCAGGAGTTTCTTCATATGGAAACATATCTTCAAATTGTTTTTGCCATAGCGTGTCTTTTAAAAACTCATGTCCCTTTTGCATATGCCTTTTTGCATATAGCTCAAGTAAATCTTTAGCCATATCCTCTATTGATTTTTTGACCTTATTTTTTGTTTTTATCCAATCTCCACTACCTAATTTATTGATTTTTGGTCTTACTGAATCTGCTCCAATATATTTTTGTATTAGATCCATTTGTTCAACTGGTACAAACAACTTATCTTCTCCCGAATACTTTATGCACATATAATCTTTCTTTATTCCCTGCACGTCTAATTGCTCTATACCAGTGTATTTGCCTATACCGTGACTTTCATGTACTACATAATCTCCTATTTTTAAATCTGTAAATGAAGAAATCTTTCTGCCACTTTCTTTTGATTTTGAGGTCCTCTTTTTCTTGTTTACACCAAATATCTCTCTATCACTTATAATCATTAGCTTTAATTCTGGATATTCAAACCCTTTACTAATAGTACCTTCTGTTATAAATACCTGCCCAGAAAAGATCTCTACTTCTTTTTTGTCTGTATACAAACACTCTACGTCTAATTCTTTGAGACTCTTCTCCAGTCTTTTTCCTCTTTCCTGTGTCCCTGATGGTATTATTATTTTATATCCGCTATATTTAAGTCTTTTTAATTCATCAGCTATTAATTGCATCTTATTATGAAACGGCTGAATTTCTTTAGATACTATGCTTATAATTTCTTTGAATTTAAAGTTTTTATTATTTTTTAATAACGACGACATGCAAATACAATTCTTGGACTTTATATCTTCTAAAATATCATCGCAATCTAGATATATATCTTTGTGTTTTCCTAATAATTCTCCTCTTTCGTACAAATCTGTGTACTTACTTATAAAATCTTCTTTAATATTTTTACATTCATCCATTATTCTTTGAGGATCATCCAATATTACTAAGCTATTTTTATTAAAATAGCTTAGTATACTTGTTAACCTATCTACATATGGTATTAACATATTTATATTTTGAATATCAACACCTTCATTTAAACTGTGTATATATGCTTTAAACTTCTCCTCTAATCTATCCACAATGCTACTAAACGACTCTTTTGATATCCTTTTAATTGATTTTTGTAAATCTCTTTGCAACTTTTTACTTATATCGCCTATTTGATTTTTTTCTATTAATACCTCTTTAAAAGGTGGTACGTCTATACGATCAAGATTATACATTGACCTTTGATCTTTTAAATCAAAGCACCTTATTGAATCTACTTCATCTCCAAACAACTCTATTCTAACAGGGTTATTTGAATTTGATGGAAAGAAGTCTATTAATCCTCCTCTAACACTAAACTGACCCGTACCTTCTACCATATCAACTCTTTCGTATCCATTTATTATAAAATTATTTATGCACTCCTCTAAATTGAGTTCTTGCTGTGAATCTATTGAAAATCTACACTCACCAAATGTCTCTGGCATCATAACTCTATTTAACAATGTCTCTATGGATGCTACTACTATTATTTTTTGATTACTAAAAAGCTTATTCATTACTTTTAATCTTTGGTCATTTATCTCATGACTATACGCATCTATATCATATAAAAGCATTTGTTTTACTGGATAATGCTCTACTGTTTTACCATAAAATTTTAAATCTTCTACAATCCTTTTAGCTCTAAATTCATCATGTGTGACTATTAATATTTGGTTAGACAACTCAGTATTTAAACAGTATGCTATATGACTAATATTTTCTTGTAAAATTCCATGTACTTGTATAGGAGATATATCTTTTTTTATACAGTCTACAATTTTTTTGTATGGTTTAAGGTTTTTCATTTGGTCTATAAATATGTTTTTCTCCAACAGTACCAACTCCTTTTGATGTGCTAATTATAACTGATAACAAGTACACACTCTTAATATTAAAAGTATAAACTTCTTATCAGTTTTATAAAAAGTTATAACAAACCTAGGGGCTGTCTTACGAGACATCCCCCTTGTCAGTTATAAAGTTGCGTTCATCTTTATTTCTTTTTATTAAATTTATTCATAGCATAATCCACGTTATTTTTTATTATTTCTATTACTGAATCACTTGCTATCTCTACGATTTCATCTATTTTTTCTCTTTCTTCTTTATTAAATTTATTAAGCACAAAATACGCTAAATCTTGACCTTGATTAGGCCTTCCTATTCCTATTCTAATTCTTGGAAAATCATCATTTTTTATATGATAAATTATAGATTTCATTCCATTATGACTTCCTGCACTACCCTTTTTCCTTATTCTAATAGTCCCAAGGTCTATATCTATGTCATCGTATATTACTATTAAATTCTGCACGGGTATATTGGTATATTTTAATAGCTCCATTACAGAGATTCCACTATTATTCATATATGTTTGAGGTTTAACTAATATTACTTTATTCCCCTCAATATTTGTTTCTCCATATACTGCCTTAAATTTAATCTTATTTAGCTTTACACTGTATTTCTGTGCAATACAATCTATGGTATTGAATCCTACGTTGTGTTTTGTATCTGAATATTTACTACCTGGATTGCCTAACCCTATAACTGCATACAAGTCATTCAACTCCTTATACTAATTTATCCTTCATATATAGCCATGTATACAGCTTTTTTTAATTCTAATCAAATAACTTACTTACTGAATCATTATTGTTAATTCTCTTTATTGCTTCTGCAAACAATGGCGATATTGACATTACTTCTATGTTTTTAATTTGCTTTTCCTGTGTTAATGGTATAGTATCAGTTACTACCAACTTCTCTATAACCGAATTTTCTATTCTCTCTATTGCTGGTCCAGATAATACAGCATGCGCACAACATGCATACACTCTTTTTGCACCAAAATCCTTTAAGACTTTTGCTGCCTTTGTCATTGATCCTGCTGTATCGATGATATCATCAACTATTATAACGTTCTTATCTTGTATATCTCCTATTACATTCATTACCTCTGAAACATTTGCTTTTGGTCTTCTCTTTTCTATAATAGCTATCGGTAAATCTAATATACTTGCAAAGTTCCTAGCTCTTCTAACTCCACCTATATCTGGTGATACTATAACTGTATCTTTATCAACTAAATCGTTATCTTTAAAATACTTTGCTAAAATAGGCACTGCTTTTAAATGATCTACTGGTATATCAAAATATCCTTGTAATTGAGCCGCATGTAAATCTATAGTTACAACTCTATCCGCTCCAGCTGTAGTTAGGATATCAGCAACAAGTTTTGATGTAATTGGGTCTCTTGCCTTTGTCTTTCTATCTTGTCTTGCATAGCCATAGTAAGGTATAACTGCATTTATTCTCCCTGCAGATGCTCTTTTAAATGCATCAATCATTATTAATAATTCCATTAGATTTTCATTAACTGGCGGACATGTAGACTGTATAACATAAACATCGCCACCTCTTACGGTCTCGTTGATATCTACTGAAATTTCTCCATCACTGAATGTACCTACTACACTGTCTCCTAAATCAACACCGATTTCTTTACATATTTTTTCTGCAAGTTCTTTATTTGCATTACCAGTGAAAATTTTTATGCCCATTTTATTATTAGAACACACTAAAATTCCTCCTTTTATTATAAAACAAATTAATCGTTGTATTTTGTAAAATCACATTTCTTATTATAACACAAATGTACTTCTCTACAATTAAATTTTGTCTAACTGTGTATATTTTATTTTTTGTTCTTTACCCAATTATCTTTATTAATCTGTCTTGCTCTTGCTATTGAAAGTGCATTTGCCTGTACATCATCAGTAATAGTTGATCCCGCTGCTAGTAACGCGTTTTCTTTGATTGTTACTGGCGCTACCAAATTACAGTTACTTCCTACAAACACATTATCCTCAACTGTTGTTTGATGCTTATTTACACCATCGTAATTTACAAATACTACGCCACATCCTATATTAACTTTATCTCCTACATTAGCATCTCCTATATAGGCCAGATGGCTAGCTTTAGTGTTATTTCCAATGGTAGAATTCTTTACTTCAACAAAATCACCTATTTTAACATTGTTTCCTATATTACTATTTGGACGTAAGTAAGCATATGGTCCTATTGTTGTATTATCCCCTATTTTACTTTCCACAATAGTTGACTGTTCAACTTTAACATCATTTCCAATAGTACTATCTATTATTCTACTATTTGGTCCTATGACACAATCTTTTCCTATAATCGTAGATCCTTCTATATATGTGTTTGGATATATGATTGTGTCTCTTCCTATTTCTACCCCATACTCTATGTATGTGCTATTTGGGTTTATTATCGTCACTCCACTGAGCATAATCTCATCGTTTATCCTCTTTTGCATTATTTGTTGTACTTCTGCTAGCTGTACTCTTGAATTAATACCTAAAATTTCATTGTTATCATCAAGTTTACAAGCACCTACTTTATATCCATCTTGTTTCAGTATCTTTATTGTATCTGTTAAATAGTATTCATTCTGAGAATTATCATTTGTGAGTTTTTTAAGCGCTTCTTTCAATCGCTTACCACTAAAACAATATATACCTGAATTCACTTCTTTTATAGCCTTTTGCATTTCATCCGCATCTTTCTCTTCTACTATCTCTGATACTGTCCTATTTAATTCATCTCTAATTATTCTTCCATATCCTTTTGGATTATTAATATCAGCCGTTAATATTGTTACTTCATTTTTTTCCCTATCATGATATTCTATTATCTTTTTGATTGTTGTATCTGTAACTAAAGGTGTATCTCCACAAAGTGTTATAACTGTGTCATCATCGCCAATATATTCTTTAGCTTGCATCACCGCATATCCTGTTCCATAAGGAACGTTTTCTCCTATCGGTTGCTCTATAGCTTCTACTTTATTTTGTCCATGTTTTTCAATCTCTTTTAATACTTCTTCTTTATTATGTCCTACTATTATTACGCTTTTATCACTACCTCCATTTATACACGTACTCATCATATAATTTATAATACTTTTACCACAAACTTTATGCACAGCTTTTGGTAACTTTGATTTCATCCTTGATCCTTCACCTGCTGCTAGTATTACTGATATAATCATACTTTCCCGCCTCTCTAACTTTGATCTATTTAATTTTTAGTTTTTGTCAAATTTATAGAATAAATATCTTCTTTTTCCCTTGTATTATAACAAAACATATCGCTAATAACAAATTTAATGGCAAAAAATAAAAGAGTCTAGGACTCTTTTATTCTGCACATTCTACTTCAACTTCTTTTTGGTATTCTGAAAATACCGCTTCTTGTATCTTGCTTCTTGTTTCAGAGTTTATTGGGTGGGCTATATCTCTAAATTCTCCATCTACCATCTTTCTACTTGGCATAGCTATAAACAATCCATTCTGCCCTTCAATAATCTTTATGTCGTGTACCACAAACTCATTGTCGAATGTTACAGAAACAATAGCTTTCATTTTTCCATCATTGTTTATTTTTCTTACTCTAACATCAGTAACGTTCATGATCTCACCACCTTCCTGCATAACTCAGTTGTATATACAGTATAATTCTATATTATTTTGGTAATTCCTTCTTTTTTTTAAAATTATTACTTTTTTTAATAATTTTATTTCAAAAACATGTCATCATTTACAGCTATTTCAACGCTTTTAGTTATTTCATTTATATTTTTTAATTTTAATAATGACACGTAATCATCTACAACTTTGTTTTCAGGAATTTCTGTTGATACTAAAATACCTGTTCCCACTACTTTTGCATCAAATTCATGCATCATGTCATAAATTCCTTTTATTGTACCACCTGCTCTCATAAAATCATCTATAACTAATACTTTAGAACCTTCTTTTAATGCTTTTCTTGCTAAGGACATGGTCTGAATCTTTTTTGTTGAACCAGAAACATAATTTATACTAACCGTTGGTCCTTCTGTTATTTTTGAATCTTTCCTAATTATTATTAGTGGTTTATTAAAAATTTTAGCTGTCATTAAAGCAAGTGGAATTCCCTTTGTCTCAACTGTTATAATGTAATCAATTTCCTTATCCTTGAAAACAGAGTAAAATATTTTGCCAATATTATAAATCCACTCTGGCGAATATAATAAATCTATCATATATATAAATCCACCTGCTATTACTCTGTTGCCCATAGATATATCTTTACACATTTTATCTAGAAGTTTTATAATTTGGCTATTATTTAACGCCGGGAGATATCTAACTCCGCCTGATACTCCTGATAGTGTTTCTATATAACCTAATTGAAGCTTTTCTACTAATTTTTTTATTATAACAATATCTTCACTTATAGTTGATTTAGCTGCATCAAATTTATCATTAAAATAATTATAAGTAAATATTTTATTAGGATTATCTGTTAAGATATTCATTAATGCACCTATTCTCTCATTTCTTTTTAATTTATTCACTTTTAACCTCCAAAAAGCACGAATATTTATATTTATTATATATGATTTAATTCGTGTTTATCAATAAATTTCTTAATATTTTTGTTATCATCACATTTAGCTAATTTACAATCATCTATGTTATAATTGTAACTATAATTGATTTTTTCTAATAGAATGAAATAACAGCAAAAAAATTGGTAATAATATAAATACTAGTTTTTATTGGGAGGTATTACTATATGTTGACTTTTACAAAAGCAAATGAAAAATGTAATCATATACATTTTATTGGCATCGGTGGCATAAGCATGAGTGGTTTAGCCGAAATATGCTTAGATGCTGGATATAAAGTATCAGGTTCTGATATGAAGAGTTCATATACACTTGATAGATTAAAGAATAAAGGAGCTAATATATTCATTAATCATGATAAAAAAAACGTTTTTGGTGCTGATATGGTAGTTTATACATCTGCTATAAGTGAGAATAATCCAGAGCTACTTGAATCAGTAAATAATGATATTACTATTGTTGATAGAGCAACTTTTCTAGGAAGCATAATGCAAAACTATAATGATTCTATAGCTGTTTCTGGAACTCATGGTAAGACAACCACAACAGGTATGCTAGCTAGTATACTCTACAACTCACCTATTAATCCAACTATTCTATTAGGCGGCAACATGGGTTGTATTAATGGAAATATTCAAATTGGTGATACTAAATTACTATTAACTGAAGCTTGTGAATATAAAAGTAACTTTTTAAAATTTCACCCTTCTATCGAAATTATATTAAATATAGATAAAGACCATATGGATTATTTCTCATCAATTGAACATATCATTGATACTTTTAGAGAATTTGTACAAAAGTTGCCCGTTGACGGCTCTCTAATCATAAATGGAGATGATGAAAATTGCATGAAATTGATAGATAATCTAAAATGTAGTTGTTTCACTTTTGGCATTAATAAAAGCTGCAATTACTTGGCTGAAGATATTTCTATAGGTCAAAATACTTCTAGTTATGTACTAAATATAAATAACAAAGTACGTAAAAAAGTTGTTTTAAAATCTATGGGTGTTCACAATATCTACAATTCTTTAGCAGCTATAGCTACTGCTCATGTATATGGTTTAAATATAGATTATATTGTTTCCAAAATATCTGAATTTGATGGAACTGAGCGTAGATTTGAATTTAAAGGCATTACTAACAATATAACTATTATTGATGACTATGCTCATCATCCTACAGCCGTAAAAGCAACTTTAAATTCTGCTAGGGAAATAAAACATAACAAACTCTATTGTATATTTCAGCCACATACTTATACTAGAACATATGAACTATTAAATGAGTTTTCTGAAGCATTTTATAATTGTGACAATGTAATAATCACAGATATATATGCCGCTAGGGAAATTGATAATGGTTTAGTACATTCAAATCATTTGGTTGATAAGCTAAAATCAAACGGTGTAAATGCTAATTATATTAAAAATTTTGATGATATAAAAAAACATATATTATCTAACTGTACTGATGGCGATATTGTAATAACTATGGGTGCTGGTAATATATACGAAGTTGGAAATAAGCTTATGAATAGTTTTAAAAAAGGTGCGAATATATAGCTTTGCTATAATATTCACACCTCAGACTGTAGACAAAAGCTCAATTTCTGCGTTGTTGTTAAAATTCCGTTGCTCACTTACCTTTAAGTAAGCTCTGCTACTCAATTTTAACACGCCTTGACCTAGAACTTTTACTACAGTCTGCTATCTTGATGACTTTGTCATAAATCTAAGGTGCGAACATATAGCTTTGCTATATATTCGCACCTTTATAATTTTAATTTCTCTCAGTTACTCCATACATATTCATGACATATTCTTTTATTTCCTTAACATCTCTTCTGTAATAATCATCTTTTTTAGCTACTCCCGGTAATGTGTTCATTGTTATATCTTTTTCTGTATCTATTTCTATTGCACTATTAGCATATAACAACATTTTTTGTAGTGGTATATTTGTTTTAATATACTTAGTAGCTGTGTTAACTACTGATGGTAATTTCAATCCAAGTGCCTTTTCTATAGCTAACTTAATAAATTTTTGTTGTGTTTTTATTCTTCCGAGATCTCCATCGGGATAGCCTGTACCATCGTTATTTTTTCTCCATCTTAAGAATTCAACTGAATTCTTTCCATTTAACACTTGCTTACCTTTTTTTATCTTTATATGAAGGCTTCGCCCTTCACCTGTATCATCATAGTCTAAATTCCTCGGAACTACTACTTCTACCCCTCCAATTGCATCTACTATTTCTTCTACCCCATTATAGCCAACTGAGATATAAAACTCTATTGGAACTCCTCCAAGCACGTTTGAAACAGCATCTATTACTCCTCTTTTCCCACTACGTCCATAAACTGCATTTATTTTGTTGCTTCCTTTGTCTTTAAATATACCATCTTCATGATAATAGGTGTCTCTTGGTATAGATAATAGATTCAACTTCTTTTTATCTGGGTCAAAGCTAGCAAATATCATGGTATCTGTTCTTGTTCCTTCTAATCCCATCAATATCACATTTACTCTATTACTTTCATTCATCGCGGTTTGTAACGGTGTTCTTTCTTGTTCATTATCTTTCTCTTTATCAATCGGTTGTTTAATATTCCCTCCTTGAGTAGGCTCTGGTAAAGGTTCATACATTCTCATATAAGCTAATATTCCTGCTCCTATAGCTAATGCAAAACAAATCAAGGCTATTATAAATATCCTGACAAAAAATTTCATCTTTGTGTTCTCCCCCTCGTTCTATCTAATACACCTTTTATTTTTTGCTTTTTTGTTCCTCTTTATCTTCTACCTCTTTTACACCATAAAGATCTAGTACATATTGTCTAGTCTTTTTTGAATCATGAAAGAAATAAGATAATCTATCTTTATATCTAGCTTTTCCCTCTAGCACTGACATACTTATATCTTTTGATGTATTAATTCCGTATGCATCTTTCCCATATGCTAACATATCTGTTAATGGCATATCTGTTTTAACACAGTCAAAAGCAGAACTTATAACTTTTAACAATTTGAATGATAATGCTTTATCTATTGCTGATTTTACAAACTGCTGTTGTGCTTGTATCCTTCCAAGGTCTCCATTTTTGTATCCTTTTCTATATCTTAAAAACTTTACAGCTGTTCTCCCATCTAAAACCTGTCTTCCTTTTGGTATATTGATATGCAAACTCTTGCCAGGTGTTGTATCGTGATACTCCATATGGAATGGAACATTAACTTCAACTCCACCTAATGAATTTACTATATCTTCAACACCTTTATATGTCACACTTACATAATAATGAATTGGTATTTTACACAATATATTAGAAACTGCAGTCATGGTTCCTTTGGCATTGCTTCTACCATATTTGGCATTAATTTTCTTTTGATCTGGTTTATTATATCCTTCATCCCAATAATAAGTATCTCTAGGTATTGAAAGCATGTCCACCTTCTTAGTTTTACGGTCAAAACTTGCAAATATTATTGTATCTGTTCTTGTACCTTCCAATCCCAGTAAAACTACATTTATTCTCTTACTGTTATTTATAGCGATACCTAAAGGATCTTTATCATCTATTTTATCTACTATCGGAACATTCTCTCCCATGCTTAGGGGATTTTTTGCTCCTATATCTTTTTGTGGCTCATATATTTTATTATAAGCCATTATACCGGCTCCTACTGCTAATGCAAAACATACAAAAGCAATTATAAAAATTCTAATAAAGTATTTCATATTATGCTCCTTTTCTCGTTTTCTATGACAAGAACTTCTTTAGTTAATTTTATCTTGCTCAAAAACTATATTTTTTATAATATATAACATATTATATTTGAAAATCACCAAAAAAAATATTACAATTCTATATCAAATGTAAACATATCTTTATAATTAAACCCAGCATCAATAGATTATATCATTATTCATCAATATTTTCAATCATCTGCTCTTTTATTCCGAGCTATCAGCCACATAATTCATAAGTGTGTATATTTTTTTATTTATTCCATATTATGTTTTAATAGAAAAATAAAACCACCAAATAACTTCATTTGGTGGCAAAGGATGTTCATAGTTAGTGTAACATCCTTTAAGATTTATTAAAAATGGGGTATTATTAATTATCTTATTTTATTACGTGTAATTATGTATTATTAATTGATAAATATCGTCTGCATGAGTTGGTGGACTAAAATAATATCCCTGTATTTTATCGCAGTTTTTTAATTTTAAAAAATTCAGTTGCTCTTCTGTTTCGACTCCTTCTGCGGTTACATTTATATTTAAGTTATGCGCTATATCTAATATTGATGTTATAAGCGCTTTATTGTTTGTATTATCACTCAAATTAGAAATAAAAGATTTGTCTATTTTTAAAGTATTAAAATTAAATTTATTTAAGTAGCTTAAAGAACTATATCCTGTTCCAAAATCATCTAGTGCAACACTTATTCCTAATTCTCTAAGCGCTAAAAGTGCTTTTGCTATATAATCATCATTGCAGACCAATATACTTTCTGTTATCTCTAATTCAAGATATTTAGGATCCATACCTGTCTCTCTAAGAATATTTTTTACTCTATTTATAAAATCTAGCTGTCTGAGTTGTATTATTGATATATTCACTGATATCATAATGGGCTCATTTAATTTTTTTGCCCATTTCATATTTTGTATACAAGCATTTCTTAATATCCACTCACCTAGTTGTATTATGGTCCCGTTTTTTTCTGCTAATGGTATAAATTCATCTGGCTTAATCAGTCCTTTGTGTGAACTTTTCCACCTAGTTAAGGCCTCTACTCCCATCATTTGATGGTTCTCTACGTCAATTATTGGTTGAAATTCTAAATAAAATTCACCGTTCTCTATTCCTGATAATATACTATTTTCTGTGTTAACTCTATCTGATAATATACTGTTCATTTTTTCTTTATAAAATTCGTACCCACAACTTCCATTTTCCCTTGAAAAATGCATAGCTATTCTTGCATATTCTAATAACTTGTCGCTACATTTATAACTGATGCCAATGTTTGAGTTGATATATAGTTTCTTGTTATCTGATATCCATACCTTGTTTAGTACACCTAGTATATTTTTTGCAAATTTTATTATTTGATCTTCATTTATTACATTTTTTAAAAGAACGGCAAACTCTTCTTCTGATACTCTAGCCATCATATACTTACTATTTGCAGTTTCTTTCAATTGATGTGCTATCTGTTTTAACAACTCATCTCCAAAAGTTATACCATATGTATCATAATATGACTTAAGTTTATCTATTCCCACTAACAACACTGCTGCATTATTAGCCTCTGAGCTATTATAATAAATATTAGATAATGCTTCATTGAAAAATCTTTTATTTGGCAATGCAGTTAAATGATCATAATATGTCATCTCCCCAATTTTATCCATCATATTATTAAATCCTTTAGCTGCTTGTCCTATTTCGTCATTTGTATTAATTTCTGCTCTAACACTCATATCTCCTAACGAAGCTTTGTAAATAACATTATTCAACTGAATCATTGGATTTGAAATAGAATTAGATATGAATTTGGACATCAAAACTGTCACTATAATACCAATCAACCCTATTATGACAAGCTCATTAGTCATATTAATTGCTGGTTTATATATAAGGTCCTTCGACGCTTGAAATAATATTTTATAGTCTGTACTTGGTATTAAACTGTAATAATATAGTTCTTTGTTATCTTTAACATTTATATAGCCTGATTTTCCAGAGATAATTTCGTGTGACGCTTCTTCTAATTCTTTGCTCACATCCTTTGATTGCTCAAATATATTGTATTTCATATTATCTATACTATTAGAATGTATAAGTATCAACCCATCTTGATCTATTATCATACTCTTAGTTAAATCTGCATTAGTATTTAAATACTCTAATATTTTCTCTAAATTTCTTAATGAAATAACTCCACATAATACTCCCACTATTCTATCATTATCTTTTATAGGTGAAGCTATCACTATTTGCTTTTTTCCATCGATCTTAGATACCAATGAACTTGTTATAACTACTTCTCCATTTACAGCCCTTATAAAATAATCTTTATTACTAATGTCTTGTATACCTTTCACTGAATCATATTTGTGATTAGCACTTATAAAACTCCTGCACTTTCCATTTACATCACTGATAAAAAAATTTTTATATGTACAATTATAGTTGCTAAGTTCTTTTTTCAAGTATATGGTAGCCTGCTTATAATCTTTATTTTTTACGGCATGTACTCTTGAGTACATAGATACTTCGTTTATTTTTTCTGCAAACCAAGTACCTATTATAAAAGAATAATCGTTGACGTTTTTTTCATAATGTTCAATTGACAATCTAGTTAATTTATCACTAGATTTGAAATATGTCATCACCATTAATGCTATAGCAACAAAACTACCAATAAATAGCGAGACAAATATCATTTTATACTTTATACTTGTCAGTTTGACTTTTTTCATCATTATCGCCCCTAAATCTGCTATTTATAATAATAATTGTATTACTATATTCTCGTTATTCTCTATTTTTCCTTTTTATAATAGCTTTTTTGTATCTAATTCGTTACATTTAGGTACAAAGCCCCATATAAAGTTTTCTATATTTTATAATTTAATATCGTTACAATATTGCCAAGCAAAAAAGAAGCTGTTATGTTAGCTTCTTTTCTACTTATAATATAACTCTCTTTTATAGCATATTTATCTTTAATATAGCTATGTCATCATGCTTATTATCATAATTTAGTCTTTGCATATCCCTTTGTATAGCCAAAAGTAAATCTTTATTTATGTTACTTTTGACCATATCTAGAAATCTGTCTATTCCCATATATTCCCCTATATCATTCTTAGCTTCTATTACACCATCTGTGTAAAATATTAGGCTGTCATTTTCTTTTATTTTTATAATTTGTTCTCTGTATTGAATGTCTCTATATAAATTCATTATAGGAAATCCCGTCATCTCTATTAAACTAACTTTATTGTTTTTTATTAATATTGGAGCACAATTATGCCCCGCATTAGCACATGATAGCGTATAATTTGACTTGTCAAATATTCCATAAAAAATTGTAAAATACTTATCATCATCAAGATTAAGCCTTATAAATTCTTCGTGTAGTAATTTTAATGTTTTTGCTGGAGAATGATATTTGTCTTTAATAGCTCTCATAGTCTGCCTGATAAACATAGTCAGCATTGATGCAGTAACTCCATGTCCCACTACATCGCAAATATACACCCCCATATATCTTTCTCCTATATTAAATATATCAAATATATCTCCACTTAATAACTTAGATGGCTCGTATATATAATCTATATCAACAAAATCATGTTTTCCTTTTTCAGGTAATATTTTATGTTGGAGTACTCTTGCAAAATCTATATCTCTTTGCATATCAATATTTTTCTTTGTTAGCTTATTCTCTAATATTTTTTGCTTTGTTATATCTCTAAAAACTTCTACTGCGGCATATATATCTCCATTTTTATCATGTATAGGTGAACTTTTTACTGAGTATGTTTTTTCCTTTACATTCTCTATCTTTGTATGAGATTCTCCCGTCTTCATTGTTTTTTGAGATATGCAGTTTATACAATGCTTGTCCTTACATAGCAGTGAGTAACATTTTGAACCCAATATATTCTTACCCATATCTTTTGACAATGTTTTGTTTACATATATAACTTCACCTTCTATACTTACTACTCTTACCCAATCTATCATTCCATCTAATATATCATATGCAAAATTCCATTCGAATTCTTTTTTCAAATCGTCTCACTCCTTTGCAAACATAAATATTTCGTTATATTTTAAATGCTATCATATTTTTGTTTTGATTTAAACATTATTATTTACGTTTTCTGTATACAAAATTACTTAAGATTAATAAATAGATATTACGATTAGATTTAACCATTAAAATAAATATATTCACATGTTGCACTTATATGGTAAAATAAGATTATTGATGTGGGTTTATTGATGAAAAAGGGGTAATATATGAGATTTTTACCAATTATGTATGCAAAAGACAATTCGATACTGGGCAAAAACTTATTCGATAACGAAGGTAGGATATTATTAAAAAAAGGGGCAACTCTAACAAGTAAAATAAAAGATAGAATAACTTCCATGGGAATACGCTCTGTTTATATACTAGATGAATATTCAGATGAAGAACTAGAAGATATTATTCGTCCTGAACTTAGAAATAAAGCTATGGATAGTATAAAAAGCACTTTTAACCAGTTCAGACAATTCAGTATTATGCAAAAATCAGGTTCAAAAATACCGTCTGTGGTTAATAGAATGAAAAATGAACAAATAAATCACATCAACAATTTGACTAAAATTTCTGAGGATATTGTTAATGAAATATTATCTAACAAAGATGTCTTAGTTAATTTAGTAGATATAAAAAGTAGCGATTCTTATACTCTGCAGCATTCTATTAATGTTGCTATACTATCTTTAACACTTGGTATAACATTAAATCTTAACAAAACAGAACTTACTGATTTATGCTTGGGTGCTATGCTTCATGATGTTGGAAAAATATTAATTCCTAAAGAAATTTTACAGAAAGAGGGCAGTCTAACTGATAGTGAATATGCTGAGGTAATGTTACACCCACAACTGGGCTACGATTATTTGAAAGAATGTTCTTCAATATCTGGTAGATCTAGAATAATTGCTCTTCATCATCATGAAAAATATGATGGGAGTGGATATCCTCAATCACTAAAAGGATCTGAGATAAATAAGCTGGCTAGAATAGTTACTATAGCTGATGTATACGATGCATTAACTTCGGATAGGCCTTATAGAATGGCACTCCCTCCTAATGCTGCTTTAGAATACTTAATGGCAAGTGGAGGAACTTATTTTGATTTTGAAATGGTTAAAGCATTTATCAGCAAAATCATTCCTTTTCCAACAGGAAGCTTAGTTAGGCTGAGTACTGGGGCAATTGCTTCTGTTAAAAAAGTTGATGGTAAATTTCCTCTTAGACCTGAAGTTTCTGTTGTATGGGGAGGAGACCATCGAGATATTGATTTAATGAAAGAAACTAATATCGTTATAAAAAATCTTGAATATCAAATACCTGATTGCTAATATCCTAAATAACAGACTGTAGTAAGAGTTTAAGTCTAGGTGTTAAAATTGAGTAGTAGCGCTTACCTAGAGGTAAGTGAGGCAACGGAATTTTTAACTACAACGTAGCAATTGGCTTTTGTCTACAGTTTGAGGGTGTGTCTTTTGATACACCTTAATTTTTTATGATTAATTAAGAAGTTGACAGTTAAATAAATTCACTAAATAATTCTTATAGCAATCTTGGATTTGTAGTATTAAATGGCACATTATATACTCTGATGAATACTATAAAATTAACTCTAGTATTATTGGATACTATCTGAATAAGATGTATCTTGGAGAAATTGAGGTTAAGTTTATTATATATAATGGAGTGATTTTATGGGATTAATAGCTAATATTACATCAGATAGGTTAAAAGCTAAGCAGTTTGCTAAGTATAAATTTGCTGAAATAAAACAGTTAAAGAATGACTTATTATTAAAAAATACTGCTATAGATATACTTAATTTTGGTATTGGAGAGCCGGATAGCGAGGCAAACTCTGGAGTAATAGATACTTTATGTAATGAAGCTTGTAAAAAAGAAAATCGAGGGTATGCCGATAACGGTATACAATCTTTCAAAAACTCTTGCTCTAGTTATATGAAACATATATATAGTATTGATATTGATCCAAGTAATGAAGTGCTTCATGGTATAGGGATAAAATCAATACTGTCAATGTTACCATTATGTTTTATCAATCCCGGAGACTATTCACTAGTTACTGTGCCTGGGTACCCTATAATTGCATCACATACTAAATATCTTGGTGGAAGAGTATTTAATTTACCTTTGTATGATTATAATAATTTTTATCCAAACCTTAACGCTGTGCCTGAGGATATATTGAACAAGACAAAAATACTCTATATAAATTATCCAAATAATCCAACTGGTCAAATACCTGATTTTAAACTTTACTCAAAAATTGTCGCTTTAGCTCATAAATATAAATTTGTAGTTGTATCTGATGCCGCTTATGGTCCATTAGTTTACGATGGAGTTAAACCTCTAAGTTTCTTATCTATTGATGGTGCTAAGGAAATTGGTGTGGAGGTTCACTCTCTTAGTAAGGCTTTCAATATGACAGGGTGGCGATTGGCTTTTATAGCTGGCAACAGTGATATAATAAATCTGTACTCTATAGTTAAAAACTCAGTCGACTCTGGGCAGTTTATACCCATCCAAAAAGCTGGCATTTACGCTCTTGGTCATACTGAAATCACTCAGAACACTTGTTCAAAATATTCTAGAAGACTTGATATGCTTGTAGATGTACTAAAAGAAATCGGATTTGATGTAAATAAACCAAGGTCTACTTTCTATCTCTATACTAAAATACCTAAAGGTACAAAATCTGGCGTTATATTTGAAAGTGCTATGCACGCATTTAAATATATACTTGAAAATGCCTTTGTCTCCACAGTGCCTTGGGATGATGCAGGTCATTTCCTTAGGTTTTCTGTAACTTATGATGCTGATAGTATAAAAGAAGAGAAAAAAGTTATGGCTTTGTTAAAGGAGAGACTTCAAGGTCTTGAGTTGGTTTTTTAAAAGTTATGAGGGGTTAATAGGGTCATACTTTGTAAGTATGACTCTTTATATTTAGTTAAATAGAATATTCCCCCAGTTTACTACATTAAGGACTACTTGATCCCTAGTAACTTATTGGCTGAAATACCTACAAAGTGATATTCAAAATAACTTTTAATTACACAAAACAACTATAAATCTGACTATTACAATCTTTAATATAATAACAATTCCTTATCACTATATATTCTTTTTATTAATATATAAACAAAAAATTATTATAATAATTATACTAATAGACAATATCGCTATATTAACATATAAAGTATTTTTATCGATATGTTTACTTTGTCTGTCCTCACTCTTACCCAAAAGATGCTCTTTATTTAAGTTCCCCTCTTTAGACCTATTATTATTTTTCTCTTTTCCATCACGATCTTTGGACATCTCTACTCGTTCTATAGGTTTATTCTTAGATAGTTTTCCTAGATTTTTATTAGAAGAAGATTTAATTTTATTAACATTTTTTTGTCTATTTACTCCCCCCTCATTGAATTCACTATTTTCCCCTTCTTTGTTTTTCATATCATTTAACTGCTGTTTTTTATTATCTTTCTGCCCACGTCCTTCTCCTCTATGAGTGCCTATATTACCATTACCGTTATTAGCACTTGGTATAGCACCATCCAATTGCTTCTTTATATTTTCATTTCTAGCCTTAACAAAATTCAAAAGCCCCATACCCTTATCTGTATCTTTAAAAATAGATTCTTTAAACTTATCGTAGGAATAAAATGCTGATGGATCCTTCTTTACATATTCGTTAATCATCTCATATGTTTGCATTACTTTATTAGTAAAGTTATCTTCACTTAAATATCCAGTAGTAAGGTTATTTAAATAAAAATGATATTTCTTAACATATTCCTCATTACTAAGTATTGTTTTTACTATTGGGTATTTATCCATTGATCCTATAACAGGCTCATCAATTAAAAATGCAACAGCCTGCTGATTAGATATACCACTCTTTGGAAAGCCATTAAATGACATATTAAAATCCCATGCTATCCATTCAAAGATTCCGTTATTATTATATAGATAATAGTTATGGAACATACCAGACAGATAATTATCTAAGCTAACAATGGCAGTATTTAAGGCTAGATATTTTAAAAACGAATCTATATTTAAATTATCTTCTAAGGCAATGCCACTATCTATTGACTTAATAAGTTCAATTAACTTTTTATTATCTATTCTAATGTCATTCTTATCAATCATACCTTGATAATCACTACTATATTCAGAAATATACTTTAAATTGCTACCCACTCCCATTTCAGGCTTATAGAATTCTCCTTCAAAATTGTCAAAACGATCTAACAAGAACGCCTCATCAACTTGTTCAACACACAAATATAATCCAAAATATCGCTCGTTAATATATAAAGCAATATATGTAGTTCTCGCGACATCAGCGTTTAACTCATTAAGCATTTCATAGCTAAGATATTCAGACATCATAGTAGGATCTGAATAAAGATTATTTAAGTTTAATTTGCTTATACCAAATATATTCTGATCTTTAACATAATGATTAAAATCTACTTTTAAACTAAACCTGTTACTTCCTTTATTAGCTACTGACCTTAAACTGGAATTACCTTTGGGTCTTATTCCTACATTGTTAAAGTTATATCCGTTATATTCTATATTAGCACACACCATTTCTTCTTTTAGTGCGTTTTCAATCATATTGTTATAAACTGACTCATCGATATCTATTTTGACATCAACTACTTTATTATGAGGGAAAACTATTGAATCGGCTTTATCAATATTATTATTTTCATTATCATTATTTAGTTCTGTATCCGTTTTTAAGTTCTCCTGAAATTCAATTTCATTCAGCTTATATGCTATTACACTATCTACAAAGATAAAAATAGTAATGCATAATAATAAGACCACTATAATTCTTAAAATTTTCATATGTCCACATCCTTGCTACAATTATCTAACTAAATTCATGATTACTAACTAAAATCGTATTAGTAACAGAATCAATTTTTTTCAAATCATTTAATAATTCTGTCTCATTATCTTTAATTCTCAAAGATATAGTTAATTCCATTCCACTGTCTTCAACAGTCTTGGATTTTATAAAATATTTAGTTGCTTTACCTCTTACTTTTTGTAAAATCTGCTCTTCCGATTTTTTGTTGGAATAATTTACTAACAATATATATGGACTTTCATTTTTTATACTCTTGGTTAGTAAATATATAACTATACCTATCACCAAAGAGCCAACTACTGCCAAAAGATAAAACCCTGCTCCTGTTATAATACCTGTAGCTATTGACCAAAACATGAATACTATGTCCATTGGATCTTTTATAGCACTTCTAAAACGAACTATACTTAAAGCACCTACCATACCTAATGATAAAACAACATTAGCTGTTACTGCTAATATAACTAATGAAGTAACCATAGTCATCATAACCAGAGAAATATTAAAACTCTTTGTATAAACTACACTCTGGTATGTAACTTTATATACCTTAAAAATAAACATGCCTATAATAAATGCTATTGATAAAGTTATACCTATAGAAACAGCTGATATATTAGATATATTTTCTATAATTCCTTCTTTTAAAATGTCTTGAAACGTAGTCATCTTAACTCCTCCATAATTTATTATTTGAACTGATTTAGTAAATTTCTCTGGCTATCACATATTTAGAAACAGCCTCTCGCATTATATTGCCTGTTTGAAGAATACTTCTAATATAGTCAGGGAAATATCCATTGTATTTTATTTCCATCACTATATTGTCATCTTCTATACAATTGACATATCGAATATTATCATTAAATATATCCACATCTTTATATCCTCTTTTTATACTTCTATCAAAGGTCACCCTAAGATTACCTATAGGGTGTACAAAAGCTTGTCGCCTATACTTAATAATAACTTTTGGCTCGAATAGTTCGTGTTTTAA
This sequence comes from Abyssisolibacter sp. ZYX002, assembly GCF_056892235.1. Classification (NCBI taxonomy): domain Bacteria; kingdom Bacillati; phylum Bacillota; class Clostridia; order Eubacteriales; family Clostridiaceae; genus Abyssisolibacter; species Abyssisolibacter sp. ZYX002. Next base: position 80,654 of record NZ_JARMXH010000005.1, read on the forward strand.
TTTAATATAGAACTCATTACTCAAATTTGATCTCTTTTCTATTAAAAAACTATATTGTTTATTAAGTATATCCTTTACTTCAACATCAGTAATTTTAATGTTCTCCTTAGTAGTTATTAATCCTATTTTAGATTTTCTTTCTAATTTTGAGTTTCTTAGATTGTTATTATAATATCTTATACGATATTTATGACGTATTTCTAAACCATCTATTTTTTCTGTAACTGCTTTATTATAGTAATTATCAAAATATAAACTATTTACTATATAGCCATTTTCATTAGAATTCATATCTCTTTTTAACAACTTTTCTACCTTTCTAATACAACTGATATACTCAGTATAATTAAGTAAATATTTAATTTCATGTCTCTTTTCTTTCACTAAAACACCTCCTTCCTACGCATAGACTAACAACATATTTATACTCTATAGCTGCAATGTCACATTTATATAACATAAGTTTTATATTTTTTCATATAAGGAGGTAGTTTAGTTATATAATTTATTTGTACATAATAAGATACATAGGTATGAAGTAATTAATCTTTTTAGAAATAATATTATGGCACTTGTTAAATTTGTGATTTAACTGTAACATATCTATATTAGTATAAAAATAATGATTTTATTTCTGGAGGCATTATTATGAAAAGAACTATATTGATAGCGGAAGATGATACAAGGATGAGAATACTTATATCTGATTTTTTAAAAAATCAGGGATATAGTATTATAGAAGCCAAACATGGCTGTCAAGCAATTGAAAAATTTAAGAATAACAATATTGATTTAGCAATACTTGATATAATGATGCCATATTTGAATGGTTTTGAGGTATGTAAAGAAATTAGAAAAATTAGCGATATTCCAATAGTCATGTTAACTGCTAAAAATACCGAAATAGATGAACTCAATGGTTTTAAAAATGGAAGCGATGAATATATTACTAAACCTTTTAGCCCTACTATATTAGTTGCAAGAATAAACGCATTAATAAAGCGTACTTATCAAATCAATGAAGATGATGTAATAAAAAAGGGTGAACTTACGGTAATATTAAAACAGCATAAGGTTATATTAAACGATGAACCTATTGACCTTAGTCAAACTGAGTATAATTTACTACTATATTTTATAGAAAACGAATCAATAGTATTAACAAGAAATCAATTGCTTAATAAAATTTGGGGTATTGACTATCAAGGAACAGATAGAACTGTGGATACTCACATAAATAGATTAAGAATTAAATTTAAAGACTACCAATCATACATTCAAACGGTCAGAGGGTATGGCTATAAATTTGAGGTGACAATATGAATTCAATAAAGAAAAAACTATTCTTTCAGGTTGGTTCAATAGTAATTATACTTACTATAATAATGGTTTTAGTAAACACATATATATATCCAATATATTATACTAATACTCAAAAGAAACTGCTATATAAATATTATTCTATAATAAATAATAACGTTTCTAATAGTTATACTGAATCTTTAAAAGATTTTATTTCTATAGAAAACAGATCTAATATTGACATTCTTATATATAATAATGATGATGAAATTTACTATTCTTCAAGGTCATACATTAAAGATGAACTATTTGATAAAATACTTAAACCTAAACCAAATAAACCCTCTAAAAACCAAAAAAAGCTACTTAGGCCACCAATAACCATAACTAATCAAGAGCATGTTAATGATTATATAGAATATATTTGGGCCAACGACATAATTAGTGGAACAAAGAGTTTAATACTGACCGGTAAATTAGATAACGGTAATAATTTTGATTTAAGATTACCGCTAATACCTATAGAAATAAATATTTCTATGTCTAATAATTTTATATTATTAACAGGTATTCTACTTCTATTAATAGGTATTACCTCCGCTTATTATTTATCAAAATCCTTTACTAAACCAATCTTACAAATGAACAGTGCTACTAATAAAATGAAACAATTAAACTTTGATACAAAATGTGAAGTTACCACCAATGATGAAATAGGACAACTTGCATGTAGTATAAATGAACTATCAATTGAGTTAGCTAAAACAATAAATTCATTACATGCTACTAATAAAGAATTAAAGAAAGAAATACACCTGAAAAATAAAATAGATGAAAAACGTAAGCGATTACTAAATAATGTTTCACACGAATTGAAATCTCCCTTATCGCTTATGCATGGATATGCAGAAGGTCTTAAATATGATGTAGCAAACAGCGCTAATCGTAGAAATTTCTATTGTGATGTTATAATTGACGAATCAAGAAAAATGAATCAGCTAGTGCAGGATTTACTTGATATTAATCAAATTGAGTTTGGAGACATTAAATTAAACAAATCTTCTTTTGATATTGTTGAGTTTGTAGACTATATTCTAAAGAAATATCAGCTTCAATTTAATAATAATGACATAAAATTAGTATATACACCCATTGATGCTATTTATGTAACTGCTGACATACTTAAGTGTGAAGTAATATTAACAAATTATATTAATAATGCGATACAATATGTAAATAATAAAAAAATTATTAAAATTAATATTATAGAAAAACAAGAACATGTTAAAATAGAGATATATAATACCTGCAACCCTATTGAACAAACTGAATTAGAAAAATTATGGGAAAGCTTTTATAAAATTGATACTTCCAGAACAAGAGATTATGCTAGCTTTGGTTTAGGACTTTCTGTTGTTAAAGCTATACAAGTTGCAGATAATAATAAATATGGCGCCAATTTAGAATCTGATGGTATAACGTTTTGGTTTGAATTGGATAAATCACTTGACAGAGAAACTAAAGAAAATAAATTTCCTACATAATGGTAGTTTATTTTGTGTTTTTATATATTTAGCAATAAGTAAATAAATAGTTTAATTTTTTATATCTATGATATTAATCTAATCCAGCTATGTCCTTAATAATTTAATAACCATCTGAAACATTACTACAGTTATTTTCACTAGTTATTCCCTTGACTACTACTTTTGGTATGGTTCCTTAAAAAACTTCTTTCTGATATCATAACTTAATTATTACCAGAAAGAAGTTTTCTTAATTTCCCGCATATTTATAGTCTCTCAATCCAATTATACGGTTGTCATCATTTAACTAATATCATTTTTTATTAAAATAACTAAATGAATCTTCTACTGAATAGGTATTACCTGCTCTTGGTATAGAGTTAAATCTATAATATTCTACATCATTAAACTCTATTTCGTTTGGTTTTTTAACACTTGTTATAATGCTGTTCTTTTTCATCCTCATGCACTGGATACCTCTAGTAGTTCTTGTAGTTTTTTCATTGATCACACTAGTATTTATTAGCATAACTCTTGTATCTTTACTACCTTCATCTCTAAATAATATGATATCCTCATCCTCTGGCATATAAAACACTCTAATCAATGAAGAATCATCTGAATATGCTTTAACAAGTTTCTTTCTATTAGTCTTTGTAGCATAGCTACTTAATGGTATTTTAGCTATTTTCCCATTTTGGTATGCAAAGACCATATGCCCTATAAAGTCTTTTGTTGCAACGACTTTTATTATATGTTCACCTTCATCTAAATCGACTAAATTAGGAATGTATTGCCCTAAACTACTAGCTTTATGGTCTGCTATATCATATGCATACATCTTATACACATTAAACTTATTTGTAAAAAACAATATCTCTGAATGATTTTCAGCATCTATTTCTTGCACTATATAATCTTCATCTTTTAGCTTATGTTCACTATTTCCTCTTAAAGATGCCATTGATATTTTTTTGATGTATTGGTGCTTTGTAATAAATAGTTTTAGTTCGTAGTTTTCTACAATATTATTTTGTGTTATTTTATCTTCTTGCACATATTCTATAATTTCAGTTTTTCGCTCCTGCCCAAATTGTTTTTTTATGTTTTTTAACTGTGCCGATATTATATTTTTGATTTTATTTTCATCATTAAATGTAACATTGAGTTCATTTAATTCTTCTTTGAGCGCTTCTATTTCTTTTACTTTATTAAGTATATAGTCTTCATTTAAATTACGTAACCTTATATTAGCTACATACTCTGCTTGTATTTTATCTATTTCAAACGCATTCATAAGATTAGGTATAACTGATTCATCGTTTTTGGTTTTCCTAATTATCTGTATAGCCTTGTCTATATCTAAAAGCACTTTAGCTAGACCATTAAGTAAATGTAACTTATCTGACTTTTTACCTATATCATGTTGTATCTGATTCTTGATACATGTTATTCTAAATTTAATCCATTCTCTTAATATTTCTTTAATCCCCATTACTCTAGGAGCATTTCCAATCAATATATTAAAATTACATGCAAATGTGTCTTCTAGTGTTGTCATGCTAAGTAATTTTTTTGTCAATAACTCAGGATCGGTTCCTCTCTTTAAATCTATGGTAACCTTAAGACCTTTTAGATCTGTTTCATCTCTTACATCCGATATTCCGCTTATCTTTCCAGACTTGATTAAGTCTATAATCTTATCTATGATTTGCTCTGTTGTTGTTGTATATGGAATCTCGGTTATTTCTATACAATTGTCTTCTTTTATATATTCATACTTACTTCTTAATTTAAATGCACCAATACCAGTATTATATATCTTCCTGATTTGTTTTTCATCAAACAGCAATTTCCCGCCGCTTGAAAAATCAGGTGCCTTTAAATATTTGAGCACATCTATTTCTTCATTCTTTAGAAACTGTATTGTTACATCACAAACCTCTTTTAAGTTAAAACTACAGATATTGCTTGCCATACCTACTGCTATACCTTTATTATTGCTTACTAGTACGTTTGGAAAAGTTGTAGGCAATAGCAATGGTTCTTTTAACTTTCCATCGTAGTTGTCAACAAATTCAACTGTGTTTTTATCTATATCTTTAAATATTTCGCTACATATTTGTGCCAATTTAACTTCTGTATACCTTGATGCAGCATATTTCATATCTCTAGAATAATATTTACCAAAGTTTCCTTTGGAATCTATAAATGAATGCAGTAACGCATCGTAACCTTTTGTAAGTCTTACTAATGTCGCATATATTGCTCCATCTCCATGTGGATTTAGTTTCATTGTTTGCCCTACCACATTAGCTGATTTTGTCCTCGAACCAGTCAAAAGCTTCATTGTATACATAGTGTATAAAAGTTTTCTATGAGCAGGTTTAAACCCATCTATTTCAGGTATAGCTCTAGAAACTATAACACTCATTACATATGGCATATAATTTTCTTCTAATACATTTGTTATGTTTTTGCTTATAAATTTCATACAACACCTCTTCTAGCTTATATCTAACATTTCTAAATACAAGTGTCCTTTATCTATAATAAATTGTTTTCTACCTGTTATATTATCTCCTAACAACGTCAAGAACATCTCTTGCGTACTTTCTATATCCTCTGGAACTACCTTTATTAATCTTCTAGTTTCTGGGCACATTGTAGTTTGCCACATCATTTCTGGGTCGTTCTCTCCAAGCCCTTTTGATCTTTGTAAAGTATATGAAGTTTTTATCTTTGATACAATTTTTTGTTTTTCTTGTTGATTGTAAGCAAAGTATGTTCGTTTCTTTGTATTAACTTCAAACAAAGGTGACTCAGCTATAAAAACTTTTCCTTGCTGTATTAACGTAGGTACTAACGTGTATATCATAGTTAATATCAATGCTCTAATTTGAAATCCATCTACATCAGCATCTGTACAAATTATTATTTTATCCCAGTTAAGATTATCTATATCGAATGTATTAAGTTCCTTGTTGTGTTTTGTCTTTATCTCAACTCCACAACCCAGTACTTTTAACAAATCTATTATTATATCACTCTTAAATATCCTATCATAATCAGCTTTTAAACAGTTTAATATCTTTCCTCTCACTGGAAGTAACGCCTGAAATTCAGCATCTCTTGCTAGTTTACAAGATCCTAATGCAGAATCTCCCTCAACAATGTATAACTCCCTTTTACTAATATCTTTGCTTTTACAGTTTACAAATTTCTTTACTCTATTTGTAACACTTACTGAGCCACTTAACTTTTTTCTTATACTTTTTCTTGTAATCTCTGCTTTTTCTCTACTTCTTTTGTTTGCTAGTATTTGATTCATTATATTTTCTGTATCTTCTTTGTTTTCAATAAAATAAACTTCTAATTTCTCTTTTATAAATTCTGTCATAAATTCCTGTATAAATTTATTCGTTATTGCTTTTTTAGTCTGGTTTTCATAGCTTGTGATTGTTGAAAACGAATTAGATATTAATATCATACTATCTTGTATATCAACAAAGCTGATTTTTTTCTCACCCTTGTTGTATTTTCCAGTCTTTTTCAAATAATTATTGATTTCATATAAAAAAGCATTCTTAACTGCTTTATCAGGTGAACCACCATACTCTAGAAAACTTGAGTTGTGGTAATACTCTAATCTATTTATATCGTTATTAAAACAAAAAGCAAGCTCTACCTTTACTTTATATTCTGGCTTGTCTTCTCTGTCTTTTCCATCACCTTCAGCTTCACAATAATATATCTCAGTAAGATTTTTATCTTCAGCTATTTCTTTCATATAGTCAACTATACCATTCTCATAAATATATTCATAATGAGTCTGAGTTTCTTCATCATAAAGCAAGAACTTTAATCCTGCATTTACTACTGCTTGTCTCTTAATAGTGTCTTTATAATACTCTATCGGTATATTTATATCTGTAAAAACATTTATATCTGGCTTCCATTTTGTAATAGTTCCAGTGGATTCATAATCACACTTTTCCTTTTTTAGTCCACCTATATTTTTTCCCTCTTCAAAATGCAAATCATATCTATATCCATCCCTAAAAACTATAACGTCCATATACTCAGAACTATACTGTGTAGCACATGCACCTAATCCGTTTAATCCTAAACTGAATTTATATATGTTTCCTGAGTTATTGTTATATTTTCCTCCTGCATACAACTCACAAAATACTAGCTCCCAATTATATTTTTTTTCTGTGGGATTAAAGTCTACAGGTGTACCTCTTGCAAAATCTTGTACTGTAATTGATTTATCTATATGTTTTATTATTTTTATACAATCTCCAAAACCTTGCCTTGCTTCATCTATAGAGTTAGATAATATTTCAAAAAAGGTATGCTGGCATCCCTCAAGCCCATCTGAACCAAATATAACTGACGGTCTTTTTCTTACTCTATCTGCACCTTTTAGAGAGGAAATACTTGAGTTACCATATTCTATTTTATTTTTATTTTTCAAAATAACACCTCATTAACTACTTAATTTATTCATATGTTTGTTTTAATTTATTTACTATCTGGCCTTGGCCCAAAGTATTGATAGTAGTTTACTTCCAATCTACCATTAAATAATTTTCTCTTCTTATCAGCTTTTTTACCATATGCTTTTTCAAACTCTTTTTCTGAAGTGATGATGTATTTTGACCAAGTCTTCAATTCTCCAAAAAAGCTTCCCATTTTTCGATACAACTTCATTATTTCCTGTCTTTGACCAAGTCTTTCACCATAAGGAGGATTGCATACTATAACCCCGAATTTATCTTTTATGTTAATCGGTCTTAAACTAATTGCTTTAAAATTAATACAGTCATCTACTCCAGCTTCTATACTATTTTCCTTAGCAAGATTAATAGCATCTTTATCTATATCTGATGCAAATATCTTTAACTTAGCTTCAGTATCAATAGCTTTATAAGCCTCAACTCTAACTTTTTTGTATATATCTTTACCTACTCTTGGCCAATCCATTGAAACAAATTCTCTATTTAACCCTGGAGCAATATTTTTTCCTATTAATGCTGCTTCTATTGGTATTGTTCCAGAACCACAAAAAGGATCAAGTAAAACTCTACCTTTGTTCCAATAACTAAGCTGTAGCATCGCTGCTGCTAGAGTCTCCTTAATAGGAGCTTCTACAGAGTCCTGTCTATATCCTCTTTTATGCAATCCAACTCCACTAGTATCTATTGTCAATGTTGCAATATCTTTTAGTATTGATACTTGAACTGTAAATTTTGCACCTGTTTCTTTAAACCAGTCTGTTTTATATTTTATCTTTAATCTCTCTACAATAGCTTTTTTAACAATAGCTTGGCAGTCTGATATGCTAAATAGTTTTGATTTGACAGATTTTCCATTTACGATAAACTCTCCATCTTCTGTAATCCAATCTTCCCAAGGTAATGATCTTGTTCCTTGAAATAATTCTTCAAACGATTCTGCTCGAAATTCTCCTAGTTTTAATAAAACTCTGTCTGCACTTCTAAGCCATAGGTTTGACTTAGCTATACCTTCTTCATCAGATTTGTATGTTATTTTTCCATTTTCTACTTTAGGATTTTCAAAACCTAGGTTTAGTAGCTCTCTTTTTACTACTGCTTCTAATCCAAAGCTTGAAGTTGCTATTAATTCTATATTGCTCATTTTTACTCTCCTATTCTCAGGTAATCAAAATTGAATTTTTTATCTTAATCTTTATGATATTTTTTACAGTATTAATGATATTATGTGTAACTTACTTTATAACCACAGATTTATATTATAATAATTCTAAATTTATATCAACTAAATAATTACCCTTGACAAATTCTACTTGTTCTAATATTATATAATATAACTTAATACTAATAAGGCTAAGAAAGATATTTTAGCTAATTATGTCTATAATAAGAGAGCTGACTGGATGGTGCAAAGTCAGTGGTGCATAGTTAGTAAATTACGTATCTTGAGCCATGATGGAAACATTGCGTTAACCATGCGATAAATGGTCTTAGAGGTAGCTATTAACGGCTATGAATTAAGGTGGTACCACGAGTCTATTCGTCCTTATGGGTTGAATAGGCTTTTTTTATTACCAATTTATACTAGAAAATCATTAAGGTCAATAAGTCTATAGAATTAAAATTTTTAATTTAAATATTAAATCATTCAAATTTATTATACTAATGTTCGAAACGGTATGATAAAACCATTTGCAAAATACCTTAGTGAAACATGAAAGATAATTATTTATCTAGTTGCATTAACATCTTCGTTATAAAATATATAAAAATATTGTGCTTTGCACTAATATTAAATAGGGAGGTTATAAAATGAGTAAAAATATTTATGACATCTTGCTTGAAAGAGGCTTTATTGAGCAAGCAACACATGAAAATGAAATCAGAGAATTACTTGAAAAGGAATCTGTTAAGTTTTATATTGGCTTTGACCCAACTGCTGACAGTCTACATGTTGGTCACTTTATACAAGTTATGGTTATGATGCACATGCAAAAGGCAGGGCATAAACCTATTGCGTTATTTGGTGGCGGAACTGCAATGGTAGGCGATCCATCAGGAAAAACTGATATGAGAAAGATGCTATCTATGGAAGATATAGATAACAATGCTGAATTGATGAAAAAACAACTATCTAAATACCTCTGTTTAGATGGAGAAAAAGGTTATGCTGCAAACAACGCAGACTGGCTTAGAAGCCTTAATTATGTGGAGTTTCTAAGAAATGTAGGAAGACATTTTTCTGTTAATAGAATGTTAACTGCTGAATGTTTTAAAAGCAGAATGGAAAAAGGCCTTTCTTTCCTAGAATTTAACTACATGATAATGCAAGCCTATGATTTCTTAGAACTAAATAGAAGATATGATTGTAAAATGCAACTAGGTGGAAATGACCAATGGTCAAATATAATTGCAGGTGTTGAGCTGATAAGAAGATCTGATTCAAAGTCTGCATACGGATTAACGTTCAAGCTATTAACAACTAGTGAAGGTAAAAAAATGGGTAAAACCGAAGCAGGTGCTGTATGGATAGACAAAGACAAAACATCTCCATATGACTTATATCAATACTTAAGAAATGTAAATGACTCTGACGTAAGAAATTGTCTATGTTTATTGACGTTTTTACCTATGGATGAAATTGATCACCTAAGTAACCTTGAGGGTAGTGAGATAAATAAAGCTAAGGATATCCTAGCATTTGAGTTTACTAAAATCGTTCACGGTGAAGAAGAAGCTACTAAGGCTCAAGAGGCTGCTAGAGCACTTTTCTCTGCTGGTAATAAATCTGACAATATGCCTACTACTAAAATGGATAAAGATAGATTCGTTGATGGTATAGGTCTTCTAGCTCTCTTAACTGAGCTAGGATTAACAGCTTCGAATGGAGAAGCTAGAAGATTGATTAAACAAGGTGGTGTCAGTTTACAAGATAAGAAAGTCACTGACCCTCAAACTACTGTAACTGTCGATATGTTTGAAGACAATGCTTTAGTTATTAAAAAAGGTAAAAAAACATATCATCAAGTAGTATTAGATTGATGACAAAGTCATCTAGATATGTAGTAAGAGTTGAAAGTTCAAGGCGGTTAAAATTGAGTAACAGAGCTTACTAGAGATAAGTGAACAACGATAATTTTAGGACCGAGCGAAAATTGCGCTTTTGTCTACAGCTGAAGTAGTATTATAATTATTTTATATAATACAAGTTAATACCCTCTCTTTATAGTAGAAACTTTAATAAGGAGAGGGTGTTTATTAGCATATTGGTACTTAATATAGATTAATTTCCATGCAACAACTTAGTGATCTGAACCTGTGCATACCCATTCTTCGCGTTTAACTGTATAGTATTCTCTATATGAATCACAATATTTGCACTCTTCTCTTCTTAGTTCATAGTGTTGTCTTAATTCATAGTATTTTAAAACTGGGCCAGGATATGTCACTTCTGTTTTGCGATCAATAACTTTAAATCTTTTTACATGTTTCACTACTTTAAAATCATGATTGCATTCTTTATCACCAACTTTTGCAAAAGCCAATCCTGCTAACCCTAAAACTAATGCTGCCACCAAAATAATTGATACCGTTTTTTTCATAACACTTTTTCCTCCTTTTATTTTGTTTAACTTATCAAGTTAACTAAAATAAAGCTTATGTGCCAACACCATCATCTATTTTGCCGTATGTACACAAACTACGTTAGATAACTTCTCATTAGTAATATTATACTATTTATGAGACAAAAAGGCAAATTATATTAAATTATGCTAGACTCATGTATCTATATGTTATAAAAAGGCTGATATTGTCTCATAAATAGCAATAAACCTTCTAATACACAACATTTTAACTTTATCTAATTGTTTTAGCCAAAAGGGGCTATAACAACCTAATCTTCTAACCCCTCTTCACCTGATATTATTCGTATATAGTTTCAACGTATCTCCATTCGGTTTTACCTGTAGGCGATTTTACTACATTTGACGCACCACATGAACATACTTTTTTAGTATAACGCCATTCTTCATATTCTTTGTACACTTTATATGCTGCATCTGAAATATATTCTTTTTTTTCGTTTCCAGTGTACTTCCAATATTTATAGTCTTTTACTACCTTGTAATTATGCTCATGTTTATCTGTAGTTTCAAATCCTTCTGCATAAGCTATGCCTGCAAAACTAAGCATAAGTGATAAAACTAAAAGTAACCCCACTATTTTTTTCATTCATTCCCCTCCTTTCTTTGTTTTATTTCTTATGTCTAATTCATTAAGCTCTTATTTATAAAATTCTAAATATTTAGAATTTTTGCTTAAGTCCATTATAACGGGTTACCATTCTATTTTCAAGTTTGTTAATAAATGTTAATTTTTTTGTTGCTTTTTATACATATTTGTTAATTTTAAGTAATATTGTCTCGTTTTTTACATGCTTTTCTATAATAAAAAATTTTGTGCAATTACTCACACAAAATTTTGGATTCTTATTAATTTATATCTTCCCATTTCATATATTTATTTAATATTGCTACAAATTTCTCTAAGTACTCTCGGTCTTTTTCCTCGAACCTATTATATATAGGACTGTCTATGTCAAGTACTCCAATTAATTTATCATCTTTGACTATAGGAACTACTATCTCTGATTTTGATGCGCTATCACAAGCAATATGTCCCTCAAATTCGTGTACATTTTTAACTATTATAGTTTCTTTCTTAATTGCTGATGTTCCACAAACGCCTTTTCCTAATTTAATATGTGTACATGCTGGTTTACCTTGGAATGGACCTAATATCAATTCATCTTTTTTATACAAATAAAATCCTGCCCAATTAATGTCGTCCAACAATACACCTAGTAAAGCTGCTGCATTTGACAAATTTGCAAGCCAGTCACTTTCTTCGCATATTATTCCTGTTAACTTAATATTTAAGAAATTGTAAAATGATTTTTTATCTTTAAACTCTGGTTTTTCTACCTTAAACATATTATCACCTCACATAGCATAATATCAACTTGCTATACTTTTCCCTTTCTATTTTGATTTTACTTAATATTATACACCAAAATTATATTATCTTCTATGTCTTGATATAATATATATATTCATGTATAATGTTTATTCAAGAGTATATATATTTTAATTTTATATTAACCGTGATTATTTTAACGTTAACAAATATTACTCTCCTCTTTTCTAAATTTAAAAAATATTCCGGGAATAAAAATATACTTTCGTATATTTTTTTACATATAACTAAATAATATTATAACTCCAATATACAAATTTAATGAGGTGAATACATGGACAGAACAGAACTTTTAGCAAAAGAAAGTGTGGGGAAGCTACTACTTAAATTCTCTACTCCAGCAGTTATTGGTATGATAGTTAATGCACTTTACAATGTTATTGACCGTTATTTTGTGGGTAACTATGTTAATAGTGATGCTATCACAGGAATTACACTTTGTTTTCCTATCATGATTATAATGATGGCTTTCAGTATGTTGGTTGGCTTTGGTGGTACTGCACTTGTATCTATTAAGTTAGGTGAACAAAAAAAAGAAGAAGCTGAAAGAATACTTGGTAATTCTTTTGTTTTATTAATTATATTCTCAGTATGTATTATGATTATTGGTCTTCTAACATACAAAGATATATTAATGTTTTTTAATGTAAGTGATAAAGTAATGCCTTATGCAAAACAGTATATAACTATTATACTATATGGTACTATTTTTCAATTTATAGGCTTTGGATTAAATAACTTTATTAGAGGAGAAGGTAATCCTAGATTGGCTGCCTCCACTATGTTAATAGGTGCAATCACTAATATCATTCTGGATTATATTTTCATAAGACATCTAAGCCTAGGAATTAAAGGTGCTGCATATGCAACAATAATAGGTCAGTTGGTTTCTGCTTTATGGGTTATGAAATATTTTGTTTCTGGTAAAAGTCTACTTAAGTTTCACATAAGTACTATGTCTCTAAAATCAAAAGTGGTTTTGAAGATTTTTTCTCTAGGCTCAGCTCCTTTTGCTATACAAGTTGCTTCTAGTGTTGTAACAGGGTTATTTAACTATAGTATAAAAACTTATGGTGGTAATAACAGTGATTCTGCTATAGCTGCTCTTGGTATAATGAGTAGTATTGTTATGTTTATTTTAATGCCTATTTTCGGTATTAATCAAGGAGCACAACCTATAATAGGTTATAATTATGGAGCTAAACAATACAAAAGAGTAAAGAAAGCTTATAGCTACGCTGTTATAGTAGCTACAAGTATAGTCTTAGTTGGTTTTCTTTTAATTCAATTTTTCCCTAGAGAGCTATTCTTACTATTTAATAAAACTGATACAAATATGATTGATATAGGAGCTAAATATATTAAGATATATATGTTGATGCTTCCTTTAATAGGTTTTCAGATTATAAGCTCTAATTATTTTCAGGCTATTGGTAAACCAAAACACTCTATCTTTTTAAGCACTACTAGACAAGTAATATTGTTGATACCTTCTTTACTACTGTTTCCAACTATTTGGGGATTTAAAGGCATATGGATTGCAGTACCTTTTTCAGATGTATTTTCCTGTATTATTACTGCTATCTTTATAATTAGAGAAATGAGATTATTACAAGACACTAATCCTTATATTCCTGAGTAAAAGAGGATAATAATTTATGATTGAAAACAAGATTTTTCAAAACATACTGCTATTAAGAGATAAACTATTATATGTTGATTCTCAAATAAAATATAACATCGCTAGTATAATTATAGACGGAAGCATAATTAGAGGAGATTTCATTGCAGATTCTAGTGATATTGATATAACTATTACAACATTTGGTAATAATATAACATTTAATATTAAAAAACTCATTGAAGATATAATTGTTGATGTAGCAAATGATCTTCCTAAAAGAGAATATCCTAGAAAACCACTTGTTTATGATATACAATGGCAAGATATTCAGACTCTAAACAAATGTAAAAATAGGACATTAGATGAATGGACTGTTGACAATGTACCAAATGGATATCCAAAACTATGGTTATATGCTTTTGATAGTATTGCACATCATAATGTACTGTATGGGCAAGATGTTACAGATTTTTATACTAGAATAAAACCAAAACATTTTGTTCCGATTCGTATGAAAAGGATATATGATTCTACTATTAAAATAAAAGATACTGTTTCTGACTATGAAAAATTAAGTGGTGGCATAACCCAAATAAAGAACGCTTGGGAAGTTATCAGATGCACGTGCTTAGCTTATGGTCTTATGAGTATAAAGAAAGATGATGTATATACAGCTTGTAAAGCATATTTTACTGATAAATCAGATAGAGATTTAATTGATGATTTATATAATTTTTATATTAATAAGAACAATAACCTTTTAACGGGTAACTACAGAAAGGAATTGTGTGATTTTACTATTAGAACGGTTAAGAATTATAATTTAAATAAAATCAGATCGATAACAGACTGTAAGTAAGAGTACAAATCAAAGCGTGTTAAAATTAAATAGCGGCTTTACTTAAAGGTAAATGAGCGCAGAAATTAGGCTTTTGTCTTCAGCTTGAAACGACCTACATAGCATATCATGTAGGTCGTTCTTGTATTTCCTTATATATTATTACAGATAAACAGAGTATACTCTATAATAACTCATCTCCTTCATTCCAGTCTATTGGACACAATCCTCCAGTCTGTAATGCTTTTAAAACTCTCATTGTTTCTCCAACACTTCTTCCTATTCCTAAATCATGTACTACCGAATACTTTACATGTCCCTCTGGAGATATAATAAATAATCCTCTTAGTGCTATCCCTAGTTTTTCATCTAGCACTCCATATTTTCTAGCAATCTCTTTTGTCATATCTGATGCAAGCGGAAAGTTTATCTTGCCTAGATCTCCATTTATCCATGCTTTATGTGAATGCTCACTGTCCACACTTACTGCCAGTACTTCCGCATTCAAACTTTTAAACTCATTGTATTTTTCACTGAAGCCAGTGATCTCTGTCGGTCAAATAAATGTAAAATCTAGTGGATAAAAGAATAATACTAACCACTTTCCTTTATAGTTTTCTAATGAAACCTCTCCAAAACCACTTCCATCTCCTAGTGCTGTTTTTAGCATGAAGTCTGGAGCTATGTTTCCTACTATTTTGTCCATCTTCAAACCTCCTTTATATGATTTATAACATTCCCTATTACTATATTACCCAAAAAAGATCTTTTAAAACTTAAAAACAAGCAATGATATTTGCTTGTTTTTTGCACTTGTTTTTTTGTCTAGTTTTAGTTTATTAATCTTTTTGCTTTATGTTATTGTTTGTTTATATTATATCTTTGATTTTTTCTTTTGTATTTCAATTATGTAACCGTTTGGGTCTATCATATGAAAGTAATATTTTCTTGAGCTGCTATTGTATTTAGGTTTATTTTTTATGCATACTCCCTCTTGCTTGAATTTTGTGTATAGCGAGTCTACATAAGGAGTTGTTAAAGATATTATTGGATTTTTAAAATCTCTTTGCATCTTAATTTTACTTGAGAAAGCTAATTTACAGCCTCCAGGCATATTATATATTTTGCTTTCACCGTTCTCTTCGTACGAAGAAAACCCTAAGTTTTTAGAATAGAATTCATGTGTTGAATCCATGTCTTGAGTTCCCATGAATATAACTGAATCCTCCCAAAGATATTCCATAATCAATCACCCTTTCTACTAGATATATTCTATAGATACATATAATTTCCTCTATTATTATAATTCTACATCGTTTTATCTTATATCTTGACAACGAAATTAATATTCTAGCCCTGTAAATAAGTAGTTTTTATCAATTTTTCTCTATATGTTAAAAATTGTTTACAAAAAAGGAGTCAGTCTATAAGTTTTAGACTAACTCCATATTAGTTTTACTATTTAACTCTTTCTAATGCTATATAAGCCTCATGTCCATTTAAGTCTTGCTTTGTCATATCATCTTTTTTAACCTGTTTAATATCTACTGCAAGTGTCTCACTCTTGATATAATCGCCATAGTTATCTACTGCTTTTTCTATAACTTCGTCTGATTCATAATATATAACTATGTTATCCATCATTTCGTATTGATTACTCTTTCTCATTTGTTGTACTTTTGATACGAACTCTCTAACATATCCTTCGTTTAACAAATCTTCTGTTAGTGTTGTATCAAGTATAACAAACAAGTTGTTTTCCATCGAAACTGTAAATCCTTCTTTTGAATTAATGTTTATCAATACTTTCTCTTTATCAAACTCAAATGCTTCACCTGAAAGATTTACTTTTATAGTTTCACCCTTCTCTAATTTTGCTACAGCATCTGAGCTATCAAGTTCTGAAAGTGCCTTGCCAAACTCTTTTATTTTTGAACCTAATATAGGACCTAGAACTCTAAAATTTGGTTTTAAGCTAAAGTTCATGTATTTACTTAAATCACTTTCGAATACAACATCTTTTACATTTAGCTCTTCTTTTATCAATGGCACCAAATCATCTATTAATTCTTGATATTTTCCATCTATTAAAACCTTTTGTATAGGCTGACGTACTTTAATTTTAACAGCTTCTCTTGAAGCTCTACCCAATTTTACTAAATCTCTTACTAAATCCATTTTTTCTTCTATATGCTTATCTATTAAGCTCTCATTAATCACAGGATAATCACTCAAATGAACTGACTCTTCTCCTGTTAAGTTTCTGTACATCTCTTCTGATATATATGGAGCAAATGGTGCTACTATCTGTGATAATCCAACTAATAGCTCATAAGTTGTATTGTATACTGCTTTTTTGTCATCTGATAGCTCAGTATCCCAGAATCTTCTCCTTGAACGTCTTATATACCAGTTTGATAAATCTTCGTTTACAAAATCTTGTATCCTTCTAACTGCTTTTGTTAAATCATATACGCTAAGTTCTTTTTCTACTTCTTTTAACAATGCATTGTATTTAGATAACACCCATCTATCAAGTTCTGGCCTATCTTCTGGCTTTATATAAAACTCTGTTGGATTTACATTGTCTGTATTAGCATATAGTACAAAGAAATTGTATACGTTTTTAATTGTTCCAAAGAATTTGCTTAATACCTCTTTAAGCCCTTCTTCATCGAATTTTGTAGGTGTCCAAGCTGGAGATACATATAGTAAATACCATCTAAGTGCATCTGCTCCATATTGATCAAATAATTCAAATGGGTCTACTGTATTTCCTTTAGATTTTGACATCTTCTTGCCTTTTTTATCTAATATCAAATCATTAACCAACACTCTCTTATATGGTGACTTTCCTGTTACAAATGTTGATATAGCAAGTAAAGAGTAGAACCATCCTCTTGTCTGATCTATACCTTCACAGATGAAATCAGCTGGGAATAATTGATCAAAGTTTTCTTTGTTTTCAAATGGATAATGATGTTGTGCAAAAGGCATTGACCCACTATCAAACCAACAGTCTATAACGTCTTTAACTCTAGTCATTGCTTCTCCACATTTCTCACATTTTAAATGAATGTTATCAACATGAGGTCTGTGTAGTTCTACATTTTCATCTATATCTTCTATTGCTCTTTCCACTAGCTCTTTTCTTGAACCTACGCTTGCTAAATGTCCACATTCGCAACGCCATATATTTAATGGTGTTCCCCAATATCTACTTCTTGATATAGCCCAATCATTTAAATTTTCTAGCCAGTTACCGAATCTCTTTTCTCCAACATAATCTGGATACCACTCAACTGAATTGTTGTTTTCTATAAGTTTTTCTTTTAGTCTAGTAATTTCTATATACCAACTAGGCTTCGCGTAATATAATAGTGGAGTTTTACATCTCCAACAATGTGGATAATTATGTGCTATTTTTTCTTTTTTATATAATTTACCTTCTGCATGTAACCATTTTATAATATCAATATCAGCATCCATTACGAATTGACCCTTCCAAGGAGTCTCTATATATTTACCAGTCTCATCTACTGGTTGAAGTACTGGTAGATTGTATCTTTTACCAGTATTATAGTCATCTTCTCCAAATGCTGGGGCTGTATGAACTATTCCTGTTCCATCCTCAGTAGTTACATAATCTGCTACCGTAACAAAAAATGCTTTTTTATCTGCCTTAACAAATGGCATCAATTGCTCGTATTCCATGTATTCTAACTCTTTACCTTTAAGTTCTTTGATAATCTCATAGTCATCACCAACTACTTTACTACAAAGATTTTTTTCTACATAATAAATCTCATCTTCTACTCTTACTTTAACATACGTTTCGTCTGGATTTACTGTTAGTGCAACGTTTGAAGCTAATGTCCAAGGTGTAGTAGTCCAAACTAAGAAATATTCATCAGCATCTTTGACTTTGAACTTAACTATTACTGTGTTGGTCTTTATTTCCTCATATCCTTGTGCAACTTCATGAGAGGCTAGCCCAGTTCCGCATCTTGGGCAATATGGTAATATTTTATGTCCTTCATATATATAATCTTCTTTAAAGAACTTGTTTAAAATCCACCAAACAGACTCTATATAGTTGTTATCAAGCGTTATATATGGGTTATCTAAATCAACTTCGTAAGCCATACGCTTAGTCATATCTCTCCATAAACCTTCATATTTGAACACTGATTCCCTACATTTTTCATTGAACTGTGCTATTCCGTATTCTTCTATGTCTTGCTTACTAGATAAATTTAACTGCTTTTCAACCTCTATTTCAACAGGTAATCCATGAGTGTCCCAACCTGCTTTTCTCTTTACTTGATATCCTTTCATTGTCATATATCTACAGATAGAATCCTTCAATGTTCTTGATATAACATGATGTATTCCTGGTTTACCATTAGCTGTAGGAGGCCCTTCAAAGAATACAAATGAATCGTCGTCTTTCCTGATATCTATACTCTTCTTTAGTATATCTATGTCATTCCAATATTCTGAAATATTTTTTTCTGCTTCTTTGACAGATAGCTTTGATAATTGTTTAAATTTATCCATACTTTTCATCCTCTCTTTCACTTATTATTAACATAAAATCTATTAAAAAATCCCCAAGTCAAAAGACTTAGGGACGATTGTACGCGTTACCACCCAAATTATAGGAAAACAAATGATTCCTATCACTCATTACATTTTAACGTATCTCTACGTAAAGTTTTACTATTATTTCAAACCTTAAGCTCATAGGTGATTTTCATAAAAGACTCCAATAATAATCTCTCAGCTCATGATTATTTCTCTGTATATCTTCAATTCTTCTATTACTGCCTAGTCATAGCATGTCATATTTACTTAGAGTA
Source organism: Abyssisolibacter sp. ZYX002 (assembly GCF_056892235.1). Lineage (NCBI taxonomy): Bacteria > Bacillati > Bacillota > Clostridia > Eubacteriales > Clostridiaceae > Abyssisolibacter > Abyssisolibacter sp. ZYX002. Next base: position 100,366 of record NZ_JARMXH010000005.1, read on the forward strand.
TAGTATATATTAATCTAACAATAGTTGTCAAGGGTATTTTAAAATTTATTAAAACCTTAGCCTTTATATAGTATATGTTGCATATGCCGATTTTATATAGTTTTGCATTTTATAACCTAGGCTTTGTAATTAAAAAATAAATGTTACATCCCTCATGTTAACCTAAGAGTAGTTTAAGCCTGTTAGACAGATATTTAAACTTTCTTCTTGAGTTGCTGTATTATTGAGTAAAAATAAAATATCTCCAAGCACAAGAATACATGATTGGAGATATAAATACTTTTATTATGCCCCTGTCCACTTGACAAGAAGCAGTTCAATATATGGCAATTTATTGGTTCATACATAATACGTAGATTGAGTTTAAGTTATTAGTTAAAATAATAAATATAATCAGAGTCATAAGGTGAATCTTTAGGACTATGTCTATATAATCCTGCTTGACCCCATTTTGATATAAATAAACTTCCACTAACTATAGCTGAATGTTCTGGTATAGCTATTATAGTATTATGTGGCATATAAGTAGCTTTATCACCAGTACTACCAGAACTAGTAGATGACAAACTATAACTTCCATCTGTATAATAGGTAGTAGGTTTATTCATCCAATATATATTTGAAGTACTTTGATTATGCCATGCATATGAGTGACAATTATAATTTGTTGTTGCACCTGATAATCTTTTAGCGAACGGGAATTTTTTATCATAGTAATTATTGATCTCTGCTTTTTGCCTAGCTGTCAATTCTTCTCCCCTAATAAATACTTCTACCTTGCTTCCTTTAGGTGTAGTAACATAGGTGGTTACTGCTCTTGCCGTATAACCTTTATCTGTATATTTGTAGCCTATTCTATTACCTAATGTTTCAAGGAAAGTTCTTTCTATAAATTTATCATCCGATTCTTTTATTCTAGTATATTTTGCCTCTAACACTGAAACCGCATCCGGTCTATCAATGAAAACATTTAATGGTTCAAAAATATTTATAAGTGAATCTAAGCCTGTATTACAATCGTCATATGCAAAAATATTTCCCAAAAAAGGATATTCCATAATCAACTCTAACAAATTAGTTGTAGAAAGATTTGAAACATTTTCTTTAGATATATTTACGGCCTCAGCTCGTTCCTTGAATCGTACACTTGTATCATCTTTAGAAAATAAAACTTTTGCATCACTAATAACATAAATTGGATCTCTTTGAGGCGTTGTTGTAGTAAATGAATTATTAATTGGTACAATTAAAGAAAATATCAACGTTAATACTAATAAAGATTTTAAAATTTTATTTTTCATAAATCTACCTCACTTTTTTATTTATTCAATAAATTACCATAACAATATTATATAACAAATGAATATGTAAAATTATTAATTTTTTGTAAAATTTGTAAATTATGCATGTCTAACAGATGGCTGTCCTTCAACCTCACTAAATTGACTATTATACAAAAAAAGCACCTTTCTTTTTATTATTTTTGTTTTTGCAAACTCATAATATAACAAAGGGTGCTTTCTTCTTTTATTTTTTGACTTTGATTATAACTTAAACTTTATTATCTGATCCTGTAAATTTTGAGCTAACTGCGATAAGCTCTCACTCGCACTTGCAACTTGTTGTATTGACGCTAACTGCTGCTCTGTTGAAGCACTAGCTTCCTGTGTACTAGCTGCATTTTCCTCTGCAATGGCTGACAATGCTTGTATTATATCCAGTATATTTGCTTTCATAGCTTCCATATCTTGAACTGATGCATCCATGTTCCTTATAGCTTCTTTTGATTTATTCATTGCTCTTGCTATACCCTCATAACTATGCTCTACATCTACAACACTTTCAACCTGCTTTCCTACTATTACCTCAACTTCTTTCATCTTCTCTACAGCTGAATCAGAATTCGCTATTAATTCATTAACTATAATATCTATTTCTTTGGTTGATTTAGTAGATTGTTCTGCAAGTTTTCTAACTTCTTCTGCAACCACCGCAAAGCCCTTACCTGCATCTCCCGCACGTGCTGCTTCTATAGCTGCATTTAGAGCAAGTAAATTTGTCTGTTCTGCTATCGCGGCTATAACCTCACTTGCATTTCCAATCTTTTTAGAGCTCTCATTAGTTTTTACTATTACTTCGAATATGTTCTCAGCAGCCTCTCCACTTTTTTGAGTTTTGTCTGTTAAATCAGATACAATTTTCAAACCTTCATCTACTAATTCTGATACACTGTCAGATTCATTATTTACATTCTCCATTAGAACGTGGTTTAATTTAATCATTTCTCCTAGCTCTTGTATTTTGTTAGCTCCCTCTTCTGTATCTCTTGCTTGATCAGATGCTCCACTAGCAAGCTCCTGAATACTTCTTGCAATTTCCTCGGAGCTCAAACTTGATTGAGCTGAAGTTGCTGTCAACTCCTCTGATGATGCAGATACCTGAGTTGTTACATCTTGAACCTCTTTAAGTAAAGATGTAAAGTTTTCTTTTAACTTCACCATATTATTGGCTATGTCACCTGTTTCATCTTTTCTTTTTTGATAGCTCATTACTTTTTTATCTTCAAAACTCAAATCGTATTCAGACATTTTTTGTAATCCATTTGACAATGATTTGATTGAGCTAACTACATATTTACTATTATAATATAATACTCCACCCATTAATAATATAGCGAAAATAGATATAATTGTATGTTTATTGCCCATATTATTTAACTCATTCATCAATTCACTAGCAGGTACTACAGTTGAATAAGACCAGTTTATACCATAATCTTTAAATTTGATAGGAGTATATATCCTATATATCCCATCATTTTCGTCATCAAAGTTATTGAAACCCTTACCATTTTTGATATTGTCTAGGTATGAGCTCTTATTTAAACTAATTTCATTGCTAACTGTATTAACCATATTTGCATCTTTATGAGCGAGCACTATACCATTATTGTTATATAACACTCCATACCCTGTATCATAAAGTTCTACACTATTATTAATTTGAGCTAATTGATCTAGAGATATGTCTACTCCCGCTACTCCTACAACTCTACCATTAATTATTATTGGCTCTGCAAAAGTTATGGATAATATTTTTTCATTTCCTAATTCATATTCAGTTGGATCTGTTATAAATCTCTTTTTAGTCTTCTTAGGAATTCTATAGTAATCTTTATTTTCCACACCGTCGCAAGCCTTTAATATAAGTTTTCCATTATCTCTACCCCAAGCTGGCGTAAATCTACCAGCCTTATCACTTCCTTGGGAATTTATCCTATTAAGGTCTTGTCCATCAAATGCATTTGGTTCCCAAACAACCCATGTATAAACATAATTTTCATTGTCCCTGATAGTTTCTTTAAGTATTTTTATTACAGCATTCCTATCTGTTATGGAATTTTGTTTCATCGTAGTTAGTATCTTTGCAATTGACTTAGTATCTTTTGCAGCTTCATCTAACACACTCTTCATCTGAGTTGAAACATTTTCTGTTTGGAATTTTATCTTATCTAAACTGCTGTTTTCAATAATGTCAGACGATGTTCTTAACATATACCATGAGAGTATACCTGATATGATTACAATTATACCTAAATTCATAAATATTAACCTTGTTCTCAGTTTCATTTTTTTCCCCCTTTAAGTAAATTTGTTTTTTAGTATTCGATCCAATAAAACTTTATTGTTTATCTATTTTTAAAATCATGTCTATTACGTCTTCTAAATTCTCTCCTGTTATATCAGCTATTTTACTTTTTTCCCCTACTTTAGCTGTTCGACAGCCAGCAGCTATCCCTGCCTCTGCATCTGTTTCATTATCTCCTATCATCCAGCTTTTATCCATGTCTACCATATATTTGTCTCGCAATTCCAATAACATCCCTGGTGCTGGCTTTCTGTAGTCTGATTTTTTATGGTAATCTGGACAATATATTATTTCTTTAAATATACAAGCTTCTTTTAGTTTTTCTTGCATGTACTCGTGTATTAATTTTAACTCTTCATGTGTGATAAAACCTAGTTCTATTCCCCCTTGATTTGTAACAACAAATATCTCATAACCTGCATCTATTGCCTTTTTAAGACCTCTTTCTACTCCATCAAAAATAATGAAATCTTCTGGTTTATTCACTGGTCTTTTGTTGTCATTTATAACTCCATCTCTATCTAAAAATAATGCTTTCATAACTTAAACACCTCATCTTTAGTCTATAGTTTGTACATTCGCATTTAACTTATAAATTATATCTTTTCTTTCAACTATTATCTGAATCTTTTCATATAGCTCTGTATCATTTTTAATATAAAATAGGAGTTCTTTATTGGGATTGATAGCTATAGGGTTCCCAACCATTTTTAGCATTGAAATATCGCCAGTGGTATCACCATAGGAATAACTACTATCTAGTTTTATACTATATTTATTTACTAGTGCATCGAGTGTTTTTTGTTTGTTGACTGAATCCCACATCCTTATAATTTCTCCTGTAAAATTATTGTTTTTATCAACTACATATTTACTACCCTTACATTCAGTAACTCCATACTTTTTACCCATTTTATCTACTAAAAAATCTGGACTTCCTGATATAAAGAACACTTTATGCTTTCTCTTTTTATGCCACTCAATTCTACTTCTAGCATATTTATATACCTTATCCCCATTAATTTTAATTACTTGACTAGCTATAAAATCTATATGCTCTTTGTTAACTCCTTTTAAAGCATCTATATAAACTGTTGCTAATTCTTCTAAATATTCTTCAAAATCACCGTATCTACTCTCCCATTTTGAGTAGGTATTTTTTACATGAGCATACCATTCACTTGGTTCTATTACTTCGTACTTTATTAGTTTTTTAAAATGCTGTATCATAAGTGAATTTCTATATAAGGTTCCATCAATATCAAAAAAAGCTGCAATACAAGCCATGTAATACCTCCTATCCTTCCTACCAAAATAAAATATTTATTGCTTGTAATTTATATTATATGTATGTTTTGTTAATATGTTAAGGTTTATAGTATGAGCATCTTATTTGACAACTTCATTGCTATAAAGTACCATTTCTGTACTCCCTATACTATTTGATATGTTAATACTTATATTTGAGTAGTCTAGCTCGAAATTAGCTACTGCTGAAAATAAATCTATGCTTTTTAATACATGAACTGTACATGCTTGATATTCCTCAGATTTGCAAAATCGTAATATTATATTCTTTGCATCAGTAAACTGAATTCTCCCTCTTAATGACTTTGGAGCGTTTTCAAATGTTAAGTTCAACACACTCTTTTCTAGTGGTATAATAATATCCACATCATTATCATCTTCTCTAAGTATCCTGATATCCATATGACTCTTTAGTTTGAATTTATTTAATACAAATGATTTCATACTCTCTCACTCTCATTATTTTTCTAAAACAATATCTTTATACCTGTGATCAACTTTTAATATATGTTTTTCTATCCAATCTGCTATAAACATGATCATATCCATAGTTACAGATTTTTGAGACTCATCAACAGCATCGTCTGTAATGCTCTTAATTTTATTAACAAATTTTGCATGTTGTTCTTTATGACTTTCTAAATCATCATAATTATATTTTGCCATCAACTCTTCTTCAAACTGAAAGTGATAAATCGTATAATCCTCTAACCTTTTTAATATTTCCACTATTTCATCATAGTAATCTATATTGCCAGAATCTGATACTATATCAAACAGTTCTTCCCCTATAGATAATAATTTTTTGTGCTGCTCGTCAATGGAGCTAATTTTTACACTATACTCATCTTTCCATTTAAACATATATATGTCCTCCTTTTTTGAATATTATACCATTTCATATATATCTATATAAACTATTATTTATTAAATACCCCATTTTAGTAATTTGAACCTAGTTTATTTATATATATGGTTGACAATACTGTCTGAAAAGTGTTATAACTATGTTAAGATTAAAAATGAACAGGAGTTTATTATTATGCAAATTCTAAAAAACAAAATAAGAGACAATATTATGAGTTCAGCTATTAAGGAATTTAAAGAACATGGATTCCAGAAATCTACTATAAGAAACATAGCTAAAAAAGCCAAAATATCAGAAGGTAATATTTACAGGTATTTTGAAAATAAGGAGAAACTGCTTGAGGAAATTGTAAGACCTGCGTATTGTGAAATATTCGCATTAATTTCAAAATATCAATCTTTGCGTAACGAAAGGGACAGTTTTACCTTCGCTGATTTTCAAAAACATATAACAAACTCTATATCCAATTTATGTAAAATACATGGAAATGAACTTATAATTTTGTCTGAATGCTGTAATGGCACTAAATATGAAATAGTCAAGCAGAAAATAATAGATATAACTAAGCTTTTTTTACTTGATATTTTAAGCCGTAATAAAGAAGAGATAAGTAAGAAACACGATTTTATATCTTATCTTATCGCTAAAGGTTTTATCGAAGGTCTGATGTCTATATATAAAGAATTCAAAGATACTACAGAATTTGAAGGTGCTTTAAATGAGTTTAATGAGTTTTATTTTAATGGTTTTCTAGAAAGATTTAATTAATTATTTAAGGAGGTACTAAAAATTGAAAAGATTATCGCAACTATTAATCTATATACCTATTCTATTTATTCTAACATCATGCTCTAATGAAACTGACAATAATGGAGTTATACAAAATGCAAAACCTGTAAAAACAGTTACAGTTAAGACCGAAACAAAACCAATGAAACTTAGCTATATTGGAACTGTAAATTACAATGAACTTAAAAAACTTGGATTTAAAAGTTCAGGAAAGATATCCAATATATACGTTAAGAAAGGACAACAGATTAAAAAAGGTGATACTTTAGCTAAGCTTGACACTAAAGATTTAACTTTTGCCTACAACGCTTCAAAATCAAAACTAGCATCTGCAAAATCACAGCTTACTAAAGCACAAGATGCTTATAATTTTGCAAGTGATACTCATAATAGAATTAAAAATATGTATGAAAAGAATTCTGTATCAAAGCAAAAATATGAAGAAGCAAAGTTACAATTAGATTTAAGAAAATCAGAACTTAGTCAAGCGAACGACCTTAAAAACCAAGCACAGGTAGATTTTGATCACAAGCAAAGTCTCTTAAAAGATGCCACACTTAAAGCTAGTTCAGATGGCATAGTCGTTAATACCTTATTCAGTCAAGGCGAAATAGTAGGTGCAGGTTATCCTGTAATAGTAGTTAGAAACAATAAAAAAATCGTTAATGTCGGTATAACTCAAGAAGACGTAGTTAAAATAAATCTAGGTGATAATGCCACAGTTATTTCTGGTGATACTAAAGTAAATGGAACTGTTACTAATATAAGCGATTTACCTGATGAAAAAACAAGAACATACAACATTGAACTAGCTCTTGAAGATAACAATTTTAAAATTGGATTTATCGTTGATGTTGATATAGTTATTGGTAAAGAAGAAGGTATCTGGATACCTATTAAAGCTATTAAATCTAATGGTCACGATTATGTTTTTATTGCAAAAAACAATATCGCACATAAAAAAACAGTAAAAATAATTTCTACAAATGAAACAAATGCTAAGATTAATGGGCTAAATAATAATGATGCAATTATTATTGAAGGAATTAAATCACTTATAGACGGGAATAAAATTACCATTGATTCCAAATAGCATCTATTTGTAAATTAAAAAGGCAGGTGAAAAAATGAAAAGACTAATGCTAGCAGCTATAAAACGAAGAAAAATAACTCTATTTCTGATTGTCTTTTTTAGCATTATTGGAATGTATAACTATTATATTTTACCTAAACAAGAATCTCCAGATATAAATGTTCCAATAGCTATTATCACTACTATATATCCCGGTGCATCACCTGATAATATAGAAAAATTAGTGACCAGTAAAATTGAAGATACTATTAAAGAAATAGATGGATACAAATCTAGCCAATCATATTCTAAGAACAGCATAAGTATTGTTAGACTTGATATCAATAATGATGTTGATGTTAATATGACATGGGACAAATTAAGAACTAAAATGTCTGAGTTACAAAGTAAATTACCTTCTGGTTGTAAAAATATAAATGTAAATACTAAACTTGCTGAGACAGCTGGTATAATCATTAGTATGTCAGGAAAAGATTATACCTACGAAGAATTAGCCAGCTACGCTGAGATGATAAAATCAAAACTTAGCAAAATTGATGGTATCTCTAGATTTGACATTACTGGAAAGCAAGAAAAAGAAGTACAAATAAATGTAGATTTTAGGAAACTAAATCAATATAATTTATCTTTTGAAGATATCGCAACTATAGTAAAAGCTCAAAATGTAGATATACCTTCTGGTAGTATTGATAGTGCTACAGGGCAAATCAATGTGAAAGTATCCAAAGCATTTTCTTCTCTAGAAGAAATAGGCAATACCATAATTAACGTATCTAGTGAAACTGGAGCTGTGCTAAAATTAAAAGATATTGCTGATATTGGCTATGAACATGGAAATTCTAATTTAAAAATTAAACACCAGGGTCTAAATTCAGTGTTACTAACTGGTTATTTTAGTAGTGGAAAAAATATAATAATAGTTGGAAAAGAAGTAGAAAAAGTACTAAATGATGTAGAGAAAAACTTACCTAGTGATATTATATACAATCAAGTACATTATCAACCTAACGATGTATCACATGCTGTAAATGATTTTTCAAATAATCTTCTCATAGGTATTTTACTTGTTATTGTTGTAGTTTTTATTGGTATGGGCTTTAGAAATGCAATAATTGTGTCAACTGCTATTCCTTTATCTATACTAATAACTATTACTGGCTTTAAAATTATAGGAGGTACTATACACGAGATATCTATTTCAGCATCTATTGTTGCTTTAGGTATGCTTGTAGATAATGCAATAGTTGTAAGTGATTCTATACAAGTTCGTATAGACAACAAGGAAAATAAGATAGACGCATGTGTTAGAGGTACTTTAGATGTCGCTATACCTGTATTAACCTCTACTTTGACTACTATTGGCGCTTTTTTACCACTGTTATTGTTAAACTCTTTAGCTGGGGAATATATAATCTCTCTTCCACAGATTATAATTCTATCGCTTACTGCTTCCTATATAGTAGCTCTATTTGTAACACCAACTATGGCTTATATATTCTTTAAGGAATCTAGTCAAAAAAATAAAAAATATAGAATAAGAAGTTTTTTCACTGGTTTATTAAAGCAAAGCTTAAAGCATAAATTTTCTTCGATTTTTATTTGTCTTATATGTATATGTATTGGAGGATTTTTAGTCTCAAAACTTGGTCTTCAATTCTTCCCTAAGGCTGATAGAGATGTATTTTACATTGATATTAAAGCAGAGCAACCAGGTAATATAGATATCACTGAAAAACTTGCTGACAAAGTTAGTGATATTTTATCTAACCAAACTGAGGTTGTTGACTATACAGTATCTATCGGTGACGGATTACCAAAATTCTACGATACTATGCCTATATTTTACCAATCTAATGATTTTGCTCAGGTTATGGTAAAAGTAGATTTATCCAAAACTGATAGATTTAAAACTTATATAGAATTCACTGACTATCTACAAGGTATGTTTGATAGAACACTTTCAGGCGGAACTGCTACTGCTAATCTGCTCGAAATAGGTGTACCTATTGGTCATCCTGTCAAAATACGTTTAGTTGGTGATGATATACAAACATTGTACGATTATGCAGGAAAGGTTAAAAAACTTTTAAAGGATATTCCTGATACTATAAATATAGGTGATAACTTAGAAGAAAAAGAATATGAATACTATGTTGATATTGACACTAATAAAGCCAGCACCTTAGGAATAAGCAAATATGAGATACAAAAAGAAATCTATATGGCAATGAGAGGAAACAATATCTCAGTCTTTAGAAACGAAGGCAATGAATACAACATTACCTTAAAAGGTAATATCAAAACTAAAAACGAGTTAGAAAATTTGGCTATAAAATCGAAGTTAACTGGAAATAAGCATATTTTAAAACAGATGGCAAAGGTTAAACTTATCCCAAAAACTAATATGATTACTAAATTTAATAATGAAATTTGTGTAACTGTTTATAGTGATGTTAAAGAGGGAGGTAGTGCTGTAGATATTGAAAATGCAATTCAGCCTTTATTGTCCACTAAAGACTTTGAACATGCTCAGATAATATTCGATGGTGAGAGAGAATCGATTAATGATAATTTTGGTAGTCTCGGTACTTCGGCTATATTCGCAGTACTTGTAATCTATTTGATATTGTTAATGCAGTTTAATTCTTATGTTCAGCCATTAGTTATATTGATAACTATACCTTTTTCCTCTATTGGATCTATAATAGGATTATACGTATTGGGTCAAACTCTATCATTTACAGCATTACTAGGTATGGTGAGTCTTATGGGTATCGTTGTTAATAATGCCATAGTTCTGATTGACTATATTAACAAAGAAATAGCTGATGGTAAAAACATTGAAGATGCATGTAGCCATGCTGTAGATAGAAGATTTAGACCAATAATTTTAAGTACATCAACAACTATAATAGGGCTTATTCCTTTAGCTATATCAAGAAGTGAGATATTTACACCTCTATCAATATCATTGATTTTTGGTTTAATAATATCAACACTTTTAACTATGATTATGATTCCTACTATTTATAGTATGATTATGAATAAAGTCCATAAAGTTTCAGATAGAATAGTTCGTAGATAGGTATAAAAGGAGGAGCTGTAATGAAAAAAAGAGTTAGTCTAATATTAATATTTAGTTTATGCTTTATAACTGTAACTATTAGTTATGCTCAAAATGATAATACAAAGCTCAATTCATATACATTAGAGCAATGTATAGATATCGCCCTTGAAAATAATTTAACTATAAAAAAAATTAAGCAGGAGCTAAAAATAAGTGAGTTTAATAAAAAGCGTACTAATAGAAAAAGTAGAAAAATATTAGATAGCGAAGATTCTCTAGATATAGGCTGGGCAGAATATGATAAAAATAAAAAAATAGCTGATAATACTAAAAAACTACTGTCTTCTATACAAGATGCACCTGACCCTAATGCTGCATTAGTAGATATGAAGAATAAAAATATGATAGATGATAATACCTACAATTTACTTCATGGCAAAGATAAAAGTACTATGGATGGTATTATAAATAATATGAAGAGTAATATAGACGGTAAAATAAATGCTTCATATGGCGATCTGCGTAGCTCAGATGCACAACTAGATGATGTTAATAACAAGGCTGGCTCAGTTATTTCGAGTAATCTCAAACTATCTACTAATGTTAAGCTAAGTGTCAAATCAACTACCGAACTATTAGATGCTATAGCAAATATTAACTACGATATAACTAAAGCAGGTTTTGATATAAGTAAAAAACAGATAGCTATGTTAGTAGAAAATAATTACTATGAAGCATTAAAGAAACAAAAAATTGTAGGTGCTAAAGAGAAGTCACTCGACAGAGCTAAAGGGCAATATGATATTATTAAAAACGCTTATGATGAAGGACTTAAAGCAAAGGATGATCTTTTATTGGCTAAAGCAAATCTTGAACTTATCAATGTCGAGCTTGAAAAAGCAACCTGCGATGCTCACAATGCTAAAATAGACTTGCTTAATTCTTTAAATATACCACTTGATACTGATATCAATATTGTGGATGTACCTTTATCATCTAAAGATGTGCCTTCTCTAGAAGATGGTATAAAGCAGGGGTTAGAGAAAAGACTAGAAATAAAACAATCTTTAGGAAAATATGTAATAGACAGCTTGAATCATGAATTGACTTCTAGATCATATCCGGATATTACAAATCAATACAAAGAAGCTCTATATAAAAAAGAACACTCTCAAATAGAGCTAGAAATACAGCAGAAAAGTATAGAAGCTGATATAAGAAAGAACTATGAAACTATGGTTGCAACAAGCAAAATGTATGAGCATGTTAAAAATAGTGTTCTGCAAATGGAAGAAAATCTTAAAATAGCAACTTTTAAATACAATGAGGGTATTGGTTTTAGTAGCGCAAATTTAGATTCTGATGAATTAGGTGGTACTATAATGGAAGTATTAGCTGCAAGTGAAAAGCTAGCTCAAATTGAAGAAAAAGTTGTTGAAATAGAATATGCTAAAAATATTAGTATTACTAAATATCTTAATTCTATAGGCGAATATTAACAACCATGGAGATATCAATAGCTGATATCTCCATTTTATTTTATATACTGTTGTCTTTCCTTCCCTTAGATATCATAATAATTTTACAGTAATCTTATAATATTTCTTTTTATAAATTCTTCATGCTAATTTACAAAGATTTTATATTGAAAATATATTATATTAGTTTTATATAATATATTTCTGTGAGGTGAATACTTTGAAAAATAAACCTTTAACCGCAATACTAATTGGTGCTGGACAACGTGGTAAAGACGCTCTTGGATCATATGCCTTGTCCCATGACAATGATTTAAGATTCGTAGCAGTGGCAGAACCTATGATTGGAAGAAAGACTGAGTTTAAGACTAAACATGATATCCCAAATGAATTATGCTTTAATTCGTGGGAAGAATTACTAGAAAAAGAAAAACTAGCTGACATAGCTTTAATATGCACTTTAGATAATAATCACTATGAACCTACCAAGCTAGCTTTAGAGAAAGGGTATCATGTATTGTTAGAAAAACCAATGTCAAATAACATCATAGAGTGTATAAAACTTGGTGAATTATCTAAAAAATATCCTAAGCAAGCTTTTTCTATTTGTCACGTTTTAAGGTTTACCAAGTTTTTCTCTGAACTTAAAAAATTAGTTGACAGCAAAGTAATCGGTGACATAATGACTATACAGCATAACGAATATGTAGGTAGAATTCATCAAGCACATAGTTTTGTTAGAGGTAATTGGGGTAATTCAAAAAAAGAAAGTCCTATGATATTACAAAAATGCTGTCATGATATGGATATACTCTTTTGGCTAGTTGGTAGTAAATGCAAAAACATATCTTCTTTTGGTTCTCTTGATTATTATTGTGGTAAGTACTCAAAAGATAGCTTGCCTAAAAGATGTTTAGATGGTTGTCCTATTGCTGACGAATGTGCTTTTAACGTTAGTAAAATATATTTGACAGATAATATAGACTGGCCAACTTCTGTCATTAGTGATGATCTCAGTTACGAAGGTCGCAGACAAGCACTACAAACAGGTCCTTATGGCAGATGTATATATCATTGTGATAATGATGTTGTAGATCATCAAGTAATTAGTATGCAGTTTGAAAATAATGTAACAGTCGCAATGACTATGACTGCATTTTGTGATGATGGTAGGAAAATCAAAATTATGGGAACTAATGGAGAAATAAATGCTTCTTTATATGATAACGAAATACAAATTGTCAAGTTTCCTTCTAAAGATGTTCATACTATAAAACTGAGTACTGATAAAAATGGACACTATGGCGGTGATACTGGATTAATGAAAGATTTTATTAATCTTGTACGTAACAATGGTGATATTCGTGGTCTTACTGATGCAACATTATCTGTTCATAGTCATATAATGTGCTTTGCAGCTGAAGAAGCAAGAGTTACTAATCAGGTTATTAATATAGAGGATTATATTAATAAACATAGAGATTATTAATATCAGATATTGTTTACCTTTAACTTTATTTATGATATATTTTGCTTAGGTGATAACTATGAAATTAAACAATACAATCGAAATTAATGAAATAATTACTTTTTATTACTTTGATTTTTCTAAGAATTATTCATACGATGGTGAAAAGCACGATTTCTGGGAAATTGTTTATGTTGATAAGGGAAAATTAGAGGTAAGAGCCGATAATTGCTATTATACATTATATGCAAATAATATGATCTTCCATCAGCCAAATGAGTTTCACAGCTTGAAGGCTGATGGTAAAACTGCTCCCAATGTAATCGTTATGAGTTTTGTATGTACATCTAAAGCTATGGATTTTTTTAAAAAGAAAATTCTCAAGTTAAATAAACAGCAAATTTCTTTGCTAAGTAATATAGCAAAAGAAATAAAGTTAAATTTTGAAGCAGGATATATTAAAAAGAAACATAGTTTTAATATCGGTTGTGAACAAATTCTAAAGATAAAAACCGAGGAATTTTTGATCAATTGTCTTAGATACAATGACATTAATAATTTAAAACCATACAAACTTAATATGACTATTAATAGAGAAAATAATAGAATTGATAATATTGAACAAATATTGATGGATTATCTATATGACAACATATCATTAGACCAAGTATCAAAACTTTCTAATCTTAGCAAACCATATTTACAAGACCTTTTTAAAAGAACTAAAAAAACTAGCGTTATGCGTTACTACAGGAGTCTACGAATGGATGAAGCAAAAAGAATGATTAGAGAAAAAAATCTAACATTTACTGAAATCTCCCAAATATTAAATTTTGGTTCTATACATCATTTTTCAAAACAATTTAAGGATATTGTTAATATGACACCTACTGAATATGCTAAATCTACACTTTTATATTAAGAGAGCTCTTCTAAATCTAGTGAGCTCTCTTTATTTTATAATATATTATAAAACATTATAATAGTTTGCTATAGTCATCAAGATTTCATCGGCTGCCTTTATTCCTTCTACTGTCGTATAGCTCATGCATTCTAATTTACCATCTGTTATCTCACATATACCTCCATGCTTAGGCACTATAAATCTATTACTTACGTTTGCCATTGCGAGGTCCAACGATGAGTCGCCTGACGCTGCAATACTATTTATATTTTCTTTATCTGCTATAAATTTAACAGCATCTCCTTTATTTACGTATTTCGGTATAAAATACAGCTTTCTACCCTGTCTTGTGGCAATCCAATTTTTTTCATTAATCCATTTTATATAATCATCTAATTCATCTTGAGGTATCTTGTTCTCATCTACAATACAATAGAAAAATAGCTCATCAGCTATACGTAACTTCTTGACCCAATTATCATATTTTATTTTTTCAAACTCTTTTATTGCATCATGTAAATCAATACATTTATCAGCTATCTTATTAGTAATAATGTTTTGCCACTCTTTATTAATACTGTTATTTTCTACTATTATTCCTCCATTAGCTACTACTGCATATTTGAGATCAAGAGGCTTGAATACGTCTATTCGTTGAAATTGTTGTAATGTTCTAGTTGTAACTGGTACGAAAAGAAGCTTATCTTTGATTTTCTTTAATAAATCTATAGATTTGACTGTCATATAAGTTATAGGTTCTCCACTTAATCTCTCAACAACCTTTATATCTTGATCCTTTATTATTTGTTTGTCTATTAATTTAAAACTATATATCAGCGTTCTATCTAGGTCACTCGCGTAAAGCATGTCGTTATCTCCTTATGTTTTTTATTAAGCCACAGCAATTATAAGCCTTTAAATTATAGGTTTCTACAGGTACATTTCTCTCTTTAGCAAGCTGTAATATATGCTCTAGATTTTCAGAGTTTTCTTTAATTAGTATTTTCCATGGAACTCTCCTTAAAAGCACTCTCGTAGTTTCTCCTATTCCAGGTTTTATGAAGTTTATATCTTCGATCTTAAATTCTTCTAAAAGGTTATGGACATCTTTTAATCCAATCCAAGATATACCTTTACTTTCAATATCATTTTCAATGTCTCTTAATGATTTTTCTACATCATCTTTAACATTAGCAAACTCATTAACGATTGTATCTATAAATAAATTTGAAACATCTTCTTTTATTAATTCTTCGTAAAATTTAGCACCATGAAAGTCATTTCCACCAATTAAGTCCTCTCTCAAAACAGTTCTACTAACTAATCCAGATACTGTTGAATTCAAACATGCACTAGCTATCAAGAAATCCTCTCTTGTACCATACATTGATGTACAGTGAGCTGGGTCAGCTATCACTGCCAAAGTGTCATCTATGTTTGTTCCATGGGCTTGATTGAATTCTCCACATGCCTTTGTCAGCTCGTTTGTTATTGCGCCTTTTCCTGTCCATCCATCAATAAACTGTATATTTCTATTAGGATGTTTTTCTAATATATATTTTATTGCATTCTCATCTATTCCTCTTCCTCTTATAATTGATATACTATAATGTGGTATATCTATGTTGTACTTATATTTTATATATCTTTTTATCAGGATTCCAGCTGGAGAGCCAGCTCTAGCTAATGATACAAATACCACATCTTCTCCCTTTAATTTTAGTATTCTTTCAGCTACAACTCCAGTTGCTACTGCTATTTTATCTTTATTTTGTTTTAGTGCTTTATAAAATATCGTCATGTACTCATCAGAAGGTTTATATTCTATTGGTAACATCTCTGAATAATGAACTCCTGATTGTATAGCCCTTTCTCTTGTAATATTGTTTTGCTCTGTTATAAATTTTCCGATATCTTTGAGTAAAAACTTAACATCCTTTTGGCTATAACTGCTTTTAACAAGTGACTTTGTATTAAGCTTCTCCAATCATATCACCTCTTCTTCTCATTGCATGTGTTACAATATATATTGTCTTTGCACCTGTCTTTTTCATAGCTTGTATTAATGTATCTGTGCTTAGATTAAGCCCTTCTCTTTCTATAAATATAAATATATCATCATAGTAGTTTTGAGGTATGTTGTAGACATAGTTTTCTATATTGGAATCTTTCATACTTTGGAAGGTGTATTTATTTTGAAGTGCATAACCTATATCGTCACTAGGATAAACCGGACTTCTAGTGGTTGAATGGTACAAAACACCTTCTCCCATATATGATGCTATCAACATTGGTATATACATGAATTCTCCAGTACCTAAACACAATGTTTTACTGCCTGTTCTTATGTTTTTCAAATTCTCACCACATATACGAGATATATTATCAATTTTATTATTATCTATACTGTCTATCCCAAATCTACCAGTAAATCTTAGATAATCACAGTCATTAGTATTACCATTTGTATCTTTAGATATTGCCTTAATTGTATCTGTGAAAATATCTTCTAAGTTTATATATTTAATTTCTGTTTTATTGATTGCATCGTTTAAAACATTGTTATCTTTGAAAAAACCCGCCTTTATATCATAATAATCTATTTCTCCTGAGACTAGCGATACAGTATCTATTTTGACTCCTAGCTCCTCTTCTTTCTTAATAAAATACTCTTTGTCTTGCTTACTTCTCCAATCTAAAATTGAAACAATTGTATATCTTTTTCTAGGATATTTTTTCTGTATAGATTCAATAATATTTATCGTTGTTTTCCCAGTTGTGATTTCATCATCAACAAATACTATTGGAATATCTGACTTAAGTATTGACGTGTCAATTGGATATATCATATGGCTAGTTGCATGAGAGTGTTCTTCTTCAAATGATATTGGCTTGTTATTTGTCAATATCGTATCTCTAGTAGTATGAATATAATGCGCCTTATCTTTAAAACTATCAAAAAAACTATGTCCTAGCGCTGTTGCTGTCTCTGCAAACCCTATTATTAATGTTTCCTCTGGCAGATCTATTTTTTCATTTAATATTTGCTCATATTGATTTTCACTACACTCGTTTTTGTTCATTATGTCACAAAGATCTGATACCTTTTGATTTATCTTGTATGTTTCTTCTATATATTTATGACCTAATAATCTACCTGTAAGCAATGATATCTTAGGATTAACTGGAATGTGTTTTCCCAGTACTTTACTTACAAATAGGAATTTTCTTTTTAAATTCTTTCTTGCTGCCATGCAAAAAAGGTTATCTATATTTAAATCATACTCGTTATTATTTATACTGATCTTTATATCAAATTTATTTCCTATACTGTATTTATAGCAGGATTGCTTCATTATTTAGCCTCTCCTTTCCATATATGTTATAGTGACTTGTTGTTATATATATCTATATATTTCATTCCTTCGTTAAATACACCATATAGCTTAGCTCTATTTAAAATCTTTTTTGCCCAGTTTATATGTGGTTTTATCTCATTCATTTTATTCTTATACTCACTCTTAAATACTCCAATATCGCCACCACGCTTATTCATTATACTAACTGCATCTGTATATTCTTCATGCGTAACTATTAACATAGATTGAACTGGCAATATGTGACTAGGATGTATTATTGTCTTGCCTAGTAATCCGTTTGTTTTATCTAGTTCTACTTCTCTTAGTAATCCATCAATATACTGATTCAAAAGAGTAGTTCTCATTACTTTTCCAGCTTCTTTTCCAAGTGTTTTTGTAAATGGAGATACTCTTAGTTGTGGCTTTAGCAATCTTTCTCCCGAAGAAAAATATTCCCAAACAGGTGCTGATACAACCAAATCTTTCTCTATTCTTGTAAATGTGTTTACTATATCTCCTATACAATCTCTTATTACCTGTATATCATATATAGTTTTATCATAGCTTCTTCTTATTCCAAATAAACTACAGAAATCTGTTGCACCTATTCTAATATTTAAAACTAATTCTCTATAATTCTCAAATATCCTTGAAAGCTTTGCTAACTCTTCTTTTCTACTTTCAACATATATTATCTCTTTGCCTTCTAGTATTGGCATACCATAAACGATATTATGTGTGTTTTCATTTATTTTTTTAAGTTCTCTAAAGTATTCTTCACCTGTCTTTGATGTAAACTTCGGAAATACAAAGCCTGTTATATAATCTATATTATCACCTATCATGCTTGCCATGCTTTTCATTTGCTCAGCGCTTCTTACTCTAATAAATAAAAGCGGAATGTTTTCCTTATCAAGTTGATTATTTACTACTAATTCATCAATTTCCTCTACGGTTCTTATAAGGTTTTGCTCTGCTATTTTAACCTGATTATCACCTATTGCATCCTCTAAACATAAAACTATTGTCATTAGACCATCTTTTATAATTTTCTTGATGTCTTTTACTATACTATTTCTTGTTGCCGGCATATATAAAGTTGCACCTAATGCATAAGCCAGTTTGTCTCTATCATCATGTCTATAGAAACTCTGAGGTTTTTTATAAAATATTGATTCTATCTGTTCCTGCTCAAGATAATTAAAGTACTTCAACTGCTTCCCTCCTATACTTTTTAGTAAACTGTTTTTTCTTATGCATTAAACTAATTTCACTTTTATACACTAAATCGTTAATCTTATGAATTCGTAATATAGCTATAAGAAAAAGGAACTCTCATAAAGATTTTGAGCAGTTCCTTAAATCCAAACATTTTTACTGATATTTTCTAGCCATTTCTCCCAAGGACGTGTCACCAGTTCCTTGACCTAAAGCTACAAACTTCCACTCATTATCATGTCTGTACAATTCACCAACAGTTAATGCTGTCATATTTGAATATTGCTCTGTAAGATTAAATCTTACCATTTCTTTATTATTATCCATATTTACTATTCTAATAAATGCATTTTGTATCATTCCAAAATGCTGTCTTCTTTTTATACAATCATATATATTTACAACAAACACTAGCTTTTGTACATTTGAAGGAACATCCTTTAAGTTAACCATGATTTGCTCGTCGTCACCATCACCATCTCCTGTCAAGTTGTCTCCCATATGAACAATACTTCCATCGTATGATTTCAAGTTACCAAAATATACAACATGCTTGCTACTTTCTAACTTATCATTTGCATTAAGCATAAATAACGAAGCATCACAATCTATTTCTGGCGTTGAGCTAAATAAACTCTTTATAAACCCTCCGCCTTGCCCTCCTTTGACTGGATCCCAGCCCAATCCTACCATTATCTTTGATAGTGAAGCGTCTTCTTTTGATAAATTAATCCTTTGACCTTTTTGTAAATTAATAGCCATTTTATAATCCTCCTATTATTTATACACTTAATCCATAGCTTTGACAAAGTGATGCAAGTCCACCTTGGAATCCACTTCCTACAGCTGAGAATTTCCATTCTCCATCATGTCTATAAAGTTCACAGAAAACAAGTGCTGTTTCTATTGAGAAATCTTCTGTTAAGTCATATCTTAATACTTCTTCTCCTGTTTCTTCGTTAACTATTCTAACAAATGCATTAGAAACTTGACCAAAGTTTTGACTTCTTGCAACTGCATCATGTATTGTTACAGTTATTGCTATTTTATCAATTTCAGAAGGTATCGCTGGGAAATCAATGATGATTTGCTCATCATCTCCGTCTCCTTCACCTGTTCTGTTATCACCTGTATGAATAACTCCTCCACTAGAATGAGTCAAGTTATTATAGAAGATAAAATCCAAATCATTATTAACTTTGCCATTAACTCCAACTAAAAATGCTGATGCATCCAAATCAAAATCATGTCCTCCATCATATTGATTGGTATCCCAGCCCAAACCAACTATAACCTTTTTTAGCCCTGGATTGCTCTTTGTTAAGTCTATTTTTTGTCCCTTTGATAAATTTATTGACATTATATAACCTCCCTATTACCTATTTCTTATATTATATATTAAGTAATTTGTGTATTTCAACTAGTCACGTTCTTTCTTTTTGTTCCTGATTATATTAATACTACCAAATCCACCTACTACCGCTATATAGAAACCAAAATCATATAACCATCCATTATTGAAAACCTCATAAACTCTTATATTGTCATTAAATAACCCTCTAATAAGTGATATTGGTGCTATCCATCCATGCCAGATTCCACTAAATATACCTGCTCTATCTGTCAAATTACATGATCCATCTCCAGGCATACATCCTGCTAATATAACCGTAGTAAATATTAGCATTCCTATAAGTGTTATCTTTTTCTTGTTCACTAACACAGACCCCCTTATTTATATGAGGCTGCCTTGATATCATTCAAGGCAGCTCTTTATACTTACATTGGATTGCTCTAGAATGTATAAATTACAAGGCATCTAAATTTATACGGGTTGAGTGTACTTTTTCGTACGCGATTAGTCGTATAACATTTAGATAACGCAGTAATTTGCCATTATAGACTATCCTATTACAGGTTCCCTTGATAGTACTAATCAAGGCAAGCTCTTTATACTCACATTGGATTGCTCTAGAATGTATAAATTACAAGGCATCTAAATTTATACGGATTGAGCGTACTTTTTCGTACGTGATTAGTCGTATAACATTTAGATAACGCAGTAATTTGCCATTATAGACTATCCTATATTGATTCCGAAGTTACCGCATAAAGCTCCAAGTCCACCTTCAAAACCACTTCCTACAGCTGAGAATTTCCATTCTGCACCGTGTCTATAAAGCTCTCCTACTACTACTGCTGTCTCTATACTGTAATCTTCGCTTAAATCATATCTGATTAATTCTTCACCTGTTTCTTCATTAAATATTCTTATATAAGAATTTAATACTTGACCAAAGTTTTGCCCTCTGTTTACTGCATCATGTATTGTAACTGTAAATGCTATTTTACTAACTTCTGGTGGAACAGTACTTAAATCAATCTTGATTTGCTCATCATCACCTTCACCTTCACCAGTTCTATTATCTCCAAGATGTGATACTGAACCTGATGGATGATTTAGATTATTGTAGAATACAAAGTCTACATCGCTTGATACATGCCCATTTTCTCCTAAAAGAAATGCTGCTGTATCTAAATCAAATTCATTTCCTCCATCATACTTGTTTACATCCCATCCTAATCCAACAATAACTTTAGTAAGTCCCGGATTTGATTTTGTTAAGTCTACTTTTTGACCTTTACTTAAACTTACAGCCATTTTTATCATCCTTTCTTATCAATATTTTATTTTATTTATATAAATTTATATGTTTATTAGCTTTGTTTTAATGTATTTCTAATAGTTTTTCTTATTAGGTCAACTGGTATAATTACTATAGCAAGTCCTGCTACTGTTAACCATTCTTTTAATGTTAATCCAGCTGTTCTTAGTATGTCTCCACCTATATAAGCCATAACTACTTGGACTACTACTATTACTCCTACAACTTTTAGGAATCCTTTATTTTCTCTAATATGTGCAAACAAGTTTAGCTCTGTAGTTCTCGCATTGAACATATTGAATACGTTTAAGAATATAAAGAACGAGAAGAATCCTGTTAAGTAATATATATCTTCTTTTCCTGTTGGTCCTGTTCTAAATAGTTCTTTAAAGAAATCTAGCTTGAGGAATAATACACTAAGTAGCGCTATTAATCCACCATTTGTAAGTATTGAGCTCCACATATCTTTGTTGATTATAGCTTCTGTTCTTGACTTTGGCTTTTCTCTCATATATTTTCTTAGAGCTGCTTCTCCACCAAATGATAAAGCTGCTAGTGTATCCATTACTAGGTTTACCCATAACATCTGTGTCATTGATAGTGGTAAGTCTACCCCTATAAATGGTCCAATGAATGCTATCAATATAGCGCCAACATTTACTGTTAACTGATATACTATAAACTTTCTTATTGAGTTGTATATTGTTCTTCCATAAAGCACTGTTTTTGCTATTGAGTTAAAGTTATCATCTAGTATAACAATATCACCTGCTTCTTTTGCAACTTCTGTTCCTGATCCCATTGCAAAACCAACATCTGCTTTTTTAAGTGCTGGTGAGTCATTAACTCCATCACCTGTCATACCGACAACTAAATCTAAACTTTGTGCTATTCTGACTAATCTACTCTTATCTGTAGGTAATGCTCTTGCTATTACTCTTATATCTTTTAGCATTTTCTTCAATTCTTCATCTGATAACTTTTGAAGCTCATTTGATGTAAGAACTATATCTGTATCTTTCTGAAGTAAATTTGCTTCTTTAGCTATTGCCATAGCAGTTTCTTTTCTATCACCAGTTATCATTACTACTTGTATTCCTGCATCTAATGCTTCGCCTATCGCCTGTACAGATTCTGCTCTAAGGTCGTCTCTTATTCCTACTATACCAACAAAAGTCATTTCCTCGAAAAGTTCTGTCCCTACAGCTTTATCTGTAGTAGCTAGCGCTAGTACTCTTATTGCTCTACCTGCTAACTCATTTATTTTGTTGTTTATAGTCTCTAATTTATCTTTTCCAAATGTCTGCTTATTTCCATCCTTATCATAATACGTTGTACAGGATGTGAGTATCTTTTCTGGAGCTCCCTTTACCAATGTAAGGTTATATTCTCCTTCAACTTGAGTTGCTGAGAATTTATCTTTACTGTTAAAAGGTATATTATCAACAGTATTTAAGTTATATTTGCCAATATCATCGCTTATAAAATGTAACAAGGCTCTTTCTGTTGAGTTTCCACCTAATACTACTTTCTCGCCATTTTCTTGTATATTCAAGACTGCATTTGTATTCTGCGAAATGGATATATCAACAACTTTCCCTAGTTTTTCTGGAATATCACTATTTGAGTCATATTGGTTGTTATCTCCGTCACAGAGCAATACTACCTCTAATAATCCCTTTGTTATTGTACCAGTTTTATCACTAAATAATATATTAAGTGAACCTGCTGTCTCTATACCTATGAGCTTTCTAACTAATATGTTGTCTTTAAGTAGTTTTTTCATGTTAAGCGATAATACCATCGCTATCATCATTGGTAAACCCTCTGGTACTGCTACAACTATGATTATAATAGCTAATATAATTGCTGTTACAACGTCACTTACAGCTGTACCTAAGTTCCCACTTGCAAAATAATCCAGTATAGGTGTTCCATTTGCTAAACTGTTTAGCACTATCTTCTTAAACATAAATGATGCTGCTATAAGAGAACCACCTATGTATCCAAATTTACTTATTCCATCTGCTAAATCGCCTAATTTCACTTTCAATGGAGACTCTCTATCTTCTGCTTGAAGCTCTTTTGCAAGCTGTCCATAGAATGAACTATCTCCTATTGTCTTAGCCTCAACTATAGCTTCTCCTTCTACTACTACTGTACCTCTAAATACTTTGTATTCATCTAAGAAATCGGATTGACCATCCTTATATGCATACCCTTCGTTAGGCACATGTTTTTGTGCTTCTTTACTCTCTCCATTTAATACTGACTGATCTACACTTATATGACCATCTACTAATACTCCATCCACTGGTATTTTATCCCCAGTTTGGACCAATATATAGTCGCCTTTTACTATATCATTAATTGGTATTTCACTAACATTGCCGTCTCTGTAAACCTTACATTTAATCCTCGATGCTTCTTCTTGTAGTTTTTGAAATGACTGTTCGTTTGAAAACTCTGAGTAAGTACCAACTAATGTAGCTATTAGTACCGCTATTGCTATACCTAGAGGCTCAAACCACTCAACTTGCCCTAAGAAATAAAATATAACGTCGATTACTAATGCGACTACTAGTATTTTTATTATTGGATCTTCAAAATTTCCTTTGAGCTTATCCCAAAATGTTTCTGTCTCTATTTCGGAAAGTGTATTCGTTCCGAATTTGTTCTTTGACTCTTCAACCTGAGATGAACTCAAACCTTCATAATGTGTTTTTAACATTAATACTCCTCCTCAATACCCTTATGTATATCTTAAATTATACTATAAAGCATATACAATGTCTTTATTTTTATAACGATTACATACATTATTATTTCGTATCTATACCGTAATTATCACATAAAGCTTGTAAGCCTCCTGTAAACCCACTCCCAATGCAGTTTATCTTCCACTCGTCACCATGTTTATATATCTCACTTGCTACTATTGCTGTCTGGTTAGTTAAACCCTGCGCAAAACTGTATGAGAATATTTCTTTATTAGTATCTACGTCAATAATTTTTAGCTGTGCATTTTTAATATCTTTAAATGAATGCTTATTTTTTGCTTCTTCATCTACTGTCACAGTGACGGCGAGTACTTTTATATTTGATGGAACTGTATTTAAGTTTAACTGCAATGTTATATCATAGCAGTCTAATAGCTTTTTATTAAAATCCTTTTTAAGAGCTACTGCATTACTTCTACTAATAGGATTATTATAAAATATAAAATCCTCTTCAGCTGTTTTGTTGTTTACATCCATCATAAAAATTGAGGTATCTATATCAAAACTTTGACTTTTATATTCCCACTCTAGTGCAACTAGCACCCTTGAAATATTTGAAACATTTTTTGTTATACTAACCTTTTGGCCTTTCTTTACGTTTACAGATTTACTTTTATCTATAATATTGTTTGGTTTCTTTATTTTAGCTGGTTGAGGCTTAACCTCACCCGCCGTAGCTTTGATAACATTATTATTGTCTAAAGGTGCTTGTTTCAAACCACTACCTTGAGTATTTGCTATACCTTTTTGTATAGCTCTAGCGCCTTGTCTTAGATCAATCTTTCCTTCATGTATTACTGAATCACCAAAGTTTACTTTTACTTTATTATTGTTATATATTTTTCTTCCTTGTTTTGTGCCTTTTTCTATCTTTATTTTCATATGGCTCCCCACCTAATCAACAGATAATTTTAATCCCGAAGGTCTTTCTGAAGGTTGTACAATAACTATTTCTCCATGAGAACTAAATTCTAGGAAGTATGATTCTCCTGATGTTTGACCAATGAAAGTCTTCCAATTCAAATCAGTTCTTACACTTGGATCTTGACCTGTCCAACAGATAACTGCATCTGGATCTACTACACATGGAGTTTCAAGCACTATAGGGTTACCATTAGATGTTATTGCTACTTGTGCATTAGGCCCTATCGATGTAAGCTTGGATGTAAATAAACCTTTTTGAGATATAACTCCAACACCTACAAACTTAACTCCATATTTACAATCTGGTGTGAATGCTAATAAATTCTCTCCCTCAACACCTATACTTTGGCCTTGATTTAGCGTAATAATTGATACATGATCTGCAAAATGTGCCATATAGTATGTACCTTTTCCATTAACCTTCATTATAGGTATGTTTTCCCCACTGAGCTTTCTCGATGCATAATTCATAACAGATCTTAGCATAGAACTATTTGCATTTGTGTCAAACAATACCTTCTCTTGTTTAAATGAACCTTGAAAAGCAACCATAGCTCCAGCTCTTGCAAAGAATTGACCATCTCCTTCTGCAACGCATGTTAATTCATGTTGTATTCTAAAATTAAACATATCTATCTGCCTCTTTTCTTTGATTTTATTAAGTAAAATAACTCACAAAACTTTTATCTTTTTTATTTCTATACATAGCATACCACAAAATACAATTATTTTAAAGTATTTTTTTATTTTTTTATATATTTTTAATTGTAGTTTTAATATTTTTAATTATGCCATCAATATATTTAATAGAGGTTTTAGGAGATAAATTTACACTTTTTTCAATAATTTATATTTTTAAACCTTATAGTAACTATTCAAAATTTCACATTTTTCTGTTATACTATTAATAGTTACACATAGTTACGGTAATTACATTCATATCATTACTATAAAATACTTATTTATGATATGGTGAACTTTTATCTTTCAAATGAAATACTCACAAATAATCCCTAACTAACTAATTTATATAGAAGGTAGGTATTTAATATGATTAATACACGTAAATCCTTTAAAGTTATTATAACCAAATCTAATAACCCATTAGAAGATTTACAAAAACCTATAAAACAAAGATTAGGTTTTGCTTCTGGTAAAACTCCTATTTACCCTATATATTTTTATAGGTACATAGGTATAAACAACAATGAAAAAAAATACTACGATGATATTGATAGCGTTGATAGTAAACTTTCTAGTAGCATGAGTGGATATGAAAGATTTATTGATCATATCCCTGTAAAAGCAATTAGTCAGATGTTGGTAGCTAAAACTCAAAATATCTGGAACAGTTTAAACTCTGGCAACTACAGCCCTATGAGTATTACTAATACTTTAATTTCAACTAAAGTATTACCTAGTTTTAGCAATGCATTGCTAACAGAGGCTATTAAATCATCTCTTGAAAATATATTGTCACTATATATAAACAATGAACATGTCATCAATCCAACAAAGATAAAAAACTTTTCATTAAAGATATTGTCTTGGATTGAGGGTTATTTACCAAAGTTATTTAAAACAATTAATATAGAAAATAACAATCCCAAGGTCATGTATTATGGTGATATAAAAAAGCACGAAATATACTTTTTAATATTTTTATCACAAATAGGTATAGATATACTTTATATTAATTCAATGACTGACTCTGATTTTAGTGTTATAGATAAAAATGGAATTTTCTCTAGAAAACTAGAATTTCCTCTAAAGAAACCATTAAGAACTTTTAGTAAGAAACCTGTTAGCTCTAAAACGAATAGACCTGTAGCTACTCAAAGACAACCTGTAAGTAAAGTTTCTTCAACTCCTACTATTAACACTAGGAGAATAAAACGAATAGATATTAGCACAGCTGACAAGATAAATACTAAACCTAAGACCGCACATGATTTACTTGATGAATTTACAAAACCCTTGAGTGAGAGAAGCGGTTTTATAGGAGGTAATAGCCCTATAATTCCTGTTTATTTTTACAGATATATTGGGATAGACACTAATGTAGATAGTTACTATAATAAACTTTATAGACTCAATAAAAAACTATCAAACGGCAACTACAGCTATATTAAATTTGAAAATAACGTACCACTTACAAATAAACCTAGTCTTGTTGATAAATGTAAAGATGTATGGACGACGATAGATTCTAATACTGTTAATTCATCTGTAATCATTGACAATTTATATGCATGCGGTGCATTTCAAGCAAACAATAATAAAACTATTGCTAATTCTTTTATCAATGCTCTTAGTGAAATGCTTAAGGTCTATCTTGCAAACGAAGGCGCTATAACCATACAGAAACTAAAGAATTTTGTTATGAAACAGTTATTATGGTTAGATGAATACGGAGTGAAGCTTGCATCAAAATTTGACGCCACTAATATTAAAGGAACTACGTTTAATCCTAAAGTCATATATTATGGCAATATCAAGCAACATGAAGCTTATTTCCTCTTGATGTTATCTAAACTTGGTTTTGATATAATGTATATAAACACAGAAAACGATAGTGCATTTAACTCTATAGACCCAGACTGTAAATACTCGTACCTAATAGAATTTGCTGATAAAAAAACTCTCAAAAGTTTCCCAGAAGAAGAAGTTTTGATAAGAACAGAAACTACTGCTTTTAAAGCTTCAAATGAATTATCAGATATAATCTATACAGAAACTGATGGGATATATAAACCTTGGCAGTTTGAAAGCTATGAGACTAAACCGCTTACTTTAAAGACTACTATAGATGAAGTAAAATTACTTTGGAGAGAAGAAGCTAGAATGCGTACTGGATTCAAGGTTGAAAATAAAACAGTATATATTCCAAACTTATTTGTGAAAATTAGTGGAGTTTACGAAGATATTAGTATATATTGGAACGATGTATCTACATTTAAAAATAGTGAAAACACAATTTTTTATAGTAACCTCCCATTCACTACTACTCAGTACACTAGAGAATCATTATATAAATGTGCTTATATATTAGACTCTGAAGGTTTTGTAGATAAAGACAAACTCTTTTCTAGCCCATTATATAAGTTCTCATATTTAAGAACTCATTTGCAGGAGCTAATAGTTCATAAGATTAATCAACTATTTGTACTGCCAATCTTTAAAAATGAAATAAATAAGGACTATAAACTCAAAATCATAATTAGTATTTTGACTATGGATAAACAAATACTCAATCTTATACAAAATTTTGATTATCCATTTAAAGTACCTAAAATAGTGATATATGACAATAACGAAAGCATGTTTAACGACCAAGATATAGCAGTTTTATCTTTTCTGAATTTATTTGGATTTGATATACTAATTTTAACTCCAACAGGATATAATAATATTGAAAATGCTATAAAGTCGAAATACTATGATATACACAAATTGCAAAAGGTACAATTCGATTTACAATTGCCCAATTTAAATAATAAATCAAACAAAAAATCATTTTGGTCTTCTCTTTTTGGTAGACCTTAAGTAGGGGGATGAAAATAATGAACAATCAAAACGTAATGGATCAACAAAATCAAGAGTTTAGTCTTGAGAAAACTAAAAACGAAGTTGCTATTAAGTTGCAAAATTCACCTGAAGTAGTTGCTCTAGCAAGACAAATAGACGTATCTAATGTGGATTCTGTGATGACTTTTGGTCAAAATACCGCTCAAGAGATTTCAAGTTTTGCAGACAAAATATTAGCTTCAATGGAAACATCAAAGGTTGAAGATTCAGGTACTCTATTAGTTCAATTAAATAAAATAATGGACAAATTCGACATCAAAGACTTCGAAGAGAAGAAACCAGGGCTTTTTCAGAAACTATTTAACAAAGCTAAGAACTCAATAGAAGCATTGTTTAGCAAGTACCATACTATGGGTGGGGAAGTCGACAAGGTTTATGTACAACTTAAAGAATATGAAGTAGAAATCAATCAAGCAAATAACATGCTACAAGAGATGTTTGTTAAAAATATGGATTATTATGAGCTATTAGAAAAGCATATACTAGCAGGTAATAGTGTAAAGAATAATTTTGCAAACACAGTAATACCACAGTTGCAACAAAAAGCATCAACATCTACAGATCAAATAGATCAAATAAATTTATCTAATGCTAATCAGATTCTAGAGATGCTAGATCAAAGAATATACGATTTAGAGCTTGCTAAAAATGTTGCACTACAAACAATGCCACAAATCAAGTTAATACAAAAGGGTAACTATAATCTTATAAGAAAAATCAACTCAGCATTTATCATAACAATGCCTATATTTAAGCAATGCTTAACTCAAGCTATAACTCTTAGACGTCAAGCTGTTCAAGCTAAAGCTATGGCAGCGTTAGATGAGAAAACTAATGAATTGTTGCTTAGAAATGCTCAAAACACAGCAATGCAATCTAAGCTTACGGCTCAATTAGCTTCTAGTGGAGCTGTACAAATTGAAACTCTAGAAAAAACTTGGCAAACTATAATGCAAGGTATTGATGAGACTAGACAAATACAAAATGAAATGAAAGAAAAACGTATTGACGGTACTAGAAGACTTCATGAAATACAAGAAGAATTTAATAGCAAAAGAAATGCTATGAGATAAATTAAATTTCATATGTATTAAAGGGGTGTCTAATAAGGCATCCCTTAATAATGTAATAAAACGCCTGTGGCATAGACATAATAATTGTGATATAATTACAAAGGATTAAGAATAGGAAAGGATGAACTTTATGACTTTGTTTAAGCAATGGACAGAACTTGCTAATAAAGATAGATCAGAACAAGCATCTACAGAGTTCTGGAAAGGCTACTTATTAGAAGAACAGACAGTATATGAAAACATATTAGAAAATAAACAAAATAAAATAGAAGGTACTGTTTCTGAATTAGCGAAAAAATATGACCTTGATACTGTTACATTTTTAGGCTTCTTAGATGGTATTAACTCTAGCCTTACTGAGGAATTGGATTTAGATTCTTTAACAGAAGAATCATCTATATCGCTAAATATTGATTTTGAAAAACTATATTACAATATGCTAGCTGCTAAAGCACCATGGTTATATGATATAGAGCATTGGGCTAATATATTAGACGAAGCAACTAGAAAGCAAATCAAAAAAGACTACAATAAAACTCAAACTGTAGTAAAAGGGAAAAAAATAGGACGTAACGAACCTTGCCCTTGTGGTAGTGGTAAAAAGTATAAAAAATGTTGTGGAAAATAGTATTTTAAGACAGCAACTTTATTAAAAGTGCTGTCTTTTTGAGTCTGTCAAGTAAAACACACAATAACTATATCAACTATAAATAGTATGTTATAGTTTTCTTCCAATAAGCAAGCCATGCTCGCTTGTCCCAAGTATACTCTTATCTTCACATGTTTTGTAGTGCAAATTCATCCATTTTTCAAAATCTGTATCGCTTAATTCATTCACTGTATCTCTTATTATAAACTTCATTCCATCCGTTGCAATATTATGTATCTTTTGTATGCCATGTTGTTTTAGAAGAGCTTCAACTTCTTCTGGGTTAGATGCATAGAAAATTTTATTTTTTTCATGAAACCCTTTTTCTAAATACTCATTTAGTAATGTAAAATCCTCTACAAACATTTCTCTATATTTTATGATATTTGCATATCTATTTATATACGACATAGCGTATATACCGTTTGGTTTTAATACTCTTAAGCTTTCTTTAATTGATTGCTTTCTTTCGTTCCCATCAATTAAATGATAAAATGAACCTAAGTTTAAAACCATATCAAAACTACAGTCTTCAAATTGAGATAAATCTAAAATACTCCCTTTATATACATTCTCAAATAAATTACTTTTTTCTTGAATACTTTTCATTACATCCACATTTTTTTGTATTAAATCTCCTGCAGTCACTTTATGCCCTTTTTCTGCTAAGTAATAAGCATAAATCCCAGCTCCTGCACAGGCGTCCAATATTCTAGAATGCGGTTTTAATATTTTGTCTAAAAAATAAGTAGTTGTTAGAAATTCTATTCTATTTACTTTTGTTCTCTTTAATCTTTTATCTTCATCAATATTATTATAAAAATCATATATATCATTGTTCTGGATTTCCACTTTATCACTCCATTCTGCATTAACTTAAACATATCTATTGAGTTAAATCATTCATTATAAATTATATATATATCTGTTGGTTGTAAATTAAACAATCAATAAATATACATATAAACCAAACACAATCATCCTACTATAATCTACCTATGAAATAAATTATATACTCTATTTTCAATCACTGCAATAATCATATATAAGAACCTTCTCTTCACTCAATCCTCAAATATTTATTGAAATTAAATTACGACTAAATTTTATACTATAAAAAAGCTCTTTGCCAAATAAACTATAGACAAAAAACTATAATTTTGTTATTTATCTTTATTAAAACCCTAGCTAACTCTAAAAGTCGATTACTATACTCAAGCGTTACAATTTATTTTTTATTATTTCATTAAACAAATACTTCTTTTCTATAAATAACAAAATAAACACAGGAATTAAATAAAAGCAAGATGTAGCAAAAAACATTCCTAAATCTTTTTGAACTATCTGTGCCATATATATTGACAGCGGCTGAGAATATGTATTTTTAATAAAAATAATAGCTTGATCTATGATATTCCAATATTCTGCAAATATTATTAACGATAATATAGTTATTGATGATTTTATATTAGGAAGTAATATATATCTAAATATTTGAAAATGTGTCGCTCCATCATTTTGTGCTGCTTCTATACATTCTTTTGGAAAACCCTTTATCTGTAAACGTATGATAAACACACCAATAGGATTAAATATAGCAGGTAGGATAATTGCAAGATACGTATTATTGAAACCCAGCCAATTTGATACAAGATAATTTGGTACTAAAAGAACCTGAAAAGGCATTAACATTATAATTATGTATATAAAAAACAAAACTTCTTTATATTTTAACTTGCTTTGTTCAAAACCATAAGCACACAAAGGTGAAATAATACATTGCCCAACTAAAATAGGTACAACCAAAATGATAGAGTTCCAATATAATCTTAAATATTCAGGACTTCTAAATAATAGCTTGAAATATTCTGCTAATGTTGGATTATCAGGTATAAATCCCATACGTACAAAATGCATACTGTTTACCGCAATATCTTTGATATTATCTAGTGTAATATCACTAGTATATCTGTTTATAATTTCAGAACTACTCATAAAAGAGTTTGAAATTATAAATATTATTGGAAGCACTATTAAAAATGTTATTATATATGAAAATCCCCTTGCAGAATAATTCTTTTTTTTACTACGCGTACCTTTATATTCTACATCAAAATTTATGGTGCTAAATAAATCTGAATATTTTTTTTGTAAAAAAAATAATATGCAAACAATAATTCCCATAAGTAAAAATAAAATAAATGAAGCCGATGTCAATTTTTGCAAATTGAGAGAGAAAAATTGGTTATTCATAAAATGTTGTAACATATATATTTTTTCACATGGGTAACTACCAAACAATAAAAAGACCTCTTTAAATATCTTAAATGAGTTATAAATTAATAAAAGTACTGCTATAAAAAAAACTGGTGAAAGATACACTAATGTAATCTTGGTAAATTTTTGAAAATTACTCATTCCCTCTATATCTGCTATCTCATAATATTCTTTAGGTATAGAGTTAAGTCCTACATACAATAACATTGCAGTGATGCCTATGTTTTTCCAGATAAACATAATTACAACAAAAACCATTACCCATCTACTATTATACCAATCAATAATAGGGATATTTAATATATACAAAATTTTATTTAGTAGTCCATTTACATCAAATATACATTTCCAAAAGTACACTATAGTTCCTGATGGAATAATAAAAGGAATAAAAGATATTAGAAGTATAATCCACTGTCGTGTCTTCAACTTTTTTAATTGTAGTACAAATATTAATGCTAAGGTAAGACATGTAGGAACAGCAACAGCAATAAATAAACTTTGATTTCTTAACCCTCTTCTAAACATTGGATTTTCCAAGATATCTACAAAATTTGCTAAACCAATAAATTTTTTCTCTACCATATTGTTTATTAAAGTATAATAAAATGATAATATAAAAGGTAACAAATAAAAAATCAAAAGTCCACACAAGCTAGGTATTATAAAAAATAATAAATTAGGCTTTCTATTTTTCATTTAGTCGCTCCTTCTTTATTTTCACTTCACTACCATTAAATATTGGTTGATCACTTGATACAACAACTGGGTTCTCTATCATCTTATTTACTTTTAAAGCAACATGTGTGCCAGAATTTTCTATTACAGATATGTACTTAAGTTCACAAACATACTCTTTTCCCCAAGCTCCATTTTTCTCAATTACTAATAATATATAATTCCTATTATCAGCATCAGTGTACAGAGCCCCTACTGGTAAAATACAATCATAATGCTTAGATTTTAATAAGCCACTATAAGGAATGTCAATATTAACTGTTGGTAATTGATTTTTTTTGTAGTTAATTGAATAAATAGTTGCAAAAACTAATGTTATTATAAACGCTACACTTAATACTATGGCAGATTTCCTCATTAAAATCACCTATTTCACTCATTCAAATATGTTGATACTTTATTTTGGATTATTTTTGCTGTTTCTTTATCTGTTGATAAGTTATAATAATAATAATTTTTCAATTCATTTATTAACAATGTCCATAAATCAAAGTCTAAAACTAATTTGTTCCTACCTAAATTCCACTTGTGAATTTGATCTAGAATATTATTTATTAATTCGTCTCTTTTACCTTTTTTCCATTTAATATCATTTCCAGCGAGTCGTTTTATTTCTTTTTTAAAATTAAATCTAAAAGAACTATAAAAGTTTTCTATGTTTATAGGTATCCAACCTTGATACATCATAAAATATTCATACTCTTCTTCATTACTCTCAAATTCCGTTATTTCTTTTGCAGATATACAGTATTTTATAAACTCCCAAGCAAGTTTTTTATTTTTACTGTTCTTCGGTATACCGTATGTGGATGAAAATGTCTCAAAAGTTGCATTGTTCTTAGAATTTATAAATGGAATGGGACCAAGTATATTTTCATAAACTATCATCATATTATATAAATCAATTGCATTAGATTCAAATTTTGAAAACAAAAATTTAGATTTCATAAAATCATCATTTCCATCATATACACGTATCATATTCCATCCACTCTGATCTTTAGGATTATATTTTGTTTTTATTGAATTTGTAAGATTCAAAAATTGTAAGAATTTCTCACTGTCAAAAAAGCAAGTTCCTTTTCCTGTATCATAAAATTCTACACACTCATGTTTAAAAAATATTTCTTTTACTGCTCCTGGCATTAACTCAAATTCTTGCGGTGTTTTGTACTCTTTTTTTACTTTCTTAAAAATATCTAACATAGTAATATAATTAATTCCATCTAAATTTTTTTTGATGTTGATATTCATTTTATTGACTATAGGTTTACTCACATACACCATATCATAACAAAATACAAAAGGTATTGCATAAAGAGCATTCTCATACTCCATAGCTTTAAATATATTATCATAATAATCTGATTTATTGAAACTAGTATCATCATTCATAAACTCGTATAAATTGCATAGTAATTCACTTTTAGCATAGCGATTTATATCTAAATTGGCTAAATCTACAACATCACTTGCTGTTCCACTCATTAGTTCTACAGAAACTCTATTAGAATACATTTCTAACGTTTCAAATTGATTTTCGTCAGACGTTTTGAAAATAATTTTTACATCAGGATGTAGTTTCATGAAATTCTTGGCATGTATATTTATATAATCGTCCAATAATGTTGTTATTGTTAATGTTCCACTTAAATTTTTTTCTTTATTTAGTTCTCCTGTTAAAGTTATATTGTCATTACTCTTTTTATTGGATTTTATCTCCTTTGATAATTCATCATAAACACTCTCTTGTGATAAGGAGCATCCACATAATGATAAAATTATCACAAATATAATTACTATATTAATTGTTTTATAATCCATTCAATTCACCTCTTAATAACTTTGGTTCTGAAAATTTTAGTATATAAATTTTATTGAATAGTACTCTGAAGTTGGTAGTCATACTATGAAAATTATAACATAAAACTACGTATTTATTAAAATGTTAAAACCTATATTTTATTATTTTTTTAGATTTTGTAAAAAGTAGTATTACTTTCTACTGAGGATCTTCAATGGAATTTATTTTCATTTTATGGCTTCATTTATTTTTGAGTATATCTTTAACAATCGCTAAATGTATACGAACTACTTATTTTAATTACGGTCTATCGTTTACAGATAATCATGCCTCAACTAGATTAGATTTACTGTAATACTACATCTAAAGTTTTCAATAAGTCATTGCTACCTTTAATCAAACTATAATTCTCTAGTTACAGATAAGAAAATAAGTAGTCAAAGGATTGTATCTACTATGATACTTGTGATTAATCAAGAACATCACAAATGATTTTATTTTGATTATGTCACTATGTTAAATTATTTCTCTGACTGAAAGGCAGTTTAATGAACTGATAAATTTATTCTCACGTTACTTTTACATCTACTTACTAATTGGACATGTATTGTATTTTTTAGTTATTAAATATATTTACTATTTTCTTAAAGATTTTTTTTATATTATAATTCATGGAATAATTTATTGTATCTAGTTCTGAGATTATTGATAATGATTTCGGTTTTAAAATAATATCCACTAACTTTGAAGATAATAGTTCGTCCAATTCCTCTTCAGCTATTGTGATTAATAATATATCCATTATGGTGTTATTGATAATCAAAGTTATTAATTGGTTTATTGAAATACTATACTCACTAGCCCATTTTTTAGAAAATTTAATTTCAGTTATGTCATCATCATCATTTATAAGACCACACAAATATCCATTAGCTTGAAAGATTTTATATAATTCCTCGTAAATAGCACCTTCGGCTTTTTCATTTGCCAAAACTGCTACTATTGGAATATCAATTAACCTTTCTTCCTTGTAATTTACAATGCAGCTCTCATAATATTTATAAATTTGATTACTCGGAAACCTCTTGGAATTATTTTCTAGTGCTTTCCTGATTACTTTCATACTCATTCCCTCGTTTAAATAAGAGCAAATTTTTGAAGCAATATATGGAGCTGCAAAACTATTTGTCATAAAATTTTTATTTTCATATAATTCCTCATAATAATTGAGTGGATGTTTTTTAGGAAGAGAAGTAATTACATTAATTCCATCAATAGGATTTTGTAAATAATAATACTCTCCATCATTTAATAGTCCATCTCTATCATACCTAATACCTATGACATCTGGAAAAGATGCAGGATAGGTCACCTTATTAGTGTTGCTAGAAGTTGCAACAATTATTGTTCCTTGTTTCGTTAATTCTCTTATACTATGTTTAAGGTGAGATATATTAAGCATTGATAATATACCTAAACTCATTGAGATAATTTGAATATCATTATTAATACACCATTTTAAGGCTATATTAATATCCTCTGATTTCATATTATCCTTTCTTGTAGTAGGTATTTTAATATCATGAATATTACATATTGGCGCAAAGCCGGTAAACATTTTGGCACAAAGCGTTCCATGAGATTCTTTATTTTTGATAGATTCTCTAGATTCAGCAATCTTTTTTTTATCGAGTACATAATGATAAAATGTATACTTTCCATCTAACGATATACCTTCTTCATTTATTCCATCATCTATAAAAGCAACATTTAGAAATCTCATCCTTTTTCCCATCCTTTTAGAAAGATAATATTAAGTTATACACACTCTGTAAGAGAACTTTGAACACTTATTACAGCATTTATAAGCCCTGCAATTGTGTGATTTTTATACTCCTCCACAAGTAGATTTAAGTCAACATTAAATTCTTTTTCGATTTCAACAAAGATATAAGCCAACTCACGACTTGACATACTTATTGGATAAATAAAGATATTTGAACTTAATTGCTCAATATCTCTCTTACATATTTCTTTTATTATTATTCTAATTTTTTTTTCTATATAATCTTTATTTTTCATTATAATTTCTCCTTTACTATTATATAACTACCTGATTTCCAATTAGCTGACTTAAAATTTGATTGTAAGCGTCTGCTAAATTATTTTCTTCTAATACATTAAAACATTTATACCCATCAGTTTTATCATTTTGAGATGTTACATAGTTTACTATATTATTGCTTTTTATAGTCAAATAATCTAATTCACTGTATCTATCATAAGGAAAAACTAATTTTGTATTTGAAATATTGTAATACTCAACTTCACTATTTAGTCTATACTTACACATTAATCTATCTTTTTTAAAAAATTCACTTGGATAATTATTATAATAAAGACTTCTTATCGTTATATCTGGTTTTACTGCATTGGTTATCATGTATGCAAACTCCCCAAAATCTCCAGGATGTTCTTTACTTATTGGCAATACTCCTCCAGGAACTCCAACTATAACTATATCAGCTTTCTCTCTCATAACCTCTCTATAAATTGTATAATTTAACCTAATTATTTTATTTTTTAAACTTTTGGAACCAAATATAAACCTTGGAAGTGACTTGAATCCAAATAATCTACTATATTCTTTTGTTCCAAATTGACATACTGAATATCCTTTATCCTGAAAAAACTTCCTTAATGTCAATTGAATTTCAAATTTATTGCAGTTTATTCCATCACCCATTACTAAAATAACAGGTATACTAATTGGCACTATCTGTTCAAATTTAAACTCTATTTCCGTATCATCAAAATCGTAAATATCTATATTCTCGAAATTAGACAAGTTGTAATTTAATTTCTTCTCTAAATCATGTGATATTATTGCATGCTTTTCTGATTCTACTATTCTATCAATTAATGTTTTATAGTCTTTCAATGTTAAAATATTATTTTCGTAAGGAACATATATTAAATCACATTTATCAAAAGAATCTTCGAAATCATATGAAATAGATTTAATTTGAGAACTTCCTCCATCAAAATTTTCTATATCGACTTCACAAAAACTCCAACTTTTGCTAGCAACAGGTTGTACAACTACTGTTTCTAACATATCTATATATCTAACTATAGGTGTTGTTTGTGGGCCAAAAGGGTATATCATCATATTTTTTTTCATATCTCAATAACTCCTTCCTCAAAGTTAAACCCATTTTCTTTAAGATAACAAATGTCTAAAAAATCTTCAATAATGAAATTTTTGATTAATTCACACCTAGATAAACGCTTTTCTTTTGAAAAATTTTCTGTTAAATCGTCTGCATTACTTGCACATTGGGCACATAAACTAAAACACCAGCAATTCATACACTCTTCTTTCGTACATTGTGCAACATTTATCATAGCTTTTACTTTTTCAAGATCAATACCATTTTGTAATGTCCCGATTTTCATTACCTTTGACTTCTCACTCACTTTCTCACATGGAAAGAAATTTCCGTCTGTATCAAGAAATAACCTATGTTTTCCTGGTATACATGGACCACCAGGATGATGACATGACTGCAGTTGTCCAAGATGCCTTAATAATCTATATTTGTCTGCTATCTGACCTCTCCATCTAACAAAAATCTTTGAAACTTTTTCTAAATCTATTTTACCTATGCTCCAAAGCATCGCCTTAAATGTTTCAAACCTCTGCACCATAAAATACTTATCTGGATAATACATTTTATCACTAATATAATTATCAGACACAATTCCACTTATAACACCTAAATCTTTTACAACTTCATCAGCTGAAAAAAACTCTGTAATACATGCAAAATCTGATTCAGGAGCTACAACTGAATTTATAAGTACTTTTGAAAAATAATTTGGATACTTGTTTTGAATTGTTCTTAAATTTTTTATAATAGTATCAAATGTCCCTTTTCCGTTAACGAATTTTCGTTTTGAATCTTGACAATCTTTGTGTCCATCAAGACTTATTAATAATGAAAAGTCATTATTAACCAAAAATTCTATAACTTCTAATGTTAATAACGTTCCATTTGTGGTTACAGTATAGGTAATATTCTTCTCAGGATAATTAGATT
This sequence comes from Abyssisolibacter sp. ZYX002, assembly GCF_056892235.1. Classification (NCBI taxonomy): domain Bacteria; kingdom Bacillati; phylum Bacillota; class Clostridia; order Eubacteriales; family Clostridiaceae; genus Abyssisolibacter; species Abyssisolibacter sp. ZYX002. The sequence goes on from NZ_JARMXH010000005.1 coordinate 140,168, forward strand.
TTATATATTTAACTATATCTTTCATTAATTTAAATTCTAAAAATGGTTCTCCACCATAGAATCCTATATCACACCTAGGCAAGTCTTTAGAGTGTTCTACAAAATAGTCTACAGCCATTTTCGCAACATCATACGACATTACTTTATTTGAGTGGTTTCTATTTTCATATAGCCCTGAATATGCACAATATTCACATCGAAGATTACAGTTTTGAGTTAATTGTAAATATAATCGTGTAAGCATATTATCAAAATAATGGCTAAGGTTGGGCTCTTCAGGATGTCTAATTTCTGTAACATTAGTCTTTTTACATAACCCATTTCTTTGGAATGCTTTCAATATATCCATATCTCCATCCAAGACATTACCATTATAAATACGTTCTAATACTTCATACTCTGTTTTATTAATCTTCATGATAATATTTTTATTTGCATCATAAACATAATAGTTATATGGTGATTTAAAGGCTTTATACATATACATTTATGTTTTCCCCCTTTTTACTTTTTTATATTAACCGGTTGAGTAACTTAGTAACGTGCGGTTTTTCTAGTCATATTAAACCTTAATTATCTTGATTTACTTTTAAAATTTTTATGATAAAAATTAATTACCACCTGCTAAAAGCAGGAGGACTAGATTTGATGCTAAAGCACCTGAAAACTTCCCTATAGTAAAATAGTCGCTTTTCTGTTTTCTTCTATATATTGATTCTTTATGTATTCTACTATTTTCTAATATTGTTACGACTCGATTTGAGATTATGTTAAAGAAAACAGTTAACCAAATTTTTTCAAAACTATCTAAAATACATGCAAAATCTACACTAAAACTAAATAATATATAAAAATTTGCCGGTTCTAAAGCACATAGTTACTTATGTGCTTGGCAATTGTATTCATATTGATTTATATTAAACATTCTATTGTATCATTAACTATGCAATGACTTTTTGTGTTTGTACAATATAATTCCTAGTCTCAACGTCAATTTTCAGTAAAAACATCTTAACCTGTGTTTTACAATATATTTATGTTGTATGACCTTATCTCCTTATTATCTAATATTAATCAATAATATTATATTATTTTAATATACTCCTATTTAATAACTTCAACATCTGCAAAAGCAGATGCTGAAGCATATTATATTTAACTTATTGTGAAGGAAATTCAGCTCTCTGTGATGGTCTTACCGATTTTTCATAATCCCACATTTCCCCCATACCTGGAGTACAACCAACAGTACAATAACCTCCACATATAGTACAAGCAGCCTTATGGTATGCATTAAAACTATCGCTCATATTGCTTTTTCCTAAAGTCTTTTTCATAATTACCCTCCTACTTAAATTTTTAATGAATATTCAATTTGCTAGTTATATAAATATATTAATATAAACTAGGAGTCGTCACTCCTAACTCTAGCCGATTTTAATTCCAATATAATTTATATAGAATAATATAAAAATTATAAATAATAATTTGTAATAGGTACATATTACTATATAAACTAATTTTTGTCAATAGGAATTTATATGTCTTTTTCTCCACTAAATATTATTAATGTGTTAGCTAGTGACTATAAATTTATATCATCTAAACAACTACCTTCTACTATTAAATATCTCTTTGACCTGTATAGCATCTTTGTCCCCTCTACCAGATAGGTTTACTATGATCACTTTATCTTTTGGTAGTTTTTTAGCTAGTTTGACTCCATACGCTATTGCATGAGAACTTTCTAATGCTGGTATTATTCCTTCTGTTCTGCTTAATAGGCTAAATGCCTCTAATGCTTCTTCGTCTGTTATTGCAACATATTCTGCTCTGCTGGTTTTCTTATAATAACAATGCTCTGGCCCAACTCCTGGATAATCTAGCCCTGCTGCTATTGAATGTACCGGTAAATCATCTCCATTTTTATCTTGTATTGTATAACACTTAAACCCATGAATGATACCTGTTGTACCTTTGCTAATTGATGCTGCATGTTCGTTTGTATCTAATCCTAAACCAGCTGGTTCTACTCCCACTATTTTAACTTGTTTATCATCATAAAATGGATTAAATAATCCTATTGCATTGCTTCCTCCTCCTACACATGCTACTATATAATCTGGCAATCTACCCTCTTTTTCAAGTATTTGTTTTCTAGCCTCTTCTCCTATAACACTTTGAAACTCTCTAACCATAATAGGATATGGATGAGGTCCTACTGCTGACCCTAGCACATAAAATGTATCCTCACTGTTTTTTACAAAATCATCAAGTGCAGCATCAACAGCATCTTTGAGTGTTTTTCTTCCTTTTGTCGCAGGTATTACTTTAGCGCCCAGCAGCTCCATTCTGAACACATTCAAACTTTGTCTTTTCATATCGACTTCTCCCATGTACACAGTACACTCTATATCAAATAGTGCACAAGCCGTAGCTGTTGCAACACCATGTTGCCCTGCTCCTGTTTCTGCTATAATCCTCTTTTTGCCCATTTTTTTAGCTAACAGTACTTGCCCTATAGCATTATTTATTTTATGTGCCCCTGTATGATTTAAGTCTTCTCTTTTAAGATAAATCTTTGCTCCACCTGCATTTTCACTCAGATTTTTAGCATAATATAGTGGATTAGCTCTTCCAATATAATCTTTTTGATAATATTCTAATTCTCTTAAAAAATCCTCGTCTTTAATATAGTATAAAAATGCTCGCTCTACATCTTTGAGTACCTTACCTAAATCTTCTGGAACATAAGCTCCTCCAAATTCTCCAAAATAACCATCTTGATTTTTCATCGTAATTCCTCCTGTATTTTATTTATTTAAAACACGAAAGTATTAGTATGTGAATATTATTCATAAAACTCTGTATTAGAATAAGCATCAAAAAAGCCCTCTACATACCTATTCAGTATATAGAGGGCGAATATATCCGCGTTGCCACCTCTTTTGTAGCACAAAAAAACTACATCTCTACAATACGGGACTTTATCGTCCGATATTTGATCTCTGTAACGGGAGAACCCGTGTCGCATACTATACTTCAGCTTCCACTCATGAGTCCATTCAATCTGTTTCATTACACAAGCTCTCACCACCACTTGCTCTCTGTAGCAACTTAACAAATCTACTACTCTCAATCGACGTTTTAAATATTAAACACATTTTAATACATAACTATTTTTTTGTCAATGATTTATTTTTATGTCTAATATAAAAGTTGCTCTACATTTATATCTGCTTTCACCCTTTATATTTAATACCCATCGCATAAATAACGATCCTAAAATTTTTCATACTAAAACCCCTTTATATACCTGTTAAATATACAAAAGGGTCTTATATTTTGTCAACTTTGAATAAGATTTCTTTTTTGATTCTTTGTTTTACTTTAACTTTATTAACAATTCTCCTGATTTAACTTGCTGATTTTCTTTTACTGCTATAATATCAACAACGCCACCCACAGTTGCGGTTATATTTGTCTCCATTTTCATTGCTTCTATTACTATAAGAGGTTGATTTTCTTTTACTTCTTCACCCTCGTTAACTAATATTTTTACGACTGTTCCTGGGATACTAGAACCTATTTCTAAATCATTTTCATCATCTGCCATTTGCGTAAATGAAGTTTCTTTTTTGCTATTATCAGCAGCTTTATCATGTATTTTGATCTCTCTACGATTTCCATTAATCTCAAAGTTAACACTTCTATTTCCCTCTTCGTCAATCTTTCCTACTTCAAGTAATTTTATTACTAATCTCTTACCTTCCGCTATTTCTACCTCACTTGTTTCTCCTTCATATAAACCATGGAAAAATACATCACTGCCTACTTTACTCAAATCTCCGTATTTGTCTACTTTTTTAAGATAGTCTTCAAACACCTTTGGATAAAGTGCATAACTCAGAAGTTCTTGTTCATCGAAATTTCTACCATATTTATCTTCTAAATAGCTCTTCATCTTATCGAAATCTTCATCTTCTAGTAACTCTCCTGGTCTACATGTTATTGGCTCTTTTCCTTTTAATACAATCTCCTGTAGTTCTTTTGGAAAACCTCCAGTTGGCTGACCTATCATTCCTTCAAAATAATCAACTACCGAATCTGGAAACGCCATGTTTTTTCCTTTTGTGTATATACTTTTTTCGTCTAAATCGTTTTGAACCATAAATATTGCTAAATCTCCCACTACTTTAGAAGATGGTGTTACTTTTATTATGTCTCCTAGCATTTCATTAACTTTTTTATAAGTTTCTTTAACTTCTTTAAATTTATGTCCTAAGCCAAAACTTGATACTTGAGGTTTAAGATTTGAGTATTGTCCTCCTGGCAATTCGTATTTATATATCTCAGCTGTAGCTGATTTTAAATCTGACTCAAACTCATCATATACTGGTCTTACTGCACTCCAGTAATCAGATAATTTCTGTATGTCATCTAATTTAATCCCTGTTTGTCTTTCTGTATTCTCTAATGCTGCAACAACTGAGTTTAGAGCTGGCTGACTAGTAAGTCCTGACATGCCGTTAAATGCTGTATCAACTATATCCACTCCTGCTTCTGCTGCCATCAACACTGTTGCTACGCCATTTCCACTGGTATCATGAGTGTGTAAATGTATAGGTATAGATATTTCTTTTTTGAGTTCTTTTATGAGTTTATATGCAGCATGTGGCTTGAGTAATGCTGACATATCCTTTATACCTAATATATGAACTCCCATCTTTTCTAACTCTTTTGCCATATTTATATAGTACTGGAGTGTATATTTATCTCTTTTCACATCAAGTATATCACCTGTATAGCAGATACAGGCTTCTGCTAATTTACCACACTCTAAAACTTCGTTAATGGCAACTTTCATTCCTTCAATCCAGTTTAATGAATCAAATATTCTAAATACATCTATGCCTTTACAACTCGCTTGTCTTATAAATCTTCTTATCACATTATCAGGATAGTTTTTATAACCAACTCCATTTGATCCCCTAAGTAGCATCTGGAACAATATATTAGGTATCTTTTTCCTAAGCTTATCTAATCTATCCCAAGGTGATTCATTTAAGAATCTATATGCTACATCAAATGTAGCTCCTCCCCACATCTCTACTGAGAACAGATCACTTGCAAGAACAGACGTAGATTTTGCTATTTTAGTCATGTCTCTAGTTCTCATCCTAGTAGCCATCAATGATTGGTGGGCATCTCTCATTGTTGTATCTGTGAGTAATAATTTTTTCTGGCTCTTTATAAAGTCTACTACTCCACCTGCGCCTTGCTCCTCTAATATTTGCTTAGTACCTATTCTCTTTGTTTTCTTCACTTTAGGCACTACAGGCACGTCATAGTCTTTCTTTACACCTTTTGTCTTATTTACTACTATATCACCAATATAAGTCAATAGTCTTAACTCTTTGTCTTTTCTACCAGAAGTCGACAATAATTCTGGATTGTTCTTTATAAAGCTTGTATCTGCTCTACCTCTTAAAAATTCCTCGTTGTTAAGCACATTTATTAAAAAATCTGCATTGGTTTTAATACCTCTTATCTTTTGTTCTTTTATAGCTCTTATAGCTTTTCTTGCTGCATCTTTAAATGACCTTGATAGCGATGTAGTTTTTACTAACAAACTATCATAGTATGGACTTATTGTTCCACCTGTAAATCCATTACCACCATCTAATCTAATACCAAAACCTCCACTTGTTCTATACACATCTATCTTGCCTGTATCTGGTGCAAAGTTGTTTGACGGATCTTCTGTTGTAACTCTACATTGTATTGAGTACCCTCTTGGCTGTATGTCTTGCTGTGAATAAATGCCTATTTCATCCGATTTTAGTGAATATCCCTGTGCTATCAATATCTGACTTTGTACTATATCTATCCCTGTGACCATTTCTGTAATTGTATGCTCTACCTGTATCCTTGGATTCATCTCTATAAAATAATGGTTTCCGTATTTGTCTATCAAGAACTCTACTGTTCCTGCATTTAAATAATCTACCGCTTTGGCTATTTTTATAGCATCCTCGCATATTTGATTTCTCTTATCCTCTGATAATGAAAAGGCTGGTGTGTATTCGATAAGCTTTTGGTGTCTTCTTTGTATTGAACAATCTCTTTCGTATAGATGCACTATATTTCCGTATTTGTCACCTAATATTTGCACTTCTATATGCTTTGGGTTTTCTAGATATTTTTCAATAAAAATATCGTCTATTCCGAATGCCTTTTTCGCTTCGTTTTTAGCACTTATAAATTCACTTAACAGTTCTTTTGGTTCTTTTACTATCCTCATTCCTCTACCACCGCCACCTGCGGCAGCTTTAAGTATCACTGGATAACCACATTGCTCTGCAAAACTAATAGCTTCTTCATCAGACTTGATAGGCTTTTCAACACCTGGTATTGTTGGTACATTTACTTTTTTAGCCACTATTTTGGATTTGATTTTATCGCCCATCTTATCCATCATTTCATGTGTCGGCCCTATAAACTCTATATCTGCTTGTTTACATTTGCGTGCAAACTCTGCATTCTCAGATAAAAAACCATAGCCTGGATGTATTGCATCTACACCTTTTTTACGAGCTAACTTTATTATCTCATCTATATCTAGATAAGATTCCACCGGTCCTTTATTTTTCCCTACTAAATATGACTCATCTGCTTTAGTCCTAAACAATGATAATTTGTCTTCTTCTGAATATATGGCAACGGTTCTTATTCCTAATTCACTACATGCTCTAAACACTCTTATTGCTATTTCGCCTCTATTGGCTACTAATATTCTCTTGAATCTTTTTATCATTTACATTCCTCCCTTACTTATATTTTTCTATATTCAATTCTTCTAACTATTCAACATATATCGGACTCACTTTAGTTAGGTTTAGTTTTAAATTGTTAAACTATATTCAGTAAATAATATCTTATACTATTACTTTTATTAACTTTTTGCTGTATTAATATATTATACACTAATGAATAAAGAAATGTATTATTATTCAAAAACTCAGTTGAATCACCTGTGCTTTTTTATAGATGCAAAACAAAATAAAGCCATCATTAATTTGGCTTTATTTTGTTAGGCTAAATTTATATTTTATTAATTTTATTCTGTGCCAGTTATCTCATTTTTCAATCTTTCATAAAATTTATTCATATATTCCAGTCTCTCTAATGCTATTTCTTTGCCTTTGGTTGTATGCATCTGACTAGGTATCTTCTTGAATTTTAGTTCGTACTCAATTATCGGTGAGTGTTTACTTAAGTCTTTTAGTCTACCATTTTCTGTGATATTGTTTTTTATGTATTCCTCTAGTGGTTCATCTATCATTAGCCTTTGCCTGAATTGTCCTGATAGCATAAAGCATCGTGCTATCCCAACTGCGCCTATAGCATCTATTTTATCTGCATCATATAATATCTTAGCTTCTTTACTATTTGGTAGGTTGCCTGTTCTAAATCTATGTGTTGTTATGCAATGCTTTACTTTCTTTATAAAAGCATCTTCATATCCAAGCTCTGATAGTAAATCCTCTGCCATCTGCCCTCCGAGTATTGCATGATCTACTTTACCCGTTATATCTTTGCTTTCTTTTACTCTAGCAATATCATGCAATAATGCTGAAATACTAAGCACCTCTATATCCACATCTTCTTCACCACTTGCTATTAACTTACACAGATTATATACTCGCATAACATGATCTATCTTATGAGCTGAGCAAGACAATTCTTCGTTTACAATGTCCAATATTTTCTGATATTTTTCCATGTTAACACTCCCCTCTAATCGAACTTTTGTTCTTATTATATTCTATAATGATTTCTTTGTAAAGAAGATTTGTATTGTCATCTATTAGCTACCAACTATTCTTTATAATATCTTTATCCACAATAGATAGTTTTTGATTCCTTCTCCTTTCAATATCATCAAACTCTCTCAACATATATTTTTTAACGAGTACTCTATCTAGCTTTATTTTGCATATAAACATATCGTACACATCTTTTGCAAAGCTTATCTTCCAATCTGTAAACTCTGGTCTATACGTCAATATAAACGCACATAACCTACCTATATCTTGCTCGTAGTCACCTTTCTTGCACTCTTCAAAATCTACTGCATGTAGCTCTTTACCTATTATAAAATTACGCAGATTAACATCATACAGTATGTATTTTTCTCCTTTTATGCTGTAGCACGCTTTATAAAAATCCTCAAACCAATGACAAATATGATTTATTAGCGATTGATACTGCAAGTTATTATTTAATTCTAACTTCTCTATCCTATCTATCAATAAATCTCCATGTATGTATTGCATAATAATATAATCGCTTTTCTTTTCATATAACAATGGGATTTTAACATTTTGCAGATTCTCTAGCCAAAATACCTCGTTATCTCTGCACATTAACTTTTTATATACTTTTATTACACATTCTTTTTTTTCGTTTTTAAGTACGCCACTATAAACGATGTTCTTCTTACTTTTAAATCTGTGTTTCAGCTCTATGTTATTTGATAACTCTTTATTTATCAAAATCCTCACCTATTTGTATGTTTATTTTAGCACCTTCTTTATAACCCTCTAGCTCTTTTACTACTGCAAGTACAGCGTTTCTCAGTATGTCTTGAACAAACGGAACCATCGTAATATCTTTATCTTCTATACTCAGCTTTATATTATCAGTTTTTAATATGCAATCTTTTCTTTTGGCAATGCCTTTTATTATCATCTCACAAAGTTCCTGACAGCTATATCCACACTCACCACAACATTTTTTTGAAAAGTTTGGCAATCTTTCAAAAACCTTTTCTTCTATCAATGCTACTAGTTCTTCCACTCTATTTAATGAGTTTACAACTGGTATCCCCTTGTACTCATTTATTTGATTTGATATTTTCCCTGATATTGCAAACACCCTATCATCTAGAAGCTTATCTATTTCGTCAGTAGTATGTGCTGTTATGATTCTTGGTGCATTTATGTCTTTAACACCCTCTAGCACAACATATTCATGGTTATATGCTTTTAATATCTTAGCTATATCTAACTTCTCTTGATATAGTATATCTGTTTCATACATTCCTCTTGCTGTTACTAGCTCTGCTCCCGCTTTCTTGTGTCTATATGTATTAGTCCCTTCTGTATCTATCTCAAATTTTTCGTAATGTATTTCTTTTACTGAACCTACTGTATATCGCTTATTTCTTAGTGCTTTGATTATATTCTCTATTGTTGTTGTCTTTCCAGATTTTGAAATGCCTATAACTGAAAATACTTTCATATCACACCGTCCTTTATCTTAGCCATAGAATATATGTTATAACTATAACTATACTTATTAATGCTGTACTCAACATAACCATGTAATCTATTTTATTTAACTCTAAAATATTATAGCTAGTCCTAGTTTTATATGCTCTAAAAGCTCTTGTTTCCATTGTTATTGATAGTCTTCTTGCTTTAATCATACTCCCTGCTATTACTGGTGTAAATATATATGAGTAAATCTTGAGCTTATCTTTAAGTGATATTTTATCTATCTCTATACCCCGTAGCTGTATAGCAATCAGAGCATCTGTGAATTCCTCTTTCATTATGGGCAAAAACCTAATGCCTACAGATACCATAAAGGCTATCTCATATGGAATCTTCATCTGAACTAAGCCTTGCACTATTTCTCTATAATTAGATGTAGATATTATAGCTGCCGATATTAACACTATAGAAAGTCTTAATATAAACATCACTGATTTCATTATTCCTCCTGTAGTTAGTAATCTAACTCCTGCAATAGATACTATACTACTACCTGATTTGGTGAATATACTCTGAACTATAGCAATTACTAATATTATTTTAAACATTCCTTTAAGTTTTTTATAATACGAATATAAATTGCACTCAAATAACCTACATATGATTACTGATAATATCAATATGAACATCATTATATATATATCTTTGATTATTACTCCTATAGATGATAGGCATAATACTATAAACAATTTTGTTCGTGGATCTATGTTTTTAGCTATCATATTCTACGACCTCTCTGTCTTCAACAGCTAGTATTCTATCTGCATGCCTATTTATAAAGTCTTCATCATGGCTTATAACTGCAAAGCCTATCCCATTATTTTTTAAATTATCTATAATTTCTGATAATTTTTCCTTCCTCTTTATATCAAGTCCTGTTGTTGGTTCGTCCATGATTATGTATTTAACATCATTTATTAGTATGGATGCGATAGCTAGTCTCTGTTTCTCGCCTTGACTAAGATTAAACGGAAAAGCGTCTTTTAGCTTAAGTAATTCAAATTCTTTAAGCTTTTTATATACTTCTTCATATACTAATTTTTGATCCAATTTTTTTAATTTCAATATAAATGATAGTTCGTCATAAACTGTATGTGTAAATATTTGCTTCTCGGGGTTTTGAAAAAGATAACCTATTTTCTTTCCTATTTCACCTAAACTCATTTTTTTAGTATCTGTACCATCAATTAAAACTCTGCCTGTATTAGGTTTTATTATTCCACTAATTATCTTGCTAAATGTTGTTTTACCACTTCCATTAGCACCTACTATCATTGTACATTCTCCTGCTTTAAGTGAGATATTGACATCATCTAGCACATTATACTCTTGCTTATAACCATAGCTTACATTCTCTAAAATTATATAATCCACTCAATCAATCCTCTTGTGTTAGTCTAGTAATTTAATTAAACTAGAGTATTTTTTATCATAACATTCATGGAGCTTCTTATCTTTTAATATCATTACTTTATCACATATGTCTAAATTCTTATAATCATGTTCAACCATTATAATTGTCTTGTTGTCTCTTTTCAAACTAGTTATAACTTTTCTCAGCTTATTCTTACCTTCTTTATCTATTTGAGAAAACACTTCATCAAATATAAAAATATCTGGCTTCATACTGAGCACTGATGCTATAGCTATAAGTTGTTTTTGTCCTCCTGATAGATTATTGGGATTCTCATATCTGTACTTGCTCATTGATGTAAACTCTAATGACTCCTTTATTCTTTCGCCAATCTCTTCTCTGCTCATACATAAGTTCTCGGGGCCAAATGCTATCTCATCCTCTACTACTGGCGAAAAAAGCTGAGAATCTGGATCTTGAAATACTATGCCTACTTTAGTTGCTATCTTTGGTATTGTCATAGTACTTATGTCTTTACCAAAGAGTTTGACTTTTCCTTGTATATTGCCACCATAAACGTGTGGGATTATCCCAGTCATTATGTTACAAAGTGTGCTTTTTCCATCTCCGCTCAGCCCTATTATCCCTATTATCTGTCCTTTTGAAACTTTTAGCTCCACATTTTCTAGTATCACTCTATTACTTTGTGGATACATATATGTTAAGTTCTCTATTTCTAATGCGTACATTATTTTATCTCTACTATAGTTAAGTATTTACATCTTCTTTGACTAAATTTATCTTCTCTGATTATTGTCATGTATGGGCCTTTTCCTCCGTCTTCTTTTGTGCCAAGTCCTTCTCCTTCTCTTTTATAAACTACGTATACGTTTGATGGTTTCTTAACTTCTTCTAAACTAAGGGCTATAGTGTAACCATCTACTGATTGTGTGATAACTGTATCTTTTGTGTCTGTGTTAAATCCTGCTTTTTCTATGAGCTTATTTAGCTCAACCCCTGAATACGTATACTCTATAGGCTCTTTACCATTGGTCTTTAAATTTGCTTTAAATTCTTCTTCTTTTACTGATGTTACATCATCCATTGTGTACTTAACTTCTTTATCTCCCATTTTAAGTACAACAATAGCATCTTTTTGTAACCTCTTCTTTTCATTTAGGTTGTCTGAATTAAGATATGCAGTGACCCCTATTATAACTAAAAGCACCCCTATTACTACTAGTAATTTTTTATTCATGAATAATTTCCTCCTTTGATTAATCTATAATCATATAAGGCACTATTAAATCCTCATATCTAAAATCTCCATGTGTTCCTCCTGATTCAGTGCTATGCATCCCATGATCAGCTGTTATGATAACCTTGCCATCAAAATTTTCAACTAGCTGTTTTACATACTCATCATGCAATCTAATATCTTCTATGGTCTCATCTGCTAAATCCCCAAAACTATGCCCTTTGTCATCAATACCATGAAAATGAACTAATACAAAATCATTATCCTCTTTTATCATAGATTTGGCTGTAATAAATATTTCATCATCTGTGGTATTGTTGTTGTTTTTATCTAGATTGAGCATAGGCTCTATTTCTGTATTTAGTATCTTTATATTACCTTCAATGAGCACAGCTTTTTTATTCATTTCTATCAATTTACCGAATATACTCGGTACTTTCAAATCTTTTTGTTTTCTAGAATAAACACCGTTCACCTGTGGACTTTTCCCCGTTATCATAGCAGCAAAACCTGCATTTGTAACTGGTTTATATATGGAACTAGCTATCTGAACTCTTTGCTTTTCTATAAATGGTATAACTCCGTTTTCTTTGCAATATTTATATTGCTTATATGAAAATCCGTCTAAAAATATAAACATTACTTTTTCGCCATTTTCTATATAATGTAGTGCATCATAATAAACATCCATATTACTTTTTAAAACTGCATTTATGTATATTCCCTTTGCTTTTTTAACTTTAACCTTACCATTTTGCGATAGTAGATTTACATAATTATCTTTTATCTCTAAAAAATCTTCTTTTTCTAATAGCTGATAGTCTCCTTGTTCTCCCATTACTATATTTCTTTTTTCATAATCTATATCAATTAAGTCATCAGCTTTTATACAGCGTCTTTTTTTAAAAACCTCTACGTTATATTTAGTGCCATTTACATTTTTAGTAGCTTTCCCGTCTGTAAATGTTATCTGTTTTGTTTCTCCAGCTATAAAATTACCTACAGATATACTAAGTAAATTTTTATCACTAGTTATTATATTAAAATCATGTTCTAAAGATTTATTTTTTGAAACTACTACAATCTCTTTTAATAACTTTATATTTGCACTTGGTGGATGATATAAGTTTATAGAACTATATCCATATTCATTGTCAAATGATATATAGCTGTTACTTATTTGGCTACTATTTATTCTTGAAAAACGTCCATCATAGCTCACTAACAGTACATCATAACTTTCATCATATACATTAGAATTTGATAAAATATCTTCTAGCTTTATAGCAGTATACGATTTTTCGTTGTGCTTTATAGTGTATTCTTTATAATCTATAGATTCATCACTTACATCAATACACTTCTCTACATCTCCTACTACTTTTAGCTGAGGTATGTATCCGTCATCAGAGTTTAATATAACAAGCAATAAACCTATTACACACACGATAACTACACTTATACATAAAACAAGTATTTTTTTATTCATTTGTCGCTCCTTTACTTTGCTTATGATTTATATTAAATCTGCCAAAGCCTTTGACAATGTTATATGCTATTATACCGCCTAGTCCTCCTGACAGACTCCCAGAGCTAATACTTAGTACTAATGGTATCCATGGCAATCTAAAAAAAACTAGATTAGATAAAAATGTACCTGTCAAATTGGCAGCAGCTCCTGCTACAAAAAAATGTACAACACTATATTTTCTATTTTTTGAAAATAAAAGCACTACATCTATAGCTACCCCTGGTAAACTATAGGTAACAATACTAAGTATACCATGTGTCCCCAATGTACCTAAGGCTATAACCATTATAGCTTGTACAAATGCAGTTAGAGTGCCTGCAAATCTCTTCTTTATTATGCCTGCACTCATCACTATCCAAAGCATATAAAATCCTCCAGCGATAACTCCACCTGGTATATATAGTGAACTAGTGACTATATGTACTAGTGGCACTATTACAGTTTTCGAAGCTATTCCCAGCGCTGCCATCATAGCTATGATAACTAAATCAAACATAGAAAACATATCTAGATATTTTTTAGTCATTTTATCTGCTCCACTCTATTATTTATTTAACTAATTCTAAGCTTAATACGAATTTTATCTTCGTATCTTTAGCCATATCTTTAAAAGCTATATTATATGACCCTTCTTTTTCATAAATATATCCCGCTTTAAACATGTCTTTTGTTATCTCTTTTGTATATCCATCCTCACATACTACTTTTATAGTTTCTTCTTTGTCAAAAGCTAATTTATTTAGCAGATCTATAAGTGGTAACTGTTCTTCTTTCATCATTGCTTTTATATTGATAAATGCTACATTGTCATATGAAAACATTGCTATATCTTTTACATGCATACCCTTTGGTAAGTCTGGTGATAAAAATGCAGGAGCTTCTTTACCTGAAATTTTTAAATAACCACCTTTAAATACATCTATATTTTCATTTTTCTCTAATCCATCTATAGATTTTATAAATACTGCATCTTCTTCAGACTCAACATTATACTTTTTTAATAAGTCTTTTATCTTTATCGCCTTGTCAATAGCTTCATAATATGTGTAATCCTCTGATTTTATATCTTTTATAGCTGACATAAATAATAAAGCCTTTGATACTTTATTGCTTTTTCTAGTACTAGTTATTAGTTCAATTTTACTTAAATTTCTCAGGCAATACATAGATCTCTCGTCTGTCAGCATTATTCTTATAGGTTTGCTTTTTTCATCTAATGGTTTGCCATTTATTTCATACGCTAATATAAGTTCTCTAATTGCTATTACTTCTTTTGGTACTTCTATAGAGTAACCATCTCCTGCAATTAATCTTACTGCGTTATAATCTGCCTGTGATTTATCATGTTTTTTTAATATTTCATTAAGCGTAACGCCCTTTACGTCATATGTTTTTTCTTCATCACTAGATGTAACTACCTTTACTGTCTGTGATACTTCTTTATAATCTTTTATTTCATCTATAGTTAATGTAATTTCTTCCCCTTTGGTTCCAGTTATTGTTATATTACTAGATGTATTATTTGCCTCATCGCTACTTACTGATTTATCTTTGCATCCTACAACAGATAATGCTATAACAAGCATTATGATTAGCAAAATACTTCTTGAAAACCTTTTCATTTTATCTACCCCCATAGTTTTGTATACATAAGTTTACTCCTTTTACTACTGCTTCACTTGTGACTGTTGCTCCTGTTATAGCTGTTATTTCCCTAGGATTTTTAGATATTATCTTGACTGTTTTTAGACTTTGATTTATAGGCTTGTTTTTGAATCTATCAGTGAACCAATCTTCGGTGACATACCCACCATAATCCTCTGTCTCACTATGCTGTAATATATGTATGTTTGAGATTTTCTTACTCTCTTCATCAATGATAACCATTATTTTAATGTTATCCTTATAACCATTACTATTTACAATTTGGACAAACTCACTGCTATTATTTGACTTATTAACTATTCTATATGCTCTAATTATATCATTATTTTCATAATCATTTTGCCTTGTAATATCATATCCTTGTCCAAAATACTCATTCAACTGATTCAACTGTTCATCTTTATTGGTACATGAGATTAATAATGAGCTTAAAAACAAAATTATTATAAGTAATTTCTTGATTCTCTGCACCTCCATTGTTTATTTTTTAACAATTTTCTACATATTTCTACAAAATAAAAAACTCCTTTATCTTAAGGAGAATTATAAAATCAAAGCCTATTATACCTATCTCCTTTCCAAACGGGAGGCAATATCGTTTCCAACATTACCCTATCGGCCAAAATTCCATGCACTGAGCAACAGGAATAAAAGCTCGGAGAAAACCTATATTTCATGAATATTTTAACTTATTGTAATGGTTTTGTCAATCTAATGATGTTATCTATAAATAATTAAAATAAAATCCAACTTTTTTCAAAAAACATATTGCCATTCTAAATAATATGATGTATTATTATATTAACATATGAATACTTGTTCATGTATAGGAGGTGTTGTAATGTCTTGCAAGTGTAATATTTTTAACGAAGAACTGGTTAATAAAATAAAAAATGAATTGCCCGAAGATGAAAATTTATATGATTTGGCTGATTTTTTTAAGGTATTTGGTGATTCTACTCGGATTAAAATACTCTATATACTCTTAAAATCTGAATTATGTGTAAGCGATATATCAAATATATTGAATATAAAGCAATCAGCTATATCTCATCAACTTAGGTTGCTTAAAAAGTCTAGACTAGTTAAATACAGAAAACAAGGTAAGCTAGTGCTATATTCTCTTGACGATGACCATGTTGTTAAGATTCTTGAGCAAGGATTTAATCATATTAATCATATAAATATATAAGTTAATGGAGGTGCTAAATTATGGAGCACAAATTTACCTTAAAAAACTTACATTGTAGCAACTGTGCTGCAAAAATTGAACGTGCTTTAAATAAGCAAACATATATAAAAAGCGCTACTATAAATGTTGCTACTAGTAAGTTAAAAATAACTTTAGCAGATGGGATAGATATGTCTTCTAAACTTCAAGATATTGTATGGCTTATTCAATCTGTTGAATCTGATGTTAGTATTGTAGACAGTAAAAATAAAAAACCTACGAGTTCTTGCGGTTGTGGTCAATGCCATCATGATCATCATAGCGAACATAATCACGATAATACTTTTAAAGTTAACAAAGAACACAAATTTACATTAAATAATTTGCATTGTAGCAACTGTGCTGCAAAAATCGAGCGTGCTCTAAAAAAGCAATCATATATAAAAAATACTACTATAAATGTTGCTACTAGTAAGCTAAAAATAACATTAGCTGATGGATATGATATATCTTCTGAGTTACAAAATATCATATCTCTAATTCAATCTGTTGAGTCTGATGTTAGTATAGCAGAAGGTGACAAAGCTCAAAAAGTAACGAGTTCTTGTGGTTGTAACCACGACCATGACCGCTCACATAATCATGAATGTGGTTGTGGATTAGACCATGCACACACACATGATGACCACAATCATAGTGATAGCCACGGACATGACCATGATCATAGTCATGATGATAAATTAGATAAAAAAACTATCGCATCACTTATTATTGGTAGTATCTTTTTTGCTATAGGTCTTTTATTTAATCTGGATAAAAACATAGAATTAATCATATTTTCTATAGGCTATCTAGTATTTGGTTACAATGTTTTAATTGATGCTGTAAAAGGGCTATTTAAAGGTAGAATTGTTGACGAAGGTCTACTAATGAGTATAGCATCCCTCAGTGCTTTCTTTATTGGCGAATATCCCGAAGCACTTGCCGTTATGCTCTTTTATAAGATAGGTCAAATAATGGAAAGCAAAGCTGTAAATCACTCTAGAAACTCTATATCATCTCTAATAGATATGAAACCAGAATATGCGAATCTGAAAACAACAAATGGTACTATTAAAGTTGATCCTGAAAGCGTTAATGTAGGCGATTTACTAATTGTAAAATCTGGCGAAAGAGTACCTCTTGATTCTGTAGTCGTTGAAGGTAAGACTACTTTTGATACTTCTGCTATAACAGGTGAATCCGTACCAAAAAGCATAACCACTGGTGAAAGTGTATACAGCGGATTCATAAATAAAGGCAATGTTATAACTGTCAAAGTAACTAAAAAATATGAAGATTCAACTATTGCCAGAATACTAGATTTAGTTGAAAACTCTGCTGATAAAAAAGCTGATACTGAAAAATTTATGACTAAATTTGCCAGGTACTATACACCTACTGTTGTTATTGTAGCTTTTTTAATAGCTGTTGTCCCTAGTCTTTTATTTGGAAAGTCATTTTCAACTTGGCTTTATAGAGGGGCTCTTTTCTTAGTTGTATCTTGCCCTTGTGCTTTAGTTGTATCAATACCACTCGGTTACTTTGCTGGTATAGGAAAGGCCTCCAGTGTTGGAGTTTTAATTAAAGGTGGTAATTTTCTTGAAGCACTTGCTAATTTAAATAGCATTGTTTTTGATAAAACAGGAACTTTAACTAAGGGTAATTTTATTGTTTCTTCAGTGGTACCTGAAAATAACTTAGATAAATATAGCCTCCTTTATTACGGTGCATATGTTCAAGCTTATTCAAATCATCCTATAGCAAAATCTATCAAAAAGGCTTATGATAAGGATATTGATGAATCTATTATAAAGGATTATAAAGAAAAGGCAGGCCATGGTGTTGAAGCTATAGTAAATAATAAGTTGGTTACTGCTGGAAATGAAAGGTTCATGAAAACTAAAAACATAAAAATAAATAGAATTGATGCATATGGAACTATAGTTTATATGGCTGTTGACGATGTTTATCAAGGTTATATTGTAATAACTGATGAGATTAAAAAAGATTCTAAAGAAGCTATTGATAGCCTTCAAAAGTTAAACATCAAGAATATTACCATGCTAACTGGCGACAACAAATATACTGCTGATAAAGTAGCTTCTATGCTGAATATACAAGATGTTCACTCAAATTTATTACCTCAAGACAAGGTTAGCATATTTGAAAATATTCTAGATAAAAATACAAATAATAAATCGGTTGGTTTTGTTGGTGATGGTATAAACGATGCCCCAGTACTCGCAAGAGCAGATATAGGGTTTTCTATGGGAGGACTAGGCTCAGATGCTGCAATAGAAGCCTCTGACGTCGTACTAATGACCGATGAGCTATCAAAAATCCCTCGTGCTATTACAATTGCAAGAAAAACGAGAGCTATAATATGGCAGAACATTATCTTTGCTCTAGGCATCAAATTAATTGTAATGATTCTAGGTGCCATAGGACTAGCAAATATGTGGGAAGCTGTATTTGCAGATGTTGGAGTTACTATACTTGCTATATTGAATTCTCTTAGAATTTTAAATAAAAATTATTAATAAAAAATAAGAGGTGTGTCTCTTTAGACAGCCTCTTATTTTTTATATAATTAAGTGTATCTTTATTCTTTTGTTTGCTGAAATATTAGGATTTTACTCGCGTCTCCTTTAACCAAATAATACTTTATAAAAGTTTTATTATAGTGGTCATTAAAAACTTCTTCTATATCAATTTTATCAAATATCTCAGTTCTTATTTGAGGTTCTTTTGAAAATTTATCTCGAGTGCTATCTATTGTTGCTTCTATCTGTTTACCATTGTATTTTAAATGTATTATAATAGCATCCCCTTCTTTTGTAAACGTAACAATTCTAATTTTACTTGTGTTTTTGTTGTTTATATCTTTAACAAAAGCATCTAACAATTCTTTATTGTAGGTTTTATCATGTGTCCAGATCACATCGTTATTTGCTACTGCCATTTCATAAGTATACAATTCAGGTAATTTTGTTAGGTTATCATCTTCGTAAAAATACTCTATATTATATTTCTTTGACAATGAATCAACCCATGTACCAAAGTAATAATCTATTTTTGATTTGTTCTTTAAGTACATCAATTGCTGTGTTAATGATTCTATCTCCTTCTTAGAAAGCTTTTTTATATCTACATCGAAATATTTAGGTATTTCTTTTATTATACTACTTTTATTCACTGGATTCTCTTTATAATATTTTTGAACAACTCTTTCTTTTATAGCATCAAATATATATTTATTTCTTAGTTTTTGTTTATAATTTTCTTCTGACTCATATTGTTTTATTACAATTTCATATAAGTCAGCATGTTCATTCTTAAGCATCATTATTGATTTTTCTAATTCATCATCAGATATTTCAATTCCAATAGTTTTTGCTTCTTGTATTACAAGCATTTCCTTTATTGCAGCATTGATTATGTCCTTTTCTGTTATATTGTTACTACTTGAAGTATTTGAATTTAACTTTATAACTCTTTCTATGTCTTCTCTATAAATTGGCTCATTATTTACTTTAGCTACTATTTTATTGCTTTCTTCAATACGTTTATAGCCTATGTAAAATACCCCTACAATAATAATTATGCATACAATTGCTAAAACCTTATTTGTCTTACCTGAAAACACTACTTCACCTCCATTTATATTGTGTCTGTATAAAATCAGTTATATTAAGGGATGCCTTTTAAGGCATCCCAAACTGTATCCTAATATTTACTCTTATTACTATACCATTGGTTATAATGTCCAGTACAGAACTTGCCTATATATCCAAATCCCGTTGCAGTCATTACACAATTGCTTCCATCATATGAAGGATCTGATTCATCTTGACAATGGGATAATCCATAGTTATGTCCAACTTCATGTTGAACTGTTTCAGCATTTATATTATATCCATTATCAAATATTATACATCCCGGTTCACCTAAATATCCCATTCCAGCTACAGAGGCATCGCTAGGCTTCCTTCCAGAGAAAGCAATCATTAAATCAGCACCACCTGTTCCATGTTCATCATATGCCTCATCTAGTAACCCAATAGCGGTTGTCTGTGAAGATGACCATGCTGGCTGAGATGTTACAGTAAAATCAATTCCAAATTTTGATAGCAGTTCATCATCTGCTCGCTCAACTGATTTATATGCTTCATTTTTCCATGATGAATATTTGCTTCTCCATTCATCATCACAAGGTGTTGTAACCTTAACTGTTATTGACGCTATCATTACAAATGCATTTTTTCCATATTCATATACTGGTTGTCCTACATCAACAGTTTTTAACGACTCGTTAGGAGATTTTAACTTGCTTACTACTTCTAAATTGGTATTTACCCCGCTGTGCGCTACTACTTTTGTCACTGCTAACGGATTCAACACAAACAGAATTGAAAGTGTAAAAATTAAAATTTTCTTTAACAAAAAAATTACCTCCTATATTTTCTTATTTTACTTATCATAAATTAGAGAAATTATATGCTTTGTCTGCTTCAACTTCTTTTCCGATCATACCATAATACTTTGGATTACTCTTATATAGAGTTCATCAATTGTATAATAACTTGGATGAATCATTGTAATATCTATAGCTCGATTTCATTAAGTCGCTAAACCATACAATTCTTTGAATTATCTTTAAAAAATTTAAGAAGACAATCAAATAACAATTTAATTTTGTATATTAGGTTCAGATATAAATAAAAGTTTGATAAGCTTATCTATTTTTAGTATATATCCATAATATGTAATTCGTCAAGATTTTTTTACATTTTTGTAACATTTATTTTGGTTTATATTTGAATTAATTTTTTTTAAGAATAAAAAATCTTATATGTCTAATAATATTTGTGAAACCTTTTAAGGAGGTGAATTTATGCATAGTAATGAATGTATTGGATGTACAGTAACTGAATGTAAATATCATGCTAAAACTGTACAGCAATGTACACTTCCTCACATTCAGGTTGTTAAACATGGCGGTGAATGCTGTAGTAAGGAACATACTGATTGTGGTAGTTTTGAGAGAGGTTAAAACTAGTCGGGGATGTCTTATAAGACATCCCCAAATTCTTTCCATGAAACATAACAATTCATCTCGTTTTAAATCATATTCACATTGAGTATTATATTTATACCAAAATTTTTGTTTTTCCATAATTATATTTTCTTATAATAATATTTCAGCTTGAAAAGTACTTTTCTCTCATTTATATTGATTTTTCATATCCTTTTGTACAACAATTTCATAATATAATAATTATTCGTTCATCTTTTTTTGTACTTGTATAAAAGATTCTAAGAAAAAATATACTCAATAGCAAGTAAATTGAACTATTAATACATTATATTTTTTAAATTTAACTGCCTTGAGCTCCATTACAAAAATTATTTTTGACTTTTTTAACCAATTATGTTTATATATATATGTGTACATGTTTTTTTGTTGTAGTCACTACAATCAAAGTACTATCATATAAACAAGCATTTTCTCTTATTGGAATAAATATATTTACATTCTAATATAATTTAAGAAGAAGTATACCAAAAAAACGTACAAAGGAGGCTATCCATTGAAAGTTCTTGTGGTTGATGATCATCCTATCATTAGAAAAAATATAAGCTCGATATTATCACTTGATCACAATATTGATAGAATTTTTTATGCTTCTAATGTACATGATGCTGTACAAATGGTAAAAATCCATAATCCTGAAATGGTTTTTATTGATTTGAGATTAGGAAAGGAAAGTGGTCTTGATATAATCAGTAAAACTAGAAAATATGATATAAAAAGCAGTTTTGTAATACTTTCTAATTCTACTAAAATAGAAGATTTTAATAAAGCTAAAAAATTTGATATAGATGGTTATATCTATAAAAAGAGTTCACCTAAAAATCTATTAAACGCTATTAAAATAATTAAAAACAATAAAAAATACTACGATCCAAAGGTATACAAAAATCTATAGAGGTGTTCGTATGAGAAGAAAAAGTACTCAGATATTTAAAGTACACGTATTGATTATCACAGCTATTATATCTCTTAATGTAATTGGTATAGCCTATGCACATTGGAATGGCACGTTTAAATCAATAAATAAAATTTCTATGGGTGACATTGACCCTCAATTTTGTGGCGCTTATGCTAACAATCTTTCTTGCACCTATAGTGCTAATGAACTTAATATTAACGGTACTATTACTATAACTGATGAAAAAAGCTCTCCAAGGGAAATGATTATTACTTATTTTATTCGAAATAACGGTAGTACCCCAATAAAATGCATAACCAAAAATAGTGAGGTTTATTTACAGACGTCACTAATTAAAAAACATATGCAAAATCGTGGACATGTAGTTTTAACTCTTAATGGAGAAGATGAATATATAAATAAAACATATACCATTATAGCTGAACAGGCAAATTTAGTTCCTTAATAGCAAGGAGGTATTTAATGAAAAAAATAATTGTATTATTGATTAGTGTATTATTATTTATTATTCTTTTAATACCTGTATCATGCTCTTGGTTTGAAGTATTGACTATTAATGTTAATGTAACTGTGAAAAAGCAACTGCCCACTAAAACTGATAAAATAATTGATAATACTAAAAATCTACCAATTGAGTAATTGGAGGATATCACTATGAAATATGTTAAACCCACTTACCCATCTATAAAAAGAACACTACTAATCATAAGTTCATTATTATTAATATACATTGTCAAAAATACAATATATATCACAAGTATCACCTATATGCCATATATAGTTATGCTTGTTCTTTGGACTAGCTTGTGTATATATATTATCAATTTACCTAGCCCTAGAATAAACGGTGTTCTAAAGTTGAAACCATTTGTATATCTATGGTCGTTTAATTTTGCTATTATTTTTATTGTGGTACAAACATTTTTTGGATTATTTATTGATGGGTTTGGTAAAAGTCCTTATGATCATTCTGCAATAGGAATTCTCACGAATATTACTATGGTAAGTATTGCAATTATTGGAAAAGAGCTTGCTAGGAATCATTTGTTAAATACTAAAAACCAGACTAATAGAGTATTGACCATCATATTAATATCTAGTTTTTATACATTAATAAGCACAACTTTTAATAGCTTTACATCAGTTTCAACAAAGATAGAAATAACAAAACTACTTGGACAAAACATCCTGCCTCTCTTTAGTCATAATCTAGTAGCTTCATATTTATGTATGTTTGGAGGCCCTATTCCTTCAATAATTTACTTAACAATAATTGAATATTTTCAATGGTTATGCCCAGTACTTCCAAATCTAAAATGGATTAATCAATGTTTAGTTGGTATTCTTTGCCCTATTTATAGCATAATAATACTTCAAGACCAATATTATAAGCAACTTAAAGTTAAAACTAATACTAAGGGGGAAGGTACTATAGGTTGGATACTGATAAGTATTTTTTCAGTATTTTTAGTATGGTTTAGCGTAGGAATATTTTCAGTATATCCTATGGTTGTTGCCACTGGTAGTATGGAACCTATTATATATCCAGGCGATGTCGCAATAATTAAAGAGCTTGGTAAATCAACACCAAACATTGGAGATATAATTCAATTTGAAAAGAAGGGTGTATTTATATGCCATAGGGTAATTGGTACAAAAAATATCAGCAATCAAATACAGTATATTACCAAAGGCGACAATAACACAATCGCTGACATAGACCCTGTTGCAATTGAAAATATCAAAGGTAAAGTAACATTTATTATCCCTAAAATCGGATATCCAACATTATTTATAAAACAAAATAAGAACACAGACACAAATGACTTTCAATATTAATATAATATATCCAAATCAAATATTGTAAAAAAATAAAAATATTTTATAAAATTAGGAGGTTTTTTATATGCAGAAAACTAAATTTATATCATTAGCATTAATTCTATCTTTGATTTTAATAGGAGCAGGCTATGCGGGCTGGACTGAAACCTTTGTTTCTACAAATAATATAAACACTGGTAATCTAAAAATAGATTATGTAGAAGGTAATGAAAAACATCAAGCCGATATTTATGAACATTATGATGAAATATGGCAAAATATACACCCAGGAGATAATAATGACTACAATATTAAAATGGATTATGAACGAATAAAAGCATCTAATTCTGATGATGCTGGTAGCGTAATTTTTAATGTTACAAACTTAGCTCCTGGTACTATCTACTGGTCATCTTTTAGTTTGAAAAACGTAGGTACAGTTCCTGCTGCTCTAAAAAATGTTGTAGCGTCTACTTCTGGTGATAATGAACTTATGGAAAAAATTACACTTTCTATCATTATTGATAGAAATCAAGATGAGCTTTTCTTATGTAAATACGCTCTTTTAAAAGATCTCAAAAACATAGAACTCACTCCAACTGTAATGAAAAAACTAAAAAATGGTGATTCGGTTACAGTTGATTTGGTGTTTTATCTAGACGAAAACAGCTTTGAAGGTGATGAATGTGAAAATACCAGCTTACAACTAGCACTAGATTATAACTTCATGCAAGCTAATATTTGGACTAAGCCATAAATTAAAACTATACTTGATGGATAAGGTTTCTAAGGAGCTGTAATGTATGAAAGTAAAAAAATACAATATAAAAGGTTCTACAAAAATTTCTGTAATTATAACGCTAATAATATTACTAATATTTATAGTGGCTTTGTTTTGTATGGAAAGCATTCCTAAATCTGAAGCCGTAACAAAAACTCTTTATGATTGTAAGCAAAGAGTAACCTTAAACTACGGCTTTGAACTAAAACCAAATACTGTTTATGAAAAAAACTATTTAGAAAATATAGATGTAATATTAAACAAGTATATTAAACAAATGAAAGCTTCTATTGATTATAATTTCTCAAGCTCTGATATATCAAACTTAACTATAACTTATAAAGCAAATATTACTGTTGAAGGTTATACTGGTGAAAATGAATCTTATTTGAGTATATTTAAAAAAGAATATCCACTAATTAAAAAAAACACAGTAAATACTGATATTCAAAATACTATGCTAAATCAAACTGTAATCATAGATTACCAAACTCTAAATAAATTTATAAAAGATTTAAAAAAAGATACGGAGATTTTTTGCCAAGCAAAAGCTACTATAATGTTTGATATAGAAACATTTATAAATAGAAACAATAAAAAAATATTGCTAAAATCTTCACCTTATATTATTATACCTTTGGATTCTAATTATAGCCAAATTATCAGCAACCTAACTAACGAAGCTACTGATAAGATAGAAAAAACTACTAACATTGCTATACCTAAAAGAAGATACCTAATTAATCTATATATCATCATCTCATGCATTGTATTGCTTTTAATAGTAGCTATGATTGTATTAACTAATGGTATATATCCTAGCAAACTTTCTAAACAACGTATAAGAATTTTCAAAAAATATAGTAGCAGGTTTATATCAATCAACCATGAAATATTAATTGATTCAAAGAATATATATGAAGTAGAGACTATAGATGATTTAGTTAGAATTTCGGACGAACTATCTATACCTATAATGTATGAATGTTTTAGAGATTATAGGAAAATCAATAAATTTTATGTGCTAAATAAAGATAATGCTTATATATTTGACTTGATATCAAATAAAAAGGAGATGTTTAAATGGAAAGAAGCAAAGTCATATTAGTAATATTAATTTTATCACTAATTCTTATTGGTATAGGTTATGCTGGTTGGACTGAAAAATTCACATCTACAAGTAATATAAATACAGGTAATTTACAGATAACCTACGAAGAAGAAGATGACCCTCATGGAGCTGTTGTTTACAGTGAAGAGCTATATCAAAATGAGCTAGAAGAATATAATATAAACATGAACTATCAATACATCCATGCTCCAAATTCAGACGACCCTGGAAGTGTAAAATTTGATGTAACCAATATAGTTCCTGGAACAGTTTATTGGTCAAAATTTAAACTTAGAAACACTGGTAGCGTCCCTGCTGCTTTAGAGAATGTGATTGCAAATGTTACTACGGACAACTGGTTATTAAAAGAGAAAATGCACATAACTATAAAATCATATATTGAGGATGATATTTATTACCTATCAAATTATGAACCTCTAGTAAATCTAGATGGTAAAACAATCACTCCTGATATTATGCAAAAGCTTAAGAAAAACGAATACATGACTATATATATTAAGTTTAATCTTGAAGAAACTGATTTCAATGATGATGAATGTGAAAAATCTAATCTGAGCTTGACTCTTGACTACAACTTTATGCAAGCTAATATTTGGACTAAAGCGCCTTAGGTGAAAGTACATTTTTCGTTTTATAAAATAATACCTATATATTTAGAAGAATAAGAGTCTACAATAATAATTTTCCCCTTTAGGTGTAGGCTCTTTAACTATTTTATTTTAAATATTGTTTAAATGTTATTTTGACAAGTCTCTTAGGCGTAGATTCTATAGTTATGCTTGTTGTAATTACTTTACTGATATAATCCCTGTGCTTAAAGTCATTGTTATCACTTAACAACACTATTATTAACTTACAAACAACTACACTTCCTACTATATATAATATATCTTCCTCACAATTTCTCCCTTTTATCTATAAACTATGTTGTTTATTAACCCCTATTATACTATCTTTGAGTTATTTATAAATTATTTATTTTTTTAAATCCAATATCACCTAACACAAGTTTATTTCCTTCACATTTGTAGTCAATTACTATATACCCTATGTAAGCTGCTGGGGTTATTTGAGCAGATACTTTTGCCCGAATCTTGTTATCTTTAATATTGTAGTAAGTTTGCCAGCCAAACTCTACCTCTTTATAGGTGTTTTTATTGTTAGTATATTTTTTAGGGTCTAATGATATTTCCTCACCCTTTATATCTATTTTTATTTCTGTCAAGCTTATCCTGCTTTTTACGTTCTTTTTAATGATATCAATAGGAGCTTCAATATCCATTTGCTTGAAATTTTCTATGTTTAGTATATTTATAGTTCCATTGTAAATACCCGTACCATAACCCTCGACGCGTGTTATGACAAGCTCATCTTTACCATCATTATTAATATCATGCAAAGTTATTTTAGGAGCATAACCTAGTATATTACCTGTATTTCTCCAATCAAATATCTTACTGTTATCACCTATAACTAACTTCATACTATTGTATGAACCGCTAACCTCTTTACCATAAAGATATATATTTTCATCATCTATACTCGCAAGCAGTGTTTTGTAACCATCTCCTCTTTTAATAACACTCACTGATTCGTTTTTCTTACATGAAACGATTAAAAATATCATCACTACAAAAAAGACAAATATTTTTCTCAAATAAAACAACTCCTTTTAATACTATCAATCCACTAAAAACTCTATTACACGACTCTCTCTATCCTCTGATAAACCCCATTTTTCTAAACTTTCAAAATCAAATTCTTTAATATTTGGTATTGATATTTCAATCTTTTTATCTCCTACCCATTTATAATCTGATATCCACCAAAGAAAAGGTTGATATTTTTCTTGTACATTTGTTAAAATACATTTTTTCATTTCTAATAAATCTATAACAACTATATCATTTCTTAAAACTGTATTGCCTTGGTTGTATCTAAAATTAAAAGCTAAGTATTTATTATCTAGAGAATACTTATGTTCTTGATATATCCCAAATGCAAGCGTTATGGATGAGTTGAATGTGTTTCTCCTGAATTTAATTAAAACATAATCCCTTAGCTTTATAGCACGTCCATATTTGAGTAAAAAATATGTATTGTCTTTTACTTTTCCAATATAGTCTAATGACATCCATCTGATTTCTGATTCTGGATCGTCTGATTCGTTTAAATATTGGTTTACTATAGGAATATCTGAAGATTTAATTTTGATAATTTTATCATTATGAGCAAACTTTAACTCATACTCTTTAATATCTATTGACTCAACACTACCTCCTGATAACTCATTGCTTTTAATAAGATTTGTTCTATTATCTTGTTGTTTACAACCTATAAGAAAAGCTACAACCGCTACAATTAATGTACATATTTTTAGTTTATGCATTTGATCCTCCCGAAAAATGCTTGTTATTATATATTTTACCAGATGTTTAGTGTAGAATCTACGGTTAAATCGAAACTAATTTTATTACGTAGAATAACCATGTCTAATAAACTTAGACATAGGGATCCTTAATCCTTTGTTTCTATTATCCTCTTATGTTTTGCTTCTCTATAGTATTATCCCCGTCTACTAATATATTAGGTAATATAGTTTTTTAGGGTCAAAGAAATATTTCAATTTGGATATAAAACCAACCCAAAATATATCAACCTATATTACTACATTTAATTTAAAGTTGACTTCTAGAATTAAGCGACATATAATGGAATCAAATGAAGAAAGATACATTAAAAGGGTTGTAATAACTGTAATTTCGATATTATTTATAGCACTGGGGGGTGTTTTTATTATAAGTAGGAAAAACAGGATAATTATTATACTATTAATTATAAGTGCTATTATTTTTGTTAGTGGCATTATAGCTTTCACAATAATTAAGAGAGATTCTTATGAAAGCATAAATATGAAACCAAATCAGACATTTGAAGTTCAATTTAAAGTTAATAAGGAACCAGATAAAAAGTTAAAATGGGAATTTAAAAACTTAAAAAACAAAGACGTAAGGTTAAAGGTTTATCAAGGCAATATTTGTATCCATGAAACAATGGAGGTAAAAAGTGAGCTATTGATTAAGGAAGATAATACAAATGTGAAACTTATAATTATAAGTTTATCTGCAGTCGAAAAAAAAGTTGATTATAGAATAACCTATGAGTATTTAGGAGGAGTTAATGCAAATAGAGCCATTAAAACATTGAAGCTTATAAAACAATAAGTTTATAACTCTTTTAGGTTGCTAATAGAGAAATAGAATGACTAAATCACTCAAGTCAAACTTACTATAATGATAGGTCATCAATTTTATTAGAATTGTTCTTTCAAAAAATAGCAAAATAATCCCAAGCATCACTGAGAGCTATAGTGCATGATTGGGATTATTGTTTTGTATGAAAAATTGTCCATTAAGTGGTTTTGATTTTTACCTAAGCCTTAGTCCATTATTAGCTTACGTAAAGTTATAGCCGAGTGTTAGGCTCAATTAGAGTTTTCACATTCATCATTTTTATGTCCATTTATAGGTCTCTCTAAAAGTTCATCAAACTTTATATCTCTCTATAATCTTCTCCGCCGCCTTTATACCATCTACTGCTGCTGATACTATTCCTCCTGCATATCCTGCTCCTTCTCCTGTAGGATATAAACCTTTTACATTTATACTCTGAAGTGACTCTATATCTCGTTTTATCCTTATTGGAGATGAGCTTCTTGTTTCTACTCCTGTTAGAATTGCATCTTCCATAGCAAAACCGTTTATCTTGCTATCAAAGTCGATCATACCTTCTTTCATTGCCTCTAATACATAGTTAGGTAAACACTTATCTAGTGAAGCCATCTTAACTCCCGGTTTATAGCTAGGTATGACTGATTTGTACTCTGATGACTCTATATCTTTTAAGAAATCACCAACTAACTGTACTGGTGCTTTGTAGTCTTCTCCTCCAGCTTTAAAGGCTAACTCTTCCCATTTTCTTTGAAAATACATTCCTGCTAATGGATGATCACTTTCAAAGTCCTCTTGTACTACTGAAACTAATAATGCACTATTTGCATTTTCTTTGTCTCTAGCGTGCTCACTCATTCCGTTTGTCACTAGCCTACCTTCTTCTGAAGATGCTGATACCACACTTCCTCCCGGACACATACAAAATGTATACACACTTCGCCCGTTTGTAGCATGATAAGTAAGCCTATAATCTGCCGGTCCAAGTCTTTCATGCGAAGCATATTGCCCGTACTGTGAATTATTAATGATCTCTTGTGGATGCTCTATCCTTACTCCTATAGCAAATGGTTTTTGCATTATACATACATCTCTATCATAAAGCTTCTCGAATGTATCTCTAGCACTATGGCCTATTGCTAATACCACATTATCTGAATCAACTATACAATCATTATTTATTTCTATGGCTTTTATATTATCTTGTTTTATTATAAAATCTGTCACTTGAGAATTAAATCGTATGTCTCCACCTAATTGTATAATCTCTTTTCTTATATTTTTTACCACTTCTTTTAATATATCTGTTCCTACATGTGGCTTATGAGAGTACAGTATGTCTTTTGGTGCTCCTGCTAAGACTAACTCTTCTAGTACTTTTCTACATCTTTTATCTTTAACTCTTGTTGTAAGTTTACCATCTGAGAATGTGCCTGCTCCGCCTTCACCAAATTGAACATTTGATGATATGCCAAGTTTTCCACTTTCCCAAAACTCATTTACTGTCTTTGTCCTATCCTCTACGCTTTCTCCTCTCTCAAAGACTAATGGCTTATATCCCATTTGAGCAAGTATAAGTCCAGCAAACATACCAGCTGGTCCCATACCTATTATAACGGGTCTATTGTTTAAAGTTTCTTTGCCCATTTTAGGATAGTCATATTTTAGATTTGGAGAAACAGTTACGTTTTTATTTTTCTTTAATACTTTTGATTCATCTTTCACCTTTATATCTACCGTATAAACAAACTGAATCTTACCTTTTCTAGCATCAATTGATTCCTTAAATATTTTTATCTTTAATATATCTGCATCTTTGATTCTAAGTTTTTTTGCAATCTTATTTTTAAGAAGTTCTATTTTTTCATCTATTTCTAATCTTATTTGTGAAACTCTAATCATTTTTTTCTCCTTATATCTTTATGAGTTCATACTCACTGCTACCTAGCCCTATTTCTTCTCCATATGATATCTGTATATTTCCTTTTGTACTCTTATGCATACGTTTAAAATGGTCTAGATCATGATGTTCACTCTCATCCAAAAGCGAACCTCTAAGCGGTTTTTGTCTGTTTACTAAGTCTAAGCTTGCTTTATCTATCGCTACTGGATCAAAGGAAGCTAACATACCTATGTTTGGTACTATAGGTGTATCACTCCAAGGCACACAGTCACAATCTGGTGTTATATCAATCAAAAAGTTTAAATAGACTATTTTATTTTCTTTTCCTTGTACTGCACCTAATGCATACTCTGTAAGCTTCTCTGTGAATTCTTGTAATTCTACGCTCCAATCTAATACTATAGACTGAAACTGGCACATTGCTATACATTCAGCGCAACCTACACATAACTCTTTATCAATATATGCATAGCCATCTACCATTGAAACTGCATTTTGCGGGCAGATTTCTATACACTTACCACAGGCTTTACATTTTTTGTTCTTTACAACAGGTCTGAGTGAATGTTGATCTTTCTTACCTTCAGCATTCGCGCATCCCATGGCTAAGTTTTTGATAGCTCCTCCAAAGCCAGCCATTCCATGTCCTTTAAAGTGCGACATAACTATCATGCTATCTGCATTAACTATATCACTAGCTATTTTAGTACTCTTAAAATGCTTACCGTCAATATCAACATTTGTGAAGTTATCACTTTTTAAACCATCTGCTATTATAACAGGTGCATGTGTAACTGCATAATTAAAGCCATGCTCTATCGCTGTAATCATATGATCAACACTGTTATGTCTGCTACCTGAATATAGTGTATTTGTATCTGTGATAAAAGGTTTTCCTCCAGCTTGTATTATCTTATCTGCTACTGGTCTAACGAATATAGGATTTATAAATGTATCTCCTCCTTGCTCGCCAAAATGTATCTTTATAGCTGTCAAATCATTTTTAGATATGAAATTCGTTACCTCTAATTTATCTAGAAGTTTTTTGATTTTCTCTATTTTATTTTGTTTATTAGTCCTAGCTCTAAAATCAGTAAAATATACCTTGCTTGCCATGTCTATAATCCCTCCTATAGTATGCTAAGTTTCACTAGTTCTTTTTCTACTTCAAGTAACCACTTTGACTCTAAAGGATTTTTTATTTTATTACAATACTCTTTAGCTTTCTTATAACTTTCTAGTGAACTCTTAATTTGTTTTTCATGTGCATAAATTAATGATAATAATCCCTGATGCACTGACCTTTTCCATATAGCGCCTGATATCTCAAATATCTCATTACCCTTTAGTAAATACTCTTTTGCTTTATTATAATCTTTCATTTCGTAGCAAGTAAGTGCTACATTCGTATAAAATATTGTTAATCCCTTTAAAGCTCTTAATTTTTTGCATATATCTATAGCTTTGTTATAGTATTTGAGTGCATAATCAAACTCGTATCTATATCTTTTAATATCTCCTATATAATTATATGATGCTGCTATATTTAGTAAGATTGTAGGATTATCTTCATCTATACCGCTCAATATATCGATGCTTTTCTGTAACATACTCTGAGCATCATCATATTTATACTGCATAATATGGTTTAGCCCTTTCAATCTCATGTATATAGCTTTATTGATATCATCACTTATGCAATCTGCTAATAAATCAAGATATTTATTCATTGTATCTATATCATGTGTCTGTATGCTATAATATATCAATTGTTTAAAAGATTTTATCTTAAATTTATCTTCGTCTAAGTTTGTTGCCTTTTTAATAACATCTTGTACATATTTTAATCCTTGTTCATAGTTAGCTTCTCTAATATTATACCTACCTAACATATATATATATTCTAACTTGCACTTTTTTATATCTTTTACATATCCCTTTTCTTCTTCACAACGTTTTATTAAAATCTTAATACTATCTAAAAGCTTATGTATATTGTTGCTTTGAGCATATAAAAGTCTATCCATCTGCATATTTGATTCGTATAAATTAGGAAACAATTCATGATTAAAACTAAGTCTCAAGTCAGCATACTCCATAGTGTATTTTAGTGCACTTTCTATGTTATTAGCTTTCTCAAAATGATATATGATTTTAGGATATATATCTATGTTTTGTTTGTAATTACTAAGTTCAGCCTTTAGTACCTGTGCTATTTTGTTATGCAGTATTATTTTTTTTGTGTGAGTGAGATTCATATACAAAAATTCTTTGAGTTTTATATGCGTAAAGCAATATACTACATCATTTTTTTGTATATCTTCTTTTATTAATAGTCTTCGTTGTAATTCATCCGTTACAGTAAGGATATCTATTTCATCCACACTGCTTATCTTACTAATTATATTTAGAGGTATAACTTCAGAAAAGAGAGACATTATGTTTAGTAACATCCTGCCATCTTTTGTGACTTGCATTATTCTGCCTTGTAATATATCTTTCATCTTAGCTGTTAAAACATTAACTTCTCCATTATGCCTCAATGTATTTATTACCTCAATTAAAAAGCATGTATTTCCTTCTGTTTCCGTATAAATATTGTGTATAGTTTGCTTTGATAGCTTGAAGTTCGCTAACCCCATTTTTACAAATTCTCCACATTCATACTCATCCAATCTACTGATAGTTATTTCGTTGTAAATATTTAGATCTTTTATATTCATTATGAATGATTGTATAGATTCCTTATAATCATCCCTAAGTAAACCTACTATCATTAGATTGTCTTTTATATTGTATAATAATCTTGCTAATAGATTTAAGCTAATATCATCTATCCATTGGAAATTTTCTAATACTAGTATTATTTTATTATGAACAGATAATTTTTTAAACATATCTATAATACTATTTTCAATAAAATTATAGTTAATATTTGCTTTATACGATATATCATCTTTTAGAGCTGGTAATAAGTGCTTAACTATATTTTTATCTAAATAATTAGCGCTATTATCTTTTAATGCTGTTATTTTTTCAATTAATGTAGCAAACAGTCTAAGAGGACAATTTTCTTCAATTTTGCTACAGTTTATCTCTATTCTCTGTATATTATCTTGCTTTTTATTGGAAAAAAAATAGTCCTTAAATTTTGTCTTCCCTATGCCTACTTCACCTTTTATAAAAACAGCTCTAGTACGCTTATCTTTTTTTAACATCTTATACTGTAGTTCTAGTTTTTTTAGTTCATCTTCTCTACCATAAAAAAACTCTGATGCATCTGCTTTTTGCATAGTAGGTCTATTTACGATACTACTATAAATTTCTCTTGTATCGTCATCTGGGCAGACTCCTATCTCTAAGTCCAGCTTTCTTTCTAAATCTTTATACAAATGTAGTGCTTTATTAGGTGTGCCATTATCTACATAAATATTCATCAAAAGTCTGCAAACTCTTTCATCAAATATATCTTCTTCTAAATATTTAGTAGCTTTAATTATCGCATTATCATAGTCTTTTTGATTGTAAAGCTCTTTGATATGAGAAAGTAATTTGGCAAGATACATGTCCTTATAATATCTTCTGTTTTTACTTACCCATTCGTTAAATTCTGGAGCATTCTTTACATAAAAACTCTCCATGAACTCTCCTTTATAACTATAAAGGATATCTTCTGTCAAGCTTATATTAACAATATTGCTATTTGACAGCTCTACAATATCACCTTTTGTAGTTATCCCTATATCAATCTTAAACATATTTCTGACTTTATAGAGCGCATTTCTGAGATTCTTTCTAGCCTTTTGCTGTGTCATGTCATTCCACAAGAGGTTTATAACTTCATCTCTATGAAACTTTTGCTTTACTACAAGGTAATAAAACAAAGCCTCCGCCTTCTTAAGTGAAAAAGTTATGATATCTCCTTTATATTTAATTGTAGGAACGCCAAACAGTTGCACATGTATTTCTTCCATACAATCACATCCTAACATACACACTACTTAAAAAGGGCCTTAAAAATCAGCCCCATAGTTTTTTAGTAATATCTCTTTTAAACAGTTAATATCTCTATAGCTTCGCTAAGAGCAACTGTCTTTTGCTCGCCTGTTTCCATGCACTTGATAGAAACCTTTTTATCTTTGACTTCATCATCACCTATTATTATAACATAAGGGATGTTTAACTTGTTTGCGTAATCAAATTTTTTATTGATTTTCTTGTTTTCACAATAGACTTGAGTAACTATGTCGTTTTCTCTTAACTGGTTAGATACGTTAATAGCATAGTTCATATCTTTTTCGTCAAATGTTACGATTAATGCTTTAATAAGCACATCATTACTATTTTTTATAAGCTCTGCCTGCTGTAATTGATAAAATAACCTAGTTAATCCTATAGCAACTCCAACTCCTGGAAGTTTTGATTTTGTATAGTATCCCGCTAGATTATCGTATCTACCTCCCGAACACATACTACCAATCTTTGGGTAATCGTCTAAGAAAGTTTCATATACTGTTCCTGTATAGTAATCAAGACCTCTAGCTATTGTCAAATCAATAGTAAAGCTATCTTCATCTACCCCGAATGCTCTAATATATTTGACAACATCCTCAATTTCTTTTAATCCGTTGTTGAACAATTCATTTTGCACTTTCAAAGCTTTTAATTTACCCAATATTTCATTGTTTGTTCCTTTTATCATTATAAAATCTAATAGTTTTTTAACTGTATTGTTTGATAAGTTCATGTCTAATAGTTCTTTTTCTACCTTCTCCTCGCCTATCTTTTCAAGCTTATCTATTACTCTCATTACTTCTGCTTTATTCTCTATTCCATACTCTTCATAAATACCATTCAATATCTTTCTGTTATTCAGTTTTATAGTAAATTTACCAAGGTCTAGCTCTTTAAATATCGAATATATAACTGCTGGTATCTCTGCATCATTAATTAGACTCAGTTTTTCGCTACCTATTATATCTATATCACATTGGTAAAATTCTCTATATCTTCCCTTTTGCGGCTTTTCTCCTCTATATACTTTACCTATTTGATATCTTTTAAATGGAAATGATAACTCTGACTGGTGCTTTGCAACATATCTAGCTAATGGTACTGTTAAATCAAATCTTAGTGATAAATCATTCTTTCCTTTTTCAAATCTGTATATTTGTTTTTCAGTCTCGCCTCCAGCCTTAGCTAATAGTACTTCTGATTTTTCGATTATAGGTGTGTCTATTGGTAAAAATCCGAAACTTTCGTAGTTTTTCTTTATAATGTCTAACATGTTATTAAACAATATCTGATCCCTAGGTAGTAACTCCATAAATCCGGGTAAAATATCAGGTCTCACAATATTCTTTTTCATAAAATCCCTCCATGAACATATGTAACTCTACAACATATGTATATATCTTAATGATAAGTATAACATATTATATGTGTTTTTTTAAACACTTCTTTATTTTTAACCATAACCTAAATTATTCACAGAAAATTAATAACTATATTATATCCTTCTAATTACAATATATCCACACTTTTTCACCGTACCACTCAGTACGCTTTTAAAATTGCCGAAATATTGTAATTTAGAAAACTACATCATATTTATCAAAGTTCCATGATAAATTGTTTAACTTTATGATATATACAATTGATTATAAACTTTAAATTCTTTAGTGTTGACACTTCGTTAAGAATTTAATATAATGAATTTAAACCGACCGTCGGTCTAATTTGGAGGTGACTAATTGAGAGTATACAAGAAACATAATGAACGAAAAAATGAAATTTTAGATGCTACTCTAACGCTTTTCATAACTAACGGTTATCAAAAAACAACTATAAATGATATATTACACGAGCTCAATATAGCTAAAGGGACTTTTTATCATTATTTCAAATCGAAAGAAGACGTTTTGAATGCTGTAGTCATGCGTTTTGTTTCAACTAAAGTAGCAAAAGCAGAAAAGGTAGCTAGTGATGATACACTCTCTATACACGAAAAAATTCTTAATATTATATTGTCACTAAACCCACCATCTGAAGTTAAGAAGCACATGATAGACCAACTACATCAAACAAGCAATGCTTTGATGCATCAAAAAATATTAGTTGAAATAGTTAAACATATTACACCAATTTTGGTTAGCGTTATTGAGCAGGGAATTAAAAAAAAGATGTTTACTACTTTATACCCTACGGAGACCGTCGAATTTTTACTTGTTTCTGCTACATTTTTTTTCGATAAAGGATTATTTGATTTTAGCGAAAGTAAAAGGCTTAAATTAGTAGATGCTTTCATTAATACTATGGAAACAACTCTAGGTGCTAACCGTGGTACGTTTTCATATATAAGAGAAGTTTTTGATTAGACTATAAAACTGATAATAATAAAATTTTAGAGTAAATATATAACAAGGGATAAAATAGCCCACATCGTTTTTGTTAGTATAAACTACCGTCTTTATCTGAAAAAACATCTTCTAAGTTTTGGTTAAACACTACAAGTTTTAAAGAATCGTAGCTTTAATAGTATAATTCTATCATCATAATTTAGAAATATACTACTTAAGGATATAAATAAAAGACTATCCTCAAATGAAGAAAACTGGAATATAAACTGGCTGATAAAGACATTATAAAGCATCTGTCGGTCAGCTCCAAAGAGTATCTATTTTCATAGATCACTCACTAATAATCCCCAAATTATTTTTGGAAGTCACACCAACAGATGCAATAAACTCCAAAACCGTGAAGAAATATCTTCATGGCTTTTGGATATAATTTATTCGTTCTATAATACCTTCAATAAATATATTACAAAGCAAATCGCCAGTGATGCAATAACACTTGTTTTAGCTTTCTTTCTTTGGTTTATATCTAGCTTATTAGTATTAACTTCTATTACTGATATTTTCTTTAATCTTCTAAGTGACAATAGACATATTATTGTACAAGCAATAAACAGTATAAATAAGAAATAATAATTATTCAAAATACTATAAGGTGTATTTGTAATATCTCCATACTGTTTAGCCATTACTTCTTTACCATTTATATAAGATACCACTTCGAAAACTGTATTATTTAAAATATGTATTACAACACCTATAATAATTGATCCTGTATAATAGACCATCACACCGCACAATATGCCAAATAAAAATAGTGTTGTTAATCTATATGGATTGTTGTGACATATTGCAAAAAAGAATGCAGATATCGTTATTGAGAAAGTAATACTTATACTTTCATTACCCT
Source organism: Abyssisolibacter sp. ZYX002 (assembly GCF_056892235.1). NCBI lineage: Bacteria > Bacillati > Bacillota > Clostridia > Eubacteriales > Clostridiaceae > Abyssisolibacter > Abyssisolibacter sp. ZYX002. The sequence goes on from NZ_JARMXH010000005.1 coordinate 178,677, forward strand.
TCAAAAGCAACCCCCTAAAAAATAATTCCTCTCCTATAGGTATAAGTACTCCTGCTGTTAATACTAATATTGTCAGAGTTAATAAATTATCAGCTATTGGATAGTTGTTCATTACAAATTTAACTCCAAAATTGCGCAATACAAGATCTTGCATTTGAAGTAGAAATAGTGAAATTCCATTAAATGATATAAAAATCACTATACCAAGCATTAACTGTTTTATAGAAATTCTTTTGATCCTAAAAAGACTTTTGTATCCTTCTTTTTTATGTTTTTTGAAGCAAAAACAAGATAGATAGTTCGTTATCAATTGAGATGACACTATGACTATAAACATCAAACAAACTGCATAATATGTTTGATTGGTAGGATTTGTAACATTCCCTTTTGTATTCTCAATTATAGTCCATATAACTGTATATATTATCAGTGCTATGCTTATAAATTTGTAGTCTGCTTTTATGGTACTTTTCTGTAAGTTCATATTTACTCCCATTCTTCACCTTTATGTATTTGATTTTGTAAATTTACTATCTAATATATTCTACATTTCTGTATAAATTCCTTGTATAAGTCTAATGTTTTACTAATTTATGCTATTTTACAAAACCATCCACATCATATCATAACAAACCATATTTTATCAAATTAAAAATCCCTAAAATCAAGGCACATCCTTAATCTTAGGGATTTATTGTCTAATCTTTATATAGATTATAGATTTTCATCAACTAACTTGAGTATATCTTTTTCCATTTCTATAGCACCTTTTTCAAGTTGTTTTACTTGATTACTTAAATCATCTCTAAATGATTCATCTTTGATTGATGTTAAATTAATCTTTACGTTGTATAGTGCTCCTAGTACTGCTGTTCTTGCCATCATTGCTGCAACTGCACTATCGGTAACTGCGTTTTTATTACCTTTCTCTACAGCTAGTTTGATATATTTCATGAATTCAAAGCTTTTTTTAGCAGTCTCTAATGGCACTAATGCTGCATTTTTCATAGCATCTTGAATCTTATTTTTTCTTATCTCTTTTTCTTCATCTGTTGACTTTGGAAGCTTGAATGCTGACATTACAACATTGAATGCTTCTGTGTCTTTATCTACTCCATCTGTTAGAGCCTTTCTAGCTTCTTCTCCTGCTGATAGTATTTCTTTCATTTCTCCGTCAACAGCTTCATAATTTTTCTTGCCTACTGTTAAGTTAGCAACCATTTCTCCTAGACTAACTGCTATAGCTCCACTAAGTGCTGATATACTTCCCCCTCCAGGAGCTGGTGAATTTGAAGCTGTCTCAGCTAAAAAATTCTTTATATTTAAATCTACAAGCATTTTATCAACTCCTTCTAATCTATAATCTAAGCTTTATCAAATACAAGCATTCCACCTTTTATAACTTTCTCAACTACACTTACGCCTATATGATAAGGTATAAACTTATATGATGGATGCTCTAGAATAATTACATCTCCTTTTTTACCTACGTCAATACTACCTATAATATCTGCTTTATCAACTGCTGCTGCCCCGTTTATAGTAAGTGCTGTTATGGCTTCTTCTACACTCATGTTCATATAAAGCGTTGCTAATGCAAAAATTAACGGTATAGACTCTGTAAAACAACTACCCGGATTTAGATCACTCGCTAACGCTACAGCACATCCATTATCTATCATATACCTTCCTCTAGCAAAGTCTTCTTTAAGACTAAATGCTGTAGCTGGTAGTAATGTGGTGATTACTTTAGCCTTTGCCATAGCTTTGATTCCCTCATCTGAAGCTTGCAGTAGATGATCTGCTGAAATAGCGTTTAACTCTGCTGCTAACTCTGAACCTCCAAGCTGTACGATCTCATCAGCATGAAGTTTTAGTTTCATTCCAAGCTTTCTAGCTTCTAAGAGTAGTTTTCTTGACTGTTCTATAGAAAAAACATTCTTCTCGCAAAACACATCACAGAACTCAGCAAGTTTTTTTTCTGCTACAACTGGCATAACTTCCTCAATGATGTAATCTATAAATTCATCAGTTCTGCCCTTATAGTTCTTTGGAACAGCATGTGCCCCTAAAAACGTTGTATATATATCCATTGGATGAATCTTGTTTAATTCCTCCATAACTTCAAGTTGCTTAATCTCTGTATCAAAGTCTAATCCATATCCACTCTTTCCTTCTACGCTTGTTACTCCAAATGAAAGCATGGAATCTAATCTCTTCTTCCCTAGCTCTATTAACTCTTGTTTTGTAGCTTTCTTTGTTCCCTCTACAGAGTTTACTATACCTCCACCTCTGTTCATGATATCCATATAACTTACGCCTTCAATTCTCCATGAAAACTCTTCTGCTCTATATCCACCAAATACAAAGTGTGTATGAGAATCTACGAAACCTGGCAATACAGCTTTATTATAAGCATCTATAACTGTGTATTTATTCTCATCATATTCTTTTAATATGTCATCTGTCTTGCCTACTGCTTTTATTATGCCATCTTCTATAACCACTGCTCCATTTTTTATAATGTGTAAATCTGACATATCTTTTCCCGCTTTTGGCTCATACCCATGACATGTAACTAGCTCACTAGCATTTTTAATTAAAATACTACCTTTCACAAAATCACCTCTCTGGTAATAATTATAACTTGGCTTCTAATACTTGATCTGTAGAGAAATCTTCTATTCCAAGATAATACTCAGCACAATCTATTAGTGATTGCATAGGCACTAATCCTATCACTTCACTACCTACAACATTTACTCCGTATCTTCTAGCTTCTACTTTTATAAGCTCAAAAGCACTGTATATTGTAGTCTTTGTGTAATCTGTCAAATTCATTGATACTTGAGTAATTCCTCTTTCTTTTAGTTCAACTCCCATAGCTTTACAGAACCTTAATCCTCCACCTATATGTCTAACTTTCTTAGCTATCTTTGTTGCGATCTCTAAATCTGAAGTATTTAAGTTAACGTTATATGCAATCAACGGCATTCTAGCCCCTATTGCTGTTACTCCTGCTGTTGGATGAACGTTTTCCGGACCAAAATCAGGTTTCCACTCTGGCTGTTGTAATTTTTCTTTCATTCCCTCGTACTGACCTTTTCTAACTTTAGCTAGATTCTCTCTATCTTTAGATGATGCTGATTTTTCATATAAGAAAATTGGTAAATTGTATTTCTCTGAAACTTCTTTAGCTACCTCTTTTGAAAGCTCTATTGCTTCATCCATTGTCACGTTTTTGATTGGTATAAATGGCACTACATCTGTCGCTCCCATTCTTGGGTGCTGTCCTTCATGTACATTCATATCAATCAATTCTACTGCTTTTCCTATAGCTTCTACTACTGCAGCTTTTAATTCTTCTGGCTCTCCAACCACTGTTACAACACATCTATTATGGTCCTCATCATTGCTATAGTCAAGTAACTTAACTCCTTTTTTACCTCTAAAAGCATCTACTATTTTTTCTATTTTATCTAAATCTCTACCTTCACTAAAGTTAGGCACACATTCTACTATTCTTTTTAAACTAGACATTTTTTCTCCTCCTCAAAATATGGCTTATTAAAATATTATTTATTGTATTTTTCATCTACTAATTTCTTTATTAGATCTTCATTAGGTATAAATGGTATACTTATATGATCATTTCCTTTTCTAACGTCATTGTATTCTATACACGTTTTTATTGAGTTTTCATTTCTTGCCCAGGAACGTCTAGCAACTCCGCCCATAACATCCCATAGCATTGCTCTCTTTAATATATCATCACATCTATCGCTTCCATCTAACACCATACCGAATCCACCATTTATTGATTTTCCGATACCTACTCCGCCACCATTGTGAAGTGCTATCAAACTCATTCCTCTTGCTGCATTTCCTGCGAAACACTGTGTAGCCATGTCAGCCATTATGTTACTACCATCTTTAATATTAGATGTCTCTCTAAATGGAGAATCTGTACCACCTGTATCATGATGATCTCTACCTAGCATAACTGGGCCTATTTCTCCTCTTCTTACCATATCATTGAACTTTAGTGCTATATTTAATCTACCAAAGGCATCTTGATATAGTATCCTTGCTTGCGTACCTACTACAAGTTTGTTTTTATCTGCATCTTTTATCCAAATCCAGTTATCTCTGTCTTGGAATCTTCTATTTGGATCTATACAATCCATAGCAGCCTTATCTGTTTTTAGTAAATCTTCTCTTTTTCCACTTAAACAAACCCATCTGAAAGGTCCATAACCATAGTCAAATAATAATGGCCCCAATATATCTTCAACATACGATGGAAATACAAATCCATCTATTTCATTTCTTCCATTTTTACATATTTCATTTACTCCTGCATCATATACTGCTTTCATAAAGCTATTACCATAATCAAAGAAATAAGTTCCTTTTTTATCAAGCTCTACTATCATTTCGTAATGCTTCTTTAATGTTTCATTTACTAGCTCTATAAATTTAGCTTTATTATTGCCAAGCATTTCAGTTCTTTCTTCGAACGATAATCCTATAGGACAATACCCACCATCATAAACTGCATGACATGATGTTTGATCAGACAATAAATCTATCTTCACATCGTTTTTAACTGCATATTCAAGTAAATCTACGATATTACCATAGAAAGCTATAGCTATAGTTTCTTCTTTTTCTTGATATTCTTTAGCTACATCAAATGCTTCCTTTGGAGTTTTTGCGATTTTACTTACCCATCCTTGATTGTATCTTGTCTCTATTCTAGAGTAGTCAACCTCTGCTATTATACCTACTCCATTTGCGATCTCTACTGCCTTTCCTTGAGCTCCACTCATTCCACCAAGGCCTGAAGTTACAAATAGTTTTCCTCTTAAATCACTATCTTCAGAAATACCTAATTTATCTCTTCCTGCATTAAGTATAGTGCTATATGTTCCATGTACTATACCTTGTGGTCCTATATACATCCATCCACCAGCTGTCATTTGGCCATAGTTTGCTACTCCTAACGCCATAGCTCTATGCCAATCTTCCTGATTATCAAACATACCGATCATTAATGCATTTGTTATGATAACTCTTGGTGCTTCTACTGTAGATTTAAATAGTCCTAGTGGATTTCCTGACTCTACAACAAGTGTTTGATCTGATGTCATAACTTCTAAATATTTATTTATTATATGGTACTGCATCCAGTTTTGACATACTTGTCCTGTTTCTCCGTAAGTAACTAATTCATATGGATAGAGTGCTATCTCAAAATCTAGATTATTGTCTATCATTACTTGAAACGCTCTACCTTCTACTGTCTTTCCTTTGTACTCATCTATTGATTTACCTTTTATATTTCCCTCTGGTCTGAATCTATAACCGTATATTCTTCCTGTTGTTAAAAGCTCATCTAAAAACTCCGGTGCCAATTCTTCGTGCCATTTCTCTGGTATATATCTTAGCGCATTTTTTAGCGCTAACTCTGTCTCTGCTTTTGTAAGTGTAAATTCTCTTTTCGGTGCTCTACGGATACCTTCCGCAAATTTAGGCATTTTCGGTAATTCGCTAAAAATACTCTCTAAGCTTACATCCATAGCATTAGAAATATCAATATTTTTCATAAGATTCCTCCCTTAATTTTATAATAATAAAATTTAATTATATTATAATAAAGAGCCGTCTAAAAAACGTCTATTTTTTTATAATCTTTATACATTTATTTATTTTATCTTTACTTCGCTCTTTAAAATATTTGTTGTTATATAAGATTGGAGCTAATGCTATAATTGCTAAAAAAATAAACATGACTATTGTTTTAATAGAATAAACACCACTAGCATTGTCTATATCCATTATATTATCACCTGCTAAAGCATAGACAATACAATAAGGCAGTTTTCCAATTACTGTGCTTATTGTAAACTCTTCTAATGATATACCTGACAACCCTCCTGCATAATTTAATATGCAAATAGGAAGAAAAGGAATCAATCTAAGTGATATGAAATACCTAAGAACATCTTCTTCTATATGGCTATTTATCTGCTCTATCCTATTCTTGTATTTATTCCATATGTAATCACCTATCATGTATCTAGTAAAAATAAAGGTCAGTACCCCGCCTATTGTTATACTTGTTATTGAATATATTACACCCAATATCCAGCCAAATAAAAATCCAGTAAATATGGTTAACAAAGGGGTTATTGGTATACCAAATGCACTTAATACATAACCAATAAGTATTATAATCAAACAAGAATAATGATGCTGCCGCACTATATCTTTAATTATATCTCTATTTTCTCTAAAATCTTCAAAGGTAATATTGTTGGAAACAAAAAAATATGCAAGTATAACTATTACAAGCATAAAAAATATTACTAAGCAAACAAGTTTCATTTTAGAAATCATTTTTATTCCCCCATTTGACAACTATATAAGTTTTTTACTGAAAATTTGAGATATTATAATTGTATTCGTAAAAGTACATAAATATAATACTTAAAATAATCTATGATAAATTTTTGCTTGTCTTTATAAAATTAAGGGCTATTTCTTGACAGCCCCTAACTTTTATCTAAATAATTTATATTACATTTTTAAAACTTAAAGTTCTGGTGGATATGCATAGTTTTCACTAGGACCGCATTCAGGATAAGCTATAACTATCGGTGGACAGATATAACCCCCTAATGGTTTGTAGTTTTCAAATTTGGATAATGTCATACGTAACCCTCCTTTATCGTTTTGTTTACAATATAACTATACCATTCTAATTATGAGAAATATGTAAAAAACTGTTCTTATTTTTATCTCTTGATGAAAATAAATAAACGACCTATAGCCGTTTTATATTATTAATTATATTAACTTTTATATTTCTTTCAGCCAACACAGTAAAAATTTTGGATAATAGTTTCAGGATAAGTATGTCCTTTTATTGTATTATCATCACACCTTACAAATCTAGACAGTGTCATCTTTACTCCTCCTTTATTATAATATAATTGCCCTCTATTTTTATCATGGAGCATAATAATTATTGGAAAAATGCAATTCATTGTATGTTGTTATAAAAAAATAAAACAGTCCCAAAAACCATTTTATAATTTAACCATTATGTTTTTGACCTTTCTCTATGTATCTTCATTAATTTTATTACTATTTGGGTGTGTCTTTTTAACCTTACTGGCTATTACAGGTAGGAATGCTATAATTGTAAGCACTACAAATATTGCTAGCATCCTTGGAGACATGACTTCTTTTGGAGAATTTATGTTACCTATATTGCTACCTGCATATGAGTACACCAAACAATATGGTAACATACCAATAAAGGTTGTAGTTACTAATGTAAATAATGAAATATTAGATATGCCTGCTACGAAATTCACTACAAACAATGGAAATGAAGGGATAAACCTAACGGAAATCAAATAACTAATTTTATTTTTATTTATTTCGTCTTGTATGGGCTTTATCCTATGTCCAAATTTTTCATCTATCCAATTACCTATAATGTACTTGGAAAATAGATATGCTGGTACCGATCCTATTGTTATCCCTATTACTGAATATATAAAACCATTGTACCACCCAAATAAAAAACCACCAAACAATATCACTAACGCTGATATTGGTATACCAAAAGATATCAAAATAAAAATGCTCATATACATTAAGACAGCTGTTATATAATGCTTATTTGCTAAACTTCTAAAATTTTCTCTATTGCTTTTAAAATTCTCAAAAGACAATATATCAATTAAATGAAAATATTCTACCATAAAAAATATTATCATGATGATAAACAAGGCTATTATAGTGGTTTTGTATTTGTCGGATTTCATCTTACAGACTCCTTCTTTAAAGCATGTGTTTATATTGTAACATTACTACGTATAGCTGCCTGTGCAACTTCTTTTGCCACTTTATTTGCTACTCTCTTATCTAATGGGTTTGGTATAATATAGTCTTCTTTTAACTCATCTTCACTTATTATACTCGCTATTGCATACGCTGCAGCTAACTTCATCTCTTCGTTTATATCAGTTGCTCTAACATCAAGAGCGCCTCTAAATATCCCTGGAAATGCTAAAACGTTATTTACTTGATTTATATAGTCAGATCTGCCCGAACCTGCAACTCGCGCTCCTGCTTTTAACGCAAGTTCTGGAATAATCTCTGGATTTGGATTAGCCATAGCAAAAACTATAGCATCTTGATTCATGCTCTTTACCATATCTTCATCAACTACATTTGCTGCTGAGACACCTATAAATACATCTGCATTTTCCATAGCAAGCCTTAAATCTCCTTTTATCCCTTGCTTATTTGTTAGACCTGCTAACTCTTCTTTACTCCAATCATTAGACTCTGCTCCTTTATATAGGATACCCTTTCTATCGCAAACTATTATATCTTTTACTCCTAAAGTTAAAAGCATTTTAACTATAGCACTCCCTGCTGCACCAGCGCCGTTTACTACTGTTTTAATCTGGTTTATTTCTTTTTTTACTAGCTTTAATGCATTTATCAAAGCAGCCGTAACAACTATAGCAGTACCGTGTTGATCGTCATGAAATACTGGTATATCTAATTGTTCTTTTAACTTTTTCTCTATTTCTATACATCTAGGCGCGGATATGTCTTCTAAATTAATTCCTCCAAATGTTGGAGACATAGCTTTTACAATATTCACAATATCATTTACAGATTGAGTATCCAAACAAATAGGTATCGCATCAACACCTGCAAACTCTTTAAATAGTACTGCTTTACCTTCCATAACAGGTAATGCTGCCTTCGGCCCAATATCGCCTAATCCTAAAACAGCACTACCATCTGTAACTACCGCAACCAAATTACCTTTACTTGTATATTTATATACATCTTTCTCGTTTTTATGTATCTCTCTACACGGCTCTGCTACTCCCGGAGTATATGCTATGCTTAAATCATCTTTATTTTCTAGCTTAACTTTTGATATAACTTCTAATTTCCCCTTATTTTCTTCATGAACTCTTAAACTTTCTTTATTATAGTCCATATTGGTTCCTCCTCCATTATGCTTCTTTAAAATTAATCCTACTATACCTAATAAGATTAACATAAATTTATTGATAATAATAGCTATGTTATATAATTTTTTTCTTTAATAGTTCTACCTACTTAGTATGACATATTATTAAATTTTTAAATTACTTTAACAACCTTTGGGCATAATATAACTAAATATAAACCGATATTACTCTACTATCAGAGGTGAAACATCATGATTAAGCAATTTATTCCTAACAAGCAAGTGATAAGTCTATTGTTACTTTTCGTCTTGGGAAGTACTACTTTGATAGGAACTGATAGTACCTCTGGTGCTGATACTTGGTTGTCTATAGGTATAGCAATGGTATTATCTTTCCCTATTCTTATGCTTTACGCGAAGTTACTTCGTGCTTTTCCTGAGAAAAATCTATTTGATATTATTGAATATGTTTTTGGTAAATATATTGGAAAAATAATAAGTCTATTATATGTGTGGTATTCATTTCATCTAGCATCATTAGTTATTAGAAACTTTGGTGATTTTATTAGAGTAGTTTCTTTTAATAAAACTCCCATCATCGTGACTATGGCATTTATTACTTTATTATGCATTTGGGGAGCTAAAAGTGGTATCGAAACATTATGCAGGTGGTCTAGGTTGGGTGCTGTTTTTGTAACTATTGTTGCAATCACAGCTGTTTCTTTAGCGTCGCCTAGTATGGATTTAAACCATATTCGCCCTGTTTTATATAATGGCATTAGACCTGTACTTAACAGTGCTTTTAGTATATTCACTTTTCCTTTCGCTGAATTAGTCATTGTACTTATTGTTAGTCCAGTATTTTTGAACCCTAAATCGTCTTATAAAATATTTTTATGGGCATTATTACTGTCAGGGATTTTTCTTATTTCTGTAACTTTCTTTGAAATATCTTTGATAGGAGATAGCTATAATGAAATACTCTTTCCTACATACAGTGCTAGTAATAAAATAAAAATCGCTGGTTTTATAGAAAGAATAGAAGTAATGGTTACTATGAATATTTTAATTAGTGGATTTATTAAAATATGTTTATGTACTATAGGCATGAGTTCAGGGATTGTTCATATATTTAAATTACAGGATTATAAAATTGCTGTAGCACCTAGCGGTTTAATGATTTTGAACTTAGCTTATTTTATATACCCAGATACTCATGATATGTTTGAATGGGCCTTTAGTACATATCGCTACTATGCACTCTTATTTCAGGTGATTTTACCAATTGTAATAGGTATTGGGATATTTATAAAATTAAAAATAATAAATATCCCAATCAAGTAACACTTACTATATTTCATTGTATTATTTGTACAAATTAATCATTTTCTTCGCCTTATTTTTGTAGGTGACTTATGTTTTTTGGGTTTAATAAGGCACTTTCTATCATAGCCTATTAGGTCACTTCTTTTAGCTAATGTCAGTGCTTTAAAAACTAAATCATAATTTTTAGGATTGCTAAACTGAAGCAACGCTCTTTGCATAGCTTTTTCCTCTTTATCTTTTGGCACATATACACTTTTACCACTTCTAGGATCTACTCCTGTATAAAACATAGTAGTTGATAATGTACCTGGTGTTGGATAAAAATCCTGCACTTGTTCTGGTTGATAGTGTATGTCTCTTAGATATTCTGCTAATTTTATAGCTGATTTTAGCGTACTTCCCGGATGACTTGACATCAAATAAGGTATCAAATACTGCTCTTTTCCTATTTTTTTGTTTATTTCAAAGTATTTTTTTGAAAACCTATCAAACACTTCTTTTTTTGGTTTACCCATAAGCTCTAATACTTCATCTGCAATATGCTCTGGGGCTACTTTCAGTTGACCACTAACATGATGTTTACATAGATTGTGTAAAAAATCATCATCTTTATCTGCCATTATATAATCATATCTAAGCCCTGATCTCACGAACACTTTTTTTACTCCCTCTAGCTTTCTAAGCTTTGTCAATAGCTCTGTATACTCTGTATGCGACACCTTTAAATTTTTACATGGTTTAGGAAATAAACACTGCTTATTCTTACAAGCACCTTTGCTGAGCTGTTTTTCACATGCAGGTTCTCTAAAATTCGCTGTAGGTCCCCCTACATCATGAATGTATCCCTTAAAATCTTCTTCCTCTGTAATTAATTTAGCTTCTCTTATTATGGAGTCTTGACTCCTCCCTCTGACGATTCTTCCCTGATGAAATGTTAACGCACAAAATGAACACCCACCATAACAACCTCTAGAGCTAGCTATACTGAACTTAACTTCTTCTATCGCTGGTACTGGCTCTTTGTATATAGGATGATATTTTCTTGTATATGGCAACGAATATACCCAATCTAGTTCATCAGGTGACAATACCATCGTAGGTGGATTCTGCACTAAATACTTGTCATTGTGCCTTTGAACTAACGACGTTCCTCTTATCGGATCTTGCTCTTCGTGTTGTATCTTAAATGCTTTGGCATAGTCTTTTTTGTTATTAGCTACATCCTTATAAGATGGAACTAATTTGTAATCATATATCTCATCTAAGTCTTTAAGCAAAAAGCATGTTCCAGCGATATGTCTTATATACTTTACATCCATGCCAGAATTTAAACATTCTGCAATTTCCATTATGGCTTTTTCACCCATCCCATATATGAGCAAATCTGCTCTACTATCTAGTAATATACTGCGTCTTACACTATTACTCCAATAATCATAATGTGCAAATCTTCTAAGACTAGCTTCTATACCTCCTATTATTATAGGAATATCCTTATACGCTTGTTTTATCATATTGCAGTACACTATAGTAGCTCTATCTGGCCTACATCCTATCTTTCCCCCAGGAGAATATGAATCCTTTCTTCTACGCTTTTTATTGACTGTGTAATGGTTAACCATAGGATCTATATTGCCACCAGTTACTAAGAATCCAAGTCTTGGTTTGCCTAATTTTTTAAAATCATCAATTCTCTTCCAATTAGGCTGTGATATAACTCCAACTTTATACCCTACTGATTCAAGTACCCTTGATATAATAGCTCCTCCAAAGCTTGGATGATCTACATAAGCATCACCATTTACTAGTATAAAGTCTAATTCTTCTATATTTAGTTTTTTCATATCTTTTTTACTTATTGGTAAAAACTCTTTTCTCATATTATCACCTATCTATATATTTCTGCTCGTCTATCTTTTAAAAAAAATTGATTTCTCATACTTTTATTTTGTATTCTTATTCTTTCTATTTCTTCAAAATCTATGTCAAAATGATTAATCTGCTCACATTCTTTATCAAAATATTTTACCATATCTCCATAAGGACTCCATATTGCTAATCCTCCTCCAAAGTATTTATCATTGCTATAACCAAAAGCATTCATCGCTACTACATAAATCCTATTATCGTAAGCTCTTGCACACATATATTTTTGCCATGTCTTTATTCTCCTCTTAGCATCCATAAGAGACGCATGAGGACAAAATACTATATGAGCTCCTTTGAGCACCATTGATGTTATTGCTTCAGGAAAATGGTTATCATAGCATAATGCTATACCAAAACTCAATCTTTTACCGTCTATATCTATACTAAATACATTCAATTCATTACCTTCTGTAATATGCTTTTTTTCGTGCCTTCCTAAATGTGTCTTTCGGTATTTTTCTATTTTGCCATCGGGAAAAAGGACTACATGAGTTATGTATATATGATTATTTTCTCTCTCTATTAACCCTGCCAGTACAGTAATATTGTTCTTTACTGCAATATTACTAACTCTAGCTATAGCTTCACAGTCTAATGTTTGAGCTACTTCTTTGGGGTTATATATACTATACCCACTTATACTAAGTTCAGGAAAGCATACAATACTTGAATCAGCATCTTTTGCTATTAGCGCATATTCTTCTATTTGATTTATATTGTAATCTATGTCATTGTATTTTGAGTTCATTGTTACAGCTGATATTTTTATCATAGTATTTCTCCCATTTCTTTATAAGATTATCATATATTCATATAAATTAATACTATAAAAAGCAATTGTAAAATTTATCTACAATTGCTCACATTTACGTTTTTTTGCACAGAGTAAGACTCCAAAAAAACTATTTCTATTAACATTCAACCTTATCTCCCTTGATTGTTTGCTTTATTTATTCATTAATATAACTAGCTACTATCTCACCATAATACATAACGTGTATATCATTGTTTTTATAGTTAGTCTCAATAATATCCTTTTCAAGGAGTGCAGGCTCTAATATCTGTTGATGTACAACTTTACATTCATAGTGTAAATCACATTCTCCTATTATTGGTGTTTCTAAATATTGACCTTTTTGAGCCGATAAATTACACTCCTGTAATTTATCTACATCTCTTCCTGACTTGGTACCGCATATTAAAAGCTCTCTTTTCATGTTACTCTTGAGTGGTACACTTACTGTGAACTCCTTGCTTTTTTCTATTAAGTCATATGTATATCTAGAAAGTCTCACTGCTACTGTATAAATAGGTTTTCTCCACATAAATCCAATTGTACCCCATCCAATAGTCATAGTATTAATTATATCACCATATTTAGTAGTCATAAACGCACCTTTCACCAATTGCCCTAGCATCTGATCTGAATAATCGTTGTAAGAGATATTTTTTATCATTTTTATTCCCTCCTTATTTATTTTTGTGAAATATGAAGCTGAGTTTTGTTTCTGTTATAATTACAGCGCAAAATATTAACAAACATCCAATTATCATCTTTGAAGTAAATTCCTCTTTATTTATGACAACTGCAAATAATGCTCCAAAAACTGCTTCTAATGATAATATTATTCCTGTTCTAGTAGCTGTGGTGTTTTTTTGTGCAACGTTCTGTATTATAAATGCCGCAACTGTTGGAAATATAACTAAATATCCTATTCTCCATGTTACATTAAAACCAAAATTAAAAGACACTTCCTCAAATATCAATGTACTTATTATAAACAATAGTGATGCTACTCCTATCTGCAGTGTTGCTAGCAGTATAGGATCATGTTTTTTTGTGAAAAACCCGACTGATACTATATGACATGCGTACATAACTGCACACAAAAGCGTTAACTTATCGCCAAAGTTAATATCTAACGTTCCTAAATCACTCTTAAGAGTAAGCATAACTATCCCTACGAGTGTCAAGAATGCTCCTATCAACGAATATTTGTCTGGCATCTTTTTATATACTATCCATACTAAAAATGGAACCATAACAACGTTTGTACCTGTCAAAAAAGCTTGCTTGCCCGGATCTGTATATTTAAGCCCTATTGTTTGAACAGCAAATCCTAAAAATAAAAAAACTCCTATTACTATCCCTGCTTTTAAGTCACTCATCTTTATTTCTCTAAACTTGCTTTTAAATATTATAGCCATAATTATAAAGGCTAGCGTAAATCTTATAGCCATGATATTTAAAGGAGATATAGTATCAAGAGCATCTTTTAAGACTACAAAACCTGCTCCCCAACACATAGCAACAAAAAGCAATGCAATATCGGCATATATCCCCTTTGACTTATTGTTCAAATATATACCCCCCTAATCAGTCAATTTGCATAATGTTCCTTTTGTAACCAATAATAAATCATCAGGATTTATAAAGAACTGCATTCCTCTTAATCCTGCACTTATATATATCTTATCATAGTTTTTTGCACTTGCATCTAAAAAAAATGAATATTGTTTTTTCATTCCTATTGGTGAAACTCCCCCTCGTATGTATCCTGTTAGACTGTTAATTTCTTTAAGTGGTACAAGGTTTACCTTTTTATTGCCACTAGCACTTGCTAATGCTTTTAGGTTGAGATCACTGTCTCCTGGAATAGAAGCTACAACTATTCCATTGTTTCCTCTTACCACTAAAGTTTTAAAAACCTTTTTAATATCTGCATTGATTTTTGACGCTACATTAACAGCTCCTAAATCATTCTCATCTACCTCATATGTACTAATATCATATGATACTTTATTTCTATCTAGTATACGAGCTGCATTTGTTTTTTTCATATGACCACTCCTTTACCCTAAAAATATATAGTACAATACTGGAAGAACAATTGCTGGTAGCATATTTCCTATTCTTATCCTTTTTATTTCTAATACATTGATTCCTATTGCAATTATTAATATCCCTCCAACTGCTGACATATCTGTGATTAATACATCTGTTAAATAAGGTTTTAAAAAAGATGCAACTAAAGATATTGATCCTTGATATATTAAAACTGGTACTGCTGAAAAAGCCACTCCTATACCTAATGTTGAAGCAAAGATAATTGATGATATTCCATCTAATATTGCTTTAGTAAAAAGGATTTGGTGATTTCCAGTAAGACCATCTTCTAATGCTCCCATTATGCCCATTGCTCCAACACAATATATCAATGATGCTGTAACAAATCCTTTGGAAAAATTGCCTTTATCACTTTTGAATTTACTTTCTAATGTTTTTCCTAGATTATCAAGTTTTTGTTCTATATTTAAAAATTCTCCTATAATGCTTCCCAGTACTATACTGATTATAACCACTAACATACTTTTTGCTTTTATTGCACTCATCATGCCCATTACTATTACACTTAGTGCCATTCCATATATGATTGTCTCACTATATCTTTTCTTAATACCTTTTTTTAGTAATACGCCTAACGATCCTCCTATGATTATTGCAACCATATTTACTATTGTTCCTACCATACTTCCACCTCTGCTATATTTAATTATACTTTTGTCATATTGATATATTGTATCATTTGTATTATATAAAAACAATCTGAATTTTATAATATTTTTTTCTAGGAAATAGTCGTTTATGATATAATTAATGACAATGGAGGTGTTTTATGAAGCAAAATCTAAGATGTGAGATATGTGATGAAATAATAGAGTATAACTATGACTTAGTAGTAGCTCTTAGTTTTTTTGGCTTAAAGTGTTATCACAATGAATGTTATATTAGAGAAATCAAAAAATTGAGCAGCTCTATTTTAAGTGGACCTTATAATACAAAAGGGAGTACTTTATATGCAGTTATATGGACAACAATGTTTGCTATATTTTATTTTAAATATCATAATGTAAATTCACTGTTATCGATTTTCCTAATCATATGTGCTATTATTCCTATAAGCCTCCGTAGCTATAGTTATTACAAATACGAAAAAAAAATTAAAGTAAAGAAGCCATTTAGATAGTTGCCAAACTAAACTGCAGATTCTTATTAGAAAAAAACAATAAACCTAGGATTACCAGTAAAGCTATTGTATTTATAATATATTCAGTGAGAATAAACGGATTAAAATCAATATAGCGTTTAAATAGTTCTAGTAAAAGAAGTTTTTAGTTTCTATCAAATTGTCAAAATCGTCAATTAATTCACTTAAGTAAATTTTTTATACATTTTTTCTTAAGAGCTTTCTACTTTCAGGTAATTCATTATTATAATGGGGAGGTATTTAATTAATACTATGTTTTTGTGGGAGAATCTTTTTTAAAAACATATTCAAATGTAGTATTCAGCTAAAATGAATTTATTAAGGGGGAAAGACAGTTATGAATATTAACTATAAAAGGGATGATCAATTAGAATATAAACCAGATGTACTTAAAGGGCTGGTTGCCTACAATAAAACGTTTGCAGGTGATGCACCTTCTATGACCGTTAACGTTTATGTTATTGATAATGATAAATTGGTAGGAGGCTGTCATACAGAACTTGAATGGAATTGGGTATACATTGAAGCACTATTCTATCAAAATCATGAAATCTTGATAACGATAATGAATGAACTTTATAGACTTTTTAAAGAAAAAT
The DNA here is from genome assembly GCF_056892235.1 of Abyssisolibacter sp. ZYX002. Taxonomy (NCBI): domain Bacteria; kingdom Bacillati; phylum Bacillota; class Clostridia; order Eubacteriales; family Clostridiaceae; genus Abyssisolibacter; species Abyssisolibacter sp. ZYX002. The sequence goes on from NZ_JARMXH010000005.1 coordinate 195,593, forward strand.
CAGAAGGTATAATTTTTGAATCATATATTAACAATCGTATTGAAGATTTTAAGGCGGCAGGCTTTGAAGTACTTGGTATTTTAGAAGACAAACCAATTGGATATGAGTCACACATACTAGTCAACAAAAAGATGACTGATATACCAGTAAACCATAAATATAAACTTGAAATTACAAATAAAAAACATGAAGTTTACTCCAAAATTGTGGATGAACAAGTAAAGGCATATAATGAAGTACTTAAGATTGATGAAGCAAAAATAGACATCGAATATGTCGCATTTAATCAAGAGAAACTTGTTGGTGGTGTATATGGTTATCTGATTCAGGATTACTTGTATGTATCTATTCTATGGGTAGATGAAGCCTATAGGGGTAATGATATTGCTACAAAACTAATGGATCTGATTGAAGATGAAGCTAAAGAGAAAGGTTATAATCATTTCTATTTAGGTACATGTACTTTTCAAGCGAAAGGCTTCTATGAAAAGAGAGGCTATAAAGTGAAGATGATTATTAGTAATTGTCCAAAGGGTTATGATGATCACACTATGGTTAAAAAAATATAGTCATATAAACCGTCCTTTACATCTAAAAATGTAATCTTAAAAAAATTACCTATTATTAAGTAACAAAATTAACAAATCACTTTAAAATATAAAAGCAAGTCATTTTAAAAGGGGGAAATTTCAAATGACTTGCTTTTTTTATAATTAATTATTAGCTATTTTGCTTTTGTCTCCTAATACAACTTGTAGTACTTGTTTCTCTTTGCCATTTCTTACTACTGTAATCTTAATTTTGTCTCCTATTTTATAGCCTTTGATTACATCTACTAATTGATTCATGCTGAATATTTTTTTGTTATCAACACTTATTATTATATCTTTAGGTTGCAACCCTGCCTTTTGTGCTGGTGAATTTTTAGATATTGCGTTTACATATACTCCAATTGGAAGTTCATATACTGAAGCTAATTCCTCATCTATATCTCTACCTGTTATACCTAAAAATGGTCTGCTTATTACTCCTTTTTCCACTAACTGTTTTATGATTGGTTTTGCATATGATATAGGTATTGCAAATCCTATACCTTCTACTTTTGTGTCTGCAATCTTGATTGTGTTTATACCGATTACTTCACCTTTTGAGTTAACTAATGCTCCACCACTATTTCCTGGGTTAATTGCTGCATCTGTCTGTATAAGCTTAAGTCCGCTGTCTCTCATTCCTACATCTCTATTTAAACCACTAATGAACCCTGCTGTTATTGTATTGCCATAACCTAGTGGATTTCCTATTGCTACTGCTCTTTCTCCTATTTTAAGTGCATTTGAGTCTCCAAGTCTTGCAACTGCTAGCTTATCTATTACATCTATAGGTACATCTTTTCTGTCTACTTTTATTACTGCCAAATCTGTATCTAAATCACTACCTACAACTTTAGCTGGTACACTTTTCTTCCCGGATAATAGTACTGTTACCTCTTGTGCATTTTTTATAACATGGTTGTTTGTTACAATGAAAATTCCAGCATTGTTTATATCGAATATTATCCCTGAACCTGCTCCTTCTTGGACGCTAGTCTGTTGAAAGAAGTCTGTCACACGGACTTTGCTAGTTATAGCTACAACCGAAGGTCCAACTATTTCAGCAATTTTAGCTACGTCAGAATTACTTGAACTTCCACTAGTTTCTATTACTTTTGGTTGCTCATTCCCTTTACTTTCTAATCTTCTACTTACATCATAGTTTTTATCTATCTTTGGCATAAAATAATATGATGATATATTGTAACCTACTCCTGTGAATAAACCACCTACCATAGCAAATACCAACCCTAGTGCAAGTACCTTTTTCAGATTCCTAGTTTTTACGCTTTTCTTTTTATTCTTTGTACCTTCTTCGTTAGCTTGTTCTACATTTTTATTTAATGTAGCTTCATCATACTCTACTGATTCTCCATTAACATCATTTATGTCTTCGTCTATATTGTCACTAAGAGTTTGATTCTCCGTTTCTGATTGCGTTTCGTAGTCATGGTTAGTTTCCTGCTCTGCATTATCTTTTGTACTTTGATCTAACTCTTGTTGTAGTTGTTCATTTTTTTCTCTTTCATTATCCATAACTCATTCACCTCTTTTTCTTTTTGTATCATGCTATAAATATATAATAATACACATATGTTAAGGAATTATGAACAAAATATTAATTATGATTTTTTTAGTTTGAATTTGAACTGAGTACCTGTTTTATCACTCAAAGCAACTATTTCAGCATTGTGACTATCTAAAATACTCTTTACTATAGCTAAACCCAGCCCTGATCCTTTTTTATTCTTACCTCTCGATTTATCTAACTTTACAAACCGCTCCCATATATAATCTAGTTCTTCTTTTGGTATTATTTCACCAGAATTATAAATAGATATGCTTATAAATTCTCCTATTTTTGTTGTAGTAATTGTTAATCTACCATTTACATCTACAAATTTTACAGCGTTATCTATTAGGTTATATACTACTCTGTTTATTTTATCTCTATCCGCAAATACTATGTCTTTATCTTCGCATAGATTTATTTTTACATACACTTCTTTTTCTTTAAGCAAAACTTCAAACTTTTCTATTTGGTTTAATATCATTTCATTTATGCTAAAATTACTAAGATCTAGTTCATAGTTACCACTTTCAATCTTTGATAAATCAAGAATATCGTTTGTCATTTTAGATAAGCGATCACTTTCTTCCAATATAATATTTAAGTATTTATTTTGATTATCTCTATCTACAGTACCATCTATTAATGCACGTGCATAACCTTTAATAGATGTAAGCGGTGATCTTAAATCGTGAGATAGATTTGATATAAAATCCTTTCTCATTTTGTCTACTTTCTTCAATTCTTTTGACATTTGGTTAAAACTTTCTGCTAGTTGATCTAGCTCATCTGTGCCATGTACCTCGATATCTGTAAAGTTTCCTTTTGCAAACCTCTTTGAGGCATCACTTAATTTATATATTTTCCTTTTTAGCGTTCTTGATACTATAAAAAAAGATACTATACCAATAATCAACGCAAATCCCAATACTATGACTGTTATATTGTAAATATCCGATATTGTTTTATTAACTTCTGGCATTGAAGCGTGCATAAATAAAGCCATAATCACTGATTTGTTGGACACTATAGGATAACCTATAGTTAAAACTGTTTCGTTTAGCTGTTTATTAAACTCTCCGTGTCTTTTTATAATATATCCGTTGAACACATCATCTATTTCTTCTTTCATTACCTGTCTATATAGCTCTATATTTTCCTTGCTTGAATTGACATATATAATTCCTGTCCTATCCATTATCCATATACGAGAATTCAAATAAGTCTCTAATGCGTCTATTTCAAATTTTAGTTTGTCAAAATCAGGTCTACCGGTCTGTTGTATCAATGTAACCTGTCTTTGAATTTTTTCACATTGCTCGATTAGCTTTTGTTCTTTTTGATCTGTGAAATAGCTTTCAAGCGCATTTGATACTATAAATCCTAATATTATAAAACTGACTATTATAATAGACACATATATTATTAACATCTTTCCAAATAGGGATTTAAATAACTTCACTTTAGCTCACCTCAAATTTATAACCAACACTCCAAACAGTTTTTATACGCCAACTATCATTATCCTTCAATTTTTCTCTTAATCTTTTAATATGAACATCTACTGTTCTACTTCCTCCTATGAAATCATAACCCCAAACTTTATCTAATATTTGATCTCTCGTAAATACTCTATTAGCATTTGATGCTATAAACAGCAGTAGTTCAAATTCTTTATGTGGAAGCTCTAGTTTTTCGTTCTTATATACTACTGAATAGTCCGTTGGATTTATTATCAAATCCCTAAATATCAATCCTTTGTCTAAAGTTTCTTGATTAAATCTTCTAAACACAGCCTTTATACGTGCTATTAACTCTTGTGGCTCGAAAGGTTTTACTATATAATCATCAGCGCCAAGTCTTAAACCTAAAACTTTGTCTAGTGTTTCTCCTTTAGCAGTCAGCATGATAATGGGTATCGAGCTTTGCTTTCTTATTTGAGTACAAAAGTCATAACCATCTATATCAGGCATCATTATGTCAAGTATAATCATATCTGGAAGGTAATGATTAAATTCATCTAATGCCACTTTACTATTATTGTATGTTTTAGTGCTGTAGCCTTCCTTTTCCAAATAGAGTGATATTAATTCAGTTATATTCTTATCATCATCAACTATCATTATTTTTAAAGTATCTCTCATAATTCTCTCCTATTATTTTATAAATTATCACTTAACGTCATCTACTACGTTTTTAATCCACTTCTTAGATTTTACTCTAACTAAGCCCACCATGATTTTGACTACTTCTTCTATTTTAACAAGTGCAACTACTAAATAAATTGGTAGTTTTAACACTAATGCACCTATCGCCGCTAGTGGTACTCCTATAAACCAAACTCCTAACATCTCTAGATATAACGAAAATTTGGTATCTCCACCACTTCTAAATATACCAACTATTAGTAATGCTGAATACAATGTAGCTGGCAGGAAAATCGCTTGTGCTATAAGTGTTCTAAAGGTAAGCATTTTTACTTCATCTGAAATATCAAATAATAACAATGCAGGTTTTGCTATGATCACTATTCCCAAGCCAAGCACCACACTAAGCGCAAGCGAAGCTCTTGTAAATTTATTAGCATATTCATTTGCTTGTTCATATTGCTTTTCACCTATTTTGTTACCTATCATTATAGCGCATGCACTAGATAGACCTGTATTAAGTACCATAAAAATATTTCTTACATTATTGGATATTTGTACTGCTGTAAGCGCTTGTTCCCCCATTCTTCCATATATAGCTGTATACACGCTCACTCCTAACACCCAAAATAACTCATTGAGTATAACACTACCAGATGTTTTAAAATATGTCTTGATAAACTCTTTTGATAAATTAAACATCTCTTTTATCTTTGCTGCTAACACACCATCATTCATGTATATTATTGTTATTATGAGAGCCATCTCTATTAACCTGGATATCAATGTAGCATATGCTGCTCCTCTTACTCCAAGAGCGTCAAACCCTAGATGTCCAAATATGAGCACGTAATTAAGCAGCGTATTACATGCTAGTGATATACTGCTTGTTACCATTGGAAGTTTGGTTTGATTTATACTTCTAGATGCGGATGTAAATGCAAATGATACTGCAGAAACACCATAACTTAATACTACTATTACTAAATATCGTTCTCCGATATTTATGATTTTATCATCAGGTGTAAACAATCTTAACAATTGCTTTGGAAAAAAAACTCCTCCTATTGCAAATAAAATACCAACTCCTACTCCTAGTATTAACGATATCCCTAATATTTTTCGTATATTTATAATATCTCTTTTACCCCAAAATTGAGCCGTAAATATTGATGACCCACTGTTTATCCCAAACATTATAAGCATAAATATAAATGAAATCTGATTTGCTACGGATACAGCAGCTATATTTGTCTCTCCTAATTTCCCTATCATCAATATATCCACCATATTTAGTAATGAAAATATTAATGATTGTAACGCTATAGGAATAGCTAACTTTGCCATTCGGTTATAAAAATTTTTGTCTAACCTATTAATATAAACCATTGGTTATCCTCCTGCTAAGCTACTAGTCTTGTGTGACTGTGCCATCTCCCATTATGTTTATTTTTTCTCCCAAATACGTTGGTTTTTTATCTAAAATATTCACAAGTACAAAATCTTTACATCTAGCTAGCGCTTCCCTTATTTGAAATATAATCATTTTACGATATATATTTTTATCCGCAGGTATTCCAAAGGCTTTTATACCCAGCTTTCTTGCAGTATATACCGCTCTAGATAAATGAAATTTCTGTGTTACTACTATCATATTTTCTACCTCAAATACTTCTTTTGCTCTATATACGCTTTCGTAGGTACTAAAACCTGCGTGATCCATAAATATATCCTGTTCTTTTACTCCTGCTTTTAGCATGTATTGTTTCATACTCTCAACTTCATTATAGTTTTTTCTACCATGATCACCACTTAACAATAATTTTTTTACTTTCCCTTTTTTGTATAACTCTATCCCAACATCCAATCTATCTGCTAGTATGTCTGATGGCCTACCGCTATTATATACAAGTGCTCCAAGCACTAATGCTACATCGGCTTTCGGTACTTCATCCACTGTGTGTTTATATTTACCAGCTAGTGTTATCATTCTTATGTTGATTAGTCCTACTGCTAATGCTACTATTAAACCAAATATAATTCCTACTTTTATTAGTTTGATTAATGTTTTCAATTATTTGTCATCTCCTTTTTGATGTATGATTATAAAAAAGCTGTCTCATAATGATAAATTACTCGTTATTAAAATATTACACTGCATACATCTTGTAACCTCGAGTGTAAATTTCAAAGCTTGTACTTTGTCTCATTTTGAAACAGCTATTTAAGTATCTATTCAGATCTCTATTATTTACTTTCTATCACTACATTGTCATCAACGATATCTATTAACAAACTACTTTTTGGCTTAATGTTTCCTTTTAAGAATTCTTCTGCTAGTTCATCTTCAATATATTTTTGTATGGTTCTCCTTAATGGTCTAGCTCCATATTTCTTATCGTATCCTTTTTCAAGTATAAATGATTTGAGCGTATCTGTAACATTAATTGTTATTTCTTTCTCTAATGCTTCTTCCTTTACTTCATTTATCATAAGCTGTATTATCTGCTGTAACTCTTCTTTTGTAAGGTGATTAAACACTATTATCTCGTCAACTCTATTTAAAAACTCTGGCTTAAACGTATTTTTAAGCATCTGACGAATCTTTGCTTCTAGCACATTATAGCTATCATTTTCGAAGCCTATAGAAGCTGATTTGAGACTTGTTCCTACATTTGATGTCATTACTATAACTGTATTATCAAAATACACTGTTCTGCCTTGACTATCTGTAAGCCTGCCGTCTTCTAATATCTGCAATAGCATATTAAACACATCTGGATGTGCTTTTTCTATTTCATCCATCAATATTACCGAATAAGGCTTTCTTCTAACCTTCTCTGTCAATTGCCCTCCTTCATCATAACCTACATAACCTGGAGGCGATCCTATTAACTTTGATACAGTATGTTTTTCCATGTATTCAGACATATCTATTCTAATAAGTGCTTCTTCGCTTCCAAATAGCTCGCTTGCTAACGACCTCACTAACTCTGTTTTACCAACTCCTGTTGGCCCAACAAATATAAATGAAGCTGGCTTCTTTTTCTTCTTAAACCCAGATCTAGTCCTTCTGATTGTTCTAGCTAAGCTACTTATAGCACCCTCTTGCCCTATTACCCTTTTGTGCAATTTTTCTTCTAACTCTAATAATTTTTTTGCTTCTTCTTTTGTTATTTTTTGTACAGGTATATTAGTCCAAGACTCTATTACATAAGCTATATCTTCTTCCTTTAATGGTATATACTCATTATTGTTTTTCAATAAACTAATTTCATCGCTTACCTTAAATTCTTCAACTTTAATTAATGCTGATTTTTCAAAGTCTCCCTCTGTAGCTGCTATTTCTTTTTCTGCTTGTAGTTTTTCAAGCTTCCCTTTTAGTTTTCTTAATTTATTGAGATTCTTATTAGATAAATTTGCTTTAGATCCTGCTTCATCAATTAGATCTATTGCCTTGTCTGGCAAATATCTATCAGTTATATATCTATCAGATAACTTAGCTGCCATATTTATTACTTCGTCTGATATTGTAACCTTGTGATAATCTTCATAGTAGTGCTTTATACCTTTTAGTATCTCTATAGTTTCATCTACTGTTGGTTCATCTACAGGTACAGGTTGGAATCTTCTCTCAAGAGCCGCATCTTTTTCTATATGTTTTCTGTATTCTTCAAATGTCGTTGCCCCTAATATCTGAACTTCTCCTCTTGCTAAAGCTGGCTTCAATATGTTTGCAGCATTCATAACTCCACCGTGAACCTCTCCAGCTCCCATTATGTTGTGAACTTCATCTATAACTAATATTATATTACCACTTTCTTTTGCTTCATTTATTATTGCTTTCATTCTGCCTTCAAACTGGCCTCTGAATTGAGTACCTGCAACCACAGCAGTCATATCTAAGAGATAAACTTCTGAGTTTTGCAGTTTTTCTGGTACTTCTTTTTCAAATATTCTAACTGCCAATCCTTCTGCTATCGCTGTTTTACCAACACCTGGTTCTCCAATTAATACTGGGTTGTTCTTGGTACGCCTGTTTAGTATCTGAACAACTCTATTTATTTCTTTATTTCTTCCTATTATTTTATCTACTTTCCCTTGGCTAGCAAGCTTTGTAAGATTACTACCATATTTATTGAGATTTTTTCTCTTTTTTTCTTTCTTCTTTTCTTTTTTATCTTCTTTAACATTGTTTATGTTTTCTTTGGATGTATCTTTTTTGTTGAATATGTTACCAAATAATTCTCCTAATGAATTCCCTTCAGTTGCCTCATCCATATCCATATCTTCTTCGTTAAACATCCCATTCATTTGCTGTGTTATATTTTCTATATCTTCTGGAGACATTCCAGTTTGCTGAAACATTTGATCAAGTACTGGTAGTCCCATTTTTTTTGCACATTCCATGCATAATCCCTGCATTTCACTTTTTCCATTTTCAACTTTAGTTGTAAATATCACAGCTATATTCTTTTTGCAAATAGAACATAATTTCATTATAATCAACTCCATTTATATATTAAGCAGTAACATTCTCTTTCGTATTTCTATTTATTTAAACTTCTCCTATCTTATTATAACAGTAATTCTTATATTTACAAAACTATCTAGATATTATTTCCATTTTATTATGATAATACTCTAAAAAAAGCCATCTAAGTCCTTTATTTCAATCTTATTTTTATTAAACTTTATTAACCCATCCATTTTCATATTGATTATTTCTCTTGAAAGTGAAGGTCTTGGCACACCCAATAACTCTGCTAACTCTTTTGTTGATAAACCTATTATCTTTTATAGCTATTATTAATTCTTCCACTATTTTCACCTTTTGTTTTTACGTAACATGCGTTACGGACTTAGTTGTTTTATACTATTATAATGTACATAGATTAACAATACAAGGAGGTAATTATATGAAAAGAAAAATAATTAATATAAATGAAGATAAATGTAACAGATATGGATTATGTGTAACTGTTTGTAATGAAAGGCTATATAAATGATTGATGGAAAAGATAATCTTATAGTAGTGATAAAAAAATAATACTATACAGAGAAGTTTTTATTTATCATCTGGAGAAATAATTGAGTAAACATCCTCAGTCCGTTTTATAGGGGTTTTTTTAATTGTAAAAAAATATGATATAATGATGTATAAATTATATGCTAGGAGGGAGCTATGAAAAAAAAGACATTACTGAAACATTTTTTTGTTGTAATTTTATTAATTTCAATAGTTTATATTACCTTTAAATATACTTATCATTGGCATGTTATCAAAAAAATTCCTGAAAATAATTTTAATAGACTGACTATATACGAATTCCATACAAAAAAAACCTTAAATATTGATGATACATCTACAATAAATACTCTATACAATTATCTGTTTGATAGAAGATGTGTAAAAGTAAATAAACTATTAAAAACTGCTTATCCATATGATGGTAATTGTTGGTATATTGATTTTAAAAACGATACTTCATATATGGAAGTGAAATTACTTTCACCAGAATTTATTTCTATAGATGGTGACTATTATTATCTAGACGATAGCTTTGATTTTGATGAATTCAGAAAAATAATCCAACGGTAAAGGAGTATAAATATATGTTTGTTATTTTAAGTATCGTTTTCTTGTTTACATGCTTATACCTGATGGTAAGTGGGATGGTATCATTGAAAAATATAGATGACGAGTGCTATAAAAGAAAAATATTCAATAATGATTTATCTTTATCTAGTATAAAAAAGCTAATATCTTTAGATTCTCGCATGAAAATATTACAATCTATTTTGCTATTGTCTTTTTATATGCTTATAGCAGTTTATAAAAAATTCTTTAGCGAAATAATTTACGTACCTTTGTTACTATCCGTTATTTGTGTAGCACTATACTTAATAGGTTATGGAGTATTATACTTAAAGATAAAAAATATTCAGTAGTCAAAAATATATATTCCACAGTTATAATTTTACCTATCTAGGTATTTATGAAAGGAATTTTTACAATGAAAAGAAAGATTATAGTTCTGTTTGCAATAATTCTATTTTTTCTAATGGGTTAACTTTTTTAATAAATGGACAATAGTTGAAAATTCTAATCTTGTTAAAAGTTCAATTAGTAATGATATAGTAAAACCTATAGATTCATTTATAACTTATGGACAAGAAGTTCCTGATACTATAAGAAATGAATATATAGGCTACGATTATTACTACAAGCATTTTTTTAGAACATTTATTAAGTTTACTGACGACAATCCATATACTCACATATTTGAGCAAACAATAAAAAAACAAGTGCTAGAAAATACACTCTATTAAGTGAATCTAGTGAACAAGGTGGATACAATTTTATTGCATCTGTTATGGCGCATCTGTCTGAATACTCTCCATCAGAAACAATCATTATAAGACAAGGGCAATCCACAGGGCTTACTTTCAATAAAAATGGTGTGTACGAAGTAAATTGGTATATAAAGTCTAAAAATTACTATGTATATTCAGATTGGGAAGCATGGATAATAGACGAACCTAATACTAAAAAAATCGTTAAGAGATTAGTTGAAACTGTTAGTGAACCAACGCCATTTTTTCATGTTGAAGTTAAAAAGATAAAATGATAAATATATTATAGTTGATTTCGAGTTTTATCGTATCAACTTTTTTTATAATCTGGAATAGATATCAGTAAATCTTCGTATAAATATCATCTATCTTCACCACTATGCTAATATATGTAATAAACTCTATATTACTATTTTTCATACCTAATAATTTCTTTGCTTTGGAAACTCTATATCTTATAGTGTTTTCATGCTGAAAAAGGCTCTTTGCTGTTTTTTTATAGCTTCCATCAGTTTCTACAAAAGCTTTTATAGTCTTAAAAATTTCTGTATTATTTATATCATCATAATCCTTTATTGGCTTAACCAACTCATCATACATTTCTTTTGTTTCTGATGCTTTTTTAATTAAATATACAACTTTGTCTCTACTGTTTTTTATTATCACACAATCACCTTTTGTATTTATTTTAGTTAATTTAAATAATTATACATCATATTGCGATTTATTACCATATTATTTCTTATTGTTTTTTATTTTTATTCATAATATATAAGACTATCTGTCTAACCTACTATTGTGTTATAATGTTAATGCATATTTATCATTAAAAAAAGGGGTAATTTTTATGTCAATTAGAATAGCAATATGCGAAGATGAAAAAGCCGAAAGAGAATATTTAAAGTTACTTATTAATAGATGGGATACCGACAAAAAAGCTACTATAAAAAGCTTTGAAAGTGCTGAAAGCTTTTTGTTTCATTATGCAGAAGATAAAAGCTTTGATATTCTACTTCTTGATATAGATTTAAAAGAAATGGATGGCATAGAACTTGCTAAACATATACGAATTGAAAATGAAAGCATACAAATTGTATTTACGACTGGTCTACCTGATTTTATTGCTCAAGGATATGATGTTTCAGCACTACATTATTTAATGAAGCCCATAAGAGAGTGTTCTCTTTTTTGTGTATTAGACAAAGCTGTAAAAAATATTAGCAAGTCAAATAAATCAATTATTGTCAATGTTGATGGAGAAACTATTCGTTTAATGGTTAACTCCATAATGTGTATAGAAGCTATGTCTCATTCTGTTATCATAACTACTACAAATGAAAATTATACCGTAAAAAAATCTATGAAGGAAATGATTATTCTACTAAATGATGATTTTATCAAATGTCATCGTTCATATTTTGTAGGCTTAAAACACATAAAAAAAATAACTAAAACCGATATTATTCTAGATAATGATACTAAAGTACCTTTATCAAGACGTCAATATGGTACTGTAAATCAGACATTTATAAACTACTATAAAGGAGAGCAAAATGGGCCTTATTAATCTATTTATTAGTAAATTACTTGAAAAACGTATAGTAGAATTCCAGAATGACCTCATAAGCAAGCACGTAGATGAGGTCCAAAATATGTACAAGCAAATGAGAGGTTGGAGACATGATTATCATAATCATATCCAAACCATGAAAGCCCATATAGAAATGGGACAAATACCTGAACTCAAGCAATACCTAGGTAAGCTTGATGCTGATCTTGCTAATGTTGATACTATTATCAAGACTGGAAATGTTATGATAGATGCTATCTTAAATAGTAAAATATCACTAGCTATATCAAAAAAAATTGATGTCAATGCCAAAGCTGTTGTGCCAAAAGACATACACATATCTGAAATAGACCTCTCAGTTATAATTGGCAATCTGCTAGATAATGCTATGGAAGCATGTTGTGCTTTATATTGTAATGACAATCCAGATCGCTTTCCATATATAAAAATTTATATAGGTGTATTAAAAAAACAATTATATATCTATGTGTCTAATTCTACTAGTGGTAACCCGAAAAAAATATCAGGTAAATATATTTCTACTAAAAGAAGTAACAATCACGGTTTTGGATTAATGAGAATAGACAATATCATAAATAAATACGATGGATATATTAACCGTCAAAGTGAAGAGAGTGTTTTTGTAACTGAAGTTCTCCTGCCATTATAGCACCATTCGTGTTTATATATTGCCCGTTCGTGAAAAATTTCATATTTACTCTTAAGTATTTGCTATTATTGCTTCTAGGAGGATGATGACATTGAAAAAAAAAGACAAACCTTTATACTCAACACTAAGTAATATAATATTTCTTTTTAAAATAGCATGGAAAATTGATAAAACCTTGATTTTGGTAACTGTTTTACAAATACCAATGCTTATTGCTTTACCATTATTACCAACATATCTAACAAAATATATTGTAGAACTTGTAACTATAGGCACAACATCTAGCACACTGATTAAATACATATTGTATATTTCTTGTATAATCTTATTTGTTAGGATATTAAATAATTATCTTAGTACTTCTATGAGATGGCGAGCAGTTTTTAATAGGTTCAATTATATTACATTATGTTCTGACAAAGTACTTGATATGGATTATTATAATATTGAAAGCCCAAGTGCTCAAATCAAATTAAAAAAAGCAACAAACGCTTTTCTAAATAATAATTCAAGTACAGAGAAGTTTTTTAAACAACTCGTAGACATATTAGCCAATCTAATTGGCTTGGCTACATATACCTATCTAATACTGCATATAAGTCCATTTATAATTTTTATACTTTTTGTAATGACAACTATAAACTATTATATTAATACAAAAAATAATCAATGGATACACCAAAACAAAGAAAATTGGGTACTTGTAGATAGGAAACTAGAGTATATAATAAATAAATTAGGCGATTTTGAAGTTGCTAAAGATATGAGACTTTACGATATATCCAGCTGGTTTAAAAAAATGTTCTCTATATTTCTTTTAGACAGACTAAGTTGGACAAATAAAAAAGAAACTTTTAAATTTTTTATTAATTTTATATGTGCTATTATGATGTTTTTAAAGGACGGTGTAGCATATGTATTTTTGATATACCAAGTAACAAAAAACAATATGTCTGCATCTGAGTTTGTGTTTTACTTTGCATTAATATCTAAGTATTCAGACTGGTTACTCGGTCTAATCAATTCTTATAACACTCTACAGCTTACAAGTTTAAGTATTTGTGATTTAAGAGAGTTTCTTGATATACCAGATAGCTTTAATAAAGGAAAGGGCCCTACGGTACCAAAAAAAGCTCCTAACATTATTTTTAATAATGTTTCTTTTAAGTATCCAAATTGTGAAAACGACACCTTAAAAAATTTAGACTTCAATATTAAATCTGGGGAAAAAATAGCGATTGTAGGGCTTAACGGTGCTGGAAAAACTACATTGGTCAAATTACTTAGTGGTCTGTACCGTCAAACAAAAGGTACTATAAAAATAGATGAACATGAATTAATGAAATATAATAGAGATGATTATTACAAACTTCTTTCTGTAGTTTTTCAAGATATTATGGTTATGCCAGTATCTATAGAAGAAAACATTGCTTTAAGTACCGAAAAACACATTGATAAATTACAACTAAAAAGCGTAATAAAGTCTTCTGGATTAGAATCCTTAGTTCAAAAGTTACCTAGTAAAGAAAAAACGATTCTTCTAAAAAGTGTTCATGATGACGCTGTTGATTTATCTGGTGGAGAAATGCAAAAACTAGCATTAGCTAGAGCTTTATATAAAAATGGTAAAATCGTCATTCTTGATGAACCAACTTCTGCATTAGACCCTATAGCTGAAAATGAAATGTACCTTAAATATAACTCACTTACAAAAGATACTACATCAATTTTTATTTCTCATAGATTATCAAGTACACGATTTTGCGATAGAATATTCTTTCTTGAAAATGGCGAAATAATAGAGGAAGGAACTCATGATGATTTGATCAAGCTTGGTGGAAAATACGCCAATATGTTTGAATTGCAAAGCCATTACTATAAGGAGGGTTGCTGTAATGAAACAGTTAAAATCGGATGTTAGATTGATATATAAAGGATTTATGAAAATTCGTCAAATTAGACCATGGATGTTATCTTTAGTAGTAATTCGTTCAGTTTTTGAAGCTATTTCTCCTTTTATTACTATATATATGTCTGCCTTAATCATTGATGGTATTATAGCAAAGTATGATTTTAACACTCTAATAACTTATGCTATGCTAGCAATTACATTTAATTTTATAGCAGTAATATCAATCAAGATATTAGATAAAAACATTAATCTATTTTACGAGGAATTCAACCATAAATTTGATATGATTTTAAGCCAAAAAATTGCAGATATAGACTACGCTAATGTTGAAAACCCTCAAACACATCAAAAGCTTCAAAAAATAAAAGAGCTACGCAACCTTAATGGAACAGGCATATGGAATTTATTTAGTTCAGCTTCATTAATTACTAAAAACTTTTTTAAGATTATTTTTTCAATATCCTTAACATTTTCACTGTTTACTCTTAATGGAAATAACGATTCGTCAAATATACTGAATTTTGCTACATCAAAGCTATGCTCTATCTTGTTAATTTCATGTATTGTAATTAATGTAATCCTTACTATGTATTCAAATTCTACATCTAAAAAGAACTACTTTGCTATTTTAAATGGCTTCGTCCCTCTTAATAGAATATACTTTTACTATTTTACAAATTTTATTGCTTCTTATCACGCTGGAAAAGATACAAGGATATATAACCAGAAAAATTTAATACTTAGCAAGCAAAATGATATAAATAATAATGCAAGGCTAATAACGAGTAAAATCGGTAAAAATGAAATTAAATACTCATCTATAACAATAATTTCAACTATTATAATAACTACTCTTGTATATCTTTTCGTAAGCCTAAAAGCTTTAGCTGGATTATACGGTGTTGGTTCAATAGTAAAATATGTTGGAAGTATTAATGAGTTTATTGATAGTTTTACTACATTTATGAATGAATTTGCATCACTTCGTGCTAACAATGAAGGACTGATAGCATGTTTTGATTTTTTAGATATCAAAAATGTGCTATATCAAGGTACATTACCTGTTGAAAAACGTTACGCTTGCGACAATGGGGACAATGATTATGAGATAGAGTTCTGTAATGTCAGCTTTAAATATCCTAGCTCTGAGGATTATGCACTAAAAAATGTTTCTGCCAAACTAAAAATTGGTAAGCGTTTGGCTGTGGTAGGCATGAATGGTAGTGGTAAAACAACTTTTATAAAACTGCTTTGTAGGCTTTATGACCCTACAGAAGGAATAATAAAGTTAAACGGTGTGGATATACGCAAGTATGACTTTAAGGAGTATTATTCTTTGTTCTCTGTTGTATTTCAAGATTTTAAGCTTTTTTCGTTTCCTCTTGGTCAAAACGTAGGAAGTACAGTTGATTATGATATAGTTAAGGTTGAAGAAACTCTAGCCAAAGTCGGCTTTACAAAGCGTTATAGTAAAATGAAAAAAGGATGTAATACATTCCTTTACAAAGACTTTGAAGAAGATGGTGTTGAAATTTCTGGCGGAGAAGCACAGAAAATAGCCCTTGCTAGAGCATTATACAAAGATGCACCTTTTATAGTATTAGATGAGCCAACTTCTGCTCTTGATCCTGTTGCAGAGTTTGAAATATACTCTAAATTCAATGAAGTAGTATCTAATAGAACAGCTATTTATATCTCTCACAGATTATCTTCGTGTAGATTCTGTGATGATATCGCTGTATTCCATGAAGGTAAACTTATTCAGCGTGGTAATCATGATACACTATTAGCTAATGATAAAGGGAAATATCATGAGCTGTGGAATGCACAAGCACAGTATTATGCTTAATTTTTTATATGATTCATGTGAATAAAAAATAGATTAACAGTAAAAGTATTAAATACAAAACAAAATCGACCACTTATTATTACCTTTATGTTAGTGGTCGATTTATATTTAATAAATCGTTATTTTAGACTTCATATTCTCTCATATTTATAATCCTTATTACCAAATATAATGACGATAGTATTAATACTATTGAACATACAACTGAACCTTCAATTCCAAATGAGCCTCCAGAAATTATATGATTCCCTTGAGCTTGAAGCTTGATTAATGAGCCACCTGGTGCAACGTTTCCACTTACCTGAACACCTACAATATTGCCTTGCATCCAGTTCCATGCACCATGCAAACCACATATGCCCCATAAGCTTTTTTTATAAACCACATAAAGTGAAGCAAATAGTCCGAATGAAACAAGGTTAATTACTGGCATTATACTAATTGAATTATTCCCTAAGTGAACTGCTGCAAATATTATCGAGCTAAATATTAGGGCAATAGGTACATTATATTTCTCTCCTAAAAGAGGAAGCATCCATCCTCTATAAATTACTTCTTCTGTTCCTCCCTGTATAATCCAGCCTATTAAAATAAACATAATAGTCGGCAACATCTGCGTACCTACATTTTGTGCTTTGGGAACAAATTTTAATCCTCCCAATAATACAATTATAAGCGTAGTCAATCCAAGCATAATTAATCCTATTATAAATCCAATAATATAGTGCTTAAATGCACCTTCCTTTTGAAACCCTAAATCCCTGATAGTCCTTTTTTCCCTATATTTCACTATTGTAAATATTAACAGTGATATGAAACCGAAACCAAATGATAAGTTGATAAATAGATTCCAGTAAGGCTGTGTTTTCTCTGGAAATAAAGCTTCTCCAATTATATTAGCTGGCATACCTCCAGCCGTGATAATCATAAATGAAAGAACCCCAAACCAGATAAGATTACGATTTACTTTTGTTTTTTCAGCTAGTCCAAAAAGTCCAATTTTGTTTGAAAATCCATTTTTATAATTTTTCATATTATCACCTCATCAATAAGGTTATAATGTGTAGCCCTATACATGTCAACACAATATTAACCCAATATATGATACTTTTATTACATAGTGCGCCCTTGACTACACATTTTTTATTTACTGGATTTTAGACCAATTATATTTATCCCTAACACATACTAACATGATCTCCTCTATCTATAACCAGCTTCATGTCTATATTACTAATATCTCTAGCTATAGCGTCTCTATATTCAGCGGCTTCTAGTCCGCTTATATTCTTATTATTGTATAATGTGTACTTTTCTCTAACTCTTTTAGGTGATAAGTTTGGCATGATGACATTTGCACCAGCTAATAATCCTAACTCTCTTCCTTTTTCATGTATTGAATTTAGGGCTGTCGTAGCTGGCAATAGTACTTTAGGGTTTACCAGTCTAACAATTGATAACATTATCAATGTCATATCAACATCACCTGCTTTATAGCTCTTAAATGGTGTATCTTTATGTGGTATAAAAGGTCCCAACCCTACCATGTGTGGGGTGAATTTTTTTATAAACATGATATCCCTTACCATATACTCTACCTCTTGATATGGCGAACCAACCATGAAGCCTGCACCTACTTGAAATCCTATCTCTTTTAAATTTCTTAAGCACTTAATTCTGCTTTTTAAAGTCATTGTGTTAGGATGTAGTTTATTATAATGTTTCTCATCTATTGTTTCATGTCTTAATAAAAATCTATCTGCCCCTGCTTGATACAGTTTTTTATAACATTCATAGCTCTTCTCTCCGATAGATAATGTTATTGCGCAGTTTGGATAATTCTCCTTTATAGAACTAACGATGTCCACCATTTTTTCATCTGTAAAACATCCGTCCTCTCCACCTTGTAGTACAAATGTACGAAATCCTGCTTCATAGCCATATTTACAGCACTCTAGTATCTCTTTTTTATCTAATCTATATCTATCTGCATTTTTATTACTTCTTCTTATTCCACAGTATATGCAGTCATTTTTACAGTAATTTGTAAACTCTATAAGTCCTCTAAAAAACACTACTCTCCCATATATTTCATCTCTTTTTTTGCATGCTTTATTATATAAATAGTTTTTAGTATCTTCATCTATGTTAGTAATAAATTCTACTAACTCTCCACTCTCAAACGATTCTCCTCTATAAAGTCTATCTACAAATTCTTTCATGGTTACTGACCATCCCATATCTTTTTGACATTGTTAAATGGCTCTAGTGCTCTATCTAATATACCATGGACATAAGCTATGAATATTCCGTAATTTACTATCGGTACTTCTAGTTTCTTTACACTGTCTATTCTACTAACCATTCCAGCTCTGTTGAGCATACATCCTCCACAGTGTATAATTAGTGCGTATTTTTTAGCATCCTCTGTAAAACCACTACCTGAAGAATACTCATACTCAAAATCTTTTCCTGTTTTTCGCTTTAACCATCTAGGAATTTTTACTCGTCCAATATCATCTTCTTGTCTATGGTGAGTACATGCCTCTGATATTAATATTCTATCTCCGTCTTTAAGATT
Source organism: Abyssisolibacter sp. ZYX002 (assembly GCF_056892235.1). Classification (NCBI taxonomy): domain Bacteria; kingdom Bacillati; phylum Bacillota; class Clostridia; order Eubacteriales; family Clostridiaceae; genus Abyssisolibacter; species Abyssisolibacter sp. ZYX002. Next base: position 214,839 of record NZ_JARMXH010000005.1, read on the forward strand.
ACTGATTGCTTTTGCTCCCTTTATTAACTCTAATAAATCTCCTTTAAACCTAGCAAATAAAATAGAAAAAGACGTCAGAGGTATATTATTAGGAGTATCTTTAGAAACACCTTCAAATGCTTGTGAATCTGTAATAACTAGTTTAACCTTTCCCTCTAAAGCTTCTAGTGTTTCTTTTAACTCTGTCTCTTTGGTAACTACTGAGATAGCATCATGATCTAATATATCTCTAACTGTTTGTTGCTGAGGTAAAATAAGTCTACCTTTTGGGGCTGCTTTATCTATAGGGGTAACTAACACTATAATATCTTTAGGTTTTATTAGGTCACCAACTAATTTTATATCATTTTTTTCTTGGGGTTTTATATCTATTATTTTTTGTTTTAGTTCTTCTATTCCTATTCTCTCAAGGGATGATACGCATACTACTTCTACCCCCAACTGATTGCTCAACTTGTCTTTTGATATTTTATTTTCATCTGCTATATCTATTTTGTTAAGAACTAAAGCTACTGGTATCTTTTTCTCTTTTATTTTGTTTATCAATTCTCTTTCATAATCTGATACTCCAAGCGTGGCATCTGCTATTATTAGTGCTACATCAGTCTTATTTAATACCTCTAAAGATTTTTTTACTCTTAGCTCCCCTAAACTCCCGCTGTCATCTATTCCTGCTGTGTCTATTATCACACATGGACCTATTGGCAATATTTCCATAGATTTATAAACTGGATCTGTAGTAGTTCCTTTCACCTCTGAAACTATAGCTATGTCTTGATTTGTTATAGCATTAATTACACTTGATTTACCAGCATTTCTCTTGCCAAACAGAGCTATATGAACCCTATTTGAGCGTGGGGTTTTGTTTAAACTCATTATCACACCTCCATAACTCCTTCCAGCATGATATATCTGACTTTTTCTTTTTAAATACAAAAACTTCCTACAAAAAGGAAGTCTATAAGAATCATATTTTACAACTCCCTCTCAAATCAGATTATCTTTTTAGAAAGGTATTTTTATTTTAAACTCAAACAAATCTGTAAAGAAATTCTCTACAAATTTGAATTAGATTGTCTATATTTTATCAATCTCTATTTTAAAAGTCAATAGTTATTAAACTTTGTTTATTTTTAGTTTTTGGGATTTTTGACCTATTGCTATTGTTATTTTATGTATTATAAACTATAATGTTATTTATGATTCATAGTTTTATTATAATATTTACATTTGACTGGTTTTATGCAACAATATAAATATATACATATACTGTAAATTCGGCTTCACTATTGAAAGGAAGTGAAAACTTTTGAATTTATTTTGCTTTAAATCAAAGCTAACGACTTGTTTATGCATAATAATTATTGCAATACTGCTTTCTACAACAATCCTAGCTACTGACAACTCATTCTCAGATATAAACTCAAACGACTGGTATACTAGTAGTATAAAACTATTAGTTGAAAAAAACATAATAAATGGCTATCCTGATAACACTTTTAGGCCGAATGAAAATATCAATGTTGATGCATTTTTAAAAATCGTGATAACCTCTCTTAATCACGATATACAAAAGTATGACGGCTACTGGGCACTTGGTTATATAAATAAAGCTATTGAACTTAAGTTGATAGATGAAAGCGAGTTTGAAGCTTATAACGTCCCTATTACTCGTGGTCAAATGGCTAAAATAATAGTTAAATGCATTGATATTCCTGAAAATGAGGATTTCTCAGTTTATTCTAAAATAATACCTGACTACAATAGTATAAATAACTCTTATAAAGACTATGTACTAAGTGCTTTTGCAAGTGGTATTATTACAGGATATCCTTCAGGAGAGTTTAAGGAAAATGAAAACGCCACTCGAGCGCAAAGCTGTATCATCATAAACAGGATGCTAGATAAAAACTTGCGTAAAGTCCCTAATATACCAAATAACATTTTAACACAATATCCAAAGCTTGAGAAAAAAATGTATTTGGATAAAGAAAAAGAATTATTCAATTTTGAACAATCCTTGTATACTAACACAAAAGTTATGGAAGAAAAAGTCCTTACGATAGAATCTCAAATGGATAATCTTGAACTGTTTTTAAATAAAAAGATTAAGCTTTTAGTTTCTGAAAATAAGCCTCATGTATATGATAACGGAGATTTACAATATGGCTACAGAGAAGATGGAAATTATGACAGCGAAACATTGATTATTCTTAAAAGCGGTACAAAGCTTTATTATACTAACTATAAAAATTCTTCTGCAAATGGCAATGGAATGATACTTTGGGAAGATGGTGACAAATATATAGGTAACTTTAAAAATGGAAAAAAACATGGTAAAGGCAAATACGTATTCAAAAATAGTAATGAGTATATAGGTTATTTTAAAAATGGAGACTTTGATGGTTTAGGAATTTACAAATATATAGGTAATGAAAGATACATAGGTAACTTCTACAAAGACTTAAAATCTGGTCTTGGGACTTATTATTTTTCTAATGGCGATAAATATATTGGTAACTTTAAAAATGAACTATTTGATGGCAAAGGTGTTTTTATATCTGCTACTAAAAATAAATCTACTAATCATCTAAAATACATTGGTAGCTTTAAAGGCGATAAAAGATACGGCTTTGGAGCAAGTTATTGGACAGATGGTTCTAAATATATTGGCTATTTTAATGGTACTATTGATAGATCTAAACATGGCTGTTATATTTACAACAATGGTGATTTGCATATAAGAAATGATGTTGTTGATGAAATAACTGAAAAGGGTAAATATATCTGGTCTGATGGATTAACTTATATAGGTTTGTTTGATTTAGAAAATAACAGACTTAGCAAAGACCCTCTGTATTATTCCCCTGATAAAGAAAAAAGTATATTTAATGATGTCATTGACGATATATTAAGAAAAATAATTGATTCAAAAATGTCAGATTTACAAAAGGAAGAAGCTATTCACGATTATATAATAAACAATACTGTTTATTATAAATATGATAAAGATTCGATAAAAGATATACCTGAGTATTGTCATACTGCTTACGGTGTGCTGATATATGGCACTGGGGTATGTGATGGTTATGCTGAAGCAACTAATGTGCTTTTAAACAGAGTTGGTATTGAATCAAAATTAGTTTTCGGTCATGCAAAGAATAAAGATAACACTGATACTATTGGGCATGCATGGAATTTAGTAAAAATTGACGGTAAGTATTATCACCTTGATGTTACGTGGGATGATGACGATGAAAATCAAAAAGCATGCTATGATTTCTTTAATTTGACTGATGAAGAGATGAGAAAAACGCATAAGTGGTAAGTATGTAAAGAGATATCCATGTTATTGACCTATAATTCAATTGAATTATAGGTCATAAATTTTATATCTTAATTTAATAATATAAACAAAAATAACCTTGCATTCACAAGATTCTCAGACTGTAGACAAAAGCCCAATTTCTGCGTTGTTGTTAAAATTTGCGTTGCTCACTTACCTCTAAGTAAGGTGCTACTCGATTTTAACACGCCTTGAATTTGAACCCTTACTACAATCTAGATGATTTTGTCATCAACCTAAGAACCTAGCATTCACAAGGTTCTCTCATAACATTGTTTCTGTTTTTTCTAAGAAAAAACAACCCTTATTTTAGTAAAATAAAGAGTAAATTTGCTCTTAATCCCACTATCAGCACCTATTATAATCCAAGCTTCTCCTTTTTCATTTGTTGTTATGTCTAAAATTGTTTCAAAGCTTTTATATTGATATGATTCATCTTTTGTACCATTAGTTTTATATATATCTCCTAATATTCTCATATCATTTCCACTACATCCAAAGTCTCCAGTGTCTATATTTATTAACTTCAACCCTTTTTTCTGTCTTTCTTTTGGTTCTTCATTTACTATTCCAGCCTTTATAAACACTCTATCTTTTGCTGAGAGTTTATCTCTTGATTGATTTGTAGCTATATCGAAAGATAGCCTTACTTTATATTTTTTATTTGGTTTTAAATCATCCTTTGGAGACAATTTCTTTGTAATATACATAAATATATTGTCTTGTGCAACTGTGTATTTCATCATTATCCCTTTTCTACTGCTTCCTTTAACAGGGATTTTTGAGTGCCTAGCTTCTAATCCATATTTTTTTATATCTGCTACTGAAACATTTGAAAAATCATATGTCCATCCTTCATTATTATTAATCATACAATATAATTTATTTGGTGGATTTAGTGAGTTCATGTTATCAAAATCATATTTTTTACTAATTTCATCTTTATTTTCACAGCCATTGGTTATAACTACTAAGCAACTAACCAATATAGTAAATAATATTTTGTTTCTCATATTATCCTCCTAATCTTTCTTTGTATATTATTCTTTTCTATAATTGATATATTATCCTTAAACTTTATATAGTTATATAGGTTTATTTTTCTAGGAATAAATTATAGACAAATAAAAAAAATATTAATGTTCAGATTAAAATAATATATGACTAAAAGGAGAATAGTTTATGAGTGATTTTAAGGTAAAAGATACCCAATATGATCCAGCTAGAGAAGCTCTACAAATAGAATTTGAAAATGGTACTAAATACCAATATCATGATGTACCAGCTATGTCCTATTATGGTTTTATAAATGCAGATTATCAAATAGGATATATTACAGATTTTTTAAATAAGAACTATGAATTTTATCAACTATAAGTGGATATAGAAATAACAAAGAGGGTGCTTATATACCTCTAAGGCACCCCTCATGCATTATTTGTCAAAGATATAGGGAGTTAGTAGATATTATGATGAATTGGTTCAAAAGACTTTAAGAGTTAATAATAAAACCTTTTCTAAGAATTTACACCATATATAAAACAATGGGTGCATATATACTCCAATGCGCCCATTAAGAAATTTTCTTTTTTAATTTGTCCCTTACTCTTATATATCTTTACTATAGAATCATTTTTAATATATTCACTTAGTTTTATATCTTTTTTATTAGCTTTATAATTCATTATATAACTCTCCCTATTAACCCTATGAGATTTTTCTTCTGAGCCTTTGTAGTTTTAAAACTCCCTCTGGTTTGTATATTCTCACTATTGTCTCTTTTTGGTTATAGGAATCTAGCTTTGACTTACCTTTATTAGCTTCGTAAACATCGAATTTATATGTTTTTATGAGTTCTTCCTGCTTATCAGCACTTATTATAACCTTGCTTAAATCTTTTTCAAAGTCAAACAATTCTTGAATCACATCATTGTACTTATCAAAATCTGTATTATTTATGTATTCATGCCATACTCTTGTTATCCATCTATTAAACTCTATATTGTTCATATCTATGTTGTCACTAAATCGAACTATCTCATCAGCATATTTTTCAAGCTGGCTATAAAAAGATTGATAGAATGCAAATAAATCATCATCGAAATATTCTATCAAGTTTTTATATGTTATTGTAAACAAAGAACACATAACTTGTATAAAGTGATTTATAAACATATCACAATATTTGTATTTCTTCACTATTGAATCATTCATAGTGTAAAAATGTGAAAATAGATTAGGATATTTTTTTACTAACTCAGCATTCTTTTTTGTACTTGCACCATAAGTAATATCAGAAACTATTTCAGGATCGAAGCTTATATCGTTATGGTACTCATTGTAAAACTCTGTTCCTCTTAACATTGAAAAAATATGAAGTTGTATAGTCTTGATTTTTAAATCCTTTAGTTTCTTGATGACTCTAAATGTATCTAATAAGTCACTGAGCTTTTCATTTGGAAATCCATATATGAAAGATGCTGTTATATCAAGCTTACTTTCTGTAAGCATTTTGATTTTATCGTAAAATTTTTCGTCTAATTTTAAGTTTTTATTAACAGCTTTTTGCATAACAGCAGAGCCTGTCTCAACTCCTATGAACATCCCTACACATCCTGATTTGACTAACATCTCTATAACCTCTTCGTCTAACGTATCAATCCTAGCAGAACATGCCCATTGAATTTGTAAGTCTTCTTTGATTATTTTATTACAAAACTCTATAATTCTCTTCTTGTTGGCAGTAAACAAATCATGTACAAAGCTAAATGCTTTTATGTCATAATCTTTTATAGCCCTTTTCATCTCTTGTATTATTCTATCGTTGCTTTTTAGTCTGAACCTTTGTTTCCAAAAACTCTTGCTAGAACAGTATTTGCAGCCAAAAGGACAACCTCTTCCTACCTCTATTGATAATGATTTTAACTTGTCCATATATGGAACAAGGGAATAATCTATATCAGGTAAAACATCTAAATCTTGTATTAAACTATTTTCTTTATTTATTACAATTTTTTCTCCATCTCTATAGCATATACCCTTTATATCTGATAGCTCTTTCTCACCAGCAAATGCTTTCATTATATCTACTATACTTTCTTCACCTTCACCTATTCCTATAACATCTATAAACGAAAAAATACTCATTAAATCATACGCTGAAACGGATGCTTGTGGCCCTCCAAAAATTTGCTTTATATCAGGTCTTTGGTCTTTTATATATTTAGCCATATCTACACTTAAATGATATGAATTTGCCATTGTATAAAATGCTAAAACATCTGGTTTTTTATCTATAAGATGCTGTCCAAGATACTTTACATCACGATTTTCGAACTCTTTGTCATCTAACTCTCCTATGCTTTGCAAATATCCAAAATCTACTATTTCTACATCATGGCCTTCTTTTTTTAATATACTGGCTAATAGTAATGTCCCTATGTATAAATCACCAACTTTAAACTTACTGATTGCATTAACAAAAACAACTCTAATGATAATACACCTCCCAAATTATCTGCTGTCCTATGTTTATTTTTATCGAGGCTGTCTCAAGTAACTTTTATGAGACAACCTCGAAGGCTGTTTCATAATAAGTTATTTCTTATTTTGATACAATCCTTTAATTAAGTAATGCACCTGTAAAAAAAACTAGAAACTCCACGTTACACCAGTTTTTATTGATGTAGTTGGTACAGTTATTTCAGTAGTTACACCTGTTCCTCTTCCCAATGTATCATGGCAGCCTCTTTCAACAACCATTTCTTCTACTACTTCATAGTTATTCATGTATTTACCCCCTTTTCTATATTTTTTGTTGCTCTTTAATTATATACCATACTAATGCGTGAATATTGTAATATTTTGTATTAATTATATATTATTTTATCTTATGGGTTATTAAAGCAATTTCTTTACTAGCCAAATTTGTTTTACAAAAACAATAAAGCACTTCACTATAACTTGAAGTGCTTTTGGGCTTGTTATCATTTTAATCTATTGTTTTGTAATCTCTACTTAACAGATATCGCATCCACAGGACACTGTTCTTCTGCATCTCTTGCACTGTCTATTAATTCATCTGTTAATTCCATATCTGTAGCTTCTGCCTTATCGCTCTGATCCATTTCAAATACTTCAGGGCAAATATCTGGGCATAAGCCACAGCCTATACAAGTTCCTTTATCTACATATGCTTTCATATAAACACTCCTTTTGGATAATTATTTATCATTTCTATTTTATCCAAATTGTGTATATATATAATTGTAATTTATTCCATTTCCTTGTCTTTAATATGCTCTTTTATTATTTCTATGAACCTCTCTCCATAAACTTCGTATTTCTTTACTCCAACTCCAGTTATATCGAGTATTTCATCTTTATTTTGTGGGAGCGAAAATGCCAACTCTTTTAATGTTACATCATGAAATATTATAAATGCTGGAACTCCTTTATTATTCGCTATATCTGCCCTTAATTTTTTGAGTTTATCAAATAAAATCTCATCATATTGTTCATATTGTTTCTGTTTTGTCTCTTTCTTTGTTTCCTTATTTTCTTCGACTAGAAGATATTTTTTGTGTTCTACTTTTTCTTTTCCTTTTAGGACATTTATAGATGTCTTTGTAAGCTTTAATATAGGAAATTTATCTGTTGTTATGTTTATAATTTTCTTTGATATCAATGTCATTATCATCTCTCTTATAACATAAACACTATATTCCTTCATTATCCCATAGGTTGATAATTTATCTAACCCTGTTTGAATTATTTTTTTATTCTTTGAACCTCGTAGTATGTCTATTATAGTATTAACACCAAATCGTTCATTAGCCCTATATATACACGATAATATTTTTTGTGATTCTAAAGTTATATCAATCATTTCACTTTCATCAAGGCAGTTACCACAATTATTACATTTTTCAAGAGTCACATCCTCGTTAAAATACCTAAGTATATGGGCTCTTAAACAATCATTTGCATGACAGAAATTAACCAATATTTGAAGATTAGCTAGTAATATCTTCTGCCTTTCTTGTGATAACCCATCAGTGTTTATTATTAACTTTTGTTTCACTACATCTGATGGTGAATACATCAATATACATTCGCTTGGCTCTCCATCTCTTCCTGCTCTTCCTGCCTCTTGATAGTATGCCTCCATGTTTTGTGGCATATTGTAATGAATAACAAATCTGACATCTGGCTTATCTATCCCCATACCAAATGCATTTGTAGCTACTATTATTCTAGCTCTTCCTAGTATAAAATCATCTTGATTTTTTCTTCTTATCTCTGGTTCTAACCCTCCATGATAAAATACCACTGGTATATGTTTTTCTTGCAATTTTTTAGCTACAGATTCTACTGACTTCCTTGTTGAGCAGTAGATTATTCCTGAACCATTTTCATGTTTTGATTTTAAATATTTAATAAGATATCTATATTTATTGCTAGTTTTAACGACTTTATATGTTAGATTTGGTCTATCAAAACTAGCTACTAACTCTATTGGATTTTGTAAATTAAGCAAAGACTTTATTTCATCTATTACATATTTTGTGGCTGTAGCTGTAAAAGCCCCAACAGCTGGTCTACATGCAAAGGATTGTATGAATTTTGGTATCTCTAAATAGCTTGGTCTGAAGTCATGACCCCATTGGCTAATACAATGAGCTTCGTCTACTGCTATAAACGATACGTTAATGTTTTTTACTATACTTTTAAAGTTTCGCGTATTAAGCCTTTCTGGTGCTACATAGATAAGCTTATATCTACCTCTTCTCATATCCATTAACCTGTCCACTAATTCTTGACCATCTAATGTACTATTGATAAAGGATGCTTCTATGCCTATTTCTTTTAATGAGTCTACTTGATCTTTCATTAGAGATATTAAAGGAGATATAACTATTGTTAGCCCTTCTTTTACTATAGCAGGTAACTGGTAGCATAAAGATTTACCTCCACCTGTTGGCATAATGCCAACAACATCTTTACCATCTATTACTCCTTCTATTAACTCTTTTTGACCTACTCTAAATTCTTCATAACCAAAATATATTTTTAAGACCTCATATATGTTCATACTAACCTTCCTTTTATTTACGAATTAACATACATTCTTTACCGACTGTTTATTTACTCTAGTTAGCAGTATTCCTCCTATTATAAATAACAATATTATACTACATACACCATAGTTTGTCTTACCTGTTATATGAGTTATCACTCCTAAAAGAGATGGCCCCATTATCGCAGCAAATTTGCCAAATACATTATAGAATCCAAAAAACTCATTTGCATTATTTTTAGGAACTAACTTCGCAAAATAAGACCTACTGAGAGCTTGAATCCCTCCCTGTGAGCTACCAACTAACATTGCTAATATCCAAAAATCAAGTACACTATCTAAAAAGTATGCATATACACATATTATTATATATATAATTATTCCTGTATAAATCATTGTCAATGTAGAAAATTTATCTGCTAGCTTACCATATATTATAGCACATGGAAAAGCTACAAACTGTGTTACTAGCAATATAACTAATAAATTTGTAGAACTCACTCCTAAGTCTGCTCCGTAAGATGTTGCCATTTTAATAATAGTAGAAACTCCATCAATATAGAAAAAGTATGCCAGTAAAAACATGAATAACTTTTTATGTTTCTTAATATCTTTAAATGTTTTATATATTCTTGCAAAACTGTTTTTTACTACGTGCTTTTCTCTCTTTATTCCATGTATCTGTTTAACTCTCTTGTACATTGGAAGAGTAAACACAGCCCACCATAAAGCTGTAAGTACAAATGAAACTTTACAGGCCAATGTTACTGTTATAGGTATAATGTTTTTGCCAGCTAATATCACTATTGCCATACACAGTATAAAAGGTATTGTACTGCCTATATACCCAAGAGCAAAACCATATGTTGATACTTTATCCATCCTATCTTTTGTTGTTACATCTACTAAAAAAGCATCATAGAAAATATTTGCTCCCGAAAATCCTATCGCTGTCAATATATAACATGCTAATAATATTGACCAGTACTGCTCGTCCACAAATGACAGTGCTACTGTTGTTATTAAACCTAATGATACGAACACTGTAAAAAACTTCTTCTTAAACCCCTTATAATCCGCTATCGTCCCTAGTATTGGTGCTAAGAGCGCTATTATTAGTGTAGCTATAGAGTTTGCATATCCCCAATATGCTGTTGATAACGCTCCGTTCCCTCCACTCTTAGTAAATAATGACTTAAAATACAGTGGCATAATTGTCGATGTTACAGTCATTGTATACGCTGAGTTAGCCCAATCGTAAAATGCCCAGCTCTTTTCTAATTTGTTTAGCTTAAACATTATCTTCCTCCTTTTAGTTTATTATATATCTAAAAAGTCATTTATAACTTGACCATCAGCCTCTTTAAGCTCATAGCCTAATAGTTTCGCAATTGTCGGACCTTCGTCTATAAGTCTCATCTTATCTATTATATTGCCCTTTTTTATTCTTTTTCCGCGTGCTATAAACACTGTCCCATACCCCTCTTTTGACGGCAAATAGCCATGTGTTGCCTTTGTAATATGAGGTACATTACCAACCTCATCTAAGCTAATCTCTTTTATGGCTGGGACATCTAGATTGTCTAAGAAGTAATAGTCTTCTGTAGCTTCTATCATAAACGTACAATTACTGTCTGCTCCTAATCTAATTGCTTCTTCACTCGTGTATATATCATCAAAGCAATTGTTATGCTTGTTAAAATCACATAAATCTTTAAATAATCTATCTTTTAATTGTTTGTTACTTTTATCCTTCATGTAGATATAAGTAGATCCGTCGCAGCTCTTGGCTATAGCATCATAGGATGTAACTTTACCTTTTTTATTAACTTTAATAAATCCTTTTTCTTTTAAGTATACATTTAGATAAACAACTTTACTCTCATCCATGCTACTGTGATCACCGAGTAAGATTAATGTGCTTTCTTCATAGATATTAAGTTCTTTAAGAGTTCTCATAATCTCACCTAATCTTATGTCATGTCTTTTTAGAGCATCCAAAGCCTCTATTGAATCAAATCCATTGTAGTGCCTCATTGAATCTAAGTCAGTATAATGTACTAGTGATATATCTGGTTTTACGTTTTTGAGAGTATATAGAAAGGATTGATGTGTAAAATTGTCTAGGTATGGCTGTTTTAAGCCTTTTCTAAGATGTCCAAACATTTTGTTTAGTTTGTATTGGTACTTTATACTTCCATTTAGCAGCGAAACAATTATTTGATTTTGGTATGGTCTATTAGCAAATATCTCTGGAACATTATACTGTATTTTAGACTTTGCTGTAACAGGCCAAAGCAGTGCTGAAACTGTTTTACCATCTTTTATAGCCAAATCATAAAAAGTCTCCCCTTTAATATACTTTCTGTGCCAGTACCAATCTGGTGATTGCCTATTTGGCTGCAGGAGTGTATTGTTTACCACTCCATGATTTTTTGGGTATTTACCTGTGACTATAGATACATGTGCCGGATATGTCAGTGTTGGATATACACTCTCTACATCTGTGCAATATGATGCATCCTTTAACACACTTTTGAAATTCTCTAGTCTTGATATGTACTTAAAATCTTTTGTTGATAATCCATCAAATGATATTACTATTAAATGCATATTACCTCCATATATTATCAATATTTTAAAATTATGATTGGTTTAATTATATCATAAGACATCTAAAGATAATTTAAGCTTTTGTTAATTTTTAAATCTAGTTTTATATAAATTATAATGTAATATTGACATCTCGGTTTACAATTTATAAAATTAGTATAGCACTAAAACAAAAGATTGGAGTGATTTAGCGTTATGAAGCTGTACATCACAAGGCATGGACAAACTGAATGGAATTCAGAAGGTAGACTGCAAGGTCAACAAAACTCTGCTCTTACTGAACTTGGAAAAAAACAAGCAATTTGGCTTGGTAATAAATTGATAGATGAACATATAGATATTATAATCTCTAGTTCTAGTGAGAGAGCTATCAATACTGCCAAACTCATACGAGGCGATAGAAATATTGAGATTATAACTACTGATAATTTGAAAGAACTACACATGGGGAAATGGCAAGGTATGTTATTCAAAGATATAAAAGAAATCTATGCAGATGATTTCCAAGTATATACAAGCACTCCTCATCTTTTCAAACCTGAATATGGCGAAAGTATAAAAGATATTTATAATAGAGCTTCCTCTGAAATAGAAGCTATTATCAAAACCCATAGTGATAAAAATGTGCTAATAGTCACTCATGGGATTACTCTAAAGGCTATAATTGCATATTTTGAAAACAAAAAGATAGAAGATTTCTGGTCAGGACCACGTATGGAATCGACTTGTCTTAATATACTTGAAGTAGATGGAGAAAATAGAAACTTTACTTTACAAGGGGATATATCTCATTGGGTAGAGGAAAATTAATTTAAAAACTTAATTTTATAATCAATCTTTGATAAACTCTCTGATTTTAGTTTTGTTTGCCCATTTGGTATAAGAAAGAGCTTTTCTAATGTATAACAAAGAGGGTTCTCTTTATCTGAATGATTTTGTATGCACTGCAATTTATTCAGCATAAACCCTCTTTTGCATCCATATAATGGTTACTGTATATTTATAGTTAGGTTGTAATTACTTCTTTGAATCTTTTTAGAGAAAATCTATATAAACCATAAACAAATATAGCCGCTAATAATATCGTAATTAAGTTAATTCCTAATACTAAATAATCACTAGATATAATACTACCGTCGCCAAACGTTATGAATACAAAGAACATATAAGGCATAATACTTCCAAAGACCATAGGTAAAATAAAGATTTTCTTTAATTGATTTTTGATGCACTTGTTTATATAAGAAGTATTAGCACCTAATCTCTTTAGATTTTTAAATAATGCCTTACAGTTTGTAGCGATAGTAATGCAACGTGTATAAGATATTACTCCCACAGCTACAAAACATATGATGGATATGTAGATAAAAAGCATCAAGTAAACAGCCATGTTTTTTAATAAGTCTTGTTTGTTTAATATGCTAAATTGAGGATAATATTTCCACGATAAGAACAGTTGATTATTATCACATGAGAGATTTATAGACTCATGATTTCCATACTCCTTACCTTCTTTAAGATATCTTATTTTTCTATATTCATTGTAATAAACTCCTTTCGCTACATCTTTTGAACTACGTGTTATGATCTCATCTCTAAATTCTTTTGCAAAGCTATAGTTATCTCCTTGTTTAGGTACGTTAAATAATACAAATGTCTCTATATTTTTTTCAGGCAAATCAGCTACTAGCAAATCATAGTCCTTATCAGATATAACATATTTGTATGTTCCTTCTATAACAAAAGGTGAAAACTCTACATTTCCTTTATATGATAAGTCTATACTAGTATCATTTATAGGGTTGGTTGCCTTATTCAAATCATTAAATCTTCTAAATCTTGATTCGCTCATTGAGCTGATTATAATAGTATAATATTGACCTGGCAATAGCTTTAAATCCATATTAGCAACTTTATTAAAATCAGATAATCTAAAAAATTCGTTTGTTTCATATTTTTCCTTGTAGACATAATCATATTTTCTAGCAGATATACTCCTTAATTCCAATCCACTTCCAATTAATGAAATTGATGATACCTCGTTATAGTCATTGATTTTAATATTGTATTTATCTGCTAATTCATCAATGTCATTTTGAGTTAGTAGATTTTCAGATAACCTATAATGAAACGAGTAATTGTAAGGAGTCTTACTCATATTATAAAAGAATCTAGTTACCAAAGAGGGTGTATAAAAAGAAGCAAATAATCCTCCACTAATTAATAAGGATATAACACACATACTCTTTACCGTCTGCTTACCAGTAAATTTCATCATACTTTTTGGAATAATATTAGAATAATACTTTTTTAGATTTTTTCCTTTTTGATTATATATCACACAAAATGATATTAGCATATATAGTCCTACTATGCAGAACAAGTACGTCAATGACCATATCCCTGGCATACAATAAGAATAATGCCTTATAGATATTATAGGCACGCCATATCCTAAAAACAAACCACCAATAATGAAAATACCACCTAAAACTCCATACCAAGGTTTTACTAATTTAACTGTTTCGCATTTATGTTGGCTTCTGATAGTATCTATTATATTGCTATGATTAATAAATATAGCTGTTTTAAAAATTAATAATATTGTACAAACAAGACAAAATATCAGCCCATATATAAATCCATCATATCCTATATGATAAGTCATCTCACGTGAATCTATAATAAAAAACTGAAATGCCTTCCATATCAAATAAGATACAGGGATGCTTAAAACCAGTCCTACTATACTGCAACATACAGCATTGGTAAGAAGCTCGGTATAAAGTATTCTTTTTATTTTAGTTTTCTTAGCTCCTAATGAGAGTAATATACCTATATCTTTGCTTTTATACTTTAAAAATAACGAATAAGAATATGAAGTAAAAAACATACATCCAATAATTGCAACATAATATAACATATATGCTTGCTTGTTACTGTCTCCACTGGCTGGTAATATATTTTGAACAGTAGGACTCAAAAACATAACCCCATAAGAAGAAACTAATAAACTAGATAAAGTTAATGAAAAAGCAAATAAAATATATTTTGAATAATTAAATTTTCGTAGTTTAGAGTTGATTTTAAATATATTCATTCTATTTACCTCCCAATTCTTTAAGTGTAGCTAACAATTTATCTAAGAATGCTGTTCTGTTGTTTGTTTTAACTAATTCTTTATAAATCATACCGTCTTTTAGGACAATTACTCTATCACAAAAACTAGCAGCATAACTATCATGAGTTACCATAAATATTGTTGCAGATAATTCATTTTTGGCTCTAATAAAAGAATCAATTACTGCTTTGCTTGATTTGCTATCAAGGTTTCCAGTGGGCTCATCGGCTAAAATCAAGAATGGATTATTAATAAGTGCTCTAGCAACAGCAGTTCGTTGCTTTTCTCCACCAGATATTTCAGCCGGATATTTATGTTTAATATGCGATATATCAAACAAATCACATAATTTATCTGCTAATATCTCCATTTGGTTTAAATTTTTATTACTCAAAATTTGAGGCATACATATATTGTCATACACAGTAAGTCCATCAAATAGCATAAAATCTTGAAAAACAAATCCTAAATCATTATTTCTCAATTTAGCAAGGTCATTTCCCTTGATTTTAGAAATGTTCATATTATTTAACATGATTTCACCACTATTGATGGGAATAAAGCGTGCTATACTGTTAAGTAATGTTGTTTTACCGCTTCCAGATGCCCCCATTATAGCTACGAATTCGCCTGCTTTTATATCGAAAGATAAGTTATTAAGTACCTGATATTCATTATTCTTAGTTGTATACGATTTGCATAAATTTTTTACATTTAACATATATAATCCCCTCTCAAAGCTAATATTTTTTATAATTTAGAATCTACAAGAATTATACTTAATAATGGAAATTAATTTAATAGATCTGGATGTAACAAATGGCACGTTATATGTAAAATTCGTCATAGAGTATGTTATAATGAATTTATGTTGAAAAGAGGTGGATTTATTTGTTAAATATATGTATCTGTGATGATGAAAAAACACAAAGAAAGAAATTATTAAATATCATAGAAACTCAGATGCAGTTAAAGGGTTTAGATTATAATGTAATAGAATGCAATTGTGGAGAAGCCTTGATTAAAGATACATCAGATAAACATATTGATATATTTTTCTTAGATATAGAAATGAATAATATAAATGGAATTGATACTGCAAAAAAGATTAGAGAATATAATAATACTTCTGTAATCATATTTGTAACTGGCTTTAGAGATTACGTGTTTGATGGATACGATGTAAAAGCACTTAATTATGTACTCAAACCTTATACTCAGGAAAAAATAATAAATGTAATAGGGCAATCGCTAAAACAACTTGAACATGAACAAAATAAATTTTACGTTGTTCAAACAGGTAAAGAATTGTATAAACTTAATTTTGATGATATTAAATATTTTACAAGTAATAAAAGAAAGGTAACAGTACATACGAAATTGAACTTGATAGAATTTTATGAGAAGTTAGATAATATAGAAATTGAATTACAAGATCAATTTATAAGAACTCATCAAAGATATTTGATTAATCCAAAACATATTATATCAATAGAAAATAATTTTATAAATCTAGAAAATGAAAGAATTCCGATTAGCAAAAGAAAATATCAAGAAGTAATGATCTCTTTTGCTAAACATATGTTGGAATAAAAAGGAGTATATATGTCACAATATCAAACTATATTGTATCACGCACTTGCAGTTGTAGGTGCATTATTTACTACTAAATATTTTTATAAAATGGTTAAATTGTTTATCGATATAAAAGATAAGAGGATATATAAGTATATAGCTTCAATATCTATGATATTTGTCCCAATCGTCGTGATATTTGTAAGTGACTTAACAAATGTACTATTTACATTATTTTGGTTTTTAATGATTGTAATTATTTGTTATAAAGGAACAATAATACAAAAAATATCAACAGTAATGATCCTATACCCCATTGTAGTGAATGTGAATTTTCTAATGCGATATATCCCTGTTTCATTTAAAAACGGAGCATTGGACAATATGTGCTGGATATATACAATAGCTATATTTTGGTATGTTCTATATAGATATACAAAAGATAAGATAGCATCTACACGTCAATATATAAATAGCAAAACATGGTTACTATTAGATTTAATAAATATCGCTCCATTTCTGAATATAATAATAACTATAATTTGGACAAATTATGATGAACAATACAAAGCAAAAATAATAGCTATACTATGTCTGCTGTCAAACATCGGTATATTACTATTAATAAAATTCATTGTTGATAGCGTAAAAATAAAGCTAGAAAATAAAAACTATAAAATACAATATGATTACTATCAATTACTTGAAAATGAACAATTAAACACTAGGAAAATCTATCATGATATGAACAACAATCTACAGGTTATAGGTAATTTTATTGAAAATGGCGACAAAAAAGATGCTCTGAAATATATTATGCAAATATCTAAATCTACTGAAATTTATAGAAATAAAAAATTCTGTAATAATCATATAGTAAATGCTGTTTTAAATAACAAGATGATGTTGATAAGTAAAAATCATATAGACTGCAAAATTAATATATCTATACAAAATTTAATAGCTATAGATGATTTAGATTTGTGTTCATTATTTGCAAACACTATAGATAATGCTATAGATGCTTCTTTAAAGATATCTGATTCAGAGAATAGACAAATATGTATAAAAGTACGTACAAAAAATAATTTTTTTATTTACTCAATCAAAAATAATAAAACAAACGATATAGTAAAGAAAGACGGAAGGATAATTTCCAATAAACCGAATAGCAAAATGCATGGATTTGGTATTCAGAATGTTAAGGAGATAATAAATAAATATAATGGTACTTTGGATATAAACTATACAGATAAAGAATTTGAAATTGTTACAATTATTAATGGGTAACGCTATAATTTATTAGTCTATCGGTGCTAACGCCAATCTCCTCATCACACACGGATGAATGCCCTATTATAAAACTTGAATATTTCAAATAAATCATATGATAGAAATAACCTAGATTCTCAGCTAGATCTATCATAATCATTGATCAATAAAAAACTAATATGCCCCATGATTAGTTTTTTCAATCCTCTTACATATCTCAAATGCGCTCTCAAATGAGAAATATCTATCTTTATCTGATAATCTTATCCACAAAAGGTCGGAATCCTTCTCTCCGTTTTCCAAAGTATACTTAGGTATATCCCCAACCCAGTCAGTTATTAAGTATATATAAAACACTATTTTTATTTCGTGGGCTTTCATTTCATCAAGATATATATATTTTTTTATCTCAACCTTATCTTCAAACTCCTCACTTACTTCTCTATACAGTGCATGAATCTTATAATCTATATTGTTAAAGTAATCTTTATCTTCTATAGACCCACTTGGAAAAAATAGCTCATGGCAACCTGTTTGAATGGGTCTTTTCTCTATCAAAACCTTATCATCCTTTATAAACGCAAATACTACCCCTTCTCTATATCCGTTTTTATAAGTATACGTCATATAGCTATCTCCCCTTTGTCTTATAGTTTGTCTTTAAAAGCACTCAGAGCATCTGCTAATGCACTGTTGAAATTATCGTCTTCTTTCTTTTGTTTTTTCATATATTTCATGACATCTTTTTTGGAGCCCATATTTTTCTTTTGTTTCTTTCTATCTTTAAAAACTGACAGTCTCTCTTTATGCCCACATGAGCATACAAACACTTGGTTATCTCCTTCTCCCCATATTTCCATCTTTTTATGACACTGTGGGCACCTCGCATTTGAAACTCTTGATATCACTTTTTTATATCCACATTCTCTATCTTGGCATACTAATTTTTTTACTGCTTTATTATTAACCTCAAGTAATGCCTTCCCGCAGTTTGGACACTTACTCCTTGTCACATTACTGTGCTTAAACTTCTCTTTGCTATTTTTTATTTCTTCTATTATCTTGTCTGTATATTTGCGCATCTCATCTAAAAAGGCATGTTTTTTTAATTTGCCTTTTGATATATTATTGAGATTGACTTCCCATCTAGCTGTTAAAGCAGGTGATCTTAACTCTTCTGGTACTAATGACAATAGTTGCTTACCTTTTTTAGTAGCATATAGTTCTTTGCCCTTCTTTTCTATGAGTTTAGTAGAAAGTAGCTTTTCTATTATATCCGCTCTAGTTGCTACTGTGCCTATACCTCCTGCTTCCCCTATAGTCTTTATCAGTTCTTTTTTCTCGTCAGCCATGTATTTTGCAGGGTTTTCCATAGCCGATAATAAAGATGCTTCATTGAACATTGATGGTGGAGATGTCTTATCTGTTTTATACACTATGTCTGATAGATTTAGCTTATCAGATTTTTTTATTCTAGGTATATCAATATTAAAATCATCACTTTGGGTATTGTCATCTATTTCTTTATATCCTAATTTTATTGTTTTTGAACATTTAGATGTGAACAACTCCTCATTTATATCAGCAGTTATGCTATATTCTTCAGCCTCATATGGTGGCAATAACACTGACATAAACCTTTTTACTACTAAATCATATATTTTTCTCTCTTTGTAATCCAATAAGCTAAGCATCACTGGCTCTTCTGTAGGTATTATTGCATGATGATCTGTTACTTTTGAATCATTTACAAAGGATGGGCTAGCTTTAAATCCCTCTTTTAATATCTTCTTAGCCATTGTTTGATGATTACTAACTGCACATGATTGTAGTCTATCTCTCAATGTAGGAAATATATCTTTTGTAATATACCTTGAATCCGTTCTAGGATATGTGAGAATTTTATGTTTTTCATAAAGAGACTGCATTATAGACAGTGTTTGTTTAGCTGAAAACCCATATATTTTATTAGCATCTCTTTGAAGCTCTGTTAAATCATATAATTTTGGTGAATATACTTTTTTAACTTTCATTTTTACGTCTATTATTTTAATGTCGCTATTTTTGCATTTATTGACTATTTCTTTTGCCCTTTCTATATCAAAAATTCTAGCGTTGTTGCTTTTTTTATCCCTATATTCAAATTTTACTTTGTTTGATGTAGCTGTTATCGTTCTATACTCTTTTGGCACGAAGCTTCTTATTTCTTCTTCTCTTTTCGCTATCATAGCTAGCGTTGGAGTTTGAACTCTTCCACATGACAACTGTGCATTGTATTTACATGTAAGTGCTCTAGTTGCATTTATCCCCACTATCCAGTCTGCCTGAGCTCTTGCAGATGCTGCATTGTATAAACCTATATATTCCTTGCCATTTCTTAGATTTTTAAATCCTTCTTTAATAGCTTTGTCTGTTACTGATGATATCCAAAGTCTCTTAATGTCTTTTTTAACGTGTGCTTTTTCCATAATCCATCTTGCTACGAGTTCTCCCTCTCTTCCAGCATCTGTTGCGATGATTATATCCTTGATATCATCTCTATTCATAAGCCTTTTGACTTCGTTAAACTGCTTTGCACTTTTTTTTATGACAACAAGTTTTAATGTTTGAGGCATTATAGGTAAATCCTCAAGATTCCATGAAGTATATTTTTTGTTGTATATTTCAGGCTGGGCAAGTGTTACTAAGTGCCCTAGTGCCCATGTTACTATATATTTGTTACTTTCTATATAACTGTGATGCTTATTTTTACAACCAAGTACTCTTGCTATTTCTTTTCCTACAGATGGTTTTTCTGCTAATACTAACGTTCGTGGCATTTATATTACTCCCTTCAATTTACACCTTCTATCAAATTGTTTTCTAAACAAAATTTTAAATCTAACTTTATATTGCCTTTTTCTTCAAACTCTATTTCTATATTACTCTTTGATATACTAACAATTCTACCACTACCAAGCTTTTTGTGGTAGATATCTACTCCTTCTTTTAAATCTTTAGAAAAATAACTATATAGCTCTTTTAAAAACCTTGATTTTTCTATCTCTTTTTCAAATCTGTTTTTGATATGAGATATATACAAGTACTCTTTAGCTCTTGTCATACCAACATAGAAAAGCCTTCTTTCTTCTTCTATGTCTGATTTTTTGTGTGGAACTAGTCCTTCTACCACACTAACTATCCATACTAACTCGTATTCTAATCCTTTTGAACTATGCATCGTAGTAAGTACTACAGCATTTTCTTCTTTTTTATCACTCTGTTTTACTTTCTGTCTGAAATCTTCTATATGTTCAAGCCATTCCTCTAATGTATCATATTGCCTTGTACTTTGGCTTATTTCATTTAATACCTCTATTAATCCAGCTACTTTCATATTTCTAAACTTAGCATACTCGTCTAAATATTTTTCATAGCCTATTTTATATCTTATATACTCAAGCATTTCATGTGGGCTCATATGTTTTATTATTTGAAGATGATACTGCAAGTCTTCTAACCTTTCAGTAATCCAAGCTTTATCACTATAATTTCTATATAAAGCCATCCATATATTATCACTATCTTTTATTGCTTTTATTTCAGTCTTTTTTATGTATCTAGTAGGCTTATTAACAATCCTCTGAAAATACTTTTTATTCATTATATCCTGAGATAGTTTCATATATGCTATTACATCTCGTGCTACTGGATGGTCGTAAAGTATAGCCACCTTGTCCTTTACTATGAATGGTATGTTCCTATCAAGAAGTGCATTTATTATAGACCTTGATTGCAAATTAGTTCTATATATTATTGCTATATCTTGATATAATAACTCTCCTTTATTTATTAAACCTATGATATTATCCACTATTAAGTTTGATTCTTCCAATACATCTTCAGCTTCAAGTATTTGTGGCTTAACCCCTTCTGTATTATCTGTGGTCATATTTTTTTTGTATCTTAGTTTATTATTAGTTATAAGTTGCTTACTAAAATCAACTATTGCCTTAGTTGAACGGTAATTTTTATTTAGTATAATTGTTTTTGCATCTTTAAAATCCTTTGAAAAATCCAATAAGAATTCAGGTCTTGCTCCTCTAAATCTATATATCGACTGGTCATCATCTCCTACTATAAACAGATTATTCTTTGGTAACGCTAATAGCTTCACTGTTTCGTATTGAACTTTATTTATATCTTGGAATTCGTCTATCAATATATATTTGTGCCTGTCCTGCCAATACTTAAGTACCTCGTTATTGCTACTAAGTAAATCATAACATTTAACCAACATATCATCAAAATCTATAAGATTGTTATTAGCCTTATATTCTTCATACATCATCGTTATTTTGCGAAACTCTAGTGGCGAGCATGTAGTTGGCTCATATTCATGTATATCACATAGTTCACATTTCATACAAGATATATCTTTCATCAATTCGTTTATGAACTCATTTTCATCTTGAAAATCTAGCTCTAACTTTTTTATAATGCTGTAGAATAATTGTTGTTTTGTATCTTCTTTTATTATGTTATTTAAACTTATCCCATAGTAGCTTCTTATTATACGAAAAAATATGGCATGAAACGTGCCAAACATGACGTTATGATTATCATTTGTTAATCCGCTGAATCTTTCGCTCATTTCTATAGCTGCTGATTTGTTAAACGCTATCACTAGTATATCTTGTGGCTTTATGTTATATTTATGTATAAGATTAAACACTCTGTGTGCTATGACTAAGGTTTTTCCTGATCCTGGTCCTGCTAATACAAGCATTGGTCCATCTTTATGCATTACTGCAATCTTTTGGTTACTGTTTAGTATGATGTTCATTTTATCTCCTTGTTCAACCTATTATTGAAAATTTCATTAGGTTTAATAATCTCTTAATACATTTTATCATATTTTACATTTAAAAAAAGTTTCATATTTTCGATTAAAATTTTATTACTGATATTTTACATACATGTTTCATGTTTTTTCCATGGTACTTTTTCAACTTAGCTTCATTTGAGTCATATACAGGCTTTAATCGTGTCATATATATGCTAAAAAAATGTTTTTGTTTACTATGTTTTCTATTTTGTTGCATATATTACCAACTGCAGGTTATTATAGTTAATGATATAATATTGTGTATAGTAAACAATTCTAAAATCATCTAACACATCTAACTAATGGAGGTAACTAATGAAAAAAACACTTAAAACAATTCTAACACTTAGTTTAGTATTGTTTGTACTTACTATTCTTCCAACATCAGCTAACGCTGTGACAGTTACTGTAAAAGGAAAAATAATCAGTGCAAACATCCCCATGAAAAAGGAGTTAACCCAAAACTCCGAAACACTTAGAACTCTGAATCTAGGTCAGAAAATCGAAATTATTGGACAAAACAACAGTCAAACTCATGTTAAAACATCTGACGGTGCAATTGGTTGGGTAGATTCCAACTATATTGTTCCTATAAAAGATATAAAATATCTTAAGAAGGGGCTAATCACAGCAGATATACTTAATGTAAGAGAAAAACCAAGCTTAACAGCGAACATATTATCTAAAAAACATGAGAACAATTTAGTTATAATAGTAGAAAAACAAGAAGATTGGTATAAAATACTTCTTGAAAATTCTACAAATGCTTTTTTGCATTCTGATTACGTTCAGTTGATATCTCTATACCCAATGTGGTCCATTAGCGAAGGTACTGTTAATCTAAGAAGTTCCTTCTCGACTGATTCTGACGTAGTCACTAAGTTGAACAAAGGCAAATCTGTATTTGTTCTAGATAGAAAAGATGACTGGTTTAAGATTTCAACTGGCGATAATATCGTAGGATGGGTTAAAACTGACCTAATAAAACCTATGGCAGGTCAAACAAATCAATTAACATCAAGAAGTGGTGATTCTAGATTTACTACCCAAGTAGTAAACACTGCAAAACAGTATTTGGGTGTACCTTATGTTTATGGA
Source organism: Abyssisolibacter sp. ZYX002 (assembly GCF_056892235.1). Classification (NCBI taxonomy): domain Bacteria; kingdom Bacillati; phylum Bacillota; class Clostridia; order Eubacteriales; family Clostridiaceae; genus Abyssisolibacter; species Abyssisolibacter sp. ZYX002. The sequence goes on from NZ_JARMXH010000005.1 coordinate 238,810, forward strand.
GCTAGTGGCCCAAGTAGATTTGATTGTTCTGGCTTTACGAAATACGTTTATGCTAAGCTAGGAATTACTTTACCTAGAACTTCTAGAGATCAAGGAAACTATGGAAAATATGTAAGCAGAAATAAACTTCAAGCTGGTGACCTAGTTTTTTTTGATACATCAGGAAAATATAACAAAGTAATATCTCACTGTGGTATTTATATAGGTGGAGGTAACTTTATACATGCATCATCTACTAGAAGTGTACGAAGTGTAACTATATCATCACTTAACAATAGTTACTATAACGCTAAATATGTTCATGCAAAAAGACCATACTAATATAGTAAAAATGAGTATCCATAGGATACTCATTTTTTGTATATTACAATTTAAAATTGTTTGTTATGTATGTATATGTATTATGTTATAATATATAAAAACATTGCACTAGTATAAATGATTTAAAGGAGTTTATTATGTTTATATTTGGTCACAAAAACCCAGACACTGATTCAATCGCTTCAGCTATTGCGCTAAGCGTACTTAAAAACAAACTTGGTTATAATGCTACAGCTTGCTCTTTAGGCGAGTTAAATAAAGAAACTAAATTTGTACTTGATTATTTTTGTATGGAAAAACCTATGCTACTTGATAATGTGAAGACACAAGTCAAAGATTTAGCTTATGACAAGGTTGCTTCAATCACTAAAGATAAATCTATACTATATTCATATAGAAAAATGGAGGAAAATAATATTCGTACTCTTCCTATCGTTAATGATAAGAATAAAATTATAGGCATTGTTACAATGAAAGATATTGCAATGTCATTAATAAAAGGTGATTATTATGAGCTTACTACTAGCTTAGACAATATATTAAAAGATTTAAATGGTAAATTACTAACTGGTACTACAAAAGAAATTTCTGGAGATATTCTCGTTATATCACTATACCATAAAACACTAAAAAAAGCGTCTATTCTTAATGAAAGAAGTGTAGTTATAGTAGGTGATATGTACGATGCTATTTCAACTGCTATAGATTGTAAAGTTCAACTAATAATACTCACAGGCGGTAAAAAGATACCTCAAAAATACATCGAAGCTGCTAAGAATAATAACGTATGTATTATATCCGTTAAATCAGATACCTATATTACATCTAAGTTAATCAATCAATGCAACTATATATCTAATATAATGAAAACTGATAATCTTTCTTTTTTCTATGAGGACGAATATCTAGAAGACGTCAAAGAAGAGTTAGTTACTAACAGGCATTCATACTACCCTGTACTCGATAGTAAAAGAAGATATCTTGGTGTTTTGAATAGGTTACATGTATTAAAACCAAAAAGAAAAGAAGTTATATTAGTAGACCATAACGAAATAACTCAAAGCATACAAGGTCTAAACGAAGCAAGAATATTAGAAATAGTTGACCATCACAAAATTGGTGACATAAAAACTGATGAACCTATAAATTTTACGAATATGCCCCTTGGTAGCACGTGTACAATAGTATATACCATGTACAAAGAAAAAGGAATAAATATAGAAAAAAACATTGCTGGTTTATTGATATCTGGTATTTTATCTGATACATTGTATTTCAAATCACCAACTACTACTCCTACAGATATCTCAGCAGTAATCCAGCTAAATAAGATATTGAAGTTAGATTTGGATGAATACACTTATAGTATGTTTAGAGCTGGAACGTCTCTAGAAAATGACAGCATAGATGATATATTTAATAAAGATTACAAGGAATTTGATGAAGGAGAATATAAAATAGGAGTAAGCCAAGTATTCACTCTAGATATTGATGATGTATTTAGACGAAAGGATGATTTTATTTCATATATAAATAAAACTAATCAGATAACTAATCAATATATCTCGCTATTATTAATAACTGATATATTAAAAAATGGTTCTTATATACTCTATAAAACATCAAATGAATCAATACTCAAAAGAGCTTTTGATATATCTCCATATCAAGGTGTATTTATTGAAGGTGTTGTTTCAAGGAAAAAACAAGTAGTACCTAAATTGCTTAGTGAGATAAAGAGTAACTAGTATTGTTTTATATAGTTTGAAGTTTTGGAACAGTTTTTAGATCGAATTGATAATCAATTAAATATAATTAGTAGAAAGAAATTCCGCTTTAAGATATTTAGAGCGGAATTTCTGTAATTAGAATTATATTATAACTTTTGTAGCACAGTGAAAATCACAACATTTGGTAACCTAGTAACAGAATTAAAAACAAAGGATATATGCTTTTCTATTAATTCTATTGAACGAATATATTTATTGACACAAGTTTATAAATATACTATAATTATAAAAAAAGTACAAAAATCAAATCTGAAGGTGAATTTATGGAAAGAATGACGAGAAAAAGTATTAAAATATTAGATTGCTCTATTCAATTATTTATGGAATATGGAATAAAGAAAGTTACTATGGATGATATTGCAAAACGTTCTAATGTTTCTAAAATGACTATTTACAAGTACTTTAACGATAAGGAGACGTTATATAAATATGTTGGTAAAACTATGCTAGAACGTTGTTATGAAGAGTTAGAAGAGCTATATGAATTATCTGATGATGTTGTTCAAAAAATGATTAAATGCACATATATACTAACTGATTATATATCTAAGGGATACGCTACATTATGTTTTGAGTTGGGTAACTATAATGATGAAATAAATAAAGAAGTTAAGCAATTTAATATGAAAGTAAAAGATATAATTATTGTTCTTATAAAAGAAGGTCAACAAAACAAATTAATTCGCGAAGACATTAGTGATGAGTGTATATATCATTATATTGATATGGGACTTAATTATTTTCAGCATAACGCTGAATACCGTAAAAAAATAATAAACGATAGTTCTTTCAGAAGAAATTACATGGCCTTTATATGGGGTAATGTTTTTATTGACTACTCTGGATTTGACTGCTAATACTGTTAAGCACAATAATTAAAGCTAGTAACATATGAAAGGAATATAGCTATGAAAGATTATAAAGGCAATGAACTTATAATTAACAATATTAATATATTAACAATGGTTAATAATAAAATACTTAAGAATAAATTAGTTATTATTAAAGATGGAAGAATTATAGAAATTGGTAAAGGGACTGATAATACAGGTAATTACTTAAATGTAATTGATGGTAAAGATAAATATATTATGCCTGGGCTTATTAACATGCACACACATCTAGGAGATAACAAAGATGATTTGAAGCTCTATTTAGCTAATGGAATAACTACAATAAGGAATATGTGGGGTTATGGTAAATTTAATTTTGGACAATGGTTGTTTGGAACAAGGGTATTTAATCATTTATTATTAAAAAAGCAAATTGATGAGAGAAAAATTATAGGCCCCACGATTTTCACAGCAGGTCCATTATTGGATGGAAAAGATCCGTTTTTTCCAAAGTTTATGAACCTTCATGCTCTAAAAGATAAAAAGCAGATTAATCAAGTCATAAAAAATCAATTTACAAAAGGATATGATTTCATTAAGATTTATTCTAAGATATCTAAACAAAATTTTAAAGATATAATTAATATTGCGAAGCTTTATGATATGCCAGTAGTTGGACATGTACCTGATTCAGTTGGAATTAGACAAGCATTGAAATCAAAAATGCATTCTATTGAACATTTATATGGGTTCTTTAATCCATATATGCCAGAATTGAATTTAAAGAAAGAAGAAATAAAAGAAATAGCTAGTATTGCTGCAAGCAATGATGTTTGGAACTGTCCAACTCTAATTGCAAATGAAAGAATAGCTAATATTGATAGGAAAGATGAGTTTGAAAATGAAGATCAAATGTCCTATATATCAAATAAGAATAAGAAAGCAATGAGGTTTTTGTTACGGAAATCAAATGAGCTCATCATGAAAAATAATATTAAAGGAAACCATGAATATATGGAATTTCTATTCTATATTATACAGCAATTAAAGAATGAAGGGGCAGGGATACTAATGGGTACTGATAAAGCAGTTCCATATGTTGTTGCAGGTTTTTCTGAACATAAAGAAATGAAGCTATTAAAAGAAGCAGGCTTGGATAATTATGAAGTTATCAAGACTGCAACAATTAACGCTGCTAAATGTTTGAAAATTGAGAAGGATGTGGGGACTATTGGAGTTGGAAAAAAAGCAAACATAATAATAACTAATAAAAACCCCCTTGTTGATCTTAATGAAATCTATAAGCATAATGGTGTAATTAAAGAAGGAATCTATTATTCTAGAGCAAAATGTAATAAGATTCTAGAAGAAATAAAAGTAAACTTAAGATAAACTAGCATTATTAACATTTAGCTTATATAATATCATCCCTAATAAATCTAGATAACTAGTGAATAATATTTGTTCCAAGCGGTGCAGTAGAGGAGCTGTTTTCTACCAATTTAAGTAGAAGCTTTAAAGAAACAGCTCCTAAAATTACCTACGAGTAACATCTTTTAATTTCCTAGTAAATTGATTTGTTGTAATTTTTATTAATCTCAGAGAGCTTGACTAAATTAACGATAATCAAATTGTTTCCCTATTTTTCTAACCCAAAAACTTTATACAACTCATCTATGCTATTTACTACATAATCAGCTACTTTCACCTGATCATCAGAAAAAATATCAAAGTAACAGCTCTTTATCCCAGCATTTTTACCAGCCAATACATCTATGTCTCTATCTCCTATCATTATAGCTTCTTCTTTATTAATATTGTGCTTGGTTAACAAATACAATAGTGCCTCTGGCGAAGGCTTTCTTTCAAATTTATCTTCTTTTGATACAATATCTTCAAAATACTTTATTAGATTGTGGTGCTCTAAGTAATCAATCACAGATTTACCTCTGTTTGTGTAAATATAATTTTTCTTATCTGCTTTAAATACATCTTTGATTATTATATCTGCAGAAGGAAAAGGCTTAACATCACTTAAATTTACTTCACTGCGAAAACCATCATATTTCTGTTTCAATATATCTAAATCTACGTTATATTTGTTTTTATAATGCTCAAAAGTATGTCCATGAGATATCCTCATAAGAGACATTATATTGTCACACTCATCATTTATCTTCATTTCTATTAAAGCTCTACGTAGTGAATCTACAAGCATTGGATATGTATCAAAAAGTGTTCCATCAAAATCCCATATTATATGATTGTACATAACTTCTCCTCCTAAAAATGATTATATTGTATATATCTTTCGGTTATATACCTCTTCCTCATTTTGGTATGTAAATCCTGCCTTCTCTAATGTTTTACAAGAAGCAATATTATCTGATTTTACTACTCCATATAGTACAGGTAAGTTTAGATTTTCCTTTGACCAATTGGCAAATGCCTTTACTACCTCACTTGCATAACCTTTTCTTTGATAATCTTCACCTATTGCATATCCTATCTCTATACCTTCTTTAATTTTGCTCAAGCCTACATGCCCAATGAGTTTTGTATCTTTTAGTTCTACTCCCATTACATAAGGGTAATCAATATTCTCAAGATTAGATGTATATTTAGATATTAGAAACTCTAATACTTTTTTAGCTACTTGTATATCTTCATACACTTGATCTGGCATCCATTTTTTCAATGATTCCTCTTGACTAAATTTATAAACCTCTTCTGTATCTTCTAGACTAAATTCTCTCACTATCAATCTATCTGTTGTTATTATATTCATATGTGCCTCCCTAAAAGATTTTATTTCTTATTTTACATTATACTAAATTATTGACTATATAAGCTACTTGTTCTATGTAAAATGCATATGTATAAGAGGCTATTATTAGGAAATAGCCCCTTATATTATAATATTATTTAACTATTTATAGTGCAAAACAGTGATTTAACGGACCATTGCCATTTCCTAAATCTAACCCATCTTCTAATGCTCCTGTAATATATTCTTTGGCTTTACTTATGCTATCATATATTGACATACCTTTTGCAAGATTACAAGCTATAGCTGATGAAAGCGTACATCCTGTTCCATGTGTATTAGTATTGTTTATTCTTCGTGCTTTAAACCAGTTTATATCACCGTCACTATAAAACAAATCATCTGCAGAATCTTTTGAATGCCCACCTTTTATGAGTATATTTTTTATTCCCTTTTCTGATATTTTGACTGCCGAGTTAATCATATCTTCTTTTGATTTTATTTCAAAACCACATAAACATTCAGCTTCTGGTATATTTGGTGTAATAACATCTGCTATTGGGAGTAAGGAGTTAGTTAATGATTTTATAGCACCATCACTTAAAAGCTTGCTTCCACTTGTTGAAATCATTACCGGGTCTACTACTATATTTTTAGCATTGTATTCACTTATTTTTTTTACTATAGCATTGATTATATCTATACTAGATACCATCCCAATTTTTACTGAATCTGGACGTATATCTGTAAATATACAATCAAGCTGCTTTGAGACTAGCTTGCTAGTTACATCCATTACATCATATACTCCAGTAGTATTTTGTGCTGTTAAAGCTGTTATGACACTCATGCCATACATCTTGTGTGCTGTAATTGTTTTTATGTCTGCCTGTATTCCAGCGCCCCCACTACAATCTGAGCCTGCAATAGTTAACACTTTGTACATATTCATCCTCCATAACATAGTTATTCACCATTTCATCTGACAAAACCCTCAATTCTTTTGATGCTAATTCTATATTTTCCTTTGAGAATATCGCTGATATCACAGCAATACCATCTACCTTACTTTCTCTCAATTTTAAAACATTATCTTTGTTTATACCTCCAATTGCTACAACTGGTATATTTACTGCTTCACAAATTTTTCTTAATGTTTCTATATCAACATCATTTACATCCGATTTTGTATTTGTCTTAAATACAGCACCTACTCCAAGATAGTCTGCTCCATTTTCCTGAGCTATCAACGCTTGCTTCACTGTCTGCACTGACACGCCTAGTATTTTATCTTTACCTATTTTAATACGAGATTCTTTAACTGATGTATCACTTTGACCTATATGTGCACCATCAGCTTTACAAGCTATTGCTATCTCTATATTATCATTTATTACAAATGGTATCTTATGCTTATCTGTCACCTGCTTCACCTCTTTAGCAAGCTTTAAAAATGACTCATACTCTAAGTTCTTTTCTCTAAGCTGTATAAAAGTTGCTCCTCCTACTATCGATTGTTCTACTTGGCTTTGTAGTGTGTTCTCGTTTAGCCATGTTCTATCTGTTACGGCATAGAGCCTCATGGCTTTTTTATCTACTTTCAATTTTTAGTCCTCCTTCAAGACTTTTAAATTCCATCTTGCTTATTTCATCTATTAAAAACATTCTATAGGAGGATGTTCCTCCATTATTATCTATAACTTTTTTATGAGCAAGTTCTCCGCTCAGACCCATCACACCCACTGCTAAAGCAGTAGCTTTTAAAATATTATCTTTGTTAGCTCCACAATATGTAGCTATCAATGCTGTTAACATACATCCTGTTCCTGTTATTTTTGACATCATTGGGTGTCCATTTCTGACTATATACGATTCTTTACTATCAGAGACAATATCTATCGCACCCGTTATAACTATTATTGCTCCTGTTTTTTTGCTAAGTTCTTTGCTAAATGATATTACCTCATCTATATTATCTTCTGTTACTATATCTGATACATCAGCATCAACGCCTTTTGTATTTCCACTGCCCTGTGATATGGTTTTAATCTCTGATATGTTACCCCTTATGACATCAAATTTTATCTCTTCTAACAATTTAAATGTAGTAGAAGTTCTAAGAATTGATGCTCCTGTTCCTACTGGATCTAAAACTACAGGATGAGATAATTGATTAGATCTTTTTCCAGCTGCAATCATTGATTTAATCGTTCTAACGTTTAATGTACCAATATTTATATCAAGCGAATTACATATAGAAGTAATCTCTTCTACTTCTGATATGTCATCTGCCATAATTGGTGATCCTCCACATCCTAGTATAACATTTGCACAATCATTTACTGTAACATAGTTTGTAATACAATGAACTAACGGTGACTTAACTCTTACATTCATAAATATATCTTTGTACATATTTATCCTCCTAATCTTTTATTTTGCGACTACAATAAAAAATGAGAGATACTTTATACCAATGTATTAGTATCTCCCATTATTTTTCTCTAATGTTCCCTACGTTGGCATTATCCAAATCAGGTTATGGGTCGAAGTTAGATTACTTCCTCTCAGCCTGCTAAACAAGCTCCCCTTATTCAGGTTGACTATAAGATATCATATATATTAATTACTGTCAACCAGCTAATAAAATTTATAATTTAAATTGAGAAATCGTCTCCTGTAAACCTTGTGCTAATTCCGATAAGCTTTCACTTGAGCTAGCAACTTGTTGTATAGATGCCAATTGTTCTTCTGTTGATGCTGACGCTTCCTCTGTTCCTGCTGCATTTTCCTCGGCTATTGCTGATAGTGATTGAACTATTTCTAGTATATCTGCTTTTTTAGTATTCATTTCTTCCACTGATGTATTGATTTTACCTATAGCTTCCTCTGTTTTTATTATAGCACCAGTTATATCTTTATACTTACTTTCTGTCTTTCCAACACATTCAGCTTGCTTATCTACAATCTCCCCAACTTCCTTAATCTTTTGTACCGCTTTTGCTGAGTTGTCTATTAGTTCATTAACTATCGTGTCTATCTCAACTGTTGAATTGGTTGATTGTTCTGCAAGATGCCTTATTTCCTCTGCCACAACAGCAAATCCTTTACCTGCTTCTCCTGCTCTTGCTGCTTCAATGGCCGCATTTAGTGCAAGTAAATTAGTTTGTTCTGCTATTGAAGCTATCAATTGACTTGCGTTTCCTATTTTTTCAGAGCTAGCATTTGTCTGCTCTATAACATCAAAAATCTCATTAGCTGCAATACCACTTTGGTGGGTCTTTTCTGTCAATTCTTCTACTACTTCTAATCCTTCACTTATTAAGCTTGATACATTTTCAGAGGATTTATTTACTTCCTCCATAAGCTCTTGATTTTGTTTGATCAAATCTCCTAATTCATTTATCTTACTTGCTCCTATCTCAGTATCTTGTGCTTGAGACATAGCTCCTCTAGATAATTCTTCTATAGTCCTTGCTACCTCTTGAGAACTAGTTGAAGTTTCCTCTGAAGTAGCTGTTAGCTCTTCACTAGATGCTGATAAGTGAGATGTAACTTCCTGTACCTTTTTTATCAATTCGGTAAAATTCATACACATCTTTCCTAAAGCACGTGTCATATCTCCTGTTTCATCTTTCCTTTTTACGAGTATATTTGCTTTATGCTTTTCGTCATAGCTTAAATCATATCCTGCAAGTTTATTTACAACATCGGACATTACATCTATTGATTTCACTATGTATTGGCTGTTGTAGTACATGACTCCTGCCATAATCAATGTAGCTACTACTGCAAGTATAGTTGTTATTAGTATGCTCTTTCTTGTTGATGCCATCATCTCGTCTGTAGGCACTATTATATTGTATGACCATTTTAGGTCACTACCTTCAAAATTAATTGGTGAATAAAAACATTTTACATCTTGTCCAATACTATCAGATAAATCATTGTTTGAGAATTTCTCTCCATTGTTTATCTTAGCTAAATAACTATTTCCCGCTTCTAATCCAAACTCTTTGCCTATTTGGTTAACCTTTCCTTCATCTCTATGTGCTAATACAGTACCTTCGTTATTTACTAATCTTCCAAATCCGTTTTCATATAACTTAACTTCTGAGTTTATCTCTGTCAATTTCTTTAAAGATATATCAACTCCAGCTACTCCTACAAATCTACCGTTTATTACAATGGGCTCTGAAAATGTTACCACAGTAACCTCTTCTCCACCTAACTCATATTGCTCTGGCTTGGCTATAAAGCTTCTTTTTGTTTTTTTAGGAACTAGATAATAATCATTCTCATCTACTTTACTGGTCTTTTTAAATGTAAGTTTGCCTCCAATTTTTGCCCATGACGGAATAAATCTTCCTTGTGAATCACAGCCTTCACCATTGATATGTAATGAATCTTGACCATCAAATGCATTAGGTTCAAAAGCTGCCCATGCATACAAATAGTTTTCGTTACTCTCTAGTTTCTCTTTAAGTAGCTGTTTAACTAAGCTTCGATCTGTACTTCCACTTTTTTTCAAGTTTTTTAAGATATCAGCTAATGCCTTTGCATCATGCACTGCATCATCTAGTACTGATTCCATTTCTGCAGCCACATAATCCGTTTGTTGTGATATAGACTTTATAGTGCTTTCTCTAATGTTTGTATACGAACTAAATGTTAAGTATCCCATAATTGCCCCTGATATAATTACTATTATTGCTAAATTAAGATATATCAAACGTCCTTTGATTTTCATAGTTACTCCTCCCTTTATTATGCTATCTATACCATATGCTCACATCTTAATCTTGCTATTATTATGTAATATGTAATGTCAATTATTTTATGTAATAGTACTAGCTTCGTTAACTTTACATTATATTGTGCGTTACTGACGAAACTGTCAAAAGTTATATAAACAAGCACATGATATTTTTATTATACAACTTTTTGGTGGAATTTAGGCAATATTATACATAATATACATATGATTAGTTCGTTAGTCCTACTTACGACAAAATTTGTTTAATATGTCATTTGCAAATTGGATAATATATGATATTATGTTTAGTTAAATACGTATTTAATTTAATAAGGGGTGATTATATGAATCTAAAAGATGTTAAAATAGTATCTAAAAGATTAATACAAGTTCCTATCAATAAAAGCTATGCTGAATCTCTATATAAAAACTTCACTGATGAAGTAACTAAGTATATGTATCCAACACCTTCTGAGAACATAGAAGGCGTTCATGCTTTTATTTCTAATGCAACTACTAAAATAAATAATAACACCGACCTTTATTTAGCTATCCTCGATAATGAAACAAACGAGCATATTGGAGGCTCTGGTCTTCACCATATAGGCGATAAAGATCCTGAAATTGGTATATGGCTAAAAAAATCTGCTCATGGAAATGGTTATGGACTGGAAGCTGTAAATGCAATAATTCAGTGGGCACGAGAGAATATATCTTTTGAATACATTAAGTATCCAGTTGATAAAAGAAACATTGCAAGTAAACGAATACCTGAACTTAATAATGGTAAATTAGTAAAAAAATATGATGTAACTACTGACTCCGGTAAAACATTGCATTTAGTAGAGTATTGGATATATTAGTAATCAAGATAGCAAACTGTAGAAAAGTTCAAGGCGTGTTAAAATTGAGTAGCAGAGCTTAATTAGAGGTAAGTGAGCAACGGTAATTTTAACAACAACGCAGAAATTGGGCTTTTGTCTACAGTCTGAGGATACTCAATTTTTATGAGTATCCCCCTATATATACCTATCTTCTATTAGTACTGACCGAGCAGTCCTCTTTTTCTAGCTATTTCACTACACTTCTTAAATACTATTATACCAATAACAAAATAAACTGCTGAATTGGTTATCAATAATACATAATCTATTGCAGAAAATGATAATAACGATTGTTTGCCCATAATAATTTTAAATGCACATATTGTTGTAGGTCTAAACGGCAATATAGAGTCTAGTATACTTCCTTTACTTGGTAAAACTAGTGCAATCAAAAAATATTGTATAACATTCAGTAATGACTGTATTTTTTTAAATATAAGTGCTAGTCCTCCAAATATCAGCCCTATCCCTAACATACTAAATATACCTATTATAATAATTGGTAATAATAATAATATATTTATATCTAACCAGTATCCTGTTGTTTCCATTACACATATTAAAACGATAAAACAAATTATTAAATTAACTATAAGATTACTAAGGCTTCGTATTACTAGTACATTTTGAAGTCTAGCATTTGACATACTAATTTGCTCTAGTGTACCTCTATTAGCATCCGAAATTATACCATGTGCTGTATCCGAATAAACCATAATCATAATAGTCCACAAGAAATAGCCTACTACAAACCCTTCTAGTGTGTTTCCTAAATTGACCTTGCTGACATTCATCCCTACTCCAAACATTTTTATACCATAAAACATACCAAGGAATAAAAAATAAAAACTCAAAATTTCTGAAAGTGTGTTAAATCTATATCTAATAGTCTGTATGAAGGATTTTTGTATTGATACCTTAAACAAATAATATACGTTCTTCATTATTTTACACCTCCATTTGTAAGGCTCAAATATATTCTACCGAAATTAATATTATTTTGCTTAATCTCTTTAACATAGATACCCTTCTCTTTAAATGTATCTATAATACTATACAGTTCTTCCGTACTCATTATATCTACTTCTACAGTTAAGTCATCTGTAAAATAAAATTTCTTACTTTCTTCTAACAACGCTTGCTTCTCATCATCGCTAATAGCATTAGATAAAACTATCTCATAAGTTTTACTTTTAAACATGTCTTTCAGACTACTTACTGAATCTACAGTGACAAGCTTACCTTTATTCAAGATCACAACATCGTCACAAACTTCTTCTACTAAATCCATATTATGAGTACTTAGAAGTATAGTCTTATTCATGCCTGATGCGATATCTCTAAGTATATCTTTTATGTCTATAAAACTACTAATGTCTAAACCTAAAGTCGGTTCATCTAACAATATGATATCTGTATCACATATTAATGTCATTGCTATGGCTGTTTTTTGCCTCATTCCTCTTGAAAGTTTATTAACTACAATATCTTTTTTGTCTCCCAAATTAAACATATCTAAAAGCCTATCTATTTCTTTCTCAATTTTCTTTCCTCCTATGCCTCTAAGCCCTGCAAAATACCTTAGATTTTCCCTAGGAGTAAGTCTCCAATATAAATTCCTTGTACCTTCAAATAGTGCTGCTATCTTGTCTATACTTCTTTTATTTTCTTTGCCATATAGCATAATTTGACCATTATCAGGTATTATAAGATTACAAATGCTTTTGATAATAGTAGTCTTACCTGAACCATTTGGTCCTAATATTGCACATATGCTTCCTTCTTTAACAGAAAACGATACATCATTTACGGCTACAACTTCACCATATCTCTTTTCAAGATTGTTTATCTCTATAGCTTTCATGGTTACTCCCCCTTATAAAATAGCCTTATTTTAAAAAATAAATATGAATAGAGCTAATAAATACGTAAGTAATAAGTTCTTATTACATAGCTTAAATCCTACCCACACTATAAATGCAACTACAGCTACATAAATCCCTGTAGTAAAGTCCTTTGTCAATATATGAACCAATCCCCATGTTAATGCTAATACAAATCCACCATAAGGTATCAAATTTTTTGCGAATTTTTTGTCTCCCCATATTTGACTAAGCACTACTATTAAAGTCATTAACATAGCTTCTAGTATAGAATAGATATTTCTTATTATATAGCAGTACCAAACTCCTTGTACCTTTCTTTTAAATTAGATAACTCTTGCACTATGTCAGGTAGTTTTTGGTCTTTTACAACAAAATTAAGTGCTATTATCACACCAGCAAATACCATAAATGATATTATTGATTTGGTATTTACATTTGACCATGAATTATAAATTTTCTCATTACTATTTTTATGAATTTAAATGTTAAAATTGCTACTATCCCCCATACAAATACTGTCGTAGAATTGCTGATTAGCATCCTATATGATGCTTGCTTTGAAATCACGTTACTCATAGTCATAGAAACTACAACATCTAACCCTAAAGCAAGAAATACAAGCATAGATGTTAAAAATAGCCATTTGCTAATCTTCCAATATTTTTATTATTTTCCATTATATCACCACCTTTCTGCATATTATAAATTATACAATAAGCAATATATTATTTCTATACTTTTAAATAAATCTCTTATTTTAGAAGAAAGAGAAGCTAATATTTAATAGCCTCTCTTTAGTATTTTTTATTATTAATTTTTTGGTGGATATAATCCATCTATACATATAATGTAATTTATACAGCTGTAAGGTTGCATATTAGTATGGGGATTATTCCCACCTGCCTCTGTTATCTGAGTTGATAAATTAAAGTTTGTTTGATCAATGTTTATATCGACATTACCTTCTTTCATCCTCTTGTTGGATTCTCCATCACTATATACCTTTGTTGTAGATTTAGACTGACTGATATTATTCCCTTCTGGATTATTTGTGTCTACTCCTCCATTTGTACATTTTATAGTACCTGTTGCTGATATATCTATATTGCAAGATGTCGTAGCTGCATGCGTGTGAGTTGGCATCTCATGTGCGGAAAGCTTTACATATTCAACTCCACCTCTTTGTCCTAGCACTTTTCCTGATAATCCGGCTCCTTCACCAGTTCCAATTGCTACTCTTCCTCTTAAATCTGGGAGTGCAAACGACGTCCTACCATCTCCCCCATAAGTAGTACTTAATATAGAAAATAATGCTTGATTACTTGATATACTCATTATTTGCCCATTACAAAAAGCCCACCCTTTTGGTGCAAAATTTCCTGCAAACATGCGTATCTCTCCTATAAATCCTTCACTCATATTCTCATCCCCCTTCGATTTTTATATTTTAATCATGAGCTATTCCATAATATTCTTTATTTGTTTCAGATATTACTTTACTATCTTTTGATGAATCAGTAATTCCTATCTTCTCTATTGAACGATTATCCTCATCACTGTAATATATATTACCCTCATATATTGATACTCCATAATAGACACTTTTCACTTTATCTGTTCTTATATCTTCTTTACTATCTCCCAATAAATCAGAACTAGTTATTTTTTTGTTATCGTAATCAGCCCAATAGATTTTATTATTATTTGTATCAACTACTATTGCAGTTGCAAAAACTTCTTTAACTATAGTGCGATTTTCTGATTTATCAATTTTTATACGTTTTATATCATAATTCTCATTTCCCCAGTAAACATATCCACATCCTACTGCTATTGATTCTGCTTGTCCATTTGTAGTTACAAAATCTTCTATATTAGAACCGTCCAAATTACTTCTCTTCATTTTACTATCCGTATCACTCCAGTATATTTTATTATTATCTTTATCTATTGCTATTGCGTATGGAGAAGTACCAACATCAAAACTTCCAATACCTCCACTTACATCTAAATCTTTATAATATATCTTAGTCTCTCCATCATTTACCCAATATAAATAACCACAACCTACCGCTATTGCTCTAGGCTCTTTAACACCATGACTTTCTTTTAAATACTCTGATACATCTGTTCCATCTGGATTGGCTCTATATATTTTATTGCTTGTCATCTCTGCAAAATACATATAAACAGGTTTTACAGTTTTCTTGCTATTCATTATATATGATGCTTTATTTCCTACTTCGTCTTTTACAACTACATTAAAGTAATATGTTGTATCACCAGTTAACCCTGTTATCTGCTTTGTGGTTATATCCTTTTCGTAGTTTCCTACTGCTATTCCATTGGTCTCTGCTTCTTGATATGTTTCTATGTTATTTGATAATGAATAATATGTTATATACTCTAGGTCTGATTGATTGCTTTTGTTATCTATCGCTTTTACCCAACTTACATCTATTGTTGTTTCTGCAACGTTATCTACCGTCAGGTTATCATTTGTTACTGATGGTGGTTGTGTATCTGGTAACGCTAATGTCTTTTGACTATTAACCTGATATACACTTTTGTTTCCTGCTTCGTCTTTTACTACTACATTAAAGTAATATGTTGTATCACCAGTTAACCCTGTTATCTGCTTTGTGGTTATATCCTTTTCGTAGTTTCCTACTGCTATTCCATTAGTCTCTGCTTCTTGATATGTTCCTATGTTATTTGATAATGAATAATATGTTATATACTCTAGGTCTGATTGATTGCTTTTGTTATCTATCGCTTTTATCCAACTTACATCTATTGTTGTTTCTGCAACGTTATCTACCGTCAGATTATCATTTGTTACTGTCGGTGACTGTGTATCTGGTAACGCTAATGTCTTTTGACTATTAACCTGATATACACTTTTGTTTCCTGCTTCGTCTTTTACTACTACATTAAAGTAATATGTTGTATCACCAGTTAACCCTGTTATCTGCTTTGTGGTTATATCCTTTTCGTAGTTTCCTACTGCTATTCCATTGGTCTCTGCTTCTTGATATGTTTCTATGTTATTTGATAATGAATAATATGTTATATACTCTAGGTCTGATTGATTGCTTTTGTTATCTGTTGCTTTATTCCAATTTATTTTGAAGCCCGATTGAGTTACATTTGATACTGATATCACACTATTTGCAATAATAGGATTTCTTGTATCTGGAACTGGCTCATCGTCATCTGCATTTGTTTTGTTCTTCTTTTGCTCTATATAGACTCCTTTAGCATTTATAATTATTCTATTGATTTTTCCACTTCCTGTAACACTTGTCTTTGCGTTAAACTCCATTTTATTAATTGTTGTGCCCTTCTTTATATCTATTTGGCTACCAATAGCTTTTTTATCAATAACAAGTGTATTAATTCTAGTATCATTTGCTATTCTAATATTTGCAGTTTTTTGAACTAATATTTTATTAAATCTTCCGTTTAATTTTACTTCATTTTTACTTCCTTGTATTTGAATATCTTGAAAATCGCCAAATAATATACCATCTGATTTTAGTATCAGTTCTTCTATCTCACTATCTTCTGACTCTATGTCTATATTTCCTTGATGTTTTAATGCTATTATTTTCTTTATTTTACTGCCTTTCAATTTCAGAGCACTTTTCCCTCTTCCGTATACTATTATTCTCCCTTTAACTGTTACATTCTCTAAAAATATATCTCCATCTATTCCAGCTGACAATATTAGATCACCATTTACGGTAATATTTTTTATTTTTGCTGTATTTGTATTTACAGTAATATTTCCATCTACTACTCTTACCTCGTTTTCTAGCGCTCTATTATTATCACTATTAATGAATTCTCCTATTACTCTACCAAGCATTATTAGCATCTCTGCCCTAGTTATATTGTCCTGTGGATTAAAGGTGCCATCCGTATATCCCTTCATATAACCCTTATCTACCATTTGATTAACATATGATTTCATTATTTTATCATCCATTAAATCTTTAGGCTCTTCTAAACACATTATCACTGCTAATACTGCGCATATTTCTTGTCTTGTTATTTCTTTGCTCGCATCTAGTTTGTCATTGGTATACCACTTCATATATCCACTTGCTTTTGCTATTGATACTGCTCTTGCATACCATTCATCACCTTTTATATCAGCGTAGTTTATATTTGATTTATTGTAATACCCATACATTTTGTTTATTAGTGTTATGAATTCTGCCTTAGACATATTATTATCTGGTCTAAATGTATTATCTGCATAACCTTTTATTATGCCTTTCGCCGTCCATTCTAATATGGTATTTCTAGCCCAATGTTCTGATATGTCTGACATATCGTTTTGCTTAGTAGCTAAACAAACTTGCATGTTATTAACACCTAGCACACTAAAAAATATGGCAATAATTAATATAAATGATAATAGCTTATTCATCCATCCACCCCTCATCTTTTTATTGGTTCAATATACTAATATGTAGATATTTACCAATTTCACTTAAATCCATTGTAAATTAAAACCAACTATAATGTCAATCATCTCATTATATATAGCAAATTTATAAACATTTTGTAATAATAAATATTTGCTTTTTTGAGTAAATAGATGTATACTGTACGTGCTAATTTTTTCATTTTTGTGGTAGATGCCTTCATCTGGGTCTACCATATTTTTATCTTTATATAGCTCCAACCTTTTTTAGCAATTGTACACAATCCCTATATCCACTTATATAAACATGTTGAATAGGACTTGATTCCTTACTACACATGTTACTTATATACTCTTTTATAAAGTCTCTATCTCTTTCTTCTAACATATTTAAAATTTGATTATATCTATCGCTATTACTCTCTAAAAATTCTTTAACTTTATTGTAGTGTAAATCCGTTTCTACAAAACAGTTATACTCTTTGAGCATCATATCTGTAGCGAAGTTATTGAAAATCATATCGAAACAATCCTTCATCGCTAGCCTCCTTAGATTATATTTTAATAAAAAACATATAATAATATCTCTTATTAATATTTAATTTTAACCATTCTGTTACATATATAAAAAGCCAATTGTTCATTTGTTATTTTCTTGGTTATAAGATTATCACATTTAATTCCATCTATAATTTTATAGTATTTTGTTTTATAATGTTCTTTGTTACTCATTAAATCTAATGTCTGTTTTATATCAATAGTACACTTATCATTCCATATTCTTGAGTCATATAATTGTTGGACTATTTTAGCTGTAGATTCTATATATGCTCTAGATAGATTTTCTCCTTTATTAAAAATTCTATTTATATAGTTAAAACATTGATAATCATCAGATATAACTCTAAAATTTTTATTTTTTATATTTTTCATAACCAATAAGCATATAAGTATAGATACTTTACCCCTATCTCGCTTAACAATGTCTAATATGGACAACGCTTTTTTTATAAAGTCTTGCTTGCCTAAAATCTTATTATCATATATCGGTTTCTTGTAATTCATCGGCAAATCAACCAACGCACCTTTTATACTATGTTGAATTATACTTCTAACATATGCTTTATTGCTATGTTTTAATATTAAGAGATTTTCTAAGTCAGATTCTTTTAATAATATGATATCACTGACCTTTTGTTTTAGCTGTTTTATATATTGAACATTTTGCTCTCTTTTATCTCTAAAGTTTATGTTTAAAGCTTCTTCTAACACTTTATCTGTTAAAATAATCAAATCATCCTCATTAAAATAATCTATCATATCATATTTATTGGATACCTGGTTCTTTCTAGCATGACTGCCAATCAAACATGCATCATAAAAAATAACATCTTTTTTTATTATCTTTTTGCTTATATCCGTTAGATTACAAGCTAATAATTCATTTATATAATCCATCATTTGCACTCCTGCATACACTGTAGTTCTTTTATTATATTGTTGTATTCAGATATGTTTATATTAATAAAATCTTCTAGCAAATTATTGTTATTTCTTGATTGTTCTACATATAGCTTAAAATTACCCATAGATTTTGTGTTACTACTTTCTAAAATACATGTATCTAGACCAATTTCTTTAAATTCGTTGTGTATTCTTTTATTATCAAAATCTTTAAAGCAGTCCTCCAAAATATCAAATCTTTCTATACACTTTATTTCAAATAATCTTATTAAAATAGTATGGTATGTTGTTTTATATAACATCATTAAATTATAAACTATCAATTTCAGAGGAAGCTTTCTATCATTTTTTAGATAATAATAATTACTTCTTATTGATTCTTTATCTAACATCATAAGCGATGCATAATAAATAGCCTTTCTATTGTTAATATTTACGCTTGTCTCTATTTCGTTTTTTATAATATAAATATCTTTTTTATCACCATGTAGTAAGTAGTAAAGTCCATGTAAATGTAACAGATTTTGAAGTGTTCTTGGAATTGATGAATTAACAAAATAGTAGAAGCTTTCATTTTTTCTAACTATTATACCTGCCAATAAGTTATTTTTTATTGGAAGCTCAATCAGCTCATACTTTTCATTTATTATTTGTTTTGCTATATCTGCATTATTTACGCCAAATCTTTTATATTTTTCCAGATCTTTTTCAACGAGCTTTTGGATTTGTTTATGAATTGCCTTATTAATTTCTATAATACTCTCTAATTTATTATGACTATTCATGTGCCACCTCATTAGCTGTTTTAAAAACATCAATTATATCAATAATATTTAGTATCAGCTCTACAGATTTATTTGCAATCATATCACTATCATCAACTTTACAAACATATGCGGCTCTTTCTTCGCTGACGATTTTAGAAGGTGTACTATCTATTAGAAAATCTATTCTACTAACTTCACCAAAACTCAAGTCTAGCACTTCTAAAATTGAATTCAGTTCCTCTAATGTTACATTTCTTTTGCGTCCGTTTAGTATATTGCTAATATTCATTTTGTTTACTCCAAGGGTTTCTGCTATCCAAGTTTGTTTAATATATTTCTTCTTGATGTATTTATTAATATTACTAATTATAATATCAGTCACATTCCATCCTCCATTTTTTTCTATTTTAGTATATTGTATCATTATTTATTTGATTTTGTAAACAATTTATATACTATTTTTCTATATTTTGTTGTTTTTGCATTATTCAGTACTTCTGTATTTTATTTTAGAGATTATTGTATGTATTTTGTTTACTTTATCTTGCTGAATTATTTAATACCAATAATCTTACATTAAAACTGTCATACAACTTTATGTCTAAGCATACCTATTCTTATAAGGCAAGTTATTAATGGTCACTATTTATGAAAGTGGGATTGTATATGATATCTAAATTGACACTTGGAACCGCACAATTAGGTATGAACTATGGCATAAATAACAATACAGGAAAAAATACTTTAGATGAAAATATCAAGATTCTAAAATATGCTTATGTTAATGGTATTAAATCAATAGATACTGCACCAGCTTATGGAGATAGTGAAGAATTAATCGGTGAATTTAAAAGTTTGTACAATATTAAAGATCTATACATAACTTCTAAAATTCCATCTTTATCAAAATTAAAAATCTCGAAAAGTGAGATTCCAAAGTTTTTAAAGCAGCAAATTTACTCTTCTCTAAAAAACCTTCAGGTTGATAAGATTGACAATTTACTCGTTCACGATTTTTCTGATATGATTCAACATGGCAAAATTTTAGCTAAAACTATGCAAGATTTAAAGAGCACAGGCCTTGTAAATGAAATAGGCTGCTCTATTTATGATTTAGATAATATTGACCTTTTTTTAGAACATAACTTTGATACTATCCAATTCCCTGCAAGTATTTTTAATTCATGCATCCTAACTTCTAAAGAATTTCTATCGCTAAAAGCTAAAAATATTAAAACTTTTTCCAGAAGTGCATTTGTTCAAGGTTTAATATTCATGGATGCTGATAAATTACCACTACCTCTTAGCAAACTAAAAAGTTATATCATAAAGCTAAATAATATTTCACAAAAGTATAATTTAAGCAAATGTGAAATTGCACTTAAATATTTACTTACTAATAAAAACATAGATAGCATTGTTTTAGGTGTAGATAACATTAATCAACTAAAGGAATTGGTTGATATCACTTACGATACATCTACAAATGTCAGTAATATTAATATAAATGATATGTTTTCTGATATGCCATCATATTTGGTTGATCCTAGGAATTGGAGGTTATAATATGAAAGAAAATTCTATGTTCTCTCTTAAAAACAAAACTGTCTTAATAACTGGAGGAAATGGCTATTTAGGAACTGCTATGAGCGAAGCTCTCAGTAAATTTGGTGCAACTTTGATTGTAGCAAGCCGTAATAATAAAAAAAATATGGAACTTAAAAATAGATTATCTAGGTATGGCAATAAAGTAGACTGTATTCAACTAGATATATCTAAAAGTACAGCAGTTAAAAAGGCTATTTCAAATATTTTGCAAAAACACGGAAAAATTGATGTTCTTATAAACAATGCTTATTATTGTGAAGGTGCTGAATTTTTATCTATGAAAGAAAAAGAATGGAATACTGGAATAGATGGTAGCATTAACGGTATTTTTCATATCACTCAGCCTGTTCTAAAGGAAATGATAAAAAATAAATATGGAAAAATAATAAATATTGCTTCTATGTATGGCATTGTTGCTCCTGATGTATCTATATATGAAGACAATAATTATTATAACCCTATTAACTACGGAGTTGGAAAAGCTGGTATTATACAAATGTCAAAGTATATTGCTTCTGTTTACGGTAAATATGGCATAACCTGCAATTCTATATCTCCTGGGCCATTTCCAAATAAAAAAGTTCAAGAAAACAAACTTTTTATAAACAATCTTGAGAAAAAGGTGCCTATAGGTAGGATAGGTATGCCTAATGATTTGAAGGGAATAATTGTTTTATTAGCCTCTGATGCATCAGACTACATAAATGGAGCAAATATCCGTGTTGATGGAGGATGGACTATTTGGTAATTATACGATATATTTTATTAAGAAGAGCCGTTCAAATAAAACGGCTCTTCAGACCGTAGACAAAAGCCCAATTTCTGCGTTGTTGTTAAAATTTCCGTTGCTCACTTACCTCTAAGTAAGCTCTGCTACTCAATTTTAACACGCCTTGAAATTGAACTTTTCCTAAAGTCTGCTATCTTGATGACTTTGTCATCAATCTAAAGAGCCGTTCCAAATAAAACGGCTCTTTTTGTCTATTCCGATTACTTGATTAGTTTTGCTATCAATTTTTTGAGCTTTAGCCCTGCTAGTTCCTGTGGATATGCATACTCTAAAAATTTTTTGTATTGTTTAGCATTGGCTTTTTGCATTTTTTTACTTTTATTTAACTTGATAATATATTTTGCTAATTTCTTCGAACTTGAAAAGTTAAAATTTTCAAGTTTGTTATAAAAATTCTTTACTTTATTATCTAATAAAAGTAAATGTTTTTTGAATAACATAGCCTCTAATCCAATCGTCGATGACTGTGTTAGCAATATATCAATATTTGAAATAACATTATATGGTTTAACCTTTTTTTCAACTATTACTTTTACATTTGAATATTCGTTTGCCATTTTTTCATATTCTTTTATTCTCTTAGGTCTACGTGATAATTCCCACGGATGAGGTTTTATAATAATTTCGCAATTATTATCTTTTGATAAATATTTTATTAACTCATTCCATTTTTCTGAAAAAAATGGTTGCGTTGCTATTAGTATGATTTTTTTATTTGATCTTATATTATATTTTTTACGAAACTGTGTTTTAGACATATATCTTAGTGTAAAAATATCATCATATTTTAGATGTCCTATAATAGATATTCTTTCTTTTTTTAAGCCTCTTTCAAGATACCACTCTTTTTCAAAGTTTCCGTATACAGCTGCCACACTCGAAAACATTGGCATGAAAGCTTCTTCTCCACCTATTAACCCATGCTGCATACAAATGCTTGGTATTCCTTTCTGACTTCCAACTACAGATAGTACTCTATTTATCAAATTTTCGGTACTTCCTATTATTATACATGCTATATCTGTTTGTTCTAGATAGATATCTACTAATGCTATAGTGTTAACTATAGAATAAATTGATTTCATAAATTTATCATGAAAAAACTTGTTTCCCATTAGGATATGACTGCTATTTGAATTAAATATATCTTCTAATTCTGCTTTTAATACATTAACAGTATTGTTAATATCAGCTTTAAATTCATGGACATTATGCACTGATATATTAAAATATTTATCTATAGACCATGGTGCCAACATAATTGTTTCCTTAGAGTCAAAGTACATTTTATAGCTATTTCTAGTAAATCTTAAATTTGCAGAACTTAGAAGTATTTTACCATTTGAATAGGTTTTATCTTTCTTGAGCGGTTCAAGCCATCTTTCAAATATTGGTTGAATATTTGCTTTACTAATATCTATATATTTAGTGCTTAAATATTTATTGAATTCAATACTATTTATTTCAGTCTTTATTTGTTCATCGAGATATTGGTAAAAATTTATCATCAATGCAAGTGGTATACCTTTGTATTTAACATCTATACATTTATCTACAAACTCAAGATATACCTTCCAATAATTATCTAAATAAACCTCACTTTGTGGCATTCCTTTCACTCCTCAAATACTTAAGCTGTTCTCGCATTTCTCTACAGCTACATTGCCTAGGTAATTTTTTCATTACTGAATCTATGTTTTTTGATATTACTTGTGTGTGAAGTGATTCTTGAGTTATAGCATTGTCATCTAATATTTCCCGTATAGGATAAAACGGCCAAAAATGATTTAATCTCCAAAAGAACTTCGCATCCCCTCTTAAATAAAACCTAGGGTCTTCGTCCCAATAAGAACCCCACTTTTCATATATAACAGGTAAAATACTAGCTCTATGCATAACTGAGCAATGATCTACCACACATGGGGCTATCCAAAGTATAGATTTTGCTTTTCTTACCATTACTCTTGTTGGTTGCTTACTTTTATTTAGGTACGATATTCTAGATGAAGAGTAGCATATATTTACTTCTTGATTGTTCTCCAAATATTCTACCATCTTTTCAATACGTCTAGGCCTATATACATTATCATCTGTAGCATATGACACATACTTACCATTAATCCATCTCAGAGCTTTATTTATCAATACTGCATATCTGATTTTCTCCAATCTTTCTTCGTCATCTTCTATATCACTTCTGATATACTTAATCCTTCTATCGTGTAAGTACTGATTAATAACACGTTGCGTTTCTTTATTTGAATTATCATCCATTAAAAACAATTCAAAATCTTTATATGTTTGATTCAATATTCCCTCTATAGATTTTCCAATAAACTTTGCTTTATTATAACTAGTCATAATGATAGATACTGTGCTCATAATATTCCCTCCAATATATAAGCTCAAGTTATTTACTCCTTTTTCAAAGGAATATGTATTTTACGTTTATTCATTCTATTTAAAAATTTGAAATTCAATTTTGATAAATAATCATTTTTTTGCAATACTACATTATTTGATAGCCCCCATTTTCTTTTAAAAACTTTCCAATTCTCATTAAGCAATTTGTCTCTTCTTATATTTTCCTTTTTAAATGTAGCACTTCCATAATGATATACAAATACATCTCTAGCTATTATATTTTTATAGCCACTTAAAATAGCCCTAAGAGAAAAATCATCGTCTTCAAAAAAACCCATTCCAAACGTATCATCAAAACCTCCAATTTTTTTAATAACCTCTTTTTTTATAAGCATACAAAAACCAAGTATCCTAGTAACATAAAAATACCGATTATCATATTTTTTTTGAATTTGCTTTGTAATTTTATCTATATTTTCTATATCATAATCTAATAACATGATTAATTGAGGGTGTTGAGCATAGTTAGACATCACTCCTACAATCCCAACCCTTGGTATATTTGACGCTTTTATTAATCGTTTGACCCATTCTTTAGTAACTATACAGTCGTTGTTTAGGAGTATTATATAGTCCCCTCTAGCTATTGCAATACCTTGATTTATAGCTTTCGGGTATCCAAGATTAGTTTTATTGTGAATAGATATGATGTTTTGTTGCCTTTGCAAATATTCTTCGGTGTCATCAATAGAACCATTATTTATAACTATTATTTCGTAATCAACATCTGTGTGTCTCTTTATACTCTTTAAACACATTTTTGTATACTCTATTTGATTATATACTGGAATCACAATACTAACTTTAGGTTTTAGATTATACTTTTCTACCATAAAAAGCCTCCTTAAATTCATGATATAATGTCATATTAAATCCCAACTTAAAGGAGTACCTTTTTTGATATCTTGATTAACTTTTTTTCCTAAAAAAATATCATAATATTTAGATTCCAATCCTAATCCCGGTCTTATAGCTCGTAAGTTTTCTTTGCTTAATATTTCCCCTCTTTTTATGTCCTTGGTTATATACAGTGACCTTTTTAGTTTTTTAGAATTAATCTCATTAGAAGTACAGCCATAAACAACCTCACCTACAGCTTTATATGCTTTGTTTGCTTCATCTACTAATAATTTCATTTCATTTGGCTCAAGAGAAAATGTTGAATCTACCCCTCCGTCATTCCTACATAATGTAAAATGCTTCTCAATTACCCTAACCCCTAACGCAATACTAGCTATAGCAACTCCAATCCCAAATGTATGGTCAGATAACCCAACTGGGACATTAAAAAGCTTACTCATATGAGGAATAGTCTTGATATTTGCATTCTCAGGCAAAGCAGGATATGCACTAGTACATTTAAGCAGTATCAAATCACTACATCCAGCTTCTCTAGCAGTTTTTACTGCTAAATCAATATCTGATATAGATGACATGCCCGTTGATATAATCAATGGTTTACCAGTCCTAGCAACTCTTTTTATTAAGTTTATATCTGTATTTTCAAAAGAAGCTATTTTGTAGCACTGAGGATTTAATGTCTCTAAAAAATCCACCGAACTTTCATCATACGGAGTACTAAATGGTATTATTCCAAGTTCGTTACACTTGTCAAATATAGGCTTGTGCCACTCCCAAGGGGTATATGCTTTTTTGTATAGCTTGTATAAGGACTCACCCTTCCACAAACTCTTTGAGTCATTTATATAAAATTGTCTGTCCTTTATATTTAACGTCATTGTATCTGCTGTATATGTTTGTATCTTTAATGCATTTACTCCACACTTATGAGCCTCTTTCACTATCTCTAAAGCTCTATCTAATGAATGATTATGATTACCTGACATTTCAGCTATTATAAAAGGTGGATGATTTTTACCTATTTTACTTTTGCCCAATACTATTTCTTTCATAAATTAATCCACCCCTACTTTCTCAAGTATTATCTTTCTTCTCTCTATCCAATCTTCTTTGAATAAACCCATCAAAACTACATCGATATATCTATTGCGTCTATATATCTGTTTTTTTAATCTTCCTTCTTTTTTAAATCCTAATTTTTCATGGTATTTTACGCTCGTATTATTAAAGCCAAGAACTTCAGAACATAACTTTCTTAGCCCATGCTCTAAAAATATAAGGTCTAATGCTAGTAATCCCATAACTGTACCACTACCTCTAGGTGCTTCCTTATCTCCTATATAAAATCCCCAATGAGCTTTATTATTTTTATCATCTATATCAACAAAATTTACAAAGCCAATTGGTTTATTCTCATATAACATCAGTCTAGCCAATATATTTTTCTTATTTTTTATTTTATCTAACCATTCTCTATGCTCCTTTTCTTCTATTAATGTATCTCTATACATATTAATACGTATATGCTCTAAGTTACGCCATCTTAGAATAAGACTTTCGTATTGATTATTAACTTCAACAAGTTTGTAGCCATTAATGGTTTTCATAAAACTCACCTGCTTTTATTTAATTACCCAAATTCATACTTATGCGTTATAGTTGCGTTGCATTAAGTATCTCCTCTTTTAGTTGCTTGATATCCGTCCATTTGACTTTTATATGTGAATTAATCATTGCTACGTCAGGATTCTTGAGTAAATAATCTCGTACTTTTGAAAAATATAATGCTTCTTTATTTACTTTTAAGTCTGAAAATATTTTTTCAAACAATTTTAAATCATCTTTTTCATCTAATGTCAGTCTCCAGCTAGGATATCTAAATTTAGTGGGCATACTAACTACATTTACATCAAATATATGTGGATTGTTTATAAAATAATATGATAAATATTCAGTGTGAGTAAGTGGTTTTTCTGCACGAAGTAATCTTCTTAAAGCTTCTACTGTATATACATCTCCTGCTGTTCCCAAAGCAATTTCATTATAATCTGGGATTGTCATGTCACTACCTTTTAAAAGATGTGAATTTATTAAAATCTCTAAAATTTCAGGAGAAATCAATGGATTATCTCCCGTTACACGTAGGATAATATTTGCATTTGTTGATTCAGCAACTTCAAGTAATCTCTTTGCAACATTATCTGGGTCTGAACGTATCAATTTAACTCTACCATCTAGTGTGAATTGTTCTAATGGATTGTCTTCAGGCAAATAGGATGTTGCAAGTATTACATCATCTACATTTGGAACTGCCAAACAATTTAGTAAACATCTCTCTATAGATGCAATATTATTTATTGGTAATATTGCTTTCTTTTTAAGCCTAGTGGATTTTAAACGACAAATTACACCTATTGTAATCTTTGGTGTTTCTATAATGTCAGTTACTATAGGTCTATTTCTTTTGATGTCCTCATCTGCTATTATAGGTAATCTATTTTTAAAGTCATCAGGCATAATTAAATTTTCCTCATCTGGACATCGCTTATATGCTACTTTATCTTTAACTATTATTTCTCCTTTTTTTATATTTTTGTTTGCCACAACTTTAAGTGCATCCTTTAAATAATTACGTTCAGATTGATTAATTTTTTCGCTACCTAACGAACGTTCTGCCATCCTTAACTTTGTTACCATTTCCTTAAATTCAGTTGGTTCTAAAGATGAATAATAATCATATTCTTTCTTTGAGCGGTCTAGCGTTATATGCTTTTCTATAAGCGTCGCTCCAGCAAATATCGCATATATCGGCATATCTATTGCCAACTCTTTTGATGCATCATAGTGATCTGCAAAACCCATATTTAGATTAAACTTCCTTTTCAGATGGTTTATTCTCTTCAAATTTATATCTTCAATTTTTGTAGGATACCCTTGAAATCCATGCATTAATATAAGATTTGTTTTATTTACGAAACTTGGTTTTGATAAAAGATCTTTTATTTCTTTATCTTTCCAGCCCCCAACTCCTAATATAGTAACTTTATTAAATGACATTATTTTTTCTATGATACTATCTGACTGTATTATTGTAGGAGGTATTTTAAAACCATCTATCATCGAAATATATTTGCCCGCTAGATTTAAACCCCAATCATCAAATATGTCTATCCATATTTCTAGATTGTGTTTTTTAGCAAAAGATAATATTTTGGCCCAATCGTTTTCAGTTATAAACAGTTTTTTATAGCCTTCATAAAAATAATAATCTTCTACTGCTAGATGATTATATTTATACCATTGAAATTTAACTCCATTTGCTCCTGTATCAGCAACAGCTTTAACCATAGAGTAAAGTTTATTCACATCTCCCATATGTGCAGAGGCTATTTCCCCTATAATCCTTACTTCATTCATTTTTTCACCTCTAATAATCTATAATCTATATTATGATTTGGCATATTAGTTGGTGCAGTTTTACTCCATATCTTATACGCTTTTTGAATAATAATAAATAATCTTCTTTACAGCTTTTACAACATCACATATATCTCGCCTACTCATAGCAGGAAAAAGTGGTAATGTTATTATTTCGCTATATAACTTTTCAGCATTTGGACATATCCCTTTTTTGTAGCCTAACTTTTTATAATATGGATGATAGTACGCAGGCATATAATGAACATTTACACCTATATTTTCTTTTATAAGTGCATCGTATATCTCTTTTCTAGTAGCCTTTAATTTACTTAGATTGAGTCTGATCACATACAGGTGATGACTACTTGATACTCTATCATCTTTATTGCTTTGACATATTATCTCTTCTATATCTTTAAATGCTTCACTATATATATTTGCATATTCTCTTCTCAGTTTAATAAATTTATCAAGCTTATCAAACTGACTAATTCCTAACGATGCTTGAATATCTGTGATGCGATAGTTGTAGCCTAACATTTGCATCTCGTAATACCAAGCACCTTGGTAATCATCAATCTTATTTTTTTGCTTTGTTATTCCATGTGTTCTAAATTGTTTTAACTTTTCAAAATACTCCTTATTATCCGTAGTAATGATTCCCCCTTCACCAGTAGTGATATGTTTTACTGGGTGAAAGCTAAACATAGTCATATCGCTTATAGCTCCAACTCTTTTTCCCTTATAACTAGCCCCTAGTGCATGCGCTCCATCTTCTATAACTACTAACCTATGTTTCTTAGCTATATTATTAATCTCTTCTAAGTCAGCCGGTAACCCTGTATAATCCACCGGTATTATTGCTTTGGTTTTATCTGTGATAAGTTTTTTTATTGATTTAGTATCTATATTGTAAGTATTCATATCAATATCTGCAAAAACTGGTTTGCCTCCTAGGTAAAGAATACAATTTGAACTCGCAACAAATGTCATAGGTGAAGTTATTACTTCATCTCCTGACTTTATCCCTGTAGCGTAGCAAGCACCGTGAAGTGCTGCCGTACCGTTTGAAAAAGCAACCGCATATCTAGAACCTACGTACTTAGATATTTTATGTTCAAATTTTTCAATAATAGGCCCTGTAGTTAAATAGTCACTTTTTAGTACATTTACTACAGCTTTTATATCCTCTTGATCAATCCATTGTCTACCATAGGGAAGATACTTATCTCTGACTGGAGTTCCTCCATGAATTGCTAATTTTGGTTTATAATTCATTTAATCTATTCTCCTTTGACAATTTGTCTACTAATCCATTCTTGAGTTTTTTCTATTCCACTAGTTATGTCTACTGACGGAGTCCAGCATAGCAATTTTTCTGCTTTACTATAGTCACATAGTAGTTTCTGTATCTCACTTTGAGGATGAATATGTGGGATATGTTTTATCCTAGACTCATCATTTATAATCAGTTTAGCCAAATCATTAATAGAGATATCTACGCCATAACCAGCATTGATTATATGACCATTTGTTTTATTAGAGTATCCAGAAATAGCTACAAATTCAGCACAGTCCTCCACATAAAGCAAGTCCCTAGTTTGTAAGCCATCTCCATAAATATTGATATCTTTTCCTTGTAATTTGTTATTTATAAATATAGACACTACGCCTCCTTCTCCTGTAGTTTTTTGGTATGGCCCATATGTGTTAAATGGTCTGATAACAACAGTTGGAAGTCCATAGGCGTAATAATAAGAAAGCACCATATTTTCTGATGCTATTTTTGAACCAGCATAAGGTGATGCCGGCTTAGTTGGATGGTTTTCGTTAATTCCTTTAAGCTTTATAGCTTTATCATAAACCATACAAGTACTCATAAACACTAGTTTTACTTTATGCTTTTTACACTCCTGCAATATGATAAAAGTTCCTATCGTATCATTTGTAAATGTCTGTTCGGGACTATCAATACTATCTTGCACATTTATACTTGCTGCTAAATGGTAACATAAATCAAATTCCTCTTTAAATACACTGCTTATGACTTGCTTATCCGTGATATCTCCTTCAATAAACTTAACATGCTCATTACCCTCTACAAAGTTTTTTATATTTTCAAAGCTTCCGCTTGATAAATTATCTAGTATCCATATACTATGATCATCTTCTAATAGTCTCTTTACAACCCATCTTCCAATAAACCCTGCTCCTCCTGTAACTAGTATATTCATTTAGTCAACTCCCTTCATATTAGTTTTTGGTCTATTATTAATTTATTGAGTTCTTCAATAGAAATAATTTCTTGATTATCAGAACTATAAATTCCTACTTTTGCTTTTTTTGCATTACTATAGTTAAAATCTTTTTTGGATGGAATGATAAACATTTCTGGAAGTTCTAAAGCTGTTAATGACTCATCATATGTCATCAATTCTTCATATCTTTTTTCTCCCGGTCTTAATCCAATATACTGTATCTCTATCTTTTTTTTATCAATGCTATACTTTTTACATGTCTGCTCAATAATAACAGTTATTAAATCCTTTAGCTTTATAACTGGCATCTTAAGCACAAATATTTCTCCACCCTCTGCCTTCTTCATAGCTTTAATAGTAAGCTTTGTAGCTTGATTTATACTCATAATAAATCTACTCATATTTTCATCTGTCACAGTTATTTTTCTGTTATTTATTATTTGGTCTACAAACAATGGAATTACAGACCCTCTAGAGCCCATAACATTCCCAAATCTCACCATAGAAAAACTAGTCATTCTACTTCCTTTATTGTTCTCAGATGCTACTATCATTTTTTCTGCAACTAACTTCGTAGCTCCATATATATTGGTTGGTGAAATTGCTTTGTCTGAACTTGTGAAAATTACTTTTTTTACTTTTTGTGCTTTAGCAGCTTTTATAACGTTATTTGTCCCTATAATATTTGTTAATACTGCCTCATATGGATTATATTCGCACGATTCAACATGCTTCAATGCTGCAACATGAAACACATAATCAATATCTTCCATAGCATTTAATATGCGATCATAATTTCTAACATCACCTATTAAATACCTCATATTACTATATTCAGATAACTTATTCTTTAATACAAATTGTTTATATTCATCTCTACTGAAAATTCTAACAACTTTGGGCTGATCTACTAGTATCTCTTTGACTAGACTTTGACCTATAGTTCCTGTTCCTCCTATTATTAGTATTTTTCTATTTTTAAAGAACATAGCTTACCTCCTTATGCATCAAATGTTTGTATCCTAATTTCATAATATGTAATTTGTAGTAAGAAAGTTATATAAACTAGTAGAATTTACATAATAAAAATGAGCAGACATTATCTGCTCATTCTATTTACTATGTTTCTCATTCAAATATCTTTTCAAAGCACTTTGCCAAGTAGGTAATATATACAGTCCATTTGTTTCTAATTTGGTTTTGGATAATCTTGAATTGTTTGGTCTTCTAGCAGTAGTTTTAAAATCAATTGTCTTTATAGGATATACTATAGTTTTCATATCCGAAAGCTCAATAATCTTTTTAGCAAATTCATACCAACTACAAAATCCTTCATTAGTGACATGATATGTTCCATATTTATTTGTAGCAATCAATTTTCTTATAAATACAGCAACATCTCTAGTATAAGTTGGTGATCCTATTTGATCATCTACTACTTTTATATTTGGATTTACTTTAGCTAATCTAATAATTGTGTTTATAAAATTATGTCCATTTGTTCCAAAAAGCCATGAAACTCTTAATATAAAATAATCATCTAAATGTTCTTTGACTTCAAGTTCTCCTAAGTATTTAGTCCATCCATAGTAATTTATAGGATTTGGTATGTCTTCAACCGTAAAAGGTTTTTCTCCTTTTCCATCAAATACATAGTCAGTACTAATATATAGTAACTTTGCTCCTATCTCTTGTGAAATACTAGCAATATTTTTTGTACCTATGACGTTTATTTTATGACATAGCTCTCTTTCTTTTTCTGCTTTATCTACATTTGTATAAGCTGCACAATGCACTATGATGTTTGGTTTATAATCTTTAATAAATGAACTACAAGCTACCCTATCTGTTAAATCAAACTCCTTTTTGTCACTTCCACAGCACTGTATATTATGTTTTTTTAATTCTTTTATAACATCATATCCTAGCTGTCCATTATAACCAGTAACTAAAACCTTCATATGATCACCTTGTTTTATTATATATATTTGATATTTTATATTTACCACTTAATATATTCTCTATCCAAGAGTCATTTTCTACATACCAATCAATTGTTTCTTTTATTCCGTTTTCAAAAGAAGTATGTGCTTTATATCCTAATGACTCGACTTTGGTCGAATCGGTGGCATATCTCAAATCATGGCCTGGTCTGTCATTTACATAAGAGATTAAACTCTCTGGTTTGTTTAGCTGCTTTAGTATAAATCTTACTACTTCTAAATTACTTCTTTCATTACCACTACCTACATTATATAATTCGCCTACTTTACCCTTCTTGATTATCTTATCAATTGCTTTACAATGATCCTTTACATGTATCCAATCTCTAACATTCATACCATCTCCATATATAGGTAACTTCTTATCCTCTAATGCTTTTGAGATCATACATGGTATCAGCTTCTCTGGAAATTGATATGGTCCATAGTTATTAGAACATCTTGAGATAGTTGCTGGTAATTTGTGTGTTCTACAATAAGATAGAACCAAAAGATCTGCACTTGCTTTGGAAGCAGCATATGGAGATGATGGTTTTAATGGATAGTGTTCTGTAAATAATAAATTTGGTCTGTCTAATGGCAAATCACCATAAACCTCATCTGTAGAGACTTGATGAAATCTTTTTACTTCATAGCTTCTACATGCATCCATTAATACTTGTGTCCCTATTATATTTGTTGTTATGAATATGCTTGAGTCTTCTATTGATCTGTCTACATGTGATTCAGCAGCAAAGTTTATAACTATATCAAATTTCTCTTTTTCAAAGAGCTCGTATACACACCTTTTATCGGTTATATCTCCTTTGCAAAAAGAAAAATTTGGGTAATTCATTATGCTTTTTAGAGTACTTAAATTCCCAGCATAGGTCAGTGCATCTAAACATACAACCTTGTAGTTTGGGTATTTATCTAACATATAAAATATATAATTACTTCCTATAAATCCAGCCCCACCTGTAACCAATATCTTCATAAAACTCACTTCTTTCTATTAATATTAGAAGTTATAATCACTGTCTTTAAGGAATGGTGCCATCAAATCCTTTTGAGATAATATAGGGTTCTCATAGTCCCATTCTATAGACAGCTCACTATCGTTATATCTAATACATCTATCATGCTCTTTGGAATAATATTCATCTACTTTATATTGTATTTCTGTATTATCAACTAATGTCAAAAAACCATGTGCAAATCCTTTAGGAATAAACAGTTGTTTTTTGTTTTCCTCGGAAAGCACTACTTTTATCCATTTTTTGTATGTTGGCGACTCCCTTCTTATGTCTACAACTACATCTAAAATTGCTCCTTTTGTGCATCTTATTAATTTTGCTTGTGCCTTTGGGTTATTTTGAAAATGCAATCCCCTAAGTGTCCCCTTTACTTTAGACAGTGAATGATTATCTTGAACAAAGTTTACATCAATACTCTTTGGTAAGAGTTTTTTTAATGAATATGATTCCATAAACCAACCTCTATTGTCTTCATAAACTTTTGGTTCTACAATCATTACGTCCTTTATTTGTGTGTTTATTACCTTCAAATCCACTATATCACTCCAATCCTTTAAAATTGTGAGTTAATAATATCTCCATGTGCAACTTTTTCTAGATATTTACCATAAGGTGTTTTGATATACTTTTTAGCTGCTTTTAAGAGCTCTTCTTTAGTTATCCAGTTATTATTGTATCCTATTTCTTCTAATGCTGATATTATCATACTCTGTCTCTTTTGTATTATCCTAATAAACTCAGATGCATCAGATAAAGCCTCTATTGTCCCTGTATCAAACCAAGAAAAACCTCTGCCTAAAAGTTTTACATCTAGCTCGCCTTTATCTAGATATTTTTTGTTTAAATCAGTTATTTCTAATTCTCCTCTATTGCTAAAATTTAATGACTTTGCATACTCAACAGCTTTATTATCATAAAAGTATAAACCTATAATGGCATAGTTAGATTTTGGATTTTTAGGCTTTTCTGTAATCGAAAGAACCTTGCCTTTTTCATCAAACTCTACAACTCCAAACCTCTGAGGCTTTTCAACATAGTAACCAAAAACTGTTGCGCCTTCTTGCTTTTGATTTGTACTTTTCAATATATTTTGCAGGTCATTACCATAAAAAATGTTATCTCCTAGAACTAAAGCGACACTATCTCCTGCTATAAAATCCTCTCCAATAATTAAAGCTTCTGCTAAGCCATTTGGATATTTTTGCTCTGCATACGAAATGTTTATACCATACTGACTTCCATCTCCTAATAGGTTTTTGTATTTAGGTATATCACCAGGCAATGCAATAATTAAAATCTCTCTAATACCTGCTAACATCAATACTGATATAGGATAATAAATCATAGGTTTATCATATACAGGTAACAATTGCTTATTAATCGCTACAGTCAAAGGATACAAGCGTGTTCCGTAGCCACCTGCCAATACTATTCCTTTTCTTTTACTTGGCATCAAGTAACCCCCTATTAATATTATTAATATAAATCCATACTTCAATTTATGTATAAAAATATCAGGGGGTTCAATATTTAATATAATTATAGATTTCTACTTATTAATCATTAAATCATGGTGTATTTAATTTATACTTTTTTGACTAAATTGTACGTTTGTAGTATAATATTAATAAAATCGTATAGTTTAATAAAAAGGGGGATGTAATATGAAAAAAAATCTAACAACTATAATAGCTAAAATAGTATCGTTATACTACCTAATAACTGGAATTGGCTTTTTTGTCTCTAGTAGTTATTATCAAACTATGATAGCTCATAAAGGCTCAGACCCAATATTAATCAATTTGTCAGGTATGGTTCATTTTTTTATTGGTATTACAATTTTAGTACTGCATTTCAAATGGAAAAAATTCATCGAAATAGCTGTATCCTTATCAGGTATTTTGTTTCTAATGAAAGGTATTTTCTTAATTGCATTGCCTTCTCTAACTCTACAAGCATCAAGCAACCCTACTCAGATTCCCTGGGCAATGTCTATTGGCTTTATAACTACGGGTTCATTGATAGGTTATTTTGCTTACTTTAAAGGAGATAAAAATGAAAATAAATAAAAAAGATGACATAGTGAAATACTCGTTAGAATTGTTCAATAAATATGGCACAAAAAAAGTCACAGTTGAGGAAATTTGTTCTAAATCTAATATAAGTAAAGGAACTTTTTATAAATATTTTTCTAATAAAACTTCTTTACTTATCTATATAGTCACTTTATTTATAAACGATTCTAATGAAAGATTTAAGAACTTATTAGATGAAAAGATTAATTTCGAGACTTTAGTAAAGGCTGTCTTGCAACTCAAAGAAGATTTTATGCAAAAATACTCCTCAGATTTTCTTATGTCTTTGTACAGCAGTGGAGAACCAAAAATAAAAGAACTTCTTAATAAGCTTCATGAAGATTCTATCAACAACTCTATGGTAATATATCAAATAGGATTAGCTCAAAAGAAAATAAGTAATGACATAACTCCAGAGTTCTTTTTATATCAACTAGAACTCATTGATAAATCTCGCAATGATCCGAGAGTCATTAACATGTACCCTGATATAAAAAAAAGAAATATGGTTATATTTGAGCTATTCTTTTATGGCTTAATAAAAAGATTTTAAATAAATCTCTAATAAAGGCATGCTTCTAACATGCCTTTATTTTTTACATTACCTCACTCTTAGTCCACAGCTATGACAGAACTCTTCTTCTGATTTTAGCACAGTATCACAACCAGGACATTTTTCAGCTAGTGGATTTTCTAGTTTTCTTTTTTTACTTTTAAAATGAGACTTATCTCTAAAGGTTTCTATATTGACACCATCTATTTCTACTACCCTTATTTCATTACTATCTATGAAAAATATATCACCATCTACATCGCATACAGCCACAGTTTTAACTGTTCCTTCCTCTTCATGAGGAAATATATTTCCCCCAAAATAACTAGGTCTTGTTGCTTTATACATCCCAAGTCCTGCACCTAGTAAGAAATATCTCTCTTTATTTGCTTTGTTTTCTACTAATAGCCATGATTACCCTCCTATTAACTATGTAATCCCTTTTAACACACTGTATCAAACATATTAATAAAAACAACTATATTTTATGAGTGAATTTTAATCATAGCATTGTTCTTCAAGACGAAATGTTACTTGCCAATCGCCTTTTGTAAAAGTATTACTTATAAAAAATGTTCCATAAAGGGAACACTGATCTATCTTTGACTTTGGTATATCAAATATATACTCATCATAATCTACTCTGTTTGCATCAATATTTTTTTCCATAAAACCGACTCTATATGTAGCATTTATTTTTTTAAAGTTTTTATCAACCAAGAAAAAGTATCCATGATTATCTTTCTCTAAGTTATTAATGACAGATGTTTGGATATGAAGCATTCCATCCATATACCCAATACCTGTTAAGTTAATATCCTTAACTGGAAATTTCATAGGAGTTGCTGGTGTTAAAACTTCGATTTCATCCTTATCCGTAATATACTCACTATATTTAGTTCCGCCACCACCAGTTGTTGATACATATTTCGTTGATTTTGCTTCGCCTATGGTTTTTAAATCCATTTCAATAGGTATTTCGTTATATTCGTGCTTATTACTAATAAATTCTCTGACTGAAAAAGTTATCTTATCTCCAACTATCTTTTTATTACCCCATTCTTTTATAGTTATCATAAAAGTTGCTGTTTTTGTTTTAGTATCGTAAGCAACTAGCCTACACGTTGCAGAGCTATCAAATGCTCTATTGATTGAATAACTATCATTAAGATCCGTAGTTTCGTCTATACGATTACCTTTTAGATCTTTTAGTGTTATGTATATCTCTGCTGTATTATCATGAATATAACTGGATACAACCTCCATTATTATACCATTATCTTCACATGTCTTCCTCACAGGCATAAAATATTGAGCAACAGATGGAGAAACGAAATACATAAGGTTATATATGCCTGATACATTATCCGCTATTACTGGTGTTACTGTCAGCACAATTAATAAAGATATTGCACAAATTGCAACAGGTTTAAGAAAAAAGTTTTTTATTTTATTTGTTTTTATTGACTTTTTT
Organism: Abyssisolibacter sp. ZYX002; assembly: GCF_056892235.1. NCBI lineage: Bacteria > Bacillati > Bacillota > Clostridia > Eubacteriales > Clostridiaceae > Abyssisolibacter > Abyssisolibacter sp. ZYX002. The sequence goes on from NZ_JARMXH010000005.1 coordinate 277,195, forward strand.
TTAGCATGTATAACCTTATTTACTAGTTTACTGTCAGGAAAAATTTGTTCATTCATGCTACGATATGTATCTCTAAACATTAGAATCCTCCTTTATAATTTCTTTTAGTTTATACCTCGCACGTGTAAGCTGTGTTCTAATCGTGGACTGTTTTTTGTTTAATATCCTGCTAATACTTTCTACACTCAAATCTTCATAATAAAAAAGGTGTATTACTGCTCTATACTTTATAGGTAGTTTTTGAAGTTCATAGTGAAGATTGGTTTCTTCCTTTGTTTCAAATACAATCGATTCATCTAAAGGTATTGTTTTCTTCCTCCAAGAAGATGCCCATAGTTTTTTACAACAATTTATAGTAACCCTAATAAGCCATGCTTTACAGTGTTCTTCTGTTTCAAACTGAGGTTTTTTTCTAATATATCTAATAAATACTTCTTGATATATGTCCTCTGCATTGCTTTTATTTCGTGTCTGTGAGAAAGCTAATCTATACACCATATTAGAGTATGTCTTTATAATGCTTTCTAAACAATCCTCTTCGTTAAACGAGTCTATTCCCATAAACTGAATCCTCCTTCCACTATGAATACCCTATAGTAATCCGAAAAGCTACAAAATTTATAAAATATTTATACTAAATAATTTTAGGGCAACAGATATACAAATATCCATCGCCCTATTTAATAAAACATACTATACAATCCAATACGTGGTGTCATATTGAATTATGTTATAGTCTAACTATAGTTCTTTAAAAATCCCCTAAAAATCTTATTCCATTACTAGCAATTAACATTTTACTTTATTAATGACATGTTTGTCAAGTAACGTGTTTTATAATTGCGCTTTTATGCATTTGAAAAAGATATTTCTAAACCTTTGTACTATAAAGTAAAAAACTTGGTTAAGCAATACGATATACTAAAATCCTGTTAGACTTAAGCTGTTTAAATCCAAATACATATTAGAGTCAAATATTTTTTTCTCCAAAGCACCGTGTTGCAATACTACTTAATGCCATAATCATTACAACAACCAATAATAACGCTAGTCTTCTGTTTTTTTTATATTTTAATATTCTTTATTTTTATTTAACTTTTTATAAAGTTCTATTTAATGTTATTGTTCAGTGTTATATTTAAATATTATCATCATATCAGTTTTATTTATCACTGAGGAGTTGGAAAATCATCAAAACTATTATTACTAAGGAGGTGATTCCATGTTTTCGGTCCGACTATACCATCCTCAGTAAGACCCGCTCTATACTGAAATGTGTTAACATAATATTTTGTTTCATATTGGAAATCCCCATCAACCACCAAATTACATTTGTATTTTTCTTTTAACTGATATTGTAAACCTCTAACAGTATTACTTTTCACACCATAATATACAGTTGCTATTAGCTTAGACCAAGTATTCTTCCCAACAATACCATCTGCTGATAAATTATTAGCAGATTGAAAACTCTTTACTGCTGATTTTGTAGCTGAATCAAAATAGTCACTCGGTTCACCTCCATCAGGATATAGATTGTAGCCTTTGGATTTTAAGAAGCACTTTAAAGTCTTTACATTAGTTCCCTTATCACCATATCTGAGAAGTGGCCATGAATGATTTCCAGCATGTGCATATATCGCTATGCTACTTAATGCCATCGACATTATGACAATAAATAATAACGCTAGTCTTCTGTTATTTTTTTTCATTTTAACATCCCCTTTATTTTTATTTATCTATTATATAGAGTTCTATTTCTTTATTTAAATTTCCTTTATTTTTAATTAATGTAATTTATTGTATAAATTCTATCTCTTTTATACTTTTGAAAAGACAGCTTCGTAAAAAGGGTTCATCATATCGAATAGGAGGTTACATTTGAATATAATTAATTTTTGGAGTATTTAGAATGTATTTACTTCTTTACATTTTTATCCATGTATTTTATATTATAATTAACTACTATTCTATTTGAAAGGAGGGTTTGTATGAAGAAGCTTAGAAGGATAATAAGGACAGAATCTACTGTTGCATGTAACGGTTCTTGCATCTGTCGGTGTGAAAATTCATTCGCTTATGTAGACGAGCGAGCGATTTTGATTTTCTTGGCTGGTCCTGATGATTAACGTTAGAAAAAAACTAGTTTTTTGATAGCTCTATATGCTATACTTATACTGGTCATGTAAGCTATTGTATTAATAAAAGTCACTCTTTCGGGTGGCTTTTGTTTGTGCTATTTGGCAAAAGGGGGATTTGACTTGAATATTGACTTGAAAGTTTCCATCATGTGCATATATTGCTATGCTACTTAATGCCATTGTCATTATGACTTATAAATAATAACGCTAGTCTTCTGTCTCTTTTCATTTTGATATCCTTTTCTATTTAACTATTACATAAACTATTACATAGAGTTGTATTTCCTTTATTTTTGATTAATATGATTTCTTGTATAATACTGAGCGACAAAAAAATAATGGATAAAAATCTCAATATATGAGTTTTTTATCCATTTTAATATTTTTGTTCTGTGTTCACTATTTATATTCAAATATTATCATCATATCTTTATTAACCAAAATATCTCTTTAAAAGACCTCTAAAGGCTGAACCATGTCTAGCCTCGTCTTTACACATCTCATGCACTGTATCATGAATTGCATCGTAGTTAAGTTGTTTTGCTCTTGTTGCCAAATCTTTTTTCCCTTGACAGGCACCATGCTCTGCTTCTACTCTCATTTTTAGATTTGTTTTTGTATCTGCAACTACTACCTCTCCTAGTAACTCTGCAAATTTAGCTGCATGCTCTGCTTCTTCCCAAGCTATTCTTTTATATGCTTCTGCTATCTCTGGATATCCTTCTCTATCTGCTTGTCTGCTCATGGCAAGGTACATTCCTACCTCTGTACATTCTCCCATAAAGTTTGCTCTTAAATCTTTTACTACTTCTTCATCTAAACCTTTTGCTACTCCTATTTTATGTTCATCTGCCCAAGCTAAATCCTCTATTGATGATTGTTCTATAAATTTATCTGCTGAAACTCCACATGTTGGACATTTTTCTGGAGCATTTTCTCCCTCGTGAACATAACCACATACTGTACATACAAATTTTTTCATTTTACTACCTCCAAATTTTAATTTTTTGCTGTTATTTACAGCCTTTACATATTCCTTTTAAATAAAAATGATACTCATTAACTTCAAAACCATCTAAATCTTTGATAAAAGGCATTTCTACCTTGAAGTCATAGACTTCGTTACAGCGCCTACATTTAAAGTGTCCATGAAATGAGGTGTCTGCATCATACCTAGTTTCATTGTCTTCTATGTTTATCACTATCACTATGTTCTTTTCTACAAATAGTTTAAGTGTGTTATACACAGTTGTCTTTGACAATGTAGGTATTTCTAGAGCTAACTCTTTATATATCATATCAACAGTCGGATGATTTCTATGTTTTATCAAATACTCAAAAATCTTTACTCTTTGATAAGATGGTTTTATATCATTGCTTTTTAGATAGTTTGAAACATTATTAATTTTAAATTTCATTAAACCATACCTTCTTTCGAGTTATGTGTAATCATTTTAAATTTGTAACGATTACAATTTAAGTGTAATATAAAACAACTACCTTGTCAATATGTTTTTGTAGTCGCTCTTTTTTGTTAATATATATATACCCATGGTACTTATGTTTAAACATATTTTTTTATTTTTATATTATTTTTTGTTAACCATTGATTTTTAGCCTTTTTTAGACTATTTCTCTATTTCTAATTTAAAATTTCCTGTTATTTTTCTATTATAATTTTTTACTTCTCTCTATTTCTTGTACTTTTTGATATTTTTAATGGTAAACACAAACATTGCTGTTATATTTAATGTACCTACTATAAACATAAGTAAATCTGTTATGTCAAATATCATATTAAAATGTGTAACACTTAGTAATCCTGATAAACTTATTAACGATAAATACAGTAATATCCTATTGTTCTCATTTAGCTTTATGGTCTTATTGATAAAATGAAATGAACCAAGTATAGTGGTTAATCCTGAAAATATAAAGAAAATCATTATTATAGCTTCTCCTGCAAACCCTGTAACTATCTTTGCACTTTTAAAGTATCCTGATATTCTATTAAAATTATTTTGACTTAATACTATATTTGAAACATTATTTTTACCATATGTAAACACATAGGATGTTATTATTACTGCAATAAATATAGTCAATAATGTAGACATTGTCTGAATTAAGGCTTCTCTTCTTGATGAGTTAAATCCTTCTGAGCTTGCTAGTGCACTTGTGCCAAGAGCTGTTTCGCTTATTTGTATTATTCTCTGAAACCCTATTATCAACCCTATAGGTATACCTATAGCTGCCATCCTAAATGACATAAAGTCATCCCATATAATTAATAAATACTCTGGTATAAAACTCGCTGTTTTTATCAAAAATACTATAAAAAATAAACCATAGGAAATCAATACTAATCCAATCATTGATGATAAACTCTTTATAAATAATTCATGGTTTTTAGTTATCACTATAATAGATGCGACAACAAGTAGTGGAAACACTATGTACAATAGTTCACCTGTTTGTGTAAAATTATATCCCAAGCTATTTTCCGATATATTTTTAACTACACTTTGTATACCTGTAAACTGAAATCCAACAAATCCAAATGTATATAGTATAACTAGACATATTGCATAAATAGTACCTGCTTTATTGTTAATATTGTAATCAATAAACTCTCTAGGCTGTTTATTAGTTACTCTAGAAAATAAAACATCACAATATGTAATAGGTACTAGTATAATCATACCAATTAATATCCACATTACTATGCTTTCTCCACCGATACCATCCTCAGAAGACTTATACATTGCCGTCAGAATTCCTATTATTGCTCCTGTACCTATTTTGGATGATAGTGATATTGAAACTGAATCCCTGATTTTAGACCATACCCATTTGTCATTATCTACATAGCTTATTTTTTTTCTGTATTTTATTGTTTTATATATTATAAATAACCCTAAAAGAATAATTACTGGTAAAAAGATATTCCATATATATTCACTTGCTTTATTAATTAGGTTTCCAATTATATATACCATATTTACCTCTCCTAACTTAGTCGATACAATCACTAAGGCAATATTTTCAGGTTATTTTATATCACATGTTTTATGTTTTTCATAATAAGTAAAAGTTATGTACTATTAATTTAATTAATCAAGCTAGAGTACTCCTTTAATAAAAAGAGCCTATCAATTATGACAGGCTTTTTTATAATTAAAGTATTATTTACTTATTAATATTTAATGTTTTTTGTTGTTATTAAATTATTCCTTTATCTCTTCTATGTCTTCATCCTCTTCACATATTTCCATAAAAGCGTGTGAAACCATATCATATTCTTCATCTGATTCTATATGTGATAATATTGGCTCGCCATTTTCTTCAATATACTTATATATGTACACTGTTTCTTCTTCATCTGGCAATAGTGCAATATACTCTTTGCTTTCTACTTCAAATACTGCTAGAACTGAACAATCAACTTTTTTTCCATCTTCTAGTTCTAAATGTATAACATTATTCTCATCCATTTTAATCCTCCAATCATTTTATGCTATTATTATACATCTTTATCAGCATAGTATACAACATATTAATTTGGTTAATTCAATAAATATACTTGTCACATTGAATTTACATTTGCATATATTAAATAAAGATTCTTAAAGGAGGATATATCATGTATTTTTCATATTATAATCCTAATTCTTTTAATATAAATAGCTTTAGTTTTGTTACTTCTCCAAGATGGACGGATTTTCAAAATTGGATGGGAAATTCTAGTGATGCTATAAAAAATCTAGCTTTGAATAAATTATCTTTACCTGGAACCCATGATTCTGGAACTTATGAATTATTCACTGACGAAATATACAATGTCAATGATTTTACAGGAATAGCCCCTACTATAGCAGGTCCTATTATTAGAGCTATGGCTGTAACTCAAAATGCTAACATATACACACAGCTTTTAGAAGGAAATAGGTATATAGATTTGCGGTTCGCCAAAGACCAAAAAGGTAGAATTAGAATTGTTCATACTGTTTTCGGTAACAGTGCCACCAATATTTTTGAACAAATAGCAACTTTTCTAAATAATAATCCTAATGAAGTCGTAATCATTGATATTCAATCTATTAATAATCTAAACGATTCTGACCAAATTAATCTAAAAGCCACTATATTAAATACTATAGGTAAGCATCTTGCTTCAAGAAATTCTTTATCTACTAAATCAACTTTGAACGATTTTTATAAAGCAGGAAAAAATGCAGTTTTGCTATATACTAATAGCAATATAGTTGACAGCGAACCTCTATACTGGTATCGTAACAATTCCACCATTTTAAACCCATGGTATAATACCAATGATTATAACTATCTAATTAGTCAAATAGATACTAGTCTTAAAAATCTACCTTCTATTCGTGATTATATATATGTATCTCAATTGATTTTAACTATTAACTCTTCTGAAATCAGAGATATAATACTAAATCTTCTCAAATGGCTACCTATACCAATCTACGGTCAAATTAGATTCACTGAAGAATTTAATAAACTAGTTAACACTCCAGGTATTTATAATCTTATATCTCCACATTTTCAACATATAGAAGATTGGCTAAAAGCTCATTCTCCTACAATAAACCCTGGTCCTAATGCTTATTTCCCTAATATTATAATACAAGATTTTTATCAAAGAGAATCAATTAAAACAATTATTGGATACAATACTTCATATGGTAAATAATAATGCATCCATAATGTGGTAATGTGTAAACTGAAATGCTCTTTAGTTTTGCTTTTAGCTTACTTGCACATTTATATATAAAGGTATAAAATTAGATTTGTAAGAAGTTATTTTTATGAAGGGAGAACTAGAATGGCAACTTGGATTACTCACTTACGTGTAGCAGAAAGAATATTGCACTATTATGATTTTAGTATGAAAGAATTTCTAGCAGGTAACATTGCTCCAGACAGCGGTGTCCATAATGAAAACGGGACAAGCTGTAATCCACCTAAGAAAGTAACTCACTGGATGTTTAAAGATAATAATGGAAAAAATCAATTAGATGCGGAAGGTTTTTATAAAAAATATATTAGCGAAATGGAACGCGATGATAAAAAGCTATCTTTTCTGTTGGGTTACTACGTTCATCTATTAACAGATATAAAATGGCTTCAGATGCATAGAGCAAAACAGTTACAAAACCTTAATTACAAAGAACGTCTAAAGAATGATCCTAACTTTATACATGAAGTAAAACAAGATTGGTATGGATTAGATTTTGAATATATAGCAAATAAAAAAAATAATGTCTTTCATGATAAATACTTAAAAATAGATTCTATCAATGATTATATTGATTACTTTCCTTTAGGTGCATTAACCTCGAAGATGAAGTTCATACATAACTTTTATCTGAACGATGCAGAAAGTTACACTCCAACGCATCGGTACTTAACAACTAAAGAAATGAATAATTTTGTTGATATCGCAAGTTCAGAAATAATTGAAATATTATGCAGTAAGCTCTATAAATACAAAAAAATTGATTAGCAAAGGAGATTAAACTATGAATAAGGCAGAAAACATATCTAGCGAACTTCATAATCTTGGCATAAAATACAGTCAGTTATCTTGGACTCGATTTACTACAAGTTTTGACTTTGGAGTCAATAAGGCATACGAAGAAATGATAACATTGCTTAAAAATACAGAATATTACGACTATATATGTAGTTTACTTGACAATAACATGGATGATGTATCTAGACGTAAACTTTTATTACTAAAAAAAGAATTTGATCCTTTTCATAAATCAGAAGAAATTAATGCCTTACAGCTAGAAATAAACAAGAAAGTTACAAAGCTTTCTCAAATACTCAATACACATCGCTGTGTTTTTGAAGGACGTGAGGTTTCAGCTGTAGAATTATCTCAAATATTAAAACAAGACTCTGACCGTAACCGTCGTAAAAAAGCTTACATGGCTAAAAATCAAGTGAACAAACCGCTTATCGATGCTGGTTTCTTAGACTTAGTAAAAATGCGTAAAAAACTTGCAAAGCTAAACGGTTTCGATAATTTTGTTGATTATAAGCTTGATGAAGCCGAACTTGAATCTACTACTTTTGATAGCTGGAAAAAAGAACTATCTCAGGTGCTACCTAAAATAAAAGAAATTAGGGAAAAAATAGCTATGCGTTTTTTAAATGATACAAAGATATACCCATGGGATGAGCAATTTGTGACTGCAAAGCTAGCTCCAAGTCTTAATACTCCAACCAACATGAGTACCTTTCACTCTCATTTAGTAGAGTTTTTTAACCAATTTGGTATTGATTTAGCATCTTTTAATATTACTTATGATGTTTTCCCAAGAATTAATAAATCTGAATGGGGTTATAACTTTGGTATTGAAACAGGTAAAGATTCTCGTATCTTAGCAAATGTAAAAGATTTATATAGTGAATACGGAGTGCTCCTTCACGAATCTGGACACGGTATACATTCATTTTTACTAAAACCAGAAGATATAATGATTAACCGAGGTGTTAGTGGTATAATTTCTGAAGGTATTGCTAATCTATTCCAAAGCTTTATGCTTGATAGTTTATTTTATAAGCAATTTTTTGATGACTCGGTTGCTGATGAATTCAAAGAATTACAGCAATTCCAGTATATAGATAGTTTCAGAGCTATATTTAGAATATTTTTTGACCAACAGTTTTATAAAGAGGATTTGAGCAGTCTTGAAGATGTAAGCAATATGTATTGGCGTCTATATAAGGAGCTTTTGGACGAAGAACCTTTCTGCGATAATCCACCGTGGGCATTTACAATTCATCATACTACTCACCCTATATATCTTCATAACTACTTTATGGGTGATGTAACTTGCACCATGCTCAAAAAAGTATTTAAGCAAAAATACAACGTAGCAAAAATATCTGAAGATCCTAAAGTATTTGGTCAATTTATAATTGATGAGGTTATATCTCCATCGGGACTTTATAAGTTCAATGAATTGTTTGAAAGGATTAGTGGAGATAAGTTTAGACTAGATTATTTGTTAGACTAAACTAGAAATATTAAATGCAAAATGTTATAAATGCATCTTAGAGAATAGATCTTAAAAAAAACACAATCTTTTCATGTGTCTATTCTGTAAATACTGTTTAGTTTTCATGGCTATTATGTTACTTTATAAACCTTTTTAAGAGAATATTTTTAACAAATAACGTAATATATAAATACAGGAATAATATCATGATATTATTCCTGTATTTATATATTTTATTTTAGAAACCAAATTCCTCTCTTTTCGGTATAAGTCCTAGTAATCCACCTGTGTGTATGAATAGTATATTTTTAATATTTTTAAATGTGCCTTTCTTTATCTCATTTACAAGCCCGTATGCTGATTTACCTGTATATACTGGATCGAATATTATACCATCTCTTTTGGCTACTTCTTTTATGAAATCTATTTCTTTTTTCGTGCTTATTCCATAGCCTTGTCCGACATATCCGTCTAGAATCATTATATCTTCAAGTCCATAAGTAATATTTGCCCCTAAATACTCATTAGCATCTTTAAGATGTTTATCTATGCGATTTACAAAATGTTCTTTATCTTTTGAAACATTGATGCCATATATCTTTTTATTTGATTTGTTTACTAGATTAGCTAAAAAAAGGCCTCCATAAGTTCCTCCAGAACCTACTGCACACACAATAGCATCAAACTCAATACCTATTTCTTTTTCTTGCCTTATTATCTCTTCAAATGCATGATAATATCCAAATGTACCTATACCATTAGATGCACCTTCTGGTATAATATATCCATTTATATCCTCACTTTTTAGGTTCTGAACTAATTTATTCATTATTGTCTCTCTATCTTCATATTCTTTGGCTGTAACAAATATTATATTTGCTCCAAATAGCTTATCTAACAAATAATTACCATCTATACTGTCATTTTCATTTCCTCTAAGTATTAAATATGATTTTAAGCCAAGCTTTGCTGCTACTGCTGCTGTAGCCCTAGCATGATTAGACTGTGTTGCTCCACATGTTATTAGTGCATCACATCCTTGATCTAATGCTTCTTTGACTGCAAACTCCAACTTTCTAATCTTATTGCCTGATACCTCTATCCCTGAATAATCATCTCTCTTTATGTATACATTTATATTCTCATCTATACTTGATAAATATCTGGAAGCCTGTATTTTGGTAGGCAAATTTGCTAAATCTAATCTTTTTGGTATCATTTTGACACTCCTTCCTGGTATTTTATGTAACAATCTGTACAAATATTCTTGTCATTAACTAAATACACCTTATTTTCTGCTACTTTTTCTTTGCATTTATCACATAAGACTGTGTTATATATCTTTGCTTTTTCAGGTAGTACAGCTGTAGTTTCACTAAAATTAAATATCTCTTCTATATTTGACTGTAATATGTATTTAATTTTTTCGTTCCTATTCATATTAGCATAATCCATAGGCTTAAGCGATATTTTGATATTATCATTATTTGTTCTATTATAAAAATTGAAAACCATCTTACCTGTATCTTTAAAAATCAAATTACCTTTTCCAAAGGTACACCCTATCAATACTTGTATCGCGTCTACTGCACACGTGTCATTTTCGGTGACACATACTATTTCTTCATCTAGAGAAAATTTAATATTCATTTTACTTATTACCGCTTGAGACACCTTTAATCCTATTGCTAAACCCGGACATTCGTGACCATGAAATTCTACACATTTATCCCACATATTTAATATAGCCTCCGTACTTCTATTATTTATATGTCATTATCGTACTATATTATATAATTTTATTCAACAATGTAAGTTAATTATTTAAATTATAAATTTGCCAAGTAAATATTGACATGCTTTACTAGAAAATATATAATATATTTTGCACTTTATAATTACATCATAAAAGGAGGTTCATAATGATAAAGGTTGAACACTTAAATAAGAGTTTCAAGGTGTCAAAACGGCAATCGGGAATTAAAGCAGCTCTAAAATCCTTTGTTACCAGACAATACTCTATAGTTCATGCTCTTAAAGATATTTCCTTTGAAATTGATGAAGGAGAAATAGTCGGTTATATTGGTCCAAATGGAGCTGGTAAATCTACTACTATAAAAATCATTAGTGGTATACTAGTCCCCGATAGTGGAAAATGTAACATCTTAGGAAATACTCCTTGGAAAAACCGTATTAAACATGTTAAAAATATTGGTGTTGTCTTTGGCCAAAGATCTCAACTATGGTGGGATGTACCAGTAATTGATTCCTTTGAATTATTAAGAGATATATACAAGATTCCACAAAAAGAATACTCTAGTAACCTAGAATTATTAACTACTACACTTAATTTATCAACACTACTCTATACTCCAGTTAGACAGCTTAGCCTTGGGCAGAGAATCAGATGCGAAATAGGAGCTTCTCTTTTACATAGTCCTAAAATATTGTTTTTAGATGAACCAACCATTGGGCTCGACGCCGTTTCAAAAATAGCCGTAAGAAATTTCATTAAAACCATAAATAAAGAGAAAAAAGTTACTGTCATACTTACTACACATGATATGAGTGATATCGAAGCACTTGCTAACAGAATAATGTTAATTGGTAAAGGAGCATTATTGCTTGATACCACTTTAGATAGTCTTAAAACAAAATATATGACTAATAAAATTTTAACAATACACCATTCTAATAGCCTTGAAGAAATCAATATAAAAGGTGCCTCAATACTGTCTAGATCAAACGAGCGCATGACCTTATCTGTTGATCTAGCTAAAACCAAAGTATCTGATGTCATAGGAATTCTATCTTCAAAGCTGAGTATAATTGATATATCTGTTGAAAATCGTCCCGTCGATGAAATTATCGTTCAGTTATATAAGGAGTATGCAATATGAAGCCTTATTTTTCTCTTTTCAAAATTAGACTACTCAAAGGATTACAGTATAAGATCCCAGCATTAGCTGGCATATTAACTCAATTTTTCTGGGGATTTATAACTATAATGATATTTGAAGCTTTCTATAAAAGCTCACCATCTGCTCCAATGTCTTTGAATGATTTAGTTGATTACCTTTGGCTAAGACAAGGTTTCTTGATTTTAGTTATGCTATGGTTTAGAGATAATGAGTTGTTTAACCATATTAAAAACGGTACTATTGCTTATGAATTGTGTAGACCTACTGATTTATATACTTTTTGGTACGCTAAACTAATAGCTCAAAGATTATCTGGTGCAGCACTAAGATGTTTGCCTATCCTAATAATTGGTATGATACTCCCAGAACCTTTTAAATTAAATATACCACCTAATATTATCTCTTTAATATTATTTATATTTGCAATGTTTTTCGGTCTAGTTTTAACGGTAGCAATTTCCATGTTACTTTATATATCAGTATTTTATACCCTGTCGCCTGTAGGTTCTTTAATTTTATTTGGCATGATTAGTGATTTCTTTTCAGGTATACTTATACCTATTCCCTTTATGCCAAAAATATTAAAAACAATAGCACATATACTTCCTTTTAGTTATACATGTGATTTACCTTTTAGAATATATTCTGGAAACATAAATATAGCAGAAGCTATCAAATTGCTTGGTGTTCAATGTGTATGGATAGTAACAATAGTTATATTAGGTAAATATTGGATGTCTAGAGCGTTAAAAAAAGTGATAGTACAAGGAGGATAGTTTTATGAAACTATATTTAAAATATTTATCTATACTATTTAAAAGCCAACTTGAATATAAAGTATCTTTTATACTTATATGTTCTGTACAATTCTTCATGCCTTTTGTTTCATTTGCTACTATTTTTATTTTGTTTCAAAGATTTCCACATATTGGAGGATGGTCGCTTTATGAAGTATTGCTTTGCTTCTGTGTTATACATATGTCTAGTGCTATAGCTGAATGTTTTGCTAGAGGCTTTGATTTGTTTTCTTCTATTATAGTAAATGGTGAATTTGACAGAGTTCTAGTAAGACCAAGAGGTGCTATTATTCAAGTACTTGGTTCTAAATTTGAGTTTTCTAGGGTAGGAAGGTTGATGCAAAACGTAATTTTACTTGTCTATACTATTAACAATCTATCCGTTAATTGGGATATTTATAATATCGCAACGCTTATTTTAATGGTCGTAAGTGGTGTTTTTATCTTCTCTGGAATATATATCTTAGGTGCAACTATGTGTTTTTGGACAATAGAAAGCTTAGAGGTTATAAATATATTTACAAATGGAGGTAAGGAAATCTCTCAGTACCCACTCAGTATATATAGGAAACCCATTAGAAAATTCTTTACCTACATTATACCTTTTGCTACAGTCAATTATTTGCCTTTGATGTCTGTTTTAGGAAGAGTTGATGGTAATAAGATGAGTTATCTGTTTATACCTGTTTTAGGGACTTTATTTATCATACCCTGTATTTTGGTATGGAATCTAGGTGTTAAACATTATAAGTCTTCTGGTAGTTAACTGTATATATATTTGATAACTACTTGAATTGGCTACAACATAAAATCAACCAAGTAGCAAAACGACCTTAGCTACTTGGTTTAATTTAAAATCATCCAGCTAAAATGATAGGGTAATAACTATTTGTTTCTATACTATTTCTCCTATTCTATTATTCCAAATAAAAAGCGATATTACTAAACAACATAAATTAAACAAGAAAAGTAACAGTATATTACTAAAACTATATATTCCTCCTAAAATATAATATGCAACATCTGTTGCTTGAAAAAACATATCTGATAAAGGTTTGACTAAATAACCCGAAACTATCATAAAAGATATGCTACCCAAAACAGCTAGTATAGGCTTCTTAATAACTACATTTATGAGCGAAATTATACCCAGCAAAGATAAATGAATTACCAACAATATTAAATAATATTTAACATTGTATATAATTGAATCTAAACATCCTAGCTTCTCATTAATAAAAAAATAATTTGCAGATTGTACTTTAGGTATAAACAAAAATCCTATTATAGTTTTTGTTATTAATACACAACCTAAAGTAATCGTATATGTTATAGCTAGTGTTATCCATTTAGCCACTAACAAGTGTGGGATTTAGAGCGCCCTGGTTTGGTTTTAAATATACAAGAAACAAGAATAGTAGAATTCCTTTCTTCTATTGAAAAAAATATTTCTTGTTTTTGTGAAGATAATAATGGGATCTTAAAAGTATCACATTCGTTTAAAGATAAAGATTGTTATTACTTTGATGCATTTAGAATTGAAGAAATGTTATTAAATATAGTCTCCAATTCTTTAAAGTATACAAAACAAGATGATGAGATTCTACTAGAGAGCTTTATTAAAAATAACTTGCTTGTTTTTAAAATATCAGATACAGGAAAAGGCTTTAAAAGTCAAACTGATATGATATTTAATAAATACTATAAAGAAAATGAAAATACATCTCACAAAAACAGTTCAGGATTAGGTCTTTATATATGTAAACTTATTGCTGAAAAGCACAACGGAAACATTAATGCATATAACAATGCACAAGGTGGTGCAACTGTGGAGTTTTCAATACCTACAGATAATATATGCAATAGAACAGCCATTTACTCTGCGAATAAAAATTGATAAATAGTTAAAGAATTATGAGAAAAACTTCAATAGTGTTATAGGAACAATGATCACAATTAATTGGATGGGAAATTCTATATACTATGAGTTTTCTGTGACAAAAAATCTTCTTTGAAACAAGTGATCTTTTAGGGATTGGATACTAAATTATGTTTTGATAGAAGCATATTAGATTAGAAAAGACGAGGGGCATTTTTTTAATCCCCTCAACTTAACTCCTGTTAATTTAGTCATAACCTACTTTTTCTTAACAATTTCACTATCTGCATTGAGTTCATAAAAAGAATAATACTCACCTTCCATAAATAATACTATTTACCCTCAATTACCACAGTATTAGTATCTTTATCAAAACTTACTTCTTGATTAAAAGCTTCCATAACAATCCTCATTGGTAAGTATATCCTATCATTCACTATTATTGCTTTTGTATCACTTTCAATCTTTACTCCATTTTTAAATATATATTTTTCTCCTATTTTTACTTCTACTTTCGTATTACCTTTTGTCACTATAGCCTTCTTTGTATCTTGGTTCCACTCTACCGTTGCTCCAAGTTGCTCCATAGTTACTCTAAGAGGAACTTGAGTACGACTATTTTCGTCTATAAATGGATATCCTTTATCGCTGTTGAATTTAATATATTCATCTCCATGTTTGATTCTTGTGTGTTTTCTTAGTTCTATAAATTTACCTGTTGTGATGTTTGATACACCCTTACTATCTATGTAATAAATCTGATTATTGTCATCAATATAACATTCTCCATATGAATTTTTCTTTATTATTTCATTTCTCTTAACTATGTTCCCCACTTTATTTAACTCATAGAAGCTTTTTGTATCTTTAACAGGTTCCCCCATAAATATTACTTTATCTTGTCTTATAGCTGCTAGCATGAATTTACAATAACTGTATACTTCTTCAATCTTATCTTTGATATAATCCACCTTATAATCATTATTACTTTTATACACATGTATTACACAACCTCCATCTGTATGTATCCCTGTAGGCGAATAACTATTAATTCCTGTAATAAAAATTCCTAGTTTATTAGAATATATACCGCTTAACCTAAAATCACTACCTAGTTCATATGCGAATACATTTTCTCCTTCTGCTATAACAATATTACTAAAAATCCCAGCACGTGGAGTAGCTGCAACATTCATGAATACGCAATAAAGTTCTTTACCATCTTCTAGTTCATATTTATTAATTGATATAGCTAAAGGCTCTCTTTTAATATAATCACCCGTCCCTAAATTTATTAGCTTAAGTCTCCTTCCTCTATTGCTAGCTTCACGTTCTTTTGTTCTATCTTCGTGATTGTTTTCACCTTCATATATATCATAAAATCTGTCATTATAATCATTGTATTCGGATATATCAAGGAGTCTTTGATTTTTGACATACAGTAAATTATTTACAATCTTTATATCTTCTTTATTTACATTTTGTCCTTCTATTTCGTAATTCTTTTTATTGTTTATTATTTTTTCTTTTTCTTCTTTTGTTATATACTCTTGTTCATGTTTCAAATCCTTATTGATCTTAGTTATTTGGTCATCTTGCTTTAAAAACAATGAATCTTTACTCTCGTAGTATATACTAGCTTTCCCATAGCTACTAGATGGTGCTACTACTAACATTAATACTGCAAAACTAACTAATATAGTTCTTTTTAGCTTTAGCATACCTTCACTCCTTTACTGTTATACATAATAATTCATACAGGTATATTGTATCATAAACTAGTATACTTATGATTTACAAGCATATTACATATAATATTAGTGTTTTTTATTACTATTAATAACAATTGACATAATTTTAATAAAAGTATACCATAATATATAGTTGTTCTTTTAAAATAGTAATTAAAACTTAAAGATAAGGAAGGTAAAGGATGTCAGAAGATAAAATTTTTAGTTTTAAAGATGAGGTTAAAAGGAGAAGAACCTTCGCTATTATATCTCATCCTGATGCAGGCAAGACTACTTTGACAGAGAAATTATTATTGTACGGTGGCGCTATAAGATCAGCTGGCTCTGTTAAATCAAGACGCTCTAATAAACATGCAGTTTCTGACTGGATGGAAATAGAGAAAAAAAGAGGTATTTCAGTTACTTCTAGTGTTTTGCAGTTTAATTATGATAACTATTGTATCAATATATTAGATACACCTGGTCATCAAGACTTTAGTGAAGATACGTATAGAACACTTATGGCAGCAGATAGCGCTGTAATGGTTATAGATTGCGCTAAAGGTGTCGAGGATCAAACCAAAAAGCTATTCCAAGTATGTAAAATGAGAGGTATTCCAATCTTCACATTTATAAATAAAATGGACAGAACAGGAAAAGATCCTTTTGAGTTGATGGAAGATATCGAAAAGGTTCTTGGAATTCGTTCATGTCCTATCAATTGGCCTATAGGTACTGATGGTAACTTCAAAGGAGTTTATAACCGTGAGCAAAAGCAACTAGAGTTATTCAATGACGGTAATCACGGTCAATCTATAGCTAAAGTTATCACAGGTAATTTAGATGATGAAGATATTAGCAATACTTTAGGTAATGATATAGTAGGAAAGCTACGTGATGATATTGAGCTACTCGACATAGCTGGAGATAACTTTGACATAAACAAGATACTCAAAGGCGAACTTACACCTATGTTTTTTGGTAGTGCATTGACCAATTTTGGAGTTGAGCCGTTCTTAAAGGAATTTTTAAATATTACTACTCCACCTAAAGCAAGGCCTAGTAATGCTGGTGATATTGATCCTGAATCAGATAATTTTTCAGGCTTTATATTCAAGATACAAGCAAATATGAACCCTGCTCATAGAGACAGGATTGCCTTTTTAAGAATATGCTCAGGCGAATTTGAAAAAGGTATGCTCGTAAACCACGTACAAAAAAATAAAAAAGTAAGGTTATCTCAACCACAACAATTCCTTGCTCAAGATAGAGCTATAGTAGATAAAGCTTATCCCGGAGATATAATAGGTATACATGACCCAGGAATATTTAATATAGGAGACACCCTTAGTGAAAAACAGGGTGATCTTAAATATAAGAATATTCCACAATTTGCACCTGAACATTTTGCTAAGATATACACCAAGAATTCTATGAAACGAAAGCAGTTTCTAAAGGGCATCTCACAACTTGCTGAAGAAGGAACTATACAAGTCTACAAAAGACCTAATATCGGTATGGAAGAATTGATAGTTGGTGTCGTTGGTGTTCTTCAATTTGAAGTGCTAGAATATAGACTTAAAAATGAGTACGGAGCTGATATAATAAGGGAAAATCTACCTTATCGCTATATACGTTGGATACAGCCAAATACTTATGATACTAGTAATTTCTCACTACCTATGGACTCTATGATAGTGGAAAACGAAAGCAAAGAACCTGTTTTACTATTCCAAAATGAATGGTCTATCA
Source organism: Abyssisolibacter sp. ZYX002 (assembly GCF_056892235.1). Taxonomy (NCBI): domain Bacteria; kingdom Bacillati; phylum Bacillota; class Clostridia; order Eubacteriales; family Clostridiaceae; genus Abyssisolibacter; species Abyssisolibacter sp. ZYX002. The sequence continues at coordinate 295,452 of NZ_JARMXH010000005.1, forward strand.
GACATGTTACCGAAAGAAATGAAGGTATCGTCTTGCATGAAACTTCTATACAAGATTAATATTTAGAACTTATAGCAGTTTTCTTAGGTTAATATCCCTCAGGAAACTGCTTAATTTTTGTAATCAAAATTGATAATTTAATAAATTCTATACAAAGTCCAAAGAATAAAGAAGAACTATGGTCATGCTTTACAATGTATCTCGTTACTTCATGTGGGAAGCATTTTTTCTTAACCCTGTAAGAGTAGTGTTTCTTTCTATATTAGAAATAAGTGCTCTATGGAGTCAGTAAGAAATTAGGGTATGATTCTCACCAATCAGCAAAATATAACAAAGAACTTATGCTTTCAATCTCACAAAGCATTCCTCAAAGAAAATATCAACCAACCACCTTGAAGCTAACATTATTACCCTACAAGTGTTAATATTACTACCTTTAAATAATCTCCCTCTTTATACTGCTTAATTGTCTTAAAATCTTTAGGCAGAGAGAACTTTTCTAATATTTCATATTTCTTATTTGATTCTTTAAAAGCATCATGTATAAACCTCAAAAACCTATCCATATTAAACGAGCTACAATTTGATGATGCTACTATTATTCCATTTTTGTTAGTTATCTGTATAGCTTGTTTTACCAAATCCTTGTAATCCTTTGAAGCACTAAATGTATACTTTTTCGACTTGGCAAAACTCGGTGGGTCTAATATCACCATATCAAATTTCAGTTCTTTTCTTAAAGCATATTTGAAATATTTGAAAATATCTTCTACTATTATATCTTGTTCTTGTATATCAATATTATTTATATCAAACTGTTCTATAGTTCTATTCCTACTCCTATTTGCTAAATCTACACTTGTTGTCTTGATAGCTCCACCTAAAGCACTAAATACTGAAAAAGCACCTGTATATGAAAATGTATTGAGTACTGATTTACCTTTTGAGTATTTGTCCCTTATCGCTTTTCTGACTTCTCTTTGGTCTATAAAGAACCCTACCATTGCACCATCATTTAAATATACAGCAAAATTCACACCATTTTCTTTAACTATTATTCTATCTTCTGCTCTTTCTCCACATACAAAATCATCTTCCTCAATATACTTGCCACCTGTCTTGTATCTCTTCTTCTGATATATTCCTTTATAGTCTTCTAACTCTTTAAGTGAATTTATAATAAGCTCTTTGAATTCGTAGATACCTTTACTATACCAATTTATTAGATAATAACCAGCATAATAATCTATAGTAAACCCGCCTACACCGTCACCTTCACCATTAAACACTCTAAATGCTGTTGTGTTTTTATCTCTATATAATTCTTTTCTATAGTTTATAGCTCTTGCTATAGTCTTTAAAAAAAATTCTTGATTTATAGGTTGATTTTGATTAAGCGTTAATATCCATCCTATACCCTTGTTTTGCTTTCCATAGTATCCCTTAGCTATAAATCTCTTGTTATCATCTATAAATTTGATTATGCTTCCTTCTTCTTTTAATTTGTGTTTCTCTGTTATATAATCCTTCTCTATTAAAGGGTATCCTTTATTAATCCTATTTTTGTATTTTTTGTTTAACCGAATAATTATTTCATTCATTGTTTAACCACCCAAATTATAGTTTAACCTGAAAAATTCATGAACTACATAAATATGTTGTATTTACTGATTATTCTATGATTAATTCAAGCTTAGTATATAGTCTACAATATTATATCACTAATATACTCAAGAGCTAAAGAAATTTGTAAAACTTATTATTGTAAATCGTATAAATAAAAAACCACCTATATAATTAATTCTAATAAACTATTCTCTTATCTTTACCTAGTACTTCATTTCTAATTAAAAAATGTAAGCCTTAAATTGAACTATAATACTTACTTTTCATATAATAAAAGAATATTTTTAATTTCATTCTTAGCAAACATTCTAATTTCTATAGGGCTTAATATCTCACAACTTATTATCATTGATATGTTATTCTTAGCATATTCGCTATTTTTCATATCAATAGTCACTTCTATATATTCATCATCAATATGTTTTTTGCTTATTACCTCGAAAAAATTCAATGTACAAATTTTATCTTTTTTGACTTTTACTACAACCGGATAAATTTCTCTTTGCTCACACATATCTTTAAACCGTTTCTTTGATGTATTCCAATATTCTATTATTGAAAAACCTTTAGGCATAGTAAAGTTTTCTTCTTGCAACACATCTTCAATTATTCTCTCGCATTTAAATGTCCTTATATCCTTGCTTTTTGTACAATATGCTATTAAGTACCATTCATCTTTTTTTACTACTATCCCATATGGTAGTATTTTTCTTTCAGATATTTCTCCTGAAAACTTCTTGTATTTTATGTTAAGTGGTTTTGATTTAAAAACCCCATTTAGTATATTGTTAACATTTTTTATTCTTGATGCATTCCCCCACCAAGGCTTTTCATCAAAATAAAATCTTTGCTCGATAATATTAATTCGCTCTCTTTGCTTCAAAGAGGTCTTTTTTTGAAGCTTTAAGAGCGTATTATTTATTTTGAGTGCCATATCTGTATTTTTATCTGGCTTAATTCCTTTTCCTATTAGATGCATATTTAGTATATCTTCTTCGTTGAAATTTTTTAACCCTACCGTATATTCATCTATTAAGTATATGCCTCCATTTGGCCCAGTCGTTGTTACCACTGGTATTCCTGCTTCACATAACGCATCTATATCTCTATATACCGTCCTCTCAGATATCTCGAATTTCTGTGCTATTTCCTTTGCTTTTACTTTACCTCTTGATTCTATCAATAGAAGTATTGAAATTAGTCTATGCACCCTCATACTCTCATCTCCTTATCACAAATAATTATATATATATGACATAATGTTGTCAACAATATATGTTATACTATTGTTATATTTAATTTAAGGAGTGATAATGTGAATATAGGCATATTAGGAACTGGTTTTGGAAGGTATCACGCTCGTCTTTATAGAGAATTAGACAAGCAAAATTTTATAACAATATTTGGAAGAGATGAAGAAAAGCTTCTTGGGATTAGAAAAGAACTAAATATAAAAACTACCCCAAATATAGATGATATAATTCATGATGATAATATAGATCTAGTAGACATATGTCTTCCTAGTTCTCTACACAAAGAATACGTTGTTAAAGCTTTAAAACATGGAAAACATGTGTTTTGCGAAACCCCTTTAAGTTTGCATATGGACGAAATACTATCAATGAAGAAAGCTGAGAAAAAGTATAATAAAAAAATATTTGTCAATCAGTTTATAAAACACGAATATCCATATCAGTATTTATATGAAACTACTTTGAATAACTCTCTTGGAAAGCTTAAGGTATTGAACATAAGTAGAAAAACGCCTCCTTTATGGGGAAACCTAGGACTTGAAAACATAGTAACCAATTTTATGTTACATGAGCTTGACTTTGTGACATGGTTATTGGGAATGCCTAAAAATATCAGTGCATATGGTAATAGCTTAAATCCTGGTAAATCAAATGTATCATCATTACTTAAATATGATGACACTATTGTATCAGTCAAAGCCTCATCAATGATGCCTAATCATTCACCGTTTACCGTAGAGTATGAAGCTATCTTTGATAAAGGAGCTATAAAATATTTTGAAGATGGCTACACTGATAAAACTGAAACCTCTTTAATCTTATTTACTAATAATGAAAAAAAGGATATACCTATACTAAGCTCCAATTGCTATAAGAAATCAATCAAACATGTCCTTGAGTGTTGTAACAGTAACACTATTACAGTACAAGGGATAGATGATGCTATGATGTCTCTAAAGCTAGCTTTTGGTATTATGGATAGTATCAATAAACAATAAAAGGGCTAATAGCTCTTTTATTGTTTATATTCTTCTAAAATAAATAAAATCTCTTGCTTAACTAACTCTCTTATTTGATCTTGAGTTAGCACCATTATATTACCAAAATGCAGTGTCAACATGCCATAAACTGAACTAGTTATTATATGTGTCATCATTTTAGACTTATTAGAAGGCTCATTCTCATGCATTATGCTAGTTATAACTTTTAACACTATCTCATTTACCTCTATAGCTTTTATACTATTTATTATTTCATTTGAAGGTTTAGATTGCATTGGATTTAAATAAAATTTGAAAATATTAGGATTTTTGAAATGATACTCAATATATCGCATAAACAGTGTTACTAAATCTTCTACATTATAATCTTTGTCGCTATTATAGTCTTGAAACTGTTTTATGTAATCATCTCCAAAACTTATAGCTACATGCCATAGAAGATTTTCTATACTATCAAAATAATTATAGACAGTAGCATATGAATAATCCATTTCTTTGCCTAGTCTCCTAGCTGTAACAGCTTTTGCACCTTCATTTATTAAGATTTTCTTAGCAATTTTAATATATTGCTTTCTCATTCGCAAACGCATTTCTTTATTTATCATTCTAATAAACTCTCCATCCAATTTAACCTCTTAATAATTAGTGTTAATTATATCACATAACTACAATATACGCTTTATATATTTTCTATTTGATATTGCCATAACTGTCATCTTAATAGTTACAAGCTTTGTATACTAAAATTTGTGCTATCAAAATAAAGTAACTCGCCATCTTTATAATGCCATTTTGCCTGTAACCTTGTTGGTCTATTAATATTTTTTTCTCTTTTATAATCAGATGCAATTACTTCCCAATCCTCGTATGATTTTGTTTCATCCGAAAATCTTTTTGCTTTAAAGCTTGTCATTTCATATCTTTCGTTAAAATAGAATACACCTGTTGCTGACTGTCCACGATTTGTTATAGTAGCTTCAACACTATAATTATCTAACTGTCTAAAATCAATGTTTGATTTTAATAAACCACTTGGATGGAATATACTCTCTGCTAGATATGTTACTAATGCGCTCTTGTCCATATCTTTGCCGGTTACATCAAAAAGAGTAATATGCTTAGCAATAATTCCTTTCATTCTACCTCTTCCAATAATATATTCATCTATTCCCTCAAATGGTAAACCGTATTTGGTTGTATTTATAATAGCGCATCTTGAATTAGTTCTCAAAAAATTATAGACTGCATGTTCAATCTTTAATTTATCTTTACCTCTACCCATTTTAAAATCAGCTTCGTAAAACATAAAAATTATTGTTCCTGCATCACCTATATCGCAAAGACCATTGTTTACAAGGTATTTTTGAAGCACTTCTGGTAATTCATTTATATCATCCTTAGTAATTTTACGATTTTGTGGTAAAGATTCTTCTAGAAGCATTAATACCTTACTTTCAAACTCTTTTCTTGTCTTTGAAAATGGTAACTTAATATATATTATTATTAATATTGCTAGTATAAAGATACCCAACAATAATTTTTTAAACGTCATACTAATCACCCCTCTTCACTTAAATCTGATATATTTTGTTCTAATTTTTTCATTGTTTGATACATATCATCAACTTCTTCATCTGTTATACCTCTATACATATCTTTTATAAATGCTTGTTCCTTTACATATCTACTTTTTAGATATGCTATGCATTTATCAGTAATCTGAACTCGTAAAACTCTATTATCCTTTGCATCCTTTTTGAATTGTATGAATTCTTTTTCTTCTAATATTTTAGTGAGTTTTTTTACATTTTGTCTACTATAACCATTTATATCTGCTATCTCTGATAATGTAGGTTCTTTTACTCCACTTTTTAATATTGACGCAAGTAATATCCACTGTTTTACTGTGACTTCATCAAATAACTTGTCTCCAGCCTTTTGAAGCAAATTAGAAAACAAGAAAATAGAGCCAAATATATAAGCCTTCTTTTCGCTAATAGTATCACCCCCCCTGTATGAGTAACTAGTTACCTATATTTTATATATTAAATCTCTTCTTGTCAATATTTATAATTTTTATCTTGACTCTAGAGTTACTCTATAGTTTATACTTAACATATAATAAAATATTGGGAGGATGAAATATGACTACTAAATACTCAAATGAAACTATGAGGCTACTTCATGAGCGTGCTAGTTGTAGGTCTTTTAAGGACAAAGAAATACCTAAAAATGTTTTAGATGAAGTTTTAATGGCAGGTATACATGGTGCTACTGGTGGGAATCTACAACCTTACTCTATAATTAAAATAACCGAAAAATCTACAAAAGATAGGTTGGTTGACGAATGTGATATGCAACCAATTGTATCAAATGCTCCTGTTAATCTATTGTTCTGTGTAGACTGGCATAGAATAGGTCAATGGGCTAGAGCATGTAATGCTCCTTTTGTAGCCACAAATAGCTACAGACACTTTTGGATAGCATTACAAGATACTATTATAACAGCACAAAATATATGTACTGCTGCTGATTCTGTAGGTCTTGGTTCTGTATATATAGGGACTGTTGAAAGTTGTTTTATGGAGCTTAAATCGATCTTCGATATCCCAGAAGGTGTTTTCCCAGTTGTTTTATTGAGCCTTGGCTATCCTACTAAATATCCAAAACCTGCAAACAAGCTTGGTATAGAAGCAATTGTACATGAAGAAAAATACAAAGATTTGGATATAGAAAGACTAAAACAACTTCAAGACGAAAAATATGATTATAGAACTTTACCTATGACCGAAGGTAAACTAGCTGAGATTTATGAAGTTGCTAATGATATTGGCGGAAAAGAGTACGCAGAAAATATGGTCAATGGTATAAAGGAAGCTGGCCATATCAATATGGCTCAGAGGTACTTTGGGTTACATTATAGAGCAAATTGGTCTTGTACTGGCAACAAATCTTTTATAGAAAGCTTATTGTCTTATGGTTTTACTTGGATTAATGGTATAGATTTCCCTAGTAATAAGGTAGAATCTAAAGACTGTTAATAATACACCCTTTTATATTATTAAAAGAGCATTTATTTAAAATGCTCTTTTCAGGTTGTAGACAAAAGTCCAATTTCTGCGTTGTTGTTAAAATTGAACTCTTACTATACCCTGTTATTTTGATGACTTTGTCATCAATCTAAAGAGAGTATTTATTTCAAATGCTCTCTATATTTCTATGTTAGGAACTTCATCTTCTTAACTACTTTAAAAGAATTTGTATCTGAGTCCTTCTCTTTTCTGCATTGTCTGTAACACAAGAGTTAATAACTAACACCTCTATTGCCGTATCTTTAATCTTCATACCTTTGTCTTTGATATATTCCAGCAACTTTTTATAGCTACTTTCTATTGGTTTATCGTAACCAATGTGGTCTATCACGCCATACATTCCTTCATCTAATATATAGACATCATTGTAACTGTAGTATAAACCATTTCTTTTTACAGCAAGATAATTTCGCAAACTTCTAACCCCTTTTTCGTTTATCTGCATCAACCTTGTTGGTATATAAAATATATCTGCATTTGTATCATTCTTTTTCTCAAATTCGGATATAGTTCTTATTATTTCTAGTAAACTAGTATTATCGTTCACATCAATAATATGTCCTTCTCTTCTTGGTATTTCAATTATTTGTGGCTTTATATAACAAGTGCCTTCTCTTGATTGCTTCATTTCCATTAGTTGCTCATCTAGATAACTCGCAACTTGATTTAGCCTATTAATTTTTTTATTCACTTCTTCTCTAATAAGCTTAAAGGAATCTTCCACTTCTTCTATTGTGCCTTGTAATAAATGTTGTATTTTTTTTAAAGGTACTCCAATTGATTTTAATGCTTTTATTTTAGTTAGCCTGTATAAACAATACTCATCATAATATCTATAGCCTGTTTTTTTATCCACTGTACTAGGTTTTAAAAGCCCTATTTCATCATAATACCTAAGCGTATGTATACTTATATTGAAAAGTTTTGACATTTCTCCAATTTTAATCTTCATACTTTTCACACCCTAAAATATTAAATATTTATCTTCTTTTTTATTAACATTGTTGAAAAATAAGGTATTTTCTTTGACTTAATTACTTCTATATCTCTTATTACTTCTTCTTCACTAGTCCCGCATTTTGACACTAAAACAAAATTATTCTCTAAATTACGCTTAATTAATTCTTCCGCGAGTTGTACACAATTATTTGATGGTTTCATTACTATAATATTATCAAAATTGTCTAGTGCACTTGATAAATTATTGTCTACTCCTTTTCTTAATGGGACTATACAAAAGTTCTCTTCCCATTTAGAAATTGGTGTATTTACGCTACTTGCTACCGAGCAAAAAGATGTGACTCCAGGTATCGTCTCCACCTCTATATTTTGTTTTTTTATGAATGGCATTATATACATATATGTGCTATATACTGTTGGATCTCCTAGCGTTATAAACGCTACTACATTACCTTCTTTGACTTTTTGAGCTATTAAAAGCGCATTTTCTTCCCATCTCTTTTGTAGTTCTTCATGCTCATACGTCATAGGAAAAAGTAACCTTAGAATTTGTGCCTTTTTGTTTATATAATCTTTTGCTATTTCCAATGCAAAACTATTTTTATTTTCTTTATAAGGACATATTATAATATCTGCTGATTTAAGTATTTTTGTAGCCTTAACTGTTAATAACTCTGGATCTCCGCATCCTATTCCCACTCCATATAGCTTTCCTTTTCTCAAGTTATTTTCCCTCTTTTCTCTGCTATTATTTTTATACTATTATATCTAAACAACACATTGATTTCAAATTATAATCTAACACTCTAACGGTATATTTTATGTTTGAATCGACGATTATAATTATGTAAATTTTTTAATTTCTTGCATCATTATACGTTTTTAAGGTATAATATTGAAGGCAGTCCTATATTACTTAGAAAGGAGTTTTTCGAGTGGAAAATTGGCTAGAATGGCTAGGATATTTAGCTTCACTTATTGTATTGATATCATTATTGATGAGTTCTATCCTAAAACTTAGATGGATTAATCTTATAGGTGCTTTATTGTTTTCATTATACGGTTTTCTTATAAATGCTCTGCCTGTTGGATTTATGAACTTAGGAATTGCTTTCATTAATATTTATTATTTATTTAAAATATACCGTTCAAAGGAATACTTTAAAATATTGCCTATTGAAAACGATTCACTGTATTTTAAGAACTTTTTAAACTTTTATAAAGATGATATTGAAAAATACTCTGAAACAAAAATTGATATTGATAATTCTGACATAAGTTTTTATATATTACGTAACATGATCCATGCAGGATTATTTATAGGCTCACGCTACAATAACAATACGCTTAGAGTAAATCTTGATTTTGTTGTCCCTGAATACAGAGATTTTAAAATAGCATCTTTTATATTTGGTCAAAACAGAGACTATTTTGTTAAAAAAGGATATTCTAAACTCATATGTTTTTCAACTGAAAATGAACACACGAAATATTTGACCAAAATGGGATTTGAAAAGAGTAGTATTGACGGTAAACAATGTTTCTTAAAAACTATATAGAATAAATAAGATGAGATTGACTAACGGTCAGTCTCTTTTTGTATTGATACAATATAATAACCAACGATTTATATCTCCTTAATTAGTTGTTTACTGCTTATAATTTATATATAATAATTATGTCTTTTAAGTTTTTTATTTTTCAACTAAGGAGGGACTACTAATGAAAATGAATAGAAATAAAGCTATATTTTATCTTGTACTAGCCTCAATTTTATGGAGTATCGGCGGTTTATTTATTAAGCTAATTGATTGGCATCCTATGGCTATAGCCAGCGGTCGTAGTGCTATTGCTTCTATTGTAATGCTTTTTTATATAAAAAGGCCTTCAAAAACAGTATGCAAATATAAATTTTTAGGTGCATGCGCATATGCTATGCTCACAATTCTTTTTGTAACTGCTAATAAGTTCACTACTTCTGCTAATGCAATACTATTACAATTTACAGCCCCTATATGGATAGCGCTATTCTCTAGATGTTTTCTAAAAGAAAAAATATTAAAATCAGATTGGCTGACCATCATAATCGTTCTACTTGGAATGTCACTATTTTTTGTTGGCGATTTAGACCGTGGAAATACTCTAGGCAACTGTATAGCACTTCTAAGTGGTGTAGCTATGGCATTTGTTATAATCTTTTTAAAGCTTCAAAAAAAGAGCTCTCCAGTAGAAATGACTTTCTGGGGAAATATCTTAGTTTTTATAGGTGGTATTCCTTACTTTTTCGCATCATCTGTAACTACAAAAACTATTATTTACATAATAATATTAGGTGTTTTTCAACTAGGGATATCGTACATATTATATAGCGTAGCAATAAAGTACGTTTCTGCTATTGAAGCAGTTCTTATACCTGTTATCGAGCCTTTACTTAACCCTTTTTGGGTATTTTTGATTACAAAAGAAGCGCCAGGGAAATATGCACTCTTAGGAGGATTTATTGTAATTATTACTATAATAGCTAATAGTCTTTATAAGCAGACTAGAAAAAAATACATACATAATGTTTAACTACATGGCTATGTTAAAAAGAACTCAAGCATCTTTAATCTGACACTTGGGTTCTTTTCTATTTTTGAAGCTCAAATATTCCATAAGTTGGTGTATCCAAAAATCCTTCATATCTTACCTTATTTCCTTGTTTCCACTCTATTGGAGGCATAGGCTCTACAAATTCTTTTAATATAAACCCTGCTCTTATGATACTGTTTATATAATCCCCCATTGTATGATGATAACTACTTGATAAGAAGTTGTCTATGTCAGAATTGTATTCTATCCATGGTTGTATATATGTTCTTTCACTCTTACATAAATACCTAACTTTCCACTCTTCGTCTTTTGGAAAAGCTCCGTCCTTATGTTTTAGAGGATATTGAGCAGAATAAACAGGGTGAATAACTGATAATATACAAATACCACCTATTTTAAGTATTCTATGTACTTCCTTCATAAAAGAGTTCAAATCCTTCAAGTAATGTAGCACCGTAGATGAGAACACTAAATCTACGCTATTTGTGTCTATCTGCGAAAGATTTTCTATGTCTCCTTTTATAAAATTAACCCTAGATCCTTTGCTTAAGGCTTTCTCTTTGGCTAAGGTTATCATTTCTTCAGAAATATCTATACCTGTAACTTTCACTGGTTTATATTGCTCGAATAAAAATGAAAATCTACCAGTTCCACAGCCTAAATCAATGACTACTTTGTTATTTAAATTTGGCATGAGTTTTTCTATTGCAGGCCATTCAATCATATTACTATAAGAATTTCTTGCGTTAGTGAAAACTTCATATGCCATCGCCATCTTGTTCCAGTTACACTTAATATCATATTTTTTCATTCCATTACCTCCTATATTAATTCAATAAATAGATAGTATTTAGAATAATATGAGTATTATTATACATAGTGTTGATTAATTAAATGATGTATATTCTATGCTTTTTTTACTACTGAAGATTTTAATTTCATTGCACCAAATCCAGGAATTTTACAATCTATATCATGGTCTCCTTCAACTAATCGTATATTCTTTACTTTTGTACCTATCTTTATTACAGATGAACTTCCTTTTACTTTAAGGTCCTTTATAACTGTAACTGTATCTCCATCGTTTAATATATTCCCATTGACATCTCTAATAGCTTTCTCGTCTTCATTTTTAGTACTCTCTGACCATTCATGAGCACACTCTGGACATACAAACAGGTTGCCATCTTCATATGTATACTCTGAATTACATTTTGGACAGTTAGGTAATTCAATCATATTAATTCCTCCATTTCTTTTATGCCTGAAACTATATGATATCATAATACATTAATTAAGACAAACATCAGTGTAATCAGAATTTATGCAACTTTTATATACTCATATATTTATCTATTGTTACTGACTATAAACTACTTTAATAAGTATTTTACTCTAACATCATGTCTTATAAAATATAAAAAATAGCTCTGTACTATTTTTTATTTTATATTGTTACGAGTTGTCGTTTAATCTATGTATTATAATATTCTTAACAAATTTCTTGTTTTATGTTATACTTTCATAAATAATTTATATAATCAGTTTTATTAACATGAGCTATAAAGGATGGTGAATGCTAAAGATGAAAAAAGTTTTGTTTTTATGTGGATATGCATGTGAATCATGGATATGGAATGAAATAGTTGAAGAACTACAAGATAATTTTACAATACAAAATATAGATTGGCCTATAAACAAATGTACCCAATTTGATTCATTAAAAGACTTTGCTGTATGGATTGATAAGAACATAGACGATAATATTGATTACATAATAGGGCATAGTATGGGAGGTCTTGTCGCCTTACACTTAGCAAATATAAGATCTCATACAATTCAGAAGGTAATTTTAGTAGAAACTTTTATCACTTCACCAAGTGATTTCTTCAAAAACTTAGTTACTGATAAAACTCCAGATGAATTAAAATATAGATTAAATACAATGATGTCCAATAATAAAAGTAATTATTCAAAAAAGCTTTTAAAAGAATTAATAGATGTAAATGTTCTAAATCTTATTCAAAATATTAATAGTAAGTTATATGTAATCAATGGAGATAGGGGATGCGGTGACACAAAAAAAATTATCAATGAGTTAAATTGGCCAAAAAGCGTAAAAGAAAAAGTAGACTTACATATAGTTCATAACTCTTGCCATTTTCCAATGCTTGAAAATAAAAAAGAACTAGTGAAAATATTATTTACTATACTATAATTCCATAAGAAAAGGACGATTCTTTCTGAGAATCGTCCTTTGTAATAATTTTTATTAGATTTATTTCACCTCATACAGTTAGTTCTTAAATTCTTCTATTTATACTCAAAACTATAAAAAATCATAGTCCTTTGGTTTTAAAAACATTTTTTATCAATGTCATTATCTCTTTCTAATGCTCGTTAGAAGTTATTATTTCAAAGAAGCTATCCATAACAATAATTCCAAATATTGATTGATTTATATACTCTATCTTTAAATATAAAAATTGATTTATGTTATCTTAATTTTTAGAGAATACTATTCATTAGTAGGCTTAAATTTATATATAATTATGTTTTGTAAAATAAAGTAATTTAAGATATAATAACGATAAAACAAATAAATTGATTTATTCTTGTTGCTTTTATATTAGAGATTATTATATTAATGAGCGAGTTATTTGCCTAGTAACTAATAAGGAGTGAGAATTATTATGGAGAAAGAAAAAGTAGCATTAGTTGTAGAAGGAGGTGCTATGCGCGGTATTTTTGCCGCAGGTGTTCTTGATATATTTCTAGAAAAAGAATTTAATCCATTTGATATATACATAGGTGTTTCAGCAGGAGCAATAAATATAGCATCATATTTGGCAAAAGTTTATAAAAGAAATTATCACATATACAAGCAATTTACAGGTTGCAAAGAATGTATCAGCATAAAAAAATTCATAAAAGGAGGACATTATTTCGATTTGGATTGGTTGTGGGAAAAATCAATGGAAAAATATCCTCTAGATTTAGAGCAGATATATAGTGAAATAGATAGATCTTTTATAGTCGGTGTAACTAACTGCAATACAGGAAATATAGAATATTTAAAACCTCAAAAAGATAATCTCGAAAATTGTTTAAAAGCTTCTAGCGCAATGCCAGTAGTATACAGAAGTAAATTACACTTTAATGGCGTGCGTTATTTAGACGGAGGATTAGCTGACCCTATACCAGTTAAAGAAGCCTATAATAGAGGAGCTAAGGAGATTGTTGTGATACGTTCTAAACCATCTTATTATAAGATTAAACCTACCAATAAAGCAGTAAGGTTACTGTTTAAGAACTTGCCTGAGGTTCAAAGAGCTTTAGATGAAAGAGTAGATACTTATAACAATGCTATTGATTTTATAAAGCAATCACCTGAAGATGTCAAAATACATGATATATTTCCTACAGATGATTTTGAAGTATCAAGGTTTACTAAAGATCCAGATGTATTAGAAACTGGTTATCAAATAGGAAGGACTGTCGGAAAAAGCTTTTTAGCTAACAGAAATAGATGCTAGAGGGCAGTTGTTTCTAGAGTTATTTTGAATTAAGCTATCTAAATGAATCAATGGGAAATTTATAAAAAAGACACCCAAGATTATACGTTCTTGGAATGTCAATTTGTTATTTATTTTTATTTTTAGTGTATACAATCTTCTTAATACTATGAATAGATAGAAAAAATTCTTCTGACAACATTTGTATTGTTATGCCCTTATTATATCTTTGCCTTATATCTTCATTTCTCCTCTTTATACTTTCTCTACTACCTGAATTTTCTCCCCATTTCTTCCTTTCAGAACTTGAAGGAATATATAGATACTCTCCCTGTATATATTTTTGTATCTCTTTTACAAGTGTATTAGGGAGTATATCCTTTGCATTTGTATAATTCACTTACTCCGCTCCTTTAATTATCTATTATAAAGGATGCAAAGTTTGTTTATACCTATTGATTATAGGTGATGTTTAATCTGTTTACCTCTATGCAACTATCACCTGTGTCACAAACTTTGCATAGAGTACTGTCTATTTTTGAATATGTTAATCTACCCATTTGTTTTCCTCCTTTTCAGATAAATATTTTGTATAATTTTAACATAGTTTCTTTTTAATGTTCAAATTATGCTATTACTTTCACTATCTCATTTTCATATCAATATATTTCCTCAATGCGCTTATATGCATTGGATATATTATGTTTGCATTATCCTGTAGTAATCTTGCTAATTCTTCTATCGGCATCCATGTGATATTTTGGGATTCATTACTGCTTTCTAATAACTTTCCTTCTCCTTTACAGATAAATGTACTCACCATTATTGGATAGTCTCCACTTATATTTTGTGTGTTACAAAATGGCTCGTAAGATATTACTTTATATCCATTAGCTGTTATTGTGTTACCATCTTGCTCTCCACAAATTTCTGTTACATTTAAACCAGTTTCTTCTTTTACCTCTCTCCTGAGTGTATCATATATAGGTTCAAATGCCTTTATCTTACCAGCTGGTATTTCTAACAACCCCGTTTCCTTTGGTGCATCAATCTTTTCTCTATTTTGAACTAATATACATAGAATGCCTTCAATTCTCTTTTCTATAATTGCTGCAACTCCTGGTTTTGCTAAGATTTCCATATCAACTCTCCTTTTTATTTGTTTTTATGATAATAATAAAAAGAGCCTAAGAAAAAAAGTGTACTCTAAATACTCCAAACTTTTCCCTCAGGCTTTTTAATCCAATAGTTGCCTTTTATTGTTCATACAATAAAATCCTGTAGCGCTTGGTCACAAACCCATAGTTTATGGTGGAACCCTAGCTACCTATGAAAGTTTAATTTCTTATAATATATTCTTTATTTTACTTCTATAAGATATGGTTACTAATTAATTTGCCATATTTTTTGCTAAATGATATAGGGGCGCTACTCCGACACCTGCTGCTCCACTTGACATGTAATCTTTTTTCTTGCTTAAATAAGAAGTACCCGCTATGTCTAAATGAATCCAAGGTATATCTCCTACAAATTTTTCTATAAACAACCCTGCTGTTATTGATCCAGGTCTATCAGGTATATTTGTTAAATCAGCTTCAGGATGTTTTAATAATTCATAGTATTCTTCGAAAACAGGCATCCTGCAAACATATTCTCCTGACTCATCGAAGCTCTTATTCATCTTATCACTAAACTCATCATTATTACTTACGCTTAGAGTACATACTGTTCCTAATGCAGCCACTACTGATCCTGTAAGTGTTGCTATATCTACTACTTTGTCTACTTTCTCATGATTTATTATATAGTGCACAGCATCAATTAAAGTTAATCTTCCTTCTGCATCTGTATTTCCTATATATATTGTCTTTCCTCCCATTGAACCTATGATATCTCCAGGTTTATAGCTATTACCTCCTAACATATTTTCACATGCAGCTACAACAGCTATTAAATTCACTTTAAGTTTGCTCTGAGCTACAGCACACATCGCTCCTATAACATCTCCTGCTCCACCCATATCACATTTCATGGTTGACATACCCTTAGTAGGTTTTATGCTAAGACCACCAGCATCATATGTTAGTCCTTTACCTACAAAACCTAAAGTCTCTCCACCTGGATTGCCATGATATCTCATTATTATAAACTTAGGGGGCTCACTAGAAGCTCTAGCTACTGATAAGTAAGCTTCCATTTTTAACTCTTTAATCTTATCGTAGTCATAAATCTCTACATCAAATCCACTCTTTTCACCTAGCTTTATAACTCTATTTGATAGTTCTGTTGGTGTTAACACATTTGCTGGTTGATTTGTCAGTTCTCTAGAAACTGTGATGTTATTTCCTACTATTATGCCTTCATCAAATCCATTTATAAAATCTTCGTTAATATTATCTAATATTAGAGTAACTTCTTTTAGTTTATCTTCTTTCTTTTCTGTTTTATAATCATCAAAATTATAATCAGCTATTAATATAGCTTGTACAGTATTTTTAGCTATAGTATAATTACAACTTACAGCATCTACTATCCCATTAAGATAAACCCCAATAGAAGAAACCTTCTTACTTTTAAGTTGTCTATATGCTTTTCCTATAGCTTTTTTATAGTTTCTTTGAGTTAGCTTTTCTTTCTCACCTAGACCTACTAGCATTACTTCAACATATTCATTGTTTTGAATAAAACAATTTGTATAAGTTTCAAGTTTTTTTCCTTTAAATAATTTCTTATTCTTTAATCTCTCAGTAGGAATATCAATACTGAGATTATTAATGCTATAAGTGTTTTTTACACTATCTTTAAAGCATGGAATTATTATTCCTTCTGGAATAATATCTTTTGAGTTTTTGTATAGGATATTCATAATTTCCCCCTTTTATCTTTTATAAATCTGATTATGTATGTATTACTTTATTCTACAATGATATTTGTAGTCCTTCAATATAATCAAATATTATGAAAGTTTAACTTTATATTCGCTTTAAACTTTCCAACTCTTTTACTATAGGTATATCTGCTACTGCCCAATCAAGATCCCCAAGCTGATTACATTTAAGCCACTTATAATCTATATGTTCTTTGCATACTATATCTTTACTTTGAACCTCGCATATATAAGAGTACATTTTTATTGTAAAATCCGGATATACGTGCTCAACAGTCATGAAGTGTTGCTCATTGCTTATTGTAACGTTTATATCTATTTCTTCTTTTAATTCTCTGCTTAGTGCTTCTTCTTTAGTTTCTCCTTCTTCAATCTTGCCTCCTGGAAACTCATATTTATAAGCCATGTAATCATATCTACAGCTTCCTCTTTGCATACATAATATTTCGTCATTGTATTTAATAATTCCAGCAACTACTTCGTATTTTTTAATTATTTTCTCCTCCTCAATTAAATTTACTAATATTATGGCTAATTATAAATTATAAATACAGAGTTATTAAAAAGAGAGTAAAGTTATTTATCAAACAACCTTATCTCTCTTTTTGTATATTTTACTTTTCCATAAGTTTGGCAAGATGATATAGAGGACTAACTCCGATACCTGTTCCACCACTTGATATATAATCTTTGCCTTTAGTATTATATGATGCACCTGCAATATCTAAATGTACCCAAGGTGTATCTCCTACAAATTCTCTTATAAATAAGCCCGCTGTTATTGTACCTGGATTGCCCGGGGAATTCGTCAAATCAGCTTCGAAATGCTTTAATTGCTCTTTAAACTCAGGGAACGAAGGCATTAGCCAAACATATTCACCTGCTTTATCATAGCTTTTATTAACTTTAGCAAAAAATTCATCATTATTACTTACTGCCCCTGTAGTATCACTTCCAAGTGCTACTACTTTGGCTCCTGTAAGAGTAGCCATATCTACAACTTTATCTACCTTTTCGTTATTGATAATATAATATACTGCATCTACTAGTGTAAGTCTACCTTCCGCATCTGTACTACCAATAAATATAGTTTTTCCACCCATTGATCCTATTATATCTCCAGGTCTATAGCTATTTCCTGCAACCATGTTTTCACATGCTGCTACTACCGCGGTTACATTTACATTTAGCTTATTTTCAGCTATAGCTCCCATTGCACCGATAACACCTGCTGCACCACCCATGTCACACTTCATTGTTTTCATTCCTGCATGACTCTTTAAAGTCAACCCACCTGAATCATATGTTAAACCTTTGCCGACAAATCCAAGTGTTTCTCCTCCAGGATTACCTTTGTATCTCATTATTATAAACTTTGGTGGCTCTGCTGAGGCTCTAGTAACAGACAAAAATGCTTCCATTTTTAGTTCTTTAATTTTATCATATTCAAGTATTTCTACTTCAAATCCTGTTTTATCCCCTAGACTCTTAACTCTATTTGCTAGTTCTGTTGGTGTCATAACATTTGCTGGCTCGTTAACTAGCTCTCTACAAAATTCCATGTTATTACCCAAACTAACACCTTCACCAAAACCTTTTTTAAAGTTATCATCAATATTATTTGATACTAATGTGACAGTCTCTAATTTTTCTTCTTTTTTATCTGATTTTTGTGTTATATACTTATAATCTGCCACCACTAAAGCTTGGGCAGTATTTTTCACTACTTCCTCTTCTGAATCGAATAATCCTTCTATTTCATTTAGATAAACTCCTATACTTACTACTTTTTTACCTTTGAGTGATTTGTAAGCCTTGCCGATAGCTTTTTTAAAATCTCTTCTAGACAGCTCTTTTTTCTCTCCCAGCCCTACTAGCATTACTTCTAATCTTGCATTGTCTTTTATAAAGTTTAAGTTGTACGTTTCTTGCTTTTCTCCTTTGAATATCTTATCACTAACCAAAAACTCTGTTGGTATCTTATTTCCTTTTAAAATCTCTAACTGATTGTAGTTTTCTTTACATTCCTTAAAGTATGGCAATATTATACCTTCAAATGAAAGATCATTTTGGATACTATAATTTATTTTCATTTTATCCGCCCCTTTTATTTCTTTATTAATTTAAATATTATCTTTGTTTATTCGACAATAATTTTATTTATCCTCTATATTTAGTTTGATTTTTCAAAATATTATATTAATTTAATAATATGTTTTTATTTTCTCAGTGTTATAGCTCCTGCTATAATGAGTAAAACCCCAGGAATAAATCCAAAAATAGAAATAGATATAATAAGTGCTACTCCCGTTATAACTTGTCCCCATCCAGCAAGCTTCGGATTGACATGAACCATGAGTGAGGCTATTATAGCTATAATTGAAAATCCAAAGGCTGATAGACTATTTTTAGCTAATTTTCCTGATGTACCAATTAAAAGTGCGCCAAATCCCCCTATAAAAAACGCTAAAATTCCTCCTACAATTCCCAATGCTCCACCTATAATACCTAAGACCATTTCTGTCGCTCTAACTCCCTTGTACTCCATAAATATCCTCCTATTCATATGATTATATTTAAAATTATATAACTACTTACTTAAATATTCTATAGCAATAATACATAATTTTGTAGTTTAGTTTGTTAGATTTACTGGTAAAGCAAATACATAACAAAATTTCAGAAAAAAAGGAAAGTATATCACTTTCCCATTTCAGCTTTTTTCTTTTCTTGATATATGATTCTCTGTATACTTTTTTTTGATAGATAAAACTCTATTATAAGTGCTTCTACAGTAGTACCATTTTTATATTTATTAAATATCTCTTTATTTCTACTTTTAATTTCATTTTTAATATTAGTGCTTTCCCCCCAAGCTTTTCTTTTTTCCTCTTTTCTTGGAATATATATATACTTACCATCAACATATTGCTGTATAGTCTCTATAAGTTCTTTCGGTAGCACCTCTTCAATTTTTACATAGCTCATGTTGCTCCTCCTCTAGTTTGTTAATCTAAAGTTGAGCAAAGGCTACTATCATATTTTTATGCAATAGCCTCTGCTATGCATTAGTGTATTCTCTCATAAAACACTGTCTTCCTTTCGTTTAATTTAGTTTGCTGATTTTATTATATACTATATTATTATATATGTCTATCGCACTACTCTACATGGCTTTGAACATATTTACTTTCTTAGTTCTTTATTTTATTCTTAAACCATTCCTAATTTAGCTATAATATCATATGCTCCAAATTTACTTCATTCCTAATAATGACCTTTTAAATAATTTTATCTTAGCTAATATGCTTTGTGGCATTAATCCTTTAATATAAGCACTCATTGAAATACCAAATAATAGTCCTAATATCAATTCATGAACATCAGTAAATCTGTACAATACCAAATACAATGCAAATGTCAATAATCCAACTTTAAACTCTAACTTTAACTCTTTATTACATTTTTTCATAGTATAATCCTCCTCATCAAATGCAATGCTTACTTTGCATTTTTAGCATAGTATACTTTGCATAATTTGTCAAGTACGCTTTGCAAATTTGTTGTTAGAAATTATGCTATACTGTTATCAGAAATCAACCCTTACTATTTATCTCTTCGCATTAAAATAGTTTGACAAATAAACAGATTTATGTATTAAACCTCTTCTTTGGTGATTTATAAGCTCATTGTTTTCTTATTTAGTTTATGATAAACTATTATTGCTAATTTCTTCTAATGAATCTTAAAAGTTCCTATAACAGTAGAACCCCGAGTGAAATAGGTATCATTCACTAGGCATAGTGCAGTAATTATTAGTATTAAAGTTAATGATGGATGGGGAATTAGTGATATTAATGTTAATCCTCTATGTATTGGTAAGAAGGGTTATTTAAGTAAATAAAATACAGGATATTTGGAGGTATAGCTTTTGAATAATAAAAAACGATTAATAATCGCCACAGTAATTATCATTATTGTAATAATTATAGGATACTATTATGCAAATAAAGAAGATAATTTTTTTGTTATAAAAGAAATAAAAATATGCAATACGCCTGTAGGTGATAGCCATATATCTTTAAAAGATGAAAAGTTAATTAATGAATTTAATGATAAATTTCAAGTATTAATTAAAGATGAAAAT
The DNA here is from genome assembly GCF_056892235.1 of Abyssisolibacter sp. ZYX002. Lineage (NCBI taxonomy): Bacteria > Bacillati > Bacillota > Clostridia > Eubacteriales > Clostridiaceae > Abyssisolibacter > Abyssisolibacter sp. ZYX002. The sequence goes on from NZ_JARMXH010000005.1 coordinate 316,525, forward strand.
ATTAGAGCTATTGAATCTGATATAAAAGGTTGGAAATACAGAGTAACTATTTTCTATAATGGATACTCAAGTGATGATTATATATTTCTGGAACACCTTGTAAATTTCGATGGTAAATGGCATACTATGAATCACTCGGCCATCCGTTTTCTAGATGAGTTTTTTCATGATTACAATAATAATAAAAGAAATAATAACTAAAAATTTATCCTTATTAGTATTATTAAAACCCCTCAAATCAATTATATAAGGGGTTTTAATATCTTATCAAATTACTTTCATAGGTGTAAAATCCATAATACTTGTTTCTATATATATTTCTTTACTTTTAAAAATATAGATTATTTATATTATTCTAGTCAGTCTTATTTTAGTAGTTTTCTTTTTTGAATTTCATTATCTATATACTCATAGACTCTTTTTATCTCATCTTCATAATTATTATCAATTTCAAAGTACTTAACATTATCTTTTCCACATTTATGCCTGAATTTTTCATGTTTATTTATAAAGTGTGATATTGGTCTATCCTCTGGATATATTCTTTTTTCTACAACACTTCTAAAGCCTATGATATTTGATTCATATTTTTCTTTAATATACCTATTTGAAAATCCTATATATACTGATATTATATCTCTTAAGTATTGTTTATCAAAGGCATCCACTAAACTCGGCAATATATAGCATCCTTCTATTACTAGATGTTGCTCATTTTCTATAGCTGTCTTTATCATTTCTCTAACTATTGGCCAAAGCTTATCAGCTATAACTTCTTCACTATCCATAGGTGTAAATCCACATTCCTTGTTACTTCTGTATAGTCCCATCTTTAAGTGATCCATAGATAAATAAGGTATTTTGTATTTCTCAAGTAGTTTTTGAGACATAGCTGTCTTTCCTGTACAACTGTATCCTCCTATCAAAATTATCATATATATCTCTCCCTTTATGTTTTATTTCATATATTACTTTGTAAATATATATGGAGTACTTTTGTTATACTACCTATCTCACGTTCATTATTATCATTTACCACTTTAAGCTTTATTTTTTTGTCTTCTATTATAGTCCTTTTTTCTTTGTGATAGTATTTTTAGCTCTCGTAGCATTTTTTTATATCTATTATACCTCTGTTGCGTTATCTTACCTGTTTTTATAGCTTCTATTATAGCACAACCTTCTTCACTACCATGAGTGCAATTACTAAATTTGCACTCTCTTTCAAGCTCTATTATATCTGAAAAAATCAGATTTAAATCTTCAACGTCTGCCCAAAGTTGAACTTCTTTTATTCCGGGTGTATCTATTATCATACCTCCTGAAGGATGTATAAATATCTGTCTATTTGTAGTTGTATGCTTTCCCTTTCCAGAAGCTTCGCTTACTTGATTTGTCTTTTGCATATTTTCATTAAACAATGCATTTAGTAGTGTTGATTTACCTACACCTGATGAACCTAATAAAGCTATCGTCTTTCCCTTCTTTAAATATGGATTAATTGAGTCTAGTCCTTCTCTTGTCACAGAGCTAACTGCTATTACTTCTATCTCTTTATCTGCTTCCTTAGCTATATCTACATAGTGCTGATAATTTGTACACAAATCTTTCTTAGTTAGTACTATTATAGTCTTTACTTTGGATTTCTTAGCTAGTATCAAAAATCTTTCTATCCTAGATATATTAAAGTTACTATCTAGACCTGAAAGTATCATTATATAATCTAAGTTCGATGCTATAACCTGAGCCTGTGTACTACCACCAACTATTAATCCTCCACGTATTTTTCTTCCTCCTGATATAGGCATTTTTCGAGAAAAGGTATTTCTTCTTTTTAGGACATGTAATATCTCTGCTTTATCTTGCTCTATGTTTCTAGCTATAACAAAGTCTCCAACTGCTGGGTAATCACTGCTTTGTTTGACTTTATGTCTAAATTTGCCTCTAACCAAACCACTTATTGATCCTGCCTCCGTTAAAATAGTATATATATTCCCTGTTAGTCCAATAACTCTTGCTGGATATTGTCCACTAACATCTTTATATTTTTTGAATTCTTTTTTTAATTTATCATTATATCCATAATCTTCTAACATGATTTTATTCATTTTTACCTCCTAAATTAAATAGAAAAAGGAATAGTCAAGAAACTCTTGATTATTCCTTTTAGTCCAATTTTAAGTATCACAATTAAGCACATCAAAATATGTGTTTAATTTGCAATAAAATTCATCTAATAAAATGATCAAAAAGCCTTTGATTTACTGGTCTACCACCATTTCAATTTTCTCTTGAATCGTATCTGCCATATTTGCCACTTGATCACTTCCTTTCAGAGGTATTTTTTGGTTTATTACTATATTATATTATATTTTTTAGTATTTTACAATTCACATATCAATCTAACTTCAAACATTGTTTCATCATCATTGCTCATCACTGTAACTTTTCCCTCATGTATATCTATTATCCGTTTTACTATAGAAAGCCCCAAGCCCGAACTGTGCTTCTTATCTCCTTTATAGAAATAGTCAAATATATATATGTAATATCTCTTAAGAAATAGGTTCCTGATAGTTTATTACCTGATAAAAAAACTGCTTAGATTTAAGCAGTCTGTATTAAATATTTTCCATTTAGTATTAATTTATACTAAGTATTCTCTCTAAACGTTTATATAACTCTCCGCTCTTTAATATCTTTAAAGATTCTTTCCCCCATGCTGGGAAGCACTCTCTTTCGTACGCAAATATTAGATTTATTAATATAGATATCCCATCATCAATTATTTTTTCATCCTCATTAAACTCACCATATTCGTCCAAAAATGCTTTTCTTGATGCTGGTGACAAAGCAGTACAAACATTCCTAATATCACTATATCTATAACCCTTACCCATCAAGTTATAATCATACATCAAAGCTTCTGTCTTGTCCTTTCTGACTATAAGATTTGTCCAATAAAAATCATTATACGTCATAGTTAACTTAATGCTTGATATTATGTTCATAAGTTCATTAAAATTATCTAACAATAAACTCCAAACTTTATTGTCCTGTTCACTAGTTTTATCCTTTAGTCTAATTATACTATCTTTTTTAATGATGTTATGTTCACAATATAAATCTTCCAAATTTAAAACGTGCTGACCTTGATTATGTAATGTTTTATACCATTTAGCTATTTTTCTAGCTATATAGCAATCATCAAGATCATCTGTAATACCAAGTCTATATATACTACTTTCACATATATCTTCTAATAGCAAACTTTTGTTTGTATGTTCAATAAGTCTTATTGTAGGTACTTTTATAGAATTAAGTATCTTATAATTACTTATCTCTCTAGCAAACTGATTATCTGAAAAGTACTTTATTACATATGCATTATCATTAGCAATAACTCTATAAACATGTACACCATTCTTTTCCCGTATCATATTAAGTACTATATTATCATTATTAATTCCCATATTAAGCAATTCATTTTTTAGAATACCTGTTATATTATCATTGTGGTCAATGGTAATCATATTTCAACCCCCTATATTGCCAGATTACTTTGTTCTTACTATATACCGACATTCTAATTTATTATCTCTACCACTTTACCAATTTTTATTTCCCCATTCATGCATAGCTTCCAATATGGGCATTACTGTATGTCCTTTTTGGTTAAGTGAATATTCTACTTTTGGTGGAATTTCATTGTACTGCTTTCTATCCACTAATTCATCTCGTTCTAGCTCTTTAAGTTTTTGACTTAATATCTTGTGTGTTATTCCTGGCATCAATCTTCTAATCTCATTATATCTAAGTGTCCCTTTCTTTCCTAGATTCCAAAGTATAACAAGCTTCCATTTGCCCCCTATTATGGACAATGTATGCTCTAAACAACATTTTAATTTCCCATTTTCATCTATTCTAATTTCAGATTTACTCATTTTTTCTCCTCCATAGCTATCCTTTTGGATAGAGTCTATCAAAAAGGTGCATACTAGTAAATTATATCGTCCTAATATAAAATATTATATATCAATACTAAATATTTTATCAAGATTTTGAAATGCATATTATAAAAGGAGGTTCTTTATGAATACACTTGATTGTATATTAAACCGTAGAAGCATAAGAAAATACACTGATGAAGCTATATCAGAAGAAAAAATCAAAGAAATTTTAAAAGCTAGTATGTATGCACCATCTGGTGGTAATGCTAGACCATGGAGCTTTGTGGTCATTAAAGACAAAGATACCCTTAAGAAAATAACTGAGTTACACCCTTATTCAAAACCATTACTCGGTGCTGATTGCGCTATTATAGTTTGTGGAGATATGAAAAAGGAAAAATATAAGGGCTTATGGATTCAAGATTGCTCAGCTGCTACACAAAACATATTATTATCTGCAACAGAGCTAGGAATAGGCTCTGTATGGTTAGGGGTATATCCTGAAACAGATAGAGTTGATGGTATAAGAGAGCTTATTAATGCGCCAGAAAACATAATACCTTTCTCTATAGTAGCATTAGGTTATCCAGCTGAAGATAAAAGCATACCAGATAGGTTTGAAGAAAACAATATTCATTACAACGTATGGTAAACTATATTTAATAATAGGCTGCCTTTTGGCAGCCTTAGATTGATGACAAAGTCATCAAGATAGCAGACTATAGTAAAAGTTCAAGTGGGGGCGTATTTAAATTGAGTAGCGGAGCTTACTTAGAAGTAAGTCAGCCGGAAATTTAACTACAACGCAGAAATTGGGCTTTTGTCTACAGTCTGAAACCTAAAAGGTTTAACTTTTTTATAAGGCTATTTATATTTCTCTTCTAGCTTTTTTTTCTTTTCAATCTCTTCATTTAGACCAGGTATAACATATTCTTCAATATCTTTTATATAAAAATATTTATCACCTTTACCTAAAGAAATAACTCTAATCTTGTTAAATTCTAAAAATCCGTTTTTAAAATCATAATATCCAGAAAGGAAGTATCTATATATAACTGGGAAATGGAAGTATTCAAGGTATGGACTTCCTCCACCTCTAGGATTGCTATCTAAATCCATTTTGTACTTTTCTCTTAAATCCCCTGATGAAATCCAATCTTTCTCGTTAATTTTAAAATTAATAGGATTAGGTAGTAATCTATCTTTTATATATGCATTCACTTGTTCCTCTGCATATTGGCCTACATCCATTTTTCTTATCCAATCAGTATATACCTGTCCAAATGTATTCGCATACCACGACTGAGAAAATTCGCCATTATAAGTACCACCTAATGATGACATTAGTTCAGAAGTATCGCTAAATAATTCGTATAGTTCACTTCTTGTGTTAGTATGAGAAACACCATCATAAGACCAAGTTATTTTTTCCTTTAAATTCTCTTGTTTTTTTATATCATAACACACCTGAGTTGACTCAAAATTACCCTCTACTGAGTGTTTAAAATATACTACATACTGGTTTTCTTTTGGATGTCCTCGCAAAATTTTGTATCCAGAATATTTACCAGTCCCATTTATAGTACTATATTGTAATTCTAACGTTGGATGCGGTATCCCTGCATTTTCATTAATTGCCTTAACTGAACAAGTTTTAGAATCCCACTCAACTACAAAGCCAAACGCTTCTAGTACTTTACGAATAGGGCAATATGTTTTACCCTCTTTTAATATCGCTAATGTATCATTTTCGATTTTTTCATCATTTACGATTATATATTTTTCTCCTATAGGCGCATAAACCTTAACACCATCATATGTAGCAAATGGCAACTTCTTTTCGTTATCCCATTCCACAACAGCTCCAAATGCTTCTAACGTTGCTCTAAATGGAACTTGAGTTCTGCTATTTTCATCCACAAAAGGAAAACCAGTATCTTTAGAATATTCAACATTATACTCATTAATTGATACATTTATGTTTCCCTGAGAATATGCTATAACAGTAAGCATACACAAAACAAAAACCATTATAAACCCCTTACATGCTTTTTTCATTTAACCTTCTCTCCTTAGAAATATAAAATTGAAATTTCCTTATAATTCATGAAATTTCTACATATTATTATATTATATGGTGATATGTTTTTCAAACATTACTTTAATCACATTCAACAAGGGGATTATTTTATATTTTTTGTAGTCTGCTTTTGTACAAAATATCAAATACTAAGCTGGATTTACCTGAACCACTCACTCCTGTGACAACCACAAATTTATTTTTAGGAATATTAGCAAAATTGTTTTTTAAGTTGTGAACATGAGCATTCTTAATTATGTGAAAAAGCCATTTTATTGAATTTGAAAGAATTTTCTGTTAAAATCAAAAAAGGAGGTGGTTTTATGAAAAATTATAAAATATTAAAAGAATATCTAAATTGTGATGGATATCAAAACCACCGTTTTGATCAAGCTACTCCATCATCACTAAAGGCTAATGATTATTAACCAAAAGGAGATGTTAAAGATGAGTATCGCTTTACTGATAATTGATATGCAAAAAGAATTTAACAATAATGAATCTTGTAAGAAATCTTTAAAAAATGCTTTAGAATATATCAACGAAGCCAGTAGTATGTTCCGAAATGCGAACAAACCAGTTATTATAATACAGGATGAAGAAGTAGACAATGGCCCTGATTCTGAGGGTTTTGAATTGATAGATGAGTTAGTTATACATCCATCAGACCATAGAGTAACCAAACTTTATTCAAATGCATTTTGGAAAACAAGCTTGGCGGATTTACTTAAGTCACTTGAAGTGAATTTTGTTGTAATCAGTGGTTTCGCAGCAGAACACTGTGTTTTATTTTCTTTAAACGGAGCTTTAGAAAGAGGTTTTAATGCTTCCATTCTTCAAAATGGTATTGCAGGATTTGATAAAGAAATCATCAAACAAACTCAATTATGTAGACCAATTATAAGTTTAGAAGCTTTGAATTATATCCTTAGTTAAAGCACTATTTGGTAAGTTTGCAGACTGATATACTTATATTAATTAAACAATTTAACCCACTGATAAAATTCTATCAGTGGGTTATTATAGTTATTAAAAAGTCCTATCTATTCTATTTAGACTAAAGTAAAACATCACCCCATCATCTGTGTTAATAACACCAAAATCACACTCATGATGCATTAATATACCCTGAACTATTTTCAACCCTAGTCCTGTACCTCCTAACCTTCTGCTTCTGGATTTCTCTATACGATAAAATGGTTTCCATATTTCGTTTATATCCTTTTCATCTATATGAATACCTGTATTTTCTATAGTAAATTTTACTTTATTGTTTTCTTTGTCCTCGTTTATGGATATATTGATTTTTTGGTTACTTTTTGTGTATTTTATAGCATTGCTATATAAATTGGTTATTACTTGTTCTATTTTTTTTACATCTCCATATACAATGACCTCTTTAACATCAATATTAACTAATATATGTTTACTTTCAGCTAATCGTTTTAATTTATTATGGATTTTTAACACACTTATTGAAAAATCAAAAGCTTCTTTGTTAATTTTATATACGTTAGATTCTATCTTTGATAACTCCAACATATCGTATATTATATTACTCATCCTCTTTACTTCTTCAATTATTGATTCTATATATGCCTTATCATTACTGTTGTATACACCATCTCTTAACCCAGAGGATATTCCTTCGATTATTGTAAGTGGTGTTTTAAGTTCATGAGACATACTTGCTATTAATTCTTTTCTAGAATCCTCCAGCTTTTTTTCTTTAATAATATCTTCTTCTAATTTCTTATTAGCCATTTTTAAATCATTTATACTTTTATTCAGATTTGTAGACAATGTATTTAAGCTAGTTCCTAATTCACCTATCTCATCCTGTGTTGTCACATCATATGTTGTCATAAAATCTAAATTAGCCATTTTCCTTGCAATATTGTTAAGTTTAATAAGCGGTCTTGAAATCTTTTTTGAATAAAAGAATACAACTATTATAGCTAAAAGTATTGCTATAAAAAAGAGATATTTGTTATATATCCTTATTATAGATATAGTATCATCAACTGATTGAGAAGACATAGATGACAAAAATAAATACCTATCTCCATTTATTACAGCTGTTTTTCTAAAAACAATATATTTTAATCCTGAATTTTTGTCAGTCATCTCTTTATATACAAAGCTATTATTTTCAATTTCTTTTTTTAAAGTATCTTTATTTTTCATTTCATCTACTACTTTATAAATATATTCAACCGTATATGCATTGTAATTGCTTATGTCTTTTGAATATTTAGATGTATCAATTATATCTGTTATAGTTCCATTTACGTTTATATAATCATTGTTATTTGCCCCTCCATTATCTACACTTGATTCCACCCCGTCTACATATATTTTATACGGATAAATATATCTGAACATATTGCCATAATCATAAAGCATACCTTGTACATGCACTTTACTATTTTTGTTTAGCTTCAATCCTTCTAAGCTTACCTGATATATTTTTTTATCATCTGCTACAATTTCGAAGTACGGTGAATTGTACAAAGATATATCCCCTGATATTACCCGTCCCTTTGAGTCCACTACTGCTGTAGACATCTGATTGTTTCTTGAAAACCTTACTAAGATTTCTTGTAATTTGTTAGGTGTTATCATAGAATTATTTATTTCATCCATCAAAGAATTTATTTTATCTTCCATTAAATTGATCTTTACCGTTTTATAATAACGTGACAATAGTAACTCTTGACCTAAAAGATTTAAGCATAACAATCCTACAAAAAGCAATGTTGTAACTATAAATGTTTTGGTTGTCACACTTTTTAATCTTATTTTCATTTGTTCACCTCAAATTTATATCCCACACCAAAAACAGTTACAATAGTGTATGCCTTTTGCCTTAAAGTCTTACGTAATTTCCTTATATAATTATCTACCACTCTAACATCTCCATAATATGGATATCCCCATATTGATGTCAATATAGATTCTCTAGTAAGTACCTTATCTTGATTTTCTATTAAATATACTAAAAGATCAAACTCCTTAGGTGTAGCTTTGACTGTATTTCCTTCTATTTTTAATTCTCTAGATAGTCTATTAATAGATATTCCATCTATATTGATGATTGATTGATCTTCTATGATTGTCCCATAAGTTCGATGTAATAGCATATTTGCTCTTGCTAACAAGACCTGAGGATTAAATGGCTTGACTATATATTCATCTGTTTTGAGTTCAAACCCCAGCAATACATCTTCGTCATCACCCCTGGCAGTTAACATGATAATCGGAACATCTGACTTTTTCCTGATTCGTCTGCATACTGACCACCCATCAATTTTAGGTAACATTATATCTAGTACAATTAAGTCTATTTTTTCATTATCAAACTTATAAAGTCCCATTTCTCCATCTTCTGCTTCAAAGACAGTATATCCGTCCATTGAAAAATAGTCTCTAATTATGGATCGTATTTTTTCTTCATCTTCAATTATTAATACATTACGGTGCATTAAATATCACCTCTTATTTTTGAAAATTATCCTTTGAATAAATCATTATATCATTAAGATATGTCTTTTTTGTGTTTATATATATATATATTTCACGATAATTAACACATAATCAACATATTATATCTAAAACTCCTTGTTATAATGATATTTGTAAATCGCGATTAAAAAACTATATATAAAATTAGGAGGATGATTATTATGGCACTAAAAAAAGTAACTGCATTATCATTATCTGCTGTTATGCTGTTTGGTATACTACCTACCGGTGCATTAGCGGCAACAACCAATACACAAAATACAGCGATTGTGCAAGAAGCCAACGATAACCATAGATATATGGGTAACATTACTTATGATGAATACATGGAGCAATTACATTTAAAAGGAAATATACCAGGAGCAGATGAAACAAAATTAAAGAACATATACGGTGAAATCCAAAAATTAAGAAAAAATCCTTACAGCGAAGCTAACCACAAAGCATTTCTCGCGAAGTGGGATGCTTTTGACAAGATTATAGCAGATCATTATGTTAAGCCTGAACCTACTTTTATTGAGTTGGATGAAATATTATCAGCTTCTAAAATTATAGAAACTATAACTGAAAAAGATCACAAAGCTTTGCAAGTAATCTATAATAAAATTTGCGAATTTGACAAAGCAGGGAAAAAAACAGAGTCAGAAGCAAAATGGACAGAGTTCTTTACAATCTATGATAAATACATTCCAGAGGTATTTCCTGAAGGCAATGTTTAAAATCTAAGTAAAACCAAGAGTCGTATACTTTGGCTCTTGGTTTATTTTTTAGCTTTCATATATTTATCACAGATATAATGTCAAAAATGAGTTCTAGATATATCTATTCTAATCGTTCCGACTATGTTCAAAACTATACAAGAAGCTGTAGATAGTGCAAATCCAGATGATACGATATAATATTTGATAGCTCAAAAATTGCTATACTGCTAAAGCTAATATGATTCAAAATGCTAATTTGGGTATGTCAACAATTGATAGAATAATATATCATCAAATAACATCACTGCTGCTTCAACTTATGGGATATCTATTCAGGGAAAAGAGAACTTAGTTCAAGATAATATACTAATAGAAAACAATGTCGGAGTGGAGTCCTTGTTCTAAACGATAAAAACAAATTGGATTCTAATCAAATTTTTGATAACAAAACGGGCATAATACATGTTTAATATGAAACAGATTAATATATTCATAATAATAACCCACGGGGTCAC